>CAVZZT010000001.1:0-174159 GCA_963779835.1 uncultured Flavobacteriaceae bacterium
CAGCCATACCTGGCAATCATCATGGCATCTACCACGTCATTCTTCTCTCTGATCACTCCGGAAGAACGTTTGATTACCACAGGATTTTCCTGTACATATACCCGCTTCTTTGAAGATAAATACAACGCTAACTTCAAGGAATAATGACCCGTATTCTCAAAACAGAAAAACACTTTTTGTTCCTTACCGTTAGCCCATTTCAACAAGGCTTTATAACCCACAATATCATTACTGAACTCCCGATGGGAACTACGATTGTAAGCATAGGCATCTAACTTGTTTTTTGAAACATCAATTCCGATTACTTCTTGGTAATTTTTCATATTTTTAAAAAATTATTATTTGAAGGGCGCATTAACTAACTCCTTTAACGGGTCCATAATAAGACCTGGTATTCCAAATGGTTCTTGCTGCCCGTATGAAGAATGGAGGACTCCTACGGCTAGTGGATCTGTAATCTCGAGACCGTTTTAGTTCTCCTCCTTCTTCATCTCAAAGGTATATTTATTAATAAGCGAAGTAAAGGAGACCGTTGTGCGCAAGCTTTAAAAAATTCTGAACAATAAAAATTTATGAAATATATTAATTCATTTGAAATTATTTCAAGATATTTATTAGGAAAATCACTGAGAAAAAATTGATTTTTAAAAGCTTTCTATCAAGAATTAAATATTTTAAATCCAAATGATAATATAATTAATTTTAAAAATCTAAAACATTAGAATAACTAGAACAAGCATTTAAAATGGACTTGATTTAAAAATGACATATTCAAATCATAACTTAAAATGTACAAATTTAGATGAATAAATTATGTCAATAAACAATTGATCCATATGACATAATTGAGAACTTTGATATTTATAAGATATAATTTGTAAAATGCTAAATGTATAATTAATTTGAAACTAAGAATTTAAACTTCAGTAATTTATCCAGAAACTAAACCTTAAAAATGAAGTATATAAATTTTGATGCAAATGAAATGTTAAGAAATAGAAATTTTAGAATATAAATTCCTAAAACATGAATTCATAATAGACCAAGTATATCTACAATAAACTCTGCATTTATGAGATTTAAAATGAAGATATGCTTACGATTTAGAAATGCAAAGAATCAATAAATCGATAATCATTATGAACTTGAAATAGGAAAATGTAGAAATTCATAATTAGATGAACATTAACAGTAAAACACTGCGCACAACAACGGTTCCTATGAAAAGCAATAATCGCTTCTCTCAAATTTAATATTTTAATTTCTCTTATCTCATTATGATGATGATTTTGTAGTGTTGAATTGGTTGACAAGCCTTTTCACTCCTCGAGTTGCTTGTCAATAATTCAATACTTAATAACCTGCCCGGGCTCCTATTTGTGGTCATTTTCTTTTGAAACGCCACCTGCATCGCTATGATTCCGGTTATATAATCCTGTCCACTTGCTCATAAAAATGTGATCCACTATGGTCACCACCGTTGTTGTGTGATACAGGATAAGTTTGTCTAGGGCTTGGTCATTTATATTATTTTCATGCTACCACTCCTATTTCATAAGGAGTTTCTGTTTTTATAACTGCTAAAGTCCGACTCAGTAATTTATGGGCCACCTTTATGATAATCTTCTTACTATCTTTTCCAACATGCTTACGGTAATAGGCCTGCATGATAGGATCTGTTCGTACAGCCTGCCAAGAGGCTTCTACAAAATAGGATCGCATTAAACGCTGAGCCCTGGGGGTCATCCCGGTGGTTCGAGAAGTAGTCCCACTCTGATAGATCCCAGGTGCTATTCCAACATAACCAGCCAGATGCTTCAGGGTATTGAAACGTCGCAGGTCACCTAATTCGGCTAGAATACCAGCTGCTACAATCCCTCCTATCCCAGGAACACTCTTTAGCAAATAATAATCCTTTTTATAGTGCTTGCGCGCGTAAGCTCTCAATTGATTTGAGATATGCCGGAACTCCTGATCAAGAAATCGAAAACTCCGAAGTTTGCTAGCAAGACTCTCGTTAGCCGTCCCATGAGAGAATTCCTGAACTTCTAACCAATTACGAAAGGCATGACTCCAATGATCGTTATCGAATTCCCGAGGAAGCTTTACTCCAAAATACAGGAGTTGCATCTTGATCATGCTTTTAATACGACGAAGATCTTTACTAAGACTATACCGTCTTCTAAATAAGCTTCGAAAACACTCCCGTTCCTTCTCAACAATGGCAATACTCTCCAGACGACCATCTTTGAGTTCTCGGCTAATCAGCTGGGCATCGATACGATCGGTCTTCGTGTACTGCTCCTTACCTTTTCGATGAATATCTGCAGGGTTTACTACTAGCGAATACCAACCAAAAGATTCAAACTTCCGGTGGGCGGCATAGCCAAAGCAGCCCGCTTCATAAGCAATACTAACCTGGTGATCCGGGTAATGCTTCTGGACATATTTATAAAGGATCTCGCAATGTGGCTCCATACTGAAGGATTTACCGGAAAAAAGATCAGTACTACAGTGAATCTTCCAACTAGATTTGTGGATATCAAGGCCAATGAATAACTTTGGGAAGGCAGTAACTCGGGTTTCCATATCTTTAATGTTTTAGTGAATTTTAAAGATAACCGATTACTGCTTTTTCATTGATGCTCATCGCCAATAACGGGTAGTGTTAGAAAGAAAGTAATTTTAGAAACTAGGACCAACAAACCAATACTAAGCCGACAAATCCGCGTCCCTTACTCCGCCAACTGGCGATAACCGGAAACCGTTAGGTAGCATCAAGTTTTTTTCGTAGCTTTGAACTTTCAATTTTTATACTTAATACGGTTTGACGTTAGTAACGTAAAACAAACTTATTTGTGATAAAATCATTTGCAGACAAAGAAGCTGACAAAATTTGGAATGGAATCCAATCAAGAAAGCTTCCTGCTAATATTCAAAATGTAGCTAGGAGAAAATTAAGATGGTAAATAATGCTCAAAATATAAATGACTTAAGAATCCCTCCAGCTAATCATTTAGAAAAGTTGAGTGGGAATTTAGAAGGTTTTCATAGCATTAGAATTAATAAACAATGGAGAATAATGTTCAAATGGGAAAATGACAATGCTTTTGATGTACAAATTATTGACTACCATTAAATTTAAAAAAATAGAAAAATGAAAAAACTTGATAACATACATCCTGGAGAAATATTAAAAGAGGAATTTTTAGATCCAATGGAAATTACTGCATATCGACTTTCCAAAGAAACATTTATTCCGCAGACAAGAATAAGTGAAATCATAAAAAAGAAAAGAAGAATAACTGCTGATACAGCTTTCGCCTTTCAAAATATTTTGGAACATCAGCTAAATTTTGGTTGGGATTACAAGATGATTATGATTTAGAAGAGGAAAGATATATAAAAGAGAAAGAGTTTAATAACATAAAACCGTTAGAAAATAACGCTCCTCACGGTGAAGCCAGCCATACCTGGCAATCATCATGGCATCTACCACGTCATTCTTCTCTCTGATCACTCCGGAAGAACGTTTGATTACCACAGGATTTTCCTGTACATATACCCGCTTCTTTGAAGATAAATACAACGCTAACTTCAAGGAATAATGACCCGTATTCTCAAAACAGAAAAACACTTTTTGTTCCTTACCGTTAGCCCATTTCAACAAGGCTTTATAACCCACAATATCATTACTGAACTCCCGATGGGAACTACGATTGTAAGCATAGGCATCTAACTTGTTTTTTGAAACATCAATTCCGATTACTTCTTGGTAATTTTTCATATTTTTAAAAAATTATTATTTGAAGGGCGCATTAACTAACTCCTTTAACGGGTCCATAATAAGACCTGGTATTCCAAATGGTTCTTGCTGCCCGTATGAAGAATGGAGGACTCCTACGGCTAGTGGATCTGTAATCTCGAGACCGTTTTAGTTCTCCTCCTTCTTCATCTCAAAGGTATATTTATTAATAAGCGAAGTAAAGGAGACCGTTAGTGCACAATTATTAATTAGAAATTCAACATGAATTTTAAATTATAGAGAGATTTGTAATTACTGTTACACGGTATATTGCATTTGATTCAAATTGTTAGATAGAAAATTGATTTTCAAAGGCAATCTAATGATAGAAGTAATTGAACGAATTATAGAATACGCTACAACTGACAAAAATACAAATGTAGATTTGTCAAAAATTCATTTAATCTTGATCTTTCCATCATTAGCAAGGGGTAAAAAGGACTTAGTATTTTCAAATATTCTGACAATCTTTTATTAATAATTTTAATGTTTTCGTAACCAAAATTGTAATGTTAGTTATGCTGCATTTAAAAACATCGAAATAAGAACTTAATTAAATCAATAATCCTTATTTTTGTTACAAATGAATTAAAGATGAATATTCAAGCTGAAAAAATAGAATTGGCGAAATTGTTATTGAACACTAACAATCCTAAGATTATTCAATCTATTAAGCAGATTTTTAAGAAAGAGAAAACTGCTGATTTCTGGGATGAACTCTCTTCGGCCCAAAAGAATGAAATTAAAACAGCTAAAAAACAAATAAAGGAAGGTAAATCTTCAGACTACGAATCATTTATGAGCAAACATAGATAATGAGTAGACGAATCATAATTTCTCAAATAGCTGAGAAAAGATTAGAAATGCTTTTTACATATCTACTTGAAGAATGGTCTTACAAAGTGAAATCTGACTTTATTAAAAAGCTCGATAAGAATGTTGAATTTATTAGACATCAGCCAGAAAGTTTTCCGGAATCTGATAAACAAAATGGATTAAGAAAATGTGTTATTACTAAACACACCACTCTTTATTACGAGTTTAATGATAATGAAATTCAAATTCTTACCTTATTTGATACACGACAGGATCCAAAAAAGTTAAAGAAAGATTTGTAGAAAAACGCAGCATAACAACGGTTATCACAAATAACGGGTATTGCCGAAAAAGTGTAATTTAGTATCCTAAGTAAGAAAATACTTAAACCGACAAGTCCGCTTCCCTACTCCCGCAACTTGTGTTAACCGTATTCCAAGGTTAAATCCAAGCTTTTTGTACTAATTTTTCAGGCTGCAAATTTTTGTAATTCCACATACGGAGTTCCTCTCTTTACCACGGCAAACACCCTGGATAATAGTTTATTGCGGACATTGTTCAGTGCAATCATCTTTAACTTCCCTTCCTCCCGCTTTTTCTTATAATACTGCCGTAATTCACTGTCATATTGAATGGCGGTACAGGCCGCCATGCTAAGCAGGCTCTTCATTTGCCGATCTCCCATCGGGTGGCATTTTCGCTTTTTGTGAATACTACTTCCCGAACTATGACCAAACGGAGCTGTACCACAATAACTGGAGAATTGTCGCCAGCTATCAAAGCGTTCAAAATTATTGGTGTGATAAAGCAACTGGGCGCCTACCACTAAACCCACACCTTTTAATGAAGTGATCAACTTATAATTTTGCGATAATGCCTCAGAAGTCTTTATAAGTGATTTTAGTTGCTTCTCTATTTTATTTATTTGAGATGTCAGGTGGGTAATAGAGCTTACAAGCGTTTTGCAACAGGTATCCGTAGAACTGCTGCTGAGCAACTTCTTTAGCTCTGAAAGGGTATTCTTCAATCCCGTACGACTACGAACCAGCTGATCACGTAAAGCCAGCAACCTGCCTACTTCCAATAGTTCATTATCTTTCAGCTCACTTGGGGAAAGCTCCTCACGGTGAAGCCAGCCATACCTGGCAATCATCATGGCATCTACCACGTCATTCTTCTCTCTGATCACTCCGGAAGAACGTTTGATTACCACAGGATTTTCCTGTACATATACCCGCTTCTTTGAAGATAAATACAACGCTAACTTCAAGGAATAATGACCCGTATTCTCAAAACAGAAAAACACTTTTTGTTCCTTACCGTTAGCCCATTTCAACAAGGCTTTATAACCCACAATATCATTACTGAACTCCCGATGGGAACTACGATTGTAAGCATAGGCATCTAACTTGTTTTTTGAAACATCAATTCCGATTACTTCTTGGTAATTTTTCATATTTTTAAAAAATTATTATTTGAAGGGCGCATTAACTAACTCCTTTAACGGGTCCATAATAAGACCTGGTATTCCAAATGGTTCTTGCTGCCCGTATGAAGAATGGAGGACTCCTACGGCTAGTGGATCTGTAATCTCGAGACCGTTTTAGTTCTCCTCCTTCTTCATCTCAAAGGTATATTTATTAATAAGCGAAGTAAAGGAGACCGTTGGCAACAAGCCAATAAAATCTTAACTAAAAATACTACGAAGACAATTATTTGATAATTTAGTGATGTTTCAACTTACTGATAATTAATTGCTAAAATCAAAATTATGGCTGTAATAAATCCACATATAAATTTCAATGGAAATGCTGAAGAAGCATTCAATTTCTACAAATCAGTTTTTGGTGGAAATTTTCAAAAAATTGTCCGCTTCAAAGAAATTTCTAGTCCTGAATATCAAGTAGAAGAAAAGGAATTAAATAAGTTAATGACAATTACGCTGCCTATTGGAAAAAACCTTTTAATAGGAAATGACGTTCCAGAGAGTATGGGTCAGGTTAATGAAAAAGAAAATAGATCTAAAATATCTATTGCCGCAGATAGTCAGGAAGAAGCAACCAGAATTTTTAAAGGTTTATCAGAAGGTGGAGATATTGAAATACCTAATGATAATAATGATAGCTCATATTTTGCAATGTTTAGAGATAAATTCGGTATTGAATGGATAGTAAGTTTTCAGAGTAAATGAAATTGATAAATAAATTTCTGAGTAATCCTAAAAAAAATGAAGCCAGAAATTAAAAAATATAATGATAGCCAGGATTTGGAAGATAAAGAAATCTCCAATCTACTTGCCTGCCTTATAGATGAAGAACTAACTGATGCTGAAAATAAAATATGGCATGGACACCCCGTTTGGTTTTTAGATGGTAATCCTATTGTTGGTTATAGCAAACAAAAAAATGGATTAAGACTAATGTTTTGGAGTGGAGCTGACTTTCAAGAGGAAAATTTAAACATTAGAGGAACAAAATTTAAAGATGCTTCCATTTTTTATAACTCCATTGGAGAAGTTGAAAAAGAAAAATTAAAAGAATGGCTCAAAAAATCTATAGAAATTCAATGGGACTATAAAAACATAGTGAAAAGAAAGGGAAAACTAGAAAGACTAAAGTAAAGGCCAGTTGCCAAAAACGGTTCACCGCAAATAACGGGTAGCTTGGTGAAAATGGTTATTTTAGAGACCATTTATAAAAACCGCTAAACCGACTAATCCGCGTCCCGCACTCCGCCAACTGGCGATAATCGAGACCGTTTGCCACAAGCCAATATCAAGAAAATGAAATACTCCGACAAAACCATAAAAGAAATTGCAGAACTAATTGATTGCGGACACTTATGTTTTCTAAACAAGAAAAATGGAAATATTGAATATCACCCGAAAGAAATAGATCTATTTTTTGATGAAGAAAATCCCTGGCAAGATGTAATTGACAAGATTGAAAATAATAAAAACGAATACATTAGGATTGAACAAATGGATTCCAATCAATCCTTTCGAATAATGGAATATTTTATAGAAAAGATAGAATCAGAACAATTACAGGGAAAACTTGTAATTGCGCTAAACCGACCTAAGCCTTTTAGAAATTTTAAATATTTAATTGATAATTCTGATTATCGACAAAACTGGTTCGATTACAAATTTCACCAAAATATTCTTTGGGTTAAAGAACAAATCTCAGACGAAGAAAATGAATAAAACATAGAGAATTGTATTACCCAAAATCAGCGGACAACCATAATAAAGCAGGAGTCGTGAAATATTGCTAAAATCCAGATCAGGGTATGTCAGAAGAAATATGAATAAAAAGCTAATTCCCACATTAATCACAAAAGCGAATTTGGAGATTTTATAGATTAGGAAAAAAAGGAAGTGAAGTATTAAAAGAATCGAAATAATAGTAAAAAGTGTCATAACATAATTTTTAAATTAAACCCCAATGGAACCGGAGCGAATTGCCGTATCCAAACCTTGTTTTAGTTTATTGATTACTTTTAAAGCCAACTGCACCTTATTGGTTGGTATTTTTGGCATCATAGGCATTCCGGATTCCCTCAACATCTTAACTGCAATTGCTTTTTCACTGGTAGGTAAACCTACAATTGCCGAGAAGTACATTTTCGGGTTTTTAATAAATTCCTTCCTGGCCTGATAGGTCTCCACAAAGTTTCGTTGATACTGGAAGGTGCGGTCAAAAGTTTTTTCAGCTTTAGAAAAAAATTCATCCCGGTTAAACCCCCTTTTTACCATTTTCCCGTTCATTTCCACTTCTGAAGCCTTGTATTTGCTTCCCTGAGAGAGACTATAGGAATTAGATATATCTTTTCGGCTTACGATAATATGGATATGGCTCTGGTTACCTTCCTTTAACATACCCTGTATAATACGCTGTCCATTTTGCTGATGTGGTGCTTCCTTCTCCAGTCTCAGAATCTTCTTCTCCAGCTTTGGTATATTACCATCTACTTCCCCACTCTTAATTTTTTGAATTTCATCCTGGCATTTCAGTATTTTGGACGCATAGGGCTGATTCTTTTACCTGGTGATCAGTTCCTTTGAAGGCACGCTGGTGTTCGATTTTCGCATAATATTTAATATCCTTTTCTGTAATTGCCCTCCCATTAATTTCACGGTTAAAGCAAGACGCATAATCCTTTACCAGCTCCCGGGTATAGCGCTTAAGATCTTCACTACTATTTTGCAATCTTTTTAATTCATATTGGGATGGACTAACGGTTATTGAATAATACTTAGGCTCAATTTGTTTCAACTTTGCAGTATTTCCATCTATTTCCTGAATCACCTCCCTGGCAGAAATACCCTCCCGGTATTGATTAAAAAAATGTTCCATATCCTCCTGTTCCACCCCATCATTCTCCTTTTCCAGGTAATCGACATAATCACCTGAACTCTGTGAGAAAGTGCCGCCTAATTTTTGAGCTGAAATGGTGATATACATAATTTAAATTTTAATATTTCTTCTGATCTTGTATTTGGGAACTATTCTTCTCCAGCATGAGCGTTTTCTTTTTGGGTTCATTTCCTTCCAACAGGGATTGTAAAATGGCCAGGGTAGGATTTGCTTTATTTTTTTCTACATCTTTCATAATGGCAATAATTGCATTCATTCTTTTCTTTAAGGAATTTTCTATTTTTCGTCCGGTAGGACCTAATCTTTCCTTTGGAGAAATCTCATTATAAAAGAAAAAATCAAGCATGGTCGCCAGTGCTTCTGAATGGGTTTTGAAATGAGTACGGGAAAATTCCTGAAAACGTTCAGCGGTTTTTTTCTTAAATCGAATGTTCTTAAAAGGCTCCATATTTTCGCTTTTTTAATGAATTTGCCGCAAATTGTTGCCTGTTTACTGGAGGTTTTAAGCCATTTGCCGCAAATTTAAAATTTCAGAAATCCTAAACTATTTTTAAACTACTGATAAACAGTATTTTAAAACTAAAAGTGAATAGCTAACATCGCGTAGCGTGTTACCCTCTTGCTATTCCTTTTTTGTCCGCCAGGCGGACAAAAATTTCATACAATTCAGGCTCGACGCCAATGGCATTTTTTTGGAATTCAAGATTTCTTATAAAATAAATTGCTGGATATAGTGAGCAGCGAAAGTCAAAATAATAGGCTCACTTATATACTAGTCTATACTGAAGTTCAGCTTTTTAAAGATACGCGTTTTAGAAGTAAAGAGAAAAAAGATTTAATAAAAAAGACCTGAAAAATTCAGATCTTCTTAGAAATAATTAGGTGCATTTATATTAAGCCTTCATCGGCAAAAGAGAAGTAGTTTCCGTCCGGGGTTATAATTAAATGATCAAGGACTTTGATATCAAATAGCATTGCCGCATTTATAATTTTCTCGGTGAGTCTTTTATCTGCTTCACTCGGTCTTAAGGTTCCGGAGGGATGGTTATGTGCAAGAATTACAGCGGTGGTTAGGCTTTTTAGTATTACGGCGAAAACAAGCCTTAAATCTACTAAGGTGCCGGTAATGCCACCGGTGGAAACCTCATAAATGCCTTTCACCTTATTGGCGTTATTGAGCAGCATAATTTTAAAACATTCCTGCAGGCCAATTTGATTTTTATTCCAAGCATCGAAAAGTAGTTCGGTAGCACTTAATGAAGAGGTTATTTTGGGAGCTTGAGAGATCTTAAAATTCCCCTGATATTTTATCGATATTTCATTAACTTTAGTTTTCATTGTTATCATATTTAAAAAGTTAGTAATGAAAAAAGAGGGCGTTACCGTAAGCAAGGACCCGCCCTCTTATTTTTTAAAATTAATCTGTTGAATTATTACCATTCTTAACTCCTAACAAAAGGATTTCATTGGCTTCCACTTCGGTTACATAGCGTTTAACGCCTTCATTATCCTCGTAACTTCTGGACTTTAATTTTCCATTAACTCCAATCTCTTTACCTTTTCCCGCATACTTCTCGACAATTTCAGCAGTCTTACCCCAGGCAACAATGGTGTGCCATTCGGTGTTCTGTACTTTATCGCCTTGCTCATTTTTATAATATTCATTAGTAGCGAGTGAAAAACGGGCTACTTTTTTACCGCTTTCAAGGTTCGTGATCTGGGGTTCTTGCCCCACATTTCCAATTAACTGTACATGATTTCTAAGAGTGCTCATGATTATTATATTTAAGGTTACTATGCTACCTGAACTTTTCAGGTATTTGCTTTTATATGATTTACTTTTTGTATCTGGAGCGTTTTCCTTTTTTGTTTGTTTTGAGGTAGCTTCCATTGATATGTTATGGTATGATTTCATGATGTTCATTTTAGATTTACTTCTCGTAGCGCCTTCGCTGTTACCTTTTTTTGTTGCTTATACAGTTTCAATATTTGGAATTGAGGAGGACTTATAAAAAGGAGGTACGACTGGCTTATGCAGTCCGTTCAACTTCCAAATGTTGGTATTTTGCTATCAAAAAAAGGGAGAAAAGTGAGGGTGCGGAAGTGAATTCTAAAGACTTTGGTGAAGTAGCAAAACATAGGAAGTAGCACCAAATGATTAATTGGAATTCCGATAAAGCGGACTTAACTTTAAAGATGTAGATTGGGAATGAAGTGTTCCTGCCGTTTTTCAGGCAGGGTTAACGTAATGAGTCGGAATCTTTAGAGTTGTGTCCAAGACTTCTTTAGGGAAGCTCTTTGCCCTGAATGAAGTATTTAACGCAATGCAGGGGAATGTGCTGAACGGATTATGAAAATGTATAGTTCTTTTTTAATAGGATATAAAGGAACTGGATTTCAAGAGTATGAATAGGGAATGCCAGTGCTGAGTTTATCTTTTAGAGTTTGACAGCTTCCCGACTTTTCTCGGGAATAGGTGGGTGGAATAACCAACGGAAGCTTGGGAATTGTCATCAAGCTTCTTACAATGAAGGGAATACATTTAAAATGTAGAGGAAATAGCTAAATTCTTAACTTCAAAATTACATTCTTGAGGTTGATTTGATTATAGCTTTCCTTGAAACATAATAAGAATAGTTGAATTTTATATTATGAATTTTATATCCAATACCCCCTCTTCTATTTCTGTGAGGCCGTATATTGATTATCTTAAATTTACCTAATATTTTCGCTTTATCCTTTTGAAGAAAGTAATTTTCATTTAGCACTACATAATCCCCCACTTTTAAATGAACTAAGCTTGCATTCAGTTCAACTTCTCTTAAGTGATAACAAATTTCTTGATAATATTTGGTAAAGGCGGATGACCTATCCTTCACATAAACTTTATCCATAGAGGTTTTTATAAGTTGCAAAATTTCGAAGTGCGTGTGGTGGATGTTAGAATTATTCATGATAAGAAATTTAATTGATAGATTTTAAAATATTAATAATCATTTCCCGAATTTTTTAGGATGCCAGCTGGATGTGGCCTAAAAATTATTTCCAGGTCTCAACTTGAGATCTTGTATGGTTGATTCATTTTTGGCCTTTGCATTTAATTTACTCCGTAATGAACGCATATCTGAGGATACCTTTTGTTCGATTACCCTGGCATAGACTTGTGTAGTAGAAAGCTTGCTATGTCCAAGTAATTTTGATACCGTTTCTATTGGCACTCCATTAGAAAGTGTAACTGTGGTCGCAAAAGTATGTCGAGCTGCATGGAAAGAAAGTCTTTTTTGGAATTTAAGTTCAGTAGCAATTTCTTTCAAATACTCATTTATTTTCTGATTTGAAAATACAGGCAGCAACTTCTCCTGACTATGAAATTCCTGATCATATTTCTTCAAAATTCCCAGTGCTTTATCCAGCAAAGGGATCTTTAAAGGTTCATCAGTCTTTTCTCTCTTTGAAAAAATCCAATAATCACCATCAATTCCTCTCACAATATGATTGTCGTTTAGAAGTTTTACATCTATATAGGACAAACCAGTATAGCACGCAAAGACAAATATATCTCTTGTTTTTTGGTGTACCTTTTTGGAAAACTCAGCAGATTCAAGAATTTCCAGTTCCCTTTGAGATAAAAATGTACGTTCATACTTTTTGAACTTTAAGGTAAATCTTAAAAAAGGATCTTTTTCAATCCATTCCAACCGAAGAGCTAACTTTGTCAACTTCTTTAAACGTTCTAAATGCTTCATCACCCCATTATTACGGAGCGGTTGTGAATGATTGATAGACTTCCCGTTACGAAGGAACTGCTCAAAGTCAATGATAAATTTATAGGATAGTTGCTTTAGAAAAATATCATTGGTTTTTAATTTAATCTTCAGATATCGTTTAATATAGCGCTCCGTGGTAAAATAGTTTTTTAAAGTTCCTGGTTTAAGAATGGAACCCATATTGGTATTATGATAGGTTACCAATTGAAGTAAAGTTTTGTGTTGTTCGTCCTCCCCAAGATACCTTGCTTTAATAGCCTGGGCTGTCACGTATTTCGATTCGGTGAGAAGTTGTTTCTGGCAATCTAATAAATCAGCATATACCTGATCTAAGTAGGCATTCAGAGCTTTCCCAGCCGGAATCCTCCAATTTGCGCGTTTTGAACGGGTATCCCAATAGGTAACCGAAATAGATCGTTTTAAACTGATCTCAGCACGTTTTCCATCAACCGTAATACGGGCATAAATTGGTTCTAAATCATCTTTTTTCTTGGCTGAATTAAGCCAAAAATGAATACTAAAAGTCTTTGAAGTCTGCATAGCCTCTCGCTTTAGGTGAATAATCGATTTGTTTTACGAAAGTCAAATCGTTGCGAAAGTCAACACTAATGAATTACCAATTTAGTCAAAAATTGATATTAATTTAGGTAACCGAATAGGTAACCTTTGAATTGATATTAAAGCTAATCTTATGATATCTAAAAATATATAATTTACTGTATATCATAAGATTAGCTATTTTTTGATGTCCGTTGACACCTTAATTGTCGAGATGACAGGATTTGAACCTGCGACCCCACGCCCCCCAGGCGTATACGCTACCAGACTGCGCCACATCTCGATTCAGGAATACAAATTAAACAGCTTTATTTTAAATTTCAAAAGGTTTACTAAAAATTTGATCTCAGGCTATCAAATATCCATCTCTTCCATAAAGTGATCTGGATGATCACCGGTTCGGGTATTATCTTCAAGCGCATCGATCTTGCCCACCTCATCTTCTGTTAGACTAAAATCAAAAACATCCGCATTTTCAATAATTCGTTTTTTGTGAACACTTTTAGGAATGGTTGTCACACCTTTCTGTAGATCCCATCTTATAACCACCTGCGCTTCAGATTTCTTATATTTTTCAGCAATTTCATGGATCAATTCATTATCCAGAATTTCTCCTCTCATTAATGGCGACCAGGCCTGGTATTGAATATGATTCTTCTTGCAATAGTCTATGATTTCCTGTTGAATGAGTTTCGGATGGAATTCATTCTGAAGCAGCATCGGTTGTACTCCTTCAAGTTTCTTTAATACTTTCCAGGTGATGAATCATGCAATTACAAACGCCAATCGCTTTTACTTTTCCTTCCTCATAAAGTTCCTGTAAAACTTTCCAGGTTTCGAGGTATTTTTCCGGAACCGGCCAGTGAATCAGGTAAAGATCCAGGTAATCTAAACCCAGCTTTTCAAGACTTGTTTCAAATGCTTTCCTGGTAGAACCGGCTCCCTGATCTTTTATCCAAATTTTTGAAGTTACAAATATTTCCTCTCTTGGGATTTTGCTTTCTTTTATTGCTTTCCCTACTCCCTCTTCATTTCCATAGAATGCTGCAGTATCTATAAGCCTGTATCCGGCTTCTAACGCATTTTTGATCGCTGAATTTATCTCTTCTCCATTTTCTGCCTTATACACTCCTAAACCAAGATATGGCATGGAGTATCCATTATGCAGACTCACAGTTCCCTTAATATCGGTGATTCTCATTAGAACTAAATTTTGATTCACAATAGCCCTAATTTAAGGCTATATCAATAATTAGCTCTGGTTGAATTCTCTTTTAAAAAATCTTTAACCTCTTTAAGATAAATTTCAGGTCTTTCCAGCCAGCCGTAATGGCCACACTCAGGCATAACCACAAGTTTAGATTCCGGAAGTATCGCATGAGCTTTCTTTGCAATACTGATTGGGGCAACTTCATTGTCACCATTCAATATGAGTACTGGTTTATTAAACTCACGCATCTCTTCAGAATGGTCAAATTGAATTCTTTCAAGATCATTCCATACATACGAATTGATCATCATATTTGCCTGGGTTAACCTTGGAGCAATCGTTGGAGCCAGACTGGGATCATATAAATAAGCTGGCGCCAGAAATTTGGCTCTTTTCAAAGCTGTTTCATAACTGCTATCACCTCTCCTTATTTTTTCCGAATAAAAACCAAGAGAATCACGCTGAATTTGATTGAGCCTGCTGGTAAGATCAAAGCCGTTTCTTATCTCCAAATCCAATCCGCCGGAATGTGACTGGATCATTGCCTTTACTTTTTCAGGATGTTTCGCGGCATATTCATATGCGAGCATACCACCAAAAGAATGCCCCAGAACGATCCATTGCTCATATCCCAAATGCTCCCGAAGCCTTTCGATGTCTTTAACCATTAGCTCCATGGTCATATTTTCGCTATTCACTTCATCTATTTTTGAATCCCCGGTACCACGCTGATCATAAATGATAGTCGTATTATTTCCAGAGAGCATCTTTGCCAGGGACGCAAAACCTTTACTGTTCATTCCCGGGCCGCCATTGATGATCAAAACCGGATATCCGCTCCCGAACTTCTGGTAAGCAATCTGACCACTTTCAGTGGTGACCATGCCAGTTTCCTGGGCAAAAGCCCACAAAGGAAAAAAAGTAAGCAAGAGAATAAATTGTTTAAAATTCATTATTACAGGAATAGTTCTAATTCAAAATTACTTCAAAATAAGATAAAAAGAGGAATCTAAGATTGCTGAGATTTGGAAACTTTAAAACCCTTCCTGGTCATATTACCCCATCCCGAGGTAATATCGAATAACTTCTTATAATAACCCTTTATTTGGCCAAAAAGCAGGACAGGATGATAAAAGAAAGGTTCAAGATACGCTGCCAGGAGCAATTCTACGACCTGTTTCGGTTTTGTATAATGATCAAAACTTTTTACGTACATAAAGATCGCAATGGTAGAAAAAACGCAGCCTACAAGATAGGCAGCAAAAAAGAGCAAAATCGAAAAAGACCAGTTTATCCATCCAAATATGGCAAAGGCAATGATACAAATCACACCGAGAAATTCTACTATTGGAGCGCCAAATTCGAAAAACAGCCAGTAAGGATAGTATAGAAGTCCCATTTGACGGTATTTTCTATTGAATAGCAGGTTTTTATGTAAGCTCATAGTTTCCCATAGGCCCCTCGCCCACCTGTCTCTTTGCCTGATTAGGATATTATAATCTGAAGGTCCTTCTGTCCAGCATAGGGTTTCTGGGAGATAAACTACTTTGTAGGGAATCTTCTTGTCCTCCATGTGTTTCCGAAGCCGGATACAAAGTTCGAGATCTTCCCCAACAGTCTTTGGATTAAAACCACCTACTTCAATCACCCTTTTTCTTGGGTACATTCCAAAGGCACCGGAAATCAACATAAGTCCGTTAATTTCACTCCAGGCCATTCTACCTAATAAAAATGCACGGATATACTCCACCACCTGAGTCATGGGAATAATTCCGTTGGGTAATTTCAATTCAGTTAGAATTCCGTTTTTAATTACAGAATCGTTGGCAATTCCAATTCCCCCACCACAACCAATGATCTCTTTATCATCTTCTTCCAGATAGGGTCTAACCATTTTCAGGATAGCATCCTGCTCTATGATACAGTCCACATCAGTAAAGATCACAAGTTCAGTATTCGCAAAATTAACCCCTGCATTAATCGCATCCGCTTTCCCTCCATTATTTTTATCGATCACCGTAAGGTGTGTATATTTCTTTTTTCGGCTTCTGTAGATATGTTTTACAGAGGCTGTTGGAATAGGCTGGGTAATAAAAGTAGCATCCTGCTGTTCAAGGTCAAATTCTTTAATAAGTCTTTCCAGAGAATCATCCTTACTTCCATCATTCACCAGGATTAGTTCATAATAGGGATATTGAATGGAAAGTAGTGATTTTACATTTTCAATAATAGTCAGCCCTTCATTATAAGCCGGAGCTATAACGGTTACAGAAGGAATATCGGTAGCACTCACTATATCTTCCGCTCTAAGAAAGATAGACCTTTGTTTCGTTCGCTTTATAGATCTGCGTGCCAAAAGAATTCCGGTGAGATATAAACTTAAAAGTATAGCCCCGTAGCTAATGAATAAGAAATACGCTTATCCAATAGATATAATAACTTCCAAAAAAACCTTCAGCACTATCCCACATTCAGTGTACGTTTGGGGTATTGTTGATAGTAGAATTCCTGTACTTTCTCTTTGTGGCCGTTATTCCACAAGATCTCTGCAATACTTAATTTTAGATCGTCGTTATTACCGTATAATTGCTTTAAATAGAAATCCAGATCTATTTCAGAATTTTCAAATATATAGTTTAGGAGTTGACCCTGCTGAGTCGCATTTGGAATATCATCATATAATTCTTTAATATATTGCATTTTTGAAGAAGATACGGCGAAGGTTCGGATACAATAAATGGCTGTTTCCCTAACTTCGTAGTCTTCGTGATTAAGATTATCTATAATATAACCAATTTCTCCATGCAATTCATATTTCCGAATGATACGCATGATCAATTTTTTACCAAATAGCTTTTCAGTCTTATAAGCTTTATGTAGCCACTTCAATTCCGGTTTAGGATAAAGGTCAAAAAGCTTTTCGACGATCTTTATTTGTTGCCATAAGGTCATGTTCCGTTGAAGGTAAGGCAAAAACCTAAGACTTTCCCAGCCAAGAAATACGACAAGTGCTATCTGGGCCTCCCGTCTTACGTAAATATTTCTGTCATTTCGATATTTGAAAATCTCATCGAAATACTGAGACTGGTTCATTTCATAGATCTCCCGAATACCTCTTGCTTTTCTATACCAGCTCCAACTGGATATTTTTTTTATCGACACGCCGTATGGAGGGATTTGTGCATACAACTTCTGGATCTTTGAAAAATTCCCTCCCAGAATTGTCCTTTGCGTTCGAATCATCAATCGTATTAAAAACTGAATATTATTCTTATTCTTTGGCTTGATACCAACATCCCTTAGAGTAGTAGTAATCTCGTTTAGGGTCAACGGATTGTCCGGGTCGTCATAGAGGTAGCGACTCACAATATCTGCAAAGGTATATTCAATTTTCAGCAGTCTTTTTGTTCTTCTTTTTCGATAAATAAGACTAACAGTGATAGATATCCAATATATCACCAGGACTGAAAATACAATCCCTATGAATAAAAGTATAGATGCTTCATTCATTGTAGGCTTGTATAATGGCTTCTATTTCATCGAGGTCTATGGGCACTGCATAAAATCCGGCTATACCGCTTAAGGCGAAAATCTCCTGTTTAATTTTATCCTGTCCCATATTGGTAACAATAAGTAAACTTTTATGCGGAATAACCTCCTGTACCTGAGCAACAAACTCTAATGGGGCAATTCCTTCAAATAAAATATCAGTTATAATAAAATCGAAATTGGTTTGCTGATCCTCAATCTCCAAAGCATCAAGAGACCGAATTGCCTTACAATTATAGTTATTCAGTCTTACAAGTCTTTCAAGAATTTTAAGGATTATAATATCCTCTTGAATAACAAGGACCTTCTTCATTCGAAATTATTTGCTTCGAAATATAATAAATACATCTGATAATCAAGCTTTTTAAGGCTTTAACAAGCCATTTATCCATTTTTAAACTAAATTACAGTAAGAAAAACCTTTCAAAAATACACTCCTCTTCCTTTAAGGAATTCGGTCAGTTAAAACTTACGCAAGAATAATACAATTGGTTTTAAAATTTACCATTTAAATTTTAATAGATTATTCAGCAAATTTTAGAGTAATATTATTCACAATTTGCTTAAAGCTATTATATTGCGCTGACTTTAGAACATAATATTTTCGGTATTTAAAAGCAGGTTTCACTTTTTTACTTGCCAGTGAAATAACGATAAATTATTCTAAATACAACAAGCCCTCAATATGAAACCCAGATCTTACTCCCCCTTACTCCTAATTATTCTTTTGCTTTTATGTTTATCGGTTAATGCCCAGGAAGAGCTTACTACTGATGAGTTATTTGTAAAAGCACGAACCGCTGCCTTTGATGAAGATAATTATCCAAAGGCGATCGACCTTACCAAACAAGCTCTGGATAAAAGTCCTGCTTATGCCGATGTAAGGATCTTTTTAGGAAGACTTTATACGTGGACAGATAAAGTGGATAGCGCGAGAGTTGCTTTCGAAAGGGTTTTAGAAGAAAATCCGGGCCATGAGGATGCCACACTTGCTTATACAAATTTCGAATACTGGAATGATAATTCAGATAAAGCCCTGGAAATCGTCAATAAAGGAATTGATAAACATCCAAAATCTGAAGACCTTCTATTGCTTAAAGCCAGAGTTCTGAAAGATTTGAAGCGTTATTCCGAAGCCAATGATGCACTAAACCAGCTATTAAAGGTCAATCCCAAATTAACAGAAGCCCGATCTCTGGGAGAGTCCATTAGAAATGTATCCTCTAAAAATCAGGTGGGCGTAGATTATGAATACGTTTATTTTGACAAACGTTTTGATGACCCATGGCATTTAACCAGCATAGATTATTCAAGAAGCACAAAAATTGGTTCTATCATAGGAAGACTAAACTACGCGAACAGGTTTGCCTCTAATGGGACACAGGTAGTAATTGATGCATATCCCAGTATTTCAGATACTTTTTACGCATACGTTAGTGGTGGTATAGCCAGTAGCGGAAGTATTTTTCCTGATTATCGTGCAGGAGCATCGCTTTATGCAAATCTACCAGCTGCTTTTGAAGGAGAAGTAGGCTTCAGGATGCTGAGTTTTGATGAAGAAACCTGGATCTATACAGCTTCAGTTGGAAAATACATCAGCAATTTTTGGCTCAACGCCAGAACCTATCTTACCCCAGATAACCAAAACGTTTCGCAGTCTTACTCACTAAATGTTCGGTATTATATTGCCGGAGCCGATGATTATCTAAGCCTGGGTATAGGAACCGGAATTTCTCCAGATGATGATTCAAATAATATACTTTATGCGGATGATAATTATAAATTGAAATCCAACAATATTTCTTTAGGATATAGGGTTTCCGTAAAAACCACCAATGTTTTCTTTATTAATGCCAGTCTGGAAGATCAGGAGTACGCAAGAGAAACACGTGGTAATCAATTTTCGGTAGGCATTGGTTATTTCAAAAAGTTCTAGATGAGAAAAAAGCTCTCTTTTGGAATCTTATTTATCCTCATCGCAATTCCACTTTTTATGTGGCTGGCCTGGTTAATAAAGCCTAACACGAAACTGGTTATTGCTATTGTAGATAAAACCGTACTTACCAGTAAAGGGCAGGAACACATTTCTTTGAACTGGGTACTAAATCATGAAAAGTACACCAAAACTTCAGAAAATCCTTATAAGGTTTCTCATGATTATTTCGGCTTTTTTCCAAAGGACCATGAAAAGTTCAAATTAAAGGGGCTGGAGCGTTTTTCGTATTCTAAATTGACTCAGCTTAGCAATGATGCTGATCTTGCCTACTTTACAGATACCTACGGAATTTATAATAACGAATGGTTTCATCAGGGAGACGAAAAAGAGCGATCTGGAATTCTTTATGGAGGTTTGAGCGATAAAGATATTCAGCTACTTAAGCTGATGAAGGAAAAGAAAAAACTCATCATAACCGAATTCAATACGATTGGTTCTCCCACAGCCTATCAAAACAGAACAAGTTTTGAGGAAATGTTTCAATTAAGATGGACGGGATGGACCGCAAGATATTTCGAGAATCTGGATCTAAGAGTGAATGACGAGATTCCTTCCTGGCTAATTAAAAATTATAAAAAAGCGCATAGAGGCAGGTGGCCCTTTAAAAAATCGGGAGTGGCTTTCGTAAACAAAAATAATCAGGTGGTTATACTTGAGGAAGGAACTCATCTTAAAGAGTCCATGCCCCGTATAATTACTGAAGAAAAATATCAGGGTTCCTATTCGATCCCTAAAAGTATTAAATATCCTTTCTGGTTCGATATTATCGTTCCCAATAAAAACATCAATGAAGTGGTATCCAGCTTTAAAATCGATGTAAATAAGGCCGGGCGGGAAGAATTGAATGATTATGGAATCCCATTGAGCTTTCCTGCGGTGACGAAACATATCCAGGACGATTACTCATTTTTCTATTTCTCAGGAGATTTTGCAGATAATCCTGTAGGAATGAATAGCTCTTATTTCTCCGGAATTAGATTTTTTAAAGGACTTTTTTACGATAAAAGAAATATAATGGAACGCGGTAGTTTCTTCTGGAATTATTACAAACCATTACTCACTAATATTCTGGAAGATTATACAGAGGAAAATATTAATTGACCATATACCTCTTAACAATAGAATCTGGTAATATCTTTTTACCTTCGGTCATCTGAGCATTCTTTCTCTTAAATGCATTAAAGGCTGAAAGCAACTCTTCCTTTTTAGTTTCATCCTGAACAGGTTCTTCCTTGAATTCACGGGTAATTTTATAGAGATCATTTCCATTTAAATGATATTCGCCCATGACAAAATCAACAAGATCGGTCTTGGTTTGTTTTAAAGGAATACGGTGAATATTCTGAAAATTCCTGGTAGTATCCAAACCTCTTCCTACAAATCCATTTACTGAAGGCGCTTTAATATCATAATTATTCTTTAGAAAGGAGACTAGACTGGGAGCCACATCAAAATGGGAAGACACTGCTTCAAATTCAGCAGGTCTATCTATCATTGGAGAATAGATGATCAAAGGAACATGATACCTGTCAATTTTTGAGGCCATAGGAATTTCAGGGATTCTATGATCCCCGGTAATGATAAAGATCGTATTCTCAAAATCATCTCTCTTTTTGTAAGACTGAATAAGATTTTTCAAGGCATCGTCGGCAAACAGGATACTGGTATATTGTTTTTTATAATTTCTATAATCCTCTTTTTTCTGTTTACTGAAACCAAAACTGCTCATTCTTTCCTCAAAAATCCGCTCATACTTTTCAGTTTCATCAATAAGGAAGGGGCTGTGCGTGCTTATGGTTAACAATATATCCAACCTGGGCGCATCCTTTCTGCTACCGGAATTTGATTCCAGGTAATACCTGAAAAGCTCTTTATCTCCATATCCCCAGGTAAATCCTGAGGAAGATTTCGGGATCTTCTTATAGCCCTCAGAAAAGTCATTCTCATCATTGATTTTATCAATTTTATTCTTTCTAAGATAAACTCCCATCTTATCAAATTCAGAATTACCACCATAATAGAAAGATGTTTTGTAGCCATTTTTCTTTAGCAGATTCATAAGGGAAAGTTGATCTGGCATCCTGCTCTCCATTTCCATAAAACCAGTTTCACCAAAAGGCACGGAACCAAAGAGTGAAGGTAATATCGCAAACGTACGACCACCGTTACTCAGGAAATTTGGCCAGTAAAGACTTTCAGTAGAGAGCGAATCCAGAAAAGGAGTGAAATTTCCTAAATATGCACCTCTGTTGGTAAAGGCTCTACCCAAACCTTCTACCATGATCACCACAATATTTGGAGCTTTTTCACTGGGTTTAAAAAACGGGGTAAGCACATCCCGGTCCGGTTCCTTATGTAAAAAAGGATAATTCCCTTCGTCTAAATATTCCAGCGGTTCAGCATTGGCATATTTTGAAAAGTATTCCCCCAAATAACCTTCGGAATATATATCTACTTCATAAACCTTAGGATTAAAATGATCGTAAGCTGCCTCATAAAAATGTTGGGATTTGTTTTTTACGAGGTTGGTTTCGAAATCTGACTTAAGTTCTGTCGCATTCACTTTATTATTAAGACCAAAGAGAAGGAAAGCAAAAGCTGTTGCTGGCAGAACAAAACTAATTCTGGATCCAGATTTTATCTTTTTTGGAAGGTGCCAGAAAGAAAGAAACACAATTATAATTAAGGCGACAAAACTTACAATATTTGCCACGCTTAAGCTACCGGAAGCACCCACCGTTTGGGTGATCTCGTTTAAAGAATATCCGAAAATATCGCTTCCCAGCATTAGCAGAGTCGTGTTGTAATAGAAAATCAGTGCAAGCTGAATCACCAGAACCATTGTAAAAAGTATAGCAAACACCAATTTTGATAGTCTGGAAGAAATAAGATATAACAGCAAAAAGAAGATATAGGCCGGTATAAACCAGGTTAAAAAGAACTTCAGATTTTCAATAATGCTCCAGCCAAATAATTTCAAAAGACTGCTATCTACCACGTGATTGGTAGAACCGAGCATCACTTCTACTCCGCTCAAAATTATTAGAAAACCGAGAAACAACATTGCCAGACCGGCAAATACGGTACTTCCCTTCAGAAAAAGATTGAAAATATTAGACTTTTCAGATTTCTTTTGAACATTTATAGGTTTCATCGGGGCCACATGGTAAAATTAAAACCTTTGCGATTTGGATTACAAAGGCCTACAAATAAATGAAAAATAATCAGTTAACTAAAAATTGAATTTTTATGAAATAAATTCACTCAAGAAATTTTAAGATAACAAAAGTGCAACGGAACATAATTACAATTAATGGAAATTAGTTATTTTACAGGTTTACAGGAAATTAGCATACACTATCATGAAAAAATTAATACTCCTTTGCTTTGGTATTTGTCTTCTAAGTTGCCAAAACCACCCAAAAGAAAAACAGACTGAGATCTCTGAAAATTCTGAAAATGAGATGAAAATTGATAAAAAATGGTGGAAAGAAGGAATAATTTACCAGATCTATCCACGCAGTTTTAAGGATACCGATGGTGATGGAGTTGGGGATATCCGAGGTATCATTGAAAAACTGGATTATATTGAAAGCCTGGGAATTAATATGGTTTGGATGAACCCTTTTTTCGCCTCTCCCAATGTGGATAATGGTTATGACGTGAGTGATTACAGAGCTATTCAGCCAGAATTTGGCACTATGGCCGACTTTGACGAATTGCTTGCAGGATTACATGAAAGAAACATCAAATTCGTTTTAGATGTGGTTGTAAATCATAGTAGTGATTAGCACGAGTGGTTTAAACAATCCAGAAGTTCCAGGGATAATAAATATAGAGATTACTATCACTGGTGGCCGGCGGAAAAAGGAAAACCTAATTATCGCTACAGCCTGTTTGATGAAAAGGGAGAAGCATGGAAATATGATGAAAAAACAAACGCATATTATCTGCATTATTTTGCCCAAGAGCAACCAGATCTAAATTGGGAAAATCCAAAGGTTCGCGAAGAGGTTTACGATATTATGAAGTTCTGGGCAGAAAAAGGCGTGGACGGATTCCGACTGGATGCCTTTCAATACGTTTCCAAAGACACTACGTTTCCAAAACTTCCTGAAGGATATGAAAAAGACGTAATTAAATATTACGGGATGGGACCTAATCTTCATAAATACCTGAAAGAAATGAACGATCAGGTTCTAAGTAAATATGATGTTTTTGCAGTTTCCGAAGGGGTTGGAAGTACTTTCGAAGATGCTCATGACCTGGTGGACGCCGACAGGAATGAACTTCAGCTTGCTTATCATTTTAATGGTATGGATGTGGGAAACAGCCTGGATCGCTATAAACTTTCAGAATTTAAAGAAGTGTATTCCAAATGGGATAGCGCTTTTGCCGAAAAAGGCTGGTTATCTATCTTCCTTGCAAATCATGATGTCCCTAGAATGGTTTCTAAATTCGGTAATGATTCCGACGAATTTCGCGAAACTTCCTCAAAAATGCTCAACACCTTCCTCTTAACCATGCGGGGAACTCCTTACGCCTATTACGGTGATGAGATCGGGATGAAAAATATAGATTTTAAAAAGATTGAACAGTATCAGGATGTCGCTGCCATTAATGGCTATAAAAAAGCGAAAAGTGAAGGAAAAGATATGGATCAATATATGAAGGAGCTCAATTTTCTATCCCGGGATAATGCCCGCACACCTATGCAGTGGAATTCAACTGAGCATGCAGGATTTACATCTGGTAAACCCTGGCTGCCTGTTAACGAAAATTATAAGCAGGTAAATGTCGCGGTGGAAAAAGAAAATCCTAATTCGGTTCTTAACTACTTTAAGCAATTAACAAAACTAAGAAACGAAAATCAGGTATTGGTATACGGCGATTATAAGCTTATTCAGAAAGAACATCCAAATATTTATGCATATACTCGCTCACTTGAAAATGATAAAATGATGATCTTATTGAATTTTTCAGATTCCGAATCAGAAATTGAATTAAAGGATGATTCTTCAAAGATTCTAATCAATAATTATGATGATCTCCAAAGCGAAAAAGGTAATATTACGCTTAAGCCATATCAATCGGTGATTCTAAAAATGAAATAGATTATTTAGCTTTTCTGTGCCTTTTTCAGAAACCTATCACTACTAAAACTAAAAAAGCCTGTTGAAATTTCAACAGGCTTTTTTTTGAAGATTTAGCTGGAAAATAAGTTTTTATAAATTATATTCATAGCTTCTACTAATCTTGACGTTTTCTCTATTTTTCAAGTTCAACTGGTAACTTTTATCATACTTTCAGAATGCTGAAATTTAAGTGTGTACTATAAAAACTCCATTTCTGTCCTTACTTACTTCCCATCTGTCTCTTAATTAATTTTTCCCTGCATACTCACTCTACATTTACAAAGATAAAACCTTCCTTTTTAGGACAAACTGATAAATATTATGAAAACAAAATTTAAAATGATGTTGGTCATAAGTGTGCTAGTATTTTTATCCTCATGCTCAAAAGATGAGATTACAGATGAATCTTTTAACGGGAATGATTTAAATCAAAACACATTTAATAATGGTATGATTAAATCTTACGGTAGTGAAACCATTTTAAAATGGAATGACTTATTAAGTGCTTCTATTGACGAAAAACTTCCTTTACCATTAGAGGCGAAAATTTATGCAATGGTTACTATAGGAATGCATGATGCTTTGAATAATGTAGTTCCGGTTTATGAAACCTATAGCCTTGATAATACATCGGTGAATGCGAAAGATATCTCAAAAAAGAACATCACTCAAATTGCCGATGCTGCTATTTCTCAGGCTGCAAGAGACCTAATGACAATCCTTGTACCTTCTACTTCAAATGCGGCCGACTATATGCTAGATGATATTCTTTCTTCCATTTCTGATGAGAAACTTAAATTAAAAGGAATCGAAATTGGAAAGAATGCAGCCGGTGCATTGCTCCAAAAAAGACAGGGAGATTTCCCGTTCTTATTTACCGCTTACACTCCGTCCAGTAATGACCCGGGCGTTTATCAGGCTAACTTTCCTCCTTATATGTTTCCAAATCCTCCAATTTGGCCGGCAAATGCCGTTTACGTTCCTAATTTGGGTGGTTTGGATCCATTTGGAATTGAGTCCAGTGATCAGTTCCTTGATGAAGGCCCATATGGGGTTTCCTCACAGAAATATGCCACAGATTACAATGAAGTAAAATCCCTGGGTTGTACCGGATGTACTGCAAGAACTTCCGAGCAAACTGAAATTGCTGAATTTTGGTTAGAAAACCTGGCTAGTTCGGTAAATAGACTGGCCAGAAGTTTAATCCATCAAAATGGATTGAACGGTTGGGAATCTGCCAGATTGATCGCTCTTTTGGAAATGAGTGTCATGGATTCATATATTGCATCTTTCGAGGAGAAATCTGCATTTATTTTCTGGGCTCCAATAACTGCAATAAAGGCTGGAAATACAGACGGTAATCCAGAAACAGCGGGCGATGCAACGTGGAATTCTTTACGACCTACTCCACCTGTATTTGAATTTCCATCTACTCAGGCTTATGGATCTGGAGCTGCTTCAGAGATCTTTAGATCATTTTTCAAGAAAGATAAAACCAGTATTACTGTAACAAGTCCGTATTATCTTCCTGGAGTAGAAAGGTCTTTTTCCAGTTTCACTAATTATTCCAGAGAAAATTCAGAAGGAAGAATATTTCTTGGGCATAATTTCAGGTATTCTGTGCAAGTAGGGGAGCGTCACGGTATAGAACTGGGTAAATATGTGTTTGAAAACAATTTGAGAGAGTTGAAGAAGATTAAATAGGAATTTGTTAGCGTTATTTTAAAGAATATAGATGAGATTGAACCTGTCTGTTAAAACAACAGACAGGTTAATTATTTTCCGAAACAACCGGAATTATTAGTTTGAATTTCGCAACCAATATTAATTTATCATAGTGAATAAAGCGTAATAAGTTCTGCAATATTTCTGGTTGAAACCTCTTTCCAAAATCTAGTAAACCCTGGAATCCATCATTTTCAGAAAATGATTTAAATAGAACTTTCCAATGGGTAATTCCTTTTTATTGATCTCTACCAATTCGTGAGTATATGATTTGATCTTATCAATAGGAACTATAAAGGATCTGTGGATGCGTACAAATTCATTTTTATTGACTATATCCTCAATAGAAGTTATTGTTTGCCTTACCAGGTGCATCTTATCAACAGTAAAGATTTTTACATAATCTTTCGCACCTTCGATGTACAGGATCTCAGCCAGAATAATCTTAACCTGTCTTCTATCTATACGGAGGTAAATGGAATCAACTCCCGATTTTCTTTCCTTTTCAATCGGATCCTCGCTAAGCAAGACATTCTCATAATCTGGTAATGCTTTATTCACAGCCTTTAGAAAACGGTCAAAGCGAATGGGCTTCAAGAGATAATCCACAGCATCCAGCTCAAATCCATCCCAGGCGTATTCCTTATAAGCAGTTGTGAAAATTACTTTTGGGGGATTTTTAATAGATTGCATTAATTCGGTACCTAATAACTCTGGCATCCTGATATCAAGGAAAAGAATATCAACTTCATTTGATTGCAGATACATGAAAGCTTCTATGGCATTACTGCATTCACCCACTAAATGCAGCACAGGCAATTTTTCGAAATAGCGCCTTAACACATCTCTTGCCAGCGGCTCGTCATCTACAATGAGACATCTCGGTTTACAACTTTCAGTTGGCTTCATAATTCGATAAAGATTCTGTTTCTACCGTGGTTTTGACCGAATGTATATGGTTTAGATCTATATTGAGATCTACAATAAAAACATCAGGATCATCTTTAATTTCTAAAGTATGCTTATCAGGATATAATAGTTCTAATCTTCTACGAACATTTTTGATGCCCGTTCCGTTTCGTGCTTCCCCGGATAAAATTTTAGTTTTTTTACCATTCATCAGTTTTACAGAAAAATTATCCTGATGTAGTTCAGCTTTAATATTGATCCAGGGATTATTTATCATTTTGCTAGCACCGTGTTTAAAACAGTTTTCAACCAAAGGAAGCAAAAGTAATGGAGCAATAATTTTATCTTTCACATTATCTGGAAAAGAATAGTGAAGATCGAGTTTTTTATCATACCTAATCTTTTCAAGGTTGAGATAATCCACCACCATTTGAAGTTCGTTTTCCAGGGGAACCCAGTCTTTCCTCCCCTCGTCCAGGATGTAACGAAGAAGTTGTGAAAGTTCCATAATCATTTTTGCGCTTTTAGGAGATTCTTCCTGTGCCTGCGAGTAGATATTATTCAGTGTATTGAACATAAAATGTGGTTGTATCTGAGCCATAAGTAATCGTAATTGAGCATCTGAGTTTTCCTGCTGCAATTGCTGGTTACGCAAAGTTTTGGAATAGTAATGCTTAAACATCTTAAAACTGGAGGCCAGTGCCACACCGGTTATGGAGCCCTGAATGCTGGCAAGATAGGCCATAAAAAACCTTTCCTGAAACGTAGAGGTAGTAAGGAAAAGCTTTGCATTAGAGATCCATGCAACCTTATCCCATGGAATATACATTAAAACTATAGCATGCACCAAAAGAGCCAGGAGATAGAAAAGAACGAACCATAGAATACTCTGGATATATTTTTGTTTAAAAACGTAATTCGGCAACACGAAATAAAGTACTGGATACACTAGGAATGTCTGAGGCAGCAGGAAGAAAAAAGTTTCGGCTATAGATTTAAAGTAATCTGGAAATTTTCCCGTGGCCATATATACCACAGGATTTAGGTGGCGTGTAATAGAAAAATAACCGCCCCAAAACAGCCAGAAAAACAGGTGTCGCCAAAGGCGATACTTTTTCTTATCGGATAGTATAAATTCCCTTACTGACATCCATACCAATATTTCTATTTCAAATTTATCGATTTAAACAACCGGCTCGAATCTTACACCGCATAAACATACTATTCTGAGACAGACATAAACCCTGAGTCTATAAAAAGGTTTTGTCGATTATTTTTCGGCCTTCGTCTCCCTGGATCAGCTCTTCGTCGCGATATTAATTTTATTTCAGAAGACTGGATTAAATTTAATAAAATTACGCAACCTAACAGACTGAAAACAAGTAGATAACGTATAGATATTAAGTAAAAAACCTATCTGAAAAAATAGTTTCTGTTGCTCTCTAATTGAGCACACTTCAGTTACTCAGAAACAGGGATAATCACAATACATTTCAAAATATTGATAAAAATTTTATTGAATATGAAAACAAAACGGGTGGCAACCCTGAATGCGAAAAACTCAAGACTTCTGTTTAAATCTGTAAAGAAATGGATAACAATTTCTTTACTTGGAATATGGTTATCTAGCCTTTCCTGCGCAAAAAGTGATGACCTGGAAATCATAGAAAATGAATCATCTGTTAGCGAAGAACCTACTGGAAATGATTCACCTCCTGAAAGTGAATCTCCTCCGGTTAATGAAACACCTGTTGAAGAGGAATCAGTTATTATTTATACTGATATTGAACCCGATTTCATTGGAAAAAATATAAACGACTCTTATGCTCTAGATCTAAACAATGATAAAATAGTTGATTTTTTTATAGGTAATAATCTTTATGAAAACTGGGATTGGTTAGTAATAAGTGCAGTTAGAAATGATGGTATTATTTCAGTTGAACCATGGTATACTCACACCGTACCCATAGAAAGCGACAGAGAGATTTTTGATCCTGTGCCTCCCTCTGTCGGTCAGCATTTTGCCAGGGCAAGCATTATTGCAATAGAAGATTGTTTCGAAAATGAAGATGCGCTGGGTTGTTCTTTTGATTGGGCCGGGAAATATGATAAATATATTGGCTTAAGGATTAAAATAAAAGAACAGATACATTTCGGATGGGTAAGAATGGACGTTACGAACGTAACCCAATGGATTATTAAGGATTACGCTTTTAATACTACTCCTAATAAACGAATCTTAACCGGTCAACGAGAATAAACCGGCAAATACAAATAAGTCTTAACTACCTGATTTCTAGACGAAATCGTACTTAATTAATATATTTTATAACAGAAATAGTCTACATTTATTTCAGATTAGTAAATGCCCTTCAGAGTTGATAAAAGTATTCTGTAAAAGGAATATGAACCGAAAAAAGAAGGCTACCAGGTAATAGGTTTTTATAAATTCGTTTGTTATGAAAATATCAGCTTTTGTTTTCATCGCCCTCTTCTTCATACAATCTATTTCAGCTCAAAACGAAGATCAGGATAAAGAATTACCTAGAGATACTCTTTCCGAAGTGGTTATTATAAGCCTTCTTCGCCCGGAAAAAATAACTCAGACTCCTGCCTCAATACAGGTATTGACCACTAATGATCTTGATCGATTTGCGGGATCCAACACAGGCGAACTTATTGCAAGACTTCAGGGAGTGGAATTTACACGTTATGGTGTCGATGGGATTACGTTTAATGCAAGAGGATTAAACAGCGCTTTCAATAATAAAATGCTCCAGATCATTGATGGCCGCATTAGTGCTGCTGCCTTAAGCGGAGGATTACCTGTTTTTAATAATGGGACTACTATAAAGGATGACATTCAGCAAATAGAAATTATTTTAGGACCACAAACAGCGCTTTATGGTCCCAATGCTCACAACGGGGTATTCAACACAGTAACAAAAGATCCGCGTATTTATCCTGGAACATCAGTATCACTAAGCGCCGGGAACCAGTCCCAGTTTAGTGGTCGGTTCCGGCATGGCCAGAAAATCGATGAGCACTGGGCATGGAAAATTACCGGAGAGTATGCAAGTGGGAAGGATTTCTACTTTATAGATAGTGTATATGTTGGAACTCCCCCTCAAGCTCTACCAGAGCGTAATGTAAATTTCGATTTCAGTCATCTTCGAGGCGAAGCTCATTTATATTACAATATCAATCCGAAATCCGAAATTATTGTTTCAGGAGGAGCAAGTGAAAATGATTTCTTACAGGTCACTACAAGTGGCCGTAATCAAATGAGAGGTGTCGCCTATAGCTTTCTTCAGGCCAGATATAAAAGTCCCCATTTCTATGCAAATGTTTATAATACATGGGGAACCCTCGGTGAAAGTTACAACATCAACGGGTACACCCAGATTTTCTATATGAGATCACAGCCAGGCCCTTTATTTTTATCGCCTGCGGAAGCAGAAAAGATTGCTTTAACCGGTGCTGGTTTTAAAGAAAAGAGCAGAAGATTTAACATGAATTTCCAATATCACAAAAATTTTGCTGAAGCAGGATTATTTTTAATCAGTGGGCTGGATTTTGAGAATGCCCATCCCAATACTACCAATGGGACTACATTGGCAGGAGAAGGTGATGACATTTCCATATCACAAATAGGTGCCGTTTTACAACTTGAAAAAAAGCTCCTTAATGAAATGCGACTTATTGGTGCTATTCGATATGATAATAATGAGAACTTCGAGAACCTGGTTGCTCCCAAGGTCACTTTAGTAAAGGATCTTGAAAATGGTAATGTTCATCTGGGTTGGGCTAAGGCCTATGCTCTGCCCTCCATACAGAATCAATACGCAAGTATTCAGGGTTTCTTCTTTGGGAATGGAGGAAAAGGGATTTCTTATATTCCGAATAACACCCGTGTTAACGATCCCGGGTCTGTTCTTACTACTCAACCATTAAAGCCTGAAGAAGTCAGGACCTGGGAAGTGGGTTTTAAAGGGCAACCTATACCGAAAATTTGGGTGGATGCCAACGCCTATTACGGGACCAGCAAAAACTTTATTACACCCGCATTGCCAGTTGGTGGTAGAGCCCTATCTGTAAATGAGATTCAAGTAAGCCATAATCCAATTTTTGCTGGTACGGTAAGCAATGATACTTTGAGAGGAGCTACATTCTTTACCTTCTTTAATTATGGAAAGGCTAAAGTTTACGGTCTAGACCTTGGAGTTAATTATACTCTTTTTCCGGCTATTAAGTTAGACCTTAAATATTCCTGGCTTAATGCCGAATTTGAAGAAAATGATGCGAATAGAGATGGACAAATAACTCAGGACGAAAAAAGTATCAATGCACCGAATCATCGAGGAGTAGCTGTGTTAACAGTTGATGATTTGTTGAAAAAGCGCTTAGCTCTTTCTATCGGGACAAGAATGGTTCAGAAATATAATTTTTATAGTGGAAACCAGGTAGGAAGCTCTTATGCTGCTGGAATCAGGACTCCTCCTAAAAACTTTAATTATGGACCCTTGGGCGGTTTTATAACCTTTAATTTTGGAGCTGAATACGTTTGGAGTAAAAATCTGGCTTTTAATTTCAATATGACAAATATCTTTAATACGCGTCAGATAGAATTCGTGGGTTCACCATCCATAGGAAGACTGGCCATGGCCAGTATAAAAATAAGTAAGTGATGCTAAAATTCTATTAAAATGATTTTAGTACTATTAAAAAACATCACTTCCTTTAATATCTATCATTAATAAAAAAAAGCCTGATAATCAAGTGATTAACAGGCTTTTAGTCGGGGTGGCAGGATTCGAACCTGCGGCCTCCTGCTCCCAAAGCAGGCGCGATAACCGGGCTACGCTACACCCCGATGGTCATCTATATATCGTTTTGCTCCTCGTTTCTTAATTTTCTTTTCTAAAGCCATGGCTTCTGAACGATTAGAAACTTCTATTTGCAAAACTTCTTTCCAGGGTATTCCAAATTTAGTGGAATTAACTCTCCCTGAATTGTGTCTTCAATCTCTCTCCGATATCTGCAGTTTGACCTACATAATACCTTGAACTTTTTTCGCTAAAAAGAATGTAAACATACATCTTTAAAACTTTACGTTTTGGCGGCCTTCCCGCTTCAGGCGGGACGCGATAACCGGGCTACGCTACACCCCGCAATAGCATTCGCTATTATTCAATATTTTTTATTCAAAATTCAAATCAATTCTGAATTTGCTTTTAGCCTGGTTCCGGGCGGAGCCTGTACCGAGCCTGCCGAGGTGCTACACCCCGTAATGGCGTTTCAGCCATATTGGGCGGCAAATATAAGAATTATTCATGTCCCACAATGAAAACTTTTAATTTTTTATATCTTAGTTTCTTTAATACCTAATTAAGTCTTTAAATTATTGCTATGAGAAGAATTTTATTAATATCGGGACTTGCTTTTAGTCTTTTTGCCTGTGGTGAAAATGATAATAATTCTGAAACCGCTCAGAAAGAAGAAAATGCCGGGCAAGTGAATCAAGAGCAAACTCAGGAACCTACTGAAGTTCCCGACCCTATTGAAGCTGAAAGTTCAGATAAATATTCCTATGAGATGGTAGTTAACGACCTCGATATACCGTGGGGATTTACGTTTCTGCCTGATGGAAGTATACTAATAACTGAAAAGAAAGGTGAGATCATTCATTATAAAAATGGTCAAAAAACCAAAGTTCAGGGTGCTCCAGATGTTTATAATCGTGGTCAGGGCGGATTGTTAGATGTAGTGCTTCATCCCAATTACGAATCAAATGGTTGGATCTATTTTACTTACGCTTCTAAAGAAGGTGAAGGTGACGGTGGTAACACTGCTCTAATGAGAGCGAAATTAGAGGGAGATCAACTTACAAATAAAGAAGTCCTTTATAAAGCATCTCCGAATACCACCAAAGGTCAGCATTTTGGCTCAAGGATCGCATTTGACAAGGACGGCTATCTATATTTTAGTGCCGGTGAGCGCGGAGCACGTGATGTAAATCCGCAGGATATTACTCGCGACAATGGTAAAGTTTACAGACTGAATGACGATGGAAGCATCCCTTCAGACAATCCGTTTGTAGGAAAACCGAATGCCGTGGAAGCCATTTACTCTTATGGGCACAGGAATCCGCAGGGAATGATCCTGAATCCTGAAACCGGAGAGATTTGGGTCCATGAGCATGGCCCACAGGGAGGTGATGAAATTAATGTAGTTAAAAAAGGTGCAAATTACGGCTGGCCTGTGGTGACTTATGGGGAAAACTATGATGGTACTCCTATTACCGAAGAAAGATCAAAACCCGGAATGGAAGATCCCATTTTCTATTGGTTACCCTCTATTGCACCTAGCGGATTTGCTTATGTAACTTCAGATAAATTCCCGGAATTAAAAGGAAATCTTTTAGTAGGATCCTTGAAATTTCAATATCTGGAACTTTTGGAACTGGATGGTAAAAAGATCAAAAAAAGAACTAAATTGCTGGAAGACTCCGGAAGAATGAGAGATGTGAGGCAAGGTCCTGATGGAAATATCTATGTTGCCATAGAAGGAAAAGGAATCGCTAAACTAACTAAGAAACAATAATATGAGAAAACTGCTATTTGTACTTGGATTAGCAGCGGCCATGGTAGCCTGCAAATCTGACAAAAAGGAAAATGACGCCGACAAGGAAGAATCTTATGTGATACCTTCTTCCGATAAATCATCGGAGAACTCTCCGCTCCAGGCAAGTATCGAACGGGGTAAAGAAGTCTATTCAAATCTTTGTGTCACCTGTCATTTACCAACAGGAAAAGGTATTCCCGGCACCTATCCTCCACTCGATGGCTCTAATTGGCTCACAGAAAAAAGAGAAGAAAGCATTAGAGGTGTGAAATATGGAATGCAGGGACCTATCGAAGTAAATGGTGAGAAATATGACAATATCATGACTCCTATGGGGTTAAGCGATAAAGAAGTTGCAGATGCATTAAATTATGTAATGAATTCATGGAGCAACAATATAGATGATATGGTAACTGAAGAAGAAGTTGCGGCCATTCAGAAAAAAGAATAATAAAAAAGCTTATTAATCAATAATATAAACCGGCCTGTTGATCAGTCCGGTTTTTTTTATTTAAAGAGACTGCCTTTTTCAGCAAATTGATTGAAGGATCAGCAAATATTTTTTAAAACTAATATTACCTTTGCCGAAATTTTTAGGACATGCTCATAATTGGAATTGCCGGTGGTACAGGAAGTGGAAAAACCACAGTAGTTAATCAGATCATAGACGAGTTGAAACACGAAGAAGTGGATGTGATCTCTCAGGATTCATATTATCAGGATACTACCCACCTCAGTTTCGAGGATAGAAAAAAAATAAATTTTGACCATCCTAAATCTATCGATTTCGACCTATTAGGAGAGCATCTGAAAACTCTGAAATCGGGGAAAAGCATCCAACAACCAGTTTATTCATTCAAAGAGCACAACCGCACCGGAGAATTCGTGGAGATCCAGCCAAGAAAAGTTGTGATCGTGGAAGGTATTCTAATACTTACCCATCCTGAAATTCGCGAGTTATTCGACATTAAGATCTATGTTCACGCAGATAGTGATGAAAGATTGATACGTAGGCTGAAGCGTGATATCGCTGAACGAGGTCGTGATCTGGAAGAAGTATTATGGAGATATCAGACTACTTTAAAGCCAATGCACCAGCAGTTTATTGAGCCAACTAAAGAATTTGCTGATATAATCATACCTACGAATCGCTACAATACGGTGGCTGTTGATATCGTTCAAACCATAATAAAAGATCGCTTAACCTAATTTTGTATCTTTAAAGCGTATGAAATTTAAAGACCTGCGTAAAAAACCCTGGTTCAGGATTATCAGCAACAAATATATACTGATAAGTCTTGTATTCGCCGGGTGGATGTTCTTTCTGGATACCAATTCATGGTTTATTCACCATGAGCTGGATCAGGAATTAGACGAGTTGCAGGACAACAAGAATTATTATCAAAAGGAAATAGCGAAAGATAAAGCAGTCATTGAAAAACTTCATGATTCGGTAGAACTGGAAAAGTACGCCAGGCAGAAATATTATATGAAAAGGCCCAATGAAGATATCTATATTATAGAGTATGACACCATAGATTAAAGTTTTCGCTAAACTTTCCAACCAAAACCAACTAATAATGAAAAAATTGTTATTTCAGGAATTTGAAGAGGTTTCTGCAAAACAATGGAAACAAAAGATCCAGGCCGATCTGAAGGGGGCTGATTATAACGAAAAACTCGTTACCAAAACCCTTCATGGGATAGATATCAAGCCTTTTTATTCTTCTGAAGATGTCGAAGAGACGTTAAAGGTATCTAATCCCGCCTATTGGAATATTTGTGAGAAGATCTACGTTACCTCTGCAGAAGAAGCCAATAAAAAAGCATTAGAGAAACTACAGAAAGGCACCGAAGCTATATCCTTTATTTTGCCATCGAAAGAAATCGATTGCGTAAATCTTTTTAAAGATCTTCCTTCCAGACTGGTTATCTATCTGAAACTGGAATTTCTGGATTCAGACTATGTTCAACAGATCGATCATGCTATTGCCGGCAAAGATTTTAAGGTATATCTTCAAACAGACATTGTAGGAAAACTTGCCAGGACCGGAAACTGGTTCGACAACTTAAAAGCTGATCATGAAGAACTGGAAAAGATCGTCCGGAATTCTGAAAATTTTGAATCTGTAATAAGCGTCAATCTATCGCTTTATCAAAACGCCGGGGCAACGATTCCCCAGCAATTGGCTTATTCCCTCGCGCATGTTACTGAATACCTAAACAATTTTGATCAACTGGATTTTTCTAAAGAACAAAGATCAAATTTTAAATTTCAGTTTATAATTTCAGTAGGATCAGATTATTTCTTCGAGATCTCAAAGATCAGAGCATTACGATGGTTGTTTGCGACGGTGGCTAAAGAATTTGAATTTAACACCGATTGCCATATAGTTGCTGAACCTACGAAAAGAACCAAAACATTATATGACTATAATGTGAATTTACTGCGTACCACTACCGAAAGTATGAGTGCGATCCTTGGTGGTGCCGATGCAATTTGCAATATGCCTTACGATGCTATTTATCATAAAGACAATGAATTTGGAGACCGCATAGCCCGAAACCAGTTATTGATTATGAGAAATGAGAGCTACCTGGATAAAGTTGGGAATGTTGCTGAAGGCACTTATTATATTGAATCTCTTACAAAACAGCTGGCAGAAAAAGCCCTGGAAATTTTTAAAGAAATTGAAAAAGGCGGTGGATTTCTGAAAGAATTGAAAGCAGGGATCATTCAGAAAAAAATAAAGGAAAGCGCGGCCGAAGAGCAGGAAAAATTCAATAACGGAGATCTTGTGCTCATTGGAACCAATAAGTTTGAAAATGCAAAGGATCGCATGCAGGAGGATATCGAGCTTTATCCCTTCCTGAAGAAGAATCCAAGAAAAACCTTACTTGAACCAATACTTGAAAAACGGCTGAGTGAAGAAAGTGAACAAAAGAGATTAGAGGACGAAAAACAAAGCCAGCCAACCCAATAAAACTAAGATTTATGCAACGCAAAGATCTTCAAAACATAAGCCTTGCCGATAAGGAATTCTCTAAGAGAAAACCGGACTCGGAAAAGGATACATTTAAGACACCCGAGGAAATTGAGATCAAAACCTCTTATTCCAGAGATGATATTTCAGATTCTGAACATTTAAATTTTGCGGCGGGAATCCCGCCTTATCTGCGCGGACCTTACAGTACCATGTACGTGAGCAGACCGTGGACTATCCGCCAGTATGCAGGATTTTCTACTGCCGAAGAAAGTAACGCCTTTTACCGAAGGAATCTTGCTGCAGGACAAAAAGGTCTTTCGGTTGCCTTTGATCTGCCAACTCACCGCGGTTATGATTCAGATCATGAACGTGTAGTTGGAGATGTTGGAAAAGCAGGTGTGGCCATAGATTCTGTTGAGGATATGAAGATCCTTTTCGATCAGATCCCGCTGGATAAAATGTCGGTTTCCATGACCATGAATGGAGCGGTGCTTCCAATTATGGCGTTTTATATTGTCGCTGCGGAAGAACAGGGCGTAAAACCTGAATTGTTATCGGGAACCATTCAGAATGATATTTTGAAGGAGTTTATGGTGAGGAATACTTACATCTACCCTCCTACTCCTTCGATGAAGATCATTTCAGACATATTTGAGTACACTTCTCAAAATATGCCGAAATTCAATAGTATTAGTATTTCCGGTTATCATATGCAGGAAGCCGGTGCGACCTGTGATATTGAACTCGCTTATACGTTAGCTGACGGACTGGAATACATTAGAAAAGGTCTGGACGCAGGGATGGATATAGACAGTTTCGCGCCAAGACTTTCATTTTTCTGGGCTATTGGAATGAACCATTTTATGGAGATCGCTAAAATGCGTGCCGCCAGAATACTTTGGGCAAAACTGGTAAAACAATTCGATCCTAAAAATCCTAAATCCCTTTCGTTGAGAACCCATTCCCAAACAAGTGGATGGAGTTTAACAGAACAGGATCCTTTTAACAATGTTGCCAGAACCTGTATAGAAGCAGCTGCCGCCGCATTTGGCGGAACTCAGAGTTTACATACAAATGCTTTAGATGAAGCGATCGCTTTGCCTACAGATTTTTCAGCAAGGATCGCCAGAAATACACAATTATACCTGCAGCAGGAGACAAATATCACTAAAACGGTGGATCCATGGGCCGGAAGTTTCTATGTGGAAAAACTAACGGAAGAGATCGCTGAAAAAGCCTGGGCTCATATTGAAGAAGTTGAGGAGCTGGGTGGAATGACCAAAGCTATTGAAGCCGGAATTCCAAAAATGAGAATTGAAGAGGCTGCCGCCAGAAAACAAGCGCGGATCGATAGTGAGACCGATGTGATCGTTGGAGTAAATAAATACCGCCTGGACAAGGAGGATGAGCTGGTTACGCTTGAGGTAGATAATCAAACCGTCAGAAAACAACAGGTGGCCAGACTTGAAAAAATAAGAGCTGAAAGGAACGAGGAAAAAGTTCAGCAGACACTGGAAAGCCTGAGAAAAGCTGCTAAAGAAGAAAATGGTAATTTACTGGCCCTGGCTGTAGAGGCGGCAAGGGAAAGAGCAAGTCTGGGTGAAATAAGTGATGCTTTAGAAGATGTATACGGAAGATACAAGGCGAAAATTCAATCCTTTAGCGGAGTATATTCAAAAGAAATGAAAGATAATAGTTCATTTAATAAAGCCAGGGAACTGGCCGATAAGTTTGCCGAAATGGATGGCCGCAGACCAAGGATCATGGTCGCGAAGATGGGCCAGGATGGTCACGATCGTGGTGCAAAAGTAGTCGCCACAGGATACGCCGACCTTGGTTTTGACGTGGATATTGGTCCGTTATTCCAGACACCGGCGGAAGCTGCGCAACAGGCGGTTGAAAATGATGTTCACATCTTAGGAGTTTCTTCCTTAGCGGCCGGGCATAAAACCCTGGTTCCACAAGTAATTGAAGAACTTAAAAAACTTGGGCGTGAAGATATTATGGTGATCGTAGGGGGAGTTATTCCTTCGCAGGATTATCAATTCCTGTTTGATGCCGGTGCAGTTGCAGTTTTTGGTCCCGGAACCAAGATCAGTGATGCCGCAATACAATTGTTAGAAATATTAATTGACTAATTAACCATACGTATACAGTCACAGTTAGCAGTAAGCTATTTTTAAGTACTGCCAACTGAATACTGAATACTGAATACTGAATACTGAAATTATGGATCTAAAGAAAAAAATGCTTCGGGACGATGCGCTCGAAGGCAAAAATATCATCGTTACCGGTGGAGGAAGCGGATTAGGAAAATCAATGACCAAATATTTTCTGGAACTGGGAGCTAAGGTAGCCATTACTTCCAGGAATATTGAAAAACTTGAGAATACAGTAAAGGAACTTGAAGAGGAAACCGGCGGAAAGTGTTTCGCTGTTCAGTGTGATGTGAGACATTATGACCAGGTAGAAGCTATGCGTGATGCCGTAGTTGCTGAATTCGGCTCTGTAGATATTCTATTAAACAATGCGGCAGGAAATTTCATCTCTCCAACCGAAAGATTAAGTGCCAACGCTTTTGATACTATTATCGATATAGTGCTTAAAGGAAGTAAGAACTGTACGCTGGCTCTCGGAAAACACTGGATAGACAAGAAAGAAGAAAACAAGACAATTCTGAATATCGTAACCACTTACGCCTGGACAGGTTCAGCGTATGTGGTACCTAGTGCTACCGCTAAAGCAGGAGTGTTAGCAATGACCAGATCTCTCGCGGTTGAATGGGCTAAATACGGGATCAGATCGAATGCGATAGCTCCGGGCCCCTTCCCTACCAAAGGTGCATGGGACAGACTATTACCAGGAGATCTAAAGGAGAAATTTGACCTGGCGAAGAAAGTTCCGCTTAAACGTGTGGGGGATCACCAGGAATTGGCAAACCTCGCCGCTTATTTAGTTTCAGATTTTTCAGCGTATGTAAATGGTGAAGTGATTACCATAGATGGCGGAGAATGGTTAAAAGGTGCCGGACAATTCAATTTACTGGAAGATGTTCCAGAAGAAATGTGGGATATGCTTGAGCAAATGATCAAGTCGAAAAAGGGAAAATAGCGCTTCTCAAAGCTTCAGTTTTCAACAAAAAACGGGAAGAAAATATCAAAGACCGGATAAAGTCCTGATTCTACTAGGAACTTATCCGGTTTTTTCTTTAGAAGCTGTTAACAATTTCATTTTCTAAACCTATAATAAATTGTATTTTTACCTTTCAAAAATCAGACACATTTAATGGGTAAAATCATTGCTATTGCCAACCAAAAGGGAGGTGTGGGTAAAACCACAACATCTGTGAACCTTGCAGCATCTCTGGGGGTTCTGGAAAAAAAGATATTATTGATTGACGCCGATCCTCAGGCTAATGCAACTTCCGGCCTGGGAATAGATGTTGAAGAGGTAGAAAATGGCACTTATCAGCTACTTGAACACTCCATTAAAGCGGAAGAAGCTATACTAAAGACCAGTTCTCCAAACCTGGATATTATTCCTGCACATATTGATCTTGTTGCTATTGAAATTGAATTGGTAGATCAGGAGAATAGAGAGTCTATGCTCAAAAAAGCTATCGAACCTCTACGTGATCTGTATGATTTTATTCTTATAGACTGTGCGCCTTCATTAGGTTTATTAACGCTGAACGCCCTTACGGCTTCAGATTCGGTCATTATTCCTATACAATGTGAGTATTTCGCACTGGAAGGACTTGGAAAATTATTAAACACTATAAAGAGTGTACAGAAGATTCATAATAACAAACTAGATATTGAAGGTCTTTTATTAACCATGTATGATTCCAGGTTAAGACTTTCAAACCAGGTGGTTGAAGAGGTTAAGAAACATTTTGATGAAATGGTGTTTGAAACAATCATTCAGAGAAATGTGCGTTTAAGTGAAGCCCCGAGTTACGGAGAAAGCATTATCAATTATGATGCTTCAAGCAAAGGAGCCAGCAATTACCTAAGTCTGGCACATGAAATTATTAAGAAAAACGAATAAAAATGGCTAAGGCTACCAAAAAACAAGCATTAGGACGCGGACTTTCAGCCCTACTGAAGGATCCTGATAACGATATAAAATCTGCTGAGGATAAAAATGCCGACAAGCTTGTTGGCCATATTGTTGAACTGGAAATGTCTTCTATTGAGGTAAACCCATTTCAGCCAAGAACTAGTTTCAATGAAGAATCTTTAAAAGAACTTGCCTCATCCATTCGTGAATTAGGTGTTATTCAGCCTATAACGGTTAGAAAGCTTGATTTTGACAAGTATCAGCTGGTATCTGGTGAGAGAAGATACAGAGCTTCAAAATTAGTTGGGCTTAACACTGTTCCTGCATATATAAGAATTGCAAACGACCAGGAATCCCTGGAAATGGCTCTGGTTGAAAATATCCAGAGACAGGATCTTGATCCTATTGAAATAGCATTGTCGTACCAACGACTTATCGATGAAATCCAGTTAACCCAGGAGCAGTTAAGTGAGCGGATTGGTAAAAATCGCTCGACGATTGCTAACTATTTGAGGCTTTTAAAACTGGATCCTATTATCCAGACAGGAATGCGTGACGGCTTCCTTAGTATGGGGCACGGAAGAGCATTGATCAATATCGATGACACGCAGAAGCAACTGGATATTTATGAAAAGATCCTTGAGAAATCACTTTCAGTCCGGGAAACGGAACAACTGGTTCGTGACCTGAATAATGAAGGAAAGCCTGCTGCCTCTTCCGCTAAAAAGACTACTGTTCCTAAAACCTATAAGAAAGGAATCAAGGAATTCTCTGAATATCTTGGTGCCAAAGTTGATGTAAAGGTCACTAAAAAAGGTAGCGGAAAACTAACCATTCCATTTACTTCCGAAGAAGACTTCGAAAGGCTTAAAAAATTAATCCGGGGTGAAGCATAATCCATATTTTTTTCTGTTTCTTTTTCTGTTTATCGCTTCGATAAGTACGGCACAGCAGGACTCACTTGCAGTCTCGGCTTCTGAAAAGATTTCCAAGAAAGAACAAAAGGAAAAAGATTATGAGCCTTACAATGCACTGGCACCGTCAAAAGCTGCTTTCTATTCTGCAGTATTACCGGGACTAGGACAGGCTTACAATGGAAGTTACTGGAAGATCCCCATAGCCTATGCCGGCATTGGCACCGGAGTTTACTTTTATTTGGAAAACGACAAACAATACGATAAATACAGGACTGCATACAAAAATCGTATTTCCGGCAAACCTGATGAGTTTGCTGATAGGATTACTACCGATGGCCTGATCAGGGCCCAGGAATTTTATCAGAAAAATAAGGAAATTTCCATTATGGTTACTGTTGGAGTCTATATCCTTAATATCATCGACGCCAATGTTGAAGCGCATTTGCGACAGTTTAACGTAGATGAAGATCTTTCGTTTAGACCTAACCTGGATTTCGATGCGCTATCAGGGAAAACAAATTACGGACTTACTTTAAATTTCAATTTTTAATATGAAAATCGCTCTTTTAGGTTACGGAAAAATGGGGAAGACAATTGAAGAGATTGCCATAAACCGCGGACATGAAATTGTATTAAAAATCAATGACGACATTGAAAATTACGACCTTAAAGAAAAAGAGGTTGACGTTGCAATAGATTTCAGCATTCCAAAGGCAGCTTTTAAAAATATTACAACCTGTTTCCAAAATAATATCCCGGTAGTTAGCGGAACTACAGGATGGCTGGACCAATACGAAAAAGCCAGAAGCATTTGCAAAAAAGAAAATTCAGCATTTATCTATGCTTCAAATTTTAGCCTTGGAGTAAATGTATTTTTTGAACTGAATGAAAAGTTAGCCGGAATGATGCAGGGACTTGAAGACTATTCCGTGGAGATTGAAGAGATACATCATGTTCAGAAACTTGACGCCCCTAGTGGAACTGCCATAAGTCTTGCAGAACAGATCCTGGATAAGAACTCGAGATTAAAAGGCTGGCAACTGGATGATGCCGAGAAGGATGAGATCCCAATCCATGCTAAACGAATTGAAGATGTGCATGGAACTCACAACGTAACTTATGAATCTCCAATAGATAAAATTGAAATTATTCATACAGCTAAATCCAGACAGGGTTTCGCCCTTGGAGCCGTGGTAGCAGCTGAATATATAAAAGATAAAACAGGCATCTTTACAATGAAAGATGTACTATCTGACCTTTTTAAAAATTAAAATGTAACATTTCAGGGCAAAACCTGCCTTATACTGTAAAGACTATAAAATATGACATTTACCGAATGGTTTATATTCTTCCTGCTAGTTCAGGTAGTTCATTTTCTGGGAACCTGGAAACTTTATCAAAGAGCTGGTAGAAAAGCATGGGAAGCAGCAGTACCCGTATATAATGCAGTTGTTTTAATGAAGATCATAAACAGGCCATGGTGGTGGGTTGTTTTGATGTTCATCCCTATTGTTAACCTTATTATTATTCCGGTGATATGGGTTGAAACCATTAGAAGTTTTGGACGTAACTCTACCGCAGAGACCTTCGCAGTGATCCTAACTTTGGGATTCTATATTTATTATGTGAACTACGCTACTAAAGATGCGTATATCGTGGACCGTGACCTTAAACCAAGATCGGAAGCTGGTGAGTGGATTAGTTCAATCTTATTTGCGGTGATCGCTGCCACTATTGTTCACACTTATTTTATGCAGCCCTTTACTATCCCCACGTCCTCTCTGGAAAAAACTTTACTGGTTGGAGACTTTCTATTTGTAAGTAAATTCCATTATGGAGCAAGAGTACCGGAAACCGCGGTAGCATTCCCGATGGTTCACGATACCATTCCTTTTCTAGGAATAAAATCATATTTGAACAAACCACAGATCCCATATTTAAGGTTTCCTGGCTTTGAAAACGTAGAGCATAACGATATTGTGGTGTTTAACTGGCCGGTAGATACGGTTCGGAAGTTCTTTGACAGATCTGGTAAACATTTCAAAAAGCCGATTGATAAAAAATCGAATTACGTAAAACGCGCGGTTGGATTACCCGGAGATTCACTCTCTGTAGTTAACGGATATGTTCATATTGACGGAAAGCAAATAGAGCTGCCAGACAGGGCTAAACCTCAATTCTCATATGTTGGACAAACAAAAGGGCAGCCGTTTAACCCACAAAGCTTATATAAGCTATATGATATCACCGATGGCTATTCATATAACCCGAATAACAACATGTTCCTCATTCAGGCTCTTTCTGATGAAAGTTTTGAAAGATTCAAAAATCACCCAAATGTAGCCTCGATAAGAAGATATGTGGATTCCGCAGGAGTTAAAAACGCAAGCCTGTTCCCAAATGACGGAAAACGTAACTGGAATAATGATAATTTTGGACCAATCTACATTCCGAAGAAAGGAGTTACCGTAGATATCACTCCGGAAAGCATGGCTTTCTACAAAGAAATCATAGAAACTTATGAAGGTTCAGAATTTGGACTTAACAATAAGCTACGCCTTAACGGAACTCAAGTTCTTTTAAATGGTCAGCCTATAGACAGCTATACTTTTAAACAGGATTACTACTGGATGATGGGTGATAACAGGAATAACTCCGAAGACAGCCGAACCTGGGGATATGTTCCCGCCAACCATATCGTGGGGAAACCTGTTTTCATCTGGTTAAGCTGGGATTCCAATGCCAGTGGTTTCGATAAGATACGATGGGAAAGAGTCTTTACTACCGTTAAAGGTGATGGCGACCCCACTTCCTTTTTACCATATTTTCTAATTATCCTGGTGATCTTTTTCGGATGGAGATATTTCAAAAAACGTAGAGAAGAAGCTTAGTATTCATGAAACCTGTTCTATTACATCCCTCCTACTTCGGGCCTATAAGCCAATGGGTGGCGCACGTGAATGCCGAAAAGGTCATTTTTGAGAATGAGGATAATTACCAAAAACAGACCTACCGAAACAGGATGTATATCTATGATGCCAACGGAAGACTTACACTCAACATTCCCATTAAGCATAGCTCTGCCTTAGGTTTAAATCCTAAAGGACATCAGAAATATAAGGACGTTCAGATTGAAAATGATTTTGAATGGCAAACGCAGCACTGGCGGGCTTTTAAAGCATCCTATCAAACATCTCCATTTTTTGAATTTTATGAAGACGAATTATATCCGCTTTATGAAAAGAAGTTTAAATTCCTGATGGATTTCAACTATCAGTGCATGGAATTTGTTGCAGACTGCCTTCAAATAGACTGGAAGGTTAACAAGACCCAAGAGTTCATTTTAGAGCCAGAGGATAAAACAAACTTTCGTAAACTGATAAATGCAAAATCAAATATAGGTTTTACAAACACTGCTTACACTCAGGTTTTTGAAGAGAAAGAAGGCTTTTTGCCGAATTTGTGTATTCTGGACCTTATTTTTAATGAAGGTAACGCCGCGCTCGATTATCTGGAATCTCAGGAATTATAGACTGATCTTGGTTGAAACAGGATAATGATCTGAATAATCAATTTCAAATTTCTCGAATTCATTGATCTTCATTCCGTCTTCTATCAAAAGAAAATCAATACGAAGCGGAAAATAATTCAGCTTAAAACTTTTTCCAAAACCAGACCCGGCTTCGAGAAAAGCGTCTTTAAATCTACCATCCTGCTTTACGAGATTGTAGATATAAGAGAAACTGGTATTATTGAAATCGCCAGCTATAATAGTTCTGTATGGAGAGTTCTTCAAATCCTCCATTAGCATTTCTGCCTGTTCCTGCTGTAGGGAAAATCCATAACCAATTCTCCCCAACAATTTCTTAGAATCTTCCTTTTGAAGATCGTCTATACCGGGTTTAATATTCAGCGACTGAAAATGCACATTAACTATACGTACAGTGTCTTTTTCATTGATCACGATATCTGTATAAATAGCATTATTGTTTCCGTCATGGGGAAAATCCAATGAAGCCTGATTGATTATAGGATATTTAGAGAATATTGCGGAGCCAAATTCAGCGTTCTTCTCTTTTAGTTTCACATATTCGTATGGATATATTTTAGAAAGTTCTGCAGCTCCAATATAGTGCTCCTGTACACAAAGAATATCCGGTGCTTTTTCCTTGATAAACCCGGTAATTTTTTCAGGAATATCTTTTCTATCCGACCATTCGTAAGCATTGAACATTCTTACATTGTAGCTCATCAAAGAAAAATCAGAAGTGTTTTCTTCGTCTTTTTCAGCTCCTGAAAACCTTACGAATGCATTTACATAATTGTAACCCAATAAAAGCACAATTAATGAAAGTAAGACCTGTCTCTTCATCCTTAAGATCCAGTACACAAGGAATAACGTATTTAGAATAATAAGCACGGGAACACCCAGGCTCAAAACCGAAAGTAATGGAAAGGATTTTGGGGGTACATGAGGTAATAAATAAGAAAAAAGCAGCGCTGTTGCTGCAAGAGAATTAAGAACGAATATAAACTTATCAAAGAGTCCCAGTTTCTTCATCTAATCCTCTTTTCCAGCCTGGAATAAAAAGTCCTTTTCAGCTTTACTCAGGCTTTCGTAACCACTCTTACTAATCTTATCAAGAATAGCATCTACTCGCTTTTGCTTATCATCCTTATTAAAATTGCTTTTAGATGTCTTAGGACGGGCTTTGGCAGTTTTTCCTGTTCTGTGTACAGTTTTCATTTTAGCCTTTCTCTCACGCGGTTTAAAAATAGATGCAAAGGAATCCATTAGATTCTCAAACCACTTGCCAATGTCATTGCCTTTTTGAAGCTGATTTGTATAAAGATAACCAAGAGCTGCTCCGCCCAGATGAGCCAGATGCCCACCTGCATTTCCCATCGGGATCTGAATCACATCAAGTACTACTAAGAATGCTGCTATCCACCAGAATTTCACGCTTCCAATAAGCATAAGCCGAACCTTCATATTTGGAATGTGCGATGCGATACCAATTAAGACCGCCATAACACCGGCCGAAGCTCCCATAAGATAAGATTTCCCGGTTCCCTGAAAGGCCGGAAATAAATTGTAGCTGAGCATATAGACTAAGGCGCCAATAATTACTCCGAGGAAATAATAATTCAGCAATCTCTTCGGGGAAAAATAATTCAGGAAATAGATACCTGAAAAATAAAGAATAAGCATATTCGATAAAATATGCCATATCCCACTATGCATGAAAGAGTAAGTGATAATAGACCATGGCTTCATCAGAAATTCCATCGGCTCCTTTGGAAAAACGAACCATTCCAGGAGAAAATCAGAAGGCAGTTGAAAAAGGTATGCGATAGTTCTTAAAAGAAAAAACAAAATAAAGACCAGCACATTGATAGCAATGAGCTTTTCGGTGACCGTAGCGGTCTGGATCTTATATCTTATTTTATCTGATGATTTCATCAATACCAGCGGTTATTGTCAAATTGATTCTTCTTCCAGTAATACATCATTATAAAGCCGAACAGAGCACCTCCAACATGAGCGAAGTGAGCTATGGATCCACCAAATAATGAATAACCGGTAAAACCTGAAAACAAATCTAAGGCAATTATTCCGGGAATAAAATACTTCGCTTTAATTGGTACAGGAACAAATAGAAGAAATAATTCAACATTTGGAAACATCATTCCAAACGCTACCAGAATACCATATATTGCTCCAGATGCTCCTACAGCCGGATTAGAAAAAGCCTGCAACATGGAACGCAAAGTTCCTTCATCCATTCCCTCAGGAATTCTAAATCTATTGGAAGTATAGGCCTGTTCAATAAATTGCATAATTTCAGGCGGAGTCCATCCCAGCTCAAGCAAACCATTAAAGCCTTTTTGATAGGCATAATAATTTACTAAAGTATGCAGAAGTGCCGCTCCTAAACCTGCTGAAAAATAGAAAAATAAAAATCTTTTCTTTCCAAGCATCTGCTCAATCGGACTCCCAAAGGCCCATAGCGCATACATATTAAATAGTATATGCATAAAACCACCATGCATGAACATATGAGTAACAGGCTGCCAGAACTGAAAATTAGGATTCTTTATGAACCACAAGGCAAAATATTCATATGCGACATCGCCAATTAACTGGCTACCAATAAAAAATATCACATTAATAATCAGGAGGACCTTAACGGTTTCTGTCATTCTTCCCATCAGGCAAATTTTTTATCAAGTTCATCTACCGATAAGGTGGTGAACACTGTTTTATTAAAAGGACTAAGTGCCGGCTCTTTACAGGCAAATAATCGGTTTACAATATGTTGTTGTTCAGCAGAATTAAGTAAAGTTCCTGAACGCACTGCCATGGAATTCGCAAGAGATTTAGCCAGTAAATCTGTTTGGGAAAAACCATTATCAGGTACATCTTTTTCAAAATCGGCAAGCAGCTGTTCCAGTAAAATTTCCACTTCGCTCTCTGAAATTAAAGTTGGAATTCCACTGATCTCTACTTCATCTTTCTTGATTTCAGAAAATATAAATCCTGTTTGTTCTATGGATTCTTTGATTTCTTTCAGCATTTCAACTTCGTGATGATTAAACTGAAGTCTTAATGGAAATAACAATTGCTGACTAACTGCAGATGAGACGGTTATGTTTTTCAAAAGTTCCTCATATAAAACACGAGTATGAGCTCTATGCTGATCTATTACAAGAATCCCGCTTTTTAATGTGGAAACAATATATTTCTTCTGAAGCTGAAAAGTAGACTTTTCGGTTTGTTCTTCTTGTGCACCAAAAAGGTTTCCGGTTACTTCTTCACTTTCAAATTCAATCTGTTTTATATCAACATCCGTTTCAGTTTCAGACTGCATACCGGAATAAAGACTTTCCCATTCCGCAGGTTTTTCCTTTCTATAATTTCCGCCTCCAGCGTACTGGGCCTTAAAATTATTTTCGGTTTGAAATGGATTGAAATTACGGTCCACCTCTACTTGCGGTACATCTGCATCTTTATTTTTATAATCATAGGGAGTATCCAGTTCTGAATCTCTTTCAAAATCCAACATTGGCGCTACATTGAATTGGCCTAAACTATGTTTGATAGAACTTTTTAAAATCGCATAGAGCGCATGTTCGTCGTCGAACTTGATCTCTGTTTTGGTTGGATGAATATTGATATCGATAGATTTAGGGTCTACCTCCAGATATAAAAAGTAACTCGGATAACTCTTTTCCTTCAATAAACCTTCGAAAGAAGCTACCACAGCATGGTTCAGATACGGACTTTTAATAAATCTATTATTCACAAAAAAGAACTGCTCTCCCCTGCTTTTTTTAGCAAATTCAGGCTTACCAACAAATCCAGAGACCTTTACAATTTCAGTATCCTCTTCTACAGGCACCAGTTTCTCGTTGGTCTTCCCTCCTAAAATATTCGTAATTCGCTGTCTGAAATTTGCAATAGGAAGCTGAAAAAGCTCATTTCCGTTATGCATTAGAGAAAAACTGATATCCGGATGCGCAAAGGCCACACGTTGAAATTCATCGATAATATGACGGGTTTCAACATTATCAGATTTCAGGAAATTTCGTCTGGCAGGAATATTGTAGAAAAGATTTTTTACACTTATGGAAGTTCCTACAGGAGTTACACAGGCATCCTGTGAAACCACCTCACTTCCTTCCACCTTAATACAGGTGCCCACTTCATCCTCATCGGTTTTAGTTTTCAGCTCTACATGAGCAATAGCGGCAATTGAAGCTAAAGCTTCACCACGAAAACCTTTTGTTTTCAGAGAAAAAAGATCATCGGCCAATTTTATTTTTGAAGTTGCATGCCTTTCAAAGCTCATCCGGGCATCGGTAATATTCATACCCATACCATCGTCGATTACCTGAACCAGCGTTTTTCCAGCATCCTTTATGATCACCTGGATGCGGCTTGCTTTGGCGTCTATTGAATTTTCGAGAAGTTCTTTTATTACAGAAGCCGGACGTTGCACCACTTCACCCGCAGCGATCTGGTTGGCAACATGATCGGGCAACAATTGAATTACGTTACTCATTTAACGGGGATTCGAGAAAATGGACAAATCAAAATCTAATATCCACAGACAAATAAAAAGTAAGATGATAATTATATAAACCACGCGTTTATTAATGCTTCTATTTCCCCTGGTGCGGCTACCTTCACGTGCCTCTGCCCAATGAGAACCAAAATCTATAGCATTCGTGGCTTCTCTATATTTGTTAAATTTATTATCAAAATCATAGATATTCCCGGTATCCTTTCCCTTATAATAGCGAGGGGTATAGTTATACCTCGTGTTTTTCCTGATTTTGTTAAAATTGATTTTCAAAATAGTGGATTGTTTGCTGATTCAAATTTACTCAAAATGCTTCAGAAATCCGAAGCAAGAAGGTATTAATAAAGAAAGCAATAACAATGCCGTTTTTAAACCGGTATTTCGACTGCTCTTAGCCTTTGTAGAATTTAGCGTCCTTTCTCAACTGCGCCATTTTAATGGCTGCAATAGCTGCTTCTGTTCCTTTATTTCCATGTTTTCCACCACTTCGAGCTCTGGACTGCTCGATATTATTATCGGTAAGTACACAGAAGATCACCGGAATATCCTTTTGGATATTCAGATCTTTGATTCCCTGAGTCACCCCTTCGCAAACAAAGTCGAAATGCTTGGTTTCTCCCTGGATCACACTGCCAACAGCGATGATAGCGTCTAGCATTTCAAAACTTTCCTGCATTTTTTTGCAGGCATAGATAAGCTCAAAACTACCTGGAACATTCCATCTTACGATATTCTCCTTCTGAACATTATTCTCTAGCCAGGCGTCGAAAGCCCCTTGAAAAAGTCCTTCTGTGATCTCCTCGTTCCATTCAGAAACAACAATCCCAAACCGAAAATCTTTCGCGTTTGGGATTGTATTTTTATCGTATTGTGAAAGGTTATTACCTTCTGTAGCCATAATTTAATTTTTCATAGCGCGAGCCTGCCCAAGGTATATCGCCACCTTATCAGCCTCTGGAGCCTCAGAATACTCATCTTCTATTTGAAGTAGATATTCTTCAGCCGCCTCTGCATCTCCAACTTTTATTGCGGTAATCGCAGCTTTTAATAAGAATCTGGGAGCTGTAAAAGAATTAGCCCTCATTTCAGCAGCTTTCTCATAGTAACCTAAAGCTTCTTCAGGCTGCTCTAATTGTAAAAATGCATCTCCTATTCCTCCGGTTGCAAGCGCCGAAAGTATTTCATCGTCACTTTCAAAATCTTCAAGCTGCTCTATTGCCTCCTGATATTTTCCAGTTCTAAGATACGCAAAACCAGCATTGTAATGAGCCAAATTTGCAGCATCGGTTCCACCGTAATTATCTATAATATCCAGGAAACCATATTTCCCTTCACCACCATTCAAGGCAAGATTATAAAGCGAATCACTTTGAGTCCCGTTAGACCTTAAGGCTGAAGCCATATAATTTTGAGCTTGTGACATCTCATTGGCAGCCTCATTTTGCTTTGGCTCAAGGATAAAACGGTTGTACCCTAAATATCCTAAAACAGCAACAATAGCAACTCCAACAATAATGTAAATATATTTCTGGTTATCGGCTACCCATGTTTCAGTTCTACTGGCACTTTCATCTAAAGTGTTAAAAACTTCTGCAGTGGTAGATTCCTCTTCTGCCGATTTTACTCGTTCTTCCTTGTTGGAAGGCTTGTGACCTCTTTTCTTATATGTTGCCATAAAAAATTTTTAATGCGTGGCAAAAATATAATTTTTTGTGAAAATTAAAAGATAAAATATTTGTATTTTTTGAATAATTTCGGGTCCTTTTGCAACTCAAAGCCAGTATAGCCCAATTAATAATTTCCAGCTGAAATACAGCGTTTTATGCATCTAAAAAATCTAAGCCTCCTTAATTACAAGAATCTTAAGACGGCTGAATTTGATTTCGACAGCAAGATTAACTGCCTGGTTGGAAATAATGGCGTAGGAAAAACCAACGTTCTGGACAGTATTTACCTTCTCTCTTTTGGGAAAAGTTACTTTAACCCAATTACTTCTCAAAATATTAATCATGATTCTGATTTTTTTGTGGTAGAAGGTGACTTTTTAAAGAACGAGAAATCAGAGAAGATTCTCGTTAGCGCTAAGAAAGGTCAGAAAAAGATCATCAAGAGGAACAACAAGATTTACGAAAAAGTAAGTGATCATATTGGTTTTATCCCCACGGTAATTATTTCCCCGGCAGACAGAGACCTCATTATAGAAGGATCTGAAACCCGAAGAAAATTTATAGACGGGGTCATCTCGCAAAGTGACCAGGTATATCTTAATAAATTACTGCAGTACACAAAACTGGTTTCCCAGCGAAATTCACTTTTGAAATATTTTGCGGCCAACAACACTTTTGAAAGAGATACGCTGGAAGTGTATAACCTTCAAATGAGCAGTCTTGGCCAGGATCTTTTCGAAAAAAGGAAAGGTATTCCTAAAAGAGTTTATTCCAATTTTCAACAAAAGGTATTCTGATATCACTAATAATAAGGAGGAAGTTCATATAAACTATAAAAGTCAGCTATTCGATGCTTCACTTTCCAGTCTTCTGGAAGAAAATCTTCAAAAGGACATGGCCCTGCAATACACTTCTGTAGGAACGCATAAAGATGACCTTAATTTTGAGATCGAAGGCCATCCGATTAAAAAATTCGGTTCCCAGGGACAACAAAAATCGTTTTTAATCGCTTTAAAACTAGCGCAGTTCGATTTTATTAAAAAAATCAACAACGCGACCCCTATTCTGCTTTTGGATGATATTTTCGACAAACTTGATGAGAACAGGGTTGCACATATCGTTTCGTTGGTTTCCACCAATGAACTCGGACAGATTTTCTTGAGCGACACCCATGCGGAAAGAACCGAAAGTGTAGTTAAAAGCAGTAATCAATCTTATAAAATCTTCAAACTTTGAAAAGACTTATACTACTATTTTCAATTTTCACCTTGATCTCGTGCAATCAAAGTGATCCCAAAGAACAGCTAAAAAACCTCAACGGTTACTGGCAGATCGATAAAGTTGAAGTTAAAAATGACTCGGTTGTTGAATATAATCTAAGCCAGTATGTAGATTATATTAAGATGGAGGATTCAATAGGAATCAGAAAAAAGATGCAACCTAAAATGGATGGCAGTTTTATTGAAGTCTCCAAAGATGCTGAAGATATTACCGCCAGAATTGAAAATGGAGAGCTTATTCTTTACTATTCCACCCCCTATGATAAATGGGAAGAAAGAGTTCTGGAAGCTACAGAAGATAAACTCGTGGTGATAAACCGGGATAAAAAGAAATATTACTACCAAAAATATGAACCTTTACTAAGCCAAGATGAAGAAGCGACGCAAGAATGAAGAAATGAAACTGGGTGACCTTCTCAAGAGTTTCGTAGATGAGAACAAACTAGACACCAAGGGCCTTAACCAGGTGAAAGTAAGAGATGTATGGAATAGCCAGATGGGCCCCGCCATTGAAAAATACACCACCAATTTATTACTGAAAAAGGATACGTTGTATGTTCAGCTAAGTTCTTCGGTTCTGCGGGAGGAATTAAGTTATGGCAAGGAAAAGATCATCAGGAATCTAAACGAAGAAATGGGTAAGGAAATTATTTCAAAACTTGTTTTGAGATAAAACTTCTGACTTAAAGTAAATTTGAAATGAAACATACCATAAAAATTTTTATACTCTATTTTATAACTTTTTTCATCCTTTTTATTGGCAGCCAATATTTACTTGATTATTTGTTTCCAGAAATGGAGCATCTTTATAAACTGATAATCTCTGGTGTCTTCACCATCTTACTCTGCCCTAGACTTAGTAAAACCGAAGATGGGACCAGAACCCAGCTAAAATCGATATTCCGAAAAGAACCTCTTATAAAATAAGAAACTGGAGACCCTGAAACAAGTTCAGGGTGACGTTCTGCTCCAGAATTCTTCGTCATGCTGAACTTGTTTCAGCATCTTTTAAAAAAAATACCAAAGAAAAAAGCATAAAAAAACCGGACTTGTAGAGTCCGGTTTTTTTATTATTCTGAAATGGTTCTCTTAGAACATCTCTCTACCTGCAAAATGGAAAGCACCTTCAATTTGTGCATTTTCATCGCTATCACTTCCGTGAACAGCATTTTCTCCAATACTGGTAGCGTATTTTTTTCTGATAGTTCCTTCAGCAGCATCTTCCGGGTTTGTAGCTCCGATAAGAGTTCTGAAATCTTCTACCGCGTTGTCTTTTTCAAGAATAGCCGCAACGATAGGACCACGTGTCATGAATTCAACTAACTCTCCGAAAAATGGACGCTCTTTATGCACTGCATAAAAAGTCTCAGCATCTCTCTGAGTCATTTGTGTAAGCTTCATCGCTACAATTCTAAATCCTGAAGCGGTGATCTGGTCTAGTATTCCACCAATATGCCCGTTCTCTACTGCATCTGGCTTAATCATGGTGAATGTTCTATTATCTGCCATTGTATGGTTTTTAAATTTGGTGCAAAAATAAATAATTCCTCTCCATATACAAGTGCTTTAAGCTTTTATGTTAAGCTACTGAAATTTAACCTCATAATTCTGCTGCAGTTCGTTGTTCTCTCCTCTCATTTCCATGAGTACGGTACCGGTCTCAAAATTGAATTTTAAAAGGCCGAAACTTTTATCTTTAACCACTTCCCCAACACGATATTGATTGGGCTCTCCGCTAAATTCCTCATAGGTATGGGTAAGTCCGCTGGAAGTAAAATCTATCAAAGGATATTGAAGCCCCTCTACTTTGGTTACCGAAAATTCTGAAATATGACGGTCGCCACTTAAAAGGATCACATTTTTTGCTTCGGAAGTAACAATAAGATTTTTTAGCTTTTCCACTTCAGAAGGGAAATTCCCCCAGGTTTCAAAACCATGTTCGGCAGAAAGCACCTGGATGCTCGAGAGTATTATATTAAAATCTGCTTCACTGCTTCTTAATTCGTCTTCCAGCCAGGCCCATTGCTCTGTCCCGAGAATAGTCCCTTCTGAAGGGCCATATCTTTTATCTGGATCGATGTTTTCCTTTAAATTATCGCGAAAATATCTCGTATCTAGAAGGATCACCTTAATACTACCTTTGGAAGTATTAAATATCTCAGCATGATAAACCCCTTCCCTGCTCCTTCTTTTACTATTTTCGGGAACATTCATAAAATCCAGAAACAACTGCTGACTTTCTTCTTTAAAATCCCATTCTTTTCCGCCATCATTCAGGCCGTAGTCATGATCATCCCAGGTACCTAAAACCGTCATTTTATCTAATATTTTCTGATAATCCTTATTTTGCTTTTGAGCTGCATAATCAGCCTTCATCTTTTCGGCATTATCGGTATCTGAATAAATATTATCACCTCCCCATAAAAATACATCCGGATCGTTTTTAAGAATATCCTTCCATAAAGGCTGCGGTTCATCTTCCCGGTTACAGCTTCCGAAGGCGACTACAAAATCAGCGTCTTTTTCAGAATTGATCCTGGAAGAACTTCCGCAGGAAATCAGTAGAAAAAATACAGGCAGAAACTTTAAAGTTATTTTCATTAGTTGGTTTTTAGCAATACAAATTTAAAGCTTCCATTATTTCTGAAGTATTATTAAATTGTATATTTAGCCCCGATTATGATAGATACCAGAATACTTGAGATCACGGCTGAACTGGCCAAAGCTGATAATATAGTTATAGTACCCCATAAAGGACCCGATGGAGACGCAATAGGCTCTACTCTTGGATTAATGCATTTCCTCAGGGATAAAGGTCATAACGCTCATGTTATAGCTCCAAATGATTACCCTCACTTTTTAAAATGGCTTCCCGGAAACGACGAGGTTATTATTTATGAAACTGAAAAAGAGCGGGCAGATAGTCTAATTAAAGAAGCACAAATTGTTTTCACGCTGGATTTCAACCATCTCTCCAGATGTGGCGGCATGCAGGAATCGCTTGTTGCTTCAGATGCGGTTTTTGTTATGATAGATCATCATCAGGAACCTTCAGATTATGCTCATTATACCTATAGCGATTCCACGATGAGCTCTACCTGCGAAATGGTCTACAAGTTTATTGATAAGCTTAGATACAGTAAAAAGATCACTCCAGAGATCGCTACCTGTTTATATGCTGGTATCATGACCGATACAGGCTCCTTTAGGTTTAGGTCAACTTCAAGCGATACTCACCGGGTTATTGCAGACCTTATAGACAAGGGAGCAGATAATGCGCAAATTCACAATAATATTTTTGATACCAATTCTGAAAACAAACTGCAGTTGCTGGGAACCGCACTTCAGAATTTAAAAGTAAACAAACAATTAAGAACGGCTTATATTAGTTTATCACAGGAGGAACTGGATAGGCATAACTTCCAAAAAGGAGACACAGAAGGTTTCGTGAATTACGGACTTTCTTTGGAGGGAATAATTTTCGCGGTAATTTTCATTGAAAAAGCGAATGAAACCCTTATTAAAATGTCTTTTAGGTCTAAAGGAGACTTTGATGTTAATAAATTCGCCAGAGCACATTTCGAAGGCGGTGGCCATATAAATGCAGCTGGAGGAAAAAGCGATATTTCCCTGAATGATACTATAGTTAAGTTCAACAAAATATTACCTGAATATAAAGAACAATTAGAGATATGAGAATAGCCCGGATTGCGTTTTTATTATTATTCATAGTGGCCTGCAAATCTCCTGAAGCCAGATACCCTGTATCTCAGAACAGCGGCTCCTATATTGATGAGTCGGTTGAACTCAACAGAGAGATGATCGCTAAAGAGGAGGATCATATAAAGCAGGTAATGGGGAAAAATACCGATACCGAATATCTGACTTCTACGGACGGATTCTGGTATTATTATAACACGAAGTCTACTGACAGTTTAAACACTAAAACGCCGGAGTTCGGGGACGTGGTAGTTTTCGACTATTCCATTTCAAATATTGAAGGAGAGCCTATTTATGCGGAAGGAGAAAAACCTACTCGTGAATATGCCATGGACAGAGAAAAATTATTTACCGGTTTAAGACAGGGCTTAAAACTGATGAAAGAAGGAGAAACTGTAACTTTTCTTTTCCCATCTCATAAAGCTTTCGGTTATTACGGCGATAAAAATAAAATTGGAAGTAATGTTCCAATCCTGGCAAAAGTAACTTTGCATACTATAAAAGAAGAATCAAATAACGAAACCAATAATTAAGAATGACATAAGCCATAAGTTTTTCGGTAATTAACCGAAATGATGATGGGCGAAGTGCATTTTACCAACAACAAATCAATATTTACAAATGAAAACAAAAAGCATTTTTTTACTACTTACACTAGCCATGAGCCTATTCTCATGCAACGAGGAATACCCAGAATTGGAAGACGGCATGTATGCTGAATTCAATACGTCAATGGGACCAATAGTCGCTGAACTTTATTTTGAAGAAACTCCAATGACTGTGGCTAATTTCGTTTCTCTTGCAGAAGGAAACAGCAAAATGGCCGACAGTACCTATAAAGACAAAAAATATTACGACGGATTGATCTTCCACCGCGTTATTGATGGATTTATGATTCAGGGAGGAGATCCTACAGGAACCGGAAGCGGTGGCCCAGGTTATAAATTCCCTGATGAATTCGCAGATTCTTTAAGTCATGATGCCAAAGGAATCCTTTCTATGGCCAATGCCGGCCCGGGAACCAACGGAAGTCAATTCTTTATCACCCTTGCTCCGGTTGAACAATTAGACGGGAAACATACTGTTTTCGGAAAAATTGTAAAAGGTCAGGATGTGGTAGATTCTATTGGTAAAACTGAAACAGGTCCGCGCGATCGTCCGGTTAAAGATGTCGTGATGAACGAGGTTAATATCATTAGAAAAGGAAGCGCTGCTAAAAATTTTGATGCTCCAAAAGTATTCGAAAGCGAATTAGGAGAGGTTGAAGCAGAAAAAGAAGCCGAGGCTAAAAAAATGAAAGAAATGGCCGCTAAAAAAGCCCAGGAATTTGAAGCTCTTGAACCTAAAGCAGATTCACTTGAAAGCGGACTTAAGATATATTTCGAAAATAAAGGCGAAGGTGAAAAACCTAAAAATGGTCAAAAAGTAAATGTAGTTTATGAAGGCTATTTTGCTGACGGAACTATTTTCGACACCAACAAAGAAGATTTTGCCAAAGAAACGGGCATTTTTAATGAGCAAAGAGCAGCCCAGGGTGGTTACGGCCCGATGCCAATGGTTTATGGTCCTGATGCTCCAATGATTCCAGGATTCAAAGAAGGAATTCAGCAAATGAGTATTGGTGATGAAGCCGTGATCTGGATCCCAAGCCATTTAGGTTATGGAGAAAGAGGAGCTGGTGGAGTGATCCCTCCTAATACAGATTTAATTTTCAGAATTAAATTAACTGGAATGGCGAACGCTAAATAAGTTCAAAATATAGATAATTAAAAAGCCCCATGCTCGAGCATGGGGCTTTTTTTATGCAATATCTGAATTTAGTTTTCTGGAATATTCTTTAAAACTTCCAGTAAAAACTTCCAGTATTTCTGAGCTGAACTTACACTCGCTCTTTCATCTGGAGAGTGAGCTCCTCTAATAGTTGGTCCAAAAGAGATCATATCCATATTTGGATAATGACTTCCTATTATTCCACATTCTAATCCTGCATGGCAGGCAGCGATATCGGCTTTTTCACCATACATTTCCTGATAGATCTTATCCAAAGTCTTCAATATTGCAGAATCACTGTTTGGCGCCCATCCCGGATATTCCCCCGAAAGTTTCACCTCAAAACCGGCAAGTTCAAAAACAGACTTCAGCGAACCTGCAAGATCATCCTTACTGGATTCAACAGAACTTCTGGTAAGACACTTAATATGAACTTCTCCATCCTTAACTGTTACATTTGCAATATTATTAGAAGCTTCTACCAAATCTTCTATCTCAGGGCTCATTCTATAAACACCATTATGAGCTCCTGCCAGAGCAAGAAGCAATTCTCGCTGAGATTTTAGATCCATTACCTCTTCCTGGGAGGAGATCTTCTGGAGATCTATTTTAAGATTTGGCTCAAGAGAGGCAAATTCAGCTTTGATATTCTTCGCCCGGGTTTCAAATTCATCTTTAAAACTTTCTTCTTCAGTATCTGGCAAGGCAACGACAGCTTCACTTTCACGAGGGATAGCGTTCCTTAGTCCGCCACCATTAATTTCAGAAACTCGTAATTTAAATGGTTCAGAAGTATTAATGAGCAGTCTATTCATCAATTTATTTGCGTTCCCAAGCCCCTTAATAATATCCATTCCTGAATGACCTCCCATTAAACCATTAACAGAGATCCTGTAAGAACGGTACGTATCGGGCATTTTTTCCAGCTCATACTTTTTGGTGGCCGTGATATCTACACCACCGGCACAACCTATTCCTATTTCATCATCTTCTTCAGTATCCAGATTCAGCAAAATATCACCTTCCAGAAGCTCAGGACTTAAACCTTTAGCCCCTGTCATTCCGGTTTCTTCGTCTATTGTAAATAAAGCCTCGATTGCAGGATGAGCTATAGAATCGCTTTCTAAAATTGCCATCATGGTGGCAACACCAAGACCGTTATCGGCTCCCAGAGTGGTTCCTTTTGCACGAACCCAATCTCCATCTACATACATATCAATTCCCTGAGAATCAAAATCGAAATCGGTATCGTTATTTTTTTGGTGGACCATATCCAGGTGAGCCTGGAGTACGATCTTTTTCCTGTTTTCCATTCCTTTGGAAGCAGGCTTGTAGATCACTACATTTCCAACCTCATCAACTTCGGTACGCAGGTTTAGATTGTTTCCGAAATTCTTAATGAATTCTATAACTCTTTCTTCTTTCTTTGAGGGTCTGGGAACAGCATTCAAATCGGCAAATTTGTTCCATAGAACTTTGGGTTCCAGCTCTCTTATTTCTTCATTCATTGATGTAATTTTTGGTATCTTCACAAAGATATTCGATTTTACCGACTTCTAAAATTTGAGGCCTGTGGAATATTTGTATTTTTAAACCGTGAAGAGAAAATCTGTCCTCCTACTTGCTATTCTGTTTCCGGTTCAGATAATTGGCATCAAAATTTTATCCGGTCATTCTCAATTTGTAGAGCAATACTATTCCCGGGGTTTATATCCTATTATTTCAAAAATAATGAGATTCAGCCTGGGATTCGTGCCTTTTTCCCTTGGAGATTTCCTCTATGCCGCCCTGGTACTTTTAATTATCATCTGGCTAGCTAGAAGGATCTCTCAAAAATTCAGAAATCCTAAGCTTTGGATCCCGGATGCATTCGCAACTTTATCGGTCATCTATTTTTGTTTCCATCTCTTTTGGGGTTTCAACTATTATCGCCTCCCACTACACGAAAGTTTAGATATCGAAAATGAATACACCACCGAAAAGCTTATAAAGCTTACTGAAACATTGATAGACAGATCCAATGATATTCACTCAACACTGGCGACAAACGATTCTGCAAAAATCGAATTCGATTATTCCAAGAATAAATTATTTGATATAACTCTGGAAGGTTACGAAAATATTCAAAAAGATTTCCCGGAACTAGCCTATAATGGCGAGGCTCTTAAACGCTCCCTTTATAGCCTGCCGCTCACCTACATGGGTTTTAATGGTTATCTGAATCCATTAACCAACGAAGCCCAGGTAAACACGATCATTGTACCCTATAAAATCCCGACCACCGCCAGTCATGAAGTTGGACATCAATTAGGTTTTGCCAAGGAGAATGAAGCTAATTTCATAGCCTGTCTCGTTACGATGAATCACCCCAATACGCACTTCAGGTATTCAGGCTACACCTTCGCTTTGAGTTATTGCCTTAGCGAACTTTATCGCAGGGATCCGGAAAAGGCTGAAGAACTCATAGAAACAATAAAACCGGGAATTATCGCCAATTATAGAGAAGTTGATGAGTTCTGGCGAAAACATACCAATCCTTTCGAACCTATTTTTAAAGCGACTTACAATCGCTATCTGATTGTTAACAATCAGGCAGATGGTATGAAAAGTTATAGTTATGTTGTTGCTCTATTGGTAAATTATTTCGATGATTCCAGAAATGCCCTTTAACAAAGACCGGAGATTATTCAAATTTTATTACTTTAATGCTCTTTAAATTTTGAGCGAATCAATTTTACTTAAAACCACCGACCTTTTATGAAATTAAAGTTACTGATCCTGGGATTATTCCTTGGCATTTGCACCACGCATGCTCAGGAATACTTTCCAAAGAATGATGGCGTAAAAACCAGAAACACCAACTACACAGTTTTTAAAAACGCAAAAATCCATGTTGACCCGAAGACCGTCATCGAGAATGGGATGTTTGCATTTAAAGAAGGGAAAATAACGGCCGTAGGGAAATCGATCAATATTCCTGAAAACAGCATCGTTGTTGATCTTAAAGGGAAAGAAGTATACCCTTCCTTTATTGATCTCTATACCAGCTTCGGAATTGAAAAACCTAAAAAAATTGAAGGGCACGGTATGCCCCAATATGATGCTATTCGGGAAGGTTATTACTGGAACGATCATATTAGACCTGACACCGATGCTATTTCCCATTTCAAATTCGATTCAAAGGAAGCTGAAAAATTTCACAAAGCAGGTTTTGGAGTAGTAAACACGCATATTCCTGATGGGATCATTAGAGGAAATGGAATGCTGGTAGCTCTTACTCCTGAAGTTAGTGAAGGAGAACGAATTATCAATGAAAGATCTGGCCAATACCTTTCTTTCGATAAAAGTGTTCTTTCAAGACAGTCGTATCCTACCTCCATTATGGGAACCACAGCTTTGCTAAGACAGGTGTATTTGGATGCCGACTGGTATGCAAACGGAAACGCGAAAAACAAAGATCTTGCACTGGAAGCTTTAAATAGAAATAAGAACCTGGTTCAGATCTTTGGAACAGATAACCTTTTAAATGAGTTCAGAGCTGATAAGGTTGGCGATGAATTCGGAATTCAATATGTGATCCTGGGAAGCGGGAACGAGTACCAGAGACTTGATAAAGTAAAAGGATCTAATGCTACTTATATAGTTCCTTTAAAGTTTCCTGAAGCTTACGATGTAGAAGATCCATATTTGACAAAACACCTGAGTCTTAAAGAAATGAGAGAATGGAACCAGGCTCCTTCTAATCTAAAAATGCTGGAAGAAAAGAATGTTCCTTTCACTATTACCACCCATGACATTGACGCTGAAAAAGATTTCAAAAACAATCTATTAAAGGCGATAGATTATGGGCTTACCAAAGAAGCGGCATTGGCTGCTTTAACTACTGTTCCTGCTCAAACCATAGGACAATCAGGAAAAATAGGAGTTATAAAAGAAGGTGCCTGGGCAAACTTTTTAATTACTTCTGGAGACTATTTTGATGAAGAAACCACACTTTACGAAAACTGGATCCAGGGAGAAAAAAAGGTGTTATCCAGCATAGATGTTACCGATATTACCGGTAATTACGATCTTAAAGTAAATGGTAAAACCTATGATCTAAAAATTAAGGGAGAGGCTTCAAAACCAAAAGCTGATGTAAAACTTGGAGAATCGAAAATAGGCTCCAAGCTAAACTTTGAAGATAACTGGATGAATCTTCTACTTTCTTCTCCAGACACTACCAAAACTGATTTCATAAGATTGGTAGCAAAGGTTCCTGAGAAAACAAATGAGATTAGTGGAAAAGCAATCCTGGCCAACGGGACGGAAAGCAGTTTTCAAGCTTCCAGAAAATCGGCTTCAAAGAAAGATGATAAGAAAGACGAGGATAAAAAAGAACCAAAAACACATGATGTAATCCCGGTTACCTATCCTAATATCGCCTATGGTTTTGCTGAAAAGCCAAAACAGGAAAATATTTTATTCAAAAATGCCACCGTATGGACCAGTGAAGAAACTGGTGTTCTAAAAAATACCGACGTTCTGGTTAAGAATGGTGAGATCGTGAAAATAGGAGAAGGTCTAAATGCCAGCGGAGCAAAAGTGATCGATGCTACAGGAAAACATCTTACTGCAGGAATAGTAGATGAGCACTCTCATATTGCAGCGTCAGATATTAACGAAGCCGGACATAATTCTTCTGCGGAAGTTAGGATGAAAGATGTTGTAGATCCTACAGATATTAATATTTACAGAAACCTGGCAGGAGGAGTAACTACCATTCAGCTTTTGCATGGTTCCGCAAATCCTATTGGCGGTCAGTCGGCTATCCTGAAATTAAAATGGGGGGAATCTGCTGAAAATATGGTTTTTGAAGAGGCAGCTCCATTTATCAAATTTGCGCTTGGTGAAAATGTAAAGCAGTCTAACTGGAGTGGAAATCGTTTTCCTCAAACCCGTATGGGTGTGGAGCAGGTTTTCGTTGACTATTTTAGTCGTGCAAAAGCATATGAAACGAGAAAGAAAAGCGGTGCCGAGGACTTTAGAAAAGATCTTGAAATGGAAACACTCGTTGAGATCTTAAATGGTGAACGTTTTGTTACTTCGCACTCCTATATTCAAAGTGAGATCAATATGCTCATGAAAGTTGCCGAGCAATTCGATTTCAAAATCAACACTTTTACTCATATTCTTGAAGGTTATAAAGTAGCTGATAAAATGAAAGAACATGGGGTTGGAGCTTCTACTTTCTCTGACTGGTGGGCATATAAATATGAAGTTAACGATGCCATCCCTTATAACGCATCAATTATGAATGATGTGGGAATTACTGTAGCAATTAATAGTGATGATCCTGAAATGAGCCGCAGACTGAACCAGGAAGCAGCGAAAAGTGTGAAGTATGGCGGAATGAGTGAAGAAGATGCATGGAAAATGGTAACCATCAATCCTGCAAAACTTCTGCATATTGATAATTTTGTTGGAAGCATAAAAACTGGAAAACAGGCCGATCTTGTTCTTTGGAACAATCATCCACTTTCCATCTACGCTAAACCCGAGAAAACCATGGTGGAAGGAGTTATTTACTTTGATGTAGATCGTGACAATAAAATGAGGGATGAGATACAAAAAGAACGTAATGAACTTATAAGCCAGATGTTGAAGGAAAAGAACAGCGGGGTGAAAACTCAGCCGGTTACTAAGAAAGAAAAGCAAAGAGTTCACTGCGATCTTCTGGAAGAAGTTCAATAAAAATTGAAGAAAATGAATAGACTGAATACATATATATTAATCGTACTACTCATCATTTCAGGAAGTAGTATGGCGCAACAAACACCTGCAAATAAACAATCTGAAGCTGTCACCATTGTTGGTGCCACTGCTCACCTCGGGAATGGCGAAGTAATTGAAAATAGCCTGATTATATTTGAAGGAGGTAAAATTACCGAGATTATAGCCGCAAATCTTACCAAAAGACAATATCCAGGAAAGATCATAAATGCTGAAGGGAAACATGTTTATCCGGGGTTTATCTCCCCAAACTCAACCCTTGGTTTAGTAGAAATCGCTGCTGTAAAGGCCACGGAAGATGATGACGAAATGGGAGAAATGCTTCCGAATATAAGAAGCCTTATCGCTTATAATGCCGAAAGCAAGATCGTAGAATCTATGAGACCCAACGGGGTTCTTATTGGACAGATCGTACCACGAGGAGGGCTGATTTCAGGAACTTCGTCTATAGTTCAGTTTGATGCCTGGAACTGGGAAGATGCGGTTGTAAAAGAAAATGACGGGCTGCATATAAACTGGCCTGAATCCTTTAAAAGAGGTCGCTGGTGGCGAGACGAAGATCCAGGATTGAAACCCAATAAAGAATATTCTGAAGATATTCAGAAACTTTCTGATTTTTTCGCTTCTGCCAAAGCTTACCTAGCAGGAAAAAGAGATTATAAAAATCTCCCCTACTTGGCAATGGAAAAAGTATTCAGCGGAGACAAAAAAGTTTTTGTTCACGTCGATGGAGAAAAGGAAATAATTGACGTTATCCAGTTCAAAAAAGATCAAAACCTTGATGGTTTGGTGATCGTAGGCGGCAGGAACGCATTGGGCGTTGCGAAGGAACTTAAAAGCAATGATATTCCGGTTCTTGTAAACAGGCCGCACCGAACCCCTGATCAGGCTTACGAAGATTATGACCTTCCTTACAAATTAGCAAAACTGCTTCAGGATAAAGGAGTGCTGGTAGGACTTGAAAGCAGCGGGCAGATGGAAAGAATGAATACCCGGAATCTTCCTTTTTATGCAGGAACCGTGGCTGCATTCGGAATGGATAAAGAAGAAGCTTTGAAACTGGTCACCTCTAACAATGCTAAGATCCTCGGAATAAATGACAATTACGGCACGCTGGAAAAAGGAAAATCTGCTACCCTCTTCATTTCAGAAGGTGATGCGCTGGACATGAGAACCAATATCCTTTCTCATGCGTTTATCGACGGGCGTGAGATTAGTCTTGAAACTCATCAAACAGAGCTATGGAAGAGATATTCCAAAAAATATAAAGACCAGGAAGGCAAATAGCATTTCCTGAGATTATTAAGGTTGTCTGAAATCTGTACTCGTCAAGCTGAACTTGTTTCAGTTTCTCTTTAGTTTAATAATTTAATCTCGAAAGATCCTGAAATAAATTCAGGATGACGTTATTTCGGTTTTCAGACAACTTTTTTTCTGCCCAATATCTATGTACTTTTACGGCTATGCTCAAACAGATCACCAGTTCGCAAAATAAGGAGATAAAATGGCTTTTACAGCTTCAGGAAAAATCCCGTAATCGCAGAAAAGAGAATGCTTTTGTAGTAGAAGGAAGACGAGAAATAAGTCTGGCATTAAAAGGAAATTATTTGCCGCTTCACCTCTATTTTGTTCCTGAGATGATAGATTTCCAGGAGGTTGTTGAAATGGCAAAAGGCAATGATGATAAACCGGCTGAGATCACGGAGATCAGCAAAGAAGTTTATGATAAATTAGCCTATAGAGGAAGTACCGAAGGGCTAATTGCTGTTTTCAGCTCCCAGGAAAATCCTTTGGACGATCTAAAATTCTCATCTTCTACTCCATTAATTCTGGTAGCCGAAGCTCCCGAAAAACCTGGTAATATTGGTGCAATATTGAGAACGGCAGATGCTGCTGCTGTAGACGCAGTGATCATCGCTAATCCAAAGACTGACCTATACAATCCAAATATTATAAGAAGCAGTGTTGGCTGTATTTTTACGAATAAAATCGCAACCGGGACCACTACTGAAATTATTGAGTTTCTTAAACGACATAACATCCAAATATACGCTGCCGCTTTGCAAGCTTCAAAACCATATCATGAAGTGGAATTTAAAAAAGGATCAGCGATTGTGGTTGGCACTGAAGCTACTGGCTTAAGTAATGAATGGCTGGAAAATTCCACCCAGAATATCATTATTCCAATGCATGGCGAAATTGATTCTATGAATGTTTCAGTAGCAGCCGGAATCCTTAATTTTTGAAGCGAAAAGACAACGGACAGTTAAAAAAAGTATGCATTAGCAGTTAGCAATAATTCGTAAGCATTCATTAAAAAAATGCTGTTCTAAAAGTCTCATAAAGTGAAAGGACGTCATTCTGGACTTGTTTCAGAATCTCAGAAAATTATAAATCTCAAACTACGAAACTTGAACTCAGAAACCCTATTTTATATAATAATTGGAATTATTATCGTTGATTTTATCATTGATAAGATTCTTGATGCCCTCAACGCGAAACATTTCGATGATCCTGTTCCGAATGAATTAGAGGATGTTTATGACACTGAGGAATATGAAAAATCTCAACGATACAAAAAGGAACGATTTAAGTTTGGAATAATTACCTCAAGCTTTTCAGTTCTTTTAACACTTGGTTTTATTGTATTTGATGGTTTTGCATATGTAGATGAAATTGCCAGAAGTATCTCTGATAATTCAATTATTATCGCTCTTATATTCTTCGGAATTATAATGCTGGGCAGCGATATATTAATGACTCCTTTTTCATGGTATAGCACTTTTACCATTGAAGAAAAATACGGCTTCAATAAAACCACGAAAGCAACCTTTTTGCTGGACAAATTAAAAGGTTTAGCTATGACCGCTATAATTGGGGGAGGCATTCTCGCCCTCATTGTCTGGTTCTACCAGGTCGCGGGAGATGATTTCTGGTGGTATGCCTGGATCCTGGTGGCGGTATTTTCAGTTTTCATGAATATGTTTTATGCAAAACTCATTGTACCTCTATTTAATAAGCAGGCGCCATTGGATGATGGTTCATTGAGATCAAAAATTGAAGAATATGCGAAAAGTGTGGGATTTCAACTTGATAATATTTTTGTGATCGACGGTTCCAAAAGAAGCACTAAAGCCAATGCATACTTTTCAGGTTTTGGAAGTGAGAAAAGAATAACCCTTTATGATACTTTGATCAATGACCTGGAAGAAGAAGAAATTGTAGCCGTTCTGGCGCACGAGGTAGGACATTATAAAAAGAATCATATTATCGTTAACCTGGTAGTTTCAGTATTAACCACAGGTTTTACGCTTTGGCTGTTATCTCTTTTTGTTGGAAATCCGGTATTATCACAGGCACTAGGTGTTGCTGAACCAAGTTTTCACATAGGTCTTGTAGCCTTCGGAATATTGTATAGTCCTATTTCAGAAATAACCGGACTTATAATGAATTATATTTCCCGAAAATTTGAATATCAGGCAGATAATTTTGCTAAAACTACGTACGATGGTAGTTCACTGATATCCAGCCTGAAGAAATTATCAAAAAACACATTGAGTAATTTAACTCCTCATAAAGCCTATATTTTTGTACATTACTCTCATCCCAGTCTATTACAGCGATATCGCAATTTGAAGACTGGCATTTAGTTGTTTCCTTTTAATCTTAATTGTATTTTTAACCCATGACAGAGGCGGCTATCGTAAAAGAAAATAAGCAGATTGCAAGGCAGTATAAGGAACTGCTGCGTATAAGTTATCAAACTCTTACCGATGAGGATAAAAAACTCATCCGGACAGCTTTTGATATGGCTGTTGAGGCCCATAAAGATCAGCGAAGAAAATCAGGAGAAGCTTATATTTTTCATCCAATCGCGGTAGCGAAGATCGTAGCTTCAGAAATTGGTCTGGATGCAACCTCTATCGCTGCTGCCCTACTTCATGATGTTGTTGAGGACACCAAGTATACGCTGGAAGAACTAAGAAGTACTTTTGGCGAAACCGTGGCCAAAATTGTGGATGGTCTTACTAAAATTTCAAGTCTTAAGAAAGATAAGGATGTATCTCTTCAGGCTGAAAACTTTAGAAAAATGCTGCTTACTCTAAATGACGATGTTAGGGTGATCATTATTAAAATAGCCGATAGATTGCATAATATGCAAACCATGGATGCGATGCGACCTGACAAACAGGTGAAGATCGCTTCAGAAACGCTATATATTTATGCTCCTCTTGCCCATAGAATAGGCCTGTATAATATTAAAACAGAGCTTGAAGACCTTGGCCTTAAAATACACGGAACCGGAAGTTTACAATGATATTCTTACGAAGATCAAAGAAAGTAAAGAGGAACAGGATCTTTACATAAAGGAATTCAGCAAGATCATTCAGGATTCGCTGGACCAGGAAAAACTGGATTATGAGATAAAAGGAAGACCAAAATCCATTTATTCCATCAATAAAAAGATCAAGGCTCAGAATATTAGTTTTGATGAGATCTATGACAAATTCGCTATTCGAATTATTTATGATAGTGAACCATCGCAGGAGAAATTTCTTGCGTGGAAGATCTATTCGATAGTTACAGATCACTTCAGACCGAATCCTACCCGATTAAGAGACTGGATATCTTCTCCAAAATCTACCGGCTATGAAGCGCTGCACATCACGGTAATGGGACCAAAAGGACGTTGGGTGGAAGTGCAGATTAGAAGTGAGCGAATGAATGAAATTGCCGAAAAAGGTTATGCTGCGCATTATAAGTACAAACAAGGCAAGAATGACAGGGAAGAAAGAGGCTTTGAAGAATGGGTAACACGTTTACAGGAAGCGCTGGAAAGTGCAGATGTGAATGCCGTAGATTTCGTGGAGCAGTTCAAACTCAACCTCTATTCCAAAGAAATATTTGTTTTCACTCCTCAGGGGGATCTTAAATCTCTTCCAAAAGGATCCACTCCATTGGATTTCGCCTTCAGTATTCATACAGAGATTGGGTTACACACCCGAGGTTCCAGGGTAAATAATAAGCTGGTTCCGCTTAGTCATGAGTTGAAGAGTGGAGATCAGGTAGAAATTATTACCTCAGATAACGCCAAGCCGAATATTAACTGGCTTGATTATGCCACTACGGCAAGAGCAAGGGCTAAGATAAAATCTTCCCTTAAAGACGAGAAAAAGGAAATTGCAGAAGAAGGAAAAGCGGTTCTGGCAAGAAAACTGAAATCTCAAAAGATCCAATTCAACGAAAAATCTATCAACGAGCTGGTGGTCTTTTTCAATCTTAAAACCAGTCTGGATCTTTTCTATCGTGTTGGGATTGGAAAAATAGACAATCAGATGCTGAAGGATTTCGCATCCTCACGAAGCAACGCTCTTGTTAGTTATTTCAAGAATAAGATCAAAAAGCCCCAGGTCTCTTCAGATCTTGAATAAGGATGAGATCACTGCGAAATACGATCAATTAGTTTTTGGAAAGGAAGAGGAAAAACTAGAATATAAATTATCCAATTGCTGCAACCCGATACCGGGTGATAATGTCTTCGGATTTATATCTGTGAATGATGGAATTAAAGTTCATAAAAAAGATTGCCCTAATGCATTACAATTGCAAAGCAATTATGCCTACAGGATCATTCAGGCAAAATGGATAGACAGCTCGCAACAGGACTTTAAAGCTGTCATTAATCTTCAGGGAATAGATAACCTTGGTCTGGTAAGCGAGATCACCCAGGAGATCTCCAGTAATATGCACGTGAACATGAAGAACCTGAATTTTGACAGTTCAGATGGGATCTTTAGCGGTAGAATAACGCTGGTCGTTAAGAATAATAATATCCTGAATACCATCATTCAAAGGCTGAAAAAAATTAACGGGATAGACAAGGTTAGCCGTGAATAAACTTTTACCTTTGCAGAGCAAATTATGAGCAAAAAAGTCGTAAATAAAAACGATCAGGCGGTCGTTAAAAACGTTTTCACCAAATATCTTGAAGAAAAAGGGCACCGTAAAACACCGGAGCGCTTTGCAATTCTTCAGGAAATCTACAACTCTGACGATCACTTCGATATTGAGTCTCTTTATATTAAAATGAAGAATAAAAAATACCGTGTGAGCCGTGCAACCCTATATAATACGATTGAATTATTACTGGAATGCGGACTTGTTAGAAAACATCAGTTTGGTCAAAACCAGGCACAATATGAAAAATCATATTTTGATCGCCAGCACGATCACATTATACTTACAGATACCGGAGAAGTTATTGAATTTTGCGATCCAAGAATACAGAGTATCAAGCAGACAATAGAAGAAGTTTTTGATATAGAAATCAAGAAACATTCACTTTACTTTTACGGAAATAAAAAATCAACCAATTAAGTTTAGAAATTCATGGCAGTAGATTTACTACTAGGTCTTCAATGGGGTGATGAAGGAAAAGGCAAAATTGTTGACGTCCTTACCTCAAAATACGATATTATTGCCCGTTTTCAGGGTGGTCCAAATGCAGGCCACACTTTAGAATTCGACGGTCAAAAACACGTTTTACATACCATCCCTTCCGGGATATTTCACGATGACAGTATTAATCTTGTAGGTAACGGTGTTGTAATAGATCCCGTTATTTTTAAAAGAGAGCTGGATAATCTTGCAAAGCACAATATAGATTATAAATCTAAACTTGTAATTTCAAGAAAAGCTCATTTAATACTTCCAACCCATCGCCTTCTTGATGCGGCTTCTGAAGCTTCAAAAGGAAAAGCGAAGATCGGTTCTACTTTAAAAGGAATTGGCCCAACGTACATGGACAAGACCGGAAGAAATGGTTTGCGTGTGGGAGATCTTGAACTGGAAGACTGGAAAGACAGATATCGTGCTCTTGCCGATAAACATGAAAAAATGATCGCGTTCTATGATGTGGATGTTCAGTACGATCTAAAAGAATTAGAAAAAGAATTCTGCACAGCAGTTGAAACTTTAAAAGAGCTTACATTTATTGATAGCGAAGAATATCTTCATCAGGCAATGAAATCTGGTAAAAGTATCCTTGCTGAAGGAGCTCAGGGTTCACTGCTCGACATCGATTTTGGAACCTATCCATTTGTAACCTCCTCTAACACGACGGCTGCAGGTGCCTGTACCGGACTGGGTGTTGCTCCAAGAGAAATTGGAGAAGCATTCGGGATTTTTAAAGCATACACCACGAGAGTGGGAAGCGGCCCCTTCCCTACCGAGCTTTTTGACGAAGTGGGAGAAAAAATGGGACGAATCGGGAATGAGTTTGGCGCTACCACCGGAAGAAAGAGACGTTGTGGATGGCTCGACCTTGTAGCTTTAAAGTATGCTGTTCAGGTGAATGGTATTACCCAGCTTATCATGATGAAGGGCGATGTTCTTAGTGGTTTTGATACATTAAAAGTATGCACAGCTTATAAGTATAAAGGTGAAGAAATTACTCACCTTCCATATAATATTGAACCGGAAAATCTTGAACCCATTTATACGGAAGTAAAAGGATGGAAAGAAGATCTTACTAAAATGACAGATGCTACTTCCCTACCTAAAGAATTTAATGATTATGTAGATTTTCTTGAAAAGGAACTTGAAACACCAATTACAATTGTTTCCGTTGGTCCAGATAGAAAACAGACTATAATAAGATAAATTCTGTCTTTAAAATGAATCAAAAAAGGCTGCCAGTTGGCAGCCTTTTTTTATCACTTGAAATGATTATTATCCATTACTAACTGTCTGCGTCTGTTACAATAAAATTAGTTGCAATAGCATTCACTTCTTCCATAGTTAACGGCTCATCAAATGCGGCAGTAATAGCATCATTACCTCCAAAATCTTCGAACATTCCAGCCAGCTCAACTCCACCTTGCATGGTGTTTTGCTCTCCTGCATAGATTCCAGCAAAAGCATCTGGAATTGTCGTATTATTTTGAACAATCCATCCTTTTTCGCCTCTCATTCTTCTAACCTGGGAAGCATGACGCGCTTCAACAGAATGAATTTGCAAAGCATAAGTTAAAAGGTCATCATTGTCTATCAGAGCTCCGGCTTGACCCTTATATGCTCTTACACCCGTATCTTCAAATCCTTGGGATAAAGCCATAAAGGTTGGATAATCGGAAAAAGTAGGAAGATTTAAACCTTTCCCTGTAAAATCAAATTCAGGTTCCGCAATTGCATCATCTCCTAATGCCCCGAGTAGAAACTCAACATGATCATCCTCATGCTTAGAAATTTGTGCAAATACATCTTTATGTTCAGCTGGAATTAAACCATCTGTATCAAGACCCATCCGATAAAAGTTTCTTTCTAAATATTCTAAAGTTAAAGCAAAATTTAAAACATCTGTTGGGGATGCCTGAAACGCCGCAGTACTCATGGCAGCAGCAGCTGCTTTAGTTTTGGTACTTGTTGCAGCTAATCCAAAAGGAATAGATGCTATAGCGACATCTTTACCTATATTTTTAAATTGCTTAAAAGCCTCTCTTCTGGATGCACCAGCATTGAGGGATTCTTTATCAGCAAGATTTTCTAAAAGTTTTATAAATTTCATAATTGTTATTTAATGTTGATAAAATAGTTCACTTACCAGGTGTATTATGGTAGTTCATTTGCAGTGAATTCTTCTTGAATTACTTCAAGTCCAACTACAGAACCAAGAATTGCAGATGGATCCTGTGCTTTATCATAAGCTGGGTCTCCATCATCTGTAAGAGCCACTAAGACTTCGTCTCTAGCGAAAGCCGTGGTGTTAGGTTCTAATAAATCTGCGATAGCTGAAGCATGTCTTGCTTCTACAGAAACAATTTTACCAGCAAGTAACAAATAATCTCCGTTTGTAATAATATCTCCCGCGCCGTTATAAGCAGACACACCAGTATCTTCTAATAACCTAGCAGTCTCTAATACGGATTGTCTACTTGAAAAATCAACAACTCCATCCCAATCGAAAGTAAGTTCAGGAAGCATTTGATCTTGAGTTATTGTTCCATCATCAACTAAACCTTGAATTGCAACTTTGAAAAACTCTCGATGAATTACTTCGTGATTTCGAATATCAGTAAGGGTTTCCTCTTCAGAAACTCCATCTACATCCATTGGATCAGAATAAAAACTTTCTACGGCCTTTGTATAAAAATCAGCTTCCAATTGCTCTAAAGCATAAGCATAGTTAAAAACACCAACGTCAGTAGCTCCAAGATCAAAAACCTCTGGCTCCGGCTCTGGCTCTGGATTCGGACCTGGCGTAGGTTGTTCAGCCTCTCCACCTGGGTTAAACATATCATCTTCACTACATCCGTACAATAAAAAGCTGGATCCGGCTATACCAAGCCCACCTAATTTAATAAATTTTCTTCGTGAATTTTTTTTCGAATCTTTGGAGGATGCATTTACCACATCAACCTTGACTAAGGGTTTTTTCATAATAAGATATTTAGTTATTTGTAGAAACTTACGAAGACAAACAACCTGCGGTTTTCAAACAAACGTTAATCTTATCTAAAAACGCTATAATTTTAGAAAGGTTTAGGGTTAAGATGAAATAATTAAATATTTATTATGTTAAATTTTAGTGTAAAAATTTATTATCACGTTTGAATCTAAAAAAAAGTACATCCTTTCTATTTTAATTACTTTTGAAAAAAATTAGTTTGCTAAAATCATATTTCTATACTGCTATATTCTTTCTGTTCTCCCTGATTTCTTTCGGTCAGACGAATCAGGAAATCAATTATGATTCTGATAGAACCTTAAAAAATGAGGAACGGTATCCTGGGGCTTTAATATTGAGCAAAGTAAATAATCAGGTATATTTTGATCATGATGGGATTGAAGTTTGGTGTGATAATGCTGTCTTCTATAAAAATGCCAATTTCTTTAAAGCATATGGAAATATACGTATGCAACAGGGAGATAGCGTAAGTATGACTAGCAATTATGCTGAATATAATGGAGATACAGAATTTGCTTTTGCCAGTGGGAATGTAAAAATGAAAAGACCTCAGACCACCCTGGAAACCGATAGTTTATTTTTTGACAGGTTGAAGCAACAGGCATATTACAGGAGCGGTGGAAAAGTTACCGATACAGCCAGCGTCCTTACTAGTAATATCGGTCGGTATTTTATGGAAGAGGATAAATACAGTTTTGTAAATGAAGTGGTGGTTACTAATCCTGAATACAAGATCAACTCTGAGCAACTGGATTTTTATTCTGAAAGTGGTCACGCTTATCTATATGGACCTTCCACCATAAAAAGTGAAACAAGTACCGTTTACTGTGAAAGAGGGTTTTATGATACGCGGGCAGACAACGGCTATTTTGTGAAAAATTCTCAGATCAATTACAACAACAGGATCCTGAAAGGTGACAGCCTTTATTTTAATCGGAAAAATAGTTTTGCTTCAGCCACGAATAATATTAAGGTAATCGATACAATAAATGACAGTAAAGTTACCGGTCATTATGCAGAAGTTTACAGGGATAAGGATTCCGTATTTATAACGAAGAAAGCGCTGGCAGCAAGTCTCCAGGATCGCGACACTTTATTCATCCATAGTGATACGATTATGATCACCGGAAAACCCGAAAAACGTGTGATCAGAGGTTTTTACGATGTTCGAATTTTCAAAGAAGACCTAACCGGAGAAAATACAATAAGCGGAAAAAGCGACTCCATATATTCCGATCAACAATCGGGTCTCACAAAACTTATAAATATGAGTAGCAGAGGCAATGGAAAACCTGTACTGTGGTCTGGAGAAAATCAAATGACGGGAGATAGTATTCATCTTCAGAGCAATCCAAAAACAGAACAACTCGATTCGCTTTTAGTGTTTGAAGATGCTTTTCTTATTCAAAAAGATAGTATTGAAGGATATAATCAACTTAAAGGAAAACAACTTACAGGTTATTTCGAAGAAAATGAACTCTACGAAGTCATTATTGATAAGAATACCGAGACTCTTAATTATATGAGAAATAATGAGAATCAACTCATTGGTATTAATAAAACACTGGCCAGTTCGATAAAAATCTTGTTTAAAGACCAGCAAATTCAAGATATTTACTACTACAATCAGGTAGATGGAAAATTAACCCCTGAAGCAGAATTTCCGCCAAATGCCAGAAAACTACAGGGTTTTAACTGGCGTGGTGAAGAACGTATAGCTTCAAAAGAAGGATTATTTCAAGGACAACCTGAACCCGAACTCACGAAAATTAAGGGAATTTCTCTGCCCGATGAGCCTGAAGAGTTTTTTGACGAGCGAGAAGAAGATGATCTTTTATTAAATGAAAACTCACGATTGAACCCGAAGGTTTTAAAAAATAGAGAAAAAGACAGTATGAAGTTTAAACAAAGAATCCTGAAAGACTCCATACAGAAAAACCTGCCAGAAAAAGATAGCTTAAACCCGAATAAAGTACAGAAAAAAGCGAATTGAATAAAGATTTCTTAAAATACCAGGCGCAAACTACGCCACATCCACTGGCACTTGAGATTTCCCATGCCGAGGGATCTTATATTTTCACCACAGATGGTAAGGCCCATTTGGATTTTGTAGCAGGAGTTTCTGCAAGTAGTTTGGGTCATTCCCATCCTAAAATTGTTTCAGCCATCAAAAAACAGGCAGAAAAATATCTGCATGTAATGGTCTATGGGGAATACGCACAAGGTCCTGCTGTAGAACTCACGAAACTTCTCGCCGAGAATCTTCCTGCGACTTTAAGCAAAACCTATCTGGTAAATTCAGGAACCGAAGCTATCGAAGGTGCTATGAAATTAGCCAGACGAGCAACCGGCAGAACCGAAATTATCGCAGCAAAAAATGCTTACCATGGTAATACCATGGGATCTCTTAGTCTTATGGATTATGAGGAAAGAGTAAAACCTTTTCGGCCATTAATAGGAGACATTTCTTTTATAGAATTCAATAATCAGCAGCAACTGGAAAACATAACCGAGAAGACTGCTGCGGTGATTCTTGAAACTATCCAGGGCGGTGCAGGCTTTATAATGCCCAAAAATAACTATCTACAAAAAGTAAAAGCAAGATGCGAAGAAGTTGGAGCTCTTTTAGTATTAGATGAAATTCAGCCTGGCTTTGGAAGAACGGGGAAATTATTTGGTTTTGAAAACTTCGATGTCGTACCTGACATAGTTGCAATGGGAAAAGGTATGGGTGGCGGGTTGCCTATCGGGGCTTTTTCAGCTTCTGAAGAATTAATGGACCTTCTAATGGACAATCCAAAGCTTGGACACATTACAACTTTCGGCGGAAACCCTTTGATAGCAGCTTCAGCGCTTGCCACTTTGAAGGAAATTACCGGCACTAAGCTTATTCAGGAAAGCCTGGAAAAAGAAAAATTATTCAGAAAACATCTGAAACATCCTTTGATCGAGGAAATTCGCGGAAAAGGGCTAATGCTCGCGATAATCTTAAAATCTGCCGAAATTGCCGATAAATTAGTGCTAAAAGCGAAAGAAAACCAACTTATACTATTCTGGCTATTGTACGAAAAACGAGCCGTAAGGCTAACTCCGCCTCTTACAATCTCTACTAAAGAAATAGTGAAAGGTTGTGGCATTATTGTTGACATACTCAGCGAGATAAAGAAGGATCAAAAGGAATGTTAATTATTTTGTTAACAACAATGTACTGCATTTCCCAAATCGCTTTTAATCATTTATAACTTTAGTACAGTAGAAATCCCATAATCCCTCTCTTATGCAGTTAAGTCATAACGAAGAAGATAATTTCTCACTTTCCCGATTCGAATCCATGCTTAAAACCAATGATGTTTTATTCTTTGATTCGAATGAGTTTGAAAATATTATTCATCACTATCTTGAAAACGGAAAATTTGCACTTGCCAAAAAGGCAGTGAAATTGGGGCTTGCTCAGCATCCTACTTCCGTGAACCTTAGGTTATTTAAGGTGGAAATTCTCGTTTTTGAAGATAAACTTGATCTGGCAGATGGAATTCTCAATGAGCTGAAAGAGTTGGAATCCTCGAATGAAGAGATCTACATTCAAAAGGCTCAGATCTATTCTAAAAGGGATATGCATGCCGAAGCCATCACTATGCTGGAAGCTGCCCTGGAAATCACTCTGGAAGATGCTGAAATATTTTCATTGATTGGGATGGAATATCTCTTTCTTGAGGACTTTGAAAATGCAAAATACAGCTTCATGAAATGCCTGGAGGCAGATGAAGATGATTATTCTGCTTTATATAATGTGATGTATTGCTTTGATTTTCTTGAACAGAAAACGGAGGCCATTGAATATTTGAATCTTTACCTGAATAAACATCCATATTGTGAGGTGGCATGGCACCAGGTAGGAAAACAATATTTTGATCTGAAAGAATATCAAAAGTCTCTTGCGGCATTTGATTTTGCCATTATAAGCGATGATCATTTTGTTGGTGCTTATCTTGAAAAAGGGAAGGTACTTGAGAAATTGAAACGTTACAATGAGGCTATTGAAAATTACAATATTACCCTGGAGTTAGAAGATCCTACATCTTTTGCTTACCTAAGAATTGGTAAATGTTTTGAGAAACTTGGCTGTGATGATTTTGCGCTCAAAAATTACAAACAAACGGTGCATGAGGATCCGCTACTTGATAAAGGCTGGATCGCGATCACTGACTTCTATATTAAAAAACTGAACTTTCAAAAAGCTCTCTATTACATAAACAAAGCAATTAATATTGATGAGGAAAATGTGCTTTACTGGAAGCGCTATGCAAAGATCAATAGTAGACTAAACTTCTACGAAGAAGCGGAGCAGGGTTATAAAAAGAGCCTGGAACTTGGTAATTATGAATTAGAAACATGGATAAGAAGATGTGATATTCTTATCAATCTTGGAGAATACGAAACGGCAATTACAAGTATGCTACAGGCGCTCGAGTTCTATCCAAATACCGCGGAAATAGAATATCGCCTTGCCGGTTTGTTCTTCTGCACGAATAAAGGCGAAAAGGGTTATTTTCATCTGAACAACGGACTGAAGATAGATTCAGAATATTATATAATTATAGAAGAACTTTTCCCTAATATTTTTGACAGAAAAAGCGTCAAACAAATTATAAATTCCTTCGTAAAGCTCTCTTAGTAATTTTGCTACCTTTGGGCGAATTCATAAAAAGAGAAAATGCAACGAAGTTTTTTGGATTACCTCAAGGTCACTTTTAAAGGAATGGCAATGGGTGCTGCAGATGTAGTGCCCGGTGTATCTGGAGGAACAATCGCTTTTATTTCCGGGATCTATGAAGAATTGATCTCTACCATAAGTGGTGTGAATCCAGCTTTATTTGTAACCTGGAAAGAACAGGGCTTTTCTGCAATGTGGAAGAAACTGAATGGTAATTTTATCCTGGCATTATTTTCAGGCATTTTGATTAGCATTTTTACCGTGATGCGCCTCACCAACTATTTGCTTGAAAACCATCCTGTACTTATATGGTCTTTCTTTTTTGGTCTGGTATTAGCCAGTATCTGGTTTGTCGCCAAACAGATCCCTAAATGGAACTGGAAAATCGTCCTTGCACTCTTACTGGGTGCAGCGGTCGCATTTTACATTGTAAGCCTTCCTCCTCTTTCCGCTAATTCAAGTTATACTTTTCTATTCTTTGCAGGTGCTATTGCTGTTTGTGCAATGATTTTACCGGGAATTTCCGGTGCGTTTATTCTTGTCTTACTCGGTGCGTATAAATCTGTAACTGAAGCAGCACACGACTTTGACATTAAAACCCTAGGTATAATAGGTCTCGGAGCTATTTTTGGCTTGCTTACATTTTCAAAGGTCTTAAAGTGGCTTTTTGTTCATTATAGTAATATTACCCTGGCTGTATTAACCGGATTTATTGCAGGTTCACTGAATAAGATCTGGCCATGGAAAGAAGTACTGGAAACAGCTGTCTATGGTGATAAGGAAGTTGTATTAAAAGAAGCTTCGGTATTCCCCTGGAATTTTGATGGAGATCCCCAAACCGTATGGGCGGTATTATTAATGCTGGCCGGATTTCTTCTAATTATCATTCTGGAATTGGTGGCTAGTAAAAACCCTGAAATTCCAGATGCAGCAAACTAGAACGTTTACCGATAAGATCCTTTTGGTTTTAAAGGGCCTTGCCATGGGTGCCGCGAACAAAGTTCCGGGAGTCTCTGGCGGTGTGGTTGCGTTCGTTGCAGGCTTTTATGAAGAATTTATTTATTCCCTTCAAAAAGTAAATTTAAAGGCCTTTAAACTACTTATTGCAGGTAGATTTAGAAGTCTCTATCAATATGTAAATGGAAGGTTCCTGGGACTGCTTATTTTAGGTATGCTCATTAGCTATTTCAGTGTATCTAAAGTGCTGGATTACCTCATTATTCATTATGAATTATTCGTCTGGTCCGGTTTCTTTGGAATGATCATTGGCTCAATCTATTATATCAGTAAAGATTTTGAAGAATGGGATAGAAATTCCATTCTCTTTGCAATTTTTGGAATCATTGCAGGAATAGCGATCAGCTTCCTTGAACCCGCACGAGAAAATGACAATCTCTGGTTTGTATTCGTTTGTGGAATGATCAGCGTATCCGGAATGACTTTACCTGGCCTTTCAGGAAGCTTTATTCTAATTCTTCTGGGAAATTATGTCTTACTACTGGTAGATTCAGTAAACGCATTATATGATACTATTGCTGAAATTATCCTTCTGGACTTCAGCTTTATGGGAGATCCTGAAAGGATAAGAATGCTGCAGGTATTGATAGTTTTTGCTGCCGGCTCACTTGCCGGACTGGTTTCTCTATCTCATATTTTAGGCTATGTTCTTAAAACGAGAAAAAAGGAAACTTTTGCCGTTATTATTGGTTTTATTACCGGTTCCCTGGGGGTTGTTTGGCCATGGAAAGAGAAAATATATAAAATCGGGGAAGCAGGAGAAATACTTATAGATAGGGAAGGAAATAAGATCATTGATAATTATGACAGGTACTGGCCGGAATTTGATATTTCACAAACCTGGTTAGCCATCTTTTTTATAATTATTGGAATTTTTATCGTTTTAGGTCTTGCGTGGTATGAAAATAGAAAATACAGGAAATGAGAACCTTTGGACTGCTTGGAAAGAATATCGATTACTCATTCTCCAGAAAATATTTTTCTGAAAAGTTCAGCTCTGAAAATATAGATGCTGAATATAAAAATTTTGATATCGCAGATATCTCAGGATTTTCTGAAGTTATCCGGAATAATCCTTTATCAGGGCTAAATGTAACCATCCCTTATAAGGAAGCCGTGATTCCTTACCTGGATCACCTAGATCCACATTCAACTAAAATAAAAGCGGTTAACACCATTAAATTTGAAAAAGACGGTAGCCTTTGTGGGTATAATACAGATTACTGGGGCTTTTTGGAAGCTTTAAAACCACACCTTCATGCAAACCATAAAAAAGCTCTGATCCTCGGTACAGGAGGAGCTTCTAAAGCAATTGCTTATGCATTGAATTTACTGGATATTTCCTTCAAATTTGTTTCTAGAAACCCTGAAAAAAATCAACTTTCATATAGTGATTTGGATAAGAAAATTTTAGAAAACTACCATCTCATCATTAATTCAACACCCCTGGGAACTTTTCCCGATGTTGAAAAATGTCCTTCTATTCCATTCAAATATATTACCGAAAATCATCTTATTTTCGAACTGATCTACAATCCTTCAGAAACGAAATTGATGAAAAAAGCTGCAGCAAAAGGCGCGAAAACATTGAATGGTCTCGAAATGCTAAAACTTCAGGCAGAAAAAGCATGGGCTCTCTGGAATTCATGATTTAAGTCACTAAATCCCTGATCTCTTACATATAAATAAAACCAATCGCTTGTCCAATTTTAGGGGAGTTGTTATCTTTCAGCATTAATTGACTATGAGGAACCCTAACATTGAAAGATATGTCACAGAAAGAAAATGAAAACAAGAATAAAAATCTTTCCCCCGAAGAACTAGAACAGTCTGAAAACAACAAAAATTCAGCTAAAAATGCTTCCAAGGAAGGGGAGGAAAAAATGTCGGCGGAGTCTGTTGATGATCTAAAAGAAGAAAACTTAAAGAATACTTCAGATAATTCGGATAAAACTTCGGCAAATGTGGAAAGTGAATCTTCAGATCATGAAGATGCGATGCTGAATGAATCTGCTTCAGGAAAGGAAACTTCAGATAAATTATCCATAGAAAAGAAGAATCCAGATGAGGACCCGTACACTCACATGGAAGAGACAGAAGATCCTGAAAATCCATTTTTCAAAGAACCTGAGATAAAAGAAGAGCAGCCAAAGAAGAAAGAAAAATCGGAGCAAAAGATTTCAGATTCTACTGATCATGAAGACGCGATGGTTTCAGAATCAGCTTCTCGTTCTAAAACCGAAGATGATGAAGATGATGAGGATGATCTGGACAGTGATATAGGGGATGCTGTTGTTGGAGAAAATAAGAAATCTTCGGGTAACCACGAAGAAGATATGGATAGCGCTGTGGCTGAAGATAGTGAAGACGAAAGCGCCAGTGAACGCCATAATATTGAGAAAAAGGATTATCATTCCATGAATAAGGAAGCTCTTGCCGATGAACTGGAAAAGCTTCTTAAAAATGAAAAAGTCCAGGCCATTAAAGAGCATGTTGCAGAAATTCGCACTGAATTCAATGCAAAGTTCGATGAAGAAATGGAAGAAAAAAAGGAGGACTTCCTTGCTGATGGTGGAAATATTATTGACTTCCACTACTCTACCCCACTAAAAAAACGCTTTAACTCTTTATATTTTGACTATAAAGAACAAAGAAATAATTATTATAAACGCCTGAAGAAAGATCTTAATGAAAATCTTCATAAGCGTCTTGAACTTATTGAAGAATTAAAGGGGCTACTGGATGTAGAAGAGAACATCAATACTACCTACAATCACTTCAAAGAGATCCAGGATAAATGGCGCACCGCCGGTCCTATTCCAAGAGATCGTTACAACAACGTCTGGAATACTTACCATCACCATGTGGAGAATTTCTATGATTTCCTTCACCTGAATAGAGAATTCAGGGATATGGATTTCAAACATAATCTTGAACAGAAATTAAAGGTAATAGACCGTGCCGAGGAATTGCTTCAGGAAAGCAATGTAAATCGCGCCTTCCGTGAACTTCAGATGCTCCATAAGATGTGGAAAGAAGAACTGGGGCCGGTAGCCAGGGAGTATCGTGAAGATATCTGGGAAAGATTCAGCGCAGCCACCAAAAATATCCATGATAAGAGACAGGAGTATTTTTCTCACTTAGATGAAGAATATGAGAAGAATTGGGAAAGAAAGCAGGAAATTATTGGAAAAATAAAGGAAATCGCTGATCAGGATTTTGCCAGCCACAATAAATGGCAACAGAAAATTAAAGAGATCGAAGCTCTTAGAGAGGAGTTTTTTAATGCTGGTAAGGTTCCGCGAAATAAAAACCAGGAAACCTGGAATGAATTCAAAGAAAATGTTCGCAGTTTTAATCGGAAGAAAAATTCTTTTTATAAGAACCTGAAAAAACAGCAATACGAAAATCTGGAAAAAAAGAAAGAACTTATTCAGATTGCTGAGGACAACAAGGATAGTGATGATTTTAAAACGGTCACACCTTTAATGAAAAAGATCCAGGCCGACTGGAAGAAGATTGGTCATGTACCAAGAAAGGACAGTGATAAAGTCTGGAAACAGTTTAAAAGCGCATGTAATCACTACTTTGATCGTATGCATGCCCAGAAAAACGAGGACAATAAAGAAGAGATCGAAGCTTTTGAAAAGAAAAAGGAGATTCTGGACAAAGTAAAGGCTATTGAACTTACTGATAATAAAAAGGATGATCTTGCCAAAATAAAAGAACAGATCAACGCCTGGAAGGAAGTTGGAAAAGTTCCTTATAACAAACGCTTTATCGAAGGTAAATTCAACAAGGCTCTTAGATCAATTATTCAAAAAAATGGATATTGATAATACCAAGGCCGAGATGATGAAGTATGAGAATAAGGTCCAGGCACTTGATGATGCCGATGATGATAAAAGAATTAGGAATGAACATTACTTCCTAACCAAGAAGATCCAGGAAACCAAAGCTGAAATAAGACAGCTTGAGAATAACCTTCAATTCTTTTCAAATGTAGATGATGATAATCCTTTAGTAAAGGAAGTTCATAAGAATATTGCAAACCATAAAGCTGATCTTGAAGTCTGGAAGGAGAAACTTGAGAAGATCAAGTCGCTTTATTAAATAAAAAATCATGCCTTGCGGTTTATGCAATTGCGCCACCCGAAAATTTGAGATCATCAATAATAGGGAATATGTGCAGTGTATTGGTTGTAAGGCAATTTTTCTTTCTCCGGAACATTATCTCAGTCCCCAAGCCGAAAAATACCGATATAGTCTTCACAATAATGATGTGAATGATCCGGGCTATATTCAATTTGTAAATCCTGTTGTAAACCAAATAAAATCTGATTTCAGCTCGAAATCCTCTGGTCTTGATTTTGGTTGTGGCACAGGCCCGGTTATCACTTCTGAATTGGAAAAATCAGGATTTAAACTGCAACTTTATGATCCCTATTTTAAGGCGGATAAAAATGTCCTGACCACAAATTATGATTTCATTATTTGCTGTGAAGTGATGGAACATTTTCAGAATCCATTAAAGGAGTTCAAACTATTACGGACTCTGCTGAAACCGAATGGCAAATTATATTGTAAAACCGCAGTTTGGAATGATGCCATAGATTTTCAGGGCTGGCATTATAAAGATGATCTCACTCATGTAATTTTCTACAACAAGGAAACCCTGTATTGGATAAAAGAAAATCTGAATTTTTCCTCGATAGAAATTGATGAGGATTTTATTATTTTCTGTGCATAATTATAACTTTTTGGCCTCATTCCAGAAAACATCCATTTCTGCCAGGGTCATGTCCTTTAAGGCTTTATTTTTCTCCTTAGCCTTTCCTTCCAGGTATTGAAAGCGCTTAATAAACTTCTTATTCGTACGTTCTAAGGCATTCTCAGGGTTTACATCCAGGAACCTGGCATAATTAACCATGGAGAAAAGAACATCCCCAAATTCAGCTTCTATTTCATCCTTATTATCAACATTGATCTCGTGCTGAAGTTCCTCCAGCTCTTCCTTAAGTTTTTCAAATACCTGTTGCGGTTCCTCCCAGTCAAAACCAACACCGGCAACTTTTTCCTGAATTCGGCTCGCTTTTACCACTGCAGGTAAAGATCTGGGCACGCCTTCCAGTACACTTTTCTTGCCTTCCTTAAGTTTGAGATTTTCCCAATTTTTTTTCACCTCTTCTTCGTCAGCTACCTCCACATCTCCATAGATATGGGGATGCCTGTCTATCAACTTATCGCAAATGCCATTCGCAACATCGGCAATATCAAAATCCTTGGTCTCACTTCCAATTTTTGAATAAAATACCAGATGTAATAGCACATCCCCCAGCTCCTTCCTGATCTCGTCCATATCCTTATCCAGGATCGCATCACCAAGCTCATAGGTCTCTTCGATGGTAAGATGCCTTAAAGACTCCATGGTTTGCTTCCTATCCCAGGGACATTGCTCCCTAAGTTCATCCATTATGGTTAATAATCTATCAAAAGCTTTTAGCTGATCTTCTCTGGAATTCATAGAAATGATTTTTTCAAAAATACTATTCTATTAATAAAGTGTACACAGATAAAATAGTTATTGTTTTTGATACCTGTAAATACATGCTTCAATACAGCCTATATAACTTATTTCCATAGTAGAATTAGTAAATTCGCTGATGTAAAATGAACGAGGAACGCTTTCTGAAGTATTACACTGGAATTCAATCATACCCTCCCTAATGCTATAAGTTCCGGAAAGACATTCCCCTTCTGAAAGTTCGAAACTACCATCGGGATGGAAGGTATACTCCCTGCCATTTTCAACAGATTGCCAGGTTGTTTCTCCCCCCGGGCTTATATAGGTATCGGTTAATTTCCAAACTCCACTGATAGTATCAATAGAAAGATCTACTGGTTTAATAGGATCTTCATCTTTCGAACAACTACTAGCAAGAATCAGAACAGAGGCTAAAAGAATAAAATTTCTCATAAATAAATGTATTTGTTATTCTATAGATGAGATATTTTGAAAAGGGTTGCGCGGTAAACAAAAAAAGTCCTTCATTTCTGAAGGACTTTGCTTTTGGGTGGAAGACCGGTTTCGAACCGGCGACCTCCGGAACCACAATCCGGCGCTCTAACCAGCTGAGCTACAACCACCATTTGATTAGCGGATGCAAATGTAAGTTATTTCAACTATTTCGCAAAGAAAAAATATCAATTATATCAAGTCGAATATAGAATCTACCGCCACATTTCTCTCCACATTGAAGCCTTCAGCATGATCTGTATTAATAAGTCTTCCCATATCCTGGGCACGGTAAGTAATGCTATCCAGAAAGTTACTACTGGAAATTGGCGTATCTGGCTCGTCGCTATTCTCATCAAAAAACTGCGAACGATAAGCTTTTACCGATTCAACTTTTTTATCAAGATAACCTGAAATATCCACGACGAAATCAGGTTTCAGGTTTTTCCATTGTATATAATGAAAAACATGTTTAGGTCTCCAGGCGGCCTGATTATTACCGTTCATTATAGTTTCTATCTTCCTTAATCCACTTAAAAAACAAGCTTCACTAACCAACCTGGCCCCTTTACCGTGATCTATATGGCGATCCTCAACGGCATTGCAAAGAACAATCTCGGGTCTGTACTTTCTAAGAATTTTGATGATCTCCAGTTTATGCGCGGTATTATTTTCAAAAAAGCCATCGCTAAATTCAAGATTGTGACGCATGACCACCCCTAAAATTTCTGCTGCAGCTTTTGCTTCCCGGTCTCTAATTTCAGCAGTTCCTCTTGTGCCAAGCTCACCTCTGGTTAGATCAAGTATTCCGACTTTCTTTCCGCGGTCTACTTCTTTAGCTATGGTTCCTGAGCAGCTAAGTTCTACATCATCGGGATGTGATCCCACTGCCAGTATATCTAATTTCATATATTTTTGTTTCTAACTCCTATTTACTTTTTTCAATTGCCTGATTAAGATCATCTATCAGGTCTTCTACTTCTTCAATTCCTACTGAAAATCTCAATAGATTATCCTTGATCCCCTGCTTTGCTCTGCCCTCTTCACTCAATAATCCATGAGAGGTTTTCGATGGAAGTAAAATTGTACTTTCAACTCCGGCAAGGCTCATCGAAGGTTTTATCAATTCGAGTGCTTTCATGAAATTCTGAACATTTAAGTCGTCATTCAACTCAAAAGATAACATTCCTCCGAAACCTTTCATTTGCTTTTTAGCAAGTTCATGATCGGGATGATCTTTTAATCCCGGGTAATAAACATTTGCAACCTCAGCATGACTATTTAAAAATTCGGCAAGTTTCATTGCATTTTCATTCTGAGCTTTCACTCTAATACCCATCGTCTTTATACTACGTTCTAAAAGCCAAACTGTATAATCACTAAGGCTTCCGCCAAAATTCTTGGCCATATGAAAGATCCTTTCAATATTCTCTTCAGAAGAAATTACCGTTCCGGCCAGAATATCGCTGTGTCCACCCATATATTTAGTCGCTGAATGTATTACGATGTCAATTCCGAAATCTATGGGATTTTGATTCACCGGGGAAGCAAAAGTATTATCGATCATACTCACCAGGTTATGCTCTTTGGCCAGACTGGCCACGGCCTCCATATCTGTAAGTTTCAACAAAGGATTAGAAGGTGTCTCAATATAGATCACTTTTGTGTTTTCCTTAATTTCGGCTTTAAGAGATTCGGCTTTGGCATCTTTAGCGAAACTATATTCAATCCCGAATTTTTCAAATTCCTCTGTGGCCAGGTTACTGGTTCCACCATACAATGAATCCTGAAAAACTACATGATCACCTGCCTTTAAAAAAGCCATCAATGACGTACTAACTGCGGCCATTCCGCTTCCAAAGATCAGGGATGCCTCCCCATGTTCCAGTGCCGCCATCTTTTTGGCCAGGGCTACCTGGTTAGGTGTATTAAAATATCTTGGGTATCGCTTGGTCTCAACATCCTCAAATGCATAGGAAGTTGACATATATAAAGGGGAAATTGCTCCTTTAAATTCCTTGTCTTCCAATTCTCCAACATGTGTACAAATCGTGTTGATCCCTTTGCTCTTACTCATAAACTATTTTTAAAAAATTTGAGCCCTAATGTACTAAGAATTCTGCTAAAGTCATTTTTAATCAATTAACCGCAACCATAAATTAAGACAGAAGTTAATTAAAGTTAAACCTTAGCCCAGCGCTCAGGTGATGCCTTGTATTTTCGGTAACTTTCGGATCAAATAAAAAATTGAACAAATGAAGAATGTAAATGCATATGCAGCGAAATCAAATGACGCCAAACTGGAGCCGTTTGATATTGAAAGAAGAGAGATTCTGGCAGATGACGTGAAAATCGAGATAGATTATTGCGGAGTTTGTCACAGTGATATTCACCAGGTTAGAAATGATTGGGGAAATAGTAAATATCCGGTAGTCCCGGGACACGAGATTATTGGTCGCGTGACCGAAGTTGGAAAGGATGTTAAAAACTATAAAGAAGGAGATCTTGTAGGAGTTGGTTGTATGGTAGATTCCTGCCAGGAATGCGACTCCTGTAAAGAGGATCTTGAACAATATTGCGAGAATGGCATGGTAGCCACCTACAACGGAAAGGATGAACACCTGGGAGGCCATACCTTTGGAGGCTATTCTGAATTGATCGTAGTAAAAGAGAAATTCGTTCTTAAAGTGCCGGAAAACCTGGATACTAAAGCGGTTGCCCCACTTCTTTGTGCCGGGATTACTACCTGGTCACCATTAAGACAATGGAATGTAAAAAAAGGAGATAAAGTTGGAGTTGTTGGTCTTGGTGGCCTTGGTCACATGGGAGTGAAATTTGCATCAGCGCTTGGAGCTCATACCGTAATGATCACGACTTCCCCCGGAAAAGCTGAAGATGCTAAGAGACTGGGAGCAGATGAAGTTCTGATCTCTAAGAATGAAGATGAAATGAAAAAGCACCAGGGTACTTTTGATTTTATCCTGAATACGGTTCCGGTTGGTCACGATACGAATCCTTATGTTGGACTATTAAAACGTGATGCAACCATGACCCTTGTAGGAGCAATTGATGAAGTAGATATTCATGGTGGCGGACTAATAATGGGTAGAAAAAGGCTCGCCGGTTCTTTGATCGGAGGAATTAAAGAAACTCAGGAAATGCTCGATTTTTGCGGCGAACATGATATAGTTTCAGATATTGAGATGATCGATATTCAGAACATCAATGAAGCTTATGACAGAGTTGTAAATTCTGATGTGAAATATAGATTTGTAATCGATATGAAATCTCTAAAGAAATAATATGAGTATACTTTCTTCCCTTTTAGGAAACGCCGGAGCAATAGAAAAGGAAAAGCTTCAGGAGAAATATGGAAAATTACTGATCCCTTCTGAAGAGATCGAAGCCGGATTTAAAATAATTCGGGATACTTTTATTTTCACCAATAAGCGCCTCATCCTGGTGGATGTGCAGGGGCTTACGGGAAGTAAAATTGAATATTTTTCAGTTTTATATAAAAGTATCACCAGGTTCAGCGTTGAAACTGCAGGAAGTTTTGATCTTGATGCAGAGCTGAAGATCTGGATTTCTGGAGAACAAACTCCCACTATTTCCAAGCGTTTTAATAAGAAAGTAGATATCTATGAAGTTCAGAAATTACTGGCGGAGTATACGCTCTGAAATACCCTGAAACAAGTTTAGGGTGACGTGGTCCTATAATGAATTGTCGTCATGCTAAACTGGTTTCAGCATCTCAATCATATTTGACCACGCTTTAGTAGATAAAATTTTAAAAGCCACTTTTTCACCAATACGAAAAGTGGCTTTTCTTATTTAAAGATATTGTAAGACCTCCTTTATTCTAAGTTGAGTTTATATCTTTGTTTTTTAGCATTTGTTGAACGATCAATCCACAAAATACATGACACTACTTCTAACCAATATCAAAGAATTACTCCAGGTTAGGGAACAAAATATCCTTAAGGTTTCGGGAAGCGAAATGAAAGAACTTCCCACCATAAAAAATGCCTGGCTTTTAGTTGAAGATGATAAGATTGCTGATTTCGGTTCTATGGATAGTATACCGGAAATGAATGCTGATAAAACTATTGATGCTACTGGAAAGATCGTACTACCTACCTGGTGTGATTCTCATACGCATATAGTATATGCTGGAAACCGCGAACAGGAATTCGCAGACCGAATTAACGGATTGAGCTATGAAGAGATTGCGAACCGAGGTGGCGGAATACTGAACAGTGCCAAAACGCTTCAGGAAACACCGGAAGATGAAGTCTATGAGCAGTCGGCCAAAAGGCTGGAAGAGGTCATGAAACTGGGAACGGGAGCGGTGGAAATCAAATCTGGTTACGGCCTTACTGAAGAAGCGGAGCTAAAAATGCTCAGGGTTATAAAAAAACTCAGAGAAAATTACGATCTACCGGTAAAATCTACATTTCTGGGAGCTCACGCCATTCCGAAAGATTACAAGAATGATCCTGATGCTTATATGGACATAGTGATCAATGAGATCCTTCCTAAAGTAGCCGATCAAAAGCTGGCCGAGTATATTGATATTTTTTGCGAGAAAGGCTATTTCACGGTTGAAGACACCAATAAACTTTTAAGCGCTGCAAAAGAATTTGGCTTAAAACCAAAGATCCATGTAAATCAATTCAATTCAATTGGCGGGGTAAAGGCCGGAGTTGAACATGGGGCGCTTAGTGTGGATCATTTAGAGGTGATGAATGACGAAGACATCGAAGTATTGAAAGGCTCTAAAACCATGCCGGTAGCACTTCCCTCCTGCTCTCTATTCTTAAGTATTCCCTATACTCCTGCAAGAAGAATTCTTGATGCAGAACTACCACTCGCCCTGGCCACCGATTTTAACCCGGGAAGTACACCCAGCGGGAATATGAATCTCGTGGTATCTCTGGCCTGTATCAAAATGAAAATGACCCCTGAAGAAGCTATCAATGCTGCAACCATCAATGGCGCTTACGCTATGGAATTAAGCGAAACCCACGGGAGTATCACTAAAGGAAAAATGGCCAATTTCATTGTTACTAAAGAAATTCCATCTTATACTTATCTACCGTATGCATTTGGATCAAATTCAATAGAATCTGTATTTATCAATGGTAAAATGATCTAATATGAACGGATTAAAACTCTATAAAAGTTCGAATATTGATAAGCTTATTTCCAGGAGAAAAGGAGAAGAAAAATTTGGAGAGAAGCTTCAATTCGTTTCTAGCCTAGAAGAATTAGAAGCACATCCGACTAAATCAGTATTATTGGGAATTCCTGAAGATATTGGCGTAAGAGCGAATTTCGGAAAACCGGGAACCTCGGGAGCATGGAAAACAGCTCTAAGTGCACTTGTAAATATCCAGATAAATAGATTCAATATTCCTGAAGGTCTTATTCTTCTGGGAGAGGTAGATTGTACAGAGCTTATGAAAAAAGCCTCATATATTGATGAGTCAGATCCAAATTATCATGCTAAGCTCGGCGATCTGGTTAAAAAAATAGACCAGATGGTTTCCGAAATCATAGAGAAAATTGTTTCAAAAGGAAAGACCCCGATCATCATTGGAGGTGGACATAATAATGCTTACGGTAATATTAAAGGTTCGGCAAAAGCTTTAAACACTCCCATAAATGTAATTAACATCGACGCCCATACAGACCTGAGACAGCTGGAGCACAGGCACAGCGGTAATGGATTCAGTTACGCGATAGAAGGTGGATACCTAAACAGGTATAGCATTTTCGGGTTGCATCGCAATTACACTCCTGAATATATCTTTCAAGAAATAGATTCTTCTGAAAATCTCAGATATAAATTAGCGGAAGAACTACTGGAGTTTCCAGATGAAGTTTCTCGGCGTTTTGGACAGGAACTGGAAATTATAGATGGTTCCAGCTTCGGATTTGAATTAGACTGCGATGCGATTGCGAATTTCCCTAGCAGTGCGAAGTCACCTTCGGGGTTTAGCGTAAATCAGATCAGGAATTTTATCAAAAAGGTTTCAAAAAATGACAACTGCTGTTATTTCCATATTTGTGAAGCCGCACCAGATAACCAAAACGCTGTTCAGGTAGGAAAGACACTATCTTATTTTATTTCAGATTTTATTTCTAAAAAATAAAAAAGGGCAAAAAGTTAATTCTGCCCCTCTCTTAGCTTTAACTAGGTTAATTTAATCATATTTTTCACCAGTAAATTCCTTGTTCTCTTCTCCCCACGTATACGTCCCGGTAATTAAATTCCCTTCTATAGTTCCTGTTAGTATATAATCGGTAGCATCGGGATCTCCAGTTAAATTATAAGTTAAAATATTCCCATCTATTGACCAGGTACCATAAGTTGCATAACATCCGGGGCATGCTGGTTCATCATAAAAGGCAGTGCCATCTTCATAGAATTCCACATCTGCATTCCAGGTTGCTTCAGCCGAATGATTAAAAAACAGATCCCATGTGGTTCCGGCTACCGTTAGCGTCTCTATACTAATCTCTTCACCATAAGCAACTCCTGCTTCATTCTGAGCATAAACCCTGAAATAATAATTCATTCCTGGTATCAAATCCTCGATCATTATTGTAAATGTGATATTAGATGTACTTGATTTTTGAATTAGGGCCTGCGTCTGAGCTTCCTCTCCTCCTTTTACAATATTATCATTTATGGTAGGTTCCGGATTATTGGACCATACCACACCGTAAGAATCTAATTGCTCACCCTGGTCTTCGATAGAACCTTTTATTTCGACAGTGGTAAGTGTTACGACAGCTTCAGAAGTAGTGGTTTCATTCTTAATTTCTGGTAACTGAACTTGTTGTTCCTGAATCTCTTCTTTTTCATCATCACTACAGCTTAAAGATAAGAAAGCGAAAAGAAGAATTAAATAATTTAATGATTTCATAATTAATGGTTTAGGTTAAGTGCAATTTTAGAAATTACCACAGCCCAAAACAATACCCAGAAAAGGGGATTTTTTTTCTTGTTAATCGTACAAAAAGATATCCATTAATTTATTTTCTAGAGATTATGCATCCTGGTCAAGTCTTTTTTCTGAAGGCTTTCTCTGCCAGGGAAATCTTCCTTCGATCTCTAATTCTATGGACAAACTTAAAAATGTTCTTATCACAACAATAATTCCCAGGGTAAGTACTTTGTTCATCGTAGGCTCTGTAACCACTGTAGCAATAATATCTGCCGCAACCAGGATCTCCAGCCCTAATAAAATACCTTTTCCTAATTCCTGACGCAAAATCTTGTAGGATCGCTTTCCAGCATTCTGCCTGGAAAAAAGAAATTTACCAACTGACAAAATAGTTCCAATTAAGATGGTTAGAACACCACCAACTTCAATGATTCTGGCTATGTACTCAATATAAAGTTTTATGTTTTCCATATTTTAATTTTCTGCGGATAATTTTTGATAAACTCCGTTGGTCCATCCAAATCCATCCTGAGTGGGATATTCTCCACCGCCACTTTCTTTTGAGAGATCTTCTACATTATATTTTTCCAGCATTTTAAAGGTCCGGTTATAAACATCTGTATTCAGTATCAACCATCTCGATCTGATCTCATCAGCAAGCTCATTCTGGTCATAATTTTCCAGACCTTTTATTGCCAACCACTGTAAAGGCGCCCAACCATTTGGAGCATCCCATTGCTGCCCCGTAATATAAGGAGTAGTTACCACTCCTCCCGGTTTCAAAAATACTTCCTCTATCTTATTAGAAACATTTTCAGACTGTTTTTGAGTGGCAATTTCAAAGAACAATGGATATACGCCCGCAAGAGAAAATTGCTCTGTAATAGCTCCGATTCTTAAAGTTATAATCCATAAAAAAACCTGCATCTTCATTCCAGTGATATTTTAGAACAGCCATTCTGCGATCTTCGGCTCTCTTATTGAACTCAGCAGACTTCTCCTTATTTCCCGCAATTTTTGCCCCTTCAGAAATCGTCCTTTCTAAATTGTACATCAAAGAATTCAGATCAACCGGAACAATATCTGTGGTATGTATTGTTGATAGATCAAATTTCCCATTTTCACCTTTAGAAAGCCACCTACTGGAAAAATCCCAACCCGATTCGGCACCTGCTCTTAGATTTCTGTAAACTTCCTCTTTCGTAAACTCAGGATTTTCTAGAATTGCATCTTCCGCAGTTTTTACATCTTCCCGGTAGCTCTCCGGTCTGGGAGTAGCATTATCATCCCAATACCGGTTTAGAATCTCCCCATCTTTCATTTTCACAACTCTACCGCTGGCTTTCCCTCCCTCAAGATTTGCAAGGCCATTCATCCAGAAGTTATATTCCATTTCAAGTTCCGGCAAATATTTGGCTAGCACTCGCTCTCCTTTTACCTCGGCAAGGGTTTTCACCATCATAGCAAAGAATGGAGGTTGAGACCGTCCAAGATAATAGGTTCTATTCCCGTTCGGAATAAAACCATATTCATCAATCAGGTATGCAAAATTATCTACCATATTCTGAATAGTTTCAACTTCTCCATCTTCTTGTAAACCCAGCATAGTAAAATAACTATCCCAATAATAGATCTCTCTGAACCTCCCGCCCGGCACGATATAAGGATTTGGCAAAGGTATTAAGGTTCCGGATTTTTTTTCATCGGCTGGACGCTTGAGTACATTCCATAATTTAGTAATATGTTCATTAATAGAGGTTGAATCTGTCTTGAAGGAGACGTTGTTAGAGGGGATTTCAAAATGTTGTTTTACAAAATCTGATACTGCCTCACTGGTGGTATCATCTAGCATATTATAGCGTTGCCTTATGAGTCCCACATTATATTGTGGCACCGCATCTACAAAAGTTTTACTATCTGGAAATATTTCCTTGTTCTGTACATCGAAAAATAGCTCTCCATATAATTCACCCGGGGGAAGTATTTCGATCTTATTTTCTATCTGCTCCATTTCCTGCTCAGGATCAGGACCTATTTTACAGGAGATAAAAAACAGAAAAATTAAACAACAATTAAAAACGTAAGAAATGTGCAATTTCATAAGAGAAAGATTTATTCAATCATAAATATAAGCGAATTTAGAATTATCAATTAGCTGGATTTTCATAGCAGATTTAATAATTTTACGTTTTTAAAAGTTTTATAATGGAAATAGTATCGTGGAAGCCTGTATATTCAAAGGAATTCAAGAATATGAACATTCACTGGCTTGAAGAGTTTTTTTGGGTGGAACCACATGACGAGGATGTTCTTGGTAATCCAAAAAAATATATAATCGATCCCGGGGGAATGATCTTTTTCGTCAAGGAAAATAAAGATATTATTGGTTGTGTCGCCTTGATGAAAATGGAGGATAAAATATTTGAGTTGACAAAAATGGCTATAAAACCAAAGCATAGAGGAAAAAAGATAGGGCAGCAACTCATGAAATACACCCTGAATTTTGCGAAGGAAAAAGAATGGGATGAACTTATCATTTATTCGAATAGGAAATTAGAAAATGCTGTTCATCTGTATGAAAAATATGGTTTCAAAGAAATTCCAATTGAAGAGAATAACCCTTATTCTCGAGGAGATATTAAAATGAAACTAAAGCTTTCTTAAATCTTTATTAAACGCCAGTCTATCCCAAACGGGCTTCCTTACTTTTAAGATAAAATTTTCAATATGAGAAAAGTAGCTACCCTAATGGTAATTGGTATCATGCTAATTGCCTGTAAAAATGAAGGAGAATCGAAGAAGAATGAAAAGGTAAAAGCAGAAGTCTCGGAATCTCAGTCGCAAACGAAAAGTGAAATAGATTCTTTAGATATTGATATTAAGCCAATTTCACATGCCACCGCGGTATTCAACTGGGACGGTGATATTTTTTACACCGATCCTGTAGGAGGTGCTGAAGCCTTTTCAGGAATGGATAAACCAGACTTTATTTTGCTAACTGATATTCATGGAGATCACATGAATGCCGAAACTTTAGAGGCGCTTCAACTTGGGGACACAAAAATCATTGTACCAAAAGCCGTTCAGGAAAAGTTACCTGAAGATTTACAACCGAATTTGGTGGTAATGAATAACGGTGACACACAAAATATAATGGGATATAAAATTGAAGCTATTCCAATGTATAACCTTCCACAAACTAAAGATGCCATGCATACTAAAGGTCGTGGCAATGGCTACGTCCTTGAAAAAGACGGAAAACGCCTATACATCTCAGGAGATACAGAAGATATCCCGGAAATGAGGGCTCTTAAGAATATAGATATCGCCCTTGTGTCTATGAACTTGCCTTATACTATGCCGGTAGACCAGGCAGCAGAAGGAGTACTGGCATTCCAGCCAAAGAAAGTAATTCCATATCATTATAGAGGAAAAGAAGGATTTTCAGATGTGGAAGAATTCAAAAGATTGGTAAATAAAGGAAATCCGAATATTGAAGTGGAATTGATGGAATGGTATCCAGAGAAGTAATTTCTAAGTAAATAAAAATAAGAAGCCGTTTTTCCAGATTCTGTATAAGCTTGCGCTAAATATGTAAAAATTTTCGTTGGCTAATTCAAATCTAACAGTATTTCAACAAGAAATTCAGGAAAAACGACTTTTCATATTTTCATAACTATATACTTAAATATATATATTCATTTTGTATTTAACAAAAAATATTCTGTTTAATTAATTAATAATCAATTAGTTTTGAGAATATTGCAAAAATTTAAATTTACTTTAAAAATTGGTTAAACTTAAAATATCAGCCTAACCGGGCTGTAACATTTATGTTCTTTGATTGATGAATGACCTCTTTTTAAACATTGCAACAGACTGAAGATTTAACTGTGCATCTGCTCAGTTGACGAGATTCTGTCGATTGCAAATTGTTTACTTTGTATCTAAAGAATTGATCTACCTGTTCCTTTTTTGTATCTGTTGATAACGCTGCATACTCAATTTGATGTACTGGAAGAGTTAGCGAAGCTTTGGCCGCAATAGCCAAAAATATAACTGCAACTATAAAAAAACTGATCCTTTTCATAATAACTCTTTAGAAGGTTCTACTTAAAAGACGACGTTAAAAATCATTCGTTACAGTAAAATAAAATTTTTAACATTTTAAAAATCAGTAAATTAGTATAAAATCATCGCTGAGTCCTTTAAAAAATTCCATAAAAAAACCCACGCCATGGCGTGGGTTCTCTATTTATTTAAATTAGTTCCTAAGAAAGAACTTCCTGTACTTTATCTGCAGCCTCCTGAAATTGAACAGCACTATATACTTTTAGTCCGCTATTATCAATTAGCTCTTTTGCAATATCTGCGTTTGTTCCCTGTAAACGAACAATAATTGGCACATTCATAGCATCTCCCATATTTTTAGATGCATCAACGATTCCTTGTGCAACACGATCACAACGAACAATACCACCAAAGATATTTACTAGTATTGCTTCTACTTTATCATCCTTTAAAATGAGGCGGAAAGCTTCCTCTACCCTTTTAGCATCTGCCGTACCTCCTACATCAAGGAAATTAGCAGGTTCTCCACCAGCTTGCTTAATAAGGTCCATAGTGGCCATTGCAAGACCAGCACCATTAACCATACATCCAACGTTTCCGTCAAGATCTACATAATTTAGCCCTACTTCTCTTGCTTCAACTTCCGTTGGATTCTCCTCACGAATATCACGCATTTCTGCATAATCTTTATGACGGAAAAGTGCATTATCATCTAAAGTTACCTTCGCATCAACCGCCATGATTAAATCATCACTAGTTTTTAACACCGGGTTGATCTCAAATAATGAAGAATCAGACTTTTCAAAAGCTTCATATAATGACATTACGAATTTTGTCATTTCTTTGAAAGCTTTTCCACTAAGTCCAAGATTAAAAGCTATTCGACGTGCCTGGAATCCGAGAAGCCCCGTTGCAGGATCAATTTCTTCAGTGAATATAAGGTCTGGAGTTTCTTCAGCAACCGTTTCGATATCCATTCCACCTTCGGTAGAATACATGATCATATTACGACCAGTAGAACGATTCAAAAGAACTGACATATAATATTCTTCCGGCTCATTATCTCCAGGATAATAAACATCTTCAGCTACAAGAACCTGGTGTACTTTCTTTCCCTCTGCAGAAGTTTGCGGAGTTACAAGATTCATCCCGATGATCTCTCCTGCAATTTCTTCTACCTCTTTAAGGTTCTTTGCAAGCTTCACACCACCACCTTTACCACGACCACCAGCGTGTACCTGTGCTTTGATCACATGCCATCCAGTCCCGGTTTTTTCGGTTAATTCTTTTGCAGCATCAACTGCTTCTTTGGCGTTTCTTGCCACGGTCCCACGTTGAATGCGAACTCCGAAGCTGCTTAAAATCTCTTTTCCTTGATATTCGTGTATATTCATAATCAGCTATTTCTTCTGTATTAATTACGGAAGGCAAAAGTAACAAATACATACTATTGTACCAATCTTTTTTGAGCTTCTTAACGCTTGCGGAAATTGCTCCTTACAGCCGCCGGCTGTGTTTTTAAGAAGTTTATGTCTCTAACGAAAAGGTTATCGGTTAAATTCTCTTAAATCCTGCCCTAATAGACTAGTCTCTCGTAAATTGCTTCTTTAATTTTTGAAAATGAAAAAGGCATTATTAGCATTGGCGATCGGGGGATTTGGAATAGGAATGACAGAATTCGTGATAATGGGAATTTTACCGGAAGTATCTGAAGCTCTTAATATTTCAATTCCGAAGGCGGGCCACTTTATATCGGCCTATGCACTTGGAGTGGTAGTTGGAGCTCCCCTGCTTACAGCATTCGGAAACAAATGGCCTGCCCATAAGGTTTTACTTGCCCTTATGGTGTGGTTTACCATTTTTAATACACTTTCAGCATTTTCAAATTCCTATACTTTACTATTAATTTCAAGATTCTTATCGGGTTTACCACATGGAGCATTCTTCGGAATTGGCGCAGTAGTGGCAGGCAAACTTGCCAAACCCGGAAAAGATGCCCAGGCTATCGCAATGATGTTTACAGGGTTAACGGTAGCTAACGTAATTGGGGTTCCCCTGGGAACCTGGCTTGGTCAAAACTTTAACTGGGGAGTATCCTTCCTGGCAGTTGGGATCGTTGGTATACTGGCTGTTTTAAGCATTAAATTCTGGATGCCTGAACTACCCGCATCTGAATCTGGCGGATTCAGAAAAGATCTAAAGGTTATGAAAAAACCAGAACTCTGGATGGTGATCTTACTAACCACCATAGGAACCGGGGGCTTCTTTGCCTGGTACAGTTATATTGCACCTCTAATCACAGATGTAGCCGGCCATAGTGAAGAAATTGTTAGTTACGCCATGATCCTGGCCGGGTTGGGTATGGTAGCAGGTAATTTTCTTGGGGCAAAACTGGCTGAAATGTTCAGCCCGATCTATGCGGTGATCATTGCACTGGTTTTTATGGTTATTGCTTTAATTTCCAATACTTTTCTTGCCTACGACCAGATTGGAGTATTAGTTATGACGTTTATATTACCGGTAATTGCATTTTGTATTGCAACACCAATACAGATGGCGGTGATCAATTCAGCAAAGGGATCTGAAATGTTGGGTTCCTCGCTAAATCAAAGTGCTTTTAATATGGGAAATGCCAGTGGAGCATACCTTGCCGGCCTACCTATTGCATATGGTTACGGAATAGTTTCAGCGCAATATGTGGGTGCCGCTATGGCGGGAATAGGAATATTTATTGGCATTGGCGTTATTCTTATTAGAAAACAAAATGCTTCACAGCTGGAGATGAGTAACTCGTAATATTTTATTTTTTAGAAATAACAAATCGTACAAATCGGTTATATTTGATATATAGCTTATTCTTCAATCAGGAAGAAAATTATTTTTGCTGAAAATATAAAGTATAAATGACTGAAAAGGATCTACTCTCTGTTGCGGAAAAATTCGGTAACCCGGTATATGTTTATGATGCTGATAAAATAAAAACTCAGTATGAAAGACTTACTAATGCTTTTAAGGTAAATGAATTACGTATTCATTATGCAGTAAAAGCGCTTTCCAATATTTCAATTTTAAAGCTTCTGAAATCTCTTGGATGTGGTCTGGACACCGTATCTGTTCAGGAAGTAAAGTTAGGGCTAAAAGCTGGTGTTGAACCTTCTAAGATCATTTATACCCCAAACGGCGTTTCCCTGGAAGAAATAGAAGAGGTTTTTCAGTTGGGAGTACAAATCAACATTGATAATCTTTCAATTTTAGAGCAATTTGGAAACAGACATCCGGAGATCCCGGTTTGCGTCAGGATCAACCCCCACGTAATGGCTGGTGGTAATTCTAAAATTTCCGTTGGTCATATAGATTCAAAATTTGGAATTAGTGTACACCAAATGCCACATCTTTTAAGAATTGTGGAGAATACAGGAATGCATATTAACGGGATTCATATGCATACCGGAAGCGATATTCTTGATATTGGCGTTTTTCTTTATGCATCTGAAATTCTCTTTGAAGCAGCACGAAATTTTAAAGAATTAGAATTTATAGATTTTGGAAGCGGTTTTAAAGTACCGTACCGTGAAGGAGATATTGAAACTGACATTGAAGATCTGGGAGCTCAACTTACAGAGCGCTTTAATAATTTTTGCAAGGAATACGGAAGAGAATTAACCCTTGCTTTTGAACCTGGGAAATACTTAGTGAGCGAATCGGGAAAGTTTCTGGCTAAAGTAAATGTGATCAAACAAACCACTTCTACCGTTTTTGCAGGAATAGATTCCGGTTTCAATCATTTGATAAGACCAATGTTCTACGGTTCCCACCATGATATTACCAACATTTCCAATCCAGATGCTAAGCCAAGATTTTATAGTGTGGTTGGATATATTTGTGAAACCGATACTTTTGGAAGTAATCGCAGAATTTCAGAAATACGGGAAGGTGACATTTTGAGCTTCAGTAATGCCGGTGCCTATTGCTTTTCGATGGCTAGTAACTTTAATTCCAGATACAGGCCTGCGGAAGTTTTATGGTATAATGGGAAAGCTCATTTAATTAGAGAACGCGAAACTTTTGAAGATCTTACCAGGCATCAGGTAGAGATTAATTTTGATTCTTCTCCAAAGGAACTTGCAGATAAAAATTAAATAAAAAAGCAGCCAGCTGGCTGCTTTTTTTATACATATATGGTTTCTATCACATTTCCCTCCTCGTCAAAATATTTAGTATATTCAAGGTTTCCGTTTTCATTAAAGTATTCTGTTTTTATTTTGAAATTACCCTGTCCTTCTAATTCGTAATATGTTTTTTCCCTTAAAACACTCAATTTAAATTCTTCTATATATAGTGTACCTCTTTCATCATAATAACGAACAGAAGTACTGTTCTCAATTAAATCTTTTCTTGTATAAATTGAAATTGCTTCGTTCTCATTATATTCAGAAATATGTTCAAAATTAATATTGGCATCTTCATAATGAACTAGCTTTTTTTCAAGGGTATTGTCCTCCCTATAAAAATACTGGACAATATCAGAGTCCACTTCATTACCTTCAGTTTTAATCTCACCAAATTCAGTAGCGGTTCTAATGATAATACCAGTCAGATCTCCGGAAATGTCATAACTTCTACATTCAGTACGAAATCCTATATTATTATATACCAAATCTTCTTTCCTTCGTACCTCTACAGCTTCTCCACCTTCCCTTAAAATGCCTGAAACTAATGAGGTAACCCATTTTTTTTCATTCAAATCTGTTATGGATATTACATCCTCAAAACCGTTTTCAGCAATGCTCCCTGAAACAATCTTCTTTAGGTAAAATTCATCATCAAGATAAAACTTCAATGACGATGAGTATTCTCTGCCGTATTGGGCATAATTAACACTCCTTTTCTGAACCACTAATTGATTAGATTCCGAACTATAGATAAAAGTAAACTCCTCACTCAATCTTAATGGGAATTTTTCATATTTATGAGATTTAACTATCAATCCTTCTTCATTAAACTCATGAACCCAGTTTACCGCTTTACTCATTTCACTATAATAATTAGTAAAAGTTGGAAGAAAATTAAGAGCAATCGATGGTTTAGGCTCAAAACCCATCCCTAAAGTCCGTGCCAAGTGGACGGCTGCCATTTCTGGAAATACAACACTAAGCTCAATTCCTTTCTTTTCAAAAACTTCCAAAGCGATTTCCCCAAGAATCTGGATAATATTTTTAGTAAAATCTATTTCGGAAAGACTAATTGCTTCTACTACTTCCTGGTCTATAATAATTCCATTTTCAGGATCTCCATCTTCATCTAATGTTTGCAAGAATGCCGAAATATTCTGGACTTCCGGGGTTTCAATAGTAGCGTTAGAAGAAGAAGCAATAGAAATTGGTGAAATTTCTTCACTTGCGGGAGCACTTCCCAGTTCAATGTCGCCAACAAAAAAAGTTACTGTTTCTCCTTCTTCATAATCAAAATTACCATTCTCGTTGGTAATTCCTGAATGTGTTTCAGTTTCATATCTGAGTCCGCTTACCGGGGAATCAACAAACACACCTTGTTTGGATTGCGCAGGCTCAGGCACACTCCCACCATCGGAATCATCATCTTTTGAACAGGCGGAGAATAATAAAATTATCAGGCTTAAGAAGCAGTATCGTTTTTTCATGTAATTGAAATTGCAAAGATCTTATCTGGTCTAACTGGTTAATCTATAAAATCGGCTCAAAATAAAATATTTTCTTTAGCATCAACCGTTATTTTTCTCTTTATTTGTTAAAAATTTTAACTTAACCTCATTATCACCATGAAAATTTTAAAAGTAGTATTCGCCCTGGCGGGCTTATTCTATATGACAAGTTGTGCTTCTGGATATCATCACATTAATCCTGAAAACCTTAGTTACAATTCAAAAAAACCGTCAAAAGATGGAATCTCTCTGGAATACAAGTATGACCTTCTTCCTAAGAAATATTCAAAAAAAGAAAAAAACAGTGACGTTAGACTCGTGGCTCTGGGAATAACCAATAACACCAACAAACAATTAGTTTTCGGAAGAGATTTTCAAATTACCTACGAAGATGGCACAAAAGTAATGGCGCTTACTTCAGAAAAGACTTTTAGTGAACTGAAACAAAAAGGAGCTTTCCATTTGTTGTATTTATTACTTACACCAACTAATCTAACCACAACAACCACCTCTAATGGATATACTCAAACCCAAAACTTCTTTCCTATAGGTTTGATCCTGGGCCCTGGTCTAGCCGCTTACAACCTAATTAAGGCATCTTCTGCCAATAAGAAATTTAAAAATGACCTTGAAAACTATAGTTTAACAGGAAAAGTTTTAAATCCAGGAGAAGAAAAATTCGGAATTATTGGAATACGCTCCGATAGCTATGATGCGCTTAAAATCCATTTTATTGGAAATCCGGAGAGTGAAGAGGAAACAGAGATTTCTGAAGTCAAATAAATACGGTCTTTCCAAAATTATTTAAATCCCTGTTCATTACGAACAGGGATTTTTTTTATAAAACCTTAAGTATATATATTCATTCAAATCGGTATCTTAATTCGAAAATCCGGAGATGGTGTATAAACTAAATAAAGACAGCAGCTTAGTAAAGAATATCAGCAGGATTGCACATGAAGAAATAGAAGCTAGTTTAATTTCTCTGGAAAGCTTAAATGTACATGAAGCTATTCACGATATTCGCAAACGACTGAAAAAGCTCCGGGCACTCTCCAGGCTGGTCAGGGATGAACTGGGAGAAGAAAATTATAAATCCATCAATATTTATTTCCGTGACCTGGGAAAAGAAATTTCAGATTTCAGAGATCTCACCGCCCACCTTGAAACCATAGAATTATTGAATGAACGCTTCGGGAAACACCTGTATGTAAACTTTTTCAGAACCTTTGTAAAGCAAATCGAGGAGGAAAGAAACCAGATGGAAGAGGCTCTAAGAGCTCAAAACTTCTTTACAGAGCATCTGGTAAATAAATTAAGTAAGGCAAAAGAAGAGTTGATTAACTGGCCGGTCGATTCAAATAATATTGATATTATATTACCCAGTATTGCCAGGGTATATAGAAGAGGACGCTATGCCCTTAATGAGGCCTATGAAGATCCCACTAAAGAAAATTTTCATGAGTGGAGAAAAAGGGTCAAATACTTATGGTACCAAACTTTATTGCTTCAGGAAACCTGGCCGAATTTTTTCGATACTATGGAAGATGAAATTCATCAACTCGCTGATCATCTGGGAAATGATCATGACCTAATGGTTTTAAAGGAAAAAATACTCGCAGACGATTTCAGCTTAAAGGATGAAGGTCATCAGTCACTCATGATTGCAATAATCAATGAACACAGCATTTTTTTAAGGTCGGCTGCAAAAATAAAAGGTGAGTTGATCTACGCCGAAACTCCAGAAGATTTCAAAAAAAGAATCGGTAAATACACCCAAATTAACTGGAATTGATTTCATAACTTAAGTCGTCCAAAAACTTCAGACAAATGAAAAATCTATTATTAATATTCGTTCTGGGAATTAGTTATAGCCTTTCAGCTCAAAATCTGACTAACAATACAGGTGAAATTATAGATCTTACTTATTCATTTTCAGGTGAAACTGTATATTGGGTAACTGCCCGGGAGTTCAATCTGGAAGAGGTAGCTAAAGGTAAAACCGATAAGGGATACTATTATTCAGCCAACAACTTTTCCACGGCCGAACATGGCGGCACTCATATTGACGCCCCGATACATTTTGCTGAAAACATGCAGAGCGTAGATGAAATCCCGCTGGAACAATTGATTGGGCAGGGAATAAAAGTTGATGTTTCTGAAAAAGCGCTTAAAAATATAGATTATCTCATTAGCATAGAAGACCTAGAGAACTGGGAAAGATCCAATGGCAAGATCCCTGAAAACAGTATTATCCTTTTTCAGACAGGCTTCGGAAAATTTTATCCGGATAAAGAGAAATATCTGGGCACAGCCAAAAGAGGTCCTGAAGCAGTAAAAGAACTACATTTTCCCGGACTTTCAAGAGAGGCAACAGAATGGCTAATTACACAGAGAAGTATTAAAGCCGTTGGGTTAGACACGGCAAGTATAGATCGTGGTCAATCAACAGAATTTGCCGCCCATGTAGCGTTAATGACCAATAATGTTCCTGCTTTCGAAAATGTAGCCAACCTTGAAAAATTACCGGCTACTGGTTTTCAAATAATTGCCCTCCCCATGAAGATTAAAGGCGGTAGCGGTGGGCCATTAAGGATCATTGCAATTAGGTAAATTAGCTGAATGTCTATAAAATCGAAAGATCCCCTTTATTTTATTGCTTTAATGCCACCAGCCAGGATTAGAAATGAAATAGAAAATTTTAAAAAAGAGATCAAGGCCAAATTTGGTATTCAACATGCTCTGAAATTACCGGCTCATATCACTCTGCAAATACCCTTCAGAATGTCTGACAATCAGGCAAAAATTCTGATGAAGAAACTGGAAAAATTCTGCCATGAAAATGTTGCATTTGAAACCACTCTGGATGGATTTGGCAAATTCGGTAAACAGGTGATCTTTATTAAGGTTAAAGACCACAAACCTTATTTCTTGCTCTTCGAAGACCTTCAGAAGTTAATTTTGAATTTTATCGATCTAAAAAAGCACGAGATCGCATCTAAAATTCATCCGCACATCACCATTGCCACCCGGGATCTAAAGAGAAGTGCTTTCCCGGAAATCTGGGATGAATTTAAAAATCGAGATTATAACAACTCTTACCAGGTAAAAGATCTGTACCTGTTAAAGCATAATGGTAAAACCTGGGATGTTGTTAGAAAATTTGAATTAGCTTATTAGATTTTAACCTCTTTTTACAATTAAACCGGGTTCGTCCAGTCTCAATTTTCATTAACTTATACTTCTTTTTAGCATTAAAAATGAATTCAAATTTTTCAATAGCAATTCACGGAGGAGCCGGCACCCTTATAAAAGGGACAATGACCCCTGAAAAGGAAAAAGCCTACAGGCAAACTTTACAACTTGCCCTTGATGAAGGTTTTTCTATTCTGGAAAAGAATGGAAGCGCTCTTGAGGCTGTGGAGAAAGCAGTAATAGTGATGGAAGATTCTCCACTTTTCAATGCCGGGAAGGGAAGTGTATTTACCGCCAAGGGAACTCATGAAATGGATGCGGCTATTATGGAGGGAAAAAACCTGAAAGCCGGTGCGGTAAGTCTGGTTACCGGAATTAAAAATCCCATTGCCCTGGCAAAAACAGTCATGGAGAAAAGTCCACATGTATTACTTGCTGGTACAGGGGCTCTGGATTTTGCAAAATTACAGGGTTTTCAATTAGAAAATGAAGATTACTTCTATGATGATTTCCGCTACCAGCAATGGCAGGAAATAAAAGATAGTGATCATTTTCAATTAGATCATAGCGATAAGAAGGATGCTAAGTTTGGAACCGTTGGTGCCGTTGCTTGTGATACTCAGGGAAATGTAGCCGCTGCAACCTCTACCGGTGGAATGACCAATAAAAACTGGGGGAGAATTGGTGACACACCTCTCATAGGAGTTGGAAATTATGCAAATAATGAAACATGTGCCGTGAGCTGTACGGGGAGCGGAGAATATTTTATGCGCGGCGTAATAGCCTATGATCTATCCTGCCTAATGGAATACAAAGGACTTTCACTTCAAAAAGCTGCCGATGAAGTTATAAATAAGAGATTGTTGAAAATAAATGGTGATGGTGGATTAATCGCTGTAGATGCCCAGGGAAATATTGCCATGCCTTTTAACACCGAAGGAATGTACCGGGGAATGCGCAATTCCCACGGAATAAAAATGATTGCTATTTATGAAGATTGATGATCGTTTAGAGGTATTTCAACATGTAGGATCTTTACCTGATGTTTTTCAATATTAAAGATATCGCCAGGAGCGAGAATATGCGTCTTTAAATTAGTCACAGACATTAATTCACCCTTATTAACAAATTTTTCTGTGTTATGTTCAAGTTCTCCCGGATCAAAAATAATGACCATTCCGGTGCCCACGATCTCAACGGTATTGCACTCTGTAATTACTAATCCAGTATCTTCAGCAAGTCCAATTCCAACAAGGTTCGGAAATTTAGCTACAGCTTCTGCGAGTCGCCCGAATCTTCCCCGTCTAATAAAATGAGAATCTATAACAACTTTTTGAAGAAAGCCCATCCCTTTTGTCATTCCAACGGCTCCTTTCGAAAAGGCCTCTTTGTGCCTGCCACCAGTGATCATTTCCTCAGACATGCACATAGCACCCGCACTGGTTCCGGCAATAACCAACGAACTATTTTGATAACGCTCCATTAAAATTTCATGAATACTCGTATTCTTTATTTTATTAATTATCTCTGATTGATTACCCCCTGAAAACATTACACAATCTGCCTTCTCGATAAGCTCTATATATGCTTGTTTTTCAGAATCCTCTCTACTCCTTATATCTACTATCTGAATATTCTTGCACCCCAATTTCCCAAAAGCTTCAATGTAACTTTCACTTACCTGAACGGGAATACTTGAAGCAGTTGGAATTATTATAATTAATGCATCTACTCCTCCACTTTCTATCACAACTCTTGAAAGGATCCCCTTTTCGATCCTTTCTGTATGGAATTTTTCTTTGGTCCGGATACCTTTATTTTCATTTCCTCCAATAGGAATTAATGTTCCTTTAGATTTCATTAACGTAACTTTTAGAATACTAAAATACAGTTGTTCAATGAAATAGTCTAATTTTATTTAATTCATTATAAATCAATAGACTAGACCGTATGAGAATTAAAGAAATTACCGTTATGCGCGGCCCTAATTACTGGTCTATTGAGCGTCATAAGCTCATCGTTATGGTACTTGACCTGGAGGAGATGGAGAATTATCCATCCAATGAGCTAGAGGGTTTTAATCAGCGTTTAAAAAATTTACTTCCGGATCTTGCAGAACATTATTGTTCTGAAGGAAAACCTGGTGGATTTTATTCCAGACTTGAACGTGGAACGTGGATGGGCCATATAATTGAACATATTGCCCTGGAGATACAAATCCTGGCGGGAATAGATGTTTCTTTTGGCAGAACCCGTGGCTACGGGGAAAAAGGAGTTTACCATGTTGTTTTTTCATACGTGGAAGAAAACGCAGGAAGATATGCTGCCAAGGCTGCAGTAAAGATCTGTGAAGCTCTTATTTCAGGAAGAGATTATGATCTGGAGAAAGATATCCAGGAATTAAGAGAATTAAAAGAGGATGGCCGATTAGGCCCGAGTACAGAATCCATAATCAAAGAAGCTGAAAAAAGAGGGATTCCGTGGATGCGTTTAAGCGAAGGCTCTCTGTGTCAGCTAGGCTATGGAGCCAATCAACAAAGGATTCAGGCTACCATAACCAGTAAAACCAGCAATATTGGTGTAGACATTGCCTGCGATAAAGATGAAACCAAAAAGATCCTGCAACGGGCTGCTATAAAGGTTCCCAAAGGAGAAATTATCCGGAATCTTTCAGAATTACAGGATACCTGTGATTATATAGGATTTCCACTAGTGATTAAACCTATTAACGGAAATCATGGACGCGGAATAACTTCAAATATTTTAAATCAGGAACAGGCTGTAGAAGCTTTCCATCGGGCTAAACAAATTTCAGATCTACTTATCGTGGAAAGCCATATCGATGGTTCAGATTACAGAATACTTGTGGTGAACTTCAAATTTGTAGCTGCAGCAAAACGCTCTCCTGCCCAGGTAGTGGGTGATGGTATTTCAACTATTTCAGAATTGATAAACGAGGTTAACAAAGATCCCAGAAGAGGATACAGACACGAAAATATTCTTACCAGGATAGAAATGACCAAAAGCACCAATAATTTTATTGCTAAACAAGGTTATGAACCCGACTCCATATTACCCAGAGATAAAATACTCATTTTAAAAAATACCGCTAATCTTAGTACCGGTGGGACTGCTGAAGATGTGACCGAGATCGTTCATCCTTCTAATATTTTTATGGCGGAAAGAATTGCCAGGTTGATAGATCTTGATATTTGTGGTATTGATGTTATCACCAATGATATCAGTCAACCCATAGACGAAACCGGAGGAGCTGTGATCGAAGTAAATGCTGGCCCCGGATTCAGGATGCACCTGGCTCCTACTAAAGGTTTACCTCGAAATGTAGCGACCCATGTTCTTGACGAATTATTCCCTGGTAAAGATAAAGGCAGTATTCCTATTATCGCAATTACCGGAACCAATGGCAAAACCACCACTACCCGCCTTATAGCACATATTGCTAAATTAAGTGGTAAAATGGTTGGTTATACCACTTCAGATGGAGTTTATATACAAAACAGAATGATCATGAGCGGTGACTGCACGGGACCGGTTAGCACCGAGATGGTTTTACGCGACCCAAATATAAATTTTGCAGTTCTTGAATGTGCCCGTGGAGGCTTACTTAGATCTGGTTTAGCATTTGACTGTTGTGACATTGGAATTGTCACTAATGTGGAGGGCGACCATCTTGGGCTTGCAGGTATTCATACCCAGAACCAATTAGCTAAAGTGAAATCTGTTATCCCTGAAACGGTAAAAAGAACCGGATATGCCATATTAAATGCAGATGATGATCTCGTTTATGATATGCGTAATAATGTGGATTGTAATATTGCTTTATTTTCGATGGATGAGGATAACCCCCGGATAAAACAATTTCAGGAAGATGGCGGTATAACTGCAATTTTTGAGCAGGGTTATGTAACTATAACCAGCGGTGTTTGGAAAATGAGGGTGATGAAAGCCGAAGATATTCCCTTAAGCTTCGGAGGAAAAGCTAAATTCATGATCAAAAATATACTTTCGGCAATTCTAAGTTCCCATTTGAGTGGATTCAGCATACAGGATATGAGAAGTGCTTTGCAGAGCTTTATCCCTTCAGATGCGCAAACCCCTGGAAGGTTAAATATGTTCAAATTTAAAAAGTTCCATTTTCTGCTGGACTATGCACATAATCCTACCGGCATGCGTGCTTTGCAAAAGCTTATTGATGCTATGGATTATAAATATAAAGTTGGGATAATAGCAGGTATTGGCGACAGGCTTGAAAAAGACACGGAAGAAATTGGGAAGATTGCTGCTGAAATGTTTGATGAAATAATTATTAGAAACGATAAAGATCTTCGGGGAAAATCTGCAGAACACCTTATTGGCCTCCTGAGAAATGGGATCAATCAGATAGCGCCAAATAAATTAGTTACCCTGGCCGGTTCTGAGCCAGAATCAATAAAATATGCTATTCAAAATGCAAAAAAAGATTCACTTATAGTACTTTGTAGTGATACAGTAACAGATTCCCTCAAACTCTTACGCGAATTGAAAGAAAAAGATGAAATGAATGGATCCAAATTTGAAAATTCTTATTGGTTAAATACTTTCTAACACTTTCAGCAAATCCAATTTTAACCCTATTTTATAATAAAGCTGGGATTCTTTATGATTGTTATTGAGTATTTTACATGAAACCAAAAAATATGAAAAATCTAACAGAATTACTGGAACATGAGGTAAAAGACCTCTATTCAGCAGAAAAACAGTTAATGGATGCCATACCCGAAATGATCAAAGCGGCAACCAACGAAAAGTTGAAAAAAGGATTTACAAAGCATTTAAAAGAAACCGAAAGGCATTTAGAAAGAATCCAGGAAATTTGTAAAGAAATGGACATAAATCCGGGGAGCACAAAATGTAATGCGATGGCCGGACTTATAGAAGAATGCCAGGGATTAATGAATGAAAAGAGCAATCCTGAGGTTATGGATGCCGGACTTATTGCTTGTGCAAGAAGAGTTGAACACTACGAAATTGCCGGTTATGATACGGCCTACCGTTATGCAAAAACATTGAAATTAAAATCGGTTCGAAAAACGCTAAAGAAAACTCTTAAAGAAGAAGAAAAGACAGAAAAGAAACTTAAAAAACTCGCGAAGAAAAAGATCATTAAAAAAGCAAAGGCCTAAGAGAAATTTCTTCAGCTTAAATAAATATAAATCCTCATTGAAAATCTCAATGAGGATTATTTTTTCACCCTCACTTAATGTGGCATTACTCTTTCACACCGAGTTTTTCCACCACTTTTCCAACGGTTAATCCCTGCACCAGGATAGAAAACACGACTATAAAATAAGTAATCATCAGAAAGAGTTCCCGATGCATTTCATCTGTAAGACTTAAGGCAAGAGCAATGGAAATTCCTCCACGTAATCCTCCCCAGGTCATTATAAGATTTGTATTGGGTACAAAGTCCAGTTTTCGACTAAAGAATTGGATGGGCACTAAAAGAGATGCATACCTGCAAATAAGAACTACAGGAATGGCAATAAGTCCGGCAATGGCATAATCCCCTTTAAAAGTTAGCACCAACATCTCCATTCCTATAAGCACAAATAGAATTGTATTAAGTAATATGTCTATGAGCTCCCAGAATTTGTCGACGTAAGCTTCTGTAATTTCAGACATGGTTGAAGACCTAATCGTATCGTTTCCTACAATTAAACCTGCAGTAACCATTGCCAGGGGTGCTGAAAAATGATAATGGTGAGCTATTCCTGTTCCTCCCATTACCGCCGCAAGTGTAATGATCACCTCTATATCGTAATCATCAATCGCTTTCATTAATTTATACGTTAGAAAACCTATGAGCAGACCAATGATTATTCCTCCTATCACTTCCATCCCGAAAAGTTCAAAAACCTGCCCTATCTCCACATCACCGGAGCCAGAGGAAGCTATTTTGAATATGGTTAAAAAAACAACGACGCCTACTCCATCATTAAATAAAGATTCACCCACAATTTTGGCTTCAAGTCTTTTCGGAGCTCCTGCCTTTTTCAATATTCCGAGTACAGCAATAGGATCGGTAGGTGAGATAAGGGCTCCAAAAAGCAAACAGTAAATATATTCCACGCTTAAAGGAATAAGCTGAAGGATAAAATAAATTGCAGTTCCCACCAGGAATGTAGAAACCAGAACGCCTATAGTAGAAAAGACCAGTACAGGCCATCGTTGTACTCGCAACTGTTCAAAATTCGTATGCAAAGCCCCGGCAAATAGTAGAAAACTAAGCATAACATCCAGTAGAACGGTTTGAAAATCTATACTTGTAATAATTTCCTTTTCAGCATTTAGCAAAGTATCATCAAAAGCACTTATTGCAAGAACCGCCAAACTAAAAACAATAGTAATCAGCATTAGGCCAATACTATTTGGCAATTTCAGGAACTTAACATTTATAAAACCGAATAAGGCAGCCAGGCAAACAATTATGGTAGTGATTAAAAAATATTCCATTGATAGTATTTGGTTAGTTTTTCAGAATTCAGAATGAAAAATAGAAACTCCTGCTTTAATTGAAAATCTAATTGGAAGATGGTAAGATATAGAAATAAATACTGATAAAGTGAGCAAACGTGCCCAGCAATACAAAGATGTGAAAAATAGCATGGTTAAATGGAATCTTATTTTGCATAAATAGAATTGCTCCAATAGTATAAGAAATCCCACCTCCTATTAGCCACCAAAGTCCGGCTGTAGAAAGATTTTCAATAAGAGGATTTATAGCGAATATTATCAACCACCCCATTGCTACATACATAATAGTAGATAATAACTGGTAACGTCCCGCAAAGAATAGTTTTAAGATGACTCCGGCAAGTGCCATTCCCCATACGACCCAGAGAATAGTCCATCCGGTGGCACCATTTAACGTAACCAGTGCATAAGGAGTATAAGTGCCCGCAATTAGAATATAAATAGCGGCGTGGTCTAAAATATTAAGTCTTATACGTAATCTATGCGTTTTAGCACTATGATAAAAAGTAGAAGCTGCATAAACAAGTACCATACTGGCACCAAAAATCACGAAGCTTACCAGATGTTTTTCTTCCCCGAGTTTATTGGCTTTAACAATCAAAAGAATAAGTGCAAGAATACTTAGACCAAACCCTATTCCGTGGGATAGGATATTCAATTTTTCCTCTTTGGGAGGATAATATTTTGGTTTTTTAATACGTCCCATCTTAAGTAGTAATAGTGTATTAAATTTAACTTAATAATTGGAAATTCCCAATAGGTGAATACCCTTCTCTGTATAAAATTTCTATAATTAATTTACCAACTCATCTTTGATCAAAAAATTAATTAATAGGATTTTTCATAAATTTTTGTAACGAAATACCCTGAAAATCTGTCTTATAAGCAAGAAACTCATAATAAAACCCTTAGAATTACTAATTTTAATATCAACTTCAACCAAATAATAAATTATGAAAAATCACATTCTACTGCTATTTTCCATACTCCTTTACTGCAGTCTGGGATACTCACAAACAAAAAACATTAAAGTAGAGAAAGGCCAAAAAATAGAAAACTCTTTATCTAAAGAAGATAAACACAATTATTCTATAGCCTTGGATTCAGGCCAATATGTTTTTGGAAATGTAATCCAGGAAACGGTAGATGTTGTCGTAAAAATAAAAGATCCCTCGGGGAAATATATAGGAAATTTTGATGGCCCGGCCAGGGGACCCGAGAATTTTCAATTAAATACCGAGAAAGATGGAACTTACCAAATTGAAGTAAGTCCCTTTGAAGAAAACGAGGGAGAATACAGTTTTGAAATACTTGTAAATGAAAAACTGGCCACTGAACCTGATAAGAAAGTGGACCAAATCATGACCCCTTATTCCGGTGAGGATGTTCCGGGGGCAGCCGTAATGGTAATGAAAGATAATAATATCATTTTTTCTGAAGCTTACGGAATGGCTAATCTCACCTACGATATACCATTTACCGTAGAGACCCCTACAAATATCGGTTCGACTTCAAAACAATTCACTGCTTTTGCAATTCAATTGCTTGCAGACCAGGGAAAGTTATCCCTGGATGATGATATCAGAAAGTATTTTCCGGAATTACCTGATTTCGGAAAAACAGTTAGTATTAGAAATTTGCTCACTCATACCAGTGGATATAGAGAATTTCTAAATGCACTGGCTATGACCGGAAGAGATCTAAGTTCAAAACTTGATCGCGAAATTATGCTTAAGCTCATTAAAAATCAGCCTGAACTGCAGAATGATCCCGGAAGCGAATGGAACTACAACAATACCGGCTTTGCTTTAATGGCTGCTTTGGTCGAGAAAGTTACTGATACCCCTTTTCCCCAATGGATGAAAGAAAATGTTTTTAAACCACTGGAAATGAATAATACGATGGTACGATTAGATCAAAATCAGATCGTACCTAACAGAGCTGCCGGATATGGTCTTTCCAAAGACGGAGGATATGAAGAGCTACAGGACCTTGGCGGGGCTATGGGTGCAGGTGGAATTTATACCACACTTAAAGATCTGTCAAAATGGATCAATAATTTTGATGATCCAAAAGTGGGTAATAAAAAGATTCTCAAAGAAATGATGACTCCTTATGTACTAACCTCTGGAGATACTACCAATTATGGACTTGGTCTCTTCATTGAAGATTATAAAGGCTTAAAAAGAATACAACATGGAGGTTCAGATGTAGCCCACAGATCTATGTTAATGTATTTCCCAGAGATAGATGCAGCCGTAATTACACAGAGTAACAATGCCGGATTCGGATCTAATTTCGCGAATGAAATTGCCGATATCTATTTTTCAGAATATATGGAAGATGAAGAGAAAGACGAGGTAAATGAAGATGCTGAAGCAATCGACTTCGATTATGCGCCTGAAAATTTTGAAAAGCTTGCCGGAAGGTATGAATTGGTAAAGGCCCCTGGTTTTGTAATCCATTTTAAAAGGGATGGAGACAGGATTTACTCACAGGCAACAGGACAACCTGAGCTTGATCTAAAAGCAGAATCAGATTCAGTTTTTGTAGTAAAAAAGATAAATGCGAAGATCACCTTCCACCTGAATGAAAAAGGAACTGCAGATTCGCTAACCCTTCATCAAAATGGTGAACATATAGCGAAGAAAATTACCTGGCAACCAGAAATTGAAGAGCTTCAGGAATATACTGGAGAATATTTTTCAGATGAAATTAAAACGATGTATACAATTTCCATGGATGAAGAGAAGTTATTTTTGGAAACATACCTCATGGCTGACAAAATTCCGTTAACACCGGCAGATAAAGATTCCTTTGGAGCAGGATTTCCAATTTCAGAGATTTCTTTTAAGAGGAATGACGAAGGAAAGATTACAGGGTTTTATGCTTCTAATGGTCGCGCCCGCAATATCTTTTTCGAAAAAACAGAATAATATTTTAGATAAGAAAGGAAACTGCCTGGTGTTCAAATTATGAAGATCAGGCAGTTTTTTATTCAGGAATCTTTATTATAGTTTCAACTCCGGTCTCATCTTTTTTATTACGTATCTCGAAGAAGTAATTATCCTTATAAAGATTGTGTAAGCGGTCGTTAATATTTTTCAGACCAACGCCTTTTTTCATGAGTTCTGTATGAGTTTCAGAAATAAGAGCCCCATTGTTTTCTACTTTTATCACAAGCATTTTATTCTCCTGATAAATCGAAACTAAAATCTCCAGATCTGTATGATCATACGAATAACCGTGTTTTATGGAGTTTTCTATAACAGGCTGTAAAAGCATCGCAGGCACTTTTTTCAAAAGAAGGTTTTCATCGATATCTTTTTTAATGGTAAGATGATCTGAAAAGCGCACATTTACAATATTCAGATAATACTCCAGGATACGAAGCTCCTCATCAAGACTTATGCGGTTCCGATCGCTATTATAAAGGATTTCCCGTAAAAAATCACTTAAATCTGCAATCGTATCCTTTGCTTTACTGGTATCCATATCGGTTAAGACTGCAATAGAATTCAGCGTGTTAAATAGAAAATGTGGCTGAAGCTGTGAGGAGAGCATTTTCATTCTCGTATTTACCAATTGAGATTCCAGTTTAGAATGACGCTTTTCGGCTTCTTTTACTTGTTTTAGGTAGTAATAGGTATAAATAATGAAGATCATCGCAAAATAGATCAGAAAATTAAGATCTATCACATAGATAAATGCGTTGATGCTCTTTCTCAGGTTGAAATCAGCAAGATCAACTCGTCCGGCTATAATGGAATAGAAATCAAAAATTAACCGGATAATCAAACCTATTAAAATAGAAAATAGTGTATGTATAGAGATGATCTTTACCCAGGAATAGTTTTTATTCAGGAATCGCTTTGTACTAATGGCTATAAGTGTCATGTAACTTACCACGATCACATAATCGAAAAGAAGGTTGTGCACAAAAAATTCTGACCAGGTAAAATCTGTTGCTCTTTCAACGCCATTCATATATGTTCGCATATATGCAACTTTAACAATAACTACAAGATCAAATAGCAAATAAAATCCGGCCAGTAATAATACCAGCTTAAAATCTATATACTTCTTTTTAAGTGTTGAAAGGCTCATTTTTACATTCCTATTTTTTCGAGAAATTCTTTTTTATGAGATTTACTGATATGGAGCAAATTTCCATCAGTCATTTTAGCGTCTATTTCAGAATAATCTGAATGAATAATTTCATCAACGAAATTCAGGTTGGCGATTGTAGATCTATGTATCCTTACAAAAATATTGCTATCCAGAATCTCCGCGAGATTATTTAAAGATTCGCGTAAAACATATTTTTTATTTTCTACATAGATCTCAGCGTAGTATCCTGAAGCCTGTATATATAAGATATCATTGGGGTCTACCAGCGCTGTTTTATTCCCCTGTTTGATCGGGATTTTTGAAACTGAATTAAGTTGGATTCCTCCCTGTGAATACTCATGAAAAAATTCAATCATTCGTTTTTCAAAATTAAGGTTCGCTTCAGTTTTAGTAGTTTTTAGCACTTTATTGATGGTTTTAAAAAATCTCTGGTCCTTGAATGGCTTCAATAGAAAGTCAAAAGCTTCCACATCAAAGGCTTTTAAAGCATAGTGATCGTAAGCGGTCACAAAGATCACAATAGGTTTCGGCGATATCTCCACTTTCTTAAGCACTTCAAATCCATTCATATCCTTCATATTTATATCCAGAAATATAAGATCGGGTTTGTCTGAATTTATCTTTTCAATCGCGGTCCTTCCGTTGGAACATTCGCCAATAACCTCGATCTTTTTTACATCTTCCAGTAGATTCAAGACTCTTTTTCTGGCCAATTCCTCATCGTCAATCACAAGTGCTTTCATAGTTTGAATATGGTTTGATACTTACAATTTAAAACTATTTCAACATTCTTGTTATAAAATTCACATTTTCATGATTGGAATAGTATTTTTCACTAAGTTATTTTGCAGTATTCGAATCCAATGAAAGGCCATCAAAATTTTAGATTTTGATGACCTTTTCATAACTCAAACAACTAATTCTAAATATTCAACCTTAATTACTACTACTTGCCACTGTTGTTCTTGCAACTGATCTGGGATCGAGTTTAATATTTCGTTTTTGATTGCCATTTTCAAGCTTTATTTTATACATTTCTTTTTCAAGTAAGTCTCCTCTACCGGAAGCTATATATTTATTTGAGGTCATGGTCCATCCTTTGTTTGAAATGTAAACCTCTCTTCGTACATCAAGGGGAAGCACTATATCTTCAAATTTTTGGAAGGTCTTTACAAGATTCCCATCCTTATCGAAATCAGCTGATAAATGTCCGTTACCACTTTTAAAAGTCACTAAGTAAGAATCGTAATTTTCATTCTCTAATTCAGCTATAAAGTTCTGGATATTGAAATTAGCTTTCATAAATCCTATTGCGTCTTTTGAAAATTCTCCGGTGTAACCTTCTTCAATTTTATAGGTAAAACTATCCCCGTCTCGTGTAATCTTAACATCTAGTGGTGCAAAACCTACTTCAGCTTCTTCCAGTTCTGTAACTTTTTGTTCCTGAGCTTGCCCTACAAGGGTCACAGCAATTAGCAATAAAGAAAAAATTAATGTTTTCATGATGAATGTTTTTTTAATGAATAATGATTTTAACTGTCTATTAATTGATTAATGAAATAATTATAACACTAAAGTACAGTAGATTAGCCTTCATTATAGTAGAATGATCCGGATAGCCGAAGTAGAGTATCCAGAGCTACAATAATGGAACTGAATCTAAATTAAGCTCTCTAAAACCACATTATTATTGACTTTAGACATTCACCACCTCTATGCAGGGATTCGCCGCATTTTAGCAGTCTTTTAAAGCAATACACCCGGATTATTGGTTTTCGGAGCCTTTTATAAATGGATTTTTTATCTTCCCTAAGAATTTCTTAGATCTACTATGAGTACCACGAGATATATTGAACTGGCATTTAAAAAAGTGATCCCTGCACCTTTCACACTTGCAGTTCTTTTAACTTTATTTACGATTTTGATCGCATTTCTATTCACCGGTAGAACAAATGCTGATTCCATGCTTAATATTCTTGGATATTGGCAGAATGGAATGTGGGATCCCGCTCTTTTAGTATTTGCTGTACAAATGATGTTGATCCTGGTTCTGGGTCATGTTTTGGTACTCACCAAACCTGTCTCCTGGATCACTGAAAAACTAACCAGTGTGGTAAAAGATAATGCCAGTGCCGTAGTCATGGTTTCGGTCTCTACCATGCTTGTAGCTTTCTTTAATTGGGGTCTCGGACTGATCTTTGGCGCGATCATGGCCAGAAAAGTTGCAGAAGCTGCCCGGGACCGTGGTTTCAAGATCAATTATCCCCTGGTTGGCGCTGCGGGGTATGTTGGACTTATGGTATGGCATGGGGGAATCAGTGGTAGTGCTCCTTTAAAAGCTGCTGAAAGCGGACATATAGCAAGTCTTTTTTCCGGCAAGGGAAGTGAAAATATCCTTAGCCAGTTACCGGATAATATTCCTACTGAAACTACGATCTTTGCCGATTGGAATCTTATCCTTTTTGGTATTATATTGATCCTGGTTCCAGCGGTATTATGGATTGTAAGTAAAAAGACAGAGGTTTCAAACATCGAACTCCCCATCGAAAAAACCAGCAAAAGAAATGCTGTAATTGAAGGCGCTGAAAAACTTGATCATTCTAAATATCTCAGCCTGATCTTTGGTATTCTCTTGATGGTAGCATTTTTCGTTAGTTATGGTTCCAACCTACTCTCATTGAATCTAACCCCGAACATGCTGAACTTTTTTATGCTGGCACTTTGTATTATACTACATGGGTCATTCGTTTCGTTCCTGAATGCCCTGGACGAAGCAATTGGTGGAGCAGCCGCAATATTGATACAGTTTCCGCTATATTTCGGGATCATGGGAATTATGAGAGAGACAGGAATTGTAGGCGATATTGCTGGATTTTTCTCAAGTATCGCTACCGATGTTAGTTTACCGGTTTATACCTTTTTTAGTGCCGCCCTGGTGAACATTTTTGTCCCTAGTGGTGGTGGGCAATGGGCCGTGCAGGGGCCAATAGTGTTGGAAAGTGCTGTAAAACTGGGGGTTCCACTTAATAAGGCAATAATGGCATTCGCGTATGGCGACCAGATCACCAATATGCTTCAACCTTTCTGGGCCCTGCCACTTCTTGCGATCACAAAGTTAAAAGCAAGGGAAATTCTCCCATATACCTTACTACTAATGCTTCTGGGAATGCTTGTATATATTGTTGGTCTACTAATAATTTAAAGAAAGTTGTTTCAGGTAAGGATAAAAAAAAGGCTAACTAAAATATTTAAACCATTTTTCAGTTAGCCTTCGCAACTATTGTTTAACCAATAATTACATTATAAATATACTTCAATCTATCCTTAATTATAGTTAACTTAAAGCCAATATTTTTATAAAAATATTATAACTATTTAAATGAACGATTCTTTCTGAATTGTCGGAAAAGTGATCAGAAGATATAATTGGTGAATTCAAACAGTTATCAATACTGACTGTTTTTCATTTTTAACCAAGGAAAGTTCGGCGAGATACTTTTTAATCAATTTCTCTTGTTTCGTATTATCCAAACGAAGTTTTATCCAGATCGCCCCAATGATTATGACCGAAGCACTAACTACTACGAAAAAAAATAGCTCATCCATATTGCAAAAATTTAGGAGTAATAAACTGAAGTGAAACGGGCCTCGAAATATAGAATATTAAACACGCTATAATACTCATCCTTAAATAATTAATATTTATTGAACGTTTCTATTCTAAGATTAAAAACAGGATTAGCTAGCTATTAAAAATGGAATATTAGCTCAAATGAGGGTATAAAAAAAGGGCCGTGACTATCATTTCAGAATTGACCCTTTCCTCTTTCTCAGCTATTTATATCAAAAATATTATAATTCCAGCTCTATTATATTATATGGATTTAAACAAATTGCTACTGAACTGTTATGTCTCAAAAAAACCACGCTAATCAGCGTGGCTCTTACCTTATCTAGTTGTGTTTAATGTGTTGTTTGTTAAATAGAATCGATATTAGATTCAATTACGTTTTCAATAGAATCAGGTACAAGATCAAAGAAATCGTAACCTGTTGCCGCTTCAATATCATCTACAGTAGTTATGTACTGTGTCCAGTCTGAATTTACTGAATTACTATTAGGCATATCAACAGCGATCACTCGGGTAGAAGTGGTAACACGGTTTACATCATCTGTTCCATCAGGCATTATCATTATTACTTTCCAGGTATTAGATGGAACCTGAATTTTACCGGCTGCTAAGTACTCAGCATATCCATTAGATCCGTCTCCACCAAGACCATATCCTCCGGAAATAATGTAGATCTCATAACCTCCGTCTAGCATAGAACGACAGTAACTTTCCAGATTAGCCCAGGCATATCTATTGTTACTTGGGGCCTGAGGCATCATATTGGTCATAAAAAAAGTGTTTGAATTATCATCAACAGATAAGGTTCTGTCGGCAGAAGGACACATATGCCCTCTGTCAAATCCGCTGTATTGATAATCTGTTGCTCCAACCTGATACCAGGAAGATGGCAAACTGCTATCTGATCTAAAATCATTCTGTCTTGAAGCGCTTCCTAGCCAGGCTTCATCCAGATGCCAGCTCACCCAGTTTGCTGTACCCTTATCTCTACTATAAGACATCACATATTCTTCTTTGTCCAGTAGATAATTATTTGGAAAACTAACATCACTGATCGCTGCAGATGGATTTCCCATCGTTAAATGTACAACTCCGGAAACCACCGGCGTTCCCCCTCCACCAGAACCATCACCAGGATCTTCAGTTCCGCCAATTACAAAGTCATCAATATTGATACGATCTCCACTTCCTGATAATTTAACTACTCTAAATCTTACACTTTCAGTGTAGTTCACAGAAAAACTAACTGCTTCCAGACTTGTAGATGTAGAGTTCTGAACAGCTCCTATACCAGACCAACTACTTCCCTGGTCTGTTGAGGCCTCTAGTTCCCAGCTACTGGCACCATCAGTTCCGTAAACCGCATGGTTAAAACTTACAGATTGAGCTCCAACTACATCGTAATTCATTTCAAGAATACCATAGTCTCTTATTCTAACAGATTTAGAACCGGTCTTTCTATCGTTATCCAAAGAGCCTAATAAAGCATCTTCCAGATTCCAAACCCCGGTGGGAAGATCTACGGTGCCTGCAGCATAGCTCCCTTTTGAGCCTGTCTCATAATCCTCGGTAATATCAATTAGTTCTGCAGCCGGGGTTCCTGGATTAGGTTCCACAACAATATCATCTATGTTGAACCTTTCATTTGTCCCGTCGGTCTTCCGGATCTCAAATCTTAGATTTCCTGAAACATTCATTGGAAAACTTATCGTTTCCAAAAATGATTTTTTTACACTCACCTCGCTACCAAGCATAGTCCAGGAACTACCAGAATCTGTTGAATAATAAACCTGAAAAGAGGTTTGCTTATCGCGGCCAAATTTACCGTATTGCAGGCTCAATGATTTTGCTCCTTCAGGCAGATCATAATTCATGCTGATCACCCCGTTAGAAACCATTCTTACAGATTGGCTACCGTTTTTAAGGTCTGAACTTAGACTTCCGGTAAGCGCATCGGTAAAGTACCAGTCTCCTCCGGCAAAGCTTACTACATCTCCGGCATAAGCATATTTAGAAGCACTTTCAAAGTCCTCTTCATAATCACCGGCGGCGTTAAGGGTGAAATTAATTTCAGAATAACCGGAATCTTCGTGAAGCTGTGCATCATCGCTCGAGCATCCTGTAATAAACAGAAATACCTGCATAGCCAGCAGGTATTTAAAAATAATAGAATTTTTCATCGTTAGGTTAAGTTATTAGATAAGGGTTTCAGTTTCCGAATTTATCTAATTGATTCCCAAAGCGGAATACCAGTGATGATTTTTTGTTAAGAGTTTATTAACGATTCTTCTATTCCATAATTTAAGGCCTTGCATGGCTCATTCAGAGGGATCCGCTGGGAAATTAAAATCGAAGTTTATTAAGAGTTCTCCAGAGCGAAGGAACTATGATACAATAAAAAGCAAATTATCAGAGTGCAGAACCCGAGGACTGATCTCTGAATTTATAATTTTTAAAGTAAATAATCTGTACTTACAAAATTTGAACTTTTACTGTCCAGCAATTTCCTTAGAATTTCATTATTATACTTTTTGTCTTTACTGGCCACGAAGGTCCTAATAGAAAAAGACCTTAAAGCATCATGTACGCTAAGTGTTCCAACGGCAGAATCTTTCCTGCCCGTAAACGGAAATACATCCGGACCTCTCTGGCAGGAACTGTTAAGATTTACTCTACATACAAGATTTACTAAAGTATCTATCAAAGGAGCGATCTTATCTATTCCAGTTCCGAATAGACTAACCTGTTGACCGTAATTAGAATCTGCTATTTCGTCCAGCAGTTTTTCAATTGAATTAAATGGTTTTACAGGGATAACAGGACCAAATTGTTCTTCTTTATAGACACGCATATCTTCGGTGACCGGATAAAGTACGGCAGGGAAAATATAATTTTCAGAAGTTGCTCCTCCCCTTTCATTAATTATTTTAGCTCCCTTCTCCCGTGCATCATCAATTAATTCCTGAATGTATTGTGGTTTCCCGGGTTCGGGAAGTGGAGTAAGCATTACATGATCTATCCAGGGATTACCAAATTTTAATTCATCTACTCGTTTGGCAAATCTTCGGTTAAATTCTTCCTGAATTTCCTCATGAACATATAAAATCTTCAAGGCTGTACAACGCTGCCCGTTAAAGGATAGTGTACCTGAAATACATTCTTCTACCGCCAGGTCCAGATCTGCATCTGGCAAGATAATACCAGGATTTTTTGCTTCCAGTCCCAACACCAGTCTAAGCCTGTTCTTATAAGGATGTTGGTCCTGTAACGCGATGGCAGATTTACTATTACCTATCAAAGCCAATACATCTATTCGGCCCGTTTGCATAATAGGTGCTGCAACTTCCCTGCCTCTACCATAAATAACGTTCACAACTCCTTTTGGAAAAGAGCTTTGGAAAGCTTCAAGTAAAGGAGATAATAATAAAACTCCATGTTTGGCAGGTTTAAAAACCACCGTATTCCCCATGATCAAAGCAGGGATCAACAAGGCAAAAGTTTCATTTAAAGGATAATTATACGGGCCTAAACACAATACCACCCCAAGAGGCCCCCGACGAATATGGGCATATACTCCATCCTTTTCCTGAAATTTTGCCGAATCACGATCCAGCTGTTTATAATCTTCGATAGTATCATTAATATATTCAACAGTACGATCAAATTCTTTTCTGGAATCGGGAAGGGTCTTTCCAATTTCCCACATTAGATATTTAACAACCTCCTCCCGTTTTGTTTTCATCTGCTCAACGAAATTCTCCATACAGGCGATCCTATGGGCTACTTTCATAGTAGGCCAATCACCCTGACCCTTCGCATACGCATCACATGCTGAATTCAGGACTTCCAGGGCTGAATCCCTATCCATATGTGGAACAGTTCCTAAAAATGTTGGTTTATACTCATCTGTAGAAGAAATCGTGGAATACACCTCATCCATTTTTCCATTCCACTTTATTAGCTCACCATTAGCAAGATAAGTTTCCTGATGTAATTGATTCGTGATCTGAAATTCCTCCGGGATATGAATATTCATAATTATATTTTTAGCTGGTTACTCTTTAATGCACTATAATCTATTTCAATTATTCAAAATCCGGGGCCGCAGAATTGAACACTAATACAAGACTCTAAATCTAATTGTTCCTTCAATTCCTTTTAATTCCTTTATTACGTCAGCATCATATTCCTTATCGATATCGGTGATCACATAACCTATGGTCTCATTGGTCTTAAGATATTGACCTACAATATTAATATCATGAGCCGCCAGAATCCTGTTTATATGGGCAATGATTCCCGGTTTATTATGGTGAATATGAATTAACCTGTGCGCATTTTCCAGTATTGGTAATTGTAAATTCGGGAAGTTTACCGAGTTGGTGGTACTTCCGGTATTGATATAGTTGATAATCTTACCAGGAACGAAATTCCCAATATTCACCTGGGCTTCTTCGGTACTTCCTCCAATATGAGGAGTCAATATCAAGTTTGGTAAGCCTCTAAGTGTAGACTGAAATTCATCCTGATTGGTCTTTGGTTCTTTAGGGAATACATCTACCCCGGCTCCGGTAATTCTTCCAGACTCTATATGTTTTCTGAGTGCATCTACATCTACCACTTGTCCCCTTGCAAGATTCAGGAAAATAGAACCTTCTTTCATCCAGCTGAATTCCCTGTCTCCAATCATATTCTTATTCTCTTTCCTTCCGTCAACATGCAAAGTAACTATGTCTACCTTCTCAAATAATTCCTGAAGGCTGTAACATTTGGTAGCATTACCAAGAGCCAGTTTTTCAACCAGATCATAATAATACACATCAAAACCTATAGCCTCAGCAACAACAGAAAGTTGGGCCCCGATATTACCATAACCTACAATCCCCAGTTTTTTACCTCTAACTTCGTAGCTTCCCTTGGCAGATTTATTCCACTCACCATTATGCATTTCGGCGATACGGTCTGGCAAATTTCTCATTAAGAGAATGATCTCTCCAATGGCCAGTTCCACTACAGATCTTGTGTTACTGAAAGGTGCATTAAATACCGCAACACCCTTTTTAAGGCATGCTTCAAGATCTATTTGATTGGTTCCAATACAAAAAGCTCCAACTGCTATAAGTCGGTTTGCGTTCTCCAGAACTTTTGCTGTTAGGTTCGTTTTAGAACGAATCCCTAAAACAGAAACATCTTTTATCTTTTCAGCAAGTTCAGCTTCATCCAAAGCACCAGAAATGGTGGAAACATTATAGCCTTCATTTTTCATGATCGCTACGGCATCTGCATGTACATTTTCCAGTAATAAAACTTTTATTCTGTTCTTAGGATAAGATATTGCTTTGTTCATTTTATGAAGGTATAGGAATTCGTCGAGACTGGGCGTGATATGATCTGCTTTATCAAGAACATCATCCCGCTCTACATTTTCAGTAAAAGCATAGAATTTATTAGCAAGGCCTGCAGCCTTTATTTCATAATCATTATAACCATCACCAATGACATATACATCACCTTTCAGATCCATTTTTTTCAAAAGTTCAACCTTCCCATTATTGGAAGAGAGTACATTGTCCTGGTCAAAACCGGTAATATTTCCATCTTTATCAAAAATAAAGGTGTTAGCATACACATGATCTTCCTTAACTCCCAACTCACTTACGATAGGAACAATAACCTCTTTAAAACCATTTGAAATAATATAGATGCTATCCTTATGTTCTTTAAAGAACTCTTCATTTCTAACAAAAGAAACCGAAACCTTATTCTTTAATTTTTCAACAAGTTCGGGAATTTCACTTTTATTCGCTTCCAGAATATCCAGTCTCCGTTCAAGTGATTCTCTAAAAGCCAGCTTCCCTCCCATCGCAAGATCTGTTAACTCCTTTAACTCCTTAAGTTTCTGTTCTTTCTTTAGATTATTTGCAAGAGAAATTTCTCCAAGCACATCCAGTGCTTCTACCTGCGTAAAAGTACTGTCGAAATCTATTACGAAATGTTTTTTGTTCTCCATATTGATATGAAACACTATTTGTTTGAACAGATAAAACTAAGTCTTTTTGGGGCATTAAGAAACAGGTTTTTTTGAGCAAAAAGAATCTATTGCAGTTTCCTCAATAAAGCGGGAAATAAATTTCAATTTGAAAATATTAATAGAGATAATCCGTTTTTATTATAGAAAATTCAGAGATTGAACAAAATTATTTTCCTACCCCCTAAATTTTGCAGTCTTACCTGTTTTTTAAAGGACCGTATTAAAAATAATTACTATCTTAATTTTCTTAAGTCTTAGCAGAAGTAATGTTTGGTTAAGCAATTCTTTTTTAGAAACCATTATTTTTATATGCCTGAATAATCCGGGTTATGCTTCACCAGACCTATGAAGAATATTTTTACCAAAATTCGGAATAATGATCCTGTAATTCCGTCAGTAAAGGGAGGACTCGGAACTTTTGGAGGTGTCTTCACGCCTTCCATACTAACCATTCTCGGAGTAATTATGTATCTCCGTTTTGGATGGGTTGTGGGAAATGTAGGACTCCTAGGCACACTCCTTATTGTAACACTATCAGTCTCCATCACATTTTTAACTGCACTTTCAGTAGCTTCCATAGCAACAGATCAACAAGTTAGGGCAGGTGGAGCTTACTACATGATAAGCAGGTCCCTGGGAGTAGAGGTTGGCGGCGCCATTGGGATTCCACTATTCATTGCCCTGGCCTTATCCATTGCACTATATACTGTGGGTTTTGCGGAAAGTGTAGTTGGTGTATTTCCTGACCTTGATTTTAAAACTGTAGGTATTATAACTACAATACTGGTTGGTCTTCTGGCCATGATTTCTGCGAAGGTTGCTATAAAAGCCCAGTACTTTATCATGTTCGGGATTGGGCTTTCTTTGGTATCACTTATATTCGGAAGCCCTATAGAAGAAACCAGCATTCAAATATGGCCTTCTTCCGGAGACAATAGAGAAAGTTTCTGGGTAGTTTTCGCGGTTTTTTTTCCGGCAGTCACCGGCATTATGGCTGGGGTGAATATGTCTGGAGACCTAGAGAATCCATCAAAATCCATCCCTAAAGGTACATTCGCGGCTATAGCCGTAGGATACCTTATCTATATGACGTTACCCATCATTCTCTCTAACCGGGCAAGTGCCAACAGCCTTATAGAAGACCCTCTCATAATGAGAAAAATCTCCTATTGGGGAGATGCCATTCTAATTGGGGTTTGGGGGGCCACCTTATCCAGTGCTGTAGGCAGTATACTTGGAGCGCCCAGAGTTCTACAGGCGCTGGCGCGGGATCAGGTTTTACCTCCGTGGTTAGGCTGGCTGGGGATAGGTTCGGCAAAAGATGACTCGCCCAGATATGGCACTTTGTTTACCATGGTTGTTGCGCTAGTGGCAGTTTATATGGGGAATCTAAACATCATTGCTCCTATTTTAACCATGTTCTTTCTTACTACTTACGGAGTTTTAAATGCTGCTGCCGGCATTGAAGGTTTATTAGATAGTCCATCTTTTCGTCCTTCCTTTAAAATCCACTGGATATTTTCCCTTTTAGGTACTGTAGGCTGTATAGTCGTCATGTTTCTTATCAATGGGCTTGCAACTGGCGTGGCCTTTATTTTTATTGCCATTATTTTTCTTTGGCTGCAGAGCAGGGAAATGAAGACGGCCTGGGGGGATGTTCGCCGGGGAGTCTGGATGGCTTTAGTGCGATTAGGACTATTTAACCTAAGTACAGAAAAAGCTTCTAAAACATGGAGACCCAACCCGCTGGTACTTTCAGGTGCTCCCACTAAACGCTGGCACCTTATAGAATTCGCTTCCAGCATTACTCATAACCGCGGAATTTTGACTGTGGCCACTGTTCTTACCAGTAATCTCACCACCTTTGAACGCAGGAAACAAATGCAGCAAAATATTGAAGATTTCCTTACGAAAAGAAGCTCCCGTGGTTTTGCGCGGGTAATTGAAGCTGATGATACTTTTAAAGGAGCAGAAGATTTCGTCAAAGCCTATGGACTCGCCAGCCTCGAGCCGAATACCATCATTGTAGGCGATACTAAAAATCCTGAGCACAGGACGAAGTATTGCGAAATGATCACAAATATTTATAAGCTAAACCGTAATCTCGTTATTGTACGGGATAATAAGGATAAAGGCTTCGGGAAAAGAGAAAATATAGATATTTGGTGGGGAGGTCTTAAAGGGAATGGAGGTTTGCTTATGATACTGTCTTACCTTTTAAAGACTAGTAGGTCGTGGTATGGAGCGAAGGTTACCCTCAAGATCCTGGTAGATAACCATAAGGCCGAAGCAGATGTAAGAAGGAATCTTTCTTTAGTTATTAAGAAATTACGTACCGGAGCAAAACTGGAGGTAATCGTGTCCAATAAGCGAAGTTTTTTTGAGATCTTAAAAGAATCTTCTGCAAAAGCAGATCTAATTTTTATGGGATTGGCCCGGCCAGATTCAAATTTTGAAAGTTACTACGCCAATTTACAGGAGCAATTAAGTGATCTCCCTACAACCATCCTCGTTATGGCAGCTGAAGAAATATCTTTTGGAGAAGTTTTAATGCAGCAGGATACCTTCCGAAAAAATTAATTATCCTGCAAATATCTGATTCTAAGAAAGATTATTAGGTCGGGAAGAAAATGATCTAAATTATTCGAGTTTTTCTGTAACAATTCCATGCTTCACTACACTCGTCATACAGCATTATTAAGATAAATCATCCGTTATATATTATAAATACCAGGCCGTTATTAAAGCTGCAGATTGAGTAGGGTCGGTTTGCTTGCTTTGGGTCTGGTATTTTCAACATGGTTTATTTGAATATTTCCCCAGGAGATTTAACAGGTTTTAATCCTCAATTCCTATTGCTATTTCTTTTAGTTCCGGTTTTATCTGATTCCCATGACCCTCTACCTGGGATTTGAGATCGTCTTTGTTACCTCCATTATACTATTGAAAAAGGAAAGACAGTTGAGAAACAGCCTGTATCCTGAAGTTAAGATTATTACTTCGAGGAACTTTTATTTAGATTTAGAAATCAACAATAGACTCTTCATAAAAAATATAGAACGACTTGAAATGGCGTGAAAACTTAATTACTTTGCAGGGTAAGTTCTATAACGATGAAAATACTCCACACTGCCGACTGGCATATTGGTAAAAAACTACATAAACATGAGCTCAGCAGAGATTTCGATCTATTTATAGATTGGCTCTCAGGCTATATTAAAACTAAGGAAATTGATCTGCTCCTTATTTCCGGGTGATATCTTTGACCTGGCGAACCCTTCTTCAGAGGCAAGAAAACAGTATTACGAGGCACTGGTAAAACTGAAGGCGCTGGACTGTAAGATCATTGCTACCGGGGGAAATCATGATTCACCGGCCATGCTGGACGCACCAAAAGAGATTCTAAAAGCATTGGATATGGAGGTCATTGGTGGTTTGCCTGAAACTCTCGAGGATACCATCATCCCAGTTTATAATAAAACCAGGGAAATTGAACTGGTAGTAGCTGCAATTCCTTATCTCAGGGACGCTGATCTTAGATCTGGCAGCAGCACTTCTACTTATGACGATCGCCTGCAGGCTATTCGTGAGGGGATTAAAGATATATTTGAAAGTGCTTCAGAAATTTGTGCTGAAAAACATCCTGATATTCCCGTGATCGCCATGGGACATTTATTTACCGCGGGATCTGATACCTCCGAAAGTGAAAGAGATATCCAAATTGGAAATCAGGCAGCCTTTAATGCGCTTCAGTTTGGGGAATACTTCAGCTATATCGCCCTGGGACATATTCATAAACCGCAAAAGGTGTCCGCAAATATTCCGGTTTATTATTCGGGTTCTCCCCTTCCGCTTTCTTTCAGTGAAAGAAAAGATGAAAAAAGAGTCTTACTTCTCGATACTGAAAATGGATGGGAACCAGAAAGCATTCCTGTTCCGGCTTTCAGAAAACTGATAAAAATTAGCGGAACCCTGACCGAAATTCAGCATAAACTTGATGATCTGGTTTCTTCAAAGGAATTAGACTCATTAATTGAGATCGATCTTATCGAAGATCAGTATGATGCCCAGAAGATCTACGCGCTGGACCAACTGGTAAACAGTTTTGAAAAACCCGGATTTATAATCGTTAAACAACGGGCCCAGTTCCGAAATCAAACCAGGGGAACCTCAGACTTATATTCTGAAAATGAACAATTGGAAGACCTGAAACCAAAAGATGTATTTCTGGAGTTAATTGGTAATCATGAATATGAAAAGGAACAGAAAATGGAAATTTTGAGTGCTTTTGATGAAATCCTGGAAGAAGTACAGCAATCTGAAAAGTCGGCCCAATGAAGATCCTGAAAATAGCTTTTACCAACATCAATTCCCTACGCGGAGATCATGAGATCGATTTTACTGAGGAGCCTTTTATAAGCAGTTCCCTATTTGCCATCACCGGCCCTACCGGAAGCGGGAAAAGTACCATTCTTGACGTGATCTCCCTGGCGCTGTTCAACCAGGTGCCCAGATTGGGTAAAATAAGCAGGAATGAGATCATCGCTAAAGGCGCGATCCTGACCCGTAATCAAAAAGAGGCGATCGCCCGGGTTACTTACGAATGCAAAAGTGGAATTTTCAGTTCGCAGTGGAGCATTTCTACCAACCGCAATGACAATCTTCGGGATTATGAAATGGAACTTTTTGACCATCAGAAAAATGAACTGATAGATCTTAAAAAATCTGATGTCCCGAATAAAAATGAGGATCTAATCGGTTTGAGTTATGACCAGTTCATAAAAGCTGTTTTACTGGCACAGGGTGAATTTGCCCAGTTTCTAAAGGTCACCAAAAAGGAAAGGGGCGCGTTGCTCGAAAAAATTACCGGCACGGGGATTTATCGTTTGATCGGCCAGAAGGTGTATGAAAAAAATGGGATACTAAATAAAGATATAGAACAACAGCAGAACGAGATCAAGATCATTCAGGAGAAACTTCTGGAAGATGAGGCTCTGGAACTAAAAAAAGCAACGCATCAGGATAAAAGCAAGGTCTTGCAGAATTTTCAAAAGGAGATCGAAAACCTCAAAAAAACGCTGGAGTTAAAAGAAAATATTCAGAAGAAAATCACCGGAATAAAGCTTCTTGGCGATGAAAGATCCTCGGCAGAAAAGAACCTGGAATTTTTTAACAAAGAACATGGCGCGCCTTTAAAGCAACATGAGAAAGTACAGGATCTTTCAGAGGATCTGCGCACCTGGAATTTACTGGGCAGGGAAATTACCAATCTAAAATCTGAACAATCTGAAATAGCAGAAAGTTTAAAAGTAAATTCTGATAAAACCAGCGGGCTTATTTCTGAAGTTTCGGCCTTTACCAAAACAGCAATAAATTCAACCAATTTTGCTGAGAATCTGGGCGATTTTCGAAATAAAATTCTAAATCTTCAGCAACAGCGAAAAGAAAAACAAAGTGATTATAAACTGGAAAAAAGCCGGCTGGAATCTGAGTTACAGTCTACAGGAATCAGTTTAAGGGATTCGAATCCAGAGCTCACTTTAAAGGAAATTCAGCAAAATATTACCGAAACAGAAGCTACGGTTAAAGACTGGACTACCGAATTCAATATTTCTGATGCAGGAGAAATTGAAGTCCTAAAGAATAAATTTCAGAAGGAATATAAAACTACCAGGGAAGCTGCGCGCGAATATTCTACCATTGAAGAAATTCAAAAGGACCTTTCCAGAAATTCCGTGGAACATGAAAAACTGCAACCTCAGTTAAGAGCTCTTCCTGCTGAAATTGAAAAACAGGAAATCCAGGTGAAAACTGGAAAAACGAGCCTGGAAAACCTGAACTTGAAAAGAGAAAATGAGCTGTTAAAGGCCAGCCTGGAGCAACACAGACATACATTGAAAGATGGAGAAGCATGTCCCTTATGCGGGGCCGTGCATCATCCTTATGCCAAACATTTACCAGAAAAAGATGACCGGCTCGACCTGGAAATAAGAAAAGCGGAAAAGCAGCTGGAAGAACTAACTGCCAGTCTAAATGCCTTTCTTACCAATTTAGGTAATTATAAAAAACAGGCAGGAGAGCTGGAAGAAAAAAACAAAAAATTAAGCAAAACCCTTCAAAATCTAAAAATCGATTTTAAGGAAAAATTCAGCGGAATTACTGAGGCACAAAATCTTCAGGAACTGGAAGATCGCTGTGACCAACTGGAAAATAAGGTAGAGAAATTATCCAGATTCGAAAAAGAACAGAAAAAACTTCAGCATTTAAAAACAGCATTCCCTGTTATTAAAAAACTGCAATCCATTTTGCAGGAAGGAAAGCAGCTGAAGGAAAAACTCGAAGAGCTTTATACGGGTAAGGATATCCAGCGGGATGTTGAAAGCTATCAAAATCGTTGGATAAGCCTGGAAAGTGATCTTAAAAATCTGCAGCATAGTCAGGAAAAACTGCTGAAGCAGAAAAAAGTAAAAGAAAATGAGTTGCAAACGCTGGAAAAAGAGCTGGGGCCCAAGTTAAAAGAAAAAGGATTCCAAAGAATCCCCGAAGGTTTTTCAGCCCTAATGCCAGATAACGAGGTAAGCAGACTCAGGACCGAGCGACAGCAAATTCAGAAGAAAATAGATGATGCCACTGCCTCTATTAAAATTCTAAAAGCACAGCTGGAAGAATTACAAAAGCTTGATACCGAAGAAAAGGAGGAAGATATCAGGGAAAAACTAGAGGAGAAAAACGAGCAATGTCAAAAAATTAGTGACGAATGTAACGAAATAAGCAGGATCCTTAAGAACCAGGAAGAAAATGTTAGCAGGATGCAAAAACTGCAGCAGACAAATTGCCGATAAAGGAAAAGCAAACCCGGCAGATGGCGGATGCTTAATGAATTAATTGGTGACCGCACAGGTAACAAATTCAATGATTTCGCCCAGGATCTAACTTTAAGCCGACTCATCAAACTGGCGAATATCCGTTTAAAAGATCTTAGCGATCGTTACCTCATCGATAAACCCAACGATGAAGAAGATGATGGCCTTGTGGCAATAGATGAGCATATGGGTGGACAGCGCCGTTCTGTAAAAACACTTTCTGGTGGGGAAACTTTTTTACTGAGTTTGAGTATGGCCCTGGCTCTTTCAGATCTGGCTTCCAAAAATGTCGAAATAAATAGTCTTTTTATTGATGAAGGTTTTGGCACTTTAGATCCGGAGACTCTGGACCAGACCCTGGATACCCTGGAAAAACTTCAGGCAGAAAGCTCGAAGGCGATAGGAATTATTAGCCATGTAGATTCATTAAAAGAAAGAATTTCAACACAGATTCAACTTACCAGAAACGGACAGGGTTATAGCAGTTTAATAATAAAGTAGATGGAAAACAGAAAAGCCGGACCTCGATCCGACTTTTTTGTTAGGCTAATTCAATGATTAAAAATTAATTATTGAACAATAGTTTTTTAAAAAATCATTTTTTCATTCATACCTCCTTTTTTTCTTAAAATACTTACGACAAAATTGACGCCAGAGTTTTAAGAAAAGAACGATATTGGTTAAATTATTAATGCAAATGAAGTATTTCATCTAACTAATTCACTTTTTGACAAGTCTACTTCTGAAAACGCGAGTTTTTTGCAATCATAAATTTCCGTTTGCTATCTTTAGGATCAAACTTTCAATTAAAATTTACTTTTTAGAAAATCTCTTTTATGGAAAAGAAAATTCTTGTCCCTACTAATTTTTCCAAACCGGCATGGAATGCACTAATATTCGCAATGAATCTCTACAAAAAAGATCCATGTACTTTTTACCTCATCAACGTCTATAATTCTCAGGGATTTCTCAGGGAGGCAATCTCCCTGAACAAAGACGAAGAGGAAGGAAGCAATAGAAGTATTTCTGAAAAGGGACTGGACAGAATCATGAAGGGTCTAAGTTTCAGAAAAGAAAATCCAAAACATCAATTTGAAACTATTTCCTATGAGGGCAATTTGGTAGAGGGTATTCAGGAAAATGTAAACAAGCTAGGAATAGATCTTATCGTTTTAGGTTCACCGGGCGATACCGCAGGTATTAATACTGCGGAAAACAACAAGATCTCAAAGGTTACTGAAGACATCGAGGAGTGTCCGGTTCTTGTAATACCTGAAAATTACGAACTGGAAAAAGATAAATTACTGGAAATCGTGTTTCCTACCAACCTGAGAATTCCATTTAAACCAAGAGAATTGGAACCTTTAATTGAACTCTCTGAAAACCTTAACTCTGCCATTCGGGGCCTTTATATCAATAGCGACAGTAAACCTCTTTCTAAGGAACAGGAAGAACATAAAGCAGAACTTACAAAACACCTTTCTAAGGTAGACTTTAGTTTTCATACACTTACCAAAACCAGTGCCACTACCGGGGTACATTTATTTATAGAAAGCCGCGAAAGTCATTTACTTGCGCTATATCAAAGAAAGCAGGGTTTCTTTTCCCGGTTATTTTCAAAAGCAACTATAGAGGAGATTGACTTTGACCCTAAACTACCTGTTCTTATACTTAAAGAAGTAAAATAAAAAACAAAGGGAACAAAAATGAATATTTCACATTAACTGTTCCCTTTGCACATCATATTCTTAATTCAGCATTATCTGAATAATCTACAGGTATAATCTCAGCTCAACTAAAAGATAGCACCCTGAATGACTTATTAAAGATAATAAATAAATTCATTGATTTTAAATTTTATTAGCATTGTTTTCAAAATAATTTTGACTCTTTTAGTTCCGAACAGAAAATACAATGAAATACTTATAGAAAATAAAATCCAATTACTGTTCTTTAATATAGCTCCATCCCTGAGACTGCTTCTGCGCGATCTCCAGGATACCATCCGGAACCACGGTAACTCCCGTTACAAGTGCAGATTCCTCCACATTGTCCCTGGCCATGGTTGCCGAACATACCGCCACGGTAACATGTTCATTTTCGGTAAGCTTTTTCAAGTCTTCAGAAACCGAGGATTTTTCATTTAGTACCATATCGAGGGCACCACTATAAACCACGATCTCAAAATCTGAATCGGGGTAAGCATCAGACATCATCTTTACATGTTTTACAGCTTTTTGATGCACTTTTGCGTCATCGCTGGTTACATCAAATACGATCTTTACCGGCTTTTCCTGCGCTAGAAAATTTAACGAGAGGAAACAAGTCAGTATTAAAATTACATAGTGTCTCATGAGTTAATTTTTAAATTATTAATTACCCGGCAAAAATATATGCACAATCATGTTCCTGGGCTCTGGTTAATGCCCATACGCCGGAAGGTACAATCTGAATATCGGGAAGCACGGCAGCCTTCCATTCCTCATAAACCTCAGTAGCGTCCATATTCATTTTTTGAGCCGCCATACCACTATAAACATTCAGGGCAAGATCACAAACGCAAAACATCGCTCCTCTGGATTGCAGCTTTTTAATACCTTCTACCACCGGCATAGGCATATCACCTTCCTTAGGTTCATAAACTACATTACGTAGCGCGGCAGCTTTTTTTGTATTGTCCTGAATTTCGAACATCTCACCTAGCTTATATTTTTCCCAGGCACTGTCTTCCATCGCAAAAGGAATAGCATCATGTCTAAGGACCGTCATACCCGTTAGATCATCATCAGATACTCCTGTTCCATTATTGCTATAGTACCATGCCCAGTTCCAGATTACGGGAAAACTGTGATGAGGTGTCGAGCCGTCGAAAACCACGCGATGTGATCCTTTAACCTTGTCAAACCACTTTTCGGGATCGCCCATTCCATTACTTTCAAATTCTCTAATTTTAGCTTCCAGTGGACTTGCAAATGCAGAAATGCCACTTGCTGCGGCCCCAAGGACCATGGCTCCTAAAAAGTCTCTTCTTGTTGAGTTTAATTGATTAGATTTCATTTTAATAAAATTAATGTTACACATATGCTGCTCATTCAAAATGAACAGTCCTAAATTACAGATTAAATAAATTTAAAACACTGAAATACAGTTTATTATGATTAAGACCAGTGTTCTATTTTATTTTTTCAATTCCGTATTCCTTTTTATAAAACTCCATGATCTCCTGGAAAGGTCCCAGTTGATGCTGAGTTACTGAAAAAGAATCGGCATATGGTGGATAAGGGGTTGAGACCGGTTTTTTTTTAAGGTCGGGGAAATCATTTTCAGGGTTAGATTTTAGAGGCCTTGTATGTTGATTGATGTACCCGGCAAGGTCATAAGCTTCCTCATCGGTTAATAGAGGTTCTTCATAGGTTGCTCCAAAAGGCATATTGGTCTTAATAAATTCAGCCGCGGTGATCACACGGGTCATTCCCGCACCATTATTATAAGAATCTGCTCCCCAAAGGGGAGGATACAAATAGCCTGGATAATCCCTCGAGGCCATTCCCTGCCCCTCTTCTCCATGGCAGGAAACACAATGTTTTGCAAACAATTGTTTCCCACTTTTAAGATCTACTGCCCTATTCGGAATTTTAATTCGGGCATAACCGGCACCTTCAATCTTACCGTCTTTCGGCGCAAAGCGGTTCAACCATTCCATATAACTTACCAATGCCTGCATTTCCTTACCATCCTTTGGAAGAGCCTCACCATTCATACTTCGCTCAAAACAGCCGTTAATTCGATCTTCAATAGAGCCCATCTTATTCTCTCTTCCCCGGAACTGCGGAAACCTATTGATCACTCCAATTAACATCCCGGAATAGGGTTTTGTACCGGCATCTAAATGACAATTGTTACAAGCCAGGTTATTCCCTGAATAAGCGATATCGCTATTGCCACTTTCAGGTCCGAGGTATTGGGCAGTATTTATAAATAATTCAAAACCGTATTTAATGCTGAGGTTTTTCTCAGAGTCGTTCAGCAGGTAAGTGTCATAATTGGCAGCTAAAGGATCTATTAGGGAATCTTCAATTTTCACATATTCCTTTTCCGGATCTATGGATCTGGGCTGAAATAAAAGAAAAAGACTTAGCAGGAGAACTATAAAAAAAAGGAAAACAATCACCAGCTGTGTACGGGTTCTACGACTATAAGGCAGTTTCCTTTTCATGACCTTTTTATTTCAAGAAGGCAAGCAGGTAAACCGGGCTGTGAATGCTGGATACAAAAATCGAATCCAAACCTAAAATTACGAATATTATTTCTGAATACTCGCAGAAGAATTCCAAATGATAAATCTGAAAATTGATTTAAATAGATATCGATTTTAACAAAAACTTATTTCCCTGATTAACCTATATCAATTTCTATCTCTTCTTCAAACCTTAGTTTTGCTATAACACAAATGATGGCAACAATTGCCTAATTTGTTCAATAGGATTTCCGAAATTCGATCATGTTTTTCGGAATCATTAGTAATAAAAAAAATAAAAAGTTATGAAAGTATTATTTGTACTTACTTCTCACGATGAGCTGGGAGATACCGGGAACAAAACAGGGTTTTGGATTGAAGAATTTGCGAATCCATATTATAAATTACTCGATAAAGGAGTGGATATTACTGTTGCGACACCAAAAGGCGGAAAGGCTCCTATAGATCCAAGCAGTGATACTGAGGATACCCAAACCGAAGACACCAAACGTTTTAAAAAGGATGAAGCAGCACAAAAAGTGATCAATAACACTGAAGTACTGTCTAAGATGAATCCGGCAGATTATGATGCAGTGTTCTATCCAGGTGGTCACGGTCCGCTTTGGGATCTTTCAAAAGACAAAGACTCTATCGAGCTAATTGAAACTTTTAATGCTGCTAAAAAACCAATTGGTTTTGTATGCCATGCTCCGGCTGCTTTAAAGAATGTAAAAGCTGAAAATGGAGAGCCATTGGTAAAAGGAAAAAAAGTAACAGGTTTTACAAATACCGAGGAAGAAGCTGTTCAATTAACTGATGTTGTTCCATTCTTAGTGGAGGATATGTTAAAAGAGAATGGCGGCGTATATTCCAAAGCCGGGGACTGGGAGGAATATGCCCTTGTTGACGGGAATTTGGTAACAGGTCAGAATCCTGCATCTTCCGGACTGGTAGCACAGAAATTATATGATATGCTTAAATAAAGAGCTTCATTTTAATATTTGAAAAAAGCACCGCGAATTGCGGTGCTTTTTTATTTATCCACCGTAGAATTGCTAAATCTTATGATAGGAATTCTTCAGAAACTAACCGTATATTTTTCCAGTTTCCAAATGCTGACATGATACTAAGCTAAAATTGTAAGTTTATTCTTAATTATATTTTTTAAGTATATTTAATAGATCCTCCCGAGAACCAAAATCCAATCATTATGAGACCAATAATTCTTCTTTTGATGGTTCTTTCATTTTGTTTTCAAGGAATCGCACAAACCAGTTCTACACCTTCGCCTATTATATTCATCTATGATGCCAGTGGTTCTATGTGGGGCCAGATGCAGGGTAAAACCAAGATGGAAATCGCTTCTCAGGTTTTGTCTTCTTCAGTTGAAAAGCTTCCTGAAGATCAAAATATTGGTCTTGTAGCCTATGGGCATAGATCAAAAGGAGATTGTAAAGATGTAGAGTTTTTAGTTGAGATGGAAGATGGTACAAAATCGAAAATTAATTCCGCATTACAATCCATTAAACCATTGGGGAAGACTCCCCTGGCCTATTCGGCCAATCTAGTGATCGATAAGTTGAAATCGTCTAACAAAAAAGCGACTATCATTCTGGTAACCGATGGAATTGAATCCTGTGACGGGAATATTTGCGATGTGATCAAAACCGCAAAAGAAGAAGGATTAGATTTCAGGTTGCATATTATAGGCTTCGGATTAAAAGATTCAGAAACTGAACAATTAAGGTGTGCCGCAAGTGCGGGTGATGGTCAGTATTATGATGCTGCCGATGCCAGTGATTTGGGAACTGTTCTAAACGAGGCAACTTCAGAAACGATTGATAAACCTAAAGGAAATGTTTCAGTATATGCTGTTAAGAATGGTACTGCCATAGACGCGTGGGTTCGAGCCTATGATGTTGTAGCAAAAAGAGAACCTATAAGTGTTCGTACTTATGGGGATACGGCCTATTTTTATTTACCTCCCAGCACTTACAATCTTGAAGTGAAACCTCTGGAAGGAAGCGATGTAAACATGCAAACAGTAACCGGTGTACAAAGCTTTGACGAAAAGATCGTTCATCAAAATATCAATTTTGACGGTGGAAAAATTGGCATTACCACTACAAATAATGGATCCAACTGGGATTGCATAGTAAAAGTGATGAACCAGGACGGTAAAGAAGTGGCGGCCCTCCGAACATATCAGGAGCCCAAAGAAGTAGAGGTAAATCCCGGAACCTATAAAATTATAATTCAGGCACTCGAGGGAATGAAAGGACTGAATACTTCCACTGAAATCGACAGTATTAAAGTTGAGGCAGGTGAAACTACTCCTGTATCCTACGCATTTGAAACAGGCACAGCTCTTATCGATGCAAAAGCAGACGGTAATTCTATTGATAGTGTAGTAACTATCACCGAAAGTTCTTCGAACAAGAATGTGGCAGGAGGACGTACTTATGATCGCGGGAAAGAGTTTCTATTGAATCCTGGAATCTATAAGGTTAAGGTAGCTCCATTAGGAAACTATAAGGACCGACAGGCTCAGACTTTTAGTATTGAGATAAAAAAAGGAGACGCTACTACGAAAACGGTTAATTTTTAATCATGAAAAAGGTTTTCAAACCGGCGAGTCTGCTGTTTAATGTTCTGTGCTTATTAGTATTTTTTATACTAGGGATGTACTATGCTGGATGGATTGAAGCGGGCAAACATCAGGGATTAGCTGGCGGTGCCATTGTACTGGGATGGGGTGCTTTATTCGCCGTGATCGCTTTTATTTTATCTTTTTTTCTCACTTCACGAGTAATTCACAGAAGAATTGTTGCTGCCAACTGGGTATTGTTTGTTTTACTACTTGTAGGATATGGCATAACGCATTATCGTTTTATTCAAAGAGATAAATTACAGAAGGAGAGAAATAAGCCCTATAACAAAAAGATTCCAACAGAACCAACAAAAACAGTAGAACCAACGGCCATGCTAAGCTTTGTTCCTGTAACTAACCATAAGATTAAATTAGCGTCACAAAGGGAGAAAACTATGGGAATGGGATATTTTCTTCCTAATTTCTATGAAGATCAAACCCTTTATTTTTACTCCAATCCGAATCTTGAAAAATCCTTACCGCAACATTTACCTCTGGACAGTATCACATTTAAACGAAATAAGTACAATCAATTCGAAATCGCCACTGCCCCTCCCTGGTTAAGACCAGAAATTTTGAAACTGGATTACGATATGCTCTATTTTAAAATTGAAAGTGTCACCAATGAATTTGTGGAGGTAATTGTAAATACTCAAAACAATCTAACTTATTTTGTAAATAAAAGATCTGGAGATGTTGTTTACTGGCAGGATTTTCTTCTAGGAGTAAATTCGGTAGAATTTTTTCCCGATTCTAAGGAACGTATTAGGGAGAGACCTTTCAGCGAATCCGGTATTATAAACACTGAATACCAATTTCTAAGACCAATCAGGATAAAGGAAGACTGGGCTGAAGTAATCTTAATGAACGGAAATTTTCAAAAAGTTGGTACAGGCTGGATACAATGGAGAAGAGATAATAAGCTGCTTATAATGTATAACCTACTTAGTTAAAACATAAAGATTCTATATTTTTACTCTTTTATAAAAATTCGGTAATTTCTTCGCGGGCCTACTTGCCCAATCAATAAATCCCACTTTAAAAATCTTTACCGCTTTCTATAAATTAATGTAAATTTCTAAATTCTAAGAAAAGCAATTCAACAGAACCTGAAGTTTAATGGCGAATAATAAGAATCAGAACTATAATGACCTTGGGCTTGATACCAGATCACAGCCTGATGGATACAGGGCCCTGAACAAAGATGGAAGTTTTAATGTTTTAAAAAAGAACGTTTCATTTTTTGAACGTTTGAATACCTTCCACTCGCTGGTTAGCATGTCCTGGATGAAATTTTTTACGGTTATTTTAATAGTTTATTTTTCCATTAACCTTCTTTTTGCCACTTTATATCTATCCGTGGGTCTGGAACATCTCACCGGAATTGCCGGAAAGACTTTATCTGATAAATTTATCGAAGCCTTCTTTTTTAGCGCGCAAACCATCACTACGCTTGGTTACGGTAGGGTTGCGCCCATAGGCACTCTGGCCAATATTGTTGCTGCTGCTGAATCTATGTTAGGCCTTCTCACATTTGCTTTAGGAACCGGATTAATGTATGGTCGCTTCTCCAAACCTACTGCTACTATTAAATACAGTAATTATGCGGTGATGGCCCCCTACCAGGATATTAACGGTTTTATGTTTAAGGTGGTGAACCCAAAAAAGAATCAGCTTGTTGAAGTGGAAGTAAATCTAACCCTATCCATGCGAAGAATGGATTCTGAAACCCGCGATTTCTTTACACTGGATGTAGAGCGGGAAAAAGTAGTATTCTTTCCCACCATGTGGACTATTGTTCATCCTGTAAATGATAGCAGTCCGCTTCAGGGTATCTCCCAGGCAGACTTGATCAACAGAGATGCCGAATTTATTGTCATGATCAAAGCCTTTGATGAATCCTTTTCTCAAACCGTTTATTCCAGATCCTCTTATAAAGCCGAAGAAATAAAATGGGGTGAAAAATTTGCGTATCTAACCGAAAGAAAGGGTAATGGACTTGTTATTGACGTTAGCCGTATCGATGAAACTTATAAAACTGACCTTAATTAACCAATTTTAGGTTGATTTATGGTAATGATGAGCTATCGGAAGGAATGAAAATTTACTTTTACCAGAAATAGCAATTTAATTAAGCGTGAAGTCCGAAACTCCTGAAAATAAGAAATCGAACCTGAAATGGTTGAAGCGGACAGGTATCGTTCTGGCGGTACTCTTCCTTGCTCCCGCGCTTTTATTTACCATTGGCTGGTTTAACCGGGATTTCCTTATCGATGAACTACAGGACTGGTATAGGGAGAATAACCGCGGGAGCCTTGAAATTGGAGAAGTTGACGCTACTTTTTTAAACGGATTTCCAAATGTGGGTTTTACTATCGAGGATATTTATCAAACCAGTTTTGATACCATTCTTGATAAAAAGTCTTCCATTTTCATTAAAAAAACCCAGGTAACTATTGCGGCTAGCGATCTATTGAGCGGAGATATCCAGTTCAGAAATATAGAAATCGATAAAGCCCGGATTTATTCTGAAGTTATTTCTGAAAAAACCCTTGCCCAGTATATCGAATTGAAAAAAGAAAAACAGTCCAGTCCTAATTCAGGCCTGGATCTTCCACCCTGGCTGCATCCTGATCGAACTAATTTTAGATTAAAAGATGTAAAATTCGTCTCGAAAGACACCATGCTGAATAAATATTTCGATCTGGAGATCTATACAGCAAATGGAAAAATCAGAAGAAACAGCAAAAACATCATAGGAAGTCTGGATTTTAATTTACAGGTAAACGATCTTGGTTTCAACACCAGGAAAGGCAGTTATATCAATGGCGCTTTGGTTAGCGGTAGTCCGAAATTTGTATTGAACAGGCAGCAGAACATGCTCAGTATTCCTCAATTTCTACTTGAAGTTGGCTCGCAAACTTTTATTACCAAAGCCGATTTTAATTTTAAGGAAACCAATAACTATAATATTTCACTTCAGAATCCTGAAACGAACTTTCAGGAGCTTAAAAAGTTATTACCAGATAGTATTTCAGTAAAACTCTCCGCCTATGAGCTGCTGCAATCCATAGCGACCAGGCTTACCCTGGATGGTGAATTTCGCTACGGCAATGTTCCATTTATTGAGGGCGATTTCTCGACCGTTGATAACCAGCTCAGGCTACGTGATAGTCTGGAAATGACCGGAGTTCAATTCAGCGGATATTTGACCAATACTTTAGATAACGCCCAGCCTGAGGACCAACAGCAGCCATCAAAAAAAGATATAAAGATCTTTTTCGAAGATTTTAAAGGCAGTCTGGAAAAACTCAAAATATCAGCCCGTAATTCCTATTTTCAGTCTTCTGAGCAGGCTTCAAATTTTGTGGATGCCAGCCTGAAGATGTCCGGCTCCAATGAGAGTCTTACCCGGCTCCTGCAAACCGATAATTTCGATTTCATTGGAGGTAATTTCAACCTGGACACCCAAATTAGTGGAGATATTTCCGGCCCTGAGGAATTGTTTAATTATGCTACGGGGAAATTTACCCTGAATGATACCCGGGTAGTTCTGCAAAAAAATAATCTCCAGCTTCCCTTAGAGATCCTGGACCTTACTCTGAATAAGCAGAATTCAGCTCTTGAGAAACTTAAAATAGATCTACCCAATGGGGAACATTTGGTTTTTAAAGGCAAGATCAAAAATATCTCATCGCTGCTGGCCAACGATCCCAAAGTGCCCGCTTCGGCCGATGTAACGCTGGATTCTGAACAATTAAACATCAACGAACTTGTGGCCACGGCCATGGAGTTCATTCCGCCTTCAGACAAAGAAAAAAACAAGTCAAATACCCTGCATGAAACTTTTGAGGCACTTTACAGAAAATTTCAGCCACGCTTCAAGATCAATCTAAATTCCGTACAATACGATTCTATAAGGTTCAATGATCTGGTAGCCGATATACATTTTCTAAATTCTGAAACAGTACAGTTAGATCAGCTCAGCTTTAACTATAATAATGCCGTGACCGATCTTAAGGGTACGTTGAAGATCCCGAAACCAGATACGAAGGCTAAAGAGCCCTTATTTCTTAATGTAGCGGCCAATTCATCAGGACCCATAAAGGTTTTCCAGGACCTGTTCAATATTCAACTCCTGGATATTAAGGCTGGTGAATTTGGTTTCTCCGGAAATGTTACCGGGAATATTCAAAAATTCGAACAACTACTTAGTAACGCCAATGGAGATCTTAAACTGAAAAATGCCAAGTTCTTTTATCCAAAAGCCGATCTTGATATTGAACTTGATTCGCTGAAGGTTGCTGTTCACGATGCTGAGATCATTCTGGACCGTTTTGTGATTGAAGTGGGAGACCACCATCCTTTTGCCTTGCAAAGCCGCATTACAGAATTTCCCGGGTTTCTTCTAGATAATGTAGAAAGTAAGGGAAAAATATACCTGGGCCTGGATGCTGAACTTGTAAGCCTGGACGACTGGATGAAAACCGTACGCTCGGTGGAAGCTGACACTACCTCGAGAACCCTGAAAAATCGCGAACTGGCCGCCATATTTAACGACATTTATAAATTCGACCCTGAATTCAGCCTAAACATAGATTCCTTAAAATATAAAGATCTGGTTACCGAAGATATTACCGCAAAAGTCTATTTTGAAAATGATTCCATCCTAAAACTAAAGGATTTTAGCATTCAGTATGAAGATTCAGAAGCAGTAGTCAACGGGATGTTAGCCGCTCATTACATGACAAATTCCAGCGGAAAACAAAATCCGTTCAACTTTGAATTTTCAGCCGAAGCTAAAGGGAAATCCCGGGATCTCAACAGACTTTTACAAACCGTAAATTTCACCCTGAGATCTGGAGATTTCGAGCTCGAAGGAAGTTATAAAGGCCAGGCCCAGGACCTCAAAATATTAAATTCCAACGTTCGTGGAGATCTTAGACTGGGTGAGACCATGGTAGACATTGCAACTGCCAATATTCAGATTCCGGTAGACAGTCTGCATTTGCAAATCGAAAATAACCTGGCCACGCTGGATAGACTGGATGTGAAACTTCCCGGAAAAAGTTCAATAGACATTACCGGCAGGATAGATAATTTCTCCAATTTCATCAATAACGATCAGGCGATAGACTCTCATAATTCCACCTTCATTATAAGATCGCCCCATCTGGACAGCAAGGATATAAAGCAGTTTCTGGGCAATACGAACAGAAAAAAAGACAGTACTAAAAAAGAGAATTTCAACCTGCAGGATCTTAAAGAAATACTCCACAATATCAACAATTCTTATTTTCCTTCGGCCAGTATAAACATCGATTCCCTGGTCTATAATGATATTGCTGTTTCCGGTTTTACTTCAGAAATTGGCTTTAACGATAGCGGCGACATCAAGATCGAGGATACAGAACTCAGTTATTTTGGTGGTTCTGTAGCGCTAATGCTACAGGCCGGGGTAGCTTCTCCGGAAGGACTTCCCGCAAAAATAGTGTTGAATATTAAAAATATCGACCTGGAAAAGCTGGTCAAAGACCTGGACTATTTTAATTATGACGAACTGCAGCAGGCAGAGAAAATAAATGGGAACCTGGACCTGGTACTGGATATTTCCGGAGTTTTCAACGATAGAGGAAAACTGAAAATGGAATCTCTAAATGGCACCGTGCAGGTTGATCTTCAAGAACTGGCTATCTATGATTTCAAACCAATTATGGAAAATGTGGTATTACTCAAAGATGAGCGTTTTGAAAAATTACAGTTCAGGCCCATCCAACAAACATTTAAGGTGGTTGAAGGAAATATAGAAATTCCCAGAACCCAGATACAATCTTCTGCCCTGCAGCTTTTTGTCGAAGGTCAGTTGAAAATTGGAGAATATATCAATCTCTGGATCTCCCTTCCCTGGAACAATATTTTCAAAAGCCGCGACGGACTGGAATTACCACAAAAAATCTCCTTTGAAAAGTCGGGAGCAAAATTCTACCTGCAGATCGTTCAGGATAAGGAAAATGAAAAAGAGAGAAAGCGCAAACTGAAAACGAAGTTCAGACTGGGAAACAGGAAGTTGAAAAAGAGTAAGGAAAATTGAGGAGCGTTTAAAATAAATAATTAAAAACGAATTAATTTTACAGAATGTATTATTACAACTTAGTGGACACAAAACGTACAATCTTTTAAATTTCCCCTTGCTGAAGCATCTAATTCAAACCTGGAACAGGGTTAACAACTCAGCATTTAATTGTAGTTTTATTTTATGATAAAAGCAGTGATCATTGACGATGAAATTAATGCCCAAAGTCTATTGGAGAAAACCCTGCATAGATATTTCCCCAATAAATTTAATATTGTAGCAAAATGCAATTCGGTAGATTCGGGGGTTTTAGCGATTAAAGAACATGACCCGGAATTGGTTTTTTTAGACATTCAGATGCCCGAGAAAAATGGCTTTGAATTGTTCAGGTATTTCGATGTTATAAACTTTGAAGTCATATTTACCACGGCCTACAATCAATTTGCCATAAAAGCAATTAAGCGCAGTGCCCTGGATTATTTACTTAAACCTATAAATCACCTGGATCTTTCTGACGCCATTAAAAGATTTGAGACCAAAAATGCCGGAAGTTTCGCCCAGAAAAAACTGGCCTTATTACTTGAAAATCTAAATGTAAATGACCAGAACGTAAGTAAAATTGCCTTTCCAACGCTGGAAGGATTTGAACTCATTCATTCCAATCAAATTTTATATTGCAAGGCCGAGAGTAATTACTGCTGCATAAAGAAAATTGACGGTTCCATGAAAACGGCCTCAAAAACCTTAAAATATGTAGAAGAAATACTTCCAGCCAACTCGTTCCAAAGAATCCATAAAAGCTACGTGATTAATCTAAATTATGTGGTAAGATACCATAAGGCGAATAAGGAAGTTGAATTAACCAGTGGAGAGAAACTTCCCGTTTCTTTTCGAAAAGAAGAAGAATTTATCAATGCCATTCTACAAAATCACTAAACTTTTCCTCTTATTCTTTTTTATGGTTTAATGTAGCGTTCTCCCAGAATTTCCCCAGCAAGAATTATACTGCTGCCAACGAATTGCCGAACAACACCGTCAGGGCTTTGTTGGTAGACAGCAATAATATTCTCTGGATTGGTACAGATAACGGGGTGGTTAAAAAAGAAAATGACGTCTTTAAATACTTTTTTGAGGAGGATGGCCTAGCCTTAAACAGCTGCTGGGCCATTGCCGAAGATAAAAATAAGAAGTTATGGTTTGGAAGCTATGGAGAAGGTATCAGTGTTTATGATGGATACAAATTCAGGGTACTTTCAGAGAAAGAGGGCCTGGTTCACAATGAAATAACCAAACTGTTTTCTTATGGAAACTATATGTATGTGGGAACCAGCGATGGTGTTTCTAAAATCGATATCACTACTTTTGAAATTGAGTCCTGGAGCGTTCCTGCTGAGGATGAGCTTATCAGGATCAATGGCTTTTTCGAGTCTAAGGGGCAGGTGTATGTGGGGACCTACAACACCGGCATTTATAAACTTACCGAAGAACAGAACCAAACACGATTAGTAAAGGTTAATGATCACAAAAACATATATGCTGTTTTTAAGGATAAAGACAGCATTTACAGCAGTAACCAGGGGTTTTTTACCAAAAACAACATTGCTGATTATTTAAACGAAAAAGACTCTCTATCCTCAGAAAAACTTGGATACTCCATTATATGGGACCACGTAAAAACAAAAGATGATCAAATTTTTGCGGCAGCCTGGGGGATTTACGATACTAACGGCGGGATCTACGAGATTAAGGATGATGCTTTAATATCCCGGGCATCAGAATTCAATATTTCAAGTAAAGAAGTGATCTCCCTTGCCTATGATCCAGATTTTGAAAAACTATATGCGGGAACCAGGGATGCCGGATTGTTTGAGATCGCCTTAAACCCTCAAATAAAATTTCATGAGATGGAAGGTGAAAAGGTTCTCGGTTTTGCAAGAACAGGCAATACTTCCGCAGTTTTATTGAAGGATGGTATTATATTAAAAAATGCTGAAAATATTCAAAGCCTTGGATTATCTCAACTAAAACAATGGCAGAAGAATTATGTTTTGAATACTAAATTGCCCTTGCCAAAACACGCGGGATGATTTTTATGAACTGGATTATACTACCAGCGCGGCTGATATTAGTTTTTATGATATAAAAGTATCCCAAAATGTCTTTTGGATAAATACCAATATCGGTGTGTTTGCCATTAAAGATTCCGGGGAATTAGAGCATTACCTGCCTGTACATACAGAAGAGATCAATTTTACTCCCACCGGGAATCTTATAGAAACCAATCCTTATGGAGGCGTTAGAATATATCGCGATCTGGACGCTTTCGATTACACGCACTATAAGCAGGAAGATCCCAGAACCCCAACCATGGTGGTAAATAGTTTACAAAAGGATGATAAAACCTATTTTCTGTCTGTCTTTTCAGGTCTTTATGTCTGGCAAAACAATGAATTTCGATCCTATCTGCAAAATGAGCTCTGGAAGGAGAAAAAATTAAGACATATTACCACATTAGGGGATGATCTGGCAATTTCAAATGAGTTCGGGGATGTGTTTATTTTAAATGATAACAAATCATTTGAATTATTAAAGAAGATTCCCCGGGCAAAGATCCAGGGAAATACCATTTCATTTTTAAAGGAATACCAGGGAAACTTAATAATTGGAACCGAAAAGGGATTAACCCTTTATAAAGAAAACCGTTATATCTTCCTGGATGAGGAACAAGGGCTGCAACAACCTTTACTGAGCGCAGAAGTAAATCAGAATACATTATTTATTGGCAGCAAAGACGGGTTCTATAACCTGGACCTGGATGCCATTAGCGATGCAAAGCCTTTGGTGAACGACTTAGAGATCAAGGAAGTTTTTACCAATAATGATAAATTTCCAGCCGGGCAATTTATCAATAAAGAAGAAATAGATCTGCCTTACGACGAGAATACGGTGTTGCTTAAATTTAGTACGAACGCACACCCCTATCCCCATAAATTAAAATATCAATATAGATTAAATGCCAGTGAAATATGGAGTCTTCCTACCTCTAAACCGGAAATATTCCTGCCTTTTTTACCCTCTAACAATTACGAGTTAGAGGTAAAGGTATTAGACCAAAGTACCGGCTTAAATTATACAGATTCCCTGGTAAAACTATCTATACTTCCGCCGTACTGGCAAACATGGTGGTTTGTAGCCTTGATCATGAGCATGATATTACTGGCAGTTTATGCTTTGTATAAAGTTCAGATCAGGCAGGCCAGGATATTTGAAGCGCAAAAAAGGTTAATCCAGAAGCGTTTTGAAGAGACTAAAATGGAAGCTTTACTGGCACAAATGAATCCGCATTTTATTTTTAATGCCATGAATTCCATCCAGAATTATATCATGGACAGTGATATTGACAATGCTACCCTGTTTTTAGGCGATTTTGCCAAATTAATCAGGTTGAACCTGGATCATTGTACCAAACAAACTATTTTACTCATCGAGGAAATTGAATATCTGCAATCCTATATTCGGGTGGAGAACACCAGATTTAGTAATAATATCAAGGTAGTCATGGAAACAGATCCTTCCATCGATACCTATGAGGTTGAAATTCCTACCATGTTATTACAGACCTTTGTGGAGAATGTTTTTGTACACGCTTTCCCAACGAGCATCAAAAATCCAGCCTTGAAAGTTTCTTTTAAGTTGTTGAGAGAAAATGTATTGCAATGCAACATTGAAGACAATGGTGTTGGCTTTTCTGCAAACTCCGGGAATAAACTTCACAAATCCAGGGGAGTTAGCCTGGTCAGGGAGCGCTTAGCCTTGCTGGGTTATAACGTGGAAGAAGCAATTCAAATAATTTCTGAAAAAAATAAGGGCACTTCCGTCACTGTCACCTTAAAGGTTTAACGATAACTTTTCAATTCCGTACGTTTACTAAACGGGTATCTTTCGCTTTAACATAAAATTTAATTTTATAACAAATTAGAGCAAGTGGCGGCTACACCTTGATTAGGTGGCTTTGAAAATATTATGAGTAGGGTCATAATATTTGTTTGGTTTTTGATAGCGGTCACTTCTCTAATCTTTTAAGGTAATTATCATTCAAACTAACCGATCAATTTTTGAAAGTGAAAACCACTTGCGAGCAATACTTCGTTAGTGGTTTTTATTATTAGCCGGAATCAGGTAAATAGGTATTCTACAAATGTTTCATCCCTACCTCTAAATATTTTCAACGTTCTAAAAGAAATTTTAGACTCGCATATCCCGAAATGACCTCTTTTATAAAGTCTTTCTTTAACTTTATGATATTCAAAACGATATCATGAAAAAGTGTATTTACTCCCTATTTATTTTATTTCTTTCCTTATGCTTTTTTCAATGCAAAGGACAAACTGAAAACACCAGTGAAAATTACACCTTCAAATCTGGTAGTTTTGATGGTATTGGCAAATGGTATAAAGGACGTGAGATCGCCCACGTTATGGGTTTCCAGGGAATAAACTGGTTAGAACGCCCAGAACGTGAAAAAGAGGAAAATACGAGCAGGCTTATTAAGAATATGAACATCTTACCTGACGACCGTATTGCGGATATTGGTGCCGGCTCGGGTTATCATGTCTTTAAAATGGCACCGCTGGCCAAAGAAGGCCTGGTCTATGCCGTAGATATTCAGGATGAAATGCTACAAGCTATCCTTGACCGTAAAAAGGAAGCGGACTTAGAAAATATCGAAATTATTAAGGGATCAGAAAAAAGCGTCAACCTGCCGGAAAACACTGTAGATAAGATCCTGATGGTAGACGTATATCACGAATTTAATTATCCTGTAGAAATGCTGACTTCCATGCACAGCGCGTTACGAGAGAATGGTGAAATTTATCTTATTGAATACCGCGGCGAAGATGATTCTATTCCCATCAAAAAACTGCATAAGATGACCGAAGCACAAGCAGTAAAAGAATTTAAGGCGAATGGATTTGTCCTAAAGAAAAACATAAGCAACCTGCCCTGGCAACACTGTATGGTCTTTAAAAAAAAATAATTCTCATTTTTTAATGGCTGGTTTGCCGGTGGAATTTAAAACTAGTCGAGGGAAAGTAAAAAAGCCTGAAAACCTAAGTTGTAAAAAACAAAGCAAGATTGAGCGGAACAGTATTCTTTTAAAAATCCTCCTCTTTTATGAGGGAAAATGAGAATTTTTACGACTAACCCATTGAAGGGTAATTCTTTAGCCCGAAAGGACTTTTAGAAGTAAATCAAATCTCTTAAAACCTCATTATAAAATCCAGTTATGTTCCTTCCTGAGGTTTGGAGATATATTCTATAGTAGTTGTTATCAACTTTTAAATTGTTCATCATGCAAGTCAGGAAAAATCCCCAGGCAGATACCAGGCGCAACAGTCTGATTTTTTTCCAGCTGGGTTTGATCATTGTTCTCACAATCACCTATGCTGGCTTAGAATGGAAGTTTGACGATAAAAATACATCCCGTGACTATGTGATTGCCGTCCCGGATATAAACATGGAAGATATCCCCATCACTGAAGTCAACAATATCCCTCCTCCACCTCCACCTCCTCCACCCATCCCTGAAGTCATAGAAGTAGTTGCCGATAATCTCCAAGTTGAAGAAACCGAGATCCAATCTACCGAATCCCACCAGGCAGAAAAAATAGAAAAAGTGATCCAGGTAGCCGAGATCGTAGAAGAAAAAATAGAAGAGAAGGTGGAAGAAGTTCCATTTGTACTCATAGAAGAGGTTCCCCTTTATCCGGGCTGCGAAAAAAAAGCCGATAATACTCAAAGGAAAAACTGTATGTCGGCGAAAATAAATGAGCTGGTTAAGCATGAATTCAATACCGGTCTGGGCGAAAAACTATCTTTAAATGGCATTAACCGCATCTATGTGTTCTTTAAGATAGACGAATACGGTAAAGTGACCGATATTAAAACCCGTGGTCCTCACAAAGCTCTGGAGGCTGAAGCAGAGCGGGTGGTAAAATTAATACCACAAATGAAGCCTGGGAAACAAAGAAACAAACCTGTTAGTGTTCTTTATACCCTACCAATCGTTTTTGATTTTCATGAAATGTAAACATTATGGAAAAGAAGAAGTCTATTGATAATCTATAACAGATGGAGAAAATCAGAAGGTATTATTAGATCTGAGGGTTATTCCCTGGAATAACATTTTCAGACTTGAATTACCAGAAAAGATCTACACAACTTCATATTAGAGTAATCTTGCTACAACCAGTATGATCTTATTTGATCCTGTTTCAAAAGAAAATTATTCTGGGATAAAAGATTGTTATTCTTTCGAGTTTTCATCTAAATGATCTGCGATGGAAAATTGAATTCATTTTATCCAAAAATTCAGCATATAAAACAAAAGTAATCCTCCAGGATATGATCATTATCATATCATAAACAGGCAAGGTTGAACATCTTTACCGATTAAAATTTAATTTAATGTATACATCACCACATAATTTTCACATACCGGTTATGGGTCTGGCTTATTCTATAGATTCTCCCATTAAAGTGGCCTGTTATGGCATAAATTCCGCGATTTCTATAATTGAACATAATTTATTGGAGTCCATGCGGAAGCATTACTCGCAGAAAAATGGGGAAGCCTATGTTCCTGTAACCACCAAAGAAAAAGATCACCACCTCAAGCGTATTACCAATTACCTGAACCTCATGCAAAGGTTGGTGAATACGGAATTTGATAAAATTAAGACCTCTACATTCACGATGGGTTCAGATCTAATGAAGTATTTTGAGATGCTTCCGGACACCAGTGAACTAAAAAAAATATTTCAAAATTTCCTGCTGGCGGAAAATTCTTCAGAAAAGGAGAAACTGGAGAAACTACTTAAGGAAAAGATGAAACCTGGGGCTATAGAAGTTAATATAATGACTAAAGTAGATAAGGATAATCTTGATAAAGATAACCTGCCTATCCCCAACGCATCAGATGCACTTACTGCTTTAAAGGCTTATGCCGGCAGTGATCTAAAAAATTCTTCCATTATTTTCTCTGCGGGCATGAATCCCAGACTCTTCAATTATATGGAGAATTTCAGGGAGTTCGATGCCATATCATGGGGGCAATTTGATAAAAAAGTGGTGATAAAGGTTAGCGATTACCGGTCAGCACTTATTCAGGGTAAATATTTGGCAAAGAAAGGGATCTGGGTGAGTGAATTCAGGATCGAATCTGGACTAAATTGTGGGGGTCATGTTTTTGCCACCCAGGGATTCCTTATGGGCCCTATTTTGGCAGAATTCAAAGAAAAAAAGGAAGAACTTCAGGATAGCCTGTTCAGCTTATATAATCCGGCGATCATTGCCCGGGGAGAAGAAGGTTTTTCCCGGCCTCATCCTATAAAAATTACCGTACAGGGAGGAATTGGTACTAGCGAGGAAGATAGTTTGCTACATAATTATTATAAAGTGGACAGCACAGGCTGGGGAACGCCATTTTTGCTTTGCCCCGAAGCCACTACTGTAGATAAGGCTACGCTCGAACTACTGCTTAATTCTAAAGAAAAGGATGTTATAAGGAGCCAGTCCTCCCCTCTTGGGGTGGCCTTCAATTATTTAAAAGGTACCACCGCAGAGACTGAGAGACTCAACAGAATTGAAAAAGGAACTCCCGGAAGCCCCTGTACGGAGAAATTCCTGGTTTCTAATACTGAATTTACCAAAAAACCAATCTGTACCGCTTCCAGTAAATATCAAAAATTAAAGCTGAAGCAGCTGGAAGAAAGTGATCTACCTGAAATAGAATTCCGGCAGCAAAAAGAAGATCTGCTTAGCAAGGAATGTCTTTGTGTAGGGCTTAGTAACGCGGCTCCCTTAAATTATGAGGTGCCCTTTCTTAAAAAGCAAAAGTCAGTCACTATTTGTCCAGGGCCCAATATCGTTAATTTCTCAAAAATTTCCACGTTGCGTGAAATGACCGACCATATTTATGGCCGTTCCAATCTTATGCATCAAACTGACAGACCCCATATGTTTGTTCGGGAAATGGAATTATATATCGACTTTCTTGACCAGCAAATTGCACGTTCACAAAATCCTAATAAACGAATGCTTAAAAACTGGGAAAGTTTTTGCGACAACCTTTTAGAAGGAATCGAATACTATAGGGGATTATTGAAAGATCAGGTCATAGGAAACAATACCGAAGCATTTGAAAATTCACTGGATAATGCCGAACTTACAATTTCAGAGAGGAAGATCACGCTCATGCCAACAGTTGGTAAGGATTGATCGGTTAATTTGAATTTCTCTAGGTCAACCGATAGTAAAGGAAGCAGCTTCGGCGAAATTTTACTCCGAAGGAAATGGAAAACACAGTTTTAGCCGAAGCAAACTTCCAGATGCAAAAAACTTAAATTTTAAACCTGGCTGGAATTTTAGATTCCGGGCTGCCCTAATTAAAGCTTTAGATTATGGAGAACAAAAAACCCTTAAAACGTCACAAAGCATTAAAACCTCTTAGCCGTCAACATCATTTTGGCTTGCTATTTTCGTGGAAACTTAGAAAAGGATTTGCTGAAGAAATTTCTATAGACCGGTTAAAAGCTTATGCCAACTGGTTTTTCATCCAGGAAATTAAACCACATTTTAAACTGGAAGAAGATCATATTTTTCCAATTCTAGACCCGGAGCATCCATTAATTCTTCGTGCTTTAAAGGAACATCACCATATTAAAGAACTTTTCCATGATGAAAAAGATCCCGAAAAATCCCTTATCCTTTTAGAAAAAGAACTGGAGGCACATATTCGGTTTGAAGAACGTATTTTATTTACGGAAATTCAACGGGAGGCCACAAAAGAAGAATTGGAAAAAATTGAGGAAATACATTCAGACAATGATTCAAAAGAAGAGTATGCTGACCCCTTTTGGGACAAAAATTAAACTCCTATAAAAATTTATCTCTATTTCGGACAATTTTGTCCTGTATTATGACAGGGATCATATTTTGCCTTGCCGATATTTCTGAAATTTGAAGCAAATTATTAAAAATCAGAAATCTGGAATATGGAAAATTTAATAGAAAAACCAATCGGACAAATAGTAGCAGAAGATTACCGCGCTGCACAGATCTTTAAAAATCATAAAATCGATTTTTGCTGCCAGGGAAACAGGAGCATTCAGGAAGCAGCAGATAAAAAGAAAATTGATGCCCAGGTTCTTATAAAGGAAATTGAAGCGATCCAGCAAGCGGAAAATGAAGATGTTATAGTCTATAAATCCTGGCCTTTAGATCTGCTCGCCGACTATATAGAAAAAAAACACCACCGCTATGTCGAGGAAAAAATACCAATTCTAAAAGCATATCTTGAAAAATTGTGCCGAGTGCACGGCGAACGCCATCCCGAATTGTTAGAGATCACCGCCCATTTCAACAAGTCTGCCGGCGAACTCGCATCACATATGAAAAAAGAAGAAATTATTCTTTTCCCGGCAGTTCGTAAAATGGTAGAGGCCAAACAAACCGGAACTCAATTGGAAAAACCTCATTTCGGGACCGTTCAAAATCCTATACAAATGATGATGATGGAACACGAAAACGAAGGGGAACGTTTCAGGTTAATTGATGAATTAAGCAATAACTACACTCCACCCGAAGACGCCTGTAACACTTATCGCGTAACCTATGCCTTGCTTCAGGAATTTGAAAACGACCTTCACAGGCATATACATTTAGAAAACAACATTCTTTTCCCAAAAGCCGCAGAGCTGGAAAAGGAGCTAAATAGCTAAAATAGTATTCAACCCCAACCTTACAGGCATCGAAACCTGTGAAGTTATTTGTTAATTAAATAACTGGGTATATATAGTATTTCATAGAAGGCATCACCCTGGACTGGTTTCAGGGTGAGCTTTTGCAAGTTATATTTAGTTATGTATATTTAAAAATCAACCTTCAATAAAATTAATTCTTATGTCTAAAGAAAGGAAACTTTGGATCACCTTTATAATAATGGTTAGTGTATCTTTTGCCGTACTGGGTTACTATGGCTTCGAAATTTACCAAAAGGCACCCCCGATGCCAGATCAAATTGTAAGTACAGATGGTACCGTGGTTTTTGACGGGCAGGATATTAAAGACGGGCAGAATGTCTGGCAGAGTATCGGAGGCCAGGAAGTGGGTTCCATCTGGGGCCATGGTGCTTATACCGCTCCCGACTGGACTGCCGACTGGTTGCACCGCGAAGCTTTGTTCATTCTGAATAAATGGTCTGAAGATGAATATTCAACTTCATATAAAGATCTGGGCACCGAGCAACGGGCCGGTCTGGAACGTCGTCTTCAGGAAGAAATGCGCCAAAACACTTATAACGAAGCCAGTAATACGATCACAATTACACCCATAAGAGCAAAAGCCGTGGAGCATTTAAATGCTTATTATAAAGGCTTGTTTATGCAAAATCCCGAATTGGATGAGCTTAGGAATAACTATGCCATCCCTAAGAACTCTATAAAGGATGAAACCAGAATGCGCCAAATGACGGGTTTCTTCTTCTGGGCCTCCTGGGCAGCCGTAACCGAAAGACCTGGTTCAGATGTTACCTACACCCATAACTGGCCACCAGATGATCTTATTGGCAATAAAGCCACCGGGGATCTGCTTCTTTGGACAGGCTTCAGTATTATTCTGCTTCTCTTCGGGATTGGAATGATGATCTTTTACCATGCCCGGATGAAAGAAGAAGAACACCCTGAAAGGCCGGTAGAAGATCCACTAATGCGACAAACCATCACGCCATCCATGCTGGCGGTGAAGAAATACCTCTGGGTGGTGAGCCTGCTTATCTTAGTTCAGGTAACCTTTGGAGTGGTGACGGCACATTATGGGGTAGAAGGCGATGCCTTTTACGGTTTTAAACTGGCAGATTTTCTCCCCTATTCTATCTCCAGGACCTGGCATGTGCAACTGGGTATACTCTGGATCGCTACCGCCTGGCTGGCTACCGGTCTTTATATTGCTCCGGCAGTTTCCGGGAAAGATCCAAAATTTCAGAAATTGGGAGTAAATTTCCTTTTCGTCTGCCTGCTTATTATTGTTCTTGGCTCTATGGCCGGACAGTGGATGGGTGTAATGCAAAAACTTGGCCTTGCTGAAAATTTCTGGTTTGGGCACCAGGGCTATGAATATGTAGACCTTGGTCGCTTCTGGCAGATCTTTTTGCTGGTAGGATTATTCGTCTGGCTGGCATTGATGGTAAGACCACTAATCCCGGTGCTTAAGAGCAAAACTTCAGAAAGGAACCTTCTGCTTATGTTTTTGGTTTCTTCCGCAGCCATTGCCTTATTTTATGCTGCCGGATTGATGTGGGGACGCCAAACCAACCTGGCCATTGCCGAATACTGGCGCTGGTGGGTAGTTCACCTTTGGGTAGAAGGCTTTTTTGAAGTTTTCGCCACGGTGGTTTCAGCATTTCTTTTTGTAAGGCTGGGATTATTACGTACCAAAACAGCTACTTTAAGTGTGCTTCTGGCAACGATCATTTTCCTCTCTGGCGGAATACTGGGAACCTTCCACCACCTTTATTTTAGTGGTACGCCTACAGCAGTGATGGCTATTGGGGCCACCTTTAGCGCCCTGGAAGTTGTTCCCCTGGTGCTTATTGGCTACGAGGTCTATGAAAATTATCAGCTAAGTAAGGCCACCCAATGGCTTAAAGACTATAAATGGCCTATCTACTGTCTTATTGCCGTAGCCTTCTGGAATTTCCTTGGCGCGGGGATCTTTGGTTTTATAATTAATCCGCCAATAGCGCTTTACTATATGCAGGGATTGAATACTACCGCAGTTCATGCACACACGGCTTTATTCGGGGTCTATGGAATGCTGGGCATAGGATTGATGCTTTTTGTATTGCGAAGTATTTACCGGGTTAAGATCTGGAACAACAAATTACTAAGCTTTAGTTTCTGGTCTATAAATATTGGTTTACTATTGATGGTCTTGCTAAGCGTACTCCCCATTGGTTTATTGCAAACCATAGCCAGTGTGAATGAAGGAATGTGGTACGCCCGTTCCGCAGAATTTATGCAACAACCTGGTATGGACACGCTGCGATGGCTAAGGGTAATAGGCGATACTATTTTTGCTATTGGGCTGGTAGCTTTTGTATGGTTTGTTTTTACCATTAACCGTAATGAAGAGATCCCAATAGAAAAAAAGTAGACGTTAAAAAGAAAGGGCAGTTTATGATTTTATTTTTACAGGAGAATTAAGAACCTGTGTCTGGTAAGATTTAAGCTGCTCTTTTTATATTTTTCCAGTTCCGGCGAATGGAGATAAGAAATTAAAATCCTGGAACTACTTCCTTAGAATATATAAATATTAAGAAACAAAAATTATGAGCAACGAACCCGAAACTTCAAAAATATTTGTAGCTGTAGATAGCATTGAATATGCTGAAAAATCAATAGTAAGTAAAACAATTCTGAAAAAGCCCACAGGTAATATCACTTTATTTGCTTTTGATAAAGGGGAAGGCTTATCAGAGCACACCACGCCCCATTATGCAATGCTTCAGGTTTTGGACGGCAAAGCTGAAATTACGATCGGCGGAAACCTGCATAATCTTCAAGCGGGACAAAGTATTATTTTACCTGCCAAGGTTCCACACGCCGTCAAGGCCAACGAAAAATTTAAAATGATGCTGACCATGATCAAAAGTTGATTTTTATGCTCGTTAAAAATACATTTACTTGATAAAGCCTGTATTGGCCAAATCTCAACTGCTCTTTTAATATTTTGTGAAGAGTTGGATAGAAGGTTAAAGTCTACTTTTAGATTTTGAGATTTTTTTATCTAAATTTAAACCTTAAAAGATTTACGAATGTCTCATTGGACTGAAAACGAAGTTGACTTAACAGTTTCTGTATATTTCAAAATGTTGAAGATGGAATTGTCTGGCGAATCGTATTCGAAAGCAGAATATAGAAGAAATTTAAAGCCATTATTGGCAAATCGATCTGAAGCAGCAATAGAATTTAAAAATCAAAATATAAGTGCGGCTCTAATAAAGTTAGGTCAACCTTATATAAAAGGATATCTTCCTCGTTATAATTATCAGCAAATATTAGATGAAAAGGTAATAGAGTATCTTTTTTCCAATTCAGAAATTGAGTATCATTTTAAAGAATATGCAGACCGAGAGATTGCAAAATCAAATAAGCCACAGAAATTCGAGAGTATGCTGGTCAAAGCACCTTCGATAGAAATTATCCATGAATCTAAACCTTCATATTCGAGAAATCCTATTAAAATAAATTATTTAGAACGTGAACAGCAGAATACAGAACTAGGTTATTTGGGAGAAAACCTTATTTATAATTATGAGAAATGGAATTTAATAAAACATGGTAAAGAAAAATTAGCAGAAGAAATAAGGTGGGTTTCAAAGGAAGATGGAGACGGAGCTGGTTTTGATATATATTCAAAAACATACACTGGAGAAGATAAATTCATAGAAGTTAAAACAACTAAATTGGGCTCTAAAACGCCCTTCTATTTTTCTCATAACGAATTTAGTTTTTCCAATGAAAATGCTTCAAAATATTACATGTATAGAATTTTCAGTTTTGAGGAAAACCCCAAATTCTTCATGAAAAATGGAGGATTAGAAGATATTTGCCAATATAAGGCAGTAAAGTATAAAGGATTTTTTTAAAGATGAAGTATTTAAAATTCGAATATTTGTACAGAGACGAGGATAACTACAAGCTTTTTGGCTCAGTTTATCTTGTAAATAGGAATAAAATCTCTTTAACTGAATCTAAAAGACAAGTCAAGGAAAAACTAATTGATGGAGAATATTTTTATCCTCAAGATTCAGGAATAAAACTTTTTTCAGAGCATTCGAATGCTTACAATTCATTTGGTGGATGGTATGAATTTGATGAAATTACTGAAACTGAGAAGGAAGAAAAGTTTGACTTAGATTTTCAAATTTTTCTTAATCAATTAAATCATACTTAATTTTTTAGCCCCTCAATTTTTCATGACCAAAACTATGAGTGGCTCAACAGGAAAACGCAGGTTGGCTTTTACAAACTACTAAACGCCAATAACACAACATTAGAAAGCACCAAAATTTCTTAGGATAAAACCTGGAAACCTGAGTGCAACATTTCACCAGTTTTTTTCGAATTTTGAAAACAGCATAGGAAATTACTAATGAAGAATGTATATATTGATTCAAATTTCGGCATTTGACCCAGCAACAAGACAATTACTATATACTATTTAAAGAATGGAGCCTGGATCCCAACCAATGGTCTATGGTCATGGATGGGACCGCCGTACTACTAACTTTACTTGGTTTTATCATCGCCTTCTGGCTTTATCAAGTGCAAAGAAAAGACAAAGCCGCAGATGCTCATCGGTTTTTTAAAGCTTCATTGCCGGGATTAAAATCTTCTATACACCATGCGATCACAGACCTGCGGGAATTTAAAGAATCACTGGATCTGGATAAAGTGGTAGACCCGGTGCTATCGGTTTCACTTAATGATAAGTTCCTGGAAAAAGTAAACCTCGTAGCCCTCAATCGCTATTATGCACAAAATGAAAAGGCCAGCCTGGAACATTTTAACCAGTTACTGGTAGATTCAAATTTTTTTGGAGATTACCGGGATTATATTACCAATCAGATCAAATATTTTAGAACGGTTTACCTGGAAAGGGAAGAAACCAGGACCGGGAATATGCTTAGGATGAAAGATAAGATCAGAACTGTTTTAGACAATGATATTTCCAGATTTGAAGAAATCCTTGCAAATATCGATGTGCTAAATCCCGATAATAGGGAAAAATAGTGCTGTATAGGTTCCACTATCTGAACTGAGAATTTAATCTGACCAGCAGGAAATTCAGAAGATAGGTAAGCGAAAAAAAATAACAGATCCCAGAATTTTATTCCGGAAAAGCTTTTGTAAATTGGGGTAAACCAAAAAAAGCGCGTTATGAAAAAGATATTAATGATCGTCACTTCTCACCAGGCATTAGTAGATACAGATAGCACTACCGGTTTATGGATAGGAGAATTTACAGATCCTTACTACCATTTTATGGATGAAGGCTATTCTATTACTATTGCCAGTCCTATGGGGGGAAAACCGCCTATAGATCCCATGAGTGAATTAACCGAAAACATTACCAGTTCCAACAGAAGATTTCAGAAAGATGAAATTGCCCGGAAAGCGCTGGATAATACGCTGAAATTAGCCGAGGTCTCAGCAGCTGATTATGATGGAGTATTTTTCCCCGGCGGGCATGGGCCTATGTTTGACCTGGCTTCGAATGAAATAAGTGGAAAGCTGATTTTGGATTTCCTGAAAAATAATAAACCGGTGTCTGCAGTTTGCCACGGTCCCGCAGCGCTGATCAAAGCCGCAGAAATTGATCCTTCCCTGTTGAACGGCAAAAGGCTAACCGGTTTTTCCAATACCGAAGAAAAACTGGCCATGAGATCTGATAATATTCCTTATACCCTGGAGAACCGCTTAAAAGAATTAGGTGCAGACTATCACACCGCTGCTGCTCCTTTTTTATCTCATGTTGAAGTTGATGGTTTGCTTATTACCGGACAAAACCCAAATTCGGCTGGTCCTGCTGCCAAAGCGTTGATCAATTTCTGGAATTAAAAATTTAAAAACAAAACAGTCGTAGCTATTACTATAGGTTTGCAATGAATCACTGGCTCTATCTAAATGGAATTCGCTAATTCCATCGTATTTATGCAGGCTGTGACTTTTTTGATTTCTTACCAGATACATTTTTCAAATTCATATTTTTCATGTAGCAAAAAGTTTTTTGTCTAAGGGAGTACTGGATCACAAATAGATCTATTCGTGATCCAGTACTCCTTTTCCAGTCTTTAATTCTACTCTCCGCTCTCTTCTTCCCGCATCGGCATCACCATGAATGGAACATTGGTATGATACACCAGTTGATTGATGACGGGTTTAAAAAGTATATTTTCAAAAAAACTATGCTTTTTATGCAGCATCATCATAAGATCTATATTATTCTCTTTTTGAAAAGCTTCTACGACTTCAGGGATATCATCGCCCTCGATGAGATGAAAGACCGGTTGATGGCCCTCCAGAAATTCGGCGAGCTGTTTTCGGTTTTCGCGCTGTTGCTCATCTAAAGTTTCAGTATACACATTTAATACATGTAAGCGTGCGGAGTGCAGGCCGATAAAATATTCCAGAAATCTTAAGTCCTGAGGTCTTAATATCTTATAATCTGTCGCGAAAAGTAGCTCTTTTGGCTTTCTATAATGATAGCCCGAAGGCACTGCCAAAACAGGACACTTCACTTTTTTAATGGTGTACATGGTATGGGTACCTAAAAAGATCTCCCTGGCTCCGGTAGCTCCCTGGGTACCCATAATGATAAGATCTATCTTCTTTTCCTTTACGAGGCTTCTTATTTTCCCGATAAGCAGATTAAAATCTACCACCCATTTTAGGTGATGGTTTTGATTATCGAATTCAGATTTTAAGCCACCAATAAGGGTTTTCATTTTTTTGGCTGCAGATTCCCTGGTAGCCTGAACCAATTCCATGGAAGTGAAATTCTTAAACGCCTCTCCCGTGTGATAGGCTGCCGGGGTAAAAGTGTGTAATAAATAAAAGGTGCAGGTCCTGGTTTCGAAAATCCTCAGCGCATATTTGATCGCGTTTATAGAGTTTTCTGAAAAATCTGTGGGTAAAAGAATATTTTTCATGGATCTCATATTTATGCCTTACAAAATACTGAAGTACATCCTGAAAAAATATGATTTTCCTCATAAACAACTGAATTTAAGACAAATAACACCATAGTATTTACTTTTTCAGTATTGATATTTCTTAAAAATTAATCCGGTTGAAGTAGAAATAAGCGCATTTTTCCGAATAAATATCTGAAGCTTTTACAGAGAAACCGTTTAGGAATTTCAGAAGAGATAAACGGCGTCAAAAGCATTGTTATATGACACCTGTCATATTATTTAGCGAGTATTAGAAGTACCTTCAGGGAGAATAATTATTGACTTTAAAATCTTTAGCCATGCAAGTCAAAAAAAATCCTAAGGCAGATCTAAGCCGTAATAGCTTTATATTTTTCCAGATTGGTTTGATCATCGTTCTGGCGATCACTTATTTTAGTATTGAATGGAAATCTGTAGAATCTAATACCTCACAAAACTTTGAAATTGCGGTTCCGGATATGGATATGGAAGACATACCGATAACCGAAATAAAAAACCTGCCTCCTCCTCCACCTCCTCCACCCGTACCTGAGGTCATTGAGGTGGTAGCAGATAACCTGGAAGTTGAAGAAACTGAAATTCAGTCTACAGAAACCAACCTCGAAGAAAAAATGCAAGTGATCGAGGTAGCCGAGATCGTAGAAGAAAAGATGGAGGAAAAAGTGGAAGAAGTACCTTTTGTGCTGATCGCAGATGTTCCTATCTATCCCGGTTGTGAAAATATGCCCGATAAAGCAACCAAGAAAAAATGCATGTCTTCAAAGATCGATGAATTCATTCAACATGAATTTAATACAACTTTGGGAGCAGAACTCAATCTCTATGGGATTAACAGGATCTTTGCCGTATTCAAAATAAATGAACATGGGAAAGTGACCGACATCAAAGTACGTGGGCCTCACAAGGTACTGGAAGCTGAAGCAGCGAGAGTTATTAATTTATTACCGGATATGGTACCGGGTCAGCAAAGAAACCGTCCGGTTAGTGTTATTTATACCTTACCTATCACTTTTGAAGTAATTTCACCAGTTTTTTTCGAATTTTGAAAACAGCATAGGAAATTACTAATGAAGAATGTATATATTGATTCAAATTTCGGCATTTGACCCAACAACAAGACAACTACTATATACTATTTAAAGAATGGAGCCTGGATCCCAACCAATGGTCTATGGTTATGGACGGGACCGCAGTAGTATTAACTTTACTGGGGTTTATCATCGCCTTCTGGCTTTATCAAGTGCAAAGAAAAGACAAGGCCGCAGATGCTCATCGGTTTTTTAAAGCTTCATTGCCGGGATTAAAATCTTCTATACACCATGCGATCACAGACCTGCGGGAATTTAAAGAATCACTGGATCTGGATAAAGTGGTAGACCCGGTGCTATCGGTTTCACTTAATGATAAGTTCCTGGAAAAAGTAAACCTCGTAGCCCTCAATCGCTATTATGCACAAAATGAAAAGGCCAGCCTGGAACATTTTAACCAGTTACTGGTAGATTCAAATTTTTTTGGAGATTACCGGGATTATATTACCAATCAGATCAAATATTTTAGAACGGTTTACCTGGAAAGGGAAGAAACCAGGACCGGGAATATGCTTAGGATGAAAGATAAGATCAGAACTGTTTTAGACAATGATATTTCCAGATTTGAAGAAATCCTTGCAAATATCGATGTGCTAAATCCCGATAATAGGGAAAAATAGTGCTGTATAGGTTCCCCTATCTGAACTGAGAATTTAATCTGACCAGCAGGAAATTCAGAAAATAGGTAAGCGAAAAAAAATAACAGATCCCAGAATTTTATTCCGGAAAAGCTTTTGTAAATTGGGGTAAACCAAAAAAAGCGCGTTATGAAAAAGATATTAATGATCGTCACTTCTCACCAGGCATTAGTAGATACAGATAGCACTACCGGTTTATGGATAGGAGAATTTACAGATCCTTACTACCATTTTATGGATGAAGGCTATTCTATTACTATTGCCAGTCCTATGGGGGGAAAACCGCCTATAGATCCCATGAGTGAATTAACCGAAAACATTACCAGTTCCAACAGAAGATTTCAGAAAGATGAAATTGCCCGGAAAGCGCTGGATAATACGCTGAAATTAGCCGAGGTCTCAGCAGCTGATTATGATGGAGTATTTTTTCCCGGCGGGCATGGGCCTATGTTTGACCTGGCTTCGAATGAAATTAGTGGAAAGCTGATTTTGGATTTCCTGAAAAATAATAAACCGGTGTCTGCAGTTTGCCACGGTCCCGCAGCGCTGATCAAAGCCGCAGAAATTGATCCTTCCCTGTTGAACGGCAAAAGGCTAACCGGTTTTTCCAATACCGAAGAAAAACTGGCCATGAGATCTGATAATATTCCTTATACCCTGGAGAACCGCTTAAAAGAATTAGGTGCAGACTATCACACCGCTGCTGCTCCTTTTTTATCTCATGTTGAAGTTGATGGTTTGCTTATTACCGGACAAAACCCAAATTCGGCTGGTCCTGCTGCCAAAGCGTTGATCAATTTCTGGAATTAAAAATTTAAAAACAAAACAGTCGTAGCTATTACTATAGGTTTGCAATGAATCACTGGCTCTATCTAAATGGAATTCGCTAATTCCATCGTATTTATGCAGGCTGTGACTTTTTTGATTTCTTACCAGATACATTTTTCAAATTCATATTTTTCATGTAGCAAAAAGTTTTTTGTCTAAAGGAGTACTGGATCACAAATAGATCTATTCGTGATCCATACTCCTTTTCCAGTCTTTAATTCTACTCTCCGCTCTCTTCTTCCCGCATCGGCATCACCATGAATGGAACATTGGTATGATACACCAGTTGATTGATGACGGGTTTAAAAAGTATATTTTCAAAAAAACTATGCTTTTTATGCAGCATCATCATAAGATCTATATTATTCTCTTTTTGAAAAGCTTCTACGACTTCAGGGATATCATCGCCCTCGATGAGATGAAAGACCGGTTGATGGCCCTCCAGAAATTCGGCGAGCTGTTTTCGGTTTTCGCGCTGTTGCTCATCTAAAGTTTCAGTATACACATTTAATACATGTAAGCGTGCGGAGTGCAGGCCGATGAAATATTCCAGAAATCTTAAGTCCTGAGGTCTTAATATCTTATAATCTGTCGCGAAAAGTAGCTCTTTTGGCTTTCTATAATGATAGCCCGAAGGCACTGCCAAAACAGGACACTTCACTTTTTTAATGGTGTACATGGTATGGGTACCTAAAAAGATCTCCCTGGCTCCGGTAGCTCCCTGGGTACCCATAATGATAAGATCTATCTTCTTTTCCTTTACGAGGCTTCTTATTTTCCCGATAAGCAGATTAAAATCTACCACCCATTTTAGGTGATGGTTTTGATTATCGAATTCAGATTTTAAGCCACCAATAAGGGTTTTCATTTTTTTGGCTGCAGATTCCCTGGTAGCCTGAACCAATTCCATGGAAGTGAAATTCTTAAACGCCTCCCCCGTGTGATAGGCTGCCGGGGTAAAAGTGTGTAATAAATAAAAGGTGCAGGTCCTGTTTTCGAAAATCCTCAGCGCATATTTGATCGCGTTTATAGAGTTTTCTGAAAAATCTGTGGGTAAAAGAATATTTTTCATGGATCTCATATTTATGCCTTACAAAATACTGAAGTACATCCTGAAAAAATATGATTTTCCTCATAAACAACTGAATTTAAGACAAATAACACCATAGTATTTACTTTTTCAGTATTGATATTTCTTAAAAATTAATCCGGTTGAAGTAGAAATAAGCGCATTTTTCCGAATAAATATCTGAAGCTTTTACAGAGAAACCGGTTAGGAATTTCAGAAGAGATAAACGGCGTCAAAAGCCTTGTTATATGACACCTGTCATATTATTTAGCGAGTATTAGAAGTACCTTCATGGAGAATAATTATTGACTTTAAAATCTTTAGCCATGCAAGTCAAAAAAAATCCTAAGGCAGATCTAAGCCGTAATAGCTTCATATTTTTCCAGATTGGTTTGATCATCGTTCTGGCGATCACTTATTTTAGTATTGAATGGAAATCTGTAGAATCTAATACCTCACAAAACTTTGAAATTGCGGTTCCGGATATGGATATGGAAGACATACCGATAACCGAAATAAAAAACCTGCCTCCTCCTCCACCTCCTCCACCCGTACCTGAGGTCATTGAGGTGGTAGCAGATAACCTGGAAGTTGAAGAAACTGAAATTCAGTCTACAGAAACCAACCTCGAAGAAAAAATGCAAGTGATCGAGGTAGCCGAGATCGTAGAAGAAAAGATGGAGGAAAAAGTAGAAGAAGTACCTTTTGTGCTGATCGCAGATGTTCCTATCTATCCCGGTTGTGAAAATATGCCCGATAAAGCAACCAAGAAAAAATGCATGTCTTCAAAGATCGATGAATTCATTCAACATGAATTTAATACAACTTTGGGAGCAGAACTCAATCTCTATGGGATTAACAGGATCTTTGCCGTATTCAAAATAAATGAACATGGGAAAGTGACCGACATCAAAGTACGTGGGCCTCACAAAGTACTGGAAGCTGAAGCAGCGAGAGTTATTAATTTATTACCGGATATGGTACCGGGTCAGCAAAGAAACCGTCCGGTTAGTGTTATTTATACCTTACCTATCACTTTTGAAGTGAGAGAAGGGCCTATGTAAAAGATTGGGTATGATTAAAGGTGTTTTGAATATTAAGAAATTAAGGATGTCTGGGGTTACTAAAATTCGATTAATTACAATTTATAAGAAAAAGATATCTATTTGAGTAGAGCGATACAATCATATTTTCAAACCCAAGTATTCAATTGCCACATTTCGGAACAAAAATGGGAAAAAAGGAAACATCGCGATCCTTGGTAACCTGGATCTGGGATTCACCAAAAGATGCGCGTTCCTTTTTCTGCCCAAAGCCTTTACGGTATTATTCTTAGACTTCTGAATTTCCATCTATGTCCCAATGATCGTTGAGCTCTCTTTAAGATTTTCTCATCACACTTTAAAATTTTTATGGGTTCAATTCCAGCTCATTCCATCTTTCATATCCATATTCTCCTCATCATTAAATTTAATATCTTCTCTCTCCCGGTACTAACGAAAAAAAGCTGCTGAAAAATAGCTTTAAGTTTTAATGCCTATTTTCGTTCAAATACAGGTTTTTAGTTATTAGAAAATACTAAGAACCCATGGCCACCAACAATTATTTAAAAGAAATTCAGCACATATGAAGCAGAAAGCACTTTACCCCCTGACCCTATTTTTATTTCTTATAGCATTTCATGCGATGGCTCAGGAAGATCTGATCATAAATACACAAAACCGGGAAAAAATATCCTTAAATGGGGATTGGCATTATATTATAGATCCCTATGAAAATGGTTTTTATGATTACCGGTATAAGGAGCGCAACGAAGATGATCCCGAAGCCTACTGGAACAGGCCTGTAGTCAATACTCCTTCAGATCGGGTGGAACATGGATATACCGATGAGAATACTCTAAAAGTTCCCGGCGATTGGAATTCGCAGGACCCCGTCTTTAAATATTACGAAGGTACCGTATGGTATCAAAGGGAATTTGATATAAGTAACCCGGAAGCATTCCAAAAAGCTTTTTTATATTTTGGCGCGGTGAATTACGAAGCCCATGTTTACCTCAACGGAAAAAAGCTGGGAACGCATAAAGGAGGCTTCACTCCTTTTAATTTTGAAATTCCGGAAGATCTGCTTAAGCCCACCGGAAATTTTCTGGTAGTGAAGGTCGATAATAAGCGGCATGCGGCTGAGATACCCACTTTGAATACCGACTGGTGGAATTTTGGTGGTATCACCCGGGATGTAAAGCTACTTTTATTACCTGAAAATTTTATTCAGCAATATTCCCTGCAGCTGGACCCGGAAGATTTTTCAAAAGAGAAAAAAGATCTAATACTTAGCGGAAATCTTAAACTGAAAAATCCCGTAGAAGCTTCAGAAGTAAGTATCGTCATTCCGGAATTAAATATTTTCGAAAAACTACAGGTTAAAGGTCGAAACCTGGAATACACAATACCTGTCCAAAATCTTCAGCTCTGGTCCCCGAAAGTTCCGAAATTATATAGTGTGGATTTTATTTATCCAGAATGATACCCTAAGGGATAAAATAGGTTTCAGAAATATCAGAGTTTCTGGAAAAGACTTAATGCTAAACGGTGAAAAGATCTTTTTACGTGGGATAAGTATACATGAAGAAATCCCACAGGACGTTCGCCGGGCAAAAACTAAAAAAGATGCCAATCTGTTACTGGGTTGGGCAAAAGACCTTAACGCCAATATGGTGAGACTTGCGCATTACCCTCATAATGAAAATATGACCCGTGCCGCCGATTCTCTCGGCATGCTGGTATGGTCTGAAATTCCAGTCTACTGGACCATAGATTTTGAAAGTGAAGTTGTACTCGAAAAAGCCAAAAACCAGTTAAAAGAAATGATCATAAGGGATCGTAATAAGGCTTCCGTCATTATCTGGTCAGTTGGGAATGAAACGCCGGTAAGTCCTGCCCGAACCGAATTTATGAAGTCGCTGGTTGCAACTGCAAAAAGCATAGATGATAGTCGGCTTATCTCAGCAGCTTTAGAAGTGCGTAAGGAAAACGAAAAGAACATCATAGACGATCCGCTGGGAGCGGTTACAGACATAGTTTCGGTTAACGAATACCTCGGTTGGTATGGTGGGCTACCAAGTGCCAAAGAAAAATCTACCTGGGAAGTCAATTATAAAAAACCTTTATTCTTCAGCGAAACGGGCGCAGGTGCCAAAGGAGGTTATCATGGGGCTAAAGAACAGCGCTGGACTGAAGAATTTCAAAAATGGTATTTTGAAGAAACCATTAAAATGATGAAAAGAATGCCTGAAAATTATACCGGCATGTCACCATGGATCCTGAATGACTTCAGATCCCCGCGAAGGAATCATCCAGATTACCAGGAGGGATGGAATCGGAAAGGCCTTATAGATAATAATGGAAATAAGAAAAAGGCTTTTTTCGTATTGCAGGAATACTATAAAGGTATCATGGAGAATGAGAAATAACGTAATGTTTTAAAAGGAAGTCAATAGATGTTATCCTGAACGCGCTTCTGGAAAATAAGGATCCCATTTGGATTTAATTCGCTAATCCCAGAAGGGAAATCCAACACTTAAATCAAATGCTTCAGGACGCTACGCGACTTGGATCATTTTCGTTTTATTTCAGGCTAATGAGTTAACTCAAACCTTTATAAAACAAAAATGCTCCACCTTTTGGGTGAAGCATTTAATTTAAGCGGAGAAAGAGGAACTATCATCTATCATATCATAGAATTTCATAAAATGCCAAAAGCCCATATTTCATTGGGTTTATAAATTTACACTGTCATAAAGTTTTATAAAATATCTTTTGATATCACTATTTTTGGGTGTAATATTGGGTGTTACTATACACCCCAATTATGATCCATATAAAACGAAACCTAATTTTTTCTCTTGAAAGGAGAAAGAAAGAAGGAATTCTTATTACAGAAAATGTTCCTATCCGACTTAGAGTTAATTTTGATGGTGATCGTTTAGATATCCAAACAGGCTACCGAATAGATTTTAAAAAATGGGATTCAGATAAGGAGCTAGTGAAAAATGGAGCATTCAATAAATTAGGTCAGAGCTCCTCCTCTATCAATTCTCGTTTATTAGAATTGAAAGTTTCTATCCAGGATCTTTTCAGCGAATATGAGAGGTTAGAAAAATTTCCCACTAAAGAGGATATTCGGAAAGCTGTAAAAGTGCTAAAATCTAAAGGTAAAGCAGAGATCAACTCGATATCTGAAGATTCTTTTGAAAATGTATTTGATGAATTTGTTCGTCAAAACGGGAGGTTGAATAATTGGACTACTGCTACATTCACCAAGTTTTCAGCCGTAAAAAAACATCTTTTAGGGTTTAATCAAAATTAATCTTTGAAGACCTGGATGAAGAAGGTATGACTGACTATATCTACTATCTGCAGAAGGATAAAGAAATGAAGAATAGTACGGTCAAAAAGCAACTCGGTTTTCTGAAATGGTTTCTCAGATGGAGCTTTGAAAAAAATTATCATAATAATGATAATTTCAAAAGCTTTCGCCCAAAAATAAAAGATTCAAGTAAGCCTGTTATTTTCTTAACTGAGGAGGAAAAAACTAAAATTTTCAATTATAAAATTCCTTCCTCAAAACAATATCTAGAAAAAACCAGGGATCTCCTTAAGTTCTTGTGTTATACTGGGCTACGATATTCAGATGCTTACAATTTGAGAAGAAGTAATATTAAGAAAAATCATATAGAAATTGTGACTGTCAAAACTTCTGATAGTTTGAATATAGAATTGAACAAGCACAGTAGGGCTATCCTTGAAAAGTATCAAGATATCCCGTTTAAAAATGACAAAGCACTGCCAGTCATTTCAAATCAAAAGCTGAATGAATACATAAAAGAATTAGGTGAACTTGCTAAAATTAATACACTAGTTACTCTGACACATTATTCAGGTAATAAAAGAACTGATGAAGTTATCCCTAAACATGAGCTTTTAAGTACACATGTTGGTCGTAGATCATTTATTTGCAGTGCATTATCTATTGGAATACCGGTTCAGGTAGTAATGAAATGGACTGGTCACAGTGACTATAAAGCAATGAAACCATACATAGATATCGCAGATAAAACCAAGAAAAGTGCTATGGAAAAATTTAATTTATTATGAGTGAAAACGAAGATATAGAAGTAAATCACATTGATGGTAATATAGTTTTGATGACCGGTTTTTTTGTAATCTCAATAAATACTGGATTAATGAAATTAATATGGGATGGGGATCATTTGACTATGATTCTCAAGACGCTTATCGATATAGTTTGGAAAAGTCGATGTTGCATATTGAAGAATCGAAAAATTAAATCCAGAAACTAAAAAAGGGAAAGAATTATTTTGCTGGAAGACCTGGGAAGAAGCAGTTATTGAAAATATTAAGTTATTTGAAAATCATCATAGCCTATTTCAAGATCTTCCCAGAAAAAAATTACTAATAAAAGAATTGAGAGAGAGAAAATATCCTGAAAGTACAAAGGACGATAATTCAATTTTTGAAACATTTATAGCGCTCGAAGGAAATCCAAAATCGGAATAATTATTATAATTCTAACTCTATAAAAATATTGGTTTTTAGAGCATAATTATTGATGACGAATTAATCAGTATGCATTGTATATTCAAAAAAATATAAAGAAGAGATTTAAGGTTGACGATCAATATGATCCAAATTATTTAGGAATTTTTGATACAGTTTTTTTTAATATGGGTATTGTACATCATATTCATAAAAACTTTTCCGGAATCTTATTTGAAGAAATTTCTGAATTAGAACTTTACTATTCCTTAAATCTTCAGAACACTAATCAGAAGTTGAAAATTAAAAACACTGAGAGAGCCTTTTATTTAATCGATAATCTAAAAAAATTAGTTCCAATTACTCTTCAAGAAAATTGGTTGAAAGAAATTTTGAAAGAAATTGGTAAATCAAAAAGCCATTATAAAAGTAAGTACCGAGTTATAGTTGGTGGAGAGAGTAAACCTGAACAAAAACAATTTGCAGAGGAAATTGATATGATTTTCAGAAAGAATATCAAACCATTATTATCATAATAATCATAAAATTCCAAAACCACTGCAAAACCACCATTTCTAAAAAAATTAATCCATAATAACTCTGATTGTCAGTTTAATGAATTAAATAAAATTTATTTCCACTATAAAACCACTCTAGCTCTGCCATAAGTTTGTCTTGTTCGAACATTAAAACCGATGTACACGGTTCGTTATTAATTTTAAACAAGACATTATGAATTTAGAAGCAATTAAAGAGAAAGCTTTATTTCAATTAACAGCAAAAGAATTTCTTTTTCTTCAAAAAAATGTTGGGGAAACAAATAGTAATCAGAAAGATTCTGAAGCTAAAGTTACACCCAAGAAATACGTTTACGGATTACGCGGCATCGCAAATCTAATAGGAGGAAGTATATCTAAAGCTAGTAGGCTTAAAAAATCTGGTGTAATAAAAGATGCCATTATTCAGGATGGACGAAAAATAATCGTGGATTCTGAACTTGGCTTAGAATTTATCAAAAAATCAAAATAAAAAAAGGATCGTGTTGGGACACGATCTTTTTTTCAATATTAACCGTTAGAAATAATAAAAGATTTAATAGGCATGCAAAGTAGTGCTACCCTATTTCACAATTTAAATATCAATCTTAAAAATGGATCAAATGAACCCAATTAAAAACTCTTTGTTTTATATATGATATTATCGACTCAACAGATGAACTTTCTGATCAAGAGGCTGGTAAGCTCTTCAAATTAATATCAGCTAAAGTAAATGCAAACCTTATGAATGCAATGAAAAATTAATAAAACTTGTTTTAAACCCGATCGAAAAATCTATTGTAATTGGCAAAAATATAAAACAAACTCAGGGAAAAGAGTAATGCGGCCAGATTGGCAACCTAAAGCGTTGGCACAAGGATTTGTATGACGAATTTAGAAAAGGTAAAATAGACCTTAATGAAGCATTGAAAATTGTTGTCAATCGAAAAAAATCGCAGAGCGATAATTCTGTTCCAGAAATCGCTGAAAGTGATCCTGATAATGCCCATGATCCTGAGATATCCCTATTCTTGACTCTGAAAATGTTGTTGATGATGAAGATGGTAAAAAAGTCATGGATTCTACACCCGTCGGCAATAAATTCTTAAAAGATAAAGAGGTAGTTAATGCATTTATAAAAAGCCATAAATTAAAAAACAGAAACCACCTGATCGAAAAAATGAAATCCTTCCATCTTCAACCTAAAAAAGATAAAAAGCACAAAAAACTTTAGAGGATTATAGCAAGCATTGGACTCTTGGTTGAATAAGCAAGAAGGAAAAACATCCAGCCAATATAACAAAGTCGTGGGAGGTGTTTTCGCCGCAGATGTGGATAGACAGTATGGCATCAAAAGATAATTCTTAAGCCTTCTTGAAAACTCGAGCCTTTAGGCTCAGCAAGTTGTGAGCTCAACTACCTTTCAGGTACCGGTGTTCTAATTTGCTATTTCCAGTAATAACTGTCATAGATATCAACAATAAACCTTATAAATGATGAAAAAAAATAACAAAGTAAAAGTGTTTTTGATTTAAAACCTGAAGACAAAAAATTCCTTTGAACAGGCAGAATTACTTCAAATAAATGCTTCCATTTATGTGCGATACTGCGTTCTAGAAAAGTTGGATGAAGGAAAAAATCGAA
>CAVZZT010000002.1:0-229064 GCA_963779835.1 uncultured Flavobacteriaceae bacterium
CATTGTATATCACCTTTTAAAAAAGCTTCGGTAGAAGCAGACCAAAATGGGGTAATAAATATCATAAATACCATGTGTAAGATTCCAAAATATTTACTAACAATATTGTAGTCAGTAACATTTATAGGACCAAAATTTCTAGAAATTATAATGTTGGCAGATTCATATTGTATAATGCTTGCAATTTGTATTACAAAAAATATACCTCCCAGATTAAACAGGCTTTTAGCATGTGAGAATTTAACTTTTCCTAATGAGGGTTTATATATCCTATATTTTCCTGAAAAGAAAAAAATGTTAGCTCCAGCTAAAACAATAATAGGGGCAGCGCAAAGAGAAACCCCCAAATATATCAAAGAACCTTCTGTTACAGATACTAGTAATACAATTATTAAAAGTGAGGTTATCTGTCCAATTAAATCTATAAGAGATGATTTTGCCGGCTCCTGGTTTGCTGTAATGATTGTGGTTACAATCCTTAATACAAACTGCAAACAGAAATAGGTGAAAACAATTACAACTAACAGTGAAATTTCATCAGAGAGATCAGGTGAAACCTTGAGAATATCGCTCCAATTTAATAATGGATTTACTAGAATAAAAATCCCCCAGAGAATTGTGAAAATAATTCCAAGTACAGCATATGCTGTACTCACATAAACCTGTGCGCTATCATCATCATCATTTGCCAATGCCTCGGCAAACTTATTACGCAAACCTTGCGTAAGCCCGATATCAAAAAAGCTAAACCAAGCAACAATTGAACTAATGGTCAGCCAAATACCATAACGATCGGCATTTACATAATTGATGGTAAGAGGCACGAGCAACAAACTAATTCCAATACTCCCCCCTTTTATTAAAATTGAAGTAACTATATTTTTTTTTGCTTTTATGCTTCGTTCATGACCTTTAGTCATAAATCTTTGGAAGAAAGCCAGTATAGAATTCAAATACTTACTCTTCATACATTTAAATTCTTTTTAAAATTCATAGAATTCTTGCTTCTTGAGTAAGATATCCGTCTGTTCAATTATCTCTTTAGAAAAGACAATATAATTATACACTTCCCGGATTAATTGCTGCCCTTCCCCCCCATTTCTTTAGTGTTTCAGAATTATCGATCAAATAATTTATCGCCTTCTTCCAACCTTCCCTGTCGTAATAATCAACCAAAATCCCTATCCCCGATTGCTCAATATTAAACGCAAAAGCTTTGTTATCGGTTGCAATAATGGCCTTTCCAGCAGCGATTGCCTCGAAGAACCCGATGCTACTGAAAGGTGCAAAAGCATGGTCTTGCATCATAGTCAAAGCTTCCGCAAGATTGTTATAATATTCATTGTGTAGCTTTCCGGTAGAGGTTAGGCCGGGGGTTATTGAACTGTCCTCATGTACATTGGCAGGAATTTCGGTATTCAATTCGCTCGTAAAATTAGGACTGGCAGTGATGCGTAAATCAAAATTTAAATTTTTAAAGGTTTCTATTAATGTATCATAATCCCGCGCAACACCACCCGTGGCATATATAAAATCAAGTTTTGGAAGGGCTTGCTGTTCTTTATTGTACCGCTCAAAAAAGTCGTGGTCTGCTCCCCGACCTCTCAGGTAGTCTGTATTGCCCTCCCCCTTTATATTTTTTGCTTTCATCGGCTAGGGTTTTATTTATAAATATAATTTTGCCCAAGCCTTTAAAATAAACTTTACTAATCAGGTATTGCCGAAATCGTTTTAAAGGGTTTTTCTTGTTGACCACATAAGCCCGTTGTGAAATGGCGATCACCGGTTTGTTGAAAAGCCCGGGATAACCTATAACTATATCTCTAAAAGCCTGTCTGCTACCTTAAAGATAATTCGTTTATCTTTCTTGCGCATAAGCCCCATATCCATAATTTTGATTATACCCATAGCCATAACCACTATCTTCGTTTACAAAACCTCTTTTTTTCAAACCGTTAAAAACTATTCCGGCATGCTTCAAATTTTTGTCTACCTGATTTTGATCCAGCTTTTGAATAATTTTTTTTGGGGTAAAATCGTGCCTTACCACCAATAGCGTAATTTCACTAAATTCAGCAAGCAGGTTTGCATCGGAAACCAAGCCTATTGGCGCAGAATCCATAATAACATAGTCATAGCTTTCAGAAAGCTTTTCAAAAAGGGATTCCAGTTTACCATTTAAGAGCAATTGGGTATGATCTTCACCTTTCGTGCCGGCGGGTAAAATATATAAATTTGGAACCGTTTCTGAAGCTACAATAAGTTCATCTATGTAAGCTTCTCCCTTTAAATAATCTACTATTCCTTTATGCTCTTTTAAATTAAAGTCTTTGGTGGTATTGGGTTTTCTAAAGTCCATATCGAGCAATATCACCCTTTTACCGGTTTGGGCCAGGCTAAGCGCCAGGTTTTTGCTAACATAACTTTTGCCCTCACCCGATAAACTTGAGGTGACGAGAATTTTCTTTTTTCTAAAAGTCCTGCTATATAGCCCCAATTGCGCATCCAGTTGCCTAAACTGTTCAATTATAGGTAAATCTTCAGGTTTTTTTAATGACAGGTATTTATTTCCTTTTAAATAGGATAATTCACCGATAACAGGCAAATCGGTAGACTCTTCAATTTCTGAACGGAAAAGTATTTTTTTGCTCATCATTTCTTTAAAAACCACATAAGCAACCCAAAGGCATATGCCTAGAAACAATGCAATAGTATAAATTTTAATGCCGCTTGGGCTTACAGGATCTAAGGTGGCCTGGGCTTCCGTTACCACGATATCATCCCCGTCTGTTGGCATAAAGGATAGTGCTATTTCTTCCCTTTTCTGTAATAGGGAGGCAAAAATATCTTGTTTCACCGCTTTTCTTCGCGTTATTTCCAGAAGTGTGCGTTCCTTTTCAGGAATGGTTTTTAAAGCCGAATTGTATTTCCCCGAATTGTAGTATAAATTAGAAAGACTTGCGTTGAGATTGCCTTTTTGACTTTGCACATTGTCCAAAATATTGGGCCTTATTTTATTAACTTCATCAGCAAGAGAGGTCAACATTGGGTTATTAACGGCCGTGGTCTTTTTTAAACGTTCATACTCTATTTCAGAATTATACAGCTTCTGAAGCAATTGCGTTAACACGGGATCATCGATGCCCAAAGTGGAAGGTACAATGCTGCCCCCCCCATCTTTTGATTGGATATAATTTTCCACTTTATCCAATACGGAAAGTTTAAGCCTGATATCGGCAATACGTTGGTCGTTCTGCCCCACATCTTGCAGATACATCCTGCTTTGCTCGCTCAGGTTCACAACTCCTTTAGAAGAACGGTACTTCTCATTTTCACTTTCAAGGGTATCAAGTTCGTCTCCTATATTACGAATACGGGCTTCAATAAATTTCATGGTATTTGTAGCCAAAACATTCTTATCATCAAGTCCCTTTTGGTTATAGACGTCAATCAAACCGTTTAAAATATCCTCCCCTCTATTAGGTACCTCATCTTCCAAATTTAAGTTAATTACCGTCGCCAGCTTTTCGGGAGGGGTAATCTCAATTGATTTCACTAGACTCTGGGTCACTACACGCGGATTTACCAAAACAAAATACAATCGTTTTTTGGCGGGTTGGACTTTATTTTTATTAGAATAAAACTTCACTTCCCCAAAAGGGCTTTCGACCCATTGGTTTAACGGATAGGTTTTTCCATCGACCTTAATTTTTTTTTCCGAAGAATTAGCGGTGAAATAATGTTTGGTAGGTTTGTCTTCTTGAATAACGACTTTATCCGGGTTTTTAAGCTTAATACGAATAGGGGAAGAATTGTATGCAGAAACCGATTTTATATTAAGACCTAAAAAGTCCTTTTCTTGAAAAACCGGGGCGTAGAGGTTCAATGTATCAACCACCTTTTTCATAAGATCGGGCGATTGGATTACCTTCATCTCGTTCTCAACGATTTTTTTAGAATCGAACGGGTTCATGGATTCCACCATTTTTGAGTTATCCACACCTTTGTTTTCATCTTTAATAATGAGCGTGGCTGAAACCTCATAAGTGGGAGTCTGATATTTTTTATAGCCCCAAGCCAGAAATAAAAACACCACTAAAATTGCTGCAAGCAAGGGCCAAAATGGAAAAAACAAATCCATTAAAGAACTAAATAGGTTATCATTTTTGGCTGATTTATTATTGTAGGACATAGCTTTGGGTTTTCTAATTATTATTTGTAAGTAAGAGCAATAATCCCAAAAGAGAGAGCACTAAGTATTATAGGAACCCAAGTAAGAAGCCTTGAAGTACTTGCTACTTTCGATTTGTTGGGCTGAACGTAGATGACATCATTCGGTTTTAAATAGTAATTGGGCGAAGTAAATATATCCTCCGAGGTTAAATCTATCCGGGTTAGTTTTTTAACTCCGTTCTCTTCTCTAATTAACAATACATTATCCCTTTGGGCGTAAATAGTAAGGTCACCCGCCAGGCTCAAGGCCTCTAATAAACTTACTTTTTCACTGGGAATTGTCAATACCGAAGGGCTGCTCACTTCTCCCATAACCGAAACTCGAAAATTTAAATACCTAATATTCACTATTGGTTCCACTAGTAATTTTCTTTGTACCAGTTCATTTGTGATTTCGTCCCTTAAGGCTTGTTTAGTCTTTCCTGCAGCTTTTATTTTTCCCAGAAATGGAAAACGGATATCCCCATCTTCATCTATCAAATATTCTGGAGAAACATTTTGGTTTCCGTTGCCAGTTTCTGAACTATTCACTGGATTAAAAGACTTTGTGGCTTCAGGATTTAAACTGCTTACTGAAATACTCAATAAATCGTTAGGTCTAAACACAGGTTCCAAATTTTCCAGGTTAGATTTGAATTTTGAGTTTGGAATATCATTGAAGTAGGTCGCCTTTTTAATATTAGCACAGGAGGTTAATGATAAAACAGCTAATAATAGGTAGAAACAGTTTTGAAATTTTGTCATACTAAAAGATTATTGTTAGGTAATAATTCAAAAGAATATTTGTTAATTTGGTATTTCAGCTTTTTAAGCTTGTTCAAATACCACACCTCCCGTTTTTTGTTAAACAGCTTTAAATTAATATTTTTTTTCGTAAGGGATAAATTGATTTTTCTATTAATCAACCAGAAAATTGGTGAGCTTCATCTTATTCAAAGTAATTGAAGTTTTGATATCCATTCGCACGCAAATATTTGTCCGTTGTACTATGTAGATGTCTTTGGTTGCCTTTTTCAAAAAAGGCCCTTCAGTTTGCTCAGCCTCTAATTTCAGTATATAATGACCTCGCCATTAGATAATTTTGTCTCTATAGCGTGTTATGAATATCTTGGTTGGGTGATCTGTTTCATCAGTATAAAAAAGGATTTTCATCAATTTGCCGGCTATACGCAAAAACGTATAAAATTATGCAGTATAACCTCATTATCCGCAACACAGGTTAGAAGCAAATTACATTCATTCAATTTCAGAATTAAAACATTCTCGTTAATTATAGTACTCTTTGGAAATAGTAATTTCTAATAGGCCTTACTATCTCCTTTAATTGCACTACTTATAGTTTCATAAATAATTTGGACTTCTAGCAAAGCTGTCCACTTCTCTAGGTAAAAAATATCCATCCTAGTCCTGTTAATAATATCAGATTTTTTTATAATTTCTCCCCTGTAGCCTCTAACCTGAGCAAGACCTGTTATTCCTGGTTTTGCAAAATGCCGTACCAGATATTTATCTACATTGTTCTCATACTCCGCAGTATGAAATTCCATATGTGGTCTGGGACCAACAACACTCATATCTCCGAGGAAAACATTAAAAAACTGAGGTAATTCATCTATACTTGTTTTTCTAATGAACTTACCAATTTTTGTAATCCTTAAATCATTGCGAGTGCACATTTTCATATTGGCCTCTTTATTAACTGCCATAGATCTGAATTTGTAGCACCAGAATGATTTTTTATTGTATCCGTGCCGTAGTTGCTTGAAGATTACAGGACCTTTAGACTCTAAATGATTTAAAAAATACAAGACTGGAATTAGCCAGGACAACACAAGTAGTATTACGAGAGTAGAAACAAGAATATCAAAGATTCTTTTTCCATACTTAGCATAATTCTTTTCTAACGGTGATTTTCTTAAATTTAAGACAGGAACCTTTTCAAAGATTTCAAATTCCATAGAACTTGAATAAAACCCTTTATTATCAGGGATCAATTTTAATCTTTTAAAATTATTATCGGCAAAATCTCTTATTTCATCTAGCTCTTTTATAGTAAACTGACTAACCGCACAATAAATTTCATCAACATGGTTTTCTACTATATATTGAAAAGAATCTTCGAAAGAACCTAGTGGCTTGGGGCCATCTGTATTTTTTGTGCTTTTTCCATGGAAATAGCCAAGATATCTGTATCCAAAATCAGGTTTCTCAAATATCTTTTCAAGATATTTGAAATTTTTATCCTTCCCTAAAATAACCACCTTAAGATAATTCCCTCCACCTCTTCGATATCTTTTACGTAATTCAAAAAACAACCAACGGTAAGAAGAAAGAAAAAATAACACCAATCCGAGAACAAATATCTGCTTTTGAGGTTGAAAATTGATATTTGCAAAAGCGAGTATCGTAAAATATGAAAGCACAAAAACGAAATAATGACGTAGAAACTTATGAAACTTATTTATAAATTTCTCTTTTCTATCTATACTGTAAAAATTAAGCCCTATTCCAATTAACAACCATGATAAATTAACACTAAGAATAACACCAGAATAAGCATAGGTTTCTGGTGTAAGAAAATACAAAGTTAAGTTGATGATCATCAAGTTAAACACAACAGAAAACGGAATAATTAAAAATGACCCTTTCATAAACCTAGTATTTAAATTATAATTTAGATGCTTAAAAACCAATATCCTTTTTCGGATAAGACATTAGTCACATAAAAAGTAGGCTGAATTGGGGGATGTTCTATTTGCGTAGAACCGCAAAATATTTTCCATATCTATTTAAGATAAATTTAATAAATATTATTCAATATAATTGACGATTATAACACCATTTTAAATTTTTATTTAAAATAAAGATTTACTTCAACTTCCAGGTTTAAAGTGATTTATTACTCATGGACAAAAGATTCTTCATGAATGTAGGTAAAATAACCACTGAAAATAAACTAGGTTTTTACGGCTTCGCCGATGAGAGTCACAAAAGAAATCCCACAAAAAATTATGTATTAAGTAAATCCATTAAATTAATTGGGGAAAATGAATCATCAATGTGTGGGGGTGATTGATTCATTTCTATAGACTAATATCTTTTTTTTTATTTAACAAACGTAGCTATAAATGTTAAAAAATAGAAAAAGAAAATATTTATTTTTTGAATATACATAAAATTGAAAAAATGATAAAATTTTCTTGAATTCAGAATTAAATTATCAATTAAAACCGAATTTTCAGTTAATTATCAGTTATATTCAAAATATTTAAATTTTATTTTTTTAGTGATTTTTAAGCAAAATTGGAGAGCTAAAAAAATAATTCGATAAAGTGTATAATAAAATCTTCTAATTGCACCAACGTTTTTTACCATCTTCTTCGAAAAAGCAGATTTCGCAAATTTTGTGAGAAAATTATTCAAAAACTAAAGTTGAATTGTAGTGCTTTTAAGACAATCATCTATGGCAGTGAATGCGAATATGACATTTAATAATTATCAAAGAAAACATAAAAAATCCTGGTGGTCAAATGACCACCAGGATTTTCAATATAAAATTAAGAGTTTATTATCTTAAACTTGCTACACTAATAGCTGGATATTTCGCTTTAATGAACATATAAACTCCATAAGCAACAAATCCAATAGCAACTATTCCTAATACAACAGATCCAAATTCATTCTGGATATAACTAAATGCATCTGTAGTAGTACTAATCTTATTACCGCTGGATAAACCTGATCTTAATGTTAGATAAGCCATTAAACCTATAACCGCTCCCCTGGCCGTGTGACCAACTTTACCGGCATTTATTAAGGTTTTTTGTGCTTTCCTATCCATTCCGGCTTCTTCTACCTCTTCTCTAAATTTATTGGAATACGCCCTGTAAAGATCGTAAATAGCTTTAATTGCCATTCCTATTCCAACGATTATAGCTATTGTATCTCCATTAGATCCAGACATAAGAGAACCCATCATTCCGCCAGAACTTCCAGAACTACTGCCAAAGGCAAGCTTAAATGCATAAAAAGAGAAACCTGCATAAATAAGTCCGCTAATAAAAAATGCAACTCTTTTTCCATATCCCTTCGCATCATCATCAAAACCCTTGGGATTAGCAAAAACCTGATACATTCTCCAGAACACATAACCTAAAAGCCCTAATCCTAAGATCACCAATAGTATTTGGCCGTATGATTGCTGCGCAAGATATTGTAAAGCTCCCTTACCACCGGTTTGTTGTCCTCCCTGTCCAAAAGCTGCCAATGCAGTTAAAACTCCAATTAAGGAATAAACAGCACCTTTTGCGGCCATTCCTAATCGTGCAAAATTTTCCTTCTTATTACTCATTTGATCATGTTTTGGTTAGTTAATCATTAATAAAGTTATAGGAAATTAAAATCCCTGCCAGATAATTAGAAAAATTTTATACTAACTTTAGCTAAATCTGGCAGATTTGATAAATTTGACACTCCTTATCGATTATATTTTAACCTACTCGTTATCAAACAGTTTATTAAGTATTAGTATATAAAAATTTCTCAAAGAATCGCGAGAATAGTTAAGCCATAATTCTTTTAAACTAAATCTGAATATTACAAGTTTTTACAAAAAAAGTAAGTCATTCATAGTGGCATGCATATACGTCCAAAAATAAGGGTTCAACTTTTTTTAGTGCTTGGTATCACACTGTTCTGGATTACTAGTGGAGCATTTATGGCTTTTTATAAATGTGTGAACTATATCCAATCATCTAATGAATTTGTCTTTTTAGTTCCGAACCAATTATCTTTTAGTTCATTTTTCCTAATTAATATTATAGGACCTGCGGTTGGTGGATTTATAGGCGGAAGTATTCTTGTATTCAAACTGAGTGACAATCTTAGAAGTAAAAGTTACTGGTATTACATGCTAACTAACTTTTTTTTCTTTCTGGGATTCATTTTATTTCTGAATACACTAGTGCCTTACATTTTCTATTATCAGGAGGAAATTTCCAGAGCAGAAAGTCCATTCTCAAGAGCATTGGAGTTGTTAGTTCTAAGTCCATATGCCATTAGAAATATTGTTACTTGGATGATCATCGCATGGTTTACTATTCAAGGTCTGAACATTTATGAAAAATATGCCCCTACTACACTAATCTCCATGTTTCTTGGTCGCTATCACAGGCCTAATGAAGTTGAAAGAATATTCATGTTTCTGGATTTGTCAAATTCTACAACGATTGCCGAAAAATTAGGCCATCTTAAGTTTTTTAATCTTCTAAAGGATTTTTTCAGTGATATGACAGATCCTATCCTGAACTCTCAGGGAGAAATATATCAATATGTTGGTGATGAAATTGTAATTTCCTGGCCAGTGAGAACATCAATAATTAAGCATGTACAATCAATTGCCTGTTTTTTTAGAATTGAACAAAGTATTCAAGGTAGAAGTGACTATTACCTCAAAGAGTATGGTTTCGTTCCAGTCTTCAAAGCCGCAATTCATAAGGGGCATGTGGTAGTTGGGGAAATGGGAGCCTTAAAAAGGGAGATCGTATATTCTGGAGATATCTTAAATACGACTTCCCGGTTGATGGAACAATGTGCTATATTCAACCAAAAGCTAATTATTTCAAATGAAATAATGGAAATAATACCTTCTGATAAAAAAAGCGAATATGATTTTCGTCATTTAGGAGAACTAGCTTTAAGAGGTAAACTGAGTAAATGCCATCTCTATGGAATAGATCTAAGAAAGTCTTCTTAGTTTAAAAACAACTAAGAATTATAATATTCACAGAACTAATTCAAATTGTAGAGAAGAAGATAAACTCCCCTTCACAAATTTAACCTACTTGTAGATAGACAAGAATAGGATCAGAATAATACTAATAACAAAAATGATAATCCTGATATGATCTTCTCTTTTAGTTTGAGATTCCATAATTGTTTCAATTTATAAATGAATAATCTTAAAACCAGGGAAACAATATGGGGCGTTTAAAATATATTGATTTGAAAATCAATATACTACGAATAAATGTACACTATTATATTTAATTATAAAATTATTTTTTTTTAATGAACTTCTAATGATCTCTAAGCCACTTATTCAATTTGGTCTGTTCAAATTCCGATACTTTATTACCTGTTTTAGCCTCACACCATCTATTATCTTTTACTTCTTTCAAATAGTATTTTGTATGAGAAAAAAAATTATCCCAAAATTTTTTACCGATATCATAGCTTGAATAAGATATTCATTATTAATTCTTGAAACATTTATTAATCTCATAACCCTTTTAAATAAAAAAATTTCAATTTTCGATAAATTACTAAAATTTCCAAATCCACCTCCTACTAAAAATAACACAGTGATCCCTTAATTTTTTTTAAACCATTATTAAAATTGGCTTACATGATTGCGTTCTAGAATCAACCTGGGATTCTTTAGAAACCTCTATGACTGTCTATTTTATATGTTCCTTCCTAAATATTTAATAAATGAAGAGTTCTTAAATACAGATTTATTAAAACTGAATTGGCTTTCCGAACCTCGTTCTTTGAAAATTTCAAGAATGGGTAAAAAATAAATTCTATAATTATCCTGATTTTCAGTAAATTACCACTGATAATTTATCTGATTAATAAATAATTGATAAAATGTTAATTCTTAAAGTTTCCTTAAATAAATACAATAGAGTTTTTAACTTTACGTTCCTATTAAACTCAACCAAACAAAAAGATCCTATACCCCATGAAAAGATTTAAAATTGTTCTGGTCTTATTAACGGTAAGCTTTTTTCTTTCGTGTGACACCGATAGAGACGATATCGAACTATCAACAGCAGAAGCAAACGAACTTAATCTAATTGTTCAAAATGGTGAATGGCACATTTCTCAGTTCACATTGAATAATGTTGAAAACACTGCAACTTACTCCGATTACATTTTTGTTTTTGAGGAAGCTAACAATCTTACTGCTTCTGCTTTAACAGATGAGGTGAACGGAACCTGGAGAATAAGTAATGATTCCGGTAGTGAATTTGACTCCTATAATGACGTAGACTTCAATATTTTCTTTAGTTCTACCGGTAAACTTGGGAAGCTTACGAAGAATTATGATGTTATTTCAGCAACAAATAATGAAATAAATTTAATTCTTGAGCAAAGTCCTAATGGCGATACGGCCAGACTTACCTTCAGCAAGAATTAGATCATTTAAATCACATTATTCTAATTTGATTATCGGCTTGTTTAATGAATAAGCTTTGTGAAATTGCCTTTCTGTATTTAAAATTCTTTAAGAGCTTTTAGTAACTTGCTATTTCTAAATTAACAGCATGGATACATATAGAGCAAAAGAAAACCGATACGATAAAATGAAGTATCGCAGATGTGGCCGAAGTGGAATTAAACTTCCTTTTCTATCATTAGGCCTCTGGCATAATTTCGGTGATAATGATGATCTTAAAAATGCACAAAATATTCTAAGAACTGCTTTTGATAATGGAATCACTCATTTTGATCTTGCAAATAATTATGGTCCACCATATGGTTCCGCGGAAAAGAATTTCGGAAATATCTTCAAGAAGGATTTTAAACAATACAGAGATGAGCTTATTATTTCCACAAAAGCGGGCTGGGATATGTGGCCCGGACCTTATGGTAATTTTGGTTCTCGTAAATATTTAATTGCCAGCCTTGACCAGTCCTTAAAAAGAATGGGATTAGATTATGTAGATGTTTTCTATCATCACCGTCCAGATCCCGATACTCCTTTAGAAGAAACTATGGGTGCTTTAGATCAGATAGTAAGACAAGGGAAAGCACTTTATGTGGGAATCTCGCAATATAATGCAGAAGATACTGCAAAGGCTGCCGAAATTTTGAAGGCTCAGGGCACTCCTTTTCTTATACACCAACCTAGATATAATATGATGGATCGTTGGGTTGAAAATGGTTTGTTAGAAACACTGGAAAAGAATGGAACTGGAAGTATCGTTTTTTCACCTCTTGAACAGGGAATCTTGACTTCAAAATACCTGCATGGAATTCCCGAAGATTCTCGTGCAGCAACTGAAGGTAGTTATCTGGATAAATCTCAAATCACAAATGAAGTTGTCAACCAGATTCAGCAGTTAAATGAGGTTGCACACTCAAGGAATCAAAGCCTGGCTCAGATGGCTGTAGCATGGCTTCTAAAAGACCCACGAATTACTTCTGTTCTGGTGGGAGTTAGTAAAGTTTCTCAGCTTGAAGATAATATTGAGGCTATAAAAAACATTTCTTTTAGCGAAGAGGAATTAAAAAAGATAGATTCTATATTAAATTATTGATTGAGTAATTAAAGGCGTGTATGGCTTTAATTATCACTGTGAGAAACGCTCAAATAGCGTATTATGAATTCTTTAAAAATTATGGCTGGAACTGCTGGAAGTTATTCAATATAAACTTCCAGCAGTTCTGCGCTTTTTGCTTGAATTTGAACTTTTTCCGTACAAGCCGGAATTAAAATACTTTGACCTTTTCCTATAATTTCGGAATTATTTCCAATTATTACTTCAGCTTTCCCATCTACGCACATATAGATCACAAAAGAATCTAATTCAGAATAATTCTTTTCAATCTGTCCTTTTACCGGGAGAAAATTGGTTGTGAAGTATTCACAAGAAGCAATTTCAGACGAAGTGTTCAAGTCCTGTGAATAATTCAATTTATAATCATCCTTTTTTTCGAAGTCAATAGCATCTAAAGCCAGAGCAGTATGCAAATCTCTACTTTGTCCTGCGGCATCTACCCTATTCCAATCATAAATTCTATAGGTTATATCTGAAGTTTGCTGAATTTCTGCCAGCAACACCCCTCCTCCTATAGCATGAACTTTACCAGTATTTATAAATACGGAATCACCTTTTTGAACTTCTTCAAAATTTAGTAATTCTGTTATCTTACCATTCTCAAGATATTCGAGATATTCTCTTTTATCCAGATCTTTTTTAAAACCTATATTCAGCTTAGATCCTTTATCGGCCTGCATGACGTACCACATTTCAGTCTTTCCAAACGAATTATGGCGCTGTTTCGCTAATTCATCATTTGGATGAAGTTGTACGGAAAGATCCGTTTTCGCATCTATGAACTTTATTAGTAATGGAAAATCATTCCCGAATTTGGAATATATCTTCTCTCCTACCAGGTCGCCTTTATATTCGGAGATGAGTTCAGTCAAGGTTTTTCCCTTATCAGGACCTTTTTCCACCACAGAAATATTTCCTTCCACTCCGGATATTTCCCAGCTTTCGCCTACTTTATCCTTAACGGTTTGTTTATGAAGAAGATCTCTTAATTTACTACCTCCCCATATCTTATCCTGGAGTATTGGTACGAATTTAATAGGATATCCAATCATATTACTCAATTTATTCCTTCTTTATTAAATATAAGTCCCTGTACAATCTTGATTTATGGGTGTTTCCCACCGGATTCATATCTATTTCATCTATTTTCTGAATATGAAAACCGGAAAAGGAATTTCTAATATCCTCCGCCTGATCCTCCCCTCCCAGAAGCAGGAATTTTTCAGATTTTGGTATATCAAAGCGCTCTCCATCATTTAAAACTTTAATTGGCCTGCCATATTCCCATATAATTTCCGGAGTAAAACCGCTAAATTCAAAAACCGGCATCGGATCTTTTTCTATATATTTATCTACTTCAAGAACACTTTTATATTCTGGATTAGCTTCAACAGTTCTTGCAAGAGGTAAACCAAAGAAAACAATACTAATTATAAACCATACGGTTAAATAAAAGACCGGTTTAAACCTGTTTTTTCTTAAATAGAAGATCATTAACCCTGCGATGACAATAAGACAGATGGAAGTAATTAAATACCAGGGCCAGATCATGGAAAGCTGATCTTTAAAATATATAAATCCGGCAATCGGAAAAATGAAACCGATACTGGCAATCAGAATAAAATTAAAATACACAACCCATTTTTCCTTTGTAGGGATCATATCAAATCTTCGGAATAAATACTCGATATAAAATGCTGTATTCATGGCCATTGGAATTAGAACAGGCAGTAGATACCTGGACTTTTTTTCAGGAATGATGGATAATAAAACCACAGAGGCTAACGTCCAGAAGAGAGTGAATTTATATCCTGGTTTATGGAATACCCTATTCTTAAGATAAGGATATAATAGAGCTACAAAGGCTGGAATCGTCCAAATCCCACTCTGGATAACGAAACTCCAGTAATAATAGAACGGCCTTACATTATAATCTAACCATCTACCAGCTTCCTTTTCTGTTATTTTAGAAACCGCGTGTGTGTCAAAAAAGTACACGTAAAGACTCCAGGAGGCAGCAATTGCTGTGGCTATAACAAGCATTAAAAGAATGGGTTTCCATAATGAATTTAGGTTTTTGAACTTAAACACTGCTCCATAAGCAATTAAAAAAGGAAGGAATAAAGCATACATAGATACGGGCCCTTTACTTAAAAAGGAGCATCCAAGAAGAATCCCGGCTAAACCGGCATTTTTATATTTATTACCATCATTTGTGAATAACTTATACAGACTATAAATAGCCATTACAACCCAGGCATGTGTATGTATATCCCACTGGCCATCCCGTCCCGAATAAAGAATATAAAAGGAGGTTACGGCAACCAGCCCTGCAATAAATGAATATTTACGATGTGAAGTTACTTTTAAACTTAATTTGTAAATAAAAACAACACTAAGTGTTCCCATAATTGCAGCAGGCAACCTTAATGCAAAGAGACTTTTCATCCCGAAGATAAGCATAGAAATCGCCGTTAACCAAGTAGGAAGCGGAGGCTTTTCATACCTGGGTTCATTATTGAGTGTTGTGAATATCCAATGATCTAGATTAATCATTTCACGTGCGGTAACAAAGTTTCGCGCCTCCATGATATTTACATTAATCGCGTCCAGATTTACGAAGAAAATCGCGATACAAACAAAGATTAACAACAGAAGGTAGTTATCCTTTAACTTCATTTTTTTTGATATAAATATTTCTAATATACATAATCAAACCAAAACCATGACCCGATAAAAGTACTGGATCTCTTCTGAAAATTGCATAGATAATAATTAAACCGGAACCTAGTAGACTGAGCAGCCAGAATCCCAGTGGCAGTGATGATATTTTTCTTCTTTCAGAATAGATCCACTGATAAATAAATCTTAAGGTAAAAACGAGATGACCAACGGAGCCCAACATTAATAACCAGAATGGAATCGCATCATTTCTGAAAAGTTTAGCTGCATCATACTCATTATTATTAAAACCATAGATAACCAGAAGAAGTGGAAAAATCCAGAGAAAAATCCTGAACAATTTCGGAATTTTCGTCCATTCTCCCTGTAGCTGCAGGTTTCTTATATAAATAAAGTATGTCAACGTTTGTCCAAACATGATCGCAAAATCATTTCTTAAATAACCATACACGAATAAAAGAAAAGACGCAAGCAAGCTTAAATGCCAGAAGAATACCGGGGTAATTACTTTCTTGCTTTTTTCAGATAATAGCCATTGGAGGACCATTCTTCCAGAAAACAATAGCTGGGCTACAAAACCCAGTGCGTATACAAGCCAGCTACTCATATTTTATCTTGATGTAATAGAATTATATTAAAAAAACTAATGATTAAACATTTAGACTTTAATATCATGCTTTCGCTGTAATCATATAAGGCAGGTACATTTCATCTTTCCCATCCTTTAGTATCATATTCACAGAGAATGTTTTTATGAGTTTTGATTTGGGAAGAAAATTTTTTGCTTGATTATCAAAAACAGGAGAAATTTTAAATAGTAATCTAGACATAAATAGCTACTGGAAATTTCGTGCTAAAATAATATAATTTATTGAACCCTATTTAAAGTCATTTACCGATTAATTCTAACAATTCGGCTAATTTTCCGGGCTATGGTACTAACGATCAAATTTTACTTTTATATTTGATCACCCCATCTATTGAAAATACCTGCTTGGCTAACGGAAAACAATTGGTTATGCTACAGCAACAATATTATATTATTAATACAGAAGAAGAGTTTGAACAGATAAACTCCGTAAAAGAATGGGTTCAGTCTATTCATGAAACTGGAACATTCTTTCATCTATCTTTAAAAACTCTGGAGCTTATTCGTCGCTTTAATAATTTCTATATTGAGGTATTTGAAAGGAATTGTAAATCTCCCAGTATTCTAAATCAGCTGGTAATTACTTCAAAATGCCTGGAAAAAGAATTAATTAGAGAAAATTAGGACAAACTAAAAAGTACTACATACTGATAATCAAAAACTTCCTTCGGGAAGTTTTTCTTTTTTTAGAAATGTGTGATTTTTTAGATAAAAAAACATTGTATTATTTATAAAGTGGCTTATATTTGCAACCGCAAATCGGTGGCATAGCTCAGCTGGATAGAGCACCTGCCTTCTAAGCAGGCGGTCCCAGGTTCGAATCCTGGTGCCATCACGAAAAGCCTTCCAACCGGGAGGCTTTTTTGTTTTATAAAAGTTTCTGATTGTTTTATTGGTTATCTTATTTAAATGGAATAGATCCCAATTTAAATTCCCTCAAACGAATTAACTTCACTACTCTTAGATATCAATTAAGATCTCTTGCCTACGTTATAATTAATATAATTCTTTTTCATCCACAAATAGGCAAAACAATCCATCAGTGGTTTTATCAATCTGTTTCTTAGTCCAAATTTCGGAGTACCGGCAATTCTAGGGTAATGTCTTATAGGAACCTGTTTTATCCTTCCTCCCTGTAATAAGATCATCGCAGGAAGAAATCTATGAAGGCCTTTAAACATGGGAATCCTCTTAGCATAATCGGTTCTTATGATTTTCAAAGGACAGCCGGTATCATCCATGCCATCATGTGTAAACCAGTTTCTAACCATATTGGCAACATGAGATGATAAATTCTTTACTCCGGAATCTTTTCGCTCATGCCTGTAACCGGTAACCAATTCATAATTTTCAATCTCATCCAGTAGTAGATCAAAATCGAAAGGATCTGTTTGAAGATCGGAATCTATATATCCTGTAAGATTGGTTTCAGAATAATCGAAACCTGCTTTAATAGCAGCACTTAAGCCTGCATTTTTTTCAAAACTGATATATTTGAATTCAGGATTTCGATGGCAAATATCAATAACCATTTTTTCAGAATTATCTTTTGAACCATCATTCACTAAAAGTACTCTGGTGTCTATTCTAGAATTAGAAATATATTCCTTCATTTTTTCTTCCACCCGCTTAAGATTCTCTTCTTCATTAAATAAAGGAACAATGATCGTTAAACTATAATCCATACCTGATAATTATTTTGCCATTTTAATAGCGGCAAAAGTAACAAATGACAATTTTATAACATTTGAAAATGGAATATTTATGAGGAATTGATAGAAATCTACCTTCCGGTCACCTCACTTCTGGAATGGTTTATCGAAAAATTGAAATCCCAGTATGTATTAACTGATAATACACTTTAAACATTCCCTCAGAATATCAATCAGGTGAAAAAGCATTTCACATTACTTTATAAGCCTTTCATAAAGATTTGTCAAAAGCCCGAATTTCACCAATAAAGCTCATTAATCTTCCTAAATTAGGTATTAGTAAAAGAAAAACCAATCAGTCAACCAGTATAAACAGTGTCACGAAGTCATTGTTTACATAAGTTTTCAAAATAATGCAGGAAATACCTGATCTATCTGAAAATTCTATTGAGCAAATTTTAACAATTCTCGAAAAAGAGAATGAAATAAGTTGCCGGCTACCCGGAGACGGAATTCTACATATTGAAAAAAAACTTCCCTACCTGGTAATTTACAGAAGAAAAAAAGAAGATAAAGGAACAAGGAGATTTGTAACCAATGAATCTTCCTATATGGTCATTGGGACCAAAGATTTTACTGGATACCAGAAATTACTTTATAAGTTATCTGATAAAATTTCTTCTGAAATGAAATCTTACCTTTTATTGGAAATCTATTCGGGTAATCCAGAATCAAAGAAAATTAAAATAAAAGGTCCCGCCCAACGGTTACCCTCAACCCTAGAGACTTTACGAGAAGACTTTCTAAAGGTAAATTCAGAATTCACAGGTCTCTATTTAGATACGGAGATAATTGACACTTCCAATAGACAAGCCAAAGGTGATATCCCTCTAATGAAAATCGAGGATGCGAAAAGTTGCGGAGCTGTGGTGGTAGGTCTGGAAATTCCTCCTATTTATAGAAATGAAGAGAATAAATTATACCCGGTATTTTTCAGAAATTTTAAAGACTTTTTTATAAAAGCCATCCACCGTTCAATTTTTGAATTCATCAGAGTTCAGACTTCTGGTGGTGTAGCCAGCTTTAATGCACTGGGAAGAAAATATCTTAAACCGCTAGTCTTCGAAATTGATAAAAAACTAGCCGACATCGAAAAATCATATCAATTTTTATGGCTCGTTTCACCGGCGAATATTCAGGATATCAAAAGGGAGTTCTTTGATAGTAATTATCAAAAAGTGATCGATTATCATTACAGATTACTCCCGGTAGATCCTGATGTTCTTAAAAGAAGATTATACAACCTTAATATTGAAGATATAGACGATCCTGCGATGTCATTCCTGTTTCGGGAAAAGCGTGAGGAACTGGATATGCAAATAACAATGTTAAGCGAGCGTGGAAGTAGAAATTTCATGTACGACAGTATTCGCTTATACAAAGGTGTAGAAAAAGATCTTTGTAAGGAAGCAAGAAATATATTGGATTCGGTAGAAGAGGAAAATGAATACGCAGACTCGGAAGTTCTTGATTCCAAGGCTTTCAGCAGTATGGCCAGAAAAGAATTCGACTATTTCCGGCAGCAGGATGAAAACTTTAAATGTAAAGTCCATATTCGCGAAGATGTAAATGTAATGATGGTTTCTCATGGTGAACTGTATGTTCCAGCAGATTATAAGATGAACCGCGTGGAAGCGGAAGCTCTTATCCAGCATGAAGTTGGTACCCACATCCTCACCTATTACAATGGAAGTAATCAGCCTTTGGACCAGCTAAGCATCGGCCTTGCGGATTACGATCCACTTCAGGAAGGGCTTGCTGTGATGTCAGAATTCATGGTAGATGGTCTTACAGCAAATAGATTAAGAATACTTGCGGGGCGTGTTCTTGCAGGTGAAGCCTTGATGGAAGGTGGTAATTTTCAGGAAATATTCAGATTGTTAAAAACAGACTACGGGTTTTCTGCTGAAAGATCTTTCAATATTACATCACGAATAATGCAGGGTGGTGGATTTATGAAAGATATCATCTATTTAAAAGGATTGGTATTGCTAAAAGAATATCTAAAAAATGGGGGTGACTATGAACCTTTACTTGCCGGAAAATATGGAATAAAACACACCGGAATAATAAAAGAGCTTACAGATAGAAAAGTTCTAAAGCCTGGGCAGTTGAAACCTAGTTTCCTGCATAGTGAAAGAATGTATAAAAAATTAGAATTAATCAGGCAAGGTTTAAGCCTGCCGCAAATGGTATGTAAATGAAAATATGTTTTGTATTAAATAATATTGAAAGTGAAAAAAGTGGGACTTCTGTCGCCTTAATGACAATGGCCCATTCCAGAGGACATGAGGTATTCGCTACAGGAGTCGGTGATTTCAATTTTCATCATGAATCTCCCATAAGTCTTAATGTGACCCAGGTTCCCGGTAATACAAAAACTAAATCTCCGGATAAATATCTGCAAGCCTTACAGAGTAAAAAGGCCAAAAAGAAACAGATCGCTTGTACAGAGCTTGATGTATTGTTCATAAGGAACAATCCTACCGAAGAAGATGGTCGCCAATGGGCAGAGCAAGCTGGTGTGGCATTTGGCCGAATGATCCAGCAGGAGAATGTATTGGTGCTGAATGATGCTTACGCCTTATCGCATGCCTTTATCGATAAATTATATTTCGAAGAGCTGCCACAGGAAATAAAGCCCGATTCTTTGATCACCAGAGATAAGGATCAGCTAACGGCGTTCTGGGAAAAGAACGATAATAAAATGGTTCTAAAACCACTTGAAGGTTCAGGAGGACAGGATGTCTACCTAATTGATAAGCACGAGAAGAACACCAACCAGATCATAGATCATCTTATTTCGCAAGGTTATGTAATTGCACAGGAATTTTTACCGGCGGTCAAAGATGGGGACGTACGGGTTTTATTGCTTAACGGTAAGATCATGGAAAAAGATGGTAAAAAAGCAATTATTAGAAGAGTCGCGGGAGAAGGCGAATTCCGAAGTAATTTTGCTTTAGGGGCAACTGCAGACAGTAGTGACCTTACTCCAGAAATGAAACGTATTGTTGAGCTTACCGCTCCAAAACTTATTAGGGACGGTCTATTTTTTGTTGGACTTGATATTGTTAAAGATAAACTTATTGAGATCAATGTCCTGAGCCCCGGCGGAATGGAGCACTTCAAAGATATTGGTTTACCTTCCTTTACAGATGTGGTAATAGAATCGATCGAAAGAAAAGTAGAATATAAAAAGGCATATAAAGGCCAGCTAAGCAACAGAACCTTGGCTACTATGGACTAAAATAATATTATGAGTAAAGAATTGAAAAAGGATGTTCCCAGGATTATAGGAAAATACAGCTCAGGCAAAAAAGGTCCATTGCTTTTTGTTACTGGTGGTATTCATGGAAATGAGCCTAGTGGAGTAAAAGCTTTAATGACTGTATTTGAAGAGCTTGAAAAAACTAAACCTGAAATTGAAGGAACTATCGTTGGAGTTTCTGGAAATCAGAAAGCGCTTAATCATAACCATAGATATATAGACGAGGACCTGAACCGAACCTGGACTAAAGATAATGTCCAAAAAAACGAACCCGATTCCCATGAGGAAAAAGAAATGTTTGATATTATCAGGGTACTAAACGAACAGTCTAATGGCGATTATACCAAACGCTATTTTCTAGACTGTCATACAACCTCCTCTGCCAGTCTGCCTTACGTATCGGTTCAGGAAGTGAATGATAATGACGAATGGGCACATAAATTCCCAACCTATATTATTCGTGGTTTTAGTGATATAATCACAGGAGATATTGACCATTATTTTAGCAGAATAGGAATGACCGGATTTGTTTTTGAGGCTGGACAGCACACCGACGAGACTTCACAGGAAAATCATGAAGGAGTCATATGGCTTGCACTTAAAGAAGCCTGTAATCTGGATCTTAGCAAGATATCCACCTATCCGGAATGTGTCGAAAGATTTTCAAAAAAGAACGCTCCTGAGCAAAAAACCTTTGAAATCGTATACAGGCATGGTTTGGAAGACAGTGATATTTTTAAGATGGAACCAGGATATGAAAACTTCCAGAAGATAGAAAAGGGTGAATTACTTGCAAAACAAAACGGCAATGAAGTAAAAAGTGAATGGGATGCATACATTTTTATGCCGCTATATCAATCTCAGGGTAATGATGGATTCTTTATAGTAAAAGAAGTCGAAGCATAACCTCAACAAAAGAGGCTTTCTAAAAAGTCGAGAGAACGTCATCCTGAATTTATTTCAGGATCTTAGCTAATTGGAAATCAAAATCAATTAGAAGCTGAAACAAGTTCAGCTTGACGAAATAAAGACTTCTTAGACAGTCTCTTTATTTTATGAATTCAAGACAAACAGGTGTATTCACTTCAAAAATCGATTCCTGAATCTTCAGCTTTCCTGTTTCTGAATTTATTTTATAGGTAGTGATATTTCCTGTATCCTGGCTCGCCGCATATAGGAATTTCCCGTAGGGTGAAATAGTAAAGTTTCTTGGGGTTTCTCCGGCCACGGGAATAAAATCTACCACAGTCAGTTTTCCAGTTTCTTCAATTTTATAAGTAACTATACTGTTATGCCCTCGATTAGATGCATATAGATATTTTCCCGAAGGATGCATATGAATATCTGCAGCCGCATTTTTCTGCTTATAAGATTTAGGTAAAGAAGAAATGCTCTGAATCAAATTAAGACCCCCATGTTTATTTACTTCAAAAACACTCACGGTGCTGTTTAATTCATTAATTGAATAAACATAACTCCCATTTTTAGCCAGGCTCATATGTCGTGGTCCCGCACCATTTTCCAATTCAACATATTTCTGCTCATTTGGAGAAAGTTGACCATCTGCGAAATCGTAGATCCAGATCTTATCATTCCCAAGATCGGCTATGTATGCAATTCGATTGTCTCCACTTATTTTTACTGAATGAGCATGCGCCGAATCTGCGTTTTCAAGTTTCAATTCCTGGGTCTTATTTAGACTTCCATCTGCATTAATCTTGTAGATCATTACTATTCCCCCCATATAATTGCTTACGAATACATATTTCCCTGATCTGTCCAGGGCTATATGGCATGGAGCTAGTCCACCGGTGTCTTCTTTACTAATTTGAGTAAGCCCACCATCTTCTCCTATTTCAAAGGAATAAACAAATCCGTTATCAGCATCATTTGGTCCTAATTCACTCACTGCAAAAAGATACTTTCCCATTTTGCCAACTTTCACAAAAGAAGGATTGGTGATTTCAGCAACAGTTGAAACAAATTTAAGATCACCGGTTCCTGAATTTTGATTAAGCAGATAAATTCCTTTAGCTTTTCCATCCACATGACCCTCTTTTTTGGTGTAAGTACCAACATACATTTGGTTGATAGAATCGGTTATCTTACTGTTATTCACCTGGGCAACAACCGGACTTAGCATAAACAGACTTAAAAGACTTGTAATTATTGAAATTTTCATGATTTTTAATTTTTTGGGGCTATAGCCATTTCTTCCTTTTGAAGTAATAAAGCATCAAAAGAAAAACAACGATCATTACTCCCCAAAGTATGAAATAACTGTATTTCCATTGGAGTTCCGGCATATATTCAAAATTCATTCCATAAATACCGGCGATGAACGTTAGGGGGATAAAAATACTCGCCATGATGGTAAGCACCTTCATCACTTCGTTCATCTTATTGCTAATTGTAGTCATATACATATCCATAAGCCCCCAGATCATTTCCCGGTAGATATCTATATTTTCAGAAATCTGAATAATGTGATCATAAAGGTCACGTATAAAATTCCCGGTATGTGGTTCTATAAGTGCATTTTCCAGTTTTCCAAGTCGGCTTATTACTTCTCTTAAAGGAAAAACAGCACGACGAATACGCAGAATGTTCCGCTTAAGATCCTGGATCTCATAAGTTATATCATCGCTGGGTCGCGAAATGAAAAGGCTTTCTTCCAAAGTCTCAATTCTATCGCTCATATCATCAATTACCAGAAAGTAATTATCGATAATTGAATCCAGAAGGGCAAACATGAGATAATCGGCTCCCTTATTCCTTATTCTTCCTTTTGCAGCCTCTATTCGTTCTCTAATTGGATCGAAAACATCACCATCGGACTCCTGAAAAGTAAGTAAATAATTCTTCCCCACGATCATACTTATATGCTCATTCTCGATCTCGCCATTCTTATAATAAAGCATTTTGGCAACGATAAATAAATAATCCTCGTATTCTTCAATTTTTGGTCTTTGCCCGGTATTAACGATATCTTCCATCACCAAAGGATGTAACTCATAATAATCCCCCAGTTTTTCGATCTCTTCTACGTTACTAAGTCCATCTATATTGAACCAGGTGATACTATCCTCATTAACAAACTTAAAGGCATCTTCAGGTGTGGTAGAGCTAAACCTTTCATAATGCCCAGCATTATAATCTATAACATCAAGCTTGATTTCTGTAGCTTCTTTATTCCCTACATAGGTCATGGTTCCCGGAACCTGGTTAACAGATTTGGTTGTCTTGGGACGCCTAAGCATTAGCTTTCTTCTTTTAGACATATAAGCGGATAATAATTTTTTATAAATGTAAGAATAATCCGCTTATAGAATATTTATGCAACCTGAGGGGAAATTTTTCTGAAATTTATATTGAAATCATTTGAAGAAATTCAACTTAATCTAAGCTTAATTCTACCTTTGCAAACATGAAAGAAGCAGTGCTGTTAGACACCCTGAAGGAATATTTTGGATACGAGAGTTTTAGGCCTTTACAGAAAAAAATAATCGAATCGGTTTTCAAACAGAAAGACAATCTGGTTATTATGCCCACGGGCGGCGGGAAATCTATTTGCTATCAACTTCCTGCCATCCTGCTTCCAGAAATTACCCTGGTGATCTCTCCTTTGATCGCTTTAATGAAAGACCAGGTAGATGGCTTGAATGCCAACGGTGTTCCTGCAGCATATTTAAACAGTAGCCAGGAAGAGGCCGATAAACAGGCTATTTTTCAAAAAATAGATAATAAGGAGATCAAATTACTTTATGTAGCTCCGGAAAGTCTTCAGTTTGTAGACAGGTTTCTTACCGATGGTAAGGTTAGCCTGATAGCGATAGATGAAGCTCATTGTATTTCCAGCTGGGGTCATGATTTCCGGCCGGCATATACCCAATTGGGATATTTGAAGAACCGCTTCCCTTCTACTCCGGTCCTGGCTCTTACGGCCACTGCAGATAAAGCTACCCGAAATGATATTTGCAGGCAACTCAACATTCCCAACGCAAAGAAGCATGTCGCATCTTTTGACCGGAAAAATCTAAGTCTCGAAGTTAAACAGGGAATTAAACGTTTTGAACAGATATCAGACTTTCTGAAGAACAGAAAAAAAGAAAGTGGCATCATATACTGTCTTAGTAGAAAAACTACGGAAGAACTGGCTTCCAAACTTAAAGTTAAAGGCTTTAAAGCCGAAGCATATCACGCAGGGCTGGATCATTTAGAAAGGTCGCAGATACAGGATGATTTCATCAATGATGAAAAACAAATAATCTGTGCGACCATTGCTTTTGGAATGGGGATCGATAAATCGAATATTCGCTGGGTGATCCATTATAATATGCCAAAAAACCTGGAAGGCTATTACCAGGAGATTGGCCGTGCGGGAAGAGATGGATTGCCGTCGGACACACTACTCTTTCATAGTTATGCTGATGTGATCCAGCTTCAGAAATTCGCTTCAAATGCGAAGAACGAAGATGTCCAGTTAGCGAAACTGGATAGAATGAAACAATATTCAGAAGCGCTTAGTTGTCGACGAAAGATTTTGTTGAGTTATTTTGGTGAGTATTTAGAAGAGGACTGCGGCAATTGTGATATTTGCCGGAATCCACCTGAGTTTTTCGACGGAACAGTAATAGCGCAAAAAGCACTTTCCTGTATTTTTAGATTGAAAGCTTCAGAACCAATTTCAGCGGTGATCGATGTATTACGTGGTTCCCAGAATGAAGTGGTGCGCAGAAATAATTATCAGGAACTCACTACTTATGGTATTGGGAAAGATATCTCCTGGAACCACTGGCAGCAATATATCATTCAGCTTATTAATTTAGGTTATGTTGAGATCGCTTTCGACAGGAATAACCGTTTACAATTAACCGAGCAAGCTAAAAAAATCCTTTTTGAGAAAGAGAAAGTTTACCTGGCAGATGTGCAGGAACAACAAACTCAGGCCAAAGCCGTGAAAACTGCAACCGCTACAAATTCATTATTTGAAAGATTAAGACAATTACGTCTTGAAATCGCCAGAGAAGAAGATATTCCAGCCTATCTTATTTTTAATGATGCTACTCTCAAGGACATGGAAAAACAACGGCCTATGTCTGATTCTGAATTCATGCTCATAAATGGTGTGGGTAGAAAAAAGATGGAAGATTATGGTTTTAGATTTATCAAGGAGATCATCGCTTTCAGTAAAGAAAAGAGGGAGACCAAACCGAAAAAGAAAACCAAAAAGGGTAATACTTTAAAAGAAACTTTAAGCTTATATAAGGATGGTTTAGAAGTTGAGGAGATCGCCAAAGAACGCGGTGTAGCAAAAAATACGATTTTTTCACATCTCATCAAGCTTTACGACGAAGGTGAAGAAATCAATTTACATCAATTCGTACCAAAATCTGATCTAAAGTCTGTAAAGAAGGCCAAAAAGAATCTTGAAAACCCTAATTCTCTAAGAGCCTATTATGAGCATTTTGAAGAGGCTATTCCATATGAAACTATAAAGATCTCATTAAAGATCCTGGAAAAGGAATAAGGTCAAAAATATTAATCAAATTCTATCTTATTCAGGATAAGTCCCGAGGCCGGGGCGATATAATCCATTTGTAAGTCGGGAGTGTCCGGTTTTAAACTTTCTTTAATATCATCAAGACTGAGTTCTCCCCTACCAACCAGTACAAGGCTTCCCATCATTAACCTGACCTGGTGACGCAAAAATCCGGAGGCATGGATATGGAAAATATAAGAGCGTTCTGGAAAAAAGTTAGCGGTATACTCCGTGTTTTCAACCAGTTCAGATTTCAGCATCTCTCGTTCAAAAGTGCTTTTTTCTGAAACTCTCACGCAGTAATTCCTGAAATTATGCTTTCCCTGGAACAATTTTGCCGCTTCCTTCATTTTCTCTATATCCAGATCTTCCTGGAAATTCGCCATAAAAGGAGCACAGAAAGGATGAAACTTATCTCCAATACTAAATAAGTAAGCATATTCCTTGGTCTTGGAATGTTGTATAATATTGAATTTCTCATCCACCTCTTCAATACTCAAGGCGCGTATATCCTGCGGTAAGTTCTTATTGAAATCCTTTAAAAATGCCTCCAGATCTTCCAGCGGTTCATGATCCAGGAATAATTCAAAAGCAGATTCTTCGGCAGAAACCATAGCGTCCGTACGACTTGTACCCAGGATTTTACATTTCGCTTCCGGCATTACCCAGCGCATGGTTTTGGTGATCAAGCCTTCAACCGTCTTTACATCTGGCTGTTTCTGCCAGCCGTGTAAACGATAACCCAGGTATTGAACTTTAATAAAGTAGTAGAATCGCTTTCTGAACAAATCTGAAATTTTCGGCTAAGATATTTAAAATTCATCCGAAAGCTCAAATCTCAACGCTTTCATCATAAGGACAAACTTTATAATCTTAATAGAATAAAAATGTTCAGTGGTAAATGATGTTATAGATATCGAAAATCAGTTAAAAACTGTTCTGGCATCGCCCTTACTTATATTCGAAGTGAACTATGGGTACGGTCTGGATTAAAATAAAAATCTTATATTCACGCACCAAACCCTACTAAACATACTAATTGACCTCAAAAAGATTTGCTTAAGGTCTTCGCATTTATTTAATATCATTTAACTTATTCAATGAGAATCTACCTATTTCTGCTTTTATGCTTTAGCCTTACCTCCTATTCCCAATCTTCACAAGAATTAGATACCAAAATTACCGGCGTTACGGTTTTTCTTCAAAGTGCTCAAATAACCAGAACTGGAAATGTGACTATCCCTTCTGGCGAGTCTACCCTCGTTATTGAAAAATTATCACCCTATATGGACGATAAAAGTATTCAGGTAAAAGCTGAAGGAAATTTTACAATACTATCGGTTAAACACAAACTTGATTATCTAAGTGAAAGGGAGAAAAGCAGCGGAACAAAAAGTCTGCAAGACAAAGCAGAAGAATTAGCTACGGAGATCGAAAAACAAAAAGCCCGTTTAAGCGTACTTTCAGAAAAGGAAAGTCTTTTGGATAAAAATAAAAATTTAAATGGTGAAACGAACGGGGCAAGTCTGGCCCAGCTCAAACAAGCCATTGAATTTTATGATAGAGAACTATCTGAAATTAAGAAAGATTACATTCAAACCCGTAAGAATATTGAAGATTTAACGGAACAACTTAACAATGTAGAAAGTCAGATTGCTGACGTTCGAAACCAGGAGAGTTTACCATCCGGAAAAATAGAGATTAAAGTTGAATCCAATAATGCTACAGCAGGACAATTTAATATATCCTATTTGGTAGCTAATGCAGGCTGGTATCCAAATTATGATCTTCGTGTAGAGAATATCAATAATCCCTTAACCCTGGAATATAAAGCAGATGTATACCAGAATACCGGTGTGGACTGGAAAAATGTGAAGTTGAAATTTTCAAATGGAAATCCCAATCAAAGTGGCGTTGCACCGGAGTTAGAAACCTGGTATCTCAATTACGCTAGAAACAGCATCTATAAAACCTCTATTTACAATAGAATTAATCCTGATGTAAAAAATGTAACTGGTAAAGTAATGGATGAAGACGGTCTTCCGCTTCCCGGAGTTAATGTAATTGTAAAGGGAAGTACGGTGGGGACACAAACCGACTTCGACGGAAATTACGAAATAACTCTGCCAAATAATGCTAAGTACCTGGTCTATTCTTTTGTGGGTATGAAAACCAGAGAGATTCCTATAAGCCAGACTCAAATAAATATCACATTGATAGCTGATGCTTCTTCATTAGATGAAGTTGTTGTTACAGGCTATGGCAACGATCTTGATGATAGTAATAGTGGTATAAAAATTCGTGGTGTAAGCTCAGTACAGGAAGCTAAAAAAATAGAAACCACCACTATTGAAAATCAGACCACCGTAGAATTTGAGGTAGAAAAGCCATATAGCGTTCCAACAACTGGCGAAAAATTATCAGTAGATCTGAAAGAATTTGAAATAGAAACTGAGTATGAGTACTATGCAGTACCAAAACTGGAAAGCGATGCTTTTCTTATTGCTCAAATTACAGATTGGGACCAATACAATTTACTTGAAGGTGAAGCGAATCTCTTTTTCGAAAATTCGTATGTTGGAAGAACCGTTCTGGACGCAAGGTCTTTAAGTGACACTTTAAGTGTTTCTCTTGGTAGAGACAGAAATATTGTAATTGGAAGAGAAAAGATCGATGAGTTTTCGAAGAAACGAACTTTGGGAAGTAACAAGATTGAAACCCGGGAGTTTAGAATAATTGCAAGAAATAAAAAGTCTGAACCAGTGGAAATAACTATGTATGATCAAATTCCTGTTTCTGCCATAAACGAAATCGACGTAGAAGAAATCGAATTGAGCAACGGCCAGTTAAACGAGAAAACTGGGGAGATTACCTGGCATTTAAATTTAGAGCCGGAAGAACAGAAGGAACTCATTTTAAAATATGAGGTGAAATATCCAAAATCAGAAAATTTAATTTTAGAATAATTCATCCACAAAAATCATCACTATGAAAATCAAATCTATTCTCATCGCGCTAATTCTTATTAGTTTCAATCTAAAGGCTCAAAAACCTTCACAATCTGATAATCAGGAACTGGTAGAAATGTATAAAAAAGACCAGGCTGAAAGAACCAGTGGACCAATTGATTGGAAGGTTCTCTCTAAAAACGATAGTATTAGAAGATCAGAAGTAAATAAAATGATTGCCAACGGTGAAGTAAAAACTTCCGGGGATTATTATAATGCGGCGATGATTTTTCAGCACGGAAATGATACCATCGCTTCCGGCAAAGCTGTAAAGTATATGAAAAAAGCTGTTGAGTTGGATCCTGAGATCAACAAATGGTTATTAGCTGCGGCAATTGATCGAGACTTAATGCGAAAGGGAGAACCGCAAATTTATGGAACCCAATATGTAAAAAACGCTGCAGATGCACCTTATGAACTTTATAAAGTTGACACAACTAAAGTAACCGATGCGGACAGGATTGCCTATAATGTTCCAACACTGGAGCAGGCCCGTGAAAGATTGAAAATGATGAATAAAAAGAAGATTCAGAATTTATATATTTCCGGAACTTCTGTAGATGAAATCATCAAATTAATCAAATCTGAAGACCTTCAAAATTCAGAATATGATCTTTCTGAAATGAATCTGAATAGTTTTGGTTACCAACTTATAGGCCAGAACGAAAATGAGAAAGCTTTGAAGATCCTGAAACTGAATACTGAGTTATATCCAAATGCATATAATACGTGGGATAGTTATGGAGAAATTTTAATGAAACTGGGGAGAAATGAAGAGAGTATCGCCGCTTACAAAAAATCTATTGAGCTGAATCCCGAAAATCAAAATGCTAAAGATCAATTAAAAGAACTTCAATAATCAACACTTATGCAACCAACCACCTGCCCTGCGTGTAGTACCGCTTCAGAATCTCCTTTGGAATTTTGTTCGAAATGCCAATTTCCTTTTAACGGTAACGAAAAAGAAAAGTCGTCCCATATTGGTCGGTTTATTACTGAAAAGAATATAGTACAGGATAGTGAAAAAGCTATTTTAAAGAGCAGAAGGATCTTATTTATAATTTCCGGTTTGAACCTACTAATGGCTATTATAGCCATTTTTTCTGCCGAAGATCTGTTTATTATAGATGCTATCGTTTATATTTTTATTGCTGCAGTTTTCGCTTTATTTGCTTCCTTCATTAGAAGAAGTCCGATAGTTTTCACTATTATACCTTTATTATTTCTTTTAATGATTTATCTTATCGACGCAGTTTATGATCCAGGCACAATAGCAAGAGGCTTTATATTTAGACTATTCATCATTGGAAGTTTGGGATATGGAGCATATCAATGCTATAAAGCTGAAAAATTCAGAAAAAAATATAATTCATAAGATGAAGGAACCCGAAATACTTGAAATAGATACTAAAAAGCTTGTTGGAATAAAAGTGTCGACCAGCCTTGCAGACGATAAAACCAGTCTTTTATGGAAAAGATTTATGCAATATAAGGAGGCAATAATGAATACTGTAAATGACGAGCTTTATTCAGTTCAGTTTTATAACGAACAATTCATTAATGGTAAGTTTGATTCCCAATCGGTTTTTGAAAAAGGTGCTGCGATGGAAGTCAAAGATTACGCTGAAATTCCAAAGGGACTACAAGAACTGAAAATTGAAGCAGGTCTTTATGCTGTTTTTATTCATCAGGGTACTTCAAATGAATTTGCTGAAACGGCCAAAACTATTTTCGAGCAGTGGATTCCAAATTCCAAATATCAACTGGATGACCGTCCACATTTTGAAGTTCTCGGCAAAGAATATAAAGGACCTGATGATCCTGGGTCTAAAGAGAAAATTTATATCCCTATCAAGAAAAAATAATTGAAAAGCTTAGCTCTATCAACCTTCGTTAACTTTAATTCTCTATTCTACTTACAGGATTTACCGCTTTTGAGAATAGACAGAACGAAAAAACATTGGAGTTTTGAAAGAAATTAGCATTCTTGATCAGTTCAAAGGTTTTCTAAATACCCCTGATATCTTTCCGAAAGAATATCAGAATGAGATTAAGCGATTCGCCTTTCCTAAGCCAGAAATCACAGCGGCTCTTATCTCTGATCTTGAAAAACTGGATCATCCCAGAAATTCAGTTCTGGGAAAAAGAATGGAAAGCTTTTTTGAAATTGCTATCCGGCATTCAGAAAGATATGATCTTATTAATTCCAATCTTCAGATCATTGAAAATAAAACAACTATTGGGGAACTCGACTTTCTATTGTTCGATAAGTTTGAATCTAAAACTATTCATGTAGAACTTGTTTATAAGCTTTACGTACATGATACAAAATTTGCAAATGAATTGGATGGTTGGATAGGTCCTAATCGTAAAGACTCCTTTTCAGAAAAAATTGAAAAACTAATTCAGAAGCAGTTCCCTTTACTATATAAGCCAGAAACTTTAAAATATCTTAAAGAACTCAATCTAAACCCGGAAGAAATAGAACAGCAATTATGCTTTAAAGCTCAGCTATTTTCTCCTGCTATAAACAATTTAGAAACAAAGACTAAATTAAATTCCGATTGTATTCGTGGTTCGTGGTATCACTTCGATGAATTTTTAAAGAAAGATTGGAAGAAAAATCAATTTCTAACTCCAAAAAAGAAAGACTGGAGCTGCCATCCTGAGGGAAATTCTGCGTGGCTGGACTACGAAGAAACCATTAAGCAGATAAAGATCCTTTTTGATCACGAAAAATCTCCGCTGGTTTGGATGAAAACCCAAACGTCATATCAAAGTTTTTTTATAGTTTGGTGGTAAATGATTAGGAACGTCAAAGCATCGGATGCACAAGATATCCTGAAAATTTATGGTCTTGGTTTAAAGACCAGAAACGCGACCTTTGAAACTACCCTCCCTTCGTGGTTAGATTGGGATAAAAAATTCCATCAGCATTCCAGACTCGTTTATATAAAAGACGACCAATTAATTGGTTGGGCGGGGATCACGCCGTTTTCGGCAAGAGAAGTTTATAAAGGGGTTGCCGAAGTAAGTATTTATATTCATCCCGATTATAATGGAAAGGGAATAGGATCTGAATTGATGCAGGCTCTTATTATATCCTCTGAAGAAAATGGCATCTGGACTTTATTCTCCAGCGTATTTCCCGAGAACGAGGCAACAATTAAATTGCATTTAAAATTCGAATTTGAACTTTTAGGAAGAAGAAAGAAAATTGCACAGCTAGACGGAATCTGGAGAGATACTCTAATCTTTGAACGAAGAAGTAAAGTTGCCGGTATAACCTAATTAAATGCCAATGGCAGAGATTTTTCAGGATATCAATATTCTCTATTTAGTGATCCTATTTTTTGCAGGATTGATAGCTTTTACCATTTCAACAGTTTCCGGCGGTGGTGGAGCTCTAATTCTGGTTCCTCTTTTAAATTTCATGCTGGGTACTTCCAGAACGGCTCCAGTTCTAAACCTGGGAACTTTCATTGGCAGACCAGCAAGGCTTATTTTATTCTGGAAATATATTAACTGGAGCGTTTTCTGGTATTATGTTCCTTCGGCAATGTTAGGTGCGCTGGTAGCCGGATGGTTTTTTACCAAAGCCAGTTCTTCATGGTTGCAAATCCTGGTTGGTTTGTTTCTGATAAGTACGGTATTTCAATATCGCTTTGGAAAAAAAGAAAGATCCTTTGAGGTAAAGCTTTGGTATTTTGTTCCTTTAGGTTTTATCGTATCTATCCTGGGAACAATAATTGGCGGTCTGGGCCCCGTTCTCAATCCATTCTACCTGAATCTGGGTCTGGATAAAGAAGAACTGATTGCCACTAAAACAGTGAATTCTTTTTTTCTGGGAATAGCTCAAATTGGAAGTTATACTTTCTTCGGATTGCTCGATGGAGATCTATGGATCTATGGTATCGCATTGGGTGCTGGCACAATAGTGGGAAATATTCTTGGCAAAAGATTCCTTTCAAACATGAAGAGCAGTACTTTTAGAAAACTATTGATCTTTTTTATGGTCATTAGCGGAATTTTACTCATTTATAATCAGATCAAGTAACATATTATTATAATTTTGTAATCTCCAAAAATCAAAATTATGCAGCCGGGTTACCGTGAAGCCGTGAAAGCCTCCTACTTTAGTATCGCAGGAAATGCTCTTATTAGCAGTAGCTAAGGCTGTAACCGGTATTTTTGGAAATTCGTATGCTCTTATAGCCGATGCTATAGAGTCTACCACAGATGTCTTCTCTTCTCTATTAGTGCTTTTGGGCCTTAGATATGCCAATAAACCGGCAGATGAGAATCATCCCTACGGTCATGGAAAAGCTGAACCGCTCATAACATTTTTAGTTGTTGGCTTCCTCATAGTTTCTGCAACCGTAATTGCATATGAAAGTATTGAGAACATTAATACCCCTCATAAAGTTCCGGAGCCATTTACGCTTATTGTTCTCTTTGTGATTATTATAATTAAGGAGGTCTCCTATCGCTTCGTTTCTAAAAAGGGAACTGAAACCAATAGTTCTGCTCTTAAAGCTGACGCATGGCATCATCGCAGCGATGCAATTACCTCTTTAATGGCGTTCATCGGGATTTCTGTCGCTCTTTTTATGGGACAGGGTTATGAAAATGCAGATGACTGGGCAGCTTTATTCGCTTCCGGTTTTATACTCTTCAATGCTTATCTCATCCTTAGACCCGCCCTGGGAGAGGTTATGGACGAACATCGTTATGATGAAATAGAATGTCAAATAAGAGACATTGCCCATGATAATAATGAAGTTGTTGAAACTGAAAAATGTTTTATCAGGAAAACCGGAATGACTTATCATGTTGATCTTCATATTGCGGTGAATTCTGAAATTAGTGTAAAGCAGGGTCATGAAATAGCACATCGGGTTAAAGATGAAATTTTGGAAAACATCCCTCAAATCGCCGACGTTCTTATTCATGTAGAGCCAGACGACGAATTATAATTCATCCCTTAAATTTTCTTTCAGAATTATTAAGAAACATTTAGCACAAAGACCCGGCTAGAAGCTTTGATGTGCCCTTGTTTAAGCGTATCTTATCACTTATAATTAACCGAAAAAAATTGAGATATGTCGATGATTAATGATCAAGAATTTAAAAAACTGGCGAATTATAAAAATGAAACCTGTGTTTCCATATTTATTCCTACCCAAAGAGCCGGAAAGGAAGTTCTGGAAGAAAAGAATAAAAAGCACCTTCATTCTGAATGGACTCAGGTAAAAAAAATGCTGAAAGAACAGAAGGTAACCGATGAGGTAATCGAAAATATTGGAAAACCCATTCAGAATTTAATTGAAGACCGGGCTTTCTGGAGGCATCAATCTGATGGCCTGGCGATCTTTTCTTCTGAAGATTTTTTCGAATACTATACTCTTCCAGTAAACTTCGTAGCTTACCATTATATTTCAACTGAATTTTATGTAAAACCATTAGTTCCGGCAATGACCGGTGATGGTAAATTTAATATCCTTGCCATACAGCTTGAAGATGTTAAATTCTATGAGGCTTCAAAATATAGTATTATGCCGGTAGAAATTGATGATCTCACTCCTTCCCGCCTCGAAGAAAGAGTGGGATTCGATTATAAAGAAAAAGCCTTACAATTTAGAACTCAGGGAGAAGGTGGTGAAAAAACTCAATTTCATGGGCACGGTGGCAGCGAAAGAGATGAACAGGTGGAGATCAAACAATTCTTTAGAGCTGTAGATCAAGGCTTAAAAGATCATTTAAACAAAGAGAAATTACCGTTAGTGGTAGTTTGCCAGGACCATTTATTTCCTATTTATAAAGATGCAAATACTTACAATCACTTAATTGAACAGGTTGTTCCAGGAAATCCAAATGATAGTGATATGCTGGGCATACATCAAAAAGCCCTTGAAGTTGCCGATCCATTTCTGAATGAAAATCGGGATGAAAAAATTGAAAAATACAAGGATTTGAGTAAAACCGAAAACACTACTTCGGCCGTAAGCGATATAATCCCCGCGGTTTATCAAGGTAAAGTAGACACCCTTTTTATTGAAAACCGGGCAGAAGTTTGGGGGAAATATCATGAAGACGAAATGAAAGTGGAGTTTGGCGAAGATCACCAGGATGGCAACATATCCTTACTAAATCTCGCCGCTAGAAAAACGGTGGAGTTAGGTGGAAAAGTCTATCTTGTAGAGCATGAATTCATGCCACAGAAAAAATCAAAAATGAATGCATTGCTTAGATTCTAAGCAATCAAAAAGGCCTGAAGGATTGCTTCAGGCCTTTCTTAATTTATTTTCTTCAGAGTTTTACATGACTAAAAATTTTAATCTTAACTTTAGTCACCCAAAAAAATACAATTAATGGAGACAAATCTGGCCGTACTTATAGACGGCGACAACATACCATCTGCTCACGTTAAAGAAATGATGGAAGAAATTGCCAAATATGGCAACCCTACAATTAAAAGAATTTACGGCGACTGGACAAAACCTCATTTGAACAAATGGAAAAATGTCCTTCTGGAAAACGCCATTCATCCTATTCAGCAATATGGTTATACTCAGGGCAAAAATGCGACAGATTCAGCAATGATCATCGACGCCATGGATATTTTATATTCAAATAAAGTTGATGGATTCTGCCTGGTTTCAAGTGATTCAGATTTTACGAGGCTGGCAACCCGACTGCGGGAGGCAAGCATGAAGGTGATAGGAATTGGCGAAAAGAAAACTCCAGATCCTTTTATTGTGGCCTGTGATAAATTCATTTATATCGAGATCCTTAAACATAATACCAAAGAATCCGGGGGAGATAAGACTAAGGAGAAAGAAAGCAGGAAACAAAATGTAGATAAGATCACTCCTAAAGTGATCAGGCTAATTTCCCAAACCATTTCTGATGTCGCCGATGAAGACGGATGGGCATTTCTTGGTGACGTAGGAAGTCTGCTTCAAAAGAAACAACCAAACTTCGATTCAAGGAATTACGGATTTCAGAAGCTTACTCCTATGATCAACTCGATAGACAAATTTGAAATTGAGTCCAGAGAGAATGCAAATTCTAAATTCAAACTTATTTACGTTAGAAATAAATAAACCAGGAAATGAGGAATATCAAGAAACTTCATAAAGCAGAATACCGGCCTATGGGCGATCTAAAGACCTGGTCTCCCCTGCCCACGAGGAATCTTCAAATGATAGATCCGTTTATTTTCCTGAACCATCACGGTCCCCAGGTTTATCCACCTAACAATAATGGGTTACCATTTGGTCCCCATCCCCATCGCGGGATGGAAACAGTCACCTTTATTCTTGATGGCGATATTACTCATAAAGATACTCAAGGTCACGAAAGTGTTATTGAAGCTGGGGGCGTACAATGGATGACTGCCGGTCGCGGACTTTTACATTCTGAAATTTCATCGAAGAAATTTAAAGAAGAAGGTGGACCACTTGAAATTCTGCAATTATGGGTAAATCTTCCCAAAAGACTGAAAATGATGCAGCCTCAATACAAGGGGCTTCAGAAAGACGAGATCTCAATTTGGAAGAATAAGGAGGAAACTATTAAGGCTCAGGTTGTCTCAGGAAATTTTAAAGGAATTCGTGGTGCGTTCGACACACCAACTTCAGTAGATCTATCCCTGGTACATTTTGACAAGGATTCTGAAGTTCAATTAGAAATACCTAAATCAGATAATATTTTCTTTTACGTTATCAATGGAAAACTTGAAGTAAATGAAATTGAAGTACCGGAACTTCATCTGGCTGAATTTTCCAAAAATAGCGAGATCCTGAATATTTCTGCAAAAGAAAAGAGCATCCTGTTATTAGGACACGCTAAACCTTTCGAAGAAAAAGTAGTATTTGGCGGTCCTTTCGTTATGAACTCTGAAGAAGAGATCCGCCAGGCTTATGAAGATTATAAATCAGGAAAAATGGGAACCTGGGACGAATAAAAAATTCATTTTATTAATAATCCCGGTTTTATCTATTTTATGAATCTACAAACCGTTTACCTGGCGATTGTAATTTTCATCATCGAAACTCCCTATTGATAGCTTTATCAAATTATTATCATCAAAGGTCCATCGTTCCAGTCCGCTAAAGTGTACTTTATTCCCGGTCCCTTCAGGACCTGAATTTGTTCCGTTAAAACTCCAGTGATAGAAAGTTTCCTTTGGTTTGATCACCAGGCTATCCATGCTTAATTCAAGATCTGGAAAAGCCTCCATAAAACCTCTTGTAAATTCTGTAATCTCCTGTCTGCCTTTAAGGGGATCACCGTTATTAACGATCAATGAGCCGTCTCTGGCAAAAAACAAAGCTACATTTTTAGGTTTTTGACTATTCCAGGCTCGGGTATAATCCTTACCAAATTCCATTATACTTCGCTCTTTAGCCGATTTAACAATCTTATCAGATTGAGAATGATCTATTCTTTCTTTACAACTCAAACTCAAGAAAACCAAGGCGATTAAAAGGTAGAACTTAAAATTCATAATATCCGGTTTATTGATCTTAGAATTAAATGAATCAAACAATTGCAGCCTTTAAAGATACTCAATCAATAAAAAATCAATTTAATGTCTTTCTTCTAACACCTTCACAATATCCTTTAATCCGAAACCTTTAGCCTTGAGCAAGATCATATAGTGAAATAACAAGTCTGCACTTTCGTTTAAGAAAAGATCGTCATTGTCATCTTTAGCCTCAATAACCGTTTCAACGGCCTCTTCCCCTACTTTCTGGGCTATCTTATTGATACCTTTATCAAATAGCGAAACCACGTAACTATTGTCGTTTTCCTTTCTTAACTCAGGTTCCGTTTCGCTAAGTTTCTGACGGTTTTCAATAATACCTTCCAGTTTAGATAAAATCCATAATCAGCAGTATTCTCCTCTGCCCAGCAAGTATCAGTGCCTTTATGACAAACAGGTCCTTCGGGCTTGACTTCAACCAGTAAGGTATCATTATCACAATCTAATTTGATGTTCACCAGGTTTAGAAAATTTCCACTTTCTTCCCCTTTCGTCCATAAACGCTCTTTTGTCCTGCTGAAAAAAGTAACTTTTTTAGTCTCATTGGTTTTCAGGAAAGCTTCCTCATTCATGTAACCCAGCATTAAAACTTTCCTTGTTTTAGAATCCTGAATTATTGCCGGTACAAGACCATCACTATTTTTATTGAAATCTATATTCATCGTAATTTATTCTTTAGGTCATCCTGAACTTGTTTCAGGATCTTTTCTTGTTGTGTAAGATGCTGAAATCGAAGATTCGACGGAGTCAAATGAATTCAGCATCAAGTGATTAGCATAAAAAATTTATAATCAAATTCTCATTGGTATTCCTGCAGATTTTAATTCTTTCTTTAACTGAAAAATTTCGATCTCTTTAAAATGAAATACACTGGCAGCTAAAGCTGCATCTGCTTTTCCCTGCTGGAAAGTATCTCTGAAATGTTCGATTTTACCAGCTCCACCCGAGGCGATGATCGGGATGTTCAATTCCGAAGAAAGTTTTGCCAGTGCTTCATTGGCAAAGCCATTCTTAGTACCGTCATGATCCATAGAGGTAAAAAGGATCTCTCCTGCTCCACGTTGCTCCACTTCTTTGGCCCATTCAAATAGATCTAGATCTGTTGGCACTTTTCCACCAACCAAATGCACCTTCCATTTTCCATCTATATTCTTTGCATCTATGGCCACTACCACACACTGACTCCCGAATTTTTCGGAAAGCTGATTAATAAGATCCGGATTTTTAACTGCGGAAGAATTAATGGAAACCTTGTCGGCTCCATTTTTTAGAAGAATATCCACATCTTCTACCGAAGAAATTCCACCGCCTACAGTAAAAGGAATGTTCAGTTGCTCTGCAACTTTATAGCAAAGTTCCGCCAGAGTTTTTCTTTTCTCTTCCGTAGCGGAAATATCCAGAAATACTAATTCATCTGCTCCTTTTTCAGCATAAGCAGCTGCGAGTTCTACAGGATCCCCTGCGTCCCTCAGATCAACAAAATTGACCCCTTTTACAGTTCTTCCATTCTTGATATCAAGGCAGGGTATTATTCTTTTTGTTAACATTTTTTATAGATGTTAGAATTTAGAAGTTAGATATTAGAATTGCTTTTCCTAAAACTTCTGTTATCGTCAAGCTGAACTTGTTTCAGCTTCTCAGAGGCTTAAAAACAAGTTTAGGGTGACGTCTTTAATTTTCCTATTGACTTAAAATATATTTTTCCAATTGCTTTAAACTGATCCTATTCTCATAGATCGCCTTCCCTATGATCACTCCTTCGCAACCGAGTTCTTCCAGCTTTGGAAGTTCATCAAATTCTGAAATCCCGCCGGAAGCGATCAGTTTGATATTTTCTGTCTCAGAAAGGATCTCTTTATAAAGTTCAAATGAAGGCCCTTCCAACATTCCGTCTTTCGAAATATCGGTACAGATCACATATTTCACCCCTGCTTTTTCGAAATTCTGAATAAAAGGAATGATCTCTTTATCTGAATCTTCTAACCAGCCGGAAACGGCAATCTTTCTATCCTTGGCATCAGCACCTAAAATGATCTTTTCATTTCCGTATTTCTGAAGCCAGTTTTGAAATAGTTCGGGATCTTTAACTGCGATACTTCCACCCGTAATCTGATTTGCCCCACTTTCAAAAGCGATCTGAAGATCTTTATCAGATTTTAAACCACCTCCGAAATCGACCTTTAAAGATGTTTTCGTAGCGATGGTTTCAAGAATCTTATGATTCACGATATGGCTTGATTTAGCACCGTCAAGATCTACGAGGTGCAAATACTCAATACCATGAGCTTCAAAAGATTTTGCAACTTCTAATGGATCTTCATTATATATTTTCTTGGTATTATAATCACCTTTCGAAAGTCTTACACATTTACCTTCAATAATGTCTATTGCAGGAATAATTCGCATTATAGTATTTAGATTTTAGTATTGAGAATTAAGATTCTCTTAATTCAATAAAATTTATAGTTCTAAATTCAGAAAGTTCTTTAAAATATGTTCTCCAGTTTTACTGCTCTTCTCCGGGTGAAATTGTACTCCGTAGAAATTATCCCGATGCAAAGCTGTAGAATAATTTACGCCATATTCGGTTCTGGAAATTTCATCCTTACATTCGGGAACATAGTAACTATGAACCAAATAAACGTATTCGCCATTTTCAACATTATCGAAAAGGTGTGATTCGAGATTGGTGATCTGGTTCCATCCAATTTGAGGCACCTTCACGTTGTTTTCAAATCTTTTTACTTCAGCATCAAAAATGCCCAGCCCTTTGGTATTCCCTTCTTCAGAATGATTACACATCAATTGCATCCCGAGACATATTCCCAAAACGGGTTGAGTAAGCGTTGGAATGATCTCATCTAAACCTGTAGACCTAAGCATTTTCATGGCACTGCCTGCTTCACCTACACCTGGGAATATAACTTTATCTGCACTCCTTATTTCTGATACATCACTGCTTAGCTCAGCCTCAAAACCAAGCCTTTTAATTGCAAATTTGATACTCTGGATATTTCCTGCACCGTAATCTATAATTACTATTTTTTGTTCCTTTTCCATATCAATTATTGTAGGAGTTAAAAGCGAAAATGAATTTTCTAACTTCTCACTTCTAAAATCTTACTTCTTTATAGCATTCCTTTTGTAGATGGTAAAATCATTTTTTCTGCATCTCTTTTTACGGCCATTTTTATAGCTTTTGCGAAGGCTTTAAAAATAGCTTCGATCTTATGATGCTCATTTTTACCTTCAGCTTTTATATTTAGATTAGCCTTAGCTCCATCTGTAAATGACTTAAAGAAGTGGTAGAACATTTCTGTAGGCATCTTTCCTATCATCTCCCTACTAAAATCTGCTTCCCAAACAAGCCAGTTCCTTCCGCCAAAATCAATTGCAGACTGAGCAAGACAATCATCCATAGGTAAACAGAATCCATATCTTTCTATCCCCAGCTTATTACCAAGAGCTTTACTAAATACTTCCCCCAGTGCAATTGCCGTGTCTTCAATAGTATGGTGTTCGTCAACCTCCAGATCACCCTTTACCTGGATTTTAAGATCCATATGTCCGTGGCGTGCTAGTTGATCTAACATATGATCAAAAAAGGCAATACCGGTACTTATATCACTTTTGCCGGTTCCGTCAAGATTTAATTCAATTTTTATATCTGTTTCGTTGGTCTTTCGTTCAATGGAAGCTGTTCTATCCTGAAGCTTTAGAAATTCATAGATCTCTTTCCAGGATTTGGTTTTAAGCGCGATATGCTTTTCCACTTCAGACTTGTCATTCTCAACTTCATCATGAGCAAGATCTTCATGGTTATCTATAAAAATCCCTTTTCCACCAAAGTTTAAAGCAAACTCTATATCTGTAAGCCTGTCCCCTACCATAAAGGAATTCGCAAGATCGTAATCCTGGTTATCAATAAATTTCTTCTGAAGCAATCCGGTATTTGGCTTTCTTGTAGGAGCATTTTCCCTGGCAAAGGTTCTGTCTATTAAAACATCGCTGAATTCAACACCTTCATTGTCAAAGGTCTTTATTATAAAATTCTGAATAGGCCAGAAATCAGTTTCTGGAAAGCTATCGGTTCCCAATCCATCCTGATTGGTCACCATCACGATCTCGTAATCCAGTTCTTTGGCAATTTTACCCAGATATGTAAATACTTCAGGATAAAATTCAAGCTTATCTAAACTATCTATCTGATAGTCTTCCGGCTCGTGAATCAATGTCCCGTCACGATCTACAAATAATACTTTATTCATTATCTAATTCTTTAATTGCTTTAATTAATTGACTGTTCTCTTCTTTGGTCCCTATGGTAATTCTCAGGCAGTTTTCACATAATGGCTGATTGCTTCTATTTCTAATTACGATCCCTTTTGCTAATAATTCATCATATCTTTTATTTGCATCATCCACTTCCAGAAGTAGAAAATTAGCATCAGATTTATAAATTTTAGAAATAAAATTTACCTCAAGTAATTGTTTAGATAAAGTGTTTCTTTCGTACAGTAAATCAGATATTTGTGATTTTATTTTATCCAAATCAGAAAGACTCTTTAGGGCCTGATGCTGAGTTTGTTGATTTACATTATAAGGTGGCTTTATCTTATTTAAAACCGAAATAATTTCTTCGGAAGCATAAAGTGCACCAAGCCTGATTCCCGCCAAACCAAACGCTTTTGAAAATGTCTGAGTTACGATTAGATTCGGAAAATATTCCAGCTTTTTCAACCAGCTCTCCTTTTCAGAAAAATCAATATAAGCTTCATCAATAACTACAAGTCCGGCGAAATTATCCAGAATGCTACTCACTTTATTTTCATCAAAAGAATTCCCTGAAGGGTTATTGGGCGAACAAAGAAAAATCATTTTGGTATGAGGATCTACCTTATTTAAAATAGCCGTAACATCCGGCTCAAATTCGTGATCCAGGTACACCTCTCTATTCTCGATATTATTAATATCGGCAAGCACTTTATACATGCCATAAGTCGGAGGAAGCGTGATCACATTGTCCTTCCCGGGCACACAGAAAGCGCGGAAAATAAGATCTAATACTTCATCACTCCCATTTCCCAACAGGATGTTCTTAGGGGCGATATCGCGAACTTCAGAAAGCTTTTCTTTAACCATGCATTGCTGCGGATCCGGATACCGATTCAAACCATTATTATTAGGATTTTCATTGGCATCCAAAAATATCATATCCTGCCCTTGGGTTTTAAATTCATCCCGGGCTGAAGAATAAGGCTTTAAAACCGCTACATTAGAGCGAACCAGTTTAGTTAAGTCAAAATCCTTCATTTATTTTAAATCTTTTAATCTAAGACTTACGGCATTTTTGTGAGCCTGTAGCCCTTCCGCTTCTGCCATTAACTCAATAGATGGTCCTATTTCTTTAATTCCCTCTTCTGATATTTTCTGAAAAGTGATCGTCTTCATAAAGCTATCCAGGTTTACTCCGCTATATTGCTTGGCATAACCATTCGTTGGCAAAGTGTGATTTGTTCCGGAAGCGTAATCTCCGGCACTTTCAGGGGTGAAATTCCCTATAAATACAGAACCTGCATTTCTTACTCCTTCTACAAAGTATTCTTCATTTTCTGAACAGATAATAAAATGTTCCGGACCATATTCATTGATCATTTCAAGGGCCTCTTCATTGGAATTAACCAAAATAAGTCTGGAATTCTCTATTGCTTTATCTGCAATCTCCTTTCTGGGAAGATCTTTTATCTGAGCTTCGATCTCATCTGAAACCTTATTGATCAAGTCTTCTGAAGTTGAAACCATGATCACCTGACTATCCTTACCATGCTCGGCCTGACTTAAAAGGTCTGAAGCAACATAGGCTGCATTAGCTGAATCATCGGCAAAAACAAGCAATTCTGAAGGTCCTGCCGGCATATCTATCGCCACCTGATATTTTGTAGCAAGTTGCTTAGCCACAGTAACGAATTGATTTCCAGGACCAAATATCTTATACACCTGTGGAACATCCTCTGTTCCGAAAGTCATGGCACCAATAGCCTGGATCCCGCCTATTTTAAAGATCTGGGTTACTCCACATAATTCAGCAGCATAAAGAATTGCCGGATTCACATTTCCTTCTTTGTCTGGAGGCGTACATAGGACAATTTCTTCGCAACCAGCAAGATTCGCGGGAATGGCAAGCATCAAAATTGAAGAAAATAATGGCGCAGTTCCTCCGGGAATATAAAGCCCAACTTTCTGGATCGCTTTTTTCTCCTGCCAGCAACTAACACCATTGGTAGTTTCAACACTTACCCTCTCTGTTTTCTGCGCAGCGTGGAATTTTTCAATATTGGATTTAGCTAGTTTAATAGCAGTTTTCAACTCCTCTGAGATCTCTTTTTCTGCATTCTGAACTTCGGTCTCAGAAACCTTTAGTTCATCTAACTTAATTCCGTCGAAGAGCTCTGTATATTTGGCAACTGCAGCGTTTCCCTTTACTTTTATCTCCTCGAAGATCTGGTTCACGGTTTGCTCAATATCAGCAACCGTTTGCGTAGGTCTTTTCAGAATCTCAGGCCAGTCTGCTTTGGTTGGGTTTAAAATCTTATTCATAATCTAAATTTTCAGCAGTTTTTAAATTACCATTTTTTCAATTGGTGCTACCAGGATACCTTCTGCTCCAAATTCTCTAAGTTGATCCAGAACTTCCCAGAAACGTTCTTCATTAATAACCGTGTGCACAGAACTCCACCCCTCTTCAGCAAGAGGCAATACCGTGGGACTCCTCATTCCAGGTAATAACTTTATCACATCTTCAAGTTTTTCGTTAGGAACATTCATTAAAATATACTTGGAAGTCCTCGCATTCAATACAGATTTCATTCTGAATTGCAGCTTTTCAAGAATTGTTTTTCTTCCTTCGGATATCTGAGGAGAAATAGCCAGAACAGCTTCACTTTTCAGCATTACTTCCACTTCCTTCAACCCGTTTTTAAACAGGGTGCTTCCGCTGGAAACGATATCGCAAATAGCATCTGCAAGACCAATATTAGGCGCGATCTCTACCGAACCATTAATAATATGCAGATCAGCTGAGATACCTTTCTCTTTAAGAAATTCATTCACGGTATTAGGATAAGAAGTGGCGATCTTCAAGCCGTCCAGATCCTTAATATCGGTATAATTAAATGACTTTGGGACCGCTAAGGAAACCCTGCATTTAGAAAAGCCCAGCTTTTCACCACGAATAATGTCCTGGCCTTTTTCTATAAGTACATTTTCACCTATAATGGCAACATCTACCACCCCATCTCTAAGGTATTGAGGAATATCCCCATTTCGAAGATACATGACTTCCAGAGGGAAATTTCTTGAAGAAGCTTTTAACTGCTCTTTCCCATTATCTATAGATATTCCGGCATCTTTTAAAATACTAATGGAATCCTCAAAGAGGCGACCTGATTTTTGAACTGCAATTCTTAATTTTTCTTTACTCATAATATTTATTGGCGGTTTGAAATAAAAAAACCCGTTTGATTGCTCAAACGGGTCATGATATTTTAGTTATAGTTACAACATATCACAAACACCTCGCCTGAGCGTGGGTTGAATAATGATGATGATGTACTGTATATTTTCTCATTGTGAGTTCAAATCTAATTAAAAATTTCAGAAATGAAACCTGAAATTTATTTTTTAAGATTTGTTTATTAGTTATTGCCTAGAATAATCGGCATCCCTTCATCACCAGAACCTATCACTACTACCTTCGCATTGGGAGATTTAGCCAATTCTATGGTGGCCTGAATTCCTTTTTCCTTTAGAACTTTATCTGTTAAAGATTCACTTAAAATGCGGTTAGCGGTCGCTTTACCTTCAGCATCGATACGCTGACGTTCTGCTTCCTGCTCTGCTTTGGTCAATCTAAATTCATACTCTAAAGACTCCTGCTCCTGTCTTAGTTTTCTTTCAATAGCCTCTTTAATTGTAGAAGGCAGAGAAACATCTCTAACCAGAACTTCATTTACCTGGACGTACTGTTCTTCAAGCAAAAGATTGGTTTCATCAAAAATCTCCTTTTGAATGGCTTCCCTTTTACTCGCGTAAAGCTGCTCCGGATTATACCTACCTACCACTGCTCTGGTTGCTGAACGAATGGCAGGCTGAAGTAAACGCTGGATATACGCCTCTCCTTTCTCCTGATGTAGTTTTCCAAGAACTTCATATTCTGGTTGAAACCAAACTGAAGCATCTAAAGATATCTCCAGTCCATTTGAAGAAAGAACAGTCATTTCTTCATCTAGAGACTGTTGGCGTACCTCATAAACAAATACCTTGTTCCAGGGAGCTACAAAATGAAATCCTTCTGACAAGGGCGGTTCATCGGTTACAACCCCTTCATCAAAGGTTCGGTATAAAACACCGGCTTCACCCGAGTCTATTGTAACTGTTGACTTGGCTATAAAAATTATTAAGATGACAATACCAATAAATAGTGGTATGCCAATTTTAGGTAATCTTTCCATATATAAAATTGAAGTTTAAATTAGTCCTAAATACTTTCGGTAAAACCACTCAGCGGCAAGAATAATAATCAGAATAAACAGCAGGTAATACCAGTCAATCAAAGGTACGGTTTTTTCGTGGCTTTTTTGAACAGGCTTTAGTTTATCATTTTTTAGCAAATTATTGATCAAATCCTCTATTTGGTTGGGATAAAATAATTCGGTTTCATTATTCATCGCAAAGGCTTTCATGCCAGACAGGTTAGCAGACACAAATTGTTGTTCAGTATTATAATCAATCACTTCAAATTTACCGGTTTTTGAAAGATTCATTCCATCCACCTGCAGGACATATGAATAATCTCCAGCCGGCAGATCTCCCGCATCGAATTCATAAAAGTTATTTTTTAATACCAGGTCTGACGTAAAACTCTCTTCGCTTTCATCATTTTCAACCGTTATTTTTAAGTTTTTTCCGGCATCAAACTCATAATTTTCATCAAAATACTGAGCAGTAATAATCACGTTCTGATTTCCATAATAGAAATTATCTGAGTCTACAGTCAATCTTTGTCTTTGCTTATTGGAAGATAAATTCTGAATCAGTTTTCCGAGGAAATCATCAAAAGCCTGAAATGATTTAGCATCTAAATAAGACTTAGCCCTCCATCTCCAAATATCTTCTCCAAATATAAAACCTGACTTTGGTGAATTCTGAGAAATACCCATTAATGGTTCTCCAGTCTTTACTCCCTGTATTTCCTGGGTAAGCATAATATTGTACTGATTGTTTTCAAACTCTATTGGACCAAACCTGTCAAGTAAAGGAGGAAAATCCTCAAATCCTATATCCTCAAATTGAAATGAGGCAAAAGTAGGATTGTAAACGGGGAAAATTTCCTGCGGCTGATTTGTCACCTTCCGGGTGTAACCCAATCTAAGAGAATTCAGGTAATTCCAATCAGTTTCAGTTCCGGTGACGATCAGGTAATTATATTTCTTTTCAAGAATTTCAGAAACAATATTATTGAACTTTCTGTTTAATTGATATAATACTATTAATTGATAATCAGGTAATTGTAAATTTTCATCATCTAAGTATTTAATATCTACTGATCTTTGTTCGTTACTTTCTACACTTTTTTTAAAAGCACCAAGATCGGGATGCGAAATATCACTTAAAATTAGAACTGAAGTTCTTTCATCTATCACATCAACAGCAAATTTTTGACGGTTATTCAAAATGTTTTTTTCCTTCGGAATTCCTTCAATTTCTACACTATAGGTTTTAATACCCAATGAATTTGCCGGAAGATCTGTACGAACGATTTTAGATTTCGAATCTTGAGTAAACTCAATATTTTCAGAATAAATAATTCTATCACCCGACTTAATATTCAGTTTAGCAGCTACTTTTTCATCTCCGGTATAGCTTAAAAACATCTCTACAGGAAACCTGTTTTTGAGATAAGCATAACGATTTGAATTGATCCTTTCTATACTTAGATCTTTATAGGTAGTGGTATCCCCAACAACTACCGGGAAAATTTCTATTCCGGGTTTCTTTTTAAAATATCTAAAATCTCTACCCAGGCTTTGATTACCGTCGGTTAGCAACACTACAGCAGACTGGTCGCTGGAAAACATATTTTCAGTTTCAGAGAGGGCTTCGTAAATATTCGTCTGGGATTCAGAAAAATTAAGACTGTCTGATAAACTTAGTTTATCACCGAAAATTAATTTGTTGATATTGAACTTATCCCGGATCTCTTTATTTTCCTCAAGAAGCGTATTTAACTCTTTTATTCGGTCTTCCTGTTCCAAATAGGAAACAGATTGTGAGTTATCTAATAAAATAGCCAGTTCAGGTTTCTCCACTTCATATTCTATAGAAGTGATCTTAGGATTGATGAGAAGCAAAAGGACCAGGAAAACAACCAAAGCCCTTAAAGCAAAAAAGATGTAATCTTTTCCAGCCTTATGGTTTTTACGATAGAGATATTGAAAAAAAGAAAACCCCAGCGCTACAAAAAGTGCCAGGGCTATATATATAACTGTATTAATCTCCATTCATCAAAGTTAGAATGGTGAAGTTAAGAATTAAATAGAATAATTTCATATTCTAACTTAACAACAAAGACCTAGGTATGCATTCCGCCATCTACATGAATAACCTGGCCGGTAACATAAGAACTAAGGTCACTGCCCAGGTAAACGCATGCGTTCGCAATATCTTCAGGCTTCCCTCCTCTTTTTAATGGAATAGCATCTCTCCAACCCTGCACAGTCTTCTCATCCAGCTTTTCGGTCATTTCAGTTTCAATAAAACCGGGAGCAATAACATTGGTTCTAATATTACGTGAACCTAATTCTTGTGCCATAGATTTAGAAAAGCCAATAATTCCGGCCTTTGATGCTGCATAATTAGACTGACCTGCATTACCGGTAACTCCCACTACAGAACTCATATTTATAATACTTCCACTACGCTGCTTCAACATAGTACGTTGAACAGCTTTGGTCATGTTAAAAATAGACTTCAAATTCACTTCGATAACCTTATCAAAGTCTTCTTCACTCATTCTCATTAGAAGATTATCTTTCGTAATTCCGGCATTATTTACTACAATATCAACAGAACCAAAATCTTCCACTACTTTATCTACCAATTCCTGAGATTCTTTAAAACTTGCAGCGTTAGACTGGTAAGCTTTCGCCTTTACTCCTGTACTTTCTAATTCTTTTGCAAGTTCCTCAGCAGATTGTGAAGAGGAATTATAAGTAAAAGCAACATTTGCTCCATGCTGAGCAAAAACCTGCGCGATACCCTTTCCAATTCCACGACTACCGCCTGTAATTATAGCATTTTTTCCTTCTAATAATTTCATCCGTTTATATTTATTTGTTTTTAATCGGTCAGATGCAATTCGCCAAAAGTCATTTAGATTTATATAGAAATTTCATTATGGCTCATTTCATATTATTTGATCCTGGTTAATTGACTTTCCAAATATAACAAAACCTAATAGGCATTAAATAAAAATAAAGCCGAAGTTAGACTGCCCCATTATCCAATTCGAAAATCAATCTTTTATTTAAATGATCTTTTTAATGCAAAATTCTTAAATTTAATAAGACTACCTTTTCCACTAATCATTTCTAGTATTGAATGTTTTCCAGAATAGTTTGTCATGAAAAAAAATGGCTTCCTTCTCGTCTTTCTTCTCCTGGATATGAGCCTGTATATTTTTCAGGCTTACAATTATGGTAATTTTGATGATTATCCTGCAAAAGAAGAAGTTCTGGTCGCCGCTCATAGAGGCTCTCATCGAGACTATCCGGAAAATTCAATAGCTGCTTTAAGTCAAAGTATAAATGATGGGATCGATATTGTTGAGCTTGATATCCGCCGAACTAAAGACAGTAAACTTGTTGTTATACATGATTCACGTATAGATCGTACTACAAATGGTAAAGGTGAGGTTAAAAATTTCAGTTTAGCTGAACTAAAAGAATTTAATCTGCTTTTTAATGAAAAGGAAACGAACGAGAAAATTCCAGGCCTTGAAGAATTTCTTCAGGCAGCTAAGGGACAAATCATTTTAAATATAGATTTCAAAATCGATGATATCCAGGCTATGCTTTACTCCTATGAGCTCATCGAGAAACATGAAATGGAAGAATTTATATTTTTCAACGTTAAGGATCCTCGATTGATACCGATTTTATATCAAAAGAATAAAAATATCAAAATCATGCCAGTAGCTTTTAGTTCCAGGAAGATCCGGCAAGCTCTAAGTCATGATTATATTGATTTAATCCAGCTTTATTATCGTCCTTATAGCCGAAGAACTTTACATAATCTAAATTTAAAAGGAGTATCTGTCTGGGTAAATTCCTTGGGGAAATATGACAGAATGCAAGAAAATGGTAAGGAAGGTTTTGAAGAACTACTTAAAATAAAGCCGGTAGATTTTGTACAGACCGATCATCCCAAAGAACTTATTTCATTCCTGAAAGCGAAAGGTTTACACAAATAAAAAATCCCTCATTCAAGGAATAAGGGATTTTAATATATAAATATGAAGTTATCTTAAGAATTAAGAATTTCAGCTACTTTCTTACCAATTTCAGCAGGAGAGTCTACAACGTGAATTCCGTTCTCTTTAAGGATCTTCTTCTTAGCCTGAGCAGTATCTTCGCTACCTCCAACGATCGCACCAGCATGTCCCATTGTACGTCCTGCAGGAGCAGTTTCACCAGCGATAAATCCAATAACCGGCTTTTTATTTCCGTTTTGCTTTACCCACTGAGCTGCATCTGCTTCTAACTGACCACCAATCTCACCGATCATAACGATACATTCAGTCTCGTCATCGTTCATTAACAACTCAACAGCTTCTTTAGTAGTAGTTCCAATAATAGGATCTCCACCAATTCCTATCGCAGTAGTAATCCCAAGACCCTGTTTTACAACCTGATCTGCTGCTTCATAGGTAAGAGTTCCTGATTTAGAAACAATCCCTACTTTTCCTTTTTTGAATACAAAACCTGGCATAATACCAACTTTAGCCTCACCAGGAGTGATAACTCCGGGACAGTTAGGACCAATTAGTCTACAATCACGATCTTTAATATAATCTGAAGCTTTTACCATATCGGCAACCGGAATACCTTCAGTAATAGTGATAATAACTTTAATACCTGCATCGGCAGCTTCCATAATCGCATCAGCGGCAAATGCCGGCGGTACAAAAATGATGGATACATCTGCTCCCGTTTGCTCAACTGCATCAGATACAGTATTAAAAACAGGTTTATTAAGGTGTTTTTGTCCTCCTTTACCCGGAGTTACACCACCAACTACATTTGTACCATATTCTATCATCTGCTCGGCATGGAAAGTTCCTTCACTTCCTGTAAAACCCTGCACGATTACTTTAGAATCTTTATTGACTAAAACGCTCATAAGTGTCTTTTGAATTTTGGATTACAAAAGTATGTTTTTAAATATAAAAGTTAAAAGCTTTTTCCAAGTTTATTAAAGCTTTAACCCTCTGAAATAACCTTTAAATATGAATAGTGCTGATACTTTAAAAAATAAGCCGGGAATTCCCGGCTTATAGATTTTTGTATATCTCGTTAAATATAAATTTTAACCACATCAATATTCTCAGAATTTTTCCGGATATCAACCTGTATGGCTTTGTCCTGTTTGATTATTTCCATCGCCTTTTCATAACTGATCTCTTCATCATTTAAATAATAAACAGCGTCCCTGGGATATTTTGAGAGAACACTTTTCTTATGGGGAGGTGGCGGCGGTGCTGGAACATTCATATGTTTTCTTTCAGCTTCCATTTGTTTTCTTTCCATGGCCATATGCTCTCTTTCGATTGCCATTCGTTTTCTCTCGATATCATTTATTTTTCGCTGACTTTCAGCCTCTTTTCTTTCTACTTCGCGAAGTAATTTATTCTTCTCGGCTTCAGTAAGTTTTTCATCTTGCTGTAATTGTTGTTCAATCTCCCTGATCTTCCTTTGCTCCTCTTTAATTACCTTTCTCTGTTCATCTTTTAAACGTTTCCATTCCTTAGCTCTTTCTCTATGAACAGTTTCAGCTTCTCCAGGATTGGCAACAGGTGAAGCCTTAGGCGGTGCAGGAGGTGGCAGGTTTATAATCTCATCATTAACTTCTGGAGGCGAGGGAACTTCTCCAGGTTTAGGAGGCTTTGGCGGCGGTGGCGGTAAAATCCCCCTACCTGTCACCTTAGATAACCTGGTTTTAGCAAATTCTCTATTCAGGTTTTCCATAAAATTGTGATCAGAATTACTGGTTTTCATATGGATGTTAAGATCCTTCAGCTCTTCCTCCTTAAGCCCAGAAGTCATCGCATCTATTGTTTTAGCAAAATCTCTTATTTCGGTTTTTTTATCATTTACCCAAACCTTTTCACCCTGCACGGTAATCTTTAAACTGGGTTCCTGTAATTTAGATTGAGAATTTGCAATAAAATCTGATCTTTGTTTCTCGAAAGGCACCTCAATTATTTCAGAAGGTACAGTCGTTTTTTCAGTTGTATAAACCGGTTTTGCTACTATTTCTTCATTGAAAAGGTATAGGCAACCTCCCAATACAGGAAGGAAGATCAACGACCTAAGTAACAATCGCTTAAGCGAAAAACTCTTTGTAATCATAATAATTCGTTTTTTGATTAATGAATGACTTATGGGGCTCGATAGTGAATTGTGATGATGCCCCGAACTGTATTGAAATAAAATGTTTGAATATTCCAGCGGACTGAAATTCTTCTTGATAACACAATCATCAGCAAGAAACTCATGATTCAGTTTAACCGACCTTTTGATGAAAATAAATACCGGGTTAAACCAGAATATTACATGAATAAGTTCTAGTAAGAGTAGATCCAGAGAATGTTTTTGATCTACATGAGCTTTTTCATGCTCAATTACTGCCCTGGAAATAGTATTATTCTTAAACTCTTTCTTATTCAGAAATATATACTGGAAAAAAGAATATGGATCTAACTTTTTACCAAGCAGGACATAGATATAGTTAAAGTTTTTAAGCTGCTCATTACTCCTTGCCTCAGAAATTAATGACCTCAAATTTTTATAAAATCTAAAGGCGAATATTGAAAAGCCGATAAAATAGCTGACTAAAAGTATTGCCGGTAATAATTCTTTCAACCAATCGATCTCAGATGTTTCACCGGCCCCGGTAACCTCTGATATTGGGACAAAATGCCCAGTTTCAGTAAATGCAACTTCTGTTTGATACGTAATTGTAATCAATGGAAGTACCAGGGATATTCCTAAAGCTCCTAATAAGTAAACTCTTTTTATCCTATGGAACCTTTCTCCTTCCAAAAAAAGTTTATAGAAGCTGAAAAGCACTAGTAAGCATAAGCCCGATTTTATAACGTATTCCAACATTTTACTTACTTTTTATCTTTTCATCTATAAGTTTCCGGAGTTCTATAAGTTCCTTTTCAGATAAATCTGATTCTTCTGTAAAAAAGGAGGCAAACTGAGAAGCAGAATTATTAAAAAAGCTTTTAATCATCCCATTCATCTGTTTAGAAAAATAGTTCTTCTTGCTTACTTTGGGAAAGTATTCCCGCGACCTCCCAATCTGAACATAGCCAACAAAATTTTTATCCTGCATACGCTTCAGTAGAGTTGCTACAGTTGTAAGGGCTGGTTTGGGATCTGGATAAGCTTCTACCAGATCTTTCATAAAAGCTTTTTCCTTCTTCCAAAGGATCTGCATTAATTGCTCTTCTGAATTTGAAAGTTCCATATTTTAATTATTTACTCTACAAATGTAGAATAAAATATTTAATTCTACAAACATAGAATGAATTTAAAAATAAAAACCCTCTAAAAAGAGGGCTAAATTATTTAAAGGAATCGATTTATTCCCAGGGACTCTCTTCCACCTCTTCGCCAAGCTGACTAATCTGAACTCCTTTATAAAGTTTCCCATCTTTCATTTCCCACAGCGCGATAAAGTGAGCTAATGGCATCTCTTCTTCAGGATTTTCAATCGTTCGCACGTAATACGTAAAATGGATAGCTGCATTATCCTTTTTAGCCACGATCTTTTCCACCTCTGCGCGTAAAGATTCATAAGACGCTGCTAATTCCTTACTAATTTCAGCTATTTCCTGTAGGTTTAATTTTTTGAGACCGGTTGTTCCATACCATGAAAGTTCAACTTCCGGATGAAGATAACTTTTCAACACTTCCTGGTCTTTATAGAAATTGGATTCATAGAATCTTTCAACAGCTTCTTTAGTTTTTAAACCCATAGTAAATATTATTTTATTTTTTTTACAATCTCGGGCAATCTCTTGATCGCCGCATATTCTTTAAGTTTTGTTCTCACCTCTCCAAAAGGTGTGCCCCAATAGGTAGTATTAGGTTCAGTATCTTTTGAAACCCCGCACTGAGCCATTAAAACAGTACCTTTCGCGATGGTTACATCACTCCTTATACCAACCTGGCCCCAAATAGTTACATCATCTTCTACCACTACACATCCGGCGATCCCGATCTGAGAGGCAAGTAAACAATTCTTTCCAATAACCGTATCGTGACCTATTTGGATAAGATTATCAAGTTTTGAACCTTCACCGATAATCGTATCACCCGTAACTCCGCGGTCTATAGAATTATTTGTGCCAATTTCAACATTATCCTTCACCACTACTCTACCACCAGAAAGCAATTTATCAAAGCCTTCAGGCCTTTTCTTGTAATAGAAAGCATCGCCGCCAAGCACAGTTCCACTGTGAATAATTACATTATCTCCCACAATACAATTATCACCAATAGTAACATTGGACTGAATCAAACAATTCTTTCCAATTTTCACATGATTGCCAATGATAGCATTTGGCTGAATAACTGAACCTTCTCCAATTTCCGCTGATTCTGAAATGAGATCATTCAATCGCTGGAAAGGTTTGAAATGTCGGGTTAATTTATTGAAATCCCTGAATGGATCGTCTGAAACTAAAAGAGCTTTTCCTTCCGGACATTCCACTTCTTTGTTGATAAGAACAATGGTCGCGGCCGATGCTAATGCTTTATCATAGTATTTTGGATGATCCACAAAAACGATATCACCGGGAGTAACAACGTGTATCTCATTCATCCCCTGCACAGGGAAATTATCATCACCTACGTAATCACAATCGATTATGGCTGCAATTTCTTTTAGAGAATGTTTGCGAGGAAATTTCATAGAAAATTCTTATTCTTTAATTCTTTCCTTGTAAGTCCCTTTATCTGTTTCGATCTTGATCTTATCTCCTTCATTAATAAATAAAGGCACATTTACTTCAAAACCGGTTTCTACGGTCGCGGGTTTTGTTGCGTTAGTTGCAGTATTTCCTTTAACTCCAGGTTCTGTATGTGTAACTTCAAGAACAACACTCGCAGGCATATCAACTGAAAGAGGCATATTATCCTCAGTATTAATAAGGATCGTAACAACCTCTCCTTCCTTTAAAAGCTTTGGCATATCCAAAGCATTTTCAGTAAGTCTTATCTGAGTATAATCCTCAACATTCATAAAATGCCAGAATTCACCGTCTTCATACAGGAATTGAAATTTATGAGTTTCCACCCTAATATCTTCAATTTTATGCCCTGCAGAAAAAGTGTTTTCAAGAACTTTTCCAGTAGTAACGCTTTTTAGCTTCGTTCTTACGAAAGCCGGACCTTTTCCAGGCTTTACATGAAGAAATTCAGTAATTTTATAAATATCGTGGTTGTATCGAATACAAAGTCCGTTTCTAATATCGCTAGTTGATGCCATTCTTTAATTAGTTTGAGCTGAAGTATCCTTTCATGATACCACGCTGTGAGTTTTTAATAAATTCTAATATTTCGTCTCTTTCTGCCGTTGCCTGCATTTCAGCTTCAATAATAGCTACAGCCTGCGAGTTATTATAATTTTTCTGGTATAAAATTCTGTAAATATCCTGGATCTCCCTGATCTTTTCCGTAGAAAATCCTCTTCTACGTAAACCAATAGAGTTAATACCTACATAACTTAAAGGTTCCCTACCTGCTTTCACAAATGGAGGGACATCTTTTCTAACCAAAGATCCCCCGGTAACAAATGCATGCTTTCCAATACTACAAAACTGTTGAATTGCGGCCATTCCTGCAAGTATCACATGTTCTCCAACATTAATATGACCTGCAAGTGTACTATTATTCGAAAAAATACAGTTATCACCTACGATGCAATCGTGAGCAATATGGCAATAAGCCATGATCCAGCAATTATTACCGATCACCGTTTTCATTCTATCTGTAGTTCCTCTGTTAATGGTAACACACTCTCTTATGGTTGTGTTATCTCCAATAACCGTTAAAGTATCTTCGTCGTTAAATTTTTTATCCTGTGGAACAGCAGAAATCACTGCACCTGGAAAAATACTACAATTTTTCCCGATGCGAGCACCTTCCATTATACTAACATTGGAACCAATCCAGGTACCTTCTCCAATCACTACATTATTATGTATCGTCGCGAAAGGCTCAATTACCACATTTTTGGCAATTTTAGCTCCCGGATGTACATATGCTAAAGGTTGGTTCATAATTTTTATTTTGATTTTACTATTTGTGCCATTAAAACGGCTTCAGTGGCAAGTTGCCCATTTACATAGGCATAACCTTGCATCTGGCATATACCTCTTCTTATTGGCGCCAGTAGTTCAAGCTTGAAAATAAGTGTATCACCCGGAACAACCTGCCTTTTGAACTTCACATTATCAATTTTCATAAAGAAGGTTAGATAATTTTCAGGATCAGGAACAGATTTTAAGGCCAGAATTCCTCCGGTTTGAGCCATTGCCTCAACCTGCAATACTCCGGGCATTACTGGTTTCCCAGGAAAATGCCCTACAAAGAACGGTTCGTTCATGGTTACATTTTTCATCCCGATAACATGAGAATCTGTAAGCTCATAGATCTTATCTACTAATAAGAACGGCGATCTATGCGGAAGTGTATCCATAATGTCATTCACATCCATTAAAGGTGGTTGTGAGAGGTCTATTTTAGGTACATTATTCCTTTTTTCAGCTTTGATTACTTTTGCCAGCTTTTTTGCAAATTCAGTGTTAACATGATGGCCGGGTTTTGTAGCAATGATCTTTCCTCTTATTCGGGTTCCCACTAAAGCTACATCTCCAAGTACATCAAGAAGTTTATGTCTCGCTGCTTCATTAGGGTAATGCAGCGTAAGATTATCTAATATTCCATTTGGTTTTACTGAAATCTCATCCCTATTAAAAGCTACTCTAAGTTTTTTCAGGGTTTCTTCATTAATCTCTTTATCTACATATACAATGGCATTATTAAGATCTCCACCTTTAATAAGGCCATGTTCCAATAATGTTTCAATTTCATGCAAAAAACTGAAGGTTCTTGCATCAGCGATTTCAGTTTTAAATTCAGAAAGATGCTCTATAGAAGCATTTTGGGTTCCAAGTACTTTAGTCCCAAAATCAACCATAGTAGTTACCTGATATTCATCTGCAGGCATGGCAATTATTTCACTCCCGTTGTCATCACGGTAGCAGATAATCTGATCTACAACATATTCTTCCCTATCTGCATCCTGTTCCACAGTTCCCGCTTTTTCCAAAGCTTCCACGAAGAACTTTGAAGACCCATCCATTATAGGAGGCTCCGATGCATCTAAATCTAAATAAAGGTTATCTATCTCTAAACCTACACAGGCAGCAAGTACATGCTCTGATGTTTGAATAGTAATTCCATTTTTATCAAGGTTAGTCCCTCGCTGTGTATTTACCACGTAACTTACGTCTGCCTCTACTTCCGGGCTTCCCTCAAGGTCAGTTCTTCTAAAAACATAACCGGTGTTTTCGGGTGCAGGTCTAAAAGTTAATTTTACTTTTTTCCCTGTATGCAGGCCAACACCTTCAAGAGAAATCTCCTCCTGAATGGTTCTTTGCTTCGAAATTCTATCAGCCATTATTTATTTTTTTTTCTAGTTGGTGTAATTTGTTCATTGTTTGAGGCAAATTCTTAAAATGTATGTAAGACTTATTATAGTCACTATATCCTATCGCCGGAGATCCCTGCAACATTTCATCATCCTTGATATCCCTACCAATTCCTGACTGAGCCTGGATCTTCACCCGATCGCCAATAGTTAAATGGCCGGCAATGCCGACCTGCCCGCCAATAAGACAATTCTTACCAATTTTGGTAGAGCCTGCAACTCCTGTTTGAGCGGCTATGGCGGTATTTTCTCCTATTTCTACATTATGAGCTATCTGGATATGATTATCAAGCTTCACCCCTTTCCGTATAACGGTAGAACCAAGGGTAGCTCTGTCTATTGTAGTGGCTGCACCTATATCTACATGATCTTCAATAACAACATTTCCAATCTGTGGGACTTTGCTATATTCTCCTGTTTCTCCGGGACTAAATCCAAAACCATCAGCTCCAATCACGGCCCCACTATGAATAGTTACATCATTCCCTATAAGAGTTTCAGAATAGATCTTAACTCCTGCAAAAATAGTAACATCATTTCCAATCTTCACATTATCACCAATGTATGCATTAGGATAAACCTTCACATTTTTCCCTAGCTTAACATTATCTCCTATATAAGAAAATGAGCCTAAGTAAAGACCTTCCTCATATTTTGCAGTTTCCGAAATATGACTCGGTTGCTCAATTCCAGACTTATTCAACTTTACCTGGCTATAATATTCCAGTAGTTTTGAAAAAGCTTTATAAGCGTCCTTTACTCTAATTAAGGTGGTGTTTACCGGCTGCTCTACTTCAAAATCGTCGTTTACGATTGTTATAGATGCATTGGTGGTATATAGAAAAGATGTATATTTTGGATTACTCAGGAATGTCAGGGAACCATCGCCCCCCTCTTCAATTTTAGCAAGTTCCGAGACTTCCGCTTCAGGATTGCCTTCAACCTTGCCTTCTAATATCTCGGCTATTTGCTCTGCTGTAAACTTCATTCTGGCAAAAGTAAAAAAAATGCGCTAATCTTTAACTTTTGGGTAACACATATAGTATTTAGTTACCGTATTTGTAAGAGCTTTTAAATTAAATTGATCGGAAACCTTTACTACATCGTTGATCTTTCCGTTTTTATGTAAAATATTGATATTATCTTTTTCCCTTTTATAAGCAAGATTAGCTATCTCTCCTTCAAAAACAAAATAAGAAGCTTCCTTTTCTGAAATGTTATATTTCTTCTGAAGTGCCAGGGAACGTTTTTCTAATTTCTCTGAAGAAGGTTTCTTCTTTTTGATCTTCACCTTTAATAGGTTTCTATTAATGATCATCTCGCAAAGGTTACTCAGCACAAAATCATCTGAATACATCCATTCCTTCATTGCCGAGATCACATCATTATCATCCAGTCGTGAAAACATATTCAAGGTTTCAGAATTAAAATCTTCTCTTGTCACCTTGTTTTCCAGGAAATACATCAAAGAACCACTGGCATGCAAACGCTGTCCCTGCCCAATGAGTTCCTTTGCTCTTTTCAATACTCTTATTAAAAGTTGTTCTGCAACAAGACTGGTTTTATGAAGATATACCTGCCAGTACATTAATCTTCGACCAATGAGGAATTTTTCTACGGAATAGATTCCCTTTTCTTCCACGACCAATTCATCATTGACCACATTTAGCATGGTAATAAGCCGTTCGCTATTAATATTTCCTTCTACTGCCCCGGTATAGAAACTGTCTCTTTTTAAATAATCAAGACGATCCATATCCATCTGACTGGAAATAAGCTGATTCATAAACTTTCGTTCATAGGTACCTTTGAAAATTCTGAATAGCAAGAGTTAAACTTTGGTTAAAGTTGGAATTCATTTCTTCCATAAACAACAGTGAAATAGTCTCATGATCAACACCTTCCACCAGGCTATGCTCCATAGCATGACTAAACGGTCCATGCCCAATATCATGCATCAAAATAGCAATAAGAAGAGCTTCTTCTTCCTCTTCAGAAATTTCCACTCCCTTATATCTCAGGACCCTAACCGCTTTTGCATTAAATGAACACATCCCAAAGCATGATGAAATCTCGTGTGATGCGCACCGGGATATACCAAATAAGACAAGCCCATTTGAGAAATACGACGTAATCTTTGAAAGTAAGGATGTTCAATAATACGAAAGATCCGCTCATTCGGAATGGTAATAAAACCGTAAATTGGATCGTTTAATATTTTAAGTTTAGTTTGCGAAGCCAAGCTATATTTTTCTAAAATTCAAAACAAAGATACATATATGAAGTGAGCTGCCGCAAGAACTTATTTCTCATGCTCAATAACCAGTCATTTTTATAGTATTCACAAAATAAAATCAAAAAGCAGATGACCAAGATCAAAATATTATGGGTAGACGATGAGATCGACCTTTTGAAACCACATATCATGTTTCTCGAATCCCGCAATTATGAGGTTCATACTTGTAAAAGTGGAACTGAAGCCTTAGAGCAGATAGAGAAGGAAAATTTTGACATCGTTTTTCTTGATGAAAATATGCCAGGACTAACGGGTCTTGAAACACTTTCTGAAATCAAGGAAAAAAGAGAAACCATTCCCATCGTTATGATCACCAAAAGTGAAGAGGAATATATTATGGAGGAAGCAATCGGTTCAAAAATTGCCGATTATCTTATAAAACCCGTGAACCCCAATCAAATATTTACTAAGCATCAAAAAGAATCTGGATCATTCAAGACTGATTTCGGAGAAAACAACTTCCAATTATCAGCAGGAATTCAGAAAGATCGCGATGGAAATGTCGCAAGTGAATTCATATGAAGAATGGGCTGAACTTTATCAAAAACTTGTTTACTGGGAAATTCAGCTGGAAGAAATAGAGGATTCGGGAATGTTTGAAATTTTAGAATCTCAAAAACAGGAAGCTAATAATCAGTTTTTCAAATTCATATCCAGAAATTATGAAAGCTGGTTTGAAAAAGGAGCTGAACCCCCGGTAATGTCTCACACTCTGTTCAAGAAAAAAGTTTTACCGGAATTAAAAAAGGATCAGCCTACCTTAATGATCGTGGTAGATAATTTGAGGTATGACCAGTGGAAGACCCTGGAACCAATTATAAACACCTACTACAAAAAGGAAAAAGAAGAGTCTTATTATAGTATACTTCCAACAGCCACTCAATATGCCAGGAATGCAATATTCTCAGGTTTGATGCCTAGTGAGATGGAAAAATTATTTCCTAAGTACTGGAAAAATGATACAGATGAAGGTGGAAAAAATCTCCATGAAGCAGAATTTCTTTCAGAGCAGCTTAAACGTCTAGGCTCAGATCTCAAATTTGAATATCATAAAATAAGCAGTCTCAAAGCGGGAAAGAAACTTGTAGATAATTTTAAGACACAGAAATCAAATGACCTTACGGTAGTCGTTTACAATTTTGTGGACATGCTTTCCCATTCCAAGACTGAAATGGAGGTAATAAAGGAGCTGGCATCTAACGATAAATCTTATAGAAGTCTTACTCAAAGCTGGTTCAAGAATTCCCCGTTACTTGAAATAATACAAAAAGCTCAGCAATCAGGGTTTAAATTAATAATAACCACCGATCACGGTACTATTAATGTAAAGAACCCTTCTAAAGTAATAGGCGATAAAAACACCAGTCTTAACCTAAGATATAAGACCGGTAAAAGTTTAACCTATGAAAACAAGGAGGTTCTGGCAATCGAAGATCCTAAATCGGTATACCTTCCAACTTTAAACATGAGTAGTTCATACATTTTTGCAAAAGAAGATTTGTTCTTCGCCTATCCTAATAATTTTAATCATTACGTGAGTTATTATAAGAATACCTATCAACATGGAGGTATTTCTCTGGAAGAATGTGTAATCCCTTTTGTAGTCCTGAACCCAAAATAATCGATAAAATGCACTTATAATCGATAAAATACAATATTTTAATTTGCACTAAACTGATTATCAGGTAAGTGAATCACTTTGTCGTTTTTTTATATATATTTACAATCCCAAATCTGACATATTGAATTATGGAGTTAATCTACGAACTTCAAGAACTGGATGTAGCCGTTAATTATATTCTAAGTAACACAAAAAGCAAAACCCTGCTTTTTTACGGCGAAATGGGTGCTGGTAAAACCACTCTTATAAAAGAGCTGGTTAAAGCCCTTGGTATAAAAGATACCGTCTCCAGTCCTACGTTTTCACTAGTTAACCATTACGAGTCAGAGGAAGGATCTGTTTATCATTTCGATTTTTATCGAATTAATGATGATACAGAAGCTTTAGACATTGGATTTGAAGATTACCTGGATTCCGGAGAGTGGAATTTAATAGAATGGCCAGAAAAAGTGGAAAGATTACTGGGGGAAAACACCCAAAAATTGCATCTAAAGGTCAAATCTGAGAATTCCAGAATGTTAAAGTTATGTTAATGAAATGTGAAAAAGTAAATTTGCCGGCGTAAAATTAATTGTAAGAATTTTTTTACTTTTACAATTGTTTTATAAAGTCAATTAATATAATTTTATTCATTGAACGATTTATAAATAAATTTAACCTAACATATTTTAAGTTTTTACTGCGATTTTCAGGCCTGTTTTTGGCTGAAAAAAGGGCGCAAAGGTACGACTAATGTTTTAACTGACAGGATTTTAAGTTGTTATATGTTTGATCTCAGAAAACAAAACGAATTAACAATCTTAAAACCTATAATTATGAAACTTAAAGCAGTACTTTTCGCAGCAGCAATATTTGGAGCCAGTTTTTTTGTAAATTCAACTTCAAACGACAACGATACTAAGCATGAAATCAAACAACAAGCTGTTCAAAAATCAACGATCAGGATTCCTTCTGCTGGGTAGTCTTATTGCTATTTGTATAGCATTTTCACCCTATATATTTTATTTATATGAAATTTTCCCAAACGGGCCCGTTTGGGAAAATTCTTTTTTTACCTACGAAAGTAAATATTTATGAAGATGTGCTAACTGCCGCATGGACATATTTGGGAAAAATAACTCCTTTATTTTTACTTATTACTATGGTTTTTCACCTGTAAACATTGGTGGTATCATGTTATCCTAATTCCAATTGCAATGTATTCTTATCAACTTGTTGTTGTCGTGTATGATGACGTCTATATGAGTACAGACTATATGGATATTAACCAGTTAATTTATTTAGCACCTTTTTTCATTATAATTCTATCTATTGTTTATTTAATTAGAATTAAAATCTTCGATCGTGTATATGGTTTAGATCTTTCCGAACTTGATGAAACTGAAATCTCTGTTTTTTCTCCGGTTTCTGATAAAGATCTTAAAGAAATCAAAGACTTCCAGGAAGGTGACGAAGCCGAAGATATTGGACACTCAAATGTTTTGATCGAAGATTACTACCGTAAACTATAATTCTATATTCTTCTTTTTATGAATTTAGTTGTAATTTAACTGCTTTAACTTATTTATATGGGCAAACAGCAGGTGTCACCCTTTACCAAGGAACAGCTAATACCACAGGAAGAAACCCTTGAAATCTATAAGAAAAAAGGGGAACTTTTTATAGGAATTCCAAAAGAAACCGCATACCAGGAAAAAAGGATCTGTTTAAGTCCAGATGCAGTCGCTGCGATTACAGCTCATGGCCATAGAGTCATGATTGAATCTGGAGCAGGAAAATGGGCCAGATTCAGTGATAAAGATTATTCTGATGCCGGTGCCGAAATCACTAAAGACACCCAAAAAGTCTTCTCCTGCCCTACTATCTTAAAGATCGAGCCCCCATCCGTGGAGGAGCTTGAATTTATAAATCCGCAAACCATATTAATTTCAGCATTACAGATTAAAACTCAGTGTAAGGAATATTTTCAAAAGCTTGCTGAAAAGAGAATTACAGCATTAGGTTTTGAATTTATCAAGGATGATGATGGTAGTTATCCTATTGTTCGTGCCTTAAGTGAGATTGCCGGAACTGCATCGGTTCTTATTTCTTCCGAGATCATGAGTAATCATGCCGAGGGAAATGGATTGATGTTTGGAAATATTAGCGGCGTTCCTCCTGTAGAAGTTGTAATTATTGGTGCCGGAACCGTTGGTGAATTTGCAGCAAGATCGGCAATTGGTTTAGGGGCCAGTATTAAAGTTTTTGACAGCTCTCTTACTAAACTTAGAAATATTCAATCCAGCCTTGGTCATACATTTTACACCAGTACAATTCAACCAAAAAATCTTTCAAAAGCCTTGAAAAGAGCAGATGTTGTAATTGGCGCAGTACGTGGTAAAGATAGATCTCCTATCCTCGTAACTGAAGATATGGTACGATCCATGAAACGTGGAGCTGTAGTTATAGATGTGAGTATTGATATGGGTGGTTGTGTAGAGACCAGTGAAATCACTTCGCATGATGAACCTATTTTCACCAGGCACGATGTAATACATTATTGCGTTCCTAATATTCCCTCAAGATATGCCCGAACATCTTCGCTCTCAATCAGTAACATTTTCACGCCGTATCTTTTACACATTGGAGAAGAAGGTGGCCTTGAAAATACCCTGAGATTTGACCGTGGTTTACGCAACGGTTTGTATTTTTACCACGGAATTTTAACCAGCAAATCAATCGCAGACTGGTTTAATCTTTCCTATCGGGATATAAATTTATTGATCTTTTAGGTATATGAAACTGATTCACCGCTTTGTCTACTATGGCCTGGGGTTCTTTTTTGGAATTATTATTTTAATTTTCTTTCTAGGTGGAAAAAGAGCTTCCTGTAGTTATTTTCCAAATGCGAGAGTACTTAGCAATATTAGATCTAAAGATCATGCTTTTTCAGAATATTCGCTGAAAACTTTTCAGCAGAATAAAATTGATACTGCAATTGTTAACCAGATATTTGAAAGTGGAGATATAGACTTCGGTAAAAGTGATACGCACAGAGATTCCTGTAATATTTATTTTATTTCAGGTAATTTCAAGAAAGATATTATTGAACTTGAGATTGAAAACTGCGATAGCCTGGCTACAATTCAAAAAGTACAAATAAAAAAAGGCGAATAAAATCCGCCCTTTTTAGTATTCCTTTCTGAACGTTTTATTCTTCTAATATCTGTTCAGCGTGGGCTTTGGTTTTAACCTTTTTGATCACTTCCTCGATCTTACCCTCTTCATCAATTATAAAAGTTGTTCGGTGAATTCCATCATATTCCTTACCCATGAACTTTTTAGGTCCCCAAACTCCGTAAGCATTTATCACTTCTTTTTCTTCATCAGCTAAAAGCGGATATTTAAAATCATACTTATTTTTGAAGTTTTGCTGTCTTTTCTTTGAATCAGCACTTACACCAAGTATCTCATATCCTTTCTTTTTCATAGCATCGTAATTGTCGCTTAAATTACAAGCTTCTGCGGTACAACCAGGTGTACTGGCCTTGGGATAGAAAAACAAAACTAATTTCTTGCCCTTATAATCAGAAAGTTTGATCTCATTCCCGTCCTGGTCCTCAGCTTTAAAATCGGGAGCCTTATCCCCTTCTTTCAATGTTGTCATAATTATTACTTTTGCTCTAAATTAAAACTTTATGACCAAACAGGAAAAGGTACAGTTCGTTATTGATACGTTAAATAACATTTACCCGGAAATTCCAATTCCGCTGGACCATAAAGATCCATATACCTTATTAATAGCAGTCCTGCTTTCTGCTCAGAGTACAGATGTTAAGGTAAACCAGATAACACCGATCCTATTTGAAATCGCGGATACTCCATATAAAATGGTAAAACTTTCAGTTGAAGAAATTCGCGAAATCATTAAGCCGGTTGGTTTATCTCCCATGAAGTCCAAGGGGATTCACGGGCTATCAAAAATTTTAATTGAAAAATACAATGGCAAAGTTCCAGCTGATTTTGAGGCTTTAGAAGAGTTGCCCGCTGTGGGCCACAAAACTGCGAGTGTGGTAATGGCTCAAGCTTTTAATATTCCTGCATTTCCTGTGGACACCCATATTCATAGACTAATGTATCGGTGGAACCTGAGCAACGGAAAAAATGTGAAACAAACTGAAAAAGATGCAAAGCGACTATTTCCAAAGGATCTATGGAACAAACTTCACCTTCAGATCATCTGGTATGGCAGGCAATATTCACCTGCAAGAGCGTGGAACCTGGAAAAAGATATAATTACCACAACAGTTGGAAGAAAAAGTGTAATTAAGGAATACCTGGATAAAAAGAAATAAAAAAGACCTGCAGGCTAATTTACAGGTCTTTTATAAACTAATTCAGAAGCGTTTCAAACTTCATCTCCTTGTACTCCATTACATTGAGAGCTTTTGAATAATTCAAAAGAAACTCTATCGTCTCTTTTTTCGGTTGTGGATGATTTGATTTTTCTTCTCTCGAAGGTTTTTTAAAGTAAAGTTTCCCCATTTGGTATTATTTTATGATGGTTTTATAGAATAACGATAGGAATGGGGAGATATTGCGTTATTAATTTGTTAAAATCAAATTTCTCTTCTCAATAATCTTACGCAAGTTTATCAGCGCATATCTCATTCTTCCAAGGGCAGTATTAATACTAACTCCTGTGCGTTCTGAGATCTCCTTAAAGCTCATATCCTTATAGATACGCATGGTAAGAACTTCTAACTGATCTTCAGGGAGCTCCTTAATAAGTTCCTTAACATCAGACTCTATCTGATCTTTGATTAACTGCTTTTCTGCATTTAGATCGCCATCACTTAATACCGAAAAAATATTAAAGTCGCCGCTATTATCAAATTTTGGCATTCTCTTATTTTTTCTGAAATGATCAATGACTAAATTATGTGCGATACGCATTACCCAGGGGAGAAATTTTCCTTCTTCATTGTATTTCCCTCTTTTCAGAGTCCGGATCACTTTGATGAAGGTGTCCTGGAAAATATCTTCAGCGATATCTCTATCATAGACTTTCGAAAAAATAAAGCTGTAAATACGATGTTGGTGACGATTGATGAGGGCGCCAAGTGCGTTTTCATTTCCATCAAGATAATCACAAACGAGCGAAGCGTCAGTTACCTTAGTGTTATTCATAACAGTTACTTTAAATGTACAGGAACTAGGAATTCCTGAGGGTTAGGTTATTTAGTTTAAAAAAGTAACTGTGCTTAATAGGCAACTATGATTTAGGTTATGGCTCAAATATAGCAAGATAAAATTGACAATTGCAAACAAAACCTTAATATTTTAACAATACTATAGGTTTTTATGGGCTTTCTTTCCCGCTTCATAATGAGTAACTTTGCGCTTCTTAGCAGAAATCAAGAATGACAGTAGATATATCCAAAATTGACTCCAAGCAGAATATAATTATTAAAGGTGCGAAATTGCACAACCTTAAAAATATTAATGTAGTAATCCCAAGAAATAAGCTTGTGGTTATTACCGGACTTTCAGGTTCAGGTAAATCCAGTTTGGCTTTCGACACGCTGTATGCTGAAGGTCAGCGTAGATACGTGGAGAGTTTAAGCTCCTATGCCCGACAGTTCCTGGGAAGATTAAATAAACCGAAGGTTGATTATATTAAGGGGATCGCTCCGGCGATTGCCATTGAGCAAAAAGTAAATTCTACCAATCCTCGTTCTACCGTTGGAACTTCCACTGAAATCTATGACTATTTAAAACTGCTTTTCGCCAGAATAGGAAGAACCTACTCCCCCGTTTCAGGAAATGAAGTAAAGAAAGATACTGTTACAGATGTTATAAACTATATCAAAGACTTTCCTGAAAGAGAGAAACTTTTACTACTTGCACCTATACATGTAGAAGAAGGTAGATCTCTGGAAAAGAAGATCACAATTTTGGCTCAGCAAGGTTATAGCCGGATTAAACTGGATGATAAAGTAGTTAGAATAGACGAAACCGATCTAAAAAAGGCTAAGGATGATAACACCTGGCTGGTAGTAGACCGGATAATTACCAAGGATGAGGAGGATTTCTATAATCGGCTAGCTGATGCTGTAGAAGCAGCATTTTTTGAAGGAAAAGGTGAACTTTTTATAGAGAAACTTTCAGATAATAGTTCCAGACATTTCAGTAATAAATTTGAACTGGACGGTATTAGTTTCCTTGAACCGAATGTTCATTTGTTCAGTTTTAATAATCCTTACGGAGCCTGCCCGAAATGTGAAGGTTACGGAGATGTTATTGGCATTGATGAAGAACTGGTAATTCCGAATACAGGATTATCAATTTATGAAAATGCTATTTTTCCCTGGAGAGGTGATAGTATGAGCTGGTATAGGGATCAGCTTGTGAATAATTCCCATAAATTCGATTTCCCAATTCACAAACCCTATTTTGAACTTACCGAAGAACAAAAAGATCTGGTTTGGAATGGGAATAAATATTTTGAAGGCATCAACCAGTTCTTTGAGTTTTTGGAAAGAAAAGCATACAAGATTCAAAACAGAGTGATGCTTTCGCGATATCGCGGAAAAACAAGGTGTTCTACCTGTAAAGGAAAAAGATTACGCCCGGAGGCTGATTATGTGAAGATCAATGATCATAGTATCACCGATCTTGTTGGAAAACCTTTGGATAAGGTTAGAGCTTTCTTTAGAGAAATTGAATTGAATGAGCATGATGAAAAGATCGCCAAAAGACTGCTTACTGAAATAAGAAACCGACTTGAATTCCTTTCCAATGTAGGTCTGGATTACCTTACTTTAAACAGGAAATCAAATACACTTTCTGGTGGTGAATCACAGCGAATCAATCTGGCAACTTCACTGGGAAGTAGTTTAGTTGGTTCTATGTATATTTTGGATGAACCTTCTATTGGGTTGCATCCAAAAGATACGGAGAAGCTCATTGAGGTTCTGAAACACCTTCGGGATCTTGGAAATACGGTAATTGTAGTAGAACATGATGAAGAGATCATGAATGCCGCTGATGAAATTATCGATATTGGTCCTGAAGCTGGAACTAATGGAGGTCACGTAGTCGCTACCGGCACTATGAAAGACATTCTGAAATCTGATTCCCTAACTGCCAGTTATCTTAACGGAAAAATGGAAATTGAAGTTCCAAAGAAAAGAAGAACTTCAAAAGAGAAGATCAAAGTATTAGGCGCCCGGGAAAATAATTTAAAAAACCTGGATGTAGAATTTCAATTAGGAATCTTTACGGCTATCACGGGAGTTTCTGGAAGCGGAAAAAGCACCCTGGTCAAAAAGATCTTATATCCAGCAGTTCAGAAAGAGATTGGCGGTTATGGAGAAAAGGCCGGACAATTTAATGGTGTTGAAGGTAATTTTAAAAATATTGGAACTGTTGAATTTGTAGATCAAAACCCGATAGGAAGATCTTCAAGATCCAATCCTGTAACTTACATCAAGGCTTATGATGATATTCGAAATCTTTTCGCCAGTCAACGCCTTTCTAAACTAAGAGGTTTCAAGGCTAAACACTTTTCATTTAATGTAGACGGAGGTAGATGCGAAACCTGTAAGGGTGAAGGGGAAGTTACTATAGAGATGCAGTTTATGGCTGATGTTCACCTGGAATGCGAAACCTGTAACGGAAAACGCTTCAAAAAAGAAGTTCTCGAGGTAACATTCCACGATAAGAACATCGATGATATTTTGAATATGACCATCGATGATGCCACAAAATTCTTCGAAGACCATGATCAAAGTAAGATTGTAAAGAAATTAAAACCTCTTAAAGATGTTGGACTTGGCTATGTGCAACTCGGGCAAAGTTCTTCTACCCTTTCTGGTGGTGAAGCACAAAGAATTAAATTGGCATCTTTTCTGGTTAAAGGAAATACCAAGACTAAAGCATTATTCATCTTTGATGAACCTACTACCGGACTACATTTCCACGATATTAAAAAACTTCTGAAATCTTTTAATGCCCTTATTGCAAAAGGACATTCTGTAATAGTTATTGAACATAACATGGATCTTGTAAAATGTGCCGATTATATTATTGATCTGGGTCCTGAAGGTGGTGAAAAAGGCGGTTACCTGGTAGGAAAAGGAACTCCGGAAGAACTTGCTAACATTAAAGAATCTTATACTTCTAAATATTTAAAAGAGAAACTTTAAACTATTATAACAAACTGTAAAACAGGTTTTTAAAATAAATAGAACTGCCATCGGTTTACTCCCGGCCCAGTGGTATAGCACTTTGGCACGTGCTTTGTATTTATTAAGAAAATGATCTTAATTAAATACGCCATTACCATGAAAAACCTGACCCTTATTTTTGCATTCTTATTTATTGGATGGTCAGCATCGGCATCCGTAAATTCCATACCAGCCACCACTAGTAATAATTATTATAACGATTCATTCATCTTTGTTGAAGGAGGCGTTGAATTTGCGGTTTACCCAAACGGTGAATTCGATTTTTATTATAATCCTGATTTCAGAAGAGGCAATTCAGTCCATATTTCCAGTCCAAATGGGAACATCAGTTATAACTCAGGTTACAATTATGATCCTTATATACAGTATGACGATTATGGAGCGGTAATCCAGGTTGAAAATGTGCCTATTTACTATGATTATTATGGTAGAATTATCCAGGCAGGGAATATATATCTGAACTACAATAATTTTGGGCGTCTTTCAAGAGTTGGTAATTTATACCTTCATTATGACCAATATCATCATTATACTCGTTATACCGGTTATATAAACCATTATAACAGGCACTATGTTTACAGGCCGTGGCATGACTATTATAGACGTCCGCAGGTAAACGTTAGTGTAGTATTTAACAGGCCATACAGAGCCTACTATCAGCCACAAAGGATTTCATATAATAAATATGTTACTGTCTACAATAATTACTATGCGACGAATAAAAGAAAGAGAAATTTTTATAGACCTTCACAAAAAGTGAAAACTTATAATTACGGAACCAGAACCTCTTCAAAACGAAATATTGCACAGGCAAGGAAAAGATACAGCAATAATGCTGCAGCTACTAGAAAAAGTGTAGCCAGGAACAGAACCTATTCTGATAGAGCAAATTCAAGAAGAAGCACAGAGAGCAATCAAGACAGAGTATATTCTGATAAAAATAACCGCGGATCGAATACAAGGATAAGTAAATCCAGAGAATCGGTTTACAGCGGCAGGAATGAAAGAAGCACTAATTCCAGAGGAAGCTCTTCCAGAATTAACACTGCTCAGAAAAGGCAAATATCAGGAACTGAATCTGTAAAAACACCGCAGAGAAGTTCCCCAAATAAAGTTCAAAATAGAACTTCAGAAAGAGCGCAAAGGTCCGTTCCGCGTAGAAATACAAGAACTATCCAAAAATCATCCGGAAGTTCTGAAAGGAAAAGTACAAATGCTCGTCCAACAAGACAGAGAAGTTCTTCTGTAAAAGACAGATCAACTTCGGGAGGATCAAGATCTCAAGCAGTTAGATCAAAAAATTCTTCCAGAACTAGAAGTTCGGCACGAAATGTGAATAATAGAATATAGATGACAAGTTCATAATTTAATTTTTTGGTTGGTTAGTTGGAAAACCCCTGAAGCGCCCTTGCCGATGGGGTTTTCTCGTTTTAGTTCCGTTTAAGGAATTTATTCATGATCTGATTTACATCTTCAGAAAAATTGAAGTAATAGATAATGAACAAATATGAAACACCTGTAATTCCTGCTTTCAAAGCAATGCTAATCAAAGGATGAAAAGGAAAGTCCCAGAAATAAAATCCAAAACTAAAGACAGCGGTTAAAAGAAACATATACCATGTCCTGTTTGTAAAAGGATGAATCTTAAACTTCTTAAATACGATAAATATTTTCGAGCTATTGTAAAGAGTAAATGCAATAAAGCTTGCTAAAGCTGCACCTTCAATACCAAATTCAGGAATAAAGAGAAGGTTGAGAACAAAAGCAACAATTACAAGAACCACTCCTACTCCCAGCACTATTCTGTAATAATCTGAATTAAAAAGAATACTATTATTATTACCTAAAAAGTTATCATAGAGCTTAACGAGCGAGATCAAAAGAACAACAAGAATACTTATTTCATATTCCTCGGGAATTAATTCATAAAGCGAGTTCACGTTTGTGATTATCCATATAAAAATGAGTCCGCTTACAATAAGAAGATTCAAAGAACTCTTTTCGTAAAGATCTTTTAAGCCTGCTTTGTCTTTCTTATTAAGCATTTCGGCTGTCAATGGATTCGTAATTTGATGCATGGCCTTTTGAGGAACAGAGATCACCGTGGCTATATAAACCGCTATGCCGTAAATAGCAACATTTTCAATAGGCAGATAATGTTCAATCATAACCTTATCCAGATCTAAAAGCACCGTAGCCACGGAAGCTGCCAATAGAATTAGGGCTGAATATTTTAAAACAGGCGAGAGATTCAGGGGAAATTTAAAGCTGAATTTCGGTCGATGGAGTGAAAATGCATACATCGCCATCAAAATTGTTCGGATTACGAAAACCCCGGCAATTCCATAAATAAATATTTCAACACTAATCCATTTTAGATAAACCGAAAATAGAAGAAGGCTTATACAAAATCGATGAAAAACTTCTTTCATTAAATTTCCGAAGGCACTCTTATAATAGATCTTAGACCAGGAAAAAAATACTTCGAAATAAGAAGTTGCCAGGGCGATTAAGAAAATAAGCCATACGTAAGGCTGCACAAGACTATTTTCACCTTCGAAATATCCTAATAGATATTCATAAAATATCAATCCAAATACTCCCAGAACTCCTGAAGCTATCGCAGGAATAATTAGAACAAGATTCAAGAGCCTATCCTGATCTCCTCTTGTCTTATAGGAAGTAAAGAATTTAATAAGCGTGCTGTGCACACCAAAAACCAGAAATGGCCAAATGAGATTTGCGGCTGAAAGCAGGAAGCTGATAAGTCCGTAATACTCCTTCTCCAGGAAATAAGTAAATAAAAAGAGCGTATTCACGGCCCCTATTCCAAAACCAATATAGGTGGTAACCATGTTCTTAAGAGACTGGTTTATAATTATTCCCATCTATATTTGATTTATCAATTTAGCCAGCTCTTCTGTAAGTGACCTACGATGATATTTAGAAAAATCATGAGAATCACTCATCTCCTGATTATCCATAAACTTTTCAAATAATTCCAGAATGTATTTTTTAACAGCATCAATATCGGAATAAGTAAAAACTCTTCCGGAGTTGGTTTCTGAAATAATTTTTTCAGCGTCCCAGTCTTCCGGACCAATGGCTAAAATAGGCTTTTTCGAAGCAAGATATTCAAACAACTTCCCTGGGATAATTCCTTTTGTTTCTTCAGAATCTATTTCTAAAAGTAGTAAAACCGAAGATTCTCTTTGAATTTGAATGGCTCTGGAATGACTTACATAACCATCATTCTGAAGAAATTCGTTCAGGTCATGCGCTTCGATACTTTCCAACACTTCTTCACTTACTTTTCCCGCCAGTCTTAATTCAAACTTATCCCTGAACTCAGCATTTTCTTTTGTTAAATCCTGAATCGCTTTCCATAGAATTTCAGGGTTTCTGCCTGATAATAAGGAACCAATATGCGCTATTTCAAACTTCTTTCTCTTTGAAGCCTCCTGGCTTATTTCCGTATCAAATCCATTTGTAATTACACTTATGGGTTTGCTGGTTTTAGCAAGAAACTCTTCTTTTGTAGTAAAGCTCGTTGTGATGATATGATCTGCCGAGTTTAAAACTTCGCCCTCCAGTTCAATATGTTTTTTTCTGGAGCTCTTATTTAGTTTCAATTTATCATGATAACCTATCTGAGTCCAGGGATCGCGAAAATCTGCAATCCATTTTATATTAAGCTTCTTTTTAAGATTTAGTCCTATAAGATGTAAACTGTGAGGTGGACCTGTTGTAATAATAGCATGATAATCGCCTCCCTCAATTTCTTTCTGTAAAAACTTCACCGAAGGCTTGACCCAGCATTTACGGGCATCAGGAATAAAATAATTACCACGAATATAAAGCAATGCCTTTTGAAGGGCTGACTGGTTTTTCTCTTTCTGAATAATACCGGAGCTAATAGTTTCAGTGTCCTTTTTTGAAAAAATACCGGCTATAGAATATGGTTCAAATATTCTCTTTTTTAAAACTTTTATTCCTTCAGGAATTTCCTTTTCAAAACTTTTATCTGTTATAGGATAACTTGGATTTTCTGGAACATACACTACTGGTTCAACCTGAAATTCCCGAAGGTATTTCACGAATTTCAACCAGCGCTGCACTCCGGGCCCTCCCGCTGGCGGCCAGTAATATGTTATGATCAGGACTTTTTTCATAAAAAACCCCTTTTTCAGTTTCTCTTTTTAAGTTCCAGCCCTATTCCTCCAATAATGATCAAGGCAATAAGAATTGAACTTACAAGCATAATTGCTCCTCCGGTATTTACAACCTGAGGTTCAAATTTAAAAACTACTTCATGATCACCTTTAGGGATATTCATGGCTCTTAAAGTGTAATTTGCCCGAACATGAGGAACTTTTTCTCCGTCTATATACGCATTCCAGCCGGGTTGATAATAAACTTCAGAAAATACAGCAAATTGATCAGAATTACTGGAAGTCTTATATTTTAAATAATTAGGCTCCTGCTCTACGAGGTTAATGCTTGCATTTGGATCTGCAGAAAAATCAGGTTTTACTTCATCCTTAAATTCACTTTCTATGATTGCGGTTTTCTGAAGATCAGTTTCTTTTAAAGCCAGCATTGATTCATTCGCAGAATTCACATATTTTATGTCATTTACAAACCAGGCATTTCCGAAAGCGGCAGGATTTTGCTGGGCCTGGGTTCCACCATCTTCAGTAGGTATAATAAAATATTTCACGTTCAGCATATTCAGAATTTCCATATTATTTTGAGAAATATAGAAATCGTAGAGGTCTGCTATACGCCCGGGCTTTGCAGCATGATAACCACCTAAAGCATTATGAAAATAGGACGCTCTTGCTGAATTAAAAGGATCTCCACTTACGTCAAAAACTCTGTAATGACTTGTATCCTGAAGAATCTGAGCATCGGCCTGAGTTTTCTGAAACGGTTGTTGCATTTGTCTCGCCTGTACGAAGTCATCACTATTCACATACCTGAAATTTACCGGAAGCAAATCTGCCAGGAATAAAACTGCAAAACCTATAATAACCAGATCCCTGCTCAGCTTTTCTTTTATAAAAGCCCAAATGATTGCTATCGAGAGACCAACAAACAATAAGGACCGGAGTACATCATCGGTAAAGATCGCTTTTCTGTCTTCTTTTAAAGCTCTCATGAAGTCCATACCGAACTGCTTGCTGTACATTGAATCTCTCATCCCCGAAAAATCAAATAATACCGATTTGAAAAGCAAAAAGATAAGCAATAACCCTCCGGCAATGATGCCACTCCATTTTAAAGCTTCAAGTTTATCCTCAGTCTTAACCTTTGGATTAAAGAGCTTATAAAGTCCAAAAATGGCAAGTATGGGCACACAAAGTTCAATTATAACCTGTATCGAAGAGACAGCTCTAAATTTATTATACAGGGGTACAAAATCAATAAAAAACTGGGTTAGGAATTCAAAGTTCTTACCCCAGCTTAATAGTAAAGCCAATACACTGGCTCCAATGATCCACCATTTTAATCTGCCCCTTATTAGAAACAATGCAAAGATAAAAAGGAACAAGACTGTAGCGCCTATATAAGCCGGAGCGGCAACAATAGGTTGCTCCCCCCAATAGGTCGGTGCATTTTCAGCAAATCCTGCAGCCTGGGCAGGAGAGGCTCCAATTTTAACCAGTTCATCATAAATATTAGAATCGGTTCCAATATTCTCAGAATTCCCGCCGCCCATGAACCTTGGAATGAAAAGATCAAAACTTTCTACAATTCCGTAGCTGTACTGGGTAATATAATCAAAGGTAAGTCCGGATTCCGGTTTTTCATTTCCATCCGGTTGAATGGTTAAGCCTGTTTCTCCCCTCGTACTATGAGCGGTATATTCCTGGGTTGCCAATAACAAGGTAGCATTTGCCGCAATGGCAATTACAACGGCGACCACCATTACACCAAGAGATTTGAAATAAGAAGACAGCATACCCTTTCTATAGCAATCTACCAGATAAGCTATCCCAAGAATGATCACTAGCAACAAAAGATAATAGGTCATCTGGAAATGATTGGCCTGTATTTCCAGCGCCATGGCAATTGTCAGCAATAAAAAGCTCCAGATATTCCTCTTTCGAAATATTGAAATTATTCCTGCAAGAACCATTGGCATATAGGCAATGGCATGCGCTTTGGCGTTGTGCCCTACTCCAAGTATGATTATAAAATACGTTGAAAAACCAAAAGCCAGTGCACCTAAAAAGGCCAGTTTATAGTCTAGCTTCATGCATAAGAGCAGTATATAAAACCCTATAAAATAAAGGAAAAGATAATCTGCTGGTCTGGGCAGAAATCGAATAAGGAGATCTAATTTTTTAATATAATTGTGAGGATAGTATGCCCCAAGCTGAAAGGTAGGCATTCCTCCAAAAGCAGCATCAGTCCAATATGGTTCTTCACCAGTCTTATCCCTGAAATCAGACTGCTGCTTTGCCATACCCGTATAATTAACGATATCGCTCTGGAAGATTTCTTTTCCCTGTAAAACCGGACTGAAATAAAATAATGATAAAATTATAAAACCTACAAGTACAAGCAGGTGAGGTAAGAATTGCTTCAGTTTAGCCATTAATCGGACTTTTGATTTTAAACCACAAATTTGTGTAACAAGCCTGTTAAAGAGGTTTGTTAAAATCCGAAATTAATCAATTTCTTCGTAATCGATATATTCACCCACATTTTTATTGGATTGTCTTCCGCCTTTGGGTTTTTTATCAATACTCACTTTCCCTTCTTTCTTTTGGGTTTGCTGAGCACCGCCGAATTGCTGATTGAATTGTTTTTCAAATTTCTGGCCCATTTTCTTCATAAACCACTTAAGGATGAGCGGGCCAAAATAGCGTAGTAATATTTTAAGACCAAAGTATACTAACAAAACGATGAGTACCGTTTTTAATACTCCAGATAATGATGCTTCTAACATTTTTAAGCTTTTGACAAAAATAAAAAGAAGCCTCCAGAATCAGGGAAGCTTCGGCTATAAAATTATAATAAATCTTATATCTTTGAGATAATTAACCTTTAAACTATGCGTAAATCAGCCATATTTGGTCTTTTTCTAATTATTGCATCGACTTCACTTCACGCTCAATATACCGAAACTATCAATTCAAACAGACCCGGACAATCTCAGGGTGCTTTTGCTGTTGGAACTAATGTATTACAGGTAGAAACGGGACCTTACTTCGGAAATGACGAGCATACAGGCCTGGGAACAGATAGCGATATTTGGGGCATCGATTACCAATTACGCTATGGACTTCTTTTTGAAAGGTTGGAACTAAATATTTCAGGATCATTTGAAAATCAGAATATCACAAGAGACTTTCTTGGTATTACTGGAGAATCTACTATTACGAACTTCAAATCCAATAGTATCGGAGCAAAATACCTGATTTTTGATCCTTATGTAAGCCTTGAAGAGGATAAGCCAAATCTTTATAGCTGGAAAGCTAATCAAAGATTTAAATGGAAAAAATTGATCCCTGCAGTTTCAATTTATGCAGGAGCTAACTTTTCTTTTGGTGATAATCCTTATTTATATGAAGGTGAAGGGAAATTTAGTCCGAAAGCGGCAATTATTACTCAGAATAACTGGGGCAGATGGGTATTGGTATTAAACTTAATCGGTGATAAACTTTCGGAAGATTACAGAACCTATATTGGAATAGCAACTTTAACTCATGCTGTAACACCCAATTTCGCCATTTTCGGAGAATACCAGGGGATTAAAAGTGATGTGTATGCAGACGACCTGGCACGCGCAGGAGCGGCTTATTTAATAGGCGAAAATCTACAGTTTGATATTTCCGGCTTGCTCAATTTTAAGGATACACCTTCCAGATGGCAGGTAGCTGCCGGAGTTTCTTATAGACTGGACCTTCATAAGGTTGATGAATTTCTGGAAGAATCTAACGAAGGAAATCGCCGTAGGGCGCGTAGTGAGAAATTTGGCAGAGAAGAAGAAAAAGAGGATGGTGACGGTAATAATGATGATGGAGATAACTAAGCCTTTAACTATATAAAAAAAGGCCGGTATAAAACCGGCCTTTTTTATTCTTAAAAGATAATCTAATTATTTATTAGACATAGCTGCTTCAACTGAAGCTGAAAGTCTTTTATAAGTACCATTTTCAAGTCTCTCTCTAATAGCAGAAAAGGCAACTAAAGTCTCTTCTATATCCTGTAAGGTATGAGTAGCTGTAGGGATCATTCTTAAAAGGATCAAACCTTTCGGAATTACCGGATAAACAACAATAGAACAGAATACTCCGTGATTCTCACGAAGATCTTTAACTAAAGCCATAGCTTCAGGAATACTACCTTTCAAATAAACCGGAGTTACACAACTTTGGGTAGTCCCAATATCAAATCCATTTTCTTTCAGTCCGTTTTGAAGAGCATTCACATTTTCCCAAAGCTTTTCTTTAAGCTCAGGCATGCTTCTTAGCATTTCAAGACGTTTTAATGCTCCAACCACCAACTGCATTTGTAGGGATTTAGCGAACATCTGTGATCGTAGGTTATATTTTAAATAATCTATGATCTCTTTATCCCCAGCGATGAACGCTCCCGTACTTGCCAAAGATTTAGCGAAAGTAGCGAAATATACATCTATATCGTCCTGTACTCCCTGCTCCTCACCTGCTCCGGCTCCTGTTTTACCAAGAGTTCCAAATCCGTGGGCGTCATCTACGAATAATCTGAAATTATATTTTTTCTTAAGCTCAACGATCTCCTTAAGTTTTCCCTGCTCACCACGCATCCCAAAAACACCTTCAGAAATCAGAAGAATTCCTCCTCCTGTTTGTTCAGCGATCTTGGTAGCACGTTGAAGATTCTTTTCGATACTTTCCATATCGTTGTGCTTATAGGTAAATCTCTGACCTAAATGCAATCTAACACCGTCAATGATACAAGCATGGGCATCAACATCATAAACGATCACATCCTGCTTAGAAACCAAAGCATCTATAGTAGAAACCATTCCCTGGTAACCAAAATTTAAAAGGTAGGCTGATTGTTTATGGACAAAAGATGCAAGTTCATCCTGTAATTTTTCATGTAGGTCTGTATGACCACTCATCATTCTTGCACCCATAGGATAAGCAGAACCATATTCGGCAGCTGCTTCTGCATCTACTTTACGAACTTCAGGATGATTGGCTAGTCCCAGGTAGTCATTAATACTCCAGGTAATAACTTCTTTACCACGAAATTTCATGCGGTTAGAAATTGGTCCTTCCAGTTTAGGAAATACGAAGTATCCTTCTGCCTGTTCAGCCCATTTACCTAACGGTCCTTTGTCTTTGTAAATTTTATCAAATAAATCCTTCATCGGTCATTTTTTAGACGAGCCGCAAAAATACTGAAATTTGGCTCAATTCTACAAAGTAAATTATAAACATCGAAATCTAATAAAAACAAAAGCATCCTACAAAGAATAGGATGCTTTTGTTAATAAGTGTTAATAAACTCTTATTTAATGATTTCTATAGATTGGGAAGTGGTTTCGTGTTGGGTATCGAAAAATCCCTGTTCATTCATCCAGTCATCGCTATAAATTTTGCTCATATAACGAGATCCATGATCAGGAAATATGATCACCACATTAGAGTTTTCATCAAACTCTCCTTCCTCATTTAATTGCTTTAATCCCTGCATTGCGGCTCCGCTGGTGTAACCTACAAACAGGCCTTCAGTTCGGGCAAGTTCCCTTGCAGCGTGCGCCGCTTCTTCATCTGTTACTTTCGTAAATTTGTCTATCACATCAAAATCTGTAGCCGTAGGTATCAAATTTTTTCCCAGCCCTTCAATTCTATAAGGATAAATTTCTTCCTTATCGAACTCACGGGTTTCATGATATTTTTTTAATACCGAACCAAAAGCATCAATCCCAAGAACTTTAATATCTGGATTCTGTTCTTTCAGAAATCTGGCAGTTCCCGAGATAGTACCTCCAGTTCCGCTACAAGCTACCAAGTGTGTGATTTTTCCTTCAGTTTGCTTCCATATTTCAGGGCCGGTTGACTGAAAATGAGCATCAATATTCAATTCATTGAAATATTGATTGATATAAACCGAATCTTTTATTTCCGAATGTAAACGTTTTGCCACTTCGTAATAAGAACGGGGATCATCTGCAGGCACGTTTGCCGGGCATACATATACCTTAGCGCCCATGGTCTTCAGCATGTCGATCTTATCTTTAGAAGATTTAGAACTAACAGCTAAAATACATTCATACCCTTTGATACAGCTAACCATCGCAATACTGAATCCCGTATTACCGGAAGTAGTTTCAATAATGGTATCTCCGGGTTTTAAGATGCCTTTTCTTTCGGCTTCTTCTATAATGTGTAGGGCGATTCTATCTTTAGATGAGTGTCCAGGGTTAAAAGCTTCTATTTTAGCAAAATATTGTCCTTTATAACCACTGGTTATTTTGTTTAGGTGAATTAACGGAGTATTACCTACTAGCTGTAATACATTGTCATATACCTTTAGGTCTTCTCTCATAAATCGAAGTTCGTTTTATAAAAAGCCTCAATTAGCATTACTTATTGGGACCGGTCAAATTTAAGGCAAATTTTTTAATTATTCGTTTATACCCTCAAGATCCAGTAAAAACGCATATTCTTCAGCCACTTCCTTCAAAGCTTCAAATCTTCCAGAAGCTCCTCCATGACCTGCGTCCATATTGGTGTGAAGTAACAACGTATTATCATCAGTTTTAAACTCCCTTAGCTTAGCGACCCATTTAGCCGGTTCCCAGTATTGAACCTGTGAATCATGCAAACCAGTGGTAACTAACATATTTGGATAGTCTTGTTTTTCCACATTATCATAAGGGGAATAAGACTTCATATATTCATAATAATCTTTATTGTTTGGGTTCCCCCATTCATCGTACTCTCCGGTAGTAAGCGGGATACTATCATCAAGCATGGTAGTAACAACATCTACAAAAGGTACTGCAGAGATCACTCCATTATACAAATTAGGAGCCATATTCACCACAGCCCCCATTAAAAGTCCGCCGGCAGAACCTCCCATAGCATATAATGATTTGAGGAAGTGTAATTCTCTTTGATCAGAAATTCTGAAACATCAATAAAATCTGTAAAGGTATTCTTCTTGGTAAATAATTTTCCATCTTCATACCATTCACGTCCTAAATATTCTCCTCCCCTGATATGAGCGATTGCATATATAAATCCACTGATCTAAAAACTCAATCTTACTGATGAGAAAGTAGGGATCTATAGTAGACCCATAGGATCCATACGCATATTGAAGCAACGGACTGCTTCCATTCTTTTTCGTCCCTTTTCGGTAAACCAGGGAAACCGGAATTTTGGTTCCGTCCTCTGCCGTTGCCCACAGTCTTTCAGAAACATAATTGTTCTTATCGAAATTACCTCCAAGTACTTCCTGTTCTTTCAATACCTTTTTATCACCCGTCTTCATATTGTACTCTACCACAGATGTTGGCGTGGTAAGACTGTTATAGGTATACCTCAACAGATCTGTTTCAAAATCGGGATTTATAGACGTATAAGCCGTATAAGTCTCATTATCGAACGGAATATAAAATTCTTTACTATCATCCCATTTGATAACCCTTATCTTATTAAGACCATTATTTCGCTCACTAACCACCAAATATTCCTTAAAAATATCTATATCCTCTAGCAGATAATCCTTTCTATGCGGAATCACATCCACCCAGTTTTCCATTCCTGTTTTATCCACAGGAGTTTTCATTAGTTTGAAGTTGGTAGCCTCATCTTTATTCGTTACCACGTAAAAATTATCTTCAAAATGAGAAATACTGTATTCTAATTCCCTTACGCGGGGCTGAAAAACAGTGAATTTTCCTTCAGGCTTATCGGCATCAAGGAAACGATATTCCGTGGTTAAGGTACTGTGCGACCCAATAATAATATACTCTCTGGATTTAGATTTATACACATAGGTATTAAAAGTTTCATCCTCTTCTTCATAGACCAATTCATCCTCTTTAGGATCGGTGCCCAGGATATGTTTGTATATTCTGTTGGACCTCAAGGTTTGAGGGTCTTTCTGAGTATAATAAAGGGTTTTGTTATCGTTGGCCCAGGTAGACCCGCCGGTAGTATTCTTTATTTCCTCATCATAGATCTCGCCTGTTTCCAGATTTTTGATCCTGATCGTATATTTTCTTCGGCTTAAAGTATCTGTCCCGAAAGCTACAAGTTTATTATCTGGCGTAACGTTTAATCCGCCTAAACTATAATAGTCAAAACCTTCAGCCATTTCATTTACATTGAACATGACTTCCTCTGGAGCATCGAGACTTTCCTTTTTTCTGGAATAAACAGGATAATCATAACCTTTTTCAAAACGGGTGATATACCAGTAACCGTTCAATTTATAAGGAACCGATTCATCATCTTCCTTTATTCGTGACTTCATCTCTTCAAATAATTCATTTTGGAATTCTTTGGTATGAGAGGTCATTTTATCATTATACTCATTTTCTGCCTCCAGATAATCAATAACGTCCTGATCTTCACGTTGGTTCATCCAGTAATAATTATCGATACGCACGTCTCCATGCTTCTCTAGCTCTTTCGCAACCTTTTTTGCTTTTGGCGGTTGAATATCTTTTTTCAAATCATTTTTATTTTGGGCGGTTGCAAAGGTAACGCATCCTAATAGAAATACTAATAGACTTTTCATATTGACTGGTTTAATGAGGTAATTTAGTAAATTTGAAATTATAAATTTTAAAACAAAATATATGTTTGGAGATATGATGGGCATGATGAATAAACTGAAGGAAGCCCAGGAAAAAGTAGAAGCTACTAAAAAAAGGTTAGATACAGTTTTAGTAGATGAACAATCCAGTGATGGTCTTTTAAAAATTACTATTACCGCTAACAGAGAAGTAAAGAACATTTCGATCGACGATAAGTTACTTGAAGACAAAGAGCAGCTTGAAGATTATATGGTTTTAACCATGAATAAGGCGATTGAAAAAGCTACCAAGATCAATGAAGCTGAAATTGGCGCAGCTGCGAAAGACGGTATGCCAGATATTCCTGGAATGGATGGATTAATGAAGTAATTAAGCCAGCAATAAAACAAAAAGCCCGGAAATATTTATCCGGGCTTTTTCATATCAAAAATCGAGTATTTTCTATGCTTCTCCCCTTGCCGGGTAATCTTCTTTCAATACAAAAGAGATAGATTTAAGCAATTCATCAAATTTAGGCCTGGCAAAAGGCATGGATTGTATGCTTGCAGAATACAGGGTACTATCTTGATTTATTAAGAAAAGTGCAGGTTCCAGGAAAATCTCAGGTTCAGAATCCTTAATCCCTTCAGATACAAATAAGTCCCATTTTCTACCAGCTTCTACACTAAAATCATAGCCGATATTTAGCTTATCGATATCCCATTCTTCTACAGTTTTCTGAGCTAGCTCTTCGCTATTTGAACTCACACAAATAACATTCACTCCTTTTTCTCTGAAATCTTCGATCTTTGTATTCAATTCTTCCAGATATTTTTTACATACCGGGCAATGAATTCCCCGATAAAATATAAGCATGGTGAAATTCTCCGGTTGATTATCCCGAAGATCCCATTTCAATCCTTTAGTTGTTTTTACAATAAGTTCAGGAACTTCGTGTCCTGGTTTCAAATTCTTCATTTTTCATTTTTTTGAAAAATACCTGAATTTAATCCCGTTCCATATTAAAGACCTGCTAATCTTTAGTTAAGTTTAATTGAAAGATTTTATAAATCCACTTTTTGAAGTGTTTCCAGGAAATGTTGATGCATCTCTTCAGAATAATCTAAATGTGTAACGATCCTCAGTTTCCCTTGTCCCATATTACTAATACGGATATTCTTATCTGAAAGCTCTTTCAGGAATGCTTTTTCATTATCAGCGTCTTTCAGGTAGAAAATTATAATATTGGTTTCCACAGGTTCTACTTTCCCAATATAATTAAGAGATGATAAAACCTCAGCAATTTCAGAAGCTCTTTCATTATCCTTTTTCAATTGTACCAAATGATTATCCAGGGCATAGATCCCTGCGGCAGCCATAAAACCAACCTGACGCATTCCACCACCCAAAACTTTCCTGACCCTGATGGCATTCTTCATGAGCTTTTTATCACCAATAAGAACGGAGCCCATAGGCGTCCCCAGTCCTTTAGATAAACAAACCGAAATGGTGTCAAACAATTTACCGAAGTCTTTCGGGTCATGATCTTTTTTCACGATCGCGTTAAAAAGTCTGGCTCCGTCCAGGTGTAACCCTAGCTTATGCTTATCACAAACTTTTCGTATTCTTTTGATTTCTTCAAGATCATAGCAGGCACCTCCACCCTTATTAGTAGTGTTTTCAAGACAAACCAAAGTCGTCAACGGGGAGTGATAAAAATCTGGCGGATTAATGTTCTCCTCAACCAGTTCTGCGGTGATCATCCCGCGGTCACCATCCACCAGCTTACAGGAAACTCCGCTATTAAATGAAACACCGCCTCCTTCATAATTATAAACGTGAGCCCATTTATCACAAATCAGTTGTTCTCCTGGCTGCGTATGGAGTTTAATGGCGGCCTGATTAGCCATACTACCAGTAGGGAAAAACAAAGCCTCGTCTTTTCCGAACATATCGGCTAGTTTTCTTTCCAGCTTATTAATCGTAGGGTCTTCCTTATATACATCATCGCCAACCTCAGCGGTCATTATAGCCTGCAACATTCCTTTCGTTGGCCTGGTTACCGTATCACTTCTAAGATCTATTTCTTTCATGCTTTATTTTTTCTGAAATGCTAAGGTAAAATTTATAAAGTCTTTTTTCTAAAATTCAGTATTCATAATAAAATACCTCGATTTTAGATTTATATAAACTTTCTATAAGCTTTACCTGTTTTTTCCCAATATTATCTAAGCTAAATCTTAATTAACTGATTATTAGACAAATTATTTGTAATTTAAGACAAACCTGATCTATGAAAAGAAATAATGATAATCCAACTTTTGAATCCTACAACAGGGATCCAAAGTTATATGATGAAATTTTCGATGAAAATGATAATGTAAGGGAAACCTATAAAACCTTATTCGATCTTTATAGCGAACATTCGGCTCAGGATTTTGGTAGATTGAATAATAAAGCCAAGGCTTCCTTCTTTAATCAGGGTATTACCTTTCAGGTATATGGTGACCACGAAATAAAGGAAAAGATCTTTCCCTTTGATTTGTTTCCACGTATTATAGACGCTGAAGAGTGGGAACACATAGAAAAAGGGGTGCTTCAAAGAAGCAAGGCCCTTAACGCTTTTCTTCATGATGTATATCACGATAAAAAGATCATCAAGGCAGGAATTGTTCCACTTGATCTTATAAGTTCTTCTGAAAATTATTTAGATCAGATGAATGGATTTGATCCTCCCGGAGGAATTTACAATCATATTTCAGGAACAGACCTTATCAAGCATTCAGACGGAAAATATTATGTTCTGGAAGACAATATCAGGTGTCCTTCAGGGGTAAGTTATGTGATTTGTAACCGAACGGCTCTAAAAAGAGCTCTTTTTGGTGTTTTTAATCATTACCAGACGCATACGGTTACTGACTATGCAGAGAATCTTCTGGAAATTCTGGAGACGGTAAAACCTAAAGGTGTAGATGTACCTAATTGTGTGGTGATAACACCGGGAATATATAATTCAGCCTACTACGAGCATTCCTATCTCGCCAAAGCCATGGGTGTTGAGCTGGTAGAAGGACGAGATCTTTTTGTGGAAAATGATTTCGTTTATATGAAGACGATTAACGGCCCGGAAAAAGTAGATGTTATCTACAGAAGAATTGATGATCAGTTTTTAGACCCGCTGGAATTTAAGCCAGATTCGGCATTAGGAGTGCCGGGGCTTATGGCGTCCTATAAAAAGGGGAATGTATGCCTGGTAAATGCTCCGGGAACTGGCGTAGCAGATGACAAAGCAGTTTATACCTATATGCCTGAGATCATAAAGTATTACCTTGACGAGGAACCAATCCTTAACAACGTGCCCACCTACCATTGCAGCAGACCAGATGAGCTTAAATACGTACTCGAAAATATTCACAATCTCGTGATCAAGCCTGTAGACGAAGCCGGTGGTTACGGAATTTCCATAGGTAACAGGCTTACTTCAGAAGAAATTGAAGAAGTAAAGCAAACCGTAAAAGCAAGTCCAAGAAAATATATTGCGCAGCCTATCATGTCACTTTCTGTTCATCCAACCTATATCGAAGACGACAAGTGTTTTGAACCAAGACACGTAGACCTGCGTACGTTTACCCTTCTGGGTAACGAAAAAGAATTTGTACTTAAAGGTGGTCTTACCAGAGTAGCGCTGAAAAAAGGAAATTTAATAGTTAATTCTTCTCAAGGTGGAGGTTCCAAAGATACCTGGGTATTAAAAAACAACCAATAATTTATGTTAGCAAGAGTAGCCAATAACCTGTTCTGGATGGGAAGATATATAGAACGTGCAGAACATGTCGCCAGATATTTGAATGTTAATTATTTCGCATCGCTTGATGCGCCCAACGAACTTTCACAATCCCGGCAATTTGTGTTGCAGTCTATGCTTTTTATGGCAGATGATTTTAGCAGGACCGAAAGTGAACTGAAGGAGGAGGAAGTGTTGTTTGATATCGCCTTAAATCCTGAAAGGTCATTTTCTGTTATTAATTATGTGAAACTGGCAAGAGAAAATGCAAATAGCGCCAGAGATCTTATCTCTACAGAATTATATGAATCGCTCAATAAATTCTACCATTTTGTACTGAATTATCCTGTTGAGAATTTCAAAAAAAGGGGACTCTATGATTTTACGGTTCAGGTGACTGAAAACACTTCTGTATTACGGGGTAAAATACGAGGAACCCTATTGCATGATGAAGTTTATGCGATAATTATGCTGGGAGTGAATATTGAACGGGCCACGCAAGTAATTCGAATCATCAATGCAAAATACAAAGATGCTGTGATTGCCCAGGGAAGCTATGGTGACACACTTAAGAATAGTTACGAATGGACTACTTTATTGAAGTGTGCTGAATCTTATGATATGATGAGAAGATTTTATCGCCAAACCCCAACAAGTTTTACCACCCTGGAATTTCTTATTTTAAATAGCGATTGCCCTAGATCTGTAATGAATAGTCTTAACGAGGTTTGCAAACACATTATGGTACTAAGTCATGAAAAGCATCCATCTAAACATTCATCAGCATTCCTTATTGGGAAAGTGCGCGCTAAATATCAATTCAAAGTGATCGAAGAAATTGAAATAGATCTGGAATCTTTTATCCAGAATATACTGGACGATCTTAATAGCATAGGCTTGAAATTACAGAAAGATTATTTTCATTATTAATTCATCAAAATCACCTTTATTTGCTGTTCTTAAAATGATAATATGAATCTGGATTATAATATAAGATATACCGCCAAAAACACTTACGAAAATGAGGCCAGCAGTGCTTTGTGGCAGTTTTTAATAATTCCGGAAAATAATGAAACACAGGAATTAGTCACTGATGAGTTTACAAATTCTCTAAAAATTCCCGTGGAGCATTCAATAAACGGTTATGATTTTAGAACCTATCGTGTAAGGCCTAGAAATTCATTTGAAGAGATAGAATTTAATGCAGATTTTAAGCTTACGAAAAAGGTAGAAAACATTTTTGAAAGGGTTTCTCAACTTCATTCTGAAGATGAATATACTAATTTGAGATCCATAGAATTCCGGGCGACTAATGATGTTTACTTAAGGGCTACAGATCTTACTACCCTTCCTCGAAAAGTAGATTTTCAATTTGATGAAGCCATCAGCTTATTCGAAAATCTTCAGAATCTCAATGCCTGGATAAAAAAGGAGTTCACTTTCAAAACCAATGTTACCGATATTGATACAGATCTCGGACATATTCTCGAGATCAAACAAGGAGTTTGTCAGGATTTCACCCATCTTTTTATTGCTATCGCGAAACAATTCGGAATACCTTCAAGATATGTATCCGGTTACTTGCATCAGGGTAACGGGTATTTTGGAGATTCCCAAATGCACGCCTGGGTTGAGTGTTGTTTACCAGAAAGTGGATGGATAGGTTTCGATCCTACCAACAATTTGCTTGCCGCTGAAAATCATATCAAGGTAGCCCATGGCAAGGATTATACAGATTGTCCTCCTCTTAAAGGAGTGGTATTTTCTGCCGGCAAAAATGAGACAGAATATTCAGTTCAGGTTTCTGCTCAAAGACAACAGCAACAATAATAGAATTATCTAATTAGCACCAATAGGAGATCCGTCGGGGATCTTTGGAACATTTATTTCCAGCTTAAATTCTTCAGGCTTCTCTCTGAACCTTTTGATATTCCTGTACATCTCTTTGAAAACCACATTGTCTTTTCCTCTAAGCCAGTTTGCCAGTTCGTCTATTTTTTCATTAGCTAAAGATCTCACCATTGGAGTCGATTCTTTGTTTATCGCCAGATTGAGTAGGTGTTTAAAAACAACAAAATTTATCGTTTCCTGAACGGCAATCTCGTAATTATTTCCTTTGGTGGTTTTGATAGTTTCTGAAATTAACTCATCTAAAATATATGAAAGCCCGGGAAGATTCTTATCTAACGAATGTTGCTGAACCAGTCTTTCCGCTCTGGCCGGATGCAGTAAAAAACCAAGCGTCATTTCACTCGCCGTGGCCGGTGCTCCAAAAGCATCAAAAGCAACATCGGTATTGCTTTTGAAAGATTCACGGTCTCTACCAAATCCAAAAGCTCTTGGAGGAAATAATTCCAATTTTTCCTCAGGAATGGCCAGTTCTTCTGCAGTTAAGGTTTTTAAGATCGTTTCTAAAGCTTGCTTTTGAAGTTTTCCATCTACATGATTTACAACCTCATTGTTTCCTCCCTTTACAGCATAGTTATACTCAAGTCCGCCGATAAGTTTTACAGCCGCTTCCGTCTGATATCGGTGGAAAAAATAAAGCGGTACAAAAACATCTTCCAGTACTGAATAAGGTTCATTAGTCCTGATATTATCCACTGAAAAATTCTCTATCGCTTTTTTTCTGATCTCCAGGACTCTTTCCAGTTCTTCGGAAGCATCTTTACCGTTATCCCAAAGGTGGGCAAAAGCATGTGCGCCTCCAGCCGCTCTGGCATCGGAATCTGTAATAAAAGTGAGTCCATCCAGACGTGCTTTTTCTAACACAGAGTTAAGATATTCCCTTTCATCACTACCTTCAGGAACGTCACTATAACTATACTTCACAGTTGCCTTATCCCACTCACCTATTCCGGTATCATAGGCATTGGCAAATTCAATTTCTCCATTATTCAGTTCAAATTGAGGATGTGGATAATCCATTACCGAAGCTCTGTCACTGGTACTCGCAGCAAAATTATGAGTGAATCCGATAGTGTGTCCAACCTCGTGTGCTGCCAATTGTCTGATTCGGGCAAGAGCCAAGTCCATCATGGGATCATGATCATCATCGCTATTTCCAAATGGTTTATTCATCATCGCCTGAGCGATCATAAAATCCTGCCGAATTCTCAAACTACCAAGACTCACATGCCCTTTAATGATCTCTCCAGTTCTGGGATCTACGACGCTGGCGCCATAACTCCATCCGCGGGTAGAACGATGCACCCATTGAATTACATTATATCGAACATCTAAAGGATCGGCATCCTCAGGCAGCATTTTTACCTGAAAGGCATCCTTATACCCAATATTTTCAAATGCCTGGTTCCACCAGGAAGCGCCTTCCAAAAGTGCAGAACGAACAGGTTCCGGAGTTCCGGGATCTAAATAATAAATAATAGGTTCTACTGCTTCGCTGACTTCTGCTTCCGGGTTTTTCTTATTAGCCGGTGTCTTATCGCATATCTCTTTTTAATTGGTTCATAAACTGGTGAGGCATAATCCATATAAGAAATGAAGATGGCTCCACTTCGAGGATCAAACAGTCTTTTTTTGTAATTATCATCAGGCAACTTCACAAAGGAATGATGCTGGGTAACACTGATATTTTTGGAGTCTGGAACTACCGAATTCAAGGTTCTTCCCTTAGGCTCACCTTCAAAAGTTAAGAGCGCCTCAAATTCCACATTTTCAGGAAATGCCCTGGTTCTTTCCAGCGCTAAAGCACTTTTTGATTTGTCCAGCTTATAAGTTCCGTATTCTCCTTTTTTAAGTTTTTGGGCAACTCCATGGGTGTCCTGCATTAAAAACGGGGTGAAATCTATAATATATGTATCGTCTTTTTCCTCTTTGATCTCGAATCCGAATAGGACAGATTTCGCAAATGCTTCAGCTACACTTTCTTTTTCAGCCTTATTATCGGTGATCGCCCGGTAATCCTGATTCGGCTGAACCAGTAAAAGCTTATTCCCGGCTTTCTGAAACTTCACTACCGCTTCTCCACCTAATTGTCCGCGATCTAAACCAATATCATTAGAACCAACCCCTGTAGTTAGAAAATGGGTATAAAGAAACTCCTGCTCCAGACTATCTACCTCCAGGTAGATCTCGTCTTCCTTTTCATTATAATGGAATTTGAAGAAACCTTCGTATTGCTTTAGGTCTTTTTTATTTTCTAAAAATTGGGCTGATGCCGACAGGGAAATACTGAGGGCCAGAATTATAAATAGACAAGTGCGCATTTAGTAAGTTTTTAAAGCTTTCTAAAACTAAAAAATAATCGTTAAATACTTTTCCGAAACTCCCTTTAATTCTATTTTTACGTCAAATCAACCATGAATGATAACAATAGAAAACATTAGAGATCTTAAAGAGCGCCTGGTTGCGTTAAGGAGGTATCTTTGACATTGATGCCAAAAAGATTGAAATAACCAATATGGAGGAAAAGACCTTTGCTCCTGATTTCTGGGATGACCCTAAAAAGGCTGAACAGATCATGAAAGAGGTCAATTCTGAAAAAAGCTGGGTCGGAGATTATGAAAAGGCGGAAACACTTGTGGAAGACCTTGAAGTGATCTATGAGTTTTATAAAGAAGAGGAAGCCACCGCTGAAGATGTTCAGAACAGGTTTGATAGCGCTGTAGATCTTATTGAAGATCTGGAGTTTAAGAATATGCTATCTGAAGAAGGCGACAGCATGAGCGCTGTTCTCCAGGTCACTGCCGGTGCCGGCGGAACCGAAAGCTGCGATTGGGCCGAGATGTTAATGAGAATGTACCTTATGTGGGCTGAAAAGCGCAAATTTAAGATACGGGAACTCAACTACCAGGCGGGTGATGTAGCCGGAGTTAAAACGGTAACCCTGGAAATTGAAGGTGAATTTGCCTTTGGTTGGCTTAAGGGTGAAAATGGAGTTCACAGACTGGTTAGAATTTCCCCTTTCGACTCCAATGCCAAAAGACATACTTCATTTGCTTCAGTTTATGTTTATCCATTAGTAGATGATACTATAGAAATTGATATAAATCCGTCTCATTTAAGATGGGAAACCATGAGATCTTCAGGTGCTGGTGGACAAAATGTAAACAAGGTGGAAACAGCGGTAAGGTTACACCATGAACCTACCGGTATCGTAATTGAAAATTCAGAAACCAGATCTCAGCTGGAAAACAAAAATAAAGCCATGCAGCTTTTAAAATCTCAGCTTTTTGAGATCGAACTCCAAAAGAGGCAGGAACAGCGAAGAGAAATTGAGGATTCCAAAATGAAAATAGAATGGGGATCGCAAATTCGGAATTATGTGATGCATCCTTATAAGTTGGTAAAAGACGTAAGAACTGCTGAAGAAACCGGGAACGTAGATGCTGTAATGAATGGTGACATTGACGCTTTTTTAAAATCTTTTTTGATGATGATGGGACAACGGAATGAAGATTGATAAGTTACCCATTCAATTAGATTTTTAAAATTGAAATAATTGATTATTTTAATAGAGAAAATAAAAACAGAATGCTGAAGATCTATCATAACGCCAGATGTAGTAAATCAAGAGAAGGACTTGAGATCTTAAAGAACTCTGGAAAAGAGTTTGAAATAAGGGAGTACCTTAAAGAACCTTTGAACGAAAGTGAATTAGAAAGTCTGATAAAAAAGCTGGATATCACTCCAATTCAATTAGTTCGTAAAAATGAAAAGATCTGGAAAGAGAATTATAAAGACAAGGATTTGAGCGATAAAGAGCTTATTACGGTAATGGTAAAAAATCCTAAACTAATTGAAAGGCCGGTAGTAGAATCTGACAAGACAGCGGTTATTGGAAGGCCACCTTCAGACATTGAAAAATTGCTTTAAATATTAAAAAAATGAAACTTCAACACCGAATAGCATTAATTAGTGTAGCAGCTGCAGCCGTGGCCGGTTTCGTTTATTCTCAAATGTATATTCATGAAAAGAATAGAAAAGAGATCAAGGAAGTTGCCGGCGAGTTAGCTACTACCTGGAAAGAGCAGTTAAACCTTACCCAGGAGCAAACAGAACTCCTTGAGGATTCTATCATAGAGTATACTATTAAGAAGAACGAGATCATTAACTCCAGCCTGGGCTTAGGCCAACAGGTAAATAAATTAAAGACCATTCAGAAGAATGAGCATAAGTCGTTGAAAAAGTTTATGGATGATGATCAGTTTGAAAATTATATCTTTTTGAATAAACAGATCACTCGCAAATCCTGAGTATAAGTATAATATAGATATTGTTTAATCTTTTTGTGTTTTCATTTAACAAAATATTAACCACAATAGATTAAACCTTCTCGATTCTTATTGGTCATAGGGTAAAAATTGATAATGACCATCCGAAAGATTTTTAGGTTAAGCCTAATACTAAGCATACTCAGTGTTTTTACTTTTAATCTTCATGCGCAAGCCCCCCGGGAAACTGTTCGCTATAATATTACCGGTAAGGTAATAGACAATGAACTGGAAGTTCCTCTGGAATATGCTACAATTTCAATTCAGAATGTAGAAAACCCATCGAATATTACTGGTGGTGTTACAGATGCCAATGGTGAATTCTCGATCGAAGTTAAAAAAGGAACCTATAATATTATCGTAGAATTCATTTCCTACGAAACTAAAAAGTTCAATAACCGAACCATTGATTCTGATTTGAACCTGGGAACGATCAAACTGGGACTGGGTTCCGAAAATCTGGATGAAGTTGTCGTTAGAGCTGAAACTACGACGGTAGATGTAAGACTGGATAAAAAAATATACAATATTGGTAAGGACCTGACTACTGCAGGTGGAACCGTGAGTGACGCGCTTAATAATGTGCCCTCGGTTACTGTAGATATAGACGGTGCCATTAGCTTAAGAGGAAATGGGAATGTTAAGATCTTGATCAACGGGAAGCCTTCTGCAATGGCCGGTTTTGGTGATACGAATGCCTTAAATAATCTTCCTGCAGATGCCATTGAAAGAGTAGAAGTTATTACCTCTCCTTCCGCACGTTATGATGCAGAAGGAACCGCAGGGATTTTAAATATCATTTTAAGACAAAAAGAAACTTTAGGTTTCAACGGGTCGATTTCAGCAAATGCCGGAACTCCAGCAAATGCAGGTTTAACAGCCAACCTTAATTACAGAACTGAAAAGTTCAACCTATTTACCACAACCGGTTACAGATATTTTGATGCTCCGGGTGGTGGTTTTTTTGATACCAGATATTTTGAGAATAGTAATACCGATTTCTCCAGAATCTATGAAGACCGGGACATCGAGAGATTGAACAGAAATTTCAATTCTAATCTGGGGATGGAATATTTTATAAATGATCAGTCTTCCATAACCGGGACAATCTTTTATCGTGGCGGAGAAGATGTAGATGTAACCACAAATGCATCCGATTATTATACTGGTGAAGATATTCTTGCTTTACAAAGTACACGGCGGGAAGACCAAAATGAGAATGATAATACCTGGCAATTCGCCTTGAATTATATCAATAATTTTAATGACAAAGGCCACAAACTAACTGCAGATTTTCAGTTCGAAACAGATAGCGAAACGCAGCTGACTGAAATAACAGAGAGAATAGATTCCAATCCAGGGAATATCGATTTTCCTTTACGCGATGAAAATATTAATACTACAGAAGACCAGAAAGAATATCTTTTACAGGCAGATTATGTTTTACCATTTAATGAAGACTCCCAATTTGAAGCGGGTTATCGCGGAAATTTTGAGAACGAAATAACCAATTACGACCTGCGCCAGGAAGATGAAAATTCCGGGCAATTGGTTTATAATGATACTTTATCGAATGTTTTTGATTATTCAGAAAACGTAAACGCTTTATATACTCAATACGGGACTAAAATTGGAGAATTTTCATTTCTATTAGGATTAAGACTGGAAAACACTCAACTTAAAGGAAAAATAGATACAGAACTAACAGATGAGGAACTTATAGAAGCTTTTGGTCTTCCAATTGATACTGATTTTGATAATAATTATCTCGGGCTATTCCCAACAGTAAACCTAATCTATGAAATTCAGGAAGATGAAAATATTACTTTAGGGTATAACCGACGTATAAACAGACCCAGAGGATGGTATATAAATCCATTTCCATCAAGAAGCAGTAACAATAATGTATTCCAGGGAAATCCAAATTTAAGACCTGCATATTCGAATGCTTTTGATCTTGGTTACCTTAAAAAATGGGAGAAACTTACCTTAACCAGTTCTATTTATTATCAGCATGAATCCGATTCTTTTGAGCGAATTGAAGATAATGTTGAAGGAACTAATATTGTAAGAACAATTCCTGTAAACCTTTCCAGTAATGATCGAACCGGAGCAGAACTTGGAATCCTCTATAATCCCGAAAAATGGCTGAGACTAAATAGTAGTATTAATATTTTCAAATTTAAAACCCAGGGTGACTATAATGGAGAAAGTTATGATGCCGAGAATACAAGCTGGTTCGCAAGATTTAGTTCAAAAGTGACCCTTCCTGCTAAGATAGACTGGCAGACAAATGCATTTTACCGTGGAGCCTCCGAGGAAGTTCAGGGAACAAGAGAAGGATATTTATCGCTTGATTTTGCCTTTAGTAAAGACCTGTTTAATGAAAAGGCCACACTGTCCTTTAATGTAAGAGATCTATTGAATTCAAGAAAAAGAGAGTCTTATACCTTGACAGATACCTATGAGAGAAATACTGAATTTCAATGGAGAAAAGGACAAAACTTTACGGTATCACTTATCTACAGATTTAACCAGAAGAAACAACGCCAGGAAAGAAGAGGTGATGGAGAAGATTTTGATGAAGGCGGATATTAAATCAAATAAGCAGCAAAACAGAAATAAAAAAAGGGACTATTTAAAGTCCCTTTTTTTATGCTTTTTCCGCTTTAGCTTTCTTGCGAGCTTCACGTTTTTCCTTAATAAGTTCTCCAACAGAACCTCCTATCCAGTATGGTAGTAAGGCCATTAAAAAGATCATAAGCCAGAAACCCATTGTTAATATCGCTAAAAATGCTAAGAAACCTAGGTATTGATCGAATTCGAACATAATCAGTCAAAGTTTGATTTGAATCACGCCAAAGATATGAAGTCTGCGCCGCTTATCACAAAAAATGCTTAAAAAAATTAAGATTTTTATTTCCAGCCTATCACTCTAAAATATTCTATCGGGAAATTATTAGCCCGATCTAATTTTAAAGTTTTTTTAGTTTAAAGAAACCTGCTAAACCTTAACTTTGCCCGACAACCAATTTTTGTATTATGGATTACAGAATAGAGAAAGATACTATGGGGGAAGTAAAAGTTCCTTCGGATAAATTATGGGCAGCTCAGACTGAACGTTCACGGAACAACTTTAAGATTGGTCCTGCTTCTTCCATGCCATTAGATATTATCTATGGCTTTGCTTATTTAAAGAAGGCAGCCGCTTATACCAATTGTGAATTGGGTGTACTTCCGGTAGATAAAAGAGATCTTATCGCTAAAGTTTGTGATGAGATCCTTGAAGGAAAACATGACGATCAGTTTCCTTTAGTTATCTGGCAAACCGGTAGCGGTACGCAAAGTAATATGAATGTAAATGAAGTGATCGCCAATAGGGCGCATCAACTTGCCGGAAAGAAAATTGGTGAGGGAGAAAAAACTCTTCAGCCTAATGATGACGTTAATAAATCTCAATCCTCAAATGACACTTTTCCCACGGGGATGCACATTGCAGCTTATAGAAAAGTAACCAAAGTAACTCTTCCAGGGCTTAGAAAATTAAGAGATACTCTTAAGAAGAAATCTGAGGAATTTAAAAATACCGTAAAGATTGGACGGACGCATTTTATGGATGCTACTCCCCTAACCCTCGGCCAGGAATTTAGTGGATATGTTGCTCAATTAGATCATGGGATCAAAGCTTTGGAAAACACTCTTCCTCATCTTGCTGAAGTCGCTTTAGGCGGAACAGCAGTTGGTACTGGTCTTAATACTCCAAAAGGATACTCTAAAAGAGTCGCTGAATTTATCGCGAAATTTACAGATATGCCTTTTGTTTCAGCTGGCAATAAATTTGAAGCTTTAGCAGCTCATGATGCTTTTGTTGAAACTCATGGAGCTTTAAAGCAGTTGGCAGTATCCCTTAATAAAATTGGTAATGATATTAGAATGTTAGCTTCAGGTCCAAGAAGTGGAATTGGAGAAATTAACATTCCTGCTAATGAGCCAGGATCTTCAATAATGCCTGGAAAAGTAAACCCAACCCAATGTGAAGCATTAACAATGGTTTGTGCTCAGGTTATGGGAAATGACACTACAATAAGCGTTGGAGGAATGCAAGGCCAGTTTGAATTGAATGTATTTAAACCTGTTATGGCAAATGCCTTACTTCAAAGTGCGCAGTTACTAGGAGATGCCTGTATGTCTTTTGAAGAGCATTGTGCAAGAGGAATCGAAGCCAATAATAAAAGAATTCAGGAACACCTGAATAATTCATTGATGCTGGTAACAGCCCTTAATACCAAAATAGGTTATTACAAGGCTGCTGAAATTGCTAATACAGCCCATGAAAATGGAACTACTCTCAAGGAAGAGGCCGTTAATCTTGGCTATTTAACAGAAGAGCAATTTGATGAATGGGTAGATCCTAAAGATATGGTTGGAAATTTGAAATAAGCCTACCACTCGCTTTAAAAATAAAAAGAGCCTCACAATCTTGTGAGGCTCTTTTAGTTATATACTCAAACACCATCTATATGGTATCTGCATTATTTTTGATCTCTTTCTTCGCCTTTTTAGCGTAATGCTTCTGGTATTTCCAGTAAGATAAAGCTCCTAATACTGCAACTCCTGCCAGTGTATAATAAACAAATGTAGGTGTAATCACTTTATCTCCACTTGCATAAGAGTGCAATCCGCTTAAATAAAAGTTCACTCCAAAATAGGTCATCATTACAGAAGAGTATGCAACAACAGCCATGAAGTTGAAAGTCCATCTACCTCGAAGACCCGGTACCAGTCTCATATGAATTATAAAAGCATACACCATAATACTTACAAGAGCCCAGGTTTCTTTAGGGTCCCATCCCCAGTATCTACCCCAGCTCTCGTTAGCCCACTGGCCACCAAGAAAGTTTCCTATAGTTAGCATCACCAATCCAACAGTCAGAGACATTTCAGTAATAATAGTTATTTCACGAATATTCAATAACATTTTCTTCTTGTTGGAAGAAGTGGTTAAGATCATTAACAACAGAGACATAACACCCAATATCATTCCCAGGGTTAAAGGACCATAGCTTCCTACAATTACAGAAACATGTATCATCAACCAGTAACTATCCAGAACAGGCTGTAAATTAGCTATAGCAGGATCTGTCCAGTTTCCGTGAGCGATCATTAAAATAATAGCTGCAACAAATGCCGTGGATGCTATCGTTAAATTCGATTTTCTTCCGAAAGCAAGACCAAAGAACATAGTTGCCCAGGCTACGTAGATCATAGATTCGTAAGCATCACTCCAGGGAGCATGCCCGGATATATACCACCTTGCTCCCAACCCAATAGTATGAAGGGTAAAAAGAACCGCAATAGCCGCAACACTAAAGTAAATTAAACCACGGATAAATTTATTATCCTTAAAGATCCTGATCATTACGAATATCAACATAAAAACCCCTGCCAGCATATACATCCAATAGAGATTTTTAAAAATATCATACTTATTATAAGTGATCTCAGCGTCAATTTTTTCATCCGAAGGCATTACTTCAGATCCAAATTTTTGCTGATAACTTTTTATACTTCCAAGATATTTATCAGCTTTTGTATAATCTCCGGTTGCCCGTGCTTCTCTTAAAGCATTCATATAAAGAGGAAGAATTTGACGGGTATATACCGAATCCATTCCTTTTAAGTTCACTTCATCTACTTCTTTATAAGAGACCCATTTGTTATTTTCATCTCCCGGAACAGGGAATATCTTTAAAACCTTACCCTGAAGTGCCTGGTAAAGAAGATTTACTTTTTTATCTGTTTTTATAAAATCCTTCTGAAATTGATTGGGTACCGCAGCCCGGTATGCTTCATCCAAATATTCAGAAAGTTTGTATTCCCCCGTCCTGCCGAAAAAGTCGGTTAAAGAAAGATGTTTTCTGCCTTTCTCAACACCTAATAATTTATGCAGACTGTCATTATGTTTTTCAACGAACAAAATAGGCACGTTGTACCAAACCGTAGGATTCTCGGTCATGGAGATCAATACCTGATCTGAACTGAGCCCCTCGTATTCATCAGTTTTACTAAGCTTTCTTAAAAGTTCCGAAGAATAGGTGTTGGCAGGTTTCATTCTACCTCCGGCATCCTGAATGACCAATCTTCCAAATTTAGCCGCGTGCTCCTTAGTAACCGCATTCGCCTTGATAATACTGTCCATTTGAGATTTCGCAGCTTCGGAATGCATATGCTCATCTTCCTGAGCCATCATTCCTGAAGACATGGAAAGCAACACGAGCAGTGTAGTAATTGTTTTTTTCTTTGCCTTTACTTTATCCAGCATAACCTTAAGGTTTCCAAAGCGGGAACCTTTATCAAATAGAATCCACATTAACCCGAAATAGAGAAGAAAATAACCAATATAAGTTGTCCAGGTTCCCCAGAAATCATGATTCATAGAAAGAACAGTTCCCTTTTCATCTGGCTGGAAACTTGACTGGAAAAATCTATAACCCTCGTAATCAAGTACATGATTCATATATATCTCATAAGGCATGGGCTCTTTTCCTTCTTTTATAAGCTCTACCTTACTTTTAAAGGAGGCATATCCGGGTGTTTCACGATCTGCGGTTCCGGGATATTTTTCAGCTATAAAATCGTTTAGTTTTATCGAGAATGGCAATTCTTTTTCTATAGATCCATAATTTAAAAATACTTCCAGATCGCCAATATTCATTTTAGTTGGATCCGCCACGGTTCCCTGGCCACCAAGAAGAGTCACTGTTTCAGTTTTCCCTGCCGAGGAAACCTTAAGTGTTACGGCGTCCATGTCCTCTTTGGTTTTAGGATTAGTTGGAACAACATCATATTTCCCTTTTACAACAGGCTCAGGAATCACGAACTGCATATTCCCGATATTATAAAGAGATCTCAACATCAAAGCCTGGGTAGAATCTTTTACCAGTTCACCCTGCTTTTTATCGGCCATTCTCATATAGGTTCCATCAAATGGTGAATCTACCAGGTAATCTCCCTTGTCGTTAACCTGAATATTTATCGCACCATCCTGCGGACTATTTAAAGTAAAAAGAACATTATGAATATTACTCACCTCTCCTTCCTGGAGATAATGGTCATGACGCTGCCCATCTCCTGCTTCTACAATCTTCAGATAATTGTCCCCATCTTCGGTAGGAACTAAAGCTTCCTCTGCTCCATGAATAAAGTTAGTAACCTCAAATTTCACTGGCTGACCATTAAAATCAGTATTCAAAGTATAATCATTCTCCACTTCGGGCCCGAAAAGAACTTTCTCCTGAAGCACCCTTCTACGTGGCTGCCCATCTATTTCCCCATCCAAAAAGAAAGTAAGATAGTTATCATGGGTCATGTAGACGTTGGTAGTTTCACCTTCCCTGATCGGCATAATTCCTTCGTAACTTATATAACGGGTTATGAAGGCTCCTATAAGAATTAGGATAAAAGCGAGGTGTAGAATAAGGGAACTCCATTTTTCTCTTTTATGGAGATTGTAACGCTTAATATTTCCTATAAAATTGATAAGTAAAAAGAGCATAATGCCCTCAAACCACCAGGTATTATAAATTAATATTCTTGCCGTTTCAATACTGTACCAATTTTCTATAAATGTGCCCATGGCCATGGCAATTGCGAAAAGGATAAATAAAACGGCCATAATACGGGTAGAAAAAAGGATTGAGGCTATTTTTTTCTGCATGGAAGAAGTGTCATTTTAACGGCTGCAAATTTAACGATTTATTATTAGTTTTCGCACTTCTTACCAATTCAATCTCAACTCTACGATTGTTAATTTCTTCTACTTGAAAATTTTGGTATTTTAGCCACATGATAAAAGTGGTCATAATTGGTGCTGGAAATGTGGCAAATCACTTATACCAAAGCTTTTCAGTCGTAAAGCAATTGGATGTGATTCAGGTTTTTAACCGGCATCCCGAACATCTTAATTTCGTAAAGGACCCTGAAAAAAAAACATCAGATCTTGCGGAATTAAAGGAAGCTGATCTTTATCTGATTGCTATAAAAGATGAAGCCATTTCTAAAATTGCTGAAGACTTGCCAGATCTTAATGGCATAGTTGCTCATACATCTGGCAGCGAAAGCGTGAATGTTCTCTCCAAATTTAAGAATTATGGAGTCTTCTATCCGCTACAAACTTTTTCAAAAGATAAAACAGTAGATTTCGGTGAGATTCCTATTTGCCTTGAAGCGAATAATTCTGGAAACTTAGACTTACTAAAGAAAACAGCTTCGTTAGTAAGCAAGAAGAATTTCGAAGTGAGTTCAGATCAGCGAAGAGCATTACACCTTGCAGCGGTTTTTGTAAATAATTTCAGTAATCACATGTTTAGCCTTGCCGCCGATTATTGCAAGGAAAATGATTTGCCTTTTGAAATCCTGCAACCTTTGATCAAAGAAACGGTTTCCAAGATTGAAACTTTACCTCCCTATTCGGCCCAAACAGGACCTGCTTTAAGAAATGATCAAAAAACAATATCAAAACATCTGGAAATGCTGGATGACGACCGAAAAAAAGTCTATACTATTTTAACCGAATCTATACAGAAATTGCATGGAAAAAAGCTATAAAGAACATCTGAATCAAATAAATACTTTCGTTTTTGACGTGGATGGCGTATTAACTGACGGCTCTATACAAATATCAACTACCGGTGAATTATTAAGAACCATGAATACAAAGGATGGTTATGCTATGAAAATGGCACAAAAAGCCGGCTTTACCGTTTGTATTATTAGTGGTGGAAAAAATGAAGGAGTAAGGCAACGTCTTCGCGATCTCGGGATTACCGATATTTACCTGGGCATCAGCGATAAAGTGGAACAAATGGATGAGTTCTTTGATATCTATAATATTCAACCGGACCAGGTGCTTTATATGGGAGATGATATTCCGGATTATTACCCCATGAAACTGGTTGGACTTCCATGCTGTCCACAGGATGCAGCTCCTGAAGTGAAAGAGATCTCTCTCTATGTGTCTCACAAAAAAGGGGGTGAAGGCTGTGTTCGAGATGTTATTGAGCAGGTAATGAAGGTACAGGGTAAATGGATGGACAAAAATTCCTAGGCCAATGCTGAGATATTTAAAACTTATAAGAGCCGGAAATCTTATTTTCATCGCTCTAACTATGTTTCTTATAAAATATGGGCTTTTTGAACCTTTCGGGGTTGCCATCACTTTAAATTTATTCGGGTTTTCTTTACTTGTACTGGCAGTAGTTTCAGTGGCTGCTTCGGGTTATGTGATAAACGACATTTTCGATGTTCCCGCAGACCTTAAGAACAAGCCCGAAAAGACTTATATAAATAAAAGCATTTCAGAAAAAGCTGCCTATCGCCTTTTCTTTATCCTTAATATTATAGGGGTCGGGCTTGGGTTTTACCTTTCAAATATGATTGGCAGACCTGGATTTTCAGCCTTTTTCATCTTTGGTTCTGCCATCCTCTACCTTTATAATTCCCAATTCCAACAAACTATTTTAATCGGGAATATTCTCGTAAGCATTATTGTAGGGTTAATTCCTGTGGGTGTTGGTTTATACGATCTTCTACCGGCTATCACCCCTGAAAATCAACAGACACAATCTGTGATTTTTTCAATTTTAATAGACTATTCGCTTTTCGCATTCCTGGTGAATCTTTTAAGGGAAATCATAAAAGACCAACAGGATATAGATGGAGATTATAATGCCGGTTATAAAACGCTTCCAATAGTTTTTGGCAAGAAAAGGACTAATAAGATCCTTTTTGTTTTTGGACTCATCCCGCTGGGTTTTCTTATTTACTACATTTATCAATACCTGTTTGAAAACATTTACGCTGTAACCTATGCATTGTTATTACTGATTGCACCGCTGCTCTTTTTCCTTGTTAATATCTGGAGCGCCGAAAAGAAATCTGAATATGCCAGGTTAAGTATTATCTTAAAGGCGGTACTTTTTTTCGGCTTGATTTCCATAGGCTTATTGCAATTCATTTTACTTTAAAATTATGCTGAAAGACTTACTTAAAGATCATGAAATCATATTGGCATCGGGTTCTCCGCGACGGCAGAAATTCTTTAAAGAACTTGAAATTCCGGTTACCATAGATGTAAGATCGGTAGAAGAAATCTATCCGAATCATCTCAAGGGGGAAGAGATCACAGATTTCCTTGCCAAACTTAAAGCAGAAGCTTTCAAAGATGATTTAAAACCAGGCCAGATTCTTATAACGAGTGATACTATTGTCTATTTCAACAATGAAGCAATGGGAAAGCCTGCAGATCATGCGGAAGCCGTTAAGATGATATCCACACTTTCCGGCCATGAACATGAAGTGATCACTTCTGTTTGTTTCACTACAGCCACTTCACAGAAAACGATTAATTATACTACCAAAGTCCTGTTTTCAGATCTTAGTGAAAAAGAAATAGAGCATTACGTTGCTAATTACAAGCCTTTTGATAAGGCCGGAGGTTATGCGATTCAGGAATGGATTGGTCTTATTGGAATTGAAAAAATTGAAGGCAGTTACTTTAACGTAGTTGGATTGCCTACCCATCTTGTTTACAAAACGCTAAAAGAATTATTAAAATCCTGAAATTCGTAACTTTAATAAAAAACATGTTGCGTAATTTTAGACTTCTACTACTCATCTTTATTTGTTTCTCGTGTAAAGAACCTGAACGGAGCAATGAATTTGAACTTTCAAAGGAATTTAAATCATATTGGTTTTCAGGAGAGGCTGAGATTACTTCCTATCAATTAGAACAGGCGAGATATGGGGAAATAAGAAACGGAGAAGCTGTCCTGATCTATGTTTCTGAAGACTTCTTACCTAAAGAACAGGTAAAAGCTGATGCTGAAAATGTTAAAAATATCCCGGTGCTTAAATTGAATTCTACAAAAAACTTCAACACGGGCATATATCCCTACAGTATCATGCAAAGTTCATTCTTTCCATTAACGGGCAAAAAAACTCATGCCTTAAAAGTTTCTGCTTCCATACAGGAATGGTGCGGACAGGTTTATATGCAAATGAATAACAAAAACAGTTTTGAGATTGTAAGCCATTCCTATTTTGAAGGTGAAGCAGACCAGTATTTATATTTAGAAGAAAGCAACCTCGAAAACGAGATCTGGAACCTGTTAAGAATAGATCACAACAATTTACCCGTAGGTGAATTTAAAATGATCCCTTCATTTGAATATTTAAGACTAAGTCATAAACCTGTTAAGTCTTATTCAGCAACTGGTGAATATTATACGATGGATAGTTTGAATGTCTATAAATTGGAATATCCCGAATTGAAAAAGACTTTAAAGATATTTTATAGTAGGTCTTTTCCTTTCAGTATTGAAAAATGGGAAGAATCGTACCCTTCCGGTTTTGGAGAAAATAAAAAGATGCTGACCACAAAAGCAGTAAAAAAGAAGCGTATAAAAATTGACTACTGGAATAAAAATTCGAATAAAAATCTACCTTTGCGGGAGAAACTAGACTTAAATTAATGTACGAAATACTCAATACCTATAAAGAAGAATTAGTGTATTCACTTGTCGTGATTATACTATTAATGATCATCCAGTTTATTCTTAAAAAAGCAGCAAACAAGGTTGGAAAAAGGAGTGAGATAAATATCACGCGAACCAGGTTGATGTTCAAATACATTAATATTTTAATTATCCTAATCGCAGCATTTTTACTTTCTTTTTCATGGGGTGTTGGACTTTCGGAACTTGCATTGGTTTTTTCTTCGACTTTTGCAGTTATAGGCGTTGCTTTATTTGCAATCTGGTCTATACTTAGTAATATTACTTCAGGAATAATCATGTTCTTTTCATTCCCATATAAGATTGGAGACACTATTAAGATTCATGATAAAGATCTACCTATAGAAGCTGAGATTGAAGACATTAAAGCATTCCACTTGCATCTAAGAACTGCAGAGGGGGAATTGATCACTTACCCTAATAACCTTATTCTTCAGAAAGCAGTTTCTTTGATAGAGATCCATGACAGGAATGACGAAGGGAAAGAAGCCCTTTAAGATCAAAAAGAAAGCGAAAATATCTCCACATAAGATTTGAAAGTTTTTATATTTGGTAAAATCCATTAATCAATGCGAAAGTTAATTTTTGCGCTATTCCTATTAGGTTTTTCAATTAGCCAGGCTCAGGCCCCTGAAAAATGGAGTTCTTCAGAGATTTACACACATCTGAAAAAATTAAATTTCCTGGGATCGGTCCTGTATTTAGCCGCACATCCCGACGATGAGAATACCAGGTTAATATCCTACTTCTCCAACGAGAAAAATGCAAGAACAGCATATCTATCAATGACACGGGGTGATGGTGGGCAAAATCTTGTGGGCCCAGAATTGAGGGAGCAGCTGGGAATTATTAGAACACAGGAATTACTTGCAGCAAGAAGGATTGATGGCGGAAAGCAATTCTTTACGAGAGCCAATGATTTTGGTTATTCTAAAACACCTTCTGAAACGCTTGAAATATGGAATAAAGAAGAGGTTCTTAGCGATGTGGTTTGGATCATTAGAAAATTCAGGCCCGATGTGATCATTAACCGTTTTGACCATCGCACCCCGGGAAGCACGCACGGGCATCATACCTCTTCAGCAATATTAAGTGTGGAAGCTTTCGATCTTACTAACGATAAAAACATTTATCCAGATCAGCTTGAGTATGTGGATACTTACCAGCCAAAACGTTTATTTTTCAACACTTCTCCCTGGTTTTATGGCGGAGATGAAGCTTTCGAAAAAGCCGACAAATCAAAATTTATTAGTTTCGATACCGGAACTTATTTCCCACTCAAAGGTTTATCAAATCCTGAAATAGCTTCATTGAGCCGAAGTCAGCATCGTTCCCAGGGATTTGGAAGTACAGGAAGTCGTGGCAAGCAAACAGAATATCTGGAATTGATCAAAGGAGATCTGCCTTCAAAAGATTCTGGCGTATTTGCGGGAATAGATACCAGCTGGAACCGGATTAAAGGTGGTGCTGAAATTGGCAAGATCCTTAATTCAATTGAAGAAAACTTCAATTTTGAAAATCCATCGAAGCATCTTCCTCAATTTTTAGAAGCTTATACCCTTATTCAGAATTTAGAGGATACACACTGGAAAGAAATTAAATCTGAAGAGTTAAAGGAAATTATTTATGCCGCTTCGGGGATGTATCTCGAAGCCGTAGCGGAGAAACCTTCTACAACTCCTTCAGAAGAATTACAGGTAAAGCTTGAGGCAATCAACAGAAGTAATGAAAAAATCCTGTTGACTTCCGTAGATCTCACCCCCAATAATTCTAAAATTGTTCCGCAGGTAAATCTTGAAAATAATGAAGACTGGACCTCCAGTATGACCTTCAGAATTCCTGAAACGGCAAGTTACACAACTCCATACTGGCTCGAGGAAAAGGGAAGCATGGGGATGTATACTGTAAATGATCAAAAATTAAGAGGCCTGTCGGAAACACCACTAAATACTAAAGCCACTTTCCATGTGTCTATTAACGGAATTCAAATGAGCTTTGAAAAACCGGTAGTTTATAAATACAACGATGAGGTTTACGGAGAAACCTATAAGAATTTTGAGATCGTACCTCCTGTTGATTTGAAATTTGAACAGGATGTTTTGATTTTTAATAATACCGACCCCAGAGAAATTTCTATTCAGGTTACAGCGAATAAAGCAAATATTGAAGGAGACTTAACTCTGAATGCAGGCAAAGGATGGAAAATTGAACCTGTAAAAACTCATTTTTCTATCGATCAATTGGGCGGAACAGAGAAACTTCAATTTAAAATAACTCCCCCGCAAGCTCAGGATGAAACTCGACTTATTCCAGAAGCAGAAATTAATGGGAAAGTTTACAACAAGGAGCTTATTGAAATAGATTATGAATATTTCCCCGATCAAAACCTTGTGGTTCCCGCCAGCCTTAAACTTGTGAAATTAGACATTGTAAAGAAAGGAAAGAATATTGCTTATATAGTAGGAGCCGGTGATATTGTTCCGGAAAGCCTGGAACAAATAGGTTATAAAGTCACCAGAGTTGCGCCCTCCTCTATTTCAGAATCCTATCTTAAAAATTTCGATGCGGTTGTAGTTGGTATAAGGGCTTACAATGTAGTTGAAGAATTAAAATACAAACAGGAAGATTTACTTAACTATGTAAAACAGGGAGGTACGATGATCGTGCAGTACAACACCAACCGGGGATTAATTTTAAATGACCTGGCTCCTTACACGCTTAATATCTCCAGAGACCGGGTAACCGATGAAAATGCCGAAGTGAAATTTCTGGCTCCGGAAAATCAATTATTAAATGCTCCAAACAAACTTACTACGAAAGATTTTGAAGGATGGGTACAGGAGCGAGGACTTTATTTTCCAGATAGCTGGGATGAGCACTTCACCCCTATCCTAAGTATGCATGATGCAAATGAAACACCAAAAAATGGAAGTCTTCTGGTAGCCAAATATGGGCAGGGTTACTATATCTATACAGGAATTAGCTTTTTCAGGCAGTTTCCGGAAGCCGTACCTGGGGCCTTCAGATTATTCGCTAATCTCATTTCAATAGGTAAATAATGGACGAACCTGAAAGCTATCACTGGAAAAAAAGTTATACCGTTGTATTGATTGCAAACGCGATCTATATCCTGGCGTTTTATTTAATAATGAATTATTTCGCCTGATATGGAGTTGATAGATTGGATCATCCTTACAGGAACCATTGCCTTTATTGTATGGTACGGAGTTTATAAATCCCGCGGAAGTAAAAATGTCGAAGATTTTATTGGTGGTGGAAAAAATGCCAAATGGTGGACTATTGGTCTATCGGTGATGGCTACCCAGGCCAGTGCCATTACTTTTCTTTCCACTCCCGGCCAGGCTTATCACGACGGGATGGGCTTTGTTCAATTTTATTTTGGATTACCTATTGCGATGGTGATAATATGTATGGTGTTTATCCCAATATATCACCGTTTAAAAGTTTATACTGCATATGAATATCTTGAATCCAGATTTGACAGAAAAACAAGAACCTTAACGGCGATTTTATTCCTGATTCAGCGAGGACTTGCTGCCGGAATAACGATTTTCGCTCCTGCCATTGTACTTTCAGCAGTATTGGGCTGGAACCTGACTTCACTTACCATTATCATTGGGGTACTGGTAATTATCTATACGGTTTCGGGCGGTACCAAAGCTGTACTGGTAACGCACAAGCAGCAGATGGCTGTGATCTTTACAGGAATGGTCGTAGCCTTTTTTATCATTCTTAGTTATTTACCAGATTCGGTTTCTTTCAGTAATGCACTGGAGATAGCAGGTACCGGTGGAAAAATGGATATTCTTGATTATTCACTGGACTTTGAGAACCGATATACTCTTTGGAGTGGTCTTATTGGAGGAAGTTTTTTAGCCCTCTCCTATTTCGGAACTGACCAGAGCCAGGTCCAGAGATATCTTTCGGGTGGTTCAGTAAGGGAAAGTCAGTTGGGAATGATCTTCAACGGACTATTAAAAGTGCCGCTTCAGTTTTTCATTTTACTGGTAGGAGTTATGGTTTTTGTATTCTACCAGTTCAACACGGCTCCTCTTAATTTTAATCCTGCCGCTACTGAAACTGTTCTAAACTCTAATTATGCTGAACAATATAGAGACCTCATGTTGGAGCATGACGAGATTCAGGAAAAGAAGCAAAATATCAGTTTGAATTATGCCGAGAATAAGGCTGATATGAATACAGCCCAGGTGGCTGATTTTGAAAAAGAATATTTAAAACTCGAAAAAGAACAAAGGGAAGTACGTGAGAAAGGTAAACTTTTCATTGATGCGTCAGATGTAAAGGCAGAAAGCAACGATAAGGATTATGTCTTTATACATTTTATCCTGAACAATCTTCCCCGAGGTTTCATTGGCCTCTTGCTTGCCGTAATCCTTTCTGCAGCGATGTCCTCTACGGCTTCCGAATTGAATGCTTTGGCATCTACCACGGTAATTGACCTTTATAGAAGAAACCATAAAGAAGCAAAAAGCGAAGAGCATTACCTGGCTGCATCTAAATGGTTCACCTTAATGTGGGGTGTAATTGCCATTGCCTTTGCCAGCCTGGCCGATCTTTTTGACAATCTTATCCAACTGGTAAATATTATAGGTAGCATCTTTTACGGAAATGTACTGGGAATATTTTTGCTCGCATTTTTCATAAAATCGGTAAAAAGCAATGCCGTATTTATAGCGGCAATAATTACCCAGGCTATTGTATTGCTTGTTTTTAAACTTGACATCATGCCGTATCTTTGGCTGAATGCTTTGGGGTGCTTATTAGTGATCTCTCTCGCTTTCTTTATTCAGCTCTTTAAAAACGATAAACCCGAAACCACCACTTCATGAAAAAGGAAATAAACTGGGGAATTATAGGCCTTGGCAAAATTGCCAAAAAATTCTCTGAAGGCCTTACTAAAGTAGAAAATGCACACCTTTATGGTGTTGCAAGTCGCGATCTGGAGAAGGCAAAAGAATTTTCTGAAGAGTATCACTCTGAAGTTGCCTATGGTTCTTATGAGGAACTGATGCAGGATGAAAATGTAGATGTAATCTATATTGCAACTCCGCATGTTTTTCATCATACTCTTACCCTGGACTGCCTAAAGCATGGCAAAGCCGTACTTTCTGAAAAGCCATTCGCCATGAATCTTAAAGAGGCGGAAGAAATGATTCATTCCGCCCGCGATAAAAAGGTTTTTCTCATGGAAGCATTGTGGACAAAATTTCTTCCTCATTTTCAGGATGTTTTGCAAAAGGTTAATTCCGAAGAATTCGGAAAAATAAGATCTTTAAAAGCCGATTTTGGATTCCAGGCCGAATTTGATAAAAATAAAAGACTTTTTAATAAGTCACTTGGTGGCGGAAGTCTTTTAGATATTGGTATCTATCCTTTATTCGCCGCATATTGTTTGCTAGGGAAACCTGAGGAGATTGAAGCAGAAGCTAAGTTTGCCGAAACAGGGGTTGATCTTGAAACGCGTATGAAATTGAAATATAGGAATGGTGTGGTGGCTGAACTTTTTTCGACCCTTAAAGAAAAAACTCCAACCGTTGCTGAGATTAAGCTTGAAAAAGCAACGATCATTTTAGATTCGAGATTTCATGAGCCAACCTCAGTAACCACGATAACTGATGATAAGCAGGAAATCAGGGATTTTGGTGTAGAAAACAATGGGTATACTTTCGAGGCAGAACATGTTACAAAAATGCTTCAGGAAGGAAAAACCGAAAGCGATATTTGGAGTCATCAAAACACTCTGGACCTTATGGCCTTATTAGACCAGGTAAGAGAAAAGATAGGCCTGGAATATTAAAAAGAAAAAGGTTTTCTGTTATCCTAAATTCGTCAAGCTGAATTTATTTCAGCTTCTCAAAAGATCCTGAATCAATTTCAGGAAGACGTTGGAATAACAGAAAACCTTCTTTTATTAAACAATGTGAAAAATTAGTTACTTCCTTCCCACTCTTTAATTGACTCTTTATTCATTTTTACATAATCAGCATTATTTGCTTTTTCAGCAGAAGCCATAGACTTTTTTGCTGTAGCGATAGCTTCCTGCTTTTTGCCCATTTCGGCTTCGATTAAAGATTTTCTTCTTAACATCCAGAACGCCTGGTCACCTGCCATTTCTGTAGCTTTTGAAACCCATTTATAAGCTTTTTCCAGATCCTTTCCAGCTTCATGATAATATGTACCCGCCGCGAAATAATCATTTGCTGTAGGACCATTCATTACTTTTTCTATACTGGACATTGCCTTATCATCGGTAGGAACTTCCACCTTTAGCATTGCGATAGTATTTTCCCAGATGAAATTCAGGCTTGCTGAGTCGTTCTTTAGGTCATCAATAACAATAGTGAAAGTTTCCATCGACATTGGCATCTCCATAGTTTCAGCAGTAGCCTTTAAAGCAACCTTGCTCTCATCCCACTCCTGCGGAACTCCCCAATTATCGGTAGAAGAATAAAACATTACCTCCCAGGAATCTTGCGAAGGAATTGTATAAATAGCATAAGAACCTTTCTTAAGTTCTTTCCCATTGATCTTCACATCATCACTGAATGTAATTTTAGTATTGGCATTAGCTCCGGTTCTCCAAACTTCCCCAAAAGGCACCAGATCTCCGAAGATTGTTCTACCTCTCATTCCAGGTCTGGAATATTCAATAGATACATCTGTTAATCCTATTGTTTGTTCTATCTTTCCAAAAGGACTTGGCTGTGGAGCCTCAATTTGGGCTTTTACTGAAAATGAAAGGCAACTTATAACTGCCAGAAATAATAGTTTTTTCATTGTTATAGTGGTTTAGTTTTTTTTAAATATAATAATAAAACCAATCTGAAAATTGGTATACTTAGTGTTACTTAACATTAAAAGTATGTTGATAGGAAACAGGATGACCATCGGCAGTAAATCCCTGTACTGATATTTCGAAAATCCCATCTACATCTGAAGTATAGAAACTCAGGTTTTTTGAGGTGTTTAACTCGAGGTTGGGTATCCATAACAACTGGGTTCTAAAATCTGGTAACCTGGACAAATGATCTTCTGTATACTTTTGGTGAAAATAGTTCTTTCTAACATTACCTGTTGTTAATTTTAACTCCTTCAAATAATCCCTGGAATAATTTTCTGCAAAATCCCCATTAATAGTTTCAATAATAATAATTCCTTTATAAAAGGCTGAACTGAGATAATATGGTTCCTGAACAATCTTTATTTTATCAATTCTTACAGATTTAAAGTTTCTGATAAAACTATCAGTATCCTGCAACAAAAGTCCGTCAACCACTACTAATGGTTTTCCATCAAAATTTTCATAAGGTGCTTTCCCTAAAACTCCAAATTCAAACTTTCCCTCACGATTTCTTACCCGTGCAAAAGGTACGATCTCAACAAAAGTTTCCCTTATAGTTTCAAAGCGGGTATAATCATCAAGATCAAATACGATCTTATTTAAACCGTCAAAAATATTTTTGGGATGATTCACACGAATTGTATCTGGCTTTAAACTGAAATACGCATTTTCAATCTGATTATACACACTTCTGTCTTTGATCCATTGTTCAGATCTGAAATCTATCCCATAGTCCTTAAATTCCAGTCCGGAAATATCAGGCAGATCATTCTCTTTAATATTGATCTCATATTTTCCATTTCCATTCAGCACCTGGATCAATGCATCCTGTTCTACATAATTTTCATCTATGTTAATATAAAAATTACCCCCTTGATCGGTAATAGCCAATCGCAAAAAATAATCTTCTCCGGGAACACTTAATGCCAGATTTTTATTGCTGACAGATGAATTGTCTTTGGATGAAATTTTTCCACTTAGTAGTTTTCCGCGAAGATCAGGCAAAGCGTAAGTTTTGGTGCCTCCCTGAAATGAGTTTCCTGTAGAATTAATAAAGTCGGTAGAACTGATTACAGCCGGATGTGGTAGGGAATCTATCTGTCTTATCGAAACAGAATATTCTCCTTTATCAGGATTTTGAAGGTGCACTTCTACTTTCTCCCGGTTGTGAAACTGACTTTTAGATAATTTTATATTGGAATTATTCTTTATAACCGGTTTGGTATAGTGGATAGAATCTTTTCTCACTTCTGCCTGAGCCGAAGTATATGGATTAATAATAAAGATATCCTGCTCAAAAAATTTATGCTCCAAATTATTTTTCATCCAGTTCGTGTAAACGATTAGCTTATAATTTCCCGAACCAATATCTGCCGGAATGAAAAAATCTCCGTAACCTTTTCCGTCCTTTAGATCTATCATCTGGCTATAAACTGCCTTATGATTCTTATCTATTAAATCTAAATAGGCTGTTTTACTAATGTCGCTGTACTCATTAGATCCTGCCTTTAAACAATTAATTTTATAATAAAGATATTCCCCCACAAAAGGCATAGAGGTATTTACATGAACGTAAATTTTTTCTGCAGAAGCCTCATCAAGGTCTATAGCATTAGGATTAGCCTGCGCATTCGCTTGAATAAAACTAATTATTGCAAGAATAATAAAAAGTGATTTTTTCATATTAATTTTCTTCATCTACCCAGAAATCAGGTTTTTCAACTTTACCTAAAACCCTACAGTCAATACAACTTAAATTAACCATTATATAAGGCCCTTCAGTAGGGTCGGGATCCAGATTATCAGCCCAGTATTGAAGCACACCCGAACTTACAAAACTATTGATTCGCTCTGCCTTTGGTGTTGATAAACTACAACGCGTTGTTGGATCTGGTCTCTCTTCTATAGAAAAATAGTCAAGAAAATTTAGCCATATACGTTTTTTACTGGTACTTGCGACGGCAAAATATCCTACCACATTTTCCCCAGGATTATTTACTGATGAAATATTTCCTGCAAGAAATCCCGGTTGTTGCTGGCTAAAAACATTTGAAGAACCTGATAGATCCTGTAAGGTTTTATAGAAATTATAAGCTTCTTCAGATATTAATTGTTGATTGACTAAAATGCTATACCTGTTTTCTATCTTCTTATTATCTATTTTTAGAAAAGTGATCAGAGCCTCTTCGTTCTGAGAATTAAATCCTGAAGTATTACTTAGTACACTTTTAAGAGACTTAACAGTATTATAACAGATTTCTCTTTCCTCAGTTACCGGTTCAAAGTGAAAACCATTGGTTCCATCTGCAACTATTTTCCTATTTCTGGTATAAGGTGAAACAATTTTATAAGACTTCCTCATAATTATAGAGATAATAATTTGGGTTCATCGCTTAAATCTTTGGATACAAAAATCCCTATTCCAGGAATACCTTCGTCATTCTGCGATCTTTCGGCATACAAATCTCCCTAACTCTGCCTGTCCTAAAATTTTTTCTTCGTCAGAAACATATAAATTTCCATCATTTGTTTCGATTTCCAGATGATAAGAATGATCACTCAACTGCCTGAAATGGTTGAATGGAAGTATAATTTCCCATTTCCGTTATTTCTAAATCTGAATGTTTCTCCATCATCAGAAACAATTTCCACTAAAGCATTGTCCAGATGTAGAATGGTGTCTTGCTCTAATCGATAGGATTTAGAAAGGCTGAATTCCTGATTTTTAAATTCATCGGTTAACATCCCTTCAACAATCAGAGTCGATTCAAAAGTCTCGGTCGTTGGCTCATAAGGTTCTACACAGGCTAATACGAGAGTAAATAGTACGACACTCCCTACTTTTAGAACCTCGTAGTTGTATTCACAAAATTCTTCTCCTTCATTATCTAAAATTGAAAATTAAAACTAATTGTAGGCACAGGAACCGAAAATATCGAACTTTGCTTACCTTCTATTTTCCCATCTTCGGTTACAAAATAAACCGAATAAGGATTGTTCCTCCCTAAAACATTATAAACCGAAAAATTCCAGAATGAATGCCCCAATTTTTCCAGTTTATGATTTCCTTCCAGATTAAAACTCAGGTCTAATCGGTAATAATCAGGGATCCTAAACTGATTTCGGTTACTATAAAGCACGTATTCTGACCCGTCATAGGAATACTTCCCAACTGGGTAGGTTATTGGCCTCCCGGTTTGATAAACCAAATTTGCCGAAAAACTAAATCTTTGCGTTAATTTATAATTGCCCACAAAACTAAAATCATGCGGTTTATCATAATTTGAAGGAAAGAATTCACCATTATTAACGGTTTCTTCTCGCGAATCACCATCAAGCTTTAAATATGACCTGGAATAGGTATAACCGATCCAACCATTAAAATCTCCCGATTTCTTTTTTAGTAAAAATTCAACTCCATATGATTTTCCTTCTCCCTGGATAACTTCGGTTTCTACAAATTCGTTTAAAAACAAATCGGCTCCCGTTTTAAAGTCCAGCATATTATCTGAAATTTTATAATATCCCTCTATACTTGTTTCGATATTATCGCTATCAAAATTTCTAAATAATCCTAAGCTAAATTGTTGTGCTTTCTGAGGTTTAAGGTGGTACCCTGATAATCGATATGTGTCTGTTGGAGATACGGTAACATTATTAGAAAGCGTATGTATATATTGATACGTATTATTATAACTGGCTTTTAAAGACAATTCAGGGGTCACATAATATCTTGCTGAAAGTCTTACCTCAGGGTTTGCATAGGTTTTAATAGGTTCATTGGCTCCGTAATCCTGGGTATCAATTACTGAATTATCATTCTTCGGAGAATTTTCTCTATATAGCCTCACTTGTTTTTGACCAAGCGCAGTAAATAAGGAGAATCGGACTCCTGCACTCAACAATAGTTTTTCATTCACCTCGAAATCATCAGCTATCCAGGCTCCGGCCTCTAATCCCTTTTCCCCGTTTAATGTAACAGGAACAATCACAGACTCATTTCCTATGGGAGCAATGTAGCCAGGATCTATATTGTACAATTTTCCGGAAATCCCGTAATTGAAATGATGGTTAGTATTTGGAATATATTTTAGATCAAGTTTGATCTCAGATTCATTAATCTCATAACCCGAATCAAAATTATCCTGAAGATTATTCTCATAATTAATATTAAAACGATAATTACTATTTGTCAATATGAGTGCTCCACGGTTGCGGTCATTAAAGCGATGATTATAATGAAGCGTGATAATTCTATTTTCATAGCTGTAAATAGAATCTGAAGTTATACTGAACTTATCTTTACTCAAATACGCAGTGGTACTTAGTTTATTATTTTCATTCAGCTGGTGATTATACTTTACAATCCCATCATAAAAGAAGGCTGTACTATTTTGTAGTTCGGTCTCTTTAAGACTTCGTAGGATATAGTCTGAATAAGTACTCCTACCACCAACCATTAAGCCCGACTTTTCTTTAACAATTGGTAATTGAATGGCCAGGTTACTGGTCACGGGTCCAATAGAAGCTTCACCTTTAAACTCATTCGTAGCCGCGTCTTTTGTTTTAATATCAAAAACCGAGGAAAGCCTGCCACCATAACGCGCAGGAATATTTCCTTTAAAAATGGTAGCTTCTCCAGTGGTAAATGGATTTATTGCAGAGAAAATACCAAAAAAGTGGGCAGGGTTATAGATAACGGCGTCGTCTAAAAGAATAAGGTTTTGATCCTCCTTTCCTCCACGAACATTAAAGCCAGCAGAACCCTCACCGGTAGTTGAAATTCCGGGAAGTGTCGTTGCTACCTTCATAATATCCCTCTCTCCAAGAACTAATGGAATATTTTTAATATTTTCAATATCGATCTCTTCCTCCCCTGCATTGGCATTATCCACATTCTTATTGGCATTTGCCGAGATTTGAACCTCTCCAAGCATTTCCAGACTTTCATCCAGTTCAAAATTATAAGTACCGTCATTAAAAACGATGATCCTTTTGGTAACATTCTCGTTTGTAAGTGATCTTGTTTCAACGATATTGGCACCGGGCTTCAGTCGAATTTCATAGTGTCCGTTTATATCTGTAGAAATTCCTGTCCTGGTATTATTAACAACTACCGCCAGGTTAGAAATAGGCTCTCCGGTCTTTTTATCGAGGGCATAGCCAGATAACCTGTAGCTTTTCTTTCGATTTCTAATGTTCTCTTTACCAATCCTGATGGTTTCTACTTCTTTTGAAGGGTTATTCGTTTTGTAGAAAATTGGAGATGTTGAACTTTCAGTATCTAAAGGCTTATCTTCAGCAATTTCTATTTCCTCTTCCAATCCAAAAAATCCTTCAGGAAGTTCATCGTAGATAAGACTATTCCTCGTAAGGATGACACCTCTGCCCTCTAGAAAATAATAATTGAGTATGGTATCTTCAAAAAGATCATCAAGAACACTTTGTAAGTCTGAATTGCTATAATTTCCTGTAACGGTTTTATCTGGAATAAATGACTCGGCATAATAGAACTTAGTCGCACTAGCCACTTCGAGTTTATGCAGTGCACTAATTAAAGGTTCGTCGTTAAATTCAACTGAGACTTTTTTGGAATTTTCCTGAGCAGAAACTAACTGCCCTAAGGAAATTAAGATGATTATAAGAATTCGGCGCATTAACTCTTAGTTTTTGGAAATCTTGAAATTTTCTTCCCTAAAAGAATGGCGAATTCGTCAGGATTAGTTTCTTTCACTTTTTTGTTCATTTTAAATATCTCTTTGATTTCCTTTCGGGAACCAGGAAAAACATCAATAAGGTCTCGGGTAGAATTCAAAGAGTAAGAGTTGTTTTCCATAATTAAATAGTACTCTGGTGTATCAGGATAGAATTCAAAATAAACATAATTATTAGTCAATTTTCTTTTCTTTCTCTTTTTATATTTCTTCAAAATCGTTGCCTCATCAATGGTGGCTATTAATTCGAAGAATCCATCTCTTTCGATCTTCACCGATGGAGGGACTTTCGTAAAAAAATGTCCGTTTATATTAAATTCCTGGATTTCATTTTGTATAAGTTCAAAACTTAAAGTTCCTTCTTTATCAGTGATTTTGACCAATAATCTATCATTATAGGCATTAAATCTTAGTTGAACCTCTGGAAAATACTGGCCGAAATAGACAACACTTCCAGGAAGAAATTTATTAGGAGAGAAAATAAACTTATTATTCTCATTTATAGTTTTTTCATCATCCATATATAAAATACCATTATATAAAATGGTATTCTTTAAACCTACTGTTTCATCAAAGGAAGAATAGATTTCATTATTACCCTGGGCGGCACCTATTTTAAAAATTAGCAATAGAAGCAAACCCGTATACAAGGTTTTTAGATGCATTAATTTGAGAAGTATTAGTTATTTAACAAACGGTATCGAAATAATTCGATAAGGTGACCAAATCTATAAGTAATTAGCAATAAAAAAAAGTTTTACTTAGAAGATATAAACAGAATTTTACAAGTTTCTGATTATGAAAATAATAGGTAAACAAACCTTTGTATTTTGTTTAACTTATTATATTTTATTTTAAACAAAATGAAGTGTAATTTTACCTCAAACTCAATTTGATGAAGCTCTATACCCTGCACAGTGTCCAAAAATTACCGATTTCACCCAAAGAAGCCTGGAATTTTTTGTCAGATCCAAAAAACTTAAAGACCATAACTCCAGACTATATGGGCTTTGAAATTCTTTCCGGTGGCGACAGGCCTATGTTCTCCGGTCAGATTATTCAATATATAGTTACTCCGGTTGCGGGTATAAAAACCAAATGGGTTACAGAGATCACTCATGTTAAAGAGGGAGAATACTTTGTAGACGAACAAAGGTTTGGTCCATATGCTCTTTGGCACCATAAACATTTTATAAAACCAATTCCGGGTGGCGTTGAGATGGAAGATATTATTGATTATAAACTTCCCTTTGGAGTTCTCGGCCAATTAATGCATCCCATAATGGTAAAACCAAAGCTTCAGGAAATTTTCGATTACAGAAAACAAAAACTAATAGATTTATTCGGTGAGTTTAAGGGAGAACGAGATAATATAAGAACTCTCAAAAGTGATATATTAAATTAATTGCAATGAAAAAGAACATTTTACTTATAGGAGGTTCCAGCGGAATAGGATTTCAAATAGCTGAACTTCTGAAAGAAGATCATAACATTATAGTGGCTTCCAGGAATACGGGAGATCTTGATACAAATAAGATCACTCATCTGAAATTTGATGTATTAAAAGATGATATTTCAAATCTTGATCTTCCAGACACAATAGATGGATTAGTTTATTGCCCCGGATCTATAGATCTGAAACCTTTCAAAATGATCAAGCCCGAAAATTTTGAAAAAGAAATGAATCTTAATTTCTTTGGACTGGTGAGATCGGTAAATGGAATATTAGATAAGTTGAAACACTCTGAACAGGCCAGCCTGGTATTTTTTAGTACCGTTGCTGTTAAAGTTGGAATGCCTTTTCATACAAATGTTGCTGCGGCAAAAGGAGCTATAGAAGGATTTGCTAAAGCCCTGGCTGCGGAATATGCACCAAATTTCAGGGTTAATGTGATTGCCCCTTCGTTAACCGATACTCCATTGGCTGAAAAACTTTTATCAAACGATGATAAAAGGAAGAAAATGGATCAAAGACATCCGCTTAAAAGAATAGGGAAAGCAAAAGATATTGCCAATCTCGCTACTTTTCTTCTCAGTGAAAAAAGTAGCTGGATCACAGGTCAGGTTCTTGGAGCTGATGGTGGCTTATCAACCATAAACACCAATTAATGAGTGAAAAAGTAAATATTTTCTGGTTCCGAAGAGATTTAAGACTTGATGATAATGCAGGTTTCCAGGCTGCTTTGCAAGATGACCTCCCTGTAATTCCCGTTTTCATATTCGATTCTGAAATTCTTGATAAACTACCCGAAGATGATGCCAGAGTAAGCTTTATCTATGATACTCTTCAAAATATGAGAAAAGAGATTCAGGATAACTATGGCAGCTCTATTGCCATGTATCACGGAACTCCTGAAAAAATATTCAAAGAACTACTTTCAGTTCATAAAATAGCCAGGGTTTATACCAACAGAGATTATGAACCTTATGCAAAGGAAAGAGATGAAAAAATTCAGAAACTGCTTCAAAAAAACAATATAGAATTTCATCACTTTAAAGATCAGGTGATTTTTGAAAAGGATGAAGTCGTCAAAAAAGATGGAGATCCTTATGTAGTATATACTCCTTATAAAAATACCTGGAGAGATAAATTCAATAATACAGAACTGGATTTCTATTACACTAAAAGATATCTGGATAACCTGATTGAAAATAGCCGATTGCCAAATCTTAGTTTAAGTGATATAGGTTTTCAAAAATCTTCATTGAAAATTCCCGAATATAAGGTTACCCCTGGTCTTATTAAAGACTATAAAGACAAAAGAGATTATCCGGCTGTGGAAGGAACATCACGACTCGGCCCGCATTTACGTTTTGGAACGGTGAGTGTAAGACAAATGGTTAGAGAAGCTGATAAAATAAGTAATAAGACTTTTCTTGATGAACTGGTTTGGCGAGAATTCTTTATGCAAATTCTTTTCCATTTTCCAGACACGGTTACCGACGCCTTTAAAAAGAAATACGACAGGATAAATTGGAGGAATAACGAAGAGGAGTTTGAAAAATGGAAAAAAGGCGAAACAGGCTACCCTCTAGTTGATGCCGGAATGCGACAGTTAAACAATTCCGGTTTTATGCATAATCGAATTAGAATGCTGGTTGGTTCCTTTTTATGCAAACATTTATTGATAGACTGGCGTTGGGGCGAGGCTTATTTTGCTGAAAAACTACTGGATTACGAAATGTCATCTAACGTAGGAAACTGGCAATGGGTGGCCGGAAGTGGAGTGGATGCTGCTCCCTATTTCAGAATTTTTAATCCTACCACTCAGATTGAAAAATTTGATAAGGATGAAAAATACATAAAAGAATGGGTGCCAGAATATGGAACAGACAACTATCCGGAAAAAATGGTAGACCATAAAGAAGCCCGGGAACGTGCACTTAAAACCTATAAGGAAGCTGTTAGTAATTAACTTAACAGCTTTCTTGCTTTTTCCAGATCTTCAGGGGTATCAATTCCAATACTTTTAACGCTGGTTTCCACCATTTTGATCTTTTTACCGTATTCCAGGTATCTGATACACTCAATTTTCTCGGCAGCTTCCAGAGGAAGCATCGGTAATTTATAAAAATCCATCAAGGCAGATTTCCTGAAGGCATAGATTCCAATATGTTTATAATAAGTTACCTGGGCATTAGTATCTCTTGGATAGGGAATTGGAAATCTTGAAAAGTAAAGCGCTGAACCATCATTTCCTGTGATCACTTTAACATTATTCGGATTTGTGATCTCATCGCTGTCCTTTAAAGGAGTTTTTAAACTCGCAAGGTCTATCTCTTCTGCCCCATCCTGATCAAACACTTCCAGCAACTTAGCAAGACTGTTCACATCTATAAAAGGTTCATCTCCCTGAACATTTACCACAATATCTACATCCATATCTTCAACGGCCTCCGCGATACGATCACTACCGCATTCATGTTCCTTATTGCTCCTAATGGCAGTACCTCCAAAATTTACGACTTCATCAAAGATCTTATCACTATCGGTCACTACATATACCTCGTCAAAAAGACCAGTACTCTCGGCAGCTTCATAAGTCCTTCTTATAACCGTTTTCCCATTGAGATCTTTAAGCAATTTACCCGGAAACCTGGTGGCTTCATAACGGGCCGGAATCATAGCGATAATTTTATTTTTGGTTTCTTTCGTCATAGAAATTTTAGATAAACGATTTTGATCCTATAATTGCTTGAATAGGACAATAATAATTCTTTTGAATTTCAAATCTAAGCATAATTTTATATATGCCGGGCCCTGAGAGTCAACATGACAAATCCCAGTAATTACTGATTTTAGTCAGATTTCAACATATTTTAACCCTGCACCTCCCCTCTTGTGTGTTATTCCTCTTAATTTTGTACCTCAATTTAACTACTATGAACAAAGGAATTTATGTTGCTACCCTGGAGTCACACAGCGGTAAATCCATGATCTCACTGGGCCTGATGCGAACCCTTTTAGGAAAAACAGCTAAAGTAGGCTATTTCAGGCCTGTCATCAATGATGTTGAGAAAGGTGAAAAAGATAATCATATAGACACCATCCTTACCCATTTCGATGTAAAACTTGCTTATGAAGATGCTTTTGCCTTTACCAGAAAAGAGGTGATCCAGAAGCGAAATGAGGGGAAATCGGGGGAAGTCATAGACACCATTATCAGGAAATATAAAAAGCTTGAAGAAGATTTTGATTTTGTGCTGGTGGAAGGAAGTGATTTTTCAGGCGAAGGAAGTGTTTTTGAATTCGATGTGAATGTATTGATCGCCAAGAACCTGGGAATCCCTGTGATCATTATCGCCAGCGGCCAGAACAAAACCTGGGAAGAACACCTGGGAGGCCTGCAAATGGCTTACCACGCTTTTGATGACAAGGAAGTAGATGTAATTGCGATGGTAAGCAATAAGATCCTGGAAGAGAACCAGGAACCAGCAAAAGAATATATGCGTAAATTCCTTCCAGAGAATGTCGATGTGTTTGCAATTCCCATGATAGATACTCTGGACAGTCCAACTTTAAAAGAAATTATGATGGCCCTGGAAGGTAAGATCCTCTTCGGCGAAGAGTTTCTCGATAACCAATCTGGGAGCTTCGGGGTGGGCGCCATGCAATTGCGCAATTACCTTACTACCCTGAAAAACGAGAGCCTGGTGATTACTCCCGGCGATCGGGCCGATATTATTCTCGGGGCGCTGCAGGCCAATATCTCCAGCAACTATCCCCGTATTTCTGGAATTATCCTAACCGGCGGACTCACTCCGGAACCTTCTATACTGAAACTTATCGACGGTCTTTCCCAGATCGTACCGATCATTTCGGTGCAGGAAGGAACTTTTGGTGTAACCAACCGCGTGGGCGCTATTAAGTCGAATATCTATGCCGACAGTATCCAGAAGATACAGACAACTATCAGCACTTTTGAACGTTATGTTTCTTTTGATCCGCTGGTAGAGCGCCTTATAAATTTCGAACCTCACGGTATTACGCCCCGTATGTTCCAGTACAGCCTGGTGAAAAGGGCGCAGCAAAGCAAAAAGCATATCGTCCTTCCCGAAGGTGCCGATGAGCGAATTCTAACGGCAGCTTCACGTCTGGTCGCCATGGATCTTGTGGAGATCACTTTACTTGGAGATCCTGAGATCATCGAGAAAAAACTGATGAAGATGGGTCTTATTATCGACCTGGAAAAGATCAATATCATTGATCCTACCAAATCTGAGCGTTTTCAGGATTATGTTGAAACTCTTTATGAACTTAGAAAGCACAAAGGAGTAAATATGGATATGGCCCGTGACTGGATGACCGATGTCTCTTACTACGGCACCATGATGATCTACAAAGGCGATGCAGACGGAATGGTATCTGGAGCAACTCACACTACTCAACACACCATACGGCCGGCCCTTCAGTTCATTAAGACCAAACCCGGAGTTTCTGTGGTTTCTTCAGTATTTTTTATGTGCCTCGAAGACAGGGTTTCAGTATTTGGTGATTGTGCCATCAACCCGAACCCCACGGCTGAAGAATTAGCTGAAATTACTATTTCTTCCGCAGAAAGTTGCGTGGCCTTTGGTATTGACCCAAAGATCGCCATGCTCTCCTACTCTTCCGGAACTTCAGGAAAAGGAGCAGATGTGGACCGCGTGAGACAAGCTACCGAAATCGTAAAAGCTAAACGTCCCGATCTTAAGATAGAAGGACCTATTCAATATGATGCGGCCGTTGATATCACCGTGGGAAAAAGCAAATTGCCCGATTCTGAAGTTGCAGGACAGGCTAATCTGTTGATCTTCCCCGATCTCAACACCGGGAACAACACCTATAAGGCAGTACAACGGGAAACCGGTGCTCTGGCTATCGGACCAATGCTACAGGGTCTGAACAAACCGGTGAATGACCTAAGCCGAGGCTGTACTGTTGACGATGTTTTTAACACCGTAGTTTTAACCGCCATTCAGGCACAAGGAATTTAATTAGAAGTTAGTATTCAGATTTGAGATATAAGATAACTATCAATCAGGCGTCACCCTGAACTTGTTTCAGGGTCTCATCCGGATGATATCTTCATATTTAAAAATCGCTGTGAACAAATGAATACTAAAAAAGAAATGCAATAATCGACATGAAAAATATACTCGTTATAAATTCGGGAAGTTCTTCCCTGAAATTTCAGCTTATTCAAATGCCTTCAGAAAAGGTAATGGCTTCCGGAATGGTGGAACGGATTGGCCTTGAAGGCGCCAAAGCATATTATAAAACTGAAGATTCCTCTATTACAAAAGAACTGGAGGTGCCAGATCATGCCGTGGCCCTGAAGACGGTAACCGACCTATTGATGGATGAAGAAAGAGGAGTTATAGAGACTCCTGAAGATATCAACGCTATTGGTCACCGCGTGGTGCACGGCGGCAATACTTTTTCGAAAACTATCGTGATCGATGAGGAAGTAAAGAAAGCGGTTAAAAATCTGTTTTCCCTGGCTCCGCTTCACAATCCGCCTAACCTTAAAGGAATTGAAGTGGCCGAAGAATTATTCCCAAAAGCTACCCAAGTTGCAGTCTTTGACACGGCCTTCCACAGAACTATTCCGCAGAAAGCCGCGCAATATGCTATTCCGACTTCCTTTTATGAAGAAGATCATATCCAGGTGTATGGTTTCCACGGCACGAGTCATAAGTACGTATCTGGGCAGGCCCAGGAATATTTGAAAAAAGATAAATTAAAGATTGTAAGTATTCACCTTGGAAATGGTTGCAGTATCACTGCTGTTAAAGATGGAAAAAGCATCGACCATTCCCTTGGCTTTGCACCGGTAAACGGGCTGATCATGGGGACCCGCAGTGGCGATATCGACCAGTCTGTGATCTTCTACATGGTAGAACACCTTGGTTATACTCTTAAGCAGGTAAGTGATATTCTTCACCACAAAAGCGGAATGTACGGCCTCACTGGCTACAGCGATCTTCGGGATATCGAAGAGCAGGCTGACCAGGGCAATGAAAAGTGCAAGCTGGCCCTTCAAATGAATGCCTACCGCATCAAGAAATATATCGGCGCCTATGCCACCATTATGAATGGTTTGGATGCCTTGATCTTCACTGCCGGAATTGGCGAAAACAGCAATGTAATCAGGAAACTCGTGTGTGACGATATGGATTATCTCGGGATCGAACTGGATAACATGAAGAACAGCCTTCGGTCTAAAGAGATCCGCCAGATCAGTACCGATACCTCCAGGGTGAGAGTGCTGGTGGTACCTACCAATGAAGAACTTGAAATTGCCAAACAGGTAGAGGCTTTAGTCTTCTAAAATAAACGGAAGCAATAGTCGGGAAAATAAAACTAAGTCATTCTGAACTTGTTTCAGAATGACTTATTGATTAATCATTGGCGAAAAAATCATTTCCAAAACCTATCAGATATAATTTTTCCTCAGCTCTCGTCACTGCAGTATAAAGCCATCTTAAATATTCTTTTCCAACTCCATTTGGTAAATACGGCTGTTCTATAAAAACATTTTTCCACTGCCCACCTTGTGATTTATGACAGGTAATCGCATAAGAAAACTTAATCTGAAGAGCGTTGAAATATTTATTGTTTTTGATATTTAAAAACTGTTTGTATTTAGACCTTTCATTCGCGTAATCCTTCTTTACTTCTTCATACAGTTTATTAGATTCATCGTAAGTGAGGGATGGGGTATTACTGGTTAAGGTATCCAGCATGATAACGGTTTCAAAAGGTCTCATTTTTGGATAATCTACCATCTGTACCTGAACTTCGGCAAATCTAAATCCGTATAATTCTTTAAATCCAAAGATCTCCAAAACTTTCACAATATCACCATTAGCTATAAAACCGGCCTCACTGGTCGGTTTTAGCCAGAAGTAGTTATTTTTAACCACCATAAGGTAGTCTCCGGCTGACAGTTCTTCTTCTTGAAAAAGAATACGCGATCTTATCTGTTGATTATACATATTTGCACGTTTATTAGAACGTACAATAATACTCGTATCTTCATATCCGTCTGAACCATAAGAATCCTGAATGGCATCCATGATCTCATAACCGTCGGTTAGCCTGATCACATCAGCATTAGTTGAAAGCTCGAATTGAAAACTTTCATAAAATTCTTCCTGAAGACTTTCTCTTATTAGCGTAGCATTATGCAAAATATCACTTTCTTCACTTTGCCTCACTACTTCATCCAACTCTATAAAAGAAACTTCTTTATTATAATTGATTCCTAATTTTTGTTCTTCAAGTGCGGGACTCATGTCCATTTTCACTGGTGGGAGCTGAGCCGTATCACCTATAAGAATTAACTGACAGTTATGACCTGAGTAAACGTACTCTATTAGATCATCCAGAAGCGATCCATTTTCAAACAGTTTGGAATTGCCTCCATCATCGGAGATCATTGAAGCTTCATCCACAATAAAAAGGCTGTTTTTATGCTTATTTGGCTGAAGGGTGAACTGCACTCCACCACCACTAGACTTCTTCGGGAAATAGATCTTTTTATGAATAGTAAAGGCTTCCTTTTTAGAATAGTTTGATATCACTTTAGCCGCACGTCCTGTGGGAGCCAATAGAATTCCAGACTTTCTGATCTTCCATAAATTCTTAACGAGCGTACTAATTATGGTTGTCTTACCGGTTCCGGCAAATCCTTTTAACAAAAATAAACGATCATTACTACCATGAACCACAAATTCAGATAACATTTGTAAAGCAATATCCTGTTTACTGGTAGCGGTAAAACCGAGGTCTTCAACTAGTAATTTAAAAAAAGAATCTGAAGTGGGTTTTTCCATAGAAAGTGCATAAAATCTCAAAGATAAGAATGGATTTTTACGGCAGAAACTTTTACGAATAAAAAAAAGTTGTAGATTTGCGTATAACCAATAACCTTCAAATTAAAACATAAACTATTAAAGCATGAGATTTGTAATACAAATACTTCTTTGGTTGGTAATTATCTTCCTGGCATATCTTACTTTCAACGCGGTTTACGAACCAATTCAATTTAACAAAATCAAGGAAAAAAGATATACAAAGGTTATTAAAAACCTTAAAGATATAAGAAGCGCAGAACTGGCGCATCAAGAAGTAACCGGAAAGTTCTCGGGTGACTGGGACAGCCTGGTAAAATTCATTGACACTGCTGAATTTGCTATTACTCAACGTCGTGACACAACTCTTCTGGATGAGGAATATAAAAAGACCTACGGAGTAGATCAATATATTGAAAAAGTAATTGTAGATACTCTTGGATTCGTACCTGTTAAGGATTCATTGTTTAAAGGAAACGAGGAAAGATATCGTACAATGATGAATGTTCCCGTTGCAGGGGTTGATGAGAAATTCGAACTTAAGGCCGGTACGATTACTAAAGGAGATAACAAAATTCCTGTGTTCGAGGCAAAAGTGGCAAAAGCAGTAGTACTTTCAGATCAGGATAGAACTTTGGTTCTTCAGGAAAACGAAGTACAATCTGTTGATGATGTAAATGGTCGTTATATTAGTGTTGGTTCCATGACCGAAGTTAGCACCAGTGGTAATGGCTTTGACAGATATGGTGGAGAGAGAGATAACTAGAGAAAATATAAACAATAAGAAATTGTCCATTCAGGTAAGCTTGAATGGACTTTCTTTTTGTATCCTAAACCAAGAAAAAGATAAGATCAGTTATTTTAAAAAGATCAACTTTGAGAAGCAATTGGATCCCGTTAAAGTTCTTTCAAACATAGAACTGGCCTATGAGAACGAAGAGGAGCTGAATCAAGAAGTGGATGAAGTAGTACTTCTATTCACAAATAGTCTTTTTACGCTCGTGCCTGAAGAGCTGTTTGACGAAGATAATGCGGCAAGCTTCCTTAAGTTCAACACCAAGATTCTTAAGACTGATTTTATAGCTTTTGACAAGATCAATAAGGAAATCGTAAACGTTTATATTCCTTATACCAATATCACCAACTACTTCTTTGATAAATACGGTGAGTTTGAATTCCGTCACAGCCTAAGTGTTCTTATTGAATCTTTGCTTCAGTTACCAAAAGAGACTGCTTCAAAGGTTTACCTACATACTCACCTGCATAATTATGAGCTGGTGGTCATAGAAAACGGTAAATTGATATTTGCCAATAGTTTTGAATTTGAAACCAGGGAAGATTTTCTGTATTACCTTTTATTTACAGCTGAACAATTGAATCTTGATCCCCTTGAATTTGAACTGATTTTGCTTGGAGAAATTTCGAAAGAGTCTGAAGAATACAAAATGGCCTGGGATTACGTCAGGAATATTTCATTTATGGGACCTTTTCATTCTTTTTCCTTTAATGAAGAAATCAAGCCTGAAAAAGAACTTTCTGAATACCTTTTACTTAAATCATTATAATGCGCATAATTTCGGGACAACATAAAGGAAGAAGACTTACAGCACCCTCCAAACTTCCTGTACGCCCAACGACTGATGTGGCGAAAGAAGCATTATTCAATATTATCAATAATAACTACCATATTTCTTCACTTTCTATCCTCGATCTTTTTTCAGGAACCGGAAATATCGCTTATGAATTTGGTTCCAGAGGTGCTAACTTGATCACTGCAGTAGATGCACATTACGATTGCGTAAAGTTTATTAAGAAAACAGCATCTGAACTTGACCTGCCAATTACTACGATAAAAAGTGATGTGTTTAAGTATCTCGAAAAGGCTCCAGTGAAAGCAGATATCATTTTCGCAGATCCTCCTTATGATTTTGAGGATGAAAAATTCGCTAAAATTGCGTCGCTTGTTTTTCAAAATGGGTTACTCAACGAAGATGGCCAGTTAATTATAGAACATTCCAAGCATACAGACCTTTCTGAACTCGAGAATTTTCTGGAAAGCCGGAAATATGGAAGCTCCGTTTTTAGTTTCTTCGAATAATTAGCTATCTTCCCTTATGACCCGATCTATTAAAAAACTTGAGCTCAGTTTCACTTATCTGGAGTTCTTTGATTCTATTGTTATTTCTACAATAAAAGAAGACGTGCTCATCGATGAGAATCACATTGATAAATTAAGGGAAATTTGCAGGAATCATTTTGAAAATAGGGAGTTTGTATATCTTGCAAATAGGAAATATAACTACAATGTAAATCCTGTAATCTACATAAACCTTATTCAAACCAATACTTTAAAAGGTATTGCTGTAATAAGCGAAAACATAGAAAAGCTTAAAACTGCCAATTTCGAAAAGCAATTTTCACCTGTTCCATTTGAACTATTTCAGAATAAAGAAGAGGCAATCGTTTGGGCTAAAGGAATACCTACGAACTAATGATCCTTCATGAACTTCCATCTCATATTTATTTATTTTTTAATCCCCTTATTTTCTATCCAAATTTCAAATTCACAAAACTATAAGCTGGTCTGGAACGAGGAATTTAGTTATTCCGGAAAACCTGATCCTGAAAAATGGAATTTTGAAACAGGTTTTATCAGAAACCTTGAAGAGCAGATCTACACCAAAAGAAGAAAAAATATAAGGGTCACAGACGGTAAACTCGAATTGATTGCCAGAAGGGAGAAATTCAAAAATAAGAGATTTGATCCTGAAGTAAGGAACTATCGAATAAATACAGAATCTTCGGAATATACTTCTGCCAGTATAAATACCAAGGATAAATTCGAATTTAAATATGGACGCGTCGAGGTTCGCGCTAAACTTCCCTCAGGAAATGGAGTTTGGCCTGCAATCTGGATGCTGGGTGCGAATTTTGAAGAAATTGAATATCCTTATGCCGGAGAGATCGATATCATGGAATATTTGGGCATGGAACCAAATGAGGTTCATGCAACCGTCCATTTTCCATGGGATAACCCAGAGGGAATTAAATCTAATGGAGGAACCAGAATTATTAGCAATCCATCTGAAGAATTTCATGTTTATTCGGTACACTGGACTTCAGAAAAGATTGAATTCTTAGTTGATAATTCTGTTTATCATAGCTTTATTATTGAAAAGGCCGGAGATAAAAACAATCCTTTCAGGAAACCTTTCTATTTAATTTTAAACCTTGCTTTGGGTGGAAATTGGGCCGGACCTGTAGATCCAGATATTTTTCCCCAAAAATTCCTGATAGATTACGTGCGGGTTTACAAAGAAATAGAAGAATAAAAAAGCAGGCCTGTAAGCCGGATTCTGTCACCCGATAATCTAGATCGGGCTCCTTATCATTTATCTGAAATTAGCGTTGCCACTAATTTTTAGCTGCCTACCCTCCGGCAACGGACGGGCGATCCTTAAATGCCGGTATACATGGCATTGCACCGCATAGAGTTTACCTGGTTTCACTACAGCCTAACTGTACATTCTTTCTGTTGCACTGGTCCTGATCTCACGACCGGTGGGCGTTACCCACTATACTGCCCTGTGGTGTCCGGACTTTCCTCTCCGAAATAATGTCGGAACGATAAGGCGGCCTGCTTCGGGGCAAATGTAAGTTAATTTATGTTGATTTCTTCCCGTATTTGTTCATAAATAAGGTACTTCCTAATGGACTTTAGGCCTGTGATTTTTATATTTGTACTTCAATACTTTTTGATGGAGCATTTTGTAGTATCGGCAAGAAAATACAGGCCGCAAACCTTTAAAGATGTGGTTGGCCAGCAGGCGATCACCAATACCCTGGCAAACGCCATTACCAATAATCACCTTGCCCAGGCATTATTATTTACCGGGCCTCGTGGGGTTGGAAAGACAACCTGTGCCCGTATTCTTGCGAAAATGATCAACCAGAAGGAAACCCAGGATCCTGATGAGGATTTTGCCTTCAATATTTTCGAACTGGATGCTGCCTCAAATAACTCTGTAGATGATATTCGTAATCTTATCGATCAGGTTCGAATTCCTCCGCAGGTTGGGAATTATAAGGTGTATATTATTGATGAGGTGCACATGCTCTCTGCTTCGGCCTTCAATGCGTTTCTAAAAACCCTTGAGGAGCCGCCAAAGCACGCCATCTTTATCCTGGCAACTACCGAAAAGCATAAGATCATTCCAACGATACTTTCTCGATGCCAGATCTTCGACTTTAAGAGGATCACTGTAACTGATGCTAAAAATTATCTTGGACATATCGCTGAACAGGAAGGAGTAAATGCTGAAGATGACGCTCTGCATATTATTGCTCAAAAGGCCGATGGAGCCATGAGGGATGCGCTTTCTATCTACGACCGAGTGGTAAGTTTTAGTGGAAACGATCTTACAAGACAGGCGGTAACCGAGAACCTGAATGTTCTGGATTATGATACTTACATGCAGGTCACCGACCTGATCCTGGAAAATAATATTCCGCAGTTACTGGTAAATTATAATGATATACTTTCAAGTGGTTTTGACGGGCATCATTTTATTGCGGGGCTGGCTTCTCATTTTAGAGATCTTTTAGTATGTAAGGACCAAAAAACAATTCAGCTTCTGGAAGTTGGTGAACAAACCAAAGCGAAATATTTTGAGCAGGCACAAAAAACTTCTCATAAATTTTTACTGGAAGCAATTGAACTTGCAAATTCATGTGACCTGAAATATAAGACCAGCCACAACCAAAGATTATTGGTGGAACTTTGCCTTATGCAACTGGCATCTATTACTTTTGGTTCGGTCGAAAAAAAAAAGCCTGAATCAAAGATAGTTCCTGCTTCAAATTTTGAACAGGAAGCGGTGAGTATTCCGGCAGAAAAAAAAGAACTGGTTCGGGAAAATGAGCATGATACTTCCTCGCCTTCTGAAGAAACTAATCTACCTGAACCAAAAGTAGCCACCGAATCTTGTGCTAAAGAGGAGGAAGAAGTTTATTATTCTAAAGAAAGCCCTGCAGAAAGTACTCCTGAAAAAGAACAATCTGAGACAACCCAGAAACCTATCCCAGAAAATTATTCTGAAACCGAATCTCAGTCTCAGGAAAATGATCCAATTACTCCTCCCGAAAAACCTGTAAATTCAGCTAAAATTGAAAATGAGCAGTCTAAAATAGAATCTGCAGATACTGTTTCTACAGAGAAAACTGAACCGGTAACAAAGCCATTTCCTGAAATTAAAAGGGAAAAAGTATCGGGTCTTTCCTTAAAAAGTATCGGCAAAAAAAAGGAAATAGAGGAAAAACAGAAATCCATGATGCCTACCGAGGAGGTCATGGACGATGCGTTTACGGAAGAAGACCTGGTAAACGAATGGAAGAACTACACAGAGAGATTAAAGAGAAAAGGAGAAAAGATTCTTGCGTCTATTTTTGAATCTCAGGTTCCAACTCTAAATGAAAAAGAAATTCATCTCACCTTCCCAAATGAGACGATGAAGATCGATCTTGAAAGAGAGGAGAATAGATTAATGAGTTACTTAAAAGCCAGGTTAAGAAACACTCATATTACCCTGATAATTCACGTAGATGAAGCCGTTTCAAAGAAATATGCTTTTACCCCTCAGGAAAAATATGAAAAACTTAAAGAAGCGAATCCACTCTTGGATAAATTAAGAGCGACTTTTGACTTAGACGTATAATTATGTTAGGACTCAAATTACCAACAGATCCCAGATGGGCAGATATAGCTGAAAAGAATATCGAGGATATCCTGGTAGACCATGCTTATTGTGAACAAAAAGCAGCGTCAACAGCGATCTCTTTGATCGTCACCTATCCTGAATATTCCGAATTGGTTACGGCTATGACCGCTTTAGCCAGAGAGGAAATGGGACATTTTAAAATGGTTCATGACCGCATTTTAAAGATGGGATTTACTATGGGCTGGGATAGAAAGGATGAATATGTTATAAAGCTAAGAGAGTTTTTTCCGAAAGGCGGTAGTAGAAGTACTCAGTTAGTTCACCGCTTGCTAATTGCAGGATTAATTGAAGCCAGAAGCTGCGAGAGATTCAGGCTTCTTTCCGAAGAATTGGAAGATCAGGAACTTGCCAAGTTCTACAGAGATCTTATGGTTAGCGAGGCCAACCATTACACCATGTTTCTGAAATTTGCCAGAAAATATGGTGATAGAGAGATTGTAGACCAGAAATGGCACGATCTGTTAGAATTTGAAGCTCAGGTAATGAAAGATCTGGGTACTAAACAAAGTATCCACGGTTAGGATTTTTTTCTTTTCGATTCATTATATAGTGACTTAATAATTCCATCTGCCAGACCTATCTTGGGTACATAAATCCAATTCGCTTTTGCCCATTTCATGGAATTGACATATATCTTTGAGGCAGGAATAATTACGTCTGCACGGTCATTTTTAAGATCGAGTTCAGTAATCCTTTCCTCGTAAGTATAGGAATTCAGTTTTTCATCATAATCTTTAAGATACTTAAGGCTTAAAGGTTTCCCTTCCTTCTTACCACTGGTCTTGAAAATGTTATTAATGTTACCACCAGATCCAATAAGATCTATATCTTCATAATCTTTAGTAGTTTCTTTAACCCAATCCTGCATTTCTTCCCAGGTCTTATGCTCCACCAAATCTTCCATCATTCTAACCGTACCAACTTTGAAAGATCTTGAAGCAACCGTCTTACCGTTGCTATACATAGTATACTCGGTACTTCCCCCTCCAACATCTACATATAAATAATTACAATCATTCTGTATAAGCGCATGTAGATCTGTAACCGCGATTATCGCTGCTTCATGACCACCATCGATGACTTCAATTTCAATACCGCTTTTTTCTTTTACAGTCCTGGCTATTTCAATAGCATTTTTTGCTTCACGCATCGCAGAAGTCGCATATGCTTTATATTTTTCAACACCGTGTGACTTCATCAATAAACTAAATGCCTGCATAGTATCTATTACCCTGGCCCTGTTCTTTTCAGAAACTTTTTGCTTTAAGAAAACATCTGCACCAAGTCTAATAGGCACCCGTACCAGGGACGTTTTCCTGAAGTTAGTTTCCATCCCCTCTTTTTCGGTGATGGTGGATACTAAAAGTCTTACGGCATTAGATCCAATATCAATGGCTGCGTAGGTTCTTTGTTTTATCATTACTCGTTAATCTCAATTTTTCTTAGATAATACTCATATAAGGCAAACTGTGAGCGCACTTTTGGTCCTTTAACTTCCCTGTATGGATTTTCCATCCCTCGACAATGATTTCTTGCCTTTACATTATCACTCCAGCTAATATCAAAGGTTTCTATAAGCTCTTTCTTTATATCTTCATCATAAATAGGACATGAGATTTCAACCCTTTGATCCAGGTTTCTCGTCATGAAATCTGCGGAAGAGATATATACTTTTGGATCATTATTGTTTTCAAAAATAAAAACTCTCGGGTGTTCCAGGAATTTATCAACGATACTTATGGCTTCAATATTCTCGCTTAATCCTTCAACTCCAGGAATCAGGCAACAAATTCCCCTAATCAATAATTTGATCTTCACTCCTGCCTTACTTGCATTATAAAGCTTATCAATTACACCATTATCTGAAAGGCTATTCAGCTTTAAACGGATACCTGCCGGCTTACCATTTTTTGCATTATCAATTTCTGTCTGTATAAGATTGTAAATAGCATTTCGCGTATAATGTGGGGACACGATCAAGTGTTTATACTTATTCACCTTATAATTAGTTTCAAAGAAATCGAAGACCATGTTTACTTCCTTCAAGATTGAAGGATCGGCCGTGAACAAAGTATAATCAGTATAAACTCTAGATGTACTTTCATTGAAGTTTCCAGTACTAATGAAACCGTATCTTTTCAGCTTACCTTCTTCCTCCCTTTCAATCACACAGGTCTTGCAGTGAACTTTTAATCCAGGAACACCAAAAATTAGATTCACTCCCTCTTCCTGCATTTGCTCTGCATATCTGATGTTGGCAACTTCGTCAAATCTAGCTCTTAGCTCAATTTGCACGGTCACCTTTTTACCATTTTTCACCGCATTTATTAGTGAACTGGCAATGTGAGAAATTTTAGCAAGCCTGTATATCGTAATCTTGATCGTTCTAACTTTTGGATCTAAAGCTGCTTCTCTTAAGAACTTTACGACATAGGCAAAGCTTTGATAGGGTGTATATAATAAATAGTCTTTATTGGCTATCCCCTTCAGTACACTAGTTTGTAAAATAAGTCCCGGAATTGGTAAAGCCTCTCTTACTTCATATTGCAGATCCTCCTTTCCCAGGCTCGGGAAATCCATATAATCTCTTCTATTATGGTATCGTCCTCCCGGAATAATACTATCCGTAGCGTCTATACCCATTTTATTCATTAAATAACTAAGAGTATCAGCGTCTATATTCTTATCATAAACGAAACGCACAGGATCTCCTTTAATCCTATCCTTTACACTATCAGAAATTTTATCAATAAAACTCTTACTTAGGTCACTATCAAGATCAAGCTCAGCATCTCTGGTGATTTTGATCATATGAGCGGAAAGGCTCTCGTATTTAAAAATATTAAAAATCGTATTTAAGTTATACCTGATAAGGTCATCCAGCAGAATAATATATTGCTTTCCATTTTCTTCCGGCAGTACCACAAAACGTTCGATATTTCTTGGAATCTCAATTAAGACATATTTTTTTTCTTTTACAGACCGGTTCAGAATTCTGGACATACCCTTAGATGGCTCAGTTTCATCGTTCATCACCATTTTAACCGCAAGATAAGCCGCACTATCTTTAAGCGAAGGCATCTCCGGAAGATCATTCAGGATGATGGTTACCAAAGCCGGACTTACCTTACTTAGAAAAAAATTTTTAATGAACTCCTGCTGATTCCTGGTTACTTCATCTTCTTTTATAATATTAATGTTGTGATCCCGTAACTTGGTTTGAATATCTTCAAGGATCTTCAAGCTTTCAGATTGCTGATCGATCACGATCTTTGTGATCTCTTCTAAAAGTTTACTCGCTTTAATCCCTCCAAGAACACTTTTCCCTGCTTTACCTGCAAGATCTATACGTTTTACCGTAGCATAGCGTACTTTAAAAAATTCATCAAGATTATTGGAGAAAATTCCAAGAAAGCGAAGTCTTTCTATTAATGGTACCGTCTCATCGGCAGCTTCCTGTAAAACTCTGGCATTAAAAGACAGCCAGCTTAATTCTCTGTTTATATAACGTTTCTCGGCCATAAAGGTCTATCGGAGATTTTTGGGCATTAAGGTTAGAATTGTTTTCCCCTTTTTAATTTCTTTCCAGGTATCTACTTCAAAATCTATTACGCATAAACCTGTTGTTGGAAGGTTGTCTATTTTTTTGTCTCCCAGTAAATTTACCAGGATAGTCAATGCAGGATTATGAGAGAATACAAAAAGCTTATCAGTTGAATCAGGACATCTTTTTATTACAGATAATAGTTCATTTTGATTGAAGGTATAAAGGTCTTCCTGTACTTGGAAATCATTATCAGAAATATTTAGCCTTTCTTTGAACATTTTGGCAGTTTCGTGAGCTCGTACTGCATAACTACTCCAAAACAATGCGCCGGGTTCATAAAAATGCTGAAAAGCATTTAACACCAGCTCCGCATCCTTATAGGCTCTTTTCTTTAACGGACGTTCATGATCTGGAAGATCATGCTCCCATGAAGATTTACCATGTCTAACTAAAACTAATCTTTTCATAATTTATGGTGCTAATCGTTCAATTTTCCAATTATTCCCTTCAGCTTCATACCTGATTCTATCATGCAATCTGCTTTTACGGCCCTGCCAGAATTCAAATTTCTGAGGTTTGAATAAGTAACCTCCCCAGGTTTCAGGCTTGGGAATTTCACTATTTTCATATTTCTTTTCAAGATCGGCAAGTCTTTTCTCAAGAAATTCTCTGGAAGGTATTACCGAGCTCTGATTAGAAGCCATGGCTCCCAACTGGCTTTCTCTTGGTCTCGAATGAAAATATTCATCAGATTTTTCTTTGCTAACTTTTATAGCCTCTCCCTGTAAAATGATCTGTTTTTCGAGTGGCGGCCAAAAAAAAGAAATACAACACTTAGGATTTTCATCCAGATCTTTTCCTTTTTCGGATGCATAATTCGTATAAAAATACAGCCCCTCTTTTCCAAAGCCTTTTAACAGGACAACTCTTGTTTTTGGCATCATATCTCTATTAACCGTAGAAATATTCATGGCATTTGCTTCTTCCACAGCCAGAGAATCGTCGGCTAAGTGAAACCAGGATTCAAATAATTTAAAAGGATCTTCTGGAATATCTATTTCTAGTAGTTTACCTTTTTCGTATGATCTTCGATAATGTTTTAGGTCCTTTTCCATTTTTACCGGGTTGTTTCATGCAATTTACAAGTTTAATAAACATCGATAAAATGTTTTTCTTTTAATTAGAAAGACAATGAAATTTTTAGTGAAGATCTTCGATTGCGTGGAACTAATAAAAGCGATATTAAAGAAAGAAGTTTGAAAAGCAATTTCACCTTACAGGGATATCACTAATTAGAAAAATCGAAGATAATTGAGAGTAATTAAACTTTAAATAAAAAGCATAAAAAAAGGGCCAGTCTCTAGTCTGAACCCTTTTTTTCAATTTGGGGGGAAAACAAAACTTACTTTACTATTTCTTTATAAAAATATTGGTGAAATAATTTTTACCGTTCGCATCCTGTCTAACGGAAATTCCAAAATGTGTATAATTACCTTCAATATTTTCTCTATCGGCTTTACTCTTAAGCCATGCATTAACAACCGCTTTGGATGTTAGATATCCATAACCCACATTTTCGGCAACGGTCTTAGCTCCAATCTCGTTCTTCAAAAATGAAGCACGTTGCGAAAAATTTTCATGACTAACATTACCTACGTCAATCATATACTCATTGTGTATTTCAGATTCAACGGAAATCTTAGCGATTACTTTCAATTCTCTTAAACCAATTGCTTTTCTATAAAGATTGATCTCATCAAAAATCTCACCTTCAATATGATTATAAGTGTAATTCGTTTTTTTAGTTACTACCTGATCATAAGCAGTTACTTCATCTTGAATACTGTCTTTAGAGCATGATGTAAGAAACACCATACAAGTAATCAAAATAAATCCTGGGAATGTAATTTTGTTCATAGTCCTCACATTATAAATTCAGGGAAGATAAATGTACATTTTTTACCGACTAAAAACACCTTGAACTTAATAAAATGCTAAATTTTTCTAAAATTTAACAAAATTTGTAGGATTTTACTTTAACACAATATAGATTCAGATGAATTGCAACTATAGAAAATTGGTGAAGACGATCGTTAATCAACGATTATTTCTTTACCATCATCGGCTAAAATAATGTCCGGGAAAATCTCTGAAGCTTCTGTTCGAAAAAGTTCGATATTCTCGTATCTGGTAGAATAATGTCCAAGGATAAGTTTTTGAACATTAGCTGATTTGGCTATGGTCGCAGCCTGTTTTGCGGTGGAATGTTTGGTGGGAAAAGCAAGATCCTGTTGCTCTTCCAAAAAAGTTGACTCATGATAAAGCACGGTAACATCTTTAATTAAAGGAACAAGTTCAGGATCAAATACCGTATCACTACAAAAGGCATAAGATTTTGGCGGCGGTGGGTCGGCAGTTACGAGGTGGTTAGGTATAAGCTCCCCATCTTCTGATCTTACATCCTTTCCTTTTTTAAGACTTTTAAAGAGTGTATAATCAATATTAAATTCTTCCGCTTTATCTATTAATAATTTACGATCACCCGGTTTTTCCCTGAATAAAAAACCATTTGTATAGACCCGGTGCTTTAAAGGAATAGTTGTAACACTGAGTTTTGCATTCTCGTATAACAACTCAGGCTCTTTAGAAGTTAGCTCATGAAAAATAAGCGGAAAATTAGTCCAGGAATTAGCAAGTTTAAGCTGAAGGGTAATAATTTCCTTTATTCCTTTAGGACCGTAAATATGTAGTTCGCTTTCACGATTTAGTAGTCTAAAGGTGGAAACCAGACCAACAAGTCCATAAAAATGATCTCCATGTAAATGAGAGATAAAAATATGCTTGATTTTTGAAAACTTGATCTTATTACGTCTCAGTTGAACCTGAGTTCCTTCTCCACAATCAATAAGGAAAAGGTCATTTTTCATCTCCAGTACCTGAGAAGTAGGATTTGTGAAACTACGGGGAGTAGCTGCATAACAGCCTAAAATGGTGATCTTCATGAAGTCTTCATTTTCAATTCTAAAGCCTGGATAAAAATTTTAAAATCCTAGGTCTCTCTGGATCTCATCCATTTGTATCATATCTTCAGCTTCCTGAAGTGTGGGAACCACTACAAGTTCATCGGGTAATTCATCAATTCCCACGGCATCATTCACTAATACAAAACTCTTATTATTATTATTTCTATGCAAATTAGATATTTCTAAAAAAGCCATCAAATGATCCACTGAAAGGCCTTTGTCATCTCTAAGATCCACAACTACATTCTCTTGCGCAATATCAGAATGGTGTTTGGTAAGCTCTGATGAGAATTCGGTTATTGAACCATTGTCATTGGTGATAAGTAAAAAATTCTCTTTTCTGGCAGTTTTCATATGCTATTTGAATTTCTGTCTAAGTTAACAAAAACTGAAGTCTAACTAAAAACCTCTTTATTGTTTGATTTTTGAAGCTAAAAGATAAATTACGGCCATTCTTACGGCAACACCATTTTGAACCTGGTCCAGGATTATCGCGTGTTCAGAATCGGCAACATCACTGGTGATCTCCACACCCCTGTTTATCGGGCCAGGGTGCATGACGACTATTTCTTTATTCAAACTATCAAGCAACTTCTTATTTAATCCGAATTGTTTCACATATTCCCTGGTACTGGGAAAATAACTAATATCCATACGTTCGTTCTGAACACGTAACATATTAGCCACATCACACCATTCCAGGGCAGCTTTTAAATTTGTCTCTACTCCTACTCCAAGAGATTCTATATGCTTGGGAAGAAGTGTCTTTGGTCCGCACACCTTTACTTCGGCGCCCTGAAGTTTCAGAGCAAAAATATTTGAAAGTGCTACCCTACTGTGAAGAATATCTCCAACAATCACTACTTTCTTGCCTTTTACATCTCCCAGTTTCTCTCTGATGGAATAAGAGTCCAGCAGTGCCTGGGTTGGATGTTCATGTGCACCATCCCCGGCATTGATGATACTTGCCTTTACATGCTTCGAAAGAAAAATTCCGGCGCCGGGATTAGGATGACGCATTACCACCATATCTACTTTCATAGACAGGATATTATTTACGGTATCAATGAGGGTCTCCCCTTTTTTAACCGAAGAAGATGCTGCTGAAAAATTTATCACATCAGCACTAAGTCTTTTTTCGGCAAGTTCAAAAGACAATCTCGTCCTGGTGCTGTTTTCAAAAAATAAATTGGCAATGGTAATATCTCTAAGTGAAGGTACCTTCTTGATCGGTCGATTGATAACTTCCTTAAAATGATCGGCTGTTTTAAAAATAAGATCAATATCCTCGGTTTTGAGGTACTTGATTCCTAATAAGTGATCTACACTTAATTCGCTGCTCATTTTTTATCTATTTTGAAATAAGGTAAACGGCATCCTCCCCATCATTTTCTACCCAGCTTACCTTTACTTTTTCTTCGTTAATCGCATCTACCTGTCTTCCATTGTAATCGGGCTGGATAGGTAAATGCCTGCTAAACCTTCGATCTATAAGACTTAACAGCTCAATTTCGCTGGGTCTTCCAAATGATTGAATAGCTGTTAAAGCGGCACGGATACTTCTGCCTGTATATAAAACATCGTCTACAAACACGACCCTCTTATCTTCCACAACAAAGTCTATCCTGGTTTTATTAGCTTCCAGCGGTTTTTCTCCTCTTCTGAAATCATCACGATAGAAGGTAATATCTAATTGTCCTGTTTTTAGATCTTTAAGGCCGTACTCTTCTTTGAGAATTTTTTCAATTCTATTGGCAACATATATTCCCCTGGGCTGAATCCCAACCAGGACGGTTTCTTTAAAATCTGTATGTTTTTCAACTAACTGACAAGCCAAACGATGTAGAATGATATTGAGTTCATTAGAGTCTAGTAGTACTTTTCGGCTCATAAGACTATTTGTAGATTGCAACAAAAGTAATGTTTTTTTTGGATTGAATTCTATACAGTGGGCTAACTTCTAAATTCACAACACAACTATTCAAAGCTCAGATTTTCGTAAATTTAAAAGTAAAGAAACCCTAAACTACCTGAAGTGCTTAAAATAAAATTTCAAAACCTAAGAAAATGTTCAAAAGCAAAGAAATAAGATGGTTCTCAAACACCGAAGATCAGGGGATTAGTAAATGGTTCGAAGAAAATGGTTATATTTTTGAAAATTCTGAGCCCCGCACCGATTATTATCTACCGCTAAAAGACCAGGAAGACCTTGGAATAAAACTCAGGGAAGGTAATATTGAAATTAAACAGCGTATGTCCAGATCGGAAAAGGAGAAATTAGTTAAACGGGTAAAAGGATATTTTGAACATTACATCAAATGGAGTTTTACATCAACTGAAGAAGATATACTAATTCAGGAAATAAATGAAGAAGAAAAGTATAAGTGGCTTGCCGTGCGAAAAGAAAGAATTGGTTATAAATTGAAGGAAAATCAAAATGGTAGTATTATCAGAATAAAAATGGATGAATATCCCGATTATGGCTGCCAGGTAGAATACACGAGATTAAAAATAAAGGATGAACTTTGGTACACCCTGGCACTCGAATGGTTTGGAGACAAGGAATTGCAGTTCGATCTTTCAATTTTAAATCAAATGCTTGATCAAAATCAACTAAAGGCTAAAAACTCAATGGGGTATGCCGAGTTTTTAAATAGGTTTAAAGTTCCTGAGTGATGTTTCGATTATTTTTCGAAGACTCAATTTTATGCAAAAACGTCAAAATTTCCTCTTCCACGCTTTCTATATCTTTAGATTTTATATCACTTCCAATGAAATGAGTCCCTGGATTTTTCAATGCTTTTAATGATTTTAGAGAATCGGGGGTTGAAAAGAGCTCATATGCATCTTCATACATACTAATCTCCACATGCTCATCTTCTTCCAGTAGATTTTTGTGATAGTATAAAGTGAGTACTGGAATATTGATATCTCTAAAAGTTTCCGGCACCATCGTAGTCTCTACCAAAACCTGCAAATCTACCAATGCTCTGGAGGGATAAATAGTATCCCAGTATTGTTTTGCTATTGCCTGCTCATGTTCAATCTTTTTATTTTTTCCAAATGAAATGAGATTTGCAATTTCATAACCCCAGGGTGAATTGAGAACAAAAGTGCCGGGCTGATCATCCTCCATGTTTGGAGATAAATTTATCAGCGCATATATTTTATCTGGATAAGTGGCAGCTAATTTAAGAGCAAGTGTGCCTCCGGTGGAAGTACTCATGATTATCACTTTTTCACCGATCCTGTTCCCTATCACCATAGCCTCTTTGGCAGATTCCCAGGAATTTTCACCATTAAAATTATTTAAAGAAGCTGGCGGTTTTAGGCCATGACCGGCCCATCGGGACAGATAAAGGTTGGCATGAAGAGAGTCTGCAATATTTTTATTCACCGGATATCCATCTCTATAGCTTCCGGCAAAACCATGCAAATACACGATGCTATATTCTGTTTGTACCGGCTTATTTTGCCAGACTATCCTTGCCTGATTATCTTTCCGTACTGGCAGAGAGTCTTCACTTTTGTTTATATACGTTTCCAAAGCACTCAAATTAGAGGGAAGTTTCGGTAATTTTTCCGAATAAACAGGAGTGTCAGGAACTGGTCCTGAAAAATAAGTTACAGTTATTCCCAATACTAAAACCAGGATAACCCAGTATCTTTTTTTCATGTTCAATGATAAGAATATTTTTCAGCACTCGTTGCCAAACTAATGTGAAATAAGGCCGACAAAAGAGATAAGCCAATTCCTAATTTTGGATTTTGATTTATATTTCAGCTATTACAAATTAATTTCAGCTTTTTTATGGTATTCAAAATCCTTAAAAATACTTAGAGACCTCCACCCCCTCCATCCAATCATTTATTAAAAAACCATTGGAGGAGTAATCACTATCCATAGATGAAAAAAAATTTTACGGCTAAGAGTAACAAAATATAAATTATGGCGTCCATAATAAATACGTAAAGCACATATTATGAAAAAATTACTTCTCTTTTTATTTTTTATCAGTGCAGGATATTCAGCCACTGCCCAGGAAAAATATATTATAACCTCAGATGGGGTAGAATTATTTGTAAAAATTAAAGGTAAAGGTACTCCGTGTTTATATATCCATGGAGGTCCAGGATCCGGCAGTTATTGGTTTGAAAAATTCTTTGGTGAATTTATGGAAGAACATTTTACCATGGTCTACCTTGATCAAAGAGGCGTAGGAAGATCAAAAAGTCCGGAAAGTAAAGATTATAGCATGGAAAGAATTACGCTCGATTTTGAAGAAATTAGACAGGCCCTGGGCTTTAAAGACTGGCTTACCCTGGGGCATTCCTTTGGAGGATTACTTCAAATGGGATATGCTGAAAATTTTCCAAAAGCTCAAAAAGGTATGATGATGATCAATTGCACATTATATCTAAAGGAGAGCTTTTGTGAAAGCTGGGCTCCCCAGGCTTCTCATTTTCTTGGAGAAGAATATACCGGTTGTGAAAATGACACCATCCCATTATTAAAAAGAATGGGGATGCTGGGAGATGAGTTAAGAGAAAAGGATCTTTTCTGGAAAATGGCATATTCAAAAAAACAAAACCAGGCTATAATGGATTCAACATGGAGTGAAGTTGAGAATTGGAATTATGATTTAGGAAATGCCATATGGGATTATAAGGATTACTGGAAAAATTACAAACCGCTTAGCAGCGAAATTTCTGTTCCGGTATTGTTTTTTTATGGTACTCATGACTATATGGTAGGACCTAACCACTATAAAACGGTGAAATTTCCAGAAATGCTGCTATGGGAAAGCAAGGTAGGACATATACCGTTTCAAGAAAATACTGAAGATCTCAAAAAGGCAATTTTAACCTATGTGAGAAAATATCAATTTCAGTCTTAATTGATATTTTGGATATAAAAAAACCTCCTTAGTTGCCTAAGGAGGTTTTTACTTTATAAATATCAGGAAAGATTACTTCTTACCTTCCATTTTGTCTTTCAATGCTTGAAGATCAGCATTAACATCACCAATTGTAGTGGCGTTGTCTTTGTTCTGCGAAGCTGATTTCTTAGCAGCCTGCTTAACGATTTTTTGCTCTTCTTCTTTGTGAATTACCATGTGAGAAGCAACCACTCTCTTGAATTCTTTGTTGAATTCAATGATTTGGAATTCTGCTTCTTCACCTTGTTTCAATTTGCTTCCGTCTTCTTTTTCAAGATGTCTTTGCGGAACAAATGCAGTGATGTCTTCATTGAAGTCTATAGTAGCACCTTTGTCTACGATCTCAGTGATCGCTGCTTTGTGCTTAGTTCCAACTCCAAACTCATCTTCATATTTATCCCAAGGATTGTCCTCGATCTGCTTATGTCCAAGAGAAAGTTTTCTACCTTCAACATCTAATTCAAGAACTACAACTTCAAGCTCATCACCTACGTTAGTAAATTCTGATGGATGCTTGATCTTCTTAGTCCAGGAAAGATCAGAGATATAGATAAGTCCGTCGATTCCTTCTTCTAACTCTACGAATACGCCGAAGTTAGTGAAGTTACGAACGATACCTTTATGCTTAGAACCTACAGGATATTTAGAAGTAATATCAGTCCATGGATCTTGAGTCAATTGCTTGATACCAAGAGACATTTTTCTGTCATCTCTGTCTAAAGTAAGAATCTGTGCTTCTACTTCATCGCCAACATTTACGAAATCCTGAGCTGAACGCAAGTGCGTACTCCAGGACATTTCAGAAACGTGGATAAGACCTTCAACACCTTCAGCAACCTCGATAAATGCACCATAATCTGCGATTACAACTACTTTACCTTTTACATTGTCACCAACTTTAAGATCTTCACTTAGCGCATCCCATGGGTGCTGGCTAAGTTGCTTAAGACCTAACTGAATTCTAGACTTAGACTCATCAAAGTCAAGGATTACTACGTTAAGTTTCTGATCAAGTTCAACGATCTCATTTGGATGGTTGATTCTAGACCAGCTAAGATCTGTAATGTGAACAAGTCCGTCAACACCTCCAAGGTCAACGAATACACCGTAAGAAGTAATGTTCTTAACAGTACCTTCAAGTACCTGACCTTTTTCAAGCTGACCGATGATCTCTTTCTTCTGCTCTTCGATATCTGCTTCGATAAGCGCTTTGTGAGATACCACAACGTTTTTGAATTCATGGTTAATTTTAACCACTTTGAATTCCATGTTCTTACCAACGTAAGCATCGTAGTCTCTAATTGGCTTCACATCAATTTGTGATCCAGGTAAGAAAGCTTCGATTCCAAATACGTCTACGATCATACCCCCTTTAGTACGGCATTTGATAAATCCGTTTACTACAAGGCTCTCATCGTGCGCTGTATTTACTCTTTCCCAAGCCTTGATAACTCTCGCCTTACGGTGAGAAAGGATCAATTGTCCTGTTGCATCTTCACGAACGTCGATCAATACCTCAACATCATCACCTTCTTTAAGGTCTGGGTTGTAACGAAATTCGTTAAGTGAAATTACACCTTCACTCTTTGCATTGATATCAATAATTGCATCACGATCTGTAATATTAATTACTTTTCCTGTTACAACTTCGTCATCTAAAGTGTCTACGAAATTTTCTGCTACTAATTTTTCAAATTCTTCCAGCTTCTTATCGTCGATAGGATCAATTCCTTCTTCGTAGTTGTGCCAGTTAAATTCTTCTAGAAATTTTTCAGGATTTTCCTGTTGCTTTTCTGCTTCAGGTTGAGAGTCTGTAGCCATTCCAGCTACATCCTGTACTTCAAGATCCTGATTTTCTTTGTTTGTGTTTTCTTCAGCCATTACTGACTCCTAAATTTGTATTCTGTGTTTCTTCGGAAATCTTTCAGCAAAACAGAAACTACAGAAGTTGTTTATAGTTTTGATTTTCAACCCTTTTTGGATTTCCGGTCTTCTGCCAAAAAGGAGTGCAAAAATACAACTAATTTTAAATTATTCAAACCTGTAGTCTTCTATTTTTAAGCAGATTCAGATTTTTTGAAAAGAATATGAAGAATCAGGATTAAGAGGGTGTAAATAAGCCCTAAAGTGGCCACTCCATTCCAATGATAAATTTCCCAGGCATAGGCGCCTGTGGTTGTCCCCAATGCACCTCCTGCGAAGTAACCAACCATATAAATAGTATTGATCCGGTTACGAGCCTCCTGGTTATTAGAAAAGATAATATTTTGATTTGTGATATGGAGTGATTGTAAGCCCATATCTACTAATAAGACTCCTATCACCATACCAATAATAGAATTGCCTGAAAATTCAAATATTACCCAGGCAAGCACCATGATTATTGTGGCAATGGTGATTAGACGATTTTTATTCATCTTATCGCTCAACTTGCCCATGACCGTGGCGGCAAGTGCGCCTCCAATGCCAAGTAAACCGAAACTACCGGCAACTCCGCTGCCATAATTGAAATTATCTTCCATAACGAATACCAATGTTGTCCAGAATGCGCTAAAACCGGCAAAACCCAGGGCTCCACGAGCAGCAGCCAGACGAACCGGACTTTCTTTTTTGAAATAATGCCAGGTAGACTGCATCAATTCCTTATAGCTTCCTTTGAAATCGGGCTGTAGCTCGGGAAGTTTTAATTTCAAGAGTAACCATAGAATAAGCATTATTGCAGCAGCAGCATAATACATGACTCGCCACCCAAAATATTCACCCACGTAACCACTGATAAATCTGCTTCCCAGGATCCCAATTAATAGTCCACTCATTACTATTCCAATAGCACTACCCTTATTTTCAGGTTTGGCAAGTTGTGCAGCCATGGGAACGAAAACCTGTGGAACGACACATGAAAAACCAACTAGAAAACCTGAAATTATTAAAATAAGAAGGCTTGGTGCAATTGCCATTATGAGAAGACTAATAATGATCACCACAAAATCTATCATGACCATTTTCTTCCTGGGAAATTTATCTCCCAGCGGAATAATAAATAACAAACCGAAAGCATATCCCAATTGAGTAAACAGTGGAATATTACTTACTGCAGACTCTGAGACTCCAAAATCCTTTGCTATTAAATTAAGTAATGGCTGATTATAGTAATTATTTGCAACTACTAAACCTGCACCGGCAGACATAAGATAAAGAACCGGTTTACTCAAACTCCTGTTTTCTGACATCGGAGTTTATTCGTCTAATTTATCTTTAACAATTTTTAGAATTTTCTCAAATTGTTCATCAAGATCCATTTCTGAATTATCAAATTCTATCGCATCCTCGGCCATGCGCAAAGGAGAGTCTTCGCGAGTGGAATCCATAAAATCTCTATCCTTTACATTCTGAAGAACTTCATCATAATCTACCTTATCCCCTCTTTCTTTCAATTCATCATACCTTCTCTGAGCCCTTTGCTCGGTGGAAGCTGTCATGAATATCTTCAATTCGGCATCTGGAAAAACTACCGTACCAATATCACGACCATCCATTACTACACCTTTTTCCTTTCCCATTTCCTGCTGCTGTTCCACCAGCATCTTTCTAACCTGCGGAATAGCTGAAACTTTACTTACCTGCTGCGAAACTTCCATGTACCTAATTTCTTTCTCGATATTTTCATCATTCAAATACATCTCAGCATAACCAAGATCTTCATTGAAGTCAAAACGCAAGCTTACAAATGGTAAGTGACGAATGATTGCTTCTTCATCAAAATTCCCATCTGAAACGAATACTTTCCGCATCATATATAAGGTCACTGCTCTATACATAGCACCGGTATCCACATATATATAACCAAGCTCTTTTGCCAGTCGTTTGGCCACCGTACTTTTACCGGTTGAGGAAAATCCATCTATCGCAATCGTAATCTTCTTATCCATGTATTCTTATTTCTGCTGCAAAGGTAAATTTTTCTAAAACCTGGTGACAGCTTTAACGAAAAAAGCCCCTTTTCGGGGCTTCTTTTTTATAACTTTTTAGCGTTCTTAACTTTTTCATTTGTTAGGGCGAGATCTATTACTTCACTCATTTCCTTCACGTAATGAAAAGTAAGTCCTTTTAAATACTCCTCTTTTATTTCCTCGATATCACGCTTATTATCCTCACATAGGATGATCTCTTTTATCCTTGCTCTTTTTGCGGCAAGGATCTTTTCTTTGATCCCTCCAACAGGCAATACTTTACCTCTCAAGGTGATCTCTCCGGTCATCGCGATACTTTTCTTTACCTTTTTCTGGGTGAAAAGTGACACCAAAGAAGTTAACATGGTAATACCAGCACTAGGACCATCTTTTGGCGTAGCACCCTCAGGCACGTGGATATGTACATTATATTTTTCAAATACCGATGGATCCAAACCAAGATGGGATGCATTAGATTTAATATATTCCATAGCGATCGTTGCAGACTCCTTCATTACTTTCCCTAGATTACCGGTAATATTCAAATTACCCTTACCTTTTGAGAGAATCGATTCTATAAAAAGAATATCACCACCAACACTTGTCCAGGCTAATCCTGTAACAACTCCGGCAACATCGTTATTTTCATATTTATCACGTTCCATTTTCGGACTTCCCAGGATCTCGATAATATCTTCATCACTAATCTTGATATTATAATCCTCCTCCATCGCGATATTCTTTGCAGCATATCTAACCACTTTCGCGATCTGTTTTTCTAATGCACGAACACCAGACTCCCGGGTATATCCTTCAACTATTTTTTCAAGTTGTTTTTTACCAATCTTGAGATGATCTGAATTTAACCCGTGTTCTTCAAGCTGTTTTGGCAATAAATGCCTTTTTGCGATCTGAACTTTTTCTTCGATCGTATAACCAGTCACATTGATGATCTCCATACGATCTCTTAATGCTGGCTGAATAGTACTTAAGGAGTTACAAGTGGCAATAAACATTACCTTGGAAAGGTCGAATCCCATTTCAAGGAAGTTATCATGGAATTCAGAATTCTGCTCGGGATCCAATACTTCTAATAAAGCTGAAGATGGATCTCCCGAATTTCCTATAGCCAGTTTGTCGACCTCATCCAAAACAAAAACAGGATTACTGGTTCCTGCTTTTTTCAAGCTCTGGATAATTCTACCGGGCATTGCCCCGATATATGTCTTTCTATGTCCCCTAATTTCTGCTTCATCACGAAGACCACCCAGTGAAATCCTAACATATTCTCTTCCCAGAGCTTCCGCTACAGATTTCCCTAAAGAAGTCTTACCAACTCCCGGAGGTCCGTACAAGCATAGAATAGGAGATTTCATATCATTTCTCAACTTTAAAACTGCGAGATATTCGATGATACGTCTCTTTACATCATCCAAACCGTAATGATCACGATCCAGAATTCTCTTAGCTCTTTTAAGGTCGAATTTATCTTTACTGAACTCATTCCACGGAAGATCCAGGAACAGATCCAAATAGTTTCTTTGAATAGAATATTCTGCAACCTGCGGATTCATTCTTTGCATTTTGGAAAGTTCTTTCTCAAAATGATTCTGAACATCTTCACCCCACTGTTTATCCTTTGCACGCTCCCGCATTTCAACAAGCTCACCTTCATGAGAAACACCCCCAAGTTCTTCCTGGATGGTTTTCATCTGTTGATGAAGAAAATATTCCCGTTGCTGCTGACTCATATCACTCTGCACCTTACTCTGAATATCGTTCTTGAGTTCCAGTTTCTGGTTCTCTGTATTCATATGCTTTAAAGTAGCAAGGGCTCTTTCCTTAAGATCGTTCATCTCAAGAAGTTTCTGCTTCTCATCAACACTAAGGTTCATGTTAGAAGAAACGAAATTGATAAGAAAAGAATTACTTTCAATATTCTTTATCGCAAATGAAGCTTCCGAAGGAATATTAGGGCTCCCCTTAATGATCTGAAGGGCTAATTCTTTTATAGAATCAATAATCGCAGAAAACTCTGCATTATCTTTTTCAGGCCGGTTATCTGGAACTTCAGTAATCGTAGCATTCATGTAAGGTTGTTCCGTTACCACCTCCGTAATTTGAAATCGCTTTTTACCCTGAATGATCACAGTAGTATTGCCATCAGGCATTTTTAGCACCCTAAGAATTCTGGCCACTACTCCAACCTTATTAATGTCTTTGGAAGTTGGATTTTCAACTTCTTCGTCTATTTGAGAAACAACGCCTATCGTTTTACTCCCATTATTAGCTTCATTAATAAGCTTAATAGAAGCATCTCTACCTGCGGTAATAGGTATTACCACACCGGGAAATAACACAGTATTTCTTAAGGGGAGTATAGGTAGCGTTTCGGGGAGTCCCTCTCGATTTATTTCCTCTTCATCTTCAGGTGTCATTAAAGGGATTAATTCTGCATCTTCGTCTATTCCCTGCAGTGACAAACTGTCAATATTACCAAACTTTGTTTTCGCCATAATTATATTTAAGTCAAACTGTCATCAAAACTAATATTGCTTAATTTTGAGAAGTTATTTAAAAGCCCTGATTAATAAGACTTTCAGAATTATTTCAGATTTTCTATTTCAATTATTCAATTCCTATGCCACGCTTAAAGCAATATTTTTTTTGAAAAGTGTAACAAATGCAAAAGAAGTCCATCTTTATTACAGAAACCAAGGTTTAATTGACACCAACCATCACACATATTAAAGACCTGGTAGAACGTTGTCGTCACGGCGATCAACGCGCTCAAATGGAAATTTATGATCGTTATTACAAAGCGATGTATAACACCGCGTTTCGTATAACTGGTCATTCAGCTGAAGCCGAAGACATTATGCAGGAAGCTTTTTTAAGCGCTTTTACCAAAATTGAAAGTTTTAAAGAAACATCCACTTTCGGCGCCTGGTTAAAACGGATAGTTGTAAACGAAAGTATTACGGCTTATAAAAAGATCGCAAAACTAGGAGAAGTAAGCTATAATGATGAGTTGAAAAATGAAGCTGATGACGGCGGTGTTGCTTTAAATGAAGATGATAAAAACAATACAAAAGTTCGTTTAATCCTGAAACAGATCAAGTCACTAAAAGAGAATTACAGGCTTGGTTTAACCTTGCATCTGATTGAAGGATACGACTATGAGGAAATTTGTGAAATAATGAATATTTCTTACGCCAATTGCCGGACGATGATCTCCAGGGCAAAAGAAAGCTTAAGAAAGAAATTACAAGACCATGAAGAATAATGACTTTGACAGCCTTTTCGAGGAGTTGGATTTCGATATCGAAGAGCCACATTCCGGTCATAAAGAGCGTTTTTCCAAAAAGCTGGGTAAGCAAACCGATGCTCCAGAAGCTAAAGGAAAGGTACGTAGTTTATGGGCTCCATTAATTGGGATTGCCGCGAGCTTTGTACTTGCTTTCTTTCTGCTGGGAGAGTTTATCGGGCCTGCAAGCGCAGTAAATAATTCTGATCTGGCGAGTATTTCTCCTGAAATGAAACAAACTCAGGAATTCTACACCGGATTGATCAAAAAAGAATTAACCGCTCTTAATGATGAAAAATCGCCTGAGACCGAAGGCATTATTAATGATGCTCTAGTACAAATGGAGAAACTGGAAAAAAATTATGAAAGTCTAAAAGAAGACCTTATAACCAGCGGTAAGGATAACCGGGTGATCCACGCTATGGTCCAGAATTTCCAACAAAGAATAGACCTTTTAAATCACGTTTTGACCCAAATTGAAAATATTAAAACACTAAAGAACGAAAATCATGAAAACAATATTATCTAGCATACTTTTCTTTGCGGTACTAGCCCATGGCATGCCATTTTTTGATGCTAATTCAGAAACCACATGCTCCACTGAAAAAATAGAATTCAATGGTAAACACACTAAAGAGAAAAAAATTACAAAAGAATTCAATGTAAATTCGAATTCCAACCTTAGTATAAACAACAGCTATGGGAATGTAGATATCACCACCTGGGATGAAAACAGAGTTGTTATTGAGGTTATCATCAAAACTAATGGAAACGATAAAGAAGAAGTTGAAAATAAACTTGAAGAGATAAATGTAGAATTTGATCAGTCCGCTTCCGGCGTTAGTGCGAAAACAAGATTCTCAAAGCAAGAAAAATCATGGTGGAAAAATGTTTTCGGTGGTTTCGAAAATGTGAATATGGAAGTAAACTACATCATAAGAGCACCCGAAGGAAATCACCTGGATATAAATAATGACTACGGCGGAATTTATATAGATAAAACAGCTGGAAATGCAAAAATTCGTTGTGATTATGGTAAAATAGACATTGGAGAATTGAAAGGAAAGTCCAATTATCTTAATTTTGATTACACCCGCAACAGCCGCATAGGATCTGTTACGAATGCTGAAATAAATGCAGATTATTCCGATTACGAGATCGGGGAAGCAGACATACTAAAAGTAAGTGCTGATTATTCTAAATCTAAAATTGGCAAAGTTTCTAAAATGGAATTCAATTGTGATTATGGAAGTGTGGAAGTAGACAAGGTAAAAGTACTTATTGGCAATGGTGACTATCTTACCACAAAAGTGAATCGTGTTTTTAATTCTTTAGAAGTAAATATGGATTATGGCTCTCTATCTATTGAAAAGATCATTAAAGGTGCTAGCAACATCGATATAAATACCGATTATGCCGGAGTTAAAATCGGATATGACAACGAAATGAGTTTTCAGTTTGATATAAAAACATCTTACGGCGGAATAAGAGGTATGGACGGCCTGGAGATAAGAAAAAAAGACCAGCGTAACTCCAGTCATAGCATCTCAGGATATTATGGATCCTCATCAAGCGATACAAAAATCAATATTTCTACCAACTATGGTAGTGTGAACTTTAACAAACAATAATCATCAACCTAATAACTAAAATTATGAAAAGATCATTTTTATTCCTTGCTGCGTCTCTGTTGTTCATAGCCACCGCTTGCGCTCAATGGAACGGAAAAAAAATAAAAGGAAACGGTGACATGGTCACTAAAACAAGAAATGTGGACTCCTACGATGGTGTACAGCTAGTAGGATCTATGAACGTTCAGTTGATATCTGGAAGCGAAGGCAATTTAAAGGTTGAAGCTGAAAGCAATCTTCAGGAATATATTCTAACTGAAGTTAAAAACGGGAAACTTAAAATCTCCACAGAGAAAGGTTATAGTTTACAACCTAAAGAGAATATTCTTATTACTGTCCCGGTTGAAAGTATTAACGAAGTTTCAATCACAGGTTCGGGAGACATCTGGACAGAAGATGTGCTGAAATCTTCAGAAATGAAAGTACAGGTAACAGGATCTGGCGACTTAAAGCTTGATCTGGAAGTAAAAGACCTAAAAGGAATGGTAACCGGTTCCGGAGATGTGACCTTAAAAGGTAAGAGTCAGAATTTTGAATGTACCGTTACCGGAAGCGGAGATTTTGAAGCTTACGAATTACAAGCTGAAAATGTCGAGGCCAATGTTTCAGGTTCAGGAGATATCATGGTGAATGCCAGCAATTCCCTGAAAGCTTCAGTGTCAGGTTCAGGAGATATTAAATACAAGGGGAATCCTGAAAAACAGGACTTCAAAACTCACGGATCTGGAAGCGTATCTTCGTATTAACCTAAAAACGAACAAAATTAAAACCTGCCATGTGCAGGTTTTTTTATGTCCTGTTAACTCGTTTAGGAACTCTCATCAATAGAATTACTCCTATTATAAAAAACACCACGAGAAAGAGAATAGAACTTCTAATGCTACCCGTTATTTGAGCTACCATTCCATAAAGAACCATACCTATTACGATTCCTATCTTTTCGGAGACATCATAAAAACTGAAATAACTTGCCGTGTCTATAGCATCTTCGGGTAACATTTTTGAATAGGTGGAACGGGATAAAGATTGTATTCCTCCCATTACAAGTCCTACAGAAGCCGCGGCGACGTAAAACTGCACCGGAGTGGTTATAAAATATGCATAACCGCATATGGCTATCCATATTAGGTTGATCATTACAAGAATTTTTATATCGCCGAATTTAATCGCTAACCGCGAAGTAAGAATTGCACCAACTACCGCTACCAGCTGAATAAGCAATATACTTACAATTAATCCTGTTGTTGGATCCTGATCTCCCCATTCCAATTCCTCTATTCCAAAATATGTTGCAATCAGCATGATCGTTTGAACAGCCATACTATAAACAAAAAAGGCTATTAAATACCTTTTAAGCATTTTGGCATGTTTTACTTTCTCCCACACCAGCTTCAATTCTTTAAATCCATTAAAGAGTACATTCCGGGTAAGTTTGGCTTTTTTATTTCCTTTCGGTAAATAATAATAGGTATACTGGCTAAAAGCGATCCACCATACACCGGTAAGTACAAATGAAAGTCGGGTGGGCAAGCCTTCATTTTTAAACCCGAACCACTCATATTTCAAAATCATCACTAAGCATAAAATAAGAAGGATCACACTACCTATATATCCCAATGAAAAGCCTTTTGCACTCGCTTTATCCTGTTGCGCCGGGAAGGCTATATCTGGCAAGTAAGAATTATAAAATACCAGGCTGGACCAAAATCCAATAAGCGCCAGAAAATAACACAGCAATCCAAACCATAAATGTTCAAGATTGAACCAGAACAGACCAATACAGGATATAGCTCCCAGATAACAGAAAAACTTCAGGAAATTTTTCTTATTCCCTATATAATCTGCAATCCCTGATAAAAATGGACTAAGAAAACTTACCACCAGAAAAGCACTGGCCGTTACATAACTTATAAGTGTATCGTTATTAAAATCGAATCCAAGAAAACGAACAGTGTCGCTAATCTTATTTCCCTCCTCATCTTTAATGATGGTAAGAGCTCCGTAAAATATTGGAAAGATCGCGGAAGAAATAACAAGGCTGTAAACAGAATTAGCCCAATCGTAAAATGCCCATGCATGAATAAGCTTTTTACTTCCCTTTGGTAATTGCTTCATGCACTAAAAATAGAAAAAGCCACCGAACTTGGTGGCTTTTCAACTTTATTTTTATGATATCTTATTTAAAACTTGTAGTCCCGTATTTTTTAGCTTCCGCAATAGCTTCAGGAGCCCATTGCGTAAGATTATTAATTCTTGATTGAGTTGAAGGGTGAGTACTCAAAAATTCTGGTGGTGCCTGTCCGCTGCTATTAGCCTGCATTCTTTTCCAAAGTTCAGGAGCTTCTCGAGGATCATAACCTGCAATAGCCATAAGCGTTAGTCCAATTCTATCAGCTTCAGCCTCATGACTTCTACTAAAAGGAAGCATTACTCCCACAGTGGTACCAAGTCCATAAGCCTGGGCAAAAATTTGCTGGGTACTCTCACTCTTTCCACTAACTGCCACAGCTCCTGCTACGGCTCCCAATTGTTGTAACTGAGCTGCGCTCATTCTCTGAGCACCATGATCGGCAAGGGCGTGAGCAATCTCGTGAGCCATTACAGTTGCCAAACCATTCCTATTTTTGGCTTCATCCAAAATACCCGTATAAACTACTACTTTACCACCGGGCATCGCAAATGCGTTAGCCTGATCATCTTTTACAAGGTTAAATTCCCAACGAAAATCATTCATAAAGCCCTGATAGCCATTTGCATTTAAATAACGTTCAGCGGCATTAACAATATCCTCACCAAGAGTTTTCACCATTCTTGCGTCTTCTGTTCCCCGAACAACTTCGGCTTCATCCAGAAATTGATTGTATTGTTTAAAAGATGCCGGGAACAACTGATCATTCGAAACAAAATTCAAATTCTGTTGCCCGGTGAAGGGATTGGTTTTACATGATACTACAAATAAAAGCAGCACATTTAACCATAAAAAGCTATTTCTAAATTTCATGATTTTTGGTTTTTAGGTACCTAAAAGTACAAAAGCAGTAATATCGCCGTTGTTGGTTTAAGTATGATTTAACACTAAATAGACATTCAAAAACAATACCATTGTAGATATTTGCAGTGATAACAGGCCTTAAGAAGCAGTTTTGAAGCTATGTTATACTTTTTATAATAAAATGAAGAATTCTTAAAAAATGACAAAAAAAACAAAAGATAAAATACCGGTACAAAGACTTTTAGTGCCCTCTTACATATTAGTGATCTCAAAAACATTAACTGCCATTTCACCATTTTTAGCCAGCCGATTCGCTGCCAAATTATTTTTAAGCCCTTTTAAATATAAACTACCGGAGCGGGAGAAAGAGATGGACTCTAAGTCTATCCAGAAAACCGTAATGGTTCCATCAATGAACAGGGAGATCATCACCTATGAATTTGGAAAAAGTGATAAGAAAGTTTTACTGGTACATGGCTGGAGCGGTCGGGGTACCCAATTGGCGAAAATTGCAGAAGCCCTGGTAGCAAAAGGTTATATGTGTGTAAGTTTTGATGCTCCTGCACATGGCAAAACCGAAGGCAAAATGAGTATGATGCCGTTTTTCATAAAAGCCATTCACTATCTGGATGAACAATACGGCCCATTCGATGCTGTGGTAGGTCATTCTTTGGGAGGCATGTCTTCTCTCAGAGCCATCAGAGAAGGCCTGAAAACTGAAAAGTTAATCATAATAGGCACCGCTAATAACATATCGGAGATCACCAGAGATTTTGCTCAGAACATGAAAATGAACGATAAGGTGGCCAGAAAAATGAAATCCTACCTGGATAACAAATTCAACCAGGATATGGATGTGTTATCTGGAGGAGTATCTGCGCAATACGTAAAAAACCCTACCCTTGTTATTCATGATGAAGAAGATGTAGATGTTAAGGTGAATTCAGCATATGAGATTCATGAAGAATTGGAGAATAGCGAGTTAATGATTACTAATGGACAGGGACACCGCCGTATTTTAGGAAATAAGAAAGTAATTAACAAAATAACAACTTTTATCGCGGCACAATCTTTGTAATTTTATCAAAAAGATTGCTATGAAAAAGATATTGATATTTAGTCTGCTTGCCTCTTTCCTTGTAAGTTGCAACGGAAATGCCCAAAAAAATTCAGAGGATAATTCTCCTGAAAAATTTGAAGTAAGTAAAACGGATGCTGAATGGAAAGAAGAACTGAGCTCAGAAGAGTTTGCCGTGCTTAGAAATGCAGCAACCGAAACCCCTTTTTCCAGTGACCTGTTAGACATTAAAGAACCTGGAACTTTCGTTTGTGCTGCATGTGGAAATGAGCTTTATAAAACAAAACATAAATTCAAAAGCGGTACCGGATGGCCAAGTTTCGACCGCGCAATTGAGAATGGGGTAGCTTATGGAAGTGATTCCAAATTAGGATTCCAAAGAGATGAAGTTCACTGCGCAAGATGTGGCGGCCACCTGGGTCATGTTTTCAATGATGGCCCCAAGGAAACTACAGGGAAACGTCATTGCATAAACGGTGTAGCAATGAATTTTGTACCTCAAGACAAATAAATATGAAAAAATATAAAATAGAAAAGACCGAAAAAGAGTGGAAAAAAGACCTTTCTCCAGAACAATACAGAGTTTTAAGAGAAAAGGGAACTGAAGCTCCAAATACAGGAAAATACAACCTTCATTTTGAAGAAGGTGAATATAAATGTGCCGCCTGCGGAGAAAAACTTTTTGAAAGTAACTCCAAGTTTGAAAGTGGTTGCGGTTGGCCTAGTTTTGATGATGCCATCGAAGGAAAAGTTGAATTTGTTCAGGATAGAACTTTTGGTATGATACGCACTGAAATCCTCTGTTCCAACTGTGGGAGCCATCTTGGCCACGTTTTTGATGATGGTCCTACTGAGACTGGTCAGCGTTATTGCGTAAATTCGGCCAGCATTGAATTTAATAAATAATTTAATCCAATCATTATGAAAAAAATATTATCCATTTTAGTACTAACCTCGATATTCTTCATTTCATGTTCTGATGGTGACCCAGGACCACAGGGACCTCCAGGAGAAGATGGACTTGATGGTTTAGGTTATACTTTTGAAAGAACGGTAAATCTTGAGTATCGCTCTGATTTCAATTATTATTCACAGGTGATAGATATTCCTGAAGCCGTTGATACCTTTGAACCTGAATCTGATGTGGTACTAGTTTACAGGCTGGAACTTTTAGATGCTAATGATGGTGGAACGGTTGATTCCTGGAGCTTACTGCCTCAGAATTTCTTTTTAGAGGAAGGAACTATTCAATATGTGTATAATCATACTGCTGCAGATGTTGAAATTATTCTGGACGGCAACTACGATTTGATCAATCTTGATGCTGGTTTCACAGACAGCCAGACATTCCGGATTGTGGTATTACCATCAGCTACTTTTGAAGCAAATGCAAATGTTGATTTTTCAAATTTCGGCGAAGTACAGGAAAGATTTAATTTATCAATAAACTAAATCCTCCCAATATTACCTGAATATTCAAATCCGTCGTAACCGGCGGATTTTTTTATGCTCTTATCCCCCTCTTCTAACTTTCAGTTTAGGGTTTAATTCCTTAAATTCGCAAACTCTATAACAGATTCAAAATATTCCGAATATGAGTAAATATGATATTATAGTTTTAGGTAGTGGCCCGGGAGGTTATGTAACTGCGATCCGCGCTTCTCAATTAGGTTTTAAAACCGCGATTGTAGAAAAAGAAAGCCTTGGAGGTGTTTGCCTTAACTGGGGATGTATTCCTACAAAAGCACTTTTAAAGAGTGCCGAGGTTTTTGATTATCTGAAACATGCTGAAGATTATGGCTTAAAACTTGAAAAAGCCGATAAGGACTTTGGAGCTGTAATCAAAAGAAGCCGAAATGTTGCTGAAGGAATGAGCAAAGGTGTTCAGTTCCTGATGAAAAAGAACAAAATTGATGTTCTTGAAGGATTCGGGAAATTGAAATCAGGCAAGAAAATAGAGGTAACCGATAAAAAGGACAAGAAAACAGAATACCAGGCAGATAATATCATTATCGCAACCGGTGCTCGTTCCAGAGAATTGCCAAATCTTAAACAGGATGGCAAAACTGTAATTGGATACCGTGAGGCAATGACCCTTGAAAAACAACCAAAATCTATGATCGTGGTTGGTTCAGGAGCTATTGGAGTTGAGTTCGCTCACTTCTACAACGCTATGGGTACAGATGTAACTGTGGTTGAATTCCTTCCGAATGTAGTGCCATTAGAGGATGAAGAAGTTTCAAAGCAATTTGAAAGAAGCATGAAGAAGGCTGGTATTAAAGTAATGACCAACTCTTCTGTAGAAAGCGTTGAAAAATCTGGCGGAAAGGTAAAAGCGAAAGTGAAGACCAAAAAAGGTGAAGAAACACTGGAAGCTGATATTGTACTTTCTGCCGTAGGAATTAAAACAAATATTGAAAATATAGGTCTGGAAGATCTTGGGATCAAGACAGAAAAGGATAAGATCGTTGTGAACGATTTCTACCAAACCAATGTTTCCGGAGTTTACGCTATCGGTGATGTTGTACACGGTCCTGCTTTAGCACACGTTGCTTCTGCTGAAGGTATACTTTGTGTTGAAAAGATCAAAGGCATGGACGTGGAACCATTGGATTACGGAAATATTCCAGGATGTACGTATGCATCCCCAGAAATCGCTTCTGTTGGAATGACAGAGAAGCAGGCTAAAGAAGCTGGTTATGAACTTAAGATTGGTAAATTCCCGTTCTCTGCTTCTGGAAAAGCGAGTGCTTCTGGAAAGAAAGATGGTTTCGTAAAAGTGATCTTCGATGCTAAATACGGTGAGTGGTTAGGCTGCCACATGATTGGTGCCGGAGTGACAGATATGATCGCTGAGGCGGTTCTGGGCAGAAAACTTGAAACTACAGGGCATGAAGTACTAAAAGCGGTTCACCCTCACCCAACGATGAGTGAGGCCGTTATGGAAGCTGTTGCAGATGCTTATGACGAAGTGATTCACTTGTAAGACACTAGACGTTAGACGTTAGACGTTAGACGTTAGACGTTAGACGTTAGACGTTAGACGTTAGACGTTAGACGTTAGACGTTAGACGTTAGACGTTAGAAAAATAAAAAAACCGCATTCAAATGAATGCGGTTTTTTTATTTTTCTTTAAGTCGTCATCCTGAACTTTTTTCAGGATCTCATAGAATCGGGATTGTTTATTTTATTGTCATTTCGACCAAAGGGAGAAATCTCTTTTGAATTTGGTTCTGAATTTTATGTAGAAGTATAAACCTGTTATGAGATTTCTTAGTCGTTTCCCTCCTTCGAAATGACAGGGTCGAAATATGCGTTATTATTTCGGCATAAGATCACAAAAACAAAATTCCGTATCCCAGGATTCTGCATCATCCTGAAAGCAATTATCATCTCCTTTTTCAGCAGGCTTATAAGATTTTTTCACCTTCTCTCCTATTTCAAATTCTACCGGTGAATCAAATATAGGTCCGTCAAAAACAAAAGTGTGAAATTCTCCATTTTCACCGCAAGCATCTACATTTTCAGGAAGTTCTTCTACGAAATCATTATCTATGATCCTTCCGCAGAAAGAATCTTCCAGATATTTTGAATTGGTACAAACTACAATTGCTTTAAAGCCAAGATCAATAAATTCTGATATAAGTTCTTTCGTATTCTTCTTCCATAAAGGAAAAACGGCTTTAAGACCTGCCGAATTCAATTGCTCTTCACGATATTTTTTGAGGTCTTCCAGAAAGATATCTCCAAAGACACTATGGGAGAATCCATCTGCAATCAAAGAATCTGTCGCTTCTTTCATTTTGAGGTTATAATCCTCCATGCTGGTTTCGGCACTTAATTCAGAAATTTCTATTGGTAAACCTATTTTTTCTGCCTGTTCCAAAAGGAGTTCTTTTCTAACTCCATGCATGGTCACCCTCCCTACATCCTTATTTATCGTAGTAAGCAGCTTCTCTACCTTATACTCATTTTGGGAATTGGCATAATAAAGTGCCATCGCCGAATCTTTACCACTACTCCAGTTTAAATAAGCTTTATTCATTCTTATCGTTTAAAAAACTCTGGATCGCAAGATCATAACTTTGCAATCCAAAACCAACGATAATTCCTTTGGCGATTGGGGAGATATAAGATTTGTGCCTGAATTCTTCCCTTGAAAATGTATTAGAAATATGGACTTCCACAACCGGAGTATCAATAGCCGCAACAGCATCCCCTATTCCCACAGAAGTATGTGTGTAAGCCGCAGCATTCAATATAATACCATCATAATCTTTACGTGCATTCTGAATTTTATCTATCAGCTCTCCTTCAATATTCGTTTGATCATAAGACAATTCTACACTTCTGTATTTGAATTGCAGTTCAGAAAAGTAGTCTTCAAAACTTTTTTTTCCGTATTTCTCCGGTTCACGAGTCCCCAGAAGATTTAGATTTGGTCCGTTAAGTATTAGTAGCTTCATGAGGTAAATGTAGCAAATTGTTAATATTCATCAGAAAAAATGATGTGTTGAAAATTTAAAATTTCGTTTTGAATCTCAAACTTAGTGGCTGAATTGGCGTTAACTGAACAGGTTCAAAAGCCTCATCGGGTGAAGTATTATATAAACTATAAAAAGATCTTGCTTCAATCTGCATTTTTTTAGTCACGTCATATCCCAAACCTCCATTCAATCCAAAATTATAAGACCTTCCTGAGTCCATGCCATTGGAAATAACGGTTTGCATTCCTCCCAAAACGTAAATATCTGAATCTCCTAAATAATATTTAATGGCGTATCCTATTCCATAGGATTTTAAACTGGGCATATTTAATTCAAGACTTTCAGGACGAAGAAATAAGCCGGGAGTGATATTTTCAAAATTATACAGTCCTTGATATAAACCGGTATTAAATCGTGCAATTTTTTCGCTTAACTGAATAGAGGAAGCATCATATTTTAAATATCTATGATCTTGATTTAATATGCTATTGTTTTCAGTTTCCTGGGAAATACCGGAAACCGAAAAGATTATTACAAAAAGAATTGTTAATCTAAAAGCCATGAGGTTATTTTTGTTCAAATTATTAAATAGAAACCTTTAATCAATCTTCTTTAAAAGTATATTAACGTATAGGTATAAAAAAAGCAGGATTTCTTCGCTTTAATCCTTTTTAATACTTACTATTTAGAACATATAACCCACTGAAAATTGGAATACATTATTTTTGGCATCTATTTTAATACCTTCTACTTCCTCGAAAGCATCTGAAAGTCCCAGGTTATATCGAGCCTGGAAGAACACTCCCATTGGCAGTTTATAACCAACACCTAATGCTGCAGCTAAGTCGATAGTTTTAACCTCTTCAACATCTTCTGTTTCACCATCATACTCATATTCTGAATTAATATTGAATCCTAACTGTGGCCCTGCTTCTATACTAAAACCTTCAAAAGCATAATATTTTGCAAGTACTGGAACGTTAATGTAATCCAGTTTTAAAGTTTCTTTATCATAAGAAGCTCCCTGAGTAGAATAAATTACTTCAGGCTGGATAGAAAACTTTTCAGTTAATCCAAACTCTGCTACTGCACCAAGATGCACACCTGTTACCATATCTAAATCCTCAACATCATCTCCATTAAGGGATGCCAGGTTTATACCTGCCTTTAAACCAAAGTTAATGTCCTGAGCATTCACATACACAGTTGTAGCACAAAAGATGGCTAAAGCCATAATTAAATTTTTCATTTTTAAATTTTAGGTTGTTAATTACCGCAAACATAATATTTTTAAGCAGTTTTAAAAATTTATTTCAACCTAACTTTTACACATAAAAAAAGCGGGAAACATTCCCGCTTTACTTATATAGAATTGGTAATTTATAATCCAAATTCAACTCCCAGATTTATGGAACTCGCACTTCCGCCATCTAAACTAACTCCAGAGTAAGATGCTATTAGACCTATTAAACCAAAATCATATCCTACCTGAGGCCGGTAATAAAAGCCCCCATCTACTCCATCTGTTATTCCCACACCGTATCCAAGGTCAGCGCCAAGGAAAAAGGCTTCAGTTAGACCATATCTACCGGAAGCGGCAATCGGTAAAAACTGAAGATTATCAATAAAATCAGAGTCTTCCGGAAAAAAATTCATGTAGCCTAGCATAGGTCCTACAGTTAGCTGGTCTGCTACCTCGAACATATAAGCTACATCAGCTCCTACCTGGAGATTGTAACCATCCGAAACATCTCCTGTTGGAATTCCAACATTTAGTCCAGCTTTAAATCCCTGGCCAAAAGAAATCGAGGACATTATTAATGCCCCAATAATTAATAATTTTCTCATAATGAAATTTTTAGGTTGTTAATTGAACCTAAATATATAAAAAAGTTAATAAAATGAATTTCCATCATTAAAAAACCGATAAAAATATATATTCATTAGATTAAATGCCAATTATTAGAATATAACCTAATATTAGAATCAACTAAATTGTAGGAGAAAGAAAAAAAGCGAAGAGAAATCTTCGCTTTTTACTTATAGTATGTTGTGTATGATTAGAACTGGTATCCAACCCCGGCTTGCCATACAGAGTTATGAGCATCAGATCCGTCAGATACTTCCGTAAAACCGTAATTATATCTACCCTGAATAAAGAATCCATTGTTAAGCTTGTATTCAAGCCCGGCAGCCCCACCAAATTCAAAATCGTTCACCTGGTCTTCAAGCTCGATATCTCCTCCATTCTCGGTTGGAGAATAATCCAGCTCTTCATTTACATTAAAGTTAAAAGAAGGACCTGCCTGAACGCTTAGTCCATCAAGAACATAGATTTTAGCTAATACCGGCACCTGAATATAATCCAGTTGATACTCAATATTATCATCAGTATCAAAAATATTATCTTCGTCTATAGAAGCAAAATCGTATCCCTGCATAGAATATAATACCTCAGGCTGAATAGAAATTCTATCTGCAACGGGAATTTCCGCTAAAACACCAAAGTTTAATCCTGTTCTCGAGTTTGGGCTATTAAAATAATCTCCGGTTACAGTAGAAAAGTTTAATCCACCTTTAATACCAAAGTTCCAGGCTTCCTGAGCGCTGGCGCTAAAAGTTCCTCCAAAAATTGCAATGACAATTACTAAAAACGTCTTTTTCATAATTATTGTTTTTATTATTTCTGCGGCCAAATGTAGGTGACATCTTGTTAAAAAAGTGTTAGCTAAACCTAAAGTAATACTAAGACTGATAGCTGCAAATCCTTATCTTTAACACATGAAATGGCAAAATGCGTTACAGGATTATCGTCACTATTTGAAGCTTGAACGCGGACTTTCAAAAATTCCATCGAGAATTATAGTCTGGATGTCATCAAACTCATGAACTATCTGGATGTTAATGAAATTATATAAGCCCAGTTAAGATTTCCGATAAATACATCCAGGAATTCATTTATAGTGTTTCAAAAAATCTTAATGCCAGGTCGCAATCCAGACTCATTTCCGGTCTTCGTAGTTTTTTCGGATTTCTTGTATTCGAAGATTACCGAAAAGACAATCCCCTGGACCTGATGGAATCTCCTAAGATTGGCAGGAAATTGCCTGATACAATTTCTATTGAAGAAGTAGACCGGATAATCGCTGCCATCGATCTCAGTAAAAATGAAGGTGAACGTAATCGCGCTATTATTGAAACGCTTTATGGGTGCGGACTAAGAGTTTCAGAATTGATCGATCTTAAGATATCTGATCTTTTCTTCGATGAGGGTTTTATAAAAGTTACCGGAAAAGGAGATAAACAGCGTTTTGTTCCAATTTCAGAGTATACCATCAAATTTATTCAGATCTACAGAAAAGAGGTTAGAGTTCATCAGGATATAAAACCGGAAGCTACAGACACACTTTTTTTAAACAGAAGAGGTAATAAACTAACCCGGGCCATGATCTTTACGATCGTTAGAAGATTAACGGAAGCTGCAGGAATCAGGAAAAAAATTAGTCCCCATACTTTCAGGCATTCCTTTGCTACTCACCTTTTGGAAAATGGAGCTGATCTTAGAGCGATTCAACAAATGCTTGGTCACGAAAGCATCACCACTACCGAAATCTATGTTCATGTAGACAGATCGCATTTAAGACAGGTAATGGAAACTTACCATCCACGAAAATAGATATTAAAGTTCTGCTAAACCATTTACAGAACTTTTCCCTGATGATCATAATTCTTAACTTCATGAAAAATCAAATTATGAAGAAATTAAAATTTAGAGATGGTGATACTATGGACGCGATAGGTCTCGGAACCTGGAAGTCTGAAAAAGGAAAAGTCACCGAAGCGGTGAAAATTGCGCTTAATAATGGATACAAGCATATAGATTGTGCTGCAACATATGGTAACGAAGCTGAAGTTGGGGAAGCATTTTCAGAAGTTTTCAAAAAGGGAGACGTAAAAAGAGAGGATGTGTGGGTTACTTCTAAACTATGGAACAATGCTCATAAAAAGGAAGATGTAATTCCCGCGTTAAAGCAAACACTTAAAGATCTTAAATTAGACTATTTAGATCTTTATCTGATGCACTGGCCCGTAGCTTTTAAACCGGAGGTTGGATTCCCGGAAAAAGCGGAAGACTTTCTTTCATTAGAAGAAGTTCCTTTAATCGAAACCTGGAATGAAATGGTGAAAGCCAAAGAACAGGGGTTGGTAAAACATATAGGTGTTTCAAATTTCAGTATTGAAAAACTTAAGGAATTAATGGCAGATACTGACCATACACCAGAAATGAATCAGGTTGAGCTTCACCCATACTTACAGCAAAACAAGTTACTGGAATTCTGCAGTAAGAACGGCATCAACGTAACAGCGTATTCTCCTTTAGGAAGTGGTGATAGACCAGATGAAATGAAAGCGGCCGATGAGCCTTCTCTTCTTGAGAATCCGGTGATCAACAAAATCGCTAAAAAACATGGTGCTTCTCCGGGACAGATCCTTATTAAGTGGAGCGAACAAAGAGGTACAGGTGTGATCCCAAAATCAACCAATGAAGGTAGAATTAAAGATAACCTAATGAGTGCAGGTTATCAGCTCGATGAAGATGATATGAAAGAAATTGCAGAACTTGATTATCATTTTAGATATGTGACCGGGAAATTCTTCGAAATGGAAGGCAACTCGTATGAGAATATCTATAATGATTAATAACTTTCGTGTCATTTCGAACTGAGCAAAGCGAGGTGAGAAATCTCTTCATTACAGATTTCTCCCCATGGTCGAAATGACCAACTTGAAAAAAGTTGAAGTTGATCTTAAAGAATAAAAAAAGCCCGTTCAATTTGAACGGGCTTTCTTAATATAGTTATCGAATTTTATTTCGCAACATTTACTGCTCTGGTTTCGCGGATCACCGTGATCTTAACCTGACCAGGATAGGTCATATCTGTTTGAATCTTCTGAGATATCTCAAAAGAAAGGTTTGCCGCCTTTTCATCGGAAACCTTTTCACTCTCCACAATAACTCTCAATTCTCTACCTGCCTGGATCGCATAAGCTTTCTTAACTCCGCCAAAACCAAAGGCAATATCTTCAAGATCTTTTAATCTTTGAATATAAGAATCAAGCACCTGCCTTCTTGCTCCCGGTCTAGCCCCGCTAATCGCATCACAAACCTGAACGATAGGAGAAAGTAATGAATTCATCTCTATCTCGTCGTGGTGAGCTCCAATGGCATTACAAACTTCAGCTTTTTCACCATGTTTCTCTGCCCATTGCATACCCAGAATCGCGTGAGGTACTTCTGTTTCGGTTTCCGGTACTTTACCGATATCGTGAAGTAATCCGGCACGTTTTGCCAGTTTTGGATTCAGTCCTAATTCCGCAGCCATTACCCCACAAAGTTTCGCAACTTCTCTCGAGTGTTGCAATAGGTTCTGACCGTAAGAAGAACGGTATTTCATTCTACCTACCATCTTGATCAATTCTGGTTGTAAACCATGAATTCCAAGATCGATCACCGTTCTTTTTCCTATATCGATGATCTCTTCCTCAATTTGTTTCCGTGTCTTCTTCACTACCTCTTCAATACGGGCAGGGTGAATACGACCATCGGTAACCAGTTTATGAAGCGATAGTCTTGCCACCTCTCTTCTAACAGAGTCGAAACAACTTAGAATAATCGCTTCCGGAGTATCATCTACAATGATCTCTACTCCAGTAGCTGCTTCCAGGGCACGAATATTTCTACCTTCACGACCAATAATTCTACCTTTTACATCATCACTTTCAAGATTGAATACTGAAACGCAATTTTCGATCGCTTCTTCAGTCCCAATCCTTTGAATGGTATTGATAATGATCTTTTTCGCTTCCTGTTGCGCCGTAAGTTTCGCCTCTTCTACGGTATCCTGAATTAAGGACATTGCATCAGCCTTGGCTGTATCCTTTAAAGATTCTATCAATTGAGCTTTGGCGTCTTCAGCAGAAAGTCCGGAAATAACTTCCAGTTGCTGAACCTTACTATTATGAAGCCTGTCTATTTCTTCCTGTTTCTTTTCCAGGTATTCTACTCTATGGTTATAATCTGCAACCTTATCTTCAAGATCTTTATTAAGTTTCTTATTCTTTCCTAATTCGTTAGAAACATGAGATTCCTTGTCTTTAATTCTTTTCTCAGCATCATTGATCTTTTTATCACGTGAAAGAATTACTTTTTCATGTTCCGATTTTAGTTCAATGAACTTTTCCTTCGCCTGAAGTATCTTATCTTTTTTGATACTTTCACCTTCAGCTTTAGCCTCTTTTAAAATTCCGGCAGCTTCTTTCTTCGCACTGGCAATTGTATTGGAGGCCTGCTTTTTCTCCAGCATTTTTGCAATCGCAAAGCCTATTGCAAGGCCTACTACTGCGGCAATAACTATAGTTAGTATTTCCATTCGTCTCTATTTAGTGTATATATAAAAAAAGCCTGTATTAGCTAGGTTTTGTTAAAACTCCTTAAAATCAAGTTTAGGACTAACTAGTTGATCAAGGATCCGCTCTCCCAAAAGGGACACGGCACGCTTTTACAACTTAGACTCACCCTTTTTAAAGAGATAGTGTTGAGTTTATCAAAAAAGCACTAATACAGGCAGTAACCTTTATTATATTTAATGAACTTATGAGGTTAAATGATTCTGCAGTAGATCGTTAAGTGACTTTAACTTCTCTTCTGCTTCAATCATCTCGCTCGATTTATCAATATCTTTCTGCTCGGTCTGGGCGGCGAACTGCAATGCGCACATTGCCAGAACATCCTGTTTATCCCTTACGGCATAATTCTGCTCAAATTGTTTGATCATCCCTTCGATCTTCTTTGCGGCTTTACGCAAACCTTCCTCCTGACTTGGCTGAATGGTTAGCGGGTAAACCCGGTCTGCAATCGATATTTTGATCTTCAGTTTATCTTCCATGATGTCAAATTATTCAGATAACTGAACTATACACTGATCGATCTCTCTGATCAACGTGTTTATTTTGAGCTTCGTTTCTCTTTTATGGTCGGTACTGCCAAGCATCGCATTTGCAGCTTTTAAGGTTTGAATCTGATCTTTGGAAAGTTGTAAATCACCCTCCAGTTTCTCATATTCCGATCTTACAGAAACTAATTCCTGCTGAAGAGATTCATTGGCCTGCTTCATAACATCATATTTATGAAGCAACTTGCTGATTCTATTCTCAAGGTTATCAACTATTTCTGTAATTTCACTCATAAGCGCTCAAAACGATGTGAACCCCTACAAAGTTAACATACGCTTTCAAATATCCCAATACTTTTTTAGCTGTTTTGAAATAATAATCAACAATTCAGATAATTCTCTGTTATCAAGCAATTTAATTTTGACATAAGTTTGATTAACTTTGCTCCAGGTTTTAATTGAATTTACCCCCAGATTTATGAAGAGAGCTACAAGCCTGTTATTCCTACTACTATTTTCAACATTACAAGCACAGAACAATCTCCCGCAGGATTACTTCGCCAATCCGCTGGATGTTCCTATCGTATTAGCGGGATCGTTTGGTGAACTAAGATCTAACCATTTTCATAGCGGACTGGACATAAAAACACAGCAGCGTCAAGGTCTGGAAGTAAAAGCTTCTGCTGCAGGATATATTAGCCGTATCAATATTCAGCATTATGGTTATGGCAAAGCGCTTTATATTCAGCATCCAAATGGATATACTACTGTTTACGGGCATTTGCAAAGACTTGCTCCTAAGATCAAGGAATATCTACGCAAGCAACAATATGCTAAAGAATCTTACGAGATCGAACTATTCCCTGAACCGGGAGAACTAAAGGTTGAGCAGGGTGAGCTTATTGCCTATAGTGGGAACACTGGAGGAAGCGGCGGACCACATCTTCATTTTGAGATTAGGGACGGAAGTCAGCGCCCCATGAACGCCCAGATGTTTGGACTTGAGGTAGCGGACTCCAGGAAACCTTTAATTGAAGGTCTTTTTGCCTACCCTCTTGGAGAAGATGCTCACGTAAATAATTCCCAGGAGCGCCAGAAATTGAGATTGATACCTCTTAACGATGGAACTTACACCACAAACCAGGTTGAAGCTTGCGGTGAAATAGGATTCGGTATCTCTACTGTAGATCAGCAGGATGGAGCGTATAACCATAATGGCGTTTTTAGAATTGAATCTAATCTAAATGGCGATCAGGTCTTCGAAATTAATTTTGATAAGTTCTCTTTTTCAGAAAGCCGCAACCTTAACCAGCTCATAGATTATGAATATTATGCTAACAATAAGGATCGTATTCAGAAGCTTTTCAAAACTCAAAATAATCCTTTAAGTATTTATGGAGAATTACAGTCAGAAGGAAAACTAAATATAAAAGACAGCCTTGATTACCAATACACCATAAAAGTAACCGATTATAAAGGGAATGAAAAGATAGTCAGGATCCCAATTAAGGGCCAGGTAAGCGAAAACATTAAAAAGAGAGTCCCTTATAAGACCAATTATTTAGCGAGTGCTTCCAATGGCCTTTCAGCTAAAGGTGGTAAAATTGACGTGCATATCCCCGGCGGAAGTCTTTACGAGGATGCGTATCTGGATATTAATTTTATGGGGGATACCGTGGTAGTTCATAAAGATGAAATTCCACTTGATAAGAGTTTTTCGATTGGTTTTGATGTAAGTGATTATTCGGAAGAAGACAAAAATCAATTATTTATCGCAAGGATTTCAGATTACGGCAGGCCAAGCTATTCCACTACCTATAAAAAAGGCAATCGCTTTTCTACCGGAACCAGAACGTTTGGAGAGTATACTCTGGTAAAAGATACGGTCGCTCCTAAAGTAAGTCCCGTTAATTTTTATGATGGCCAGTGGATCTCGAATAATGAAACCCTTAAAGTAAAGATTTCTGATGATCTTTCAGGAATAGACGCGTACAGGGCAACAGTTAACGGGAAGTTTATTTTAATGGAGTATGAGTATAAAAACAATACCCTGACTCATTATTTCTCTGATAATGTTCTTACAGAAACCGAGAATAATTTAAAGGTGATCGTTACCGATAATGTTGGAAACACCACTACCTATACCGCCAAGTTTTTCAGGAAGTAGAAATAGCAATAAGTATAAAATTAAGCCGGGCGTCATTCTGAATTTATTTCAGAATCTCAAGCAGAAATAACAAGAGACCCTGAAACAAGTTCAGGGTGACAGAATGAAATACTATACAAGCACAAAAAAAGCTGAACTCATGTTCAGCTTTTATATTTTAAATCCGGAATTACAAACTCTGATTAGTCTTCAATAAATTCCTTCAGATTTTTAATCACGTAATCGATCTCTTCTTTTGTATTATACCTGGAAAATGAGAATCTTAAAGATGGTTTTTTCAGGTCTTCTTCTGAACAGAATGCGTTCAATACATGTGAACCCTGATCGCTGCCGCTCTGGCAGGCACTACCTTTAGAACATGCAATCCCTTTAAGATCCAGTTGAAATAAAAGCATTAATGCTTTTTCCTGGCTTACGGGAAGACAAACATTGATAAGAGTGTATGTGCTTTTTTCAAAGTTCTCACATTCGCCATTGAATTTCACACCTGGAATTTCCTTTTTAAGACTTTCAATAAAATACTTTTTCAATCCCCCAACATACTGCTGCTCTTCTTCGATATTTTCATAAGCAAGTTTCAGAGATTCTTCAAGTCCTACAATATTATGCACTCCTTCAGTTCCGGCACGATGCCCTCTCTCCTGCTCTCCTCCAAAGATCAATGGTTTCAATCCTGAATTCTTACGAACAAAAGCAAAGCCAACCCCTTTAGGGCCATGGAATTTATGAGCGCTTACCGCGGTGAAATCTACCGGAATGTCATTTAGATCCAGATCATAATGTCCTATAGACTGAACGGTATCTGAATGAAATAAAGCTTTATGAGATTTAATAAGTTCCGCAGTTTTCTTGAGATCGATCTTATTACCAATCTCGTTATTCACATGCATGAGACTTACCAGAGTTTTTTTATCGGAACTCTTAAGTCGGTTCTCAAGATCGGAAAGATCTATATTTCCTTTCTCATCAATATTCACATATTCCACTTCAACATCGAAACAATCCTGTAATTGATTTACGGTATAAAGTACCGCATGATGTTCAATTTTTGAAGTAATGATACGTTCAACACCAAGATCCCGAACAGCCGAATTCAAAGCCAGATTATCTGCCTCAGTTCCACCGGAAGTAAATACAATTTCAGATGCCTTTACATTTAAAATTCCCGCAACCGTCTTACGAGCCTGTTCGACCAGGCTTTTAGAAGATCTCCCGAAGCTATGGGTAGATGAAGGGTTTCCATAATTTTCTTTTAAAACGCGGGTCATTTTATCGACCACTTCCTCCCTTAACTGGGTAGTAGCTGCTGAATCAAAATAGACATTTTCCATAGGAAGCAAAATTAACGGAAATAAAATAATTTCCTACTTCTCTTCCTCATAAGTTTGATTCCGTTATTTTTGTTGAAAAAGCATCTTCATGAGACGTTTATTATTCGGTATATTTTCCCTGGCACTGCTAAGCGCCTGTGACGACGGAGAGATCATTGTTACAAATTTTGATTTTGAGGATAGCACCTTGCAGTTTTGCGATGGTCCCGACAGGAATGTGATATATGCCTATAAACAATAATGATGTTTATGAATCCATATCTCTTGAATTCAATAATAACCAGCTAAAAGTAGAGAAGATGGAAGTCTTACACCTCCGGATGAGGACCAGATTAGTTTTCCTTTAACCGGAAATAACAGGATTGTTTACCGCATTTATAACGCGGAGGTTCCAAATGATTATTTCTGTAATGTTGTCCCCCCCAGTTCACCTAAAGTAATTGAAGAATGGGTTAGCGGAACAGGAGCCACTGTTTTCGTAAACACAGGATTTACAGATGAAACCGGTAGCGCAGATCCAGACGGTGATGGATTAAAAAATTCTGAAGAAGGATGGATATTAGGAGGTCCTTACCAGGATACAGACGAAGATGGAATTCCTGATTATTTGGATAAAGATGATGACGGGGATAATGTTCCTACCAGTGTTGAAAAAACAAATAGTGATAATGAGCCGGTTAATGAGAATGGTTACAGAGATACAGATGAAGATGGAATTCCAAATTATCTTGATCCAGATGATGACAATGATGGCGTTCTTAACCAGATTTGAGGTTAGCGAGGAAACCGGCCTAGGTGCTCCTGAGAATTTTGAAACAGCAGAGGGTATTGCTAACTATTTAAATAAAGAGCAAACAGACAAGTTAGAACACAATCAATATATCGACCATAAAATAAGTAGAAATTACGGATATCAAATTCTTGTAGATAACCTGAAATTTGAAAGACAGGATGGTTCTGGTGAAGCTATACAATATGAAACTTATAATTTCGGAACATTGAGAGCTTCTAATGTTGATTTTCCTCAATGTCCGATCCAGGATCCTGCATGTAACGGAGAAACTCCCGACCAACCTGCTCCCGACGAAACAAACTAAGGATTCTGTAAAATATAAACTTCGGTCGCTCCCAGCCCGTATTTCTGGTAATCGGCATCGTAAAATTTTACGTTAGAATATCTTCCTAACAGATATTCAAGTTCCATTTTCAGGACTCCTTCTCCAACGCCGTGTATAAAGACCACTTTCTGAATTCTCTTTCGAATGGCGAATTCCAGTTTATGCCTGGCTGTATCCAGCTGTAGATTCAGCATTTCATGATTAGACAATCCGCGGGAAGATCTTACCAGTTGATTTATATGAAGATCTACCTCCATTGGAGGAGCACTTTTCTCTTTAGATCTGGGTTGCGGCCTTTTTTTATTCTTTTTATTAAAGGTCTTTCTCTTTCAGAATTTCTTCAAAATCAAATTCCTCGACATCAATAGCTTCAATATCATCTTTGATTTTCACAAGATGATCGGCCGGAAAACTCATAATGAATCCGTCTTCAGTCTTGATCTCAATTTCTGAATCCTCAACCTTTTGAACAATTCCGCTTAGGTCATCGTCCAGCAATTCAACTTTATCACCCGGCTTAAAATCCATTTCTATTGATTTTCATTATCATTCTGATGGTCATCCTTCGTGGCCACCCAGTAATTAGTAGCGCGATATAATCCAAACATAATAACAACCAGTCCGATGATCTTAAAATAAGGACTAACGTCATTTGCTGAAATTGCATAGAGTAAAAGACCACCTCCAATAATAATTAATATCGTATTTAAAATTTGCGAGTTATTCATTTACAGATAGTTAAATATTAAATTGACGTAATTTCAAATAATTTATTGAGTACATTTATGCAAATTTATGGCTTTCATGAGGCTTCCTTTGCTTTTTTTAATGATTTTTAGCGCTAGTGGTTTATACGCGCAGTTATATATTTCTCCCTCAGGTAATTCTGACAGCTATTTCTATGCAAAAGATAGAGTGATCTATGTTGAAAATGAAATCCATCTAAAAGCAAATCACAAAAAAGAAACTGAAGCAAGTATCTATCTAAGGAAACAGTCACAATTATTACAGGGACCAAAATTAGCCAATTTGAATAAAGGCGATGGTAAATTGTCTGTATTTCAAACCGGAACCTCTAATGCCTATGACTATAATTATTGGGGACTGCCGGTAAAAGTAAATGTAGCCGCTAATCACTTAAATGATTACATCTTTGAACCGATTACTCCCACGGAAAGCAGGAAGGCAAAATTGATCTCTGCTTTAGAAGGAAGCAGCAACCCTTTGAGTATTTCTGATCAATGGATCTATGCTTATTCAGGAACTAACTATTCAGATTGGCAATATCTTGGAGATGATTTCGATCTTTTACCCGGAGAAGGCTTCACCATGAAAGGAGTTAATGGAGTAAATCCGGATATCATCGAAGGTCAAAGCGTAAATTCAGGTTCTGCACAGGTCTATGATTTTAGAGGGATACCGAATGATGGTAGAATTGAATTACCCATAAAGAAAGATCAGATCATCCTGGTTGGCAACCCCTACCCTTCGGCTATAGATCTCGATAAATTCTTATTCGAAAATACAAACACAACTGGAATTGCCTATTTCTGGGATTCTAAAAAGAATGGAAACTCTCATTATTTATCAGATTATGAAGGGGGATATGGCACCTACTCTCCCGGAACCGGAGTTTACCTACCCCCTATTTTCAAGAAATATTCTAATGGTGCTGAAACCGGAGAGAAAGGTGATTATTATCCAAGGAAGATGAGCCCGATTGCCCAGGGTTTCATGGTCATGGGAAAAACCGAAGGCAAAGTGATATTTCAAAATTCCCAACGTATTTATCAAAAAGAAGCTGCAGGCATTTCTCAGTTGAAATCACCTGAAACTTCTTCTTATCTAAAACTGAATATTGAACTTGACACTACCTATATAAGACAACTAGTGCTCGCTTTTAATAAGAATGCTACTCCCGATGAGGATTTTGCTATGGATGCAAGAAAAATGGACCAGAACCCTAGTGACATTAGCTGGTTGATTTCAAATGAAGATTATCTTATTGACGCGAGACCGAGGATCGATGGAGATTTGATTCCTTTACATATCTCTCTTAATCGTGAGAGCGATCTTAAGTTTTCATTAGAAGAATTAAATAATTTCAATCCAGACCGTTTGTTCATTTATGATTCTAAAGATGACCTCTATTTTAGCATAAAAACAGGCTACTACAAAATAAAACTTCCACCAGGGGATTATAAGGATCGATTCTTTCTAAGCTTTATTGAAAAGCTTCCGGCAGGAACACCAACAACAGATAATCTTACTACAGACCAAAGCAGTTTTAAGCAGCCGAATATCCTATTGAATACCATTGATATTTTCCAAAACAATATTCAGCAACAGCTAGAAATCAAAATTCTATATGACTCAGGAATCAGAGATATCAGTTTATATGATCTGAATGGGAAATTATTCTTCAGCAAGAATTTTAGATCAAAGGAAAAAGAATTTTCTCTTCCTACTGAAAATTTGAGCAATGCTGTATATATTGTAAAGGTGATCACCAGCGATAACAGGGAGCTAACCAAAAAAATCGGGGTAAAGAATTGAGGAATATAGAAGAATACATGTTGCCGTGTCTAAATAAAACTTTATTTGGGGTAGACTGCACAGGTTGCGGTACTCAACGTGCTTTGGTATTTCTATTTCATGGAGAGTTTCTAAAAGCATTCGATATGTATCCGGCAATTTACAGCCTGGCGGTCCTTTTTATATTCCTGATATTCAATCTTTTTTTTAAATTTAAAAACGATTATAACATTAAGATGGGCCTTATAATTTTTAACGCCGTTATAATTGGTATTAGTTATATCATTAAAATGACCAACATTTTATACTAACCAAAAAACCTTTTTATGGAAAAAAGTGAATTACCCAATTCCACACTCATTTTAGTGTTCGGTATTTTATCAATTCTTGGATGTTGTTGTTATGGCGTCCCCGGAGTTATTTTCGCGATCATAGCACTTATTATGTCCAAAAGGGCCAACGAGATCTATAATTCCAATCCTGAACTTTATACAGGTTATCAAAACGTAAAAACCGGTAGGATACTTGCTATTATTGGTCTTGTATTGGGAGCATTAAGTATTTTGAGCATTATAGTAAGCTTAATCCTTTATGGAGGTTTTGAAGGTATTTACGAAATACAGGAAGAAATCCTAAGAGAATATGGGGGTTAATAGATAATTTTTGAAAAATAAAAATCCCGCCAAAAGCGGGATTTTTTTATGCGCTAAATGAGATAACTTATTTCTCAAATTGCTTTAAGGTCTTAATAATAATATCAACGCAATCTCTTAATTGTTCCTCGTTCATTACCAATGGAGGTGCAAAACGAATAATATTACCATGTGTAGGTTTGGCAAGAAGACCATTTTCTTTTAATGCCATACAAATATCCCAGGCAGTAGAACTATCTTCAGAGTCATTGATCAAGATCGCGTTCAATAATCCACGACCTCTTACCAGATTTACGATATTTGATTCTCTGATATAATCATCAAGTAATCTTCTGAAAAGTTTACCTAATTTTCTGGCATTCTGTATTAAGTGTTCATCTTTTACAACATCCAGAGCGGCAACAGCAACTGCAGCTGCAACCGGGTTACCTCCAAATGTAGAACCATGCTGCCCTGGTTGTATTACGTCCATCACTTCGTTATCTGCAAGAACAGCAGAAACAGGATAATTCCCACCAGAAAGGGCTTTCCCAAGTATCAAAATATCTGGCTTGCTATACGTTTCCTGTCTTTCACAATGACCTTCACAGGTACAGTGTCCGCAAACGGCCAGTAAACCACCTGTTCTCGCGATCCCTGTCTGGATCTCATCGGCCATAAATAACACATTATTCTTATTACAGATTTCCTTTGCTTTCATCATAAAATCATCAGCAGGAGTAAAAACACCCGCCTCACCCTGAATTGGCTCAACAAGAAATCCTGCCACATTTGGATTTGCTTCAATTGCAGCTTCCAAAGCATCAGGATCGTCATAATTTATTTTTATAAAACCTGGAGTATATGGTCCAAAGTTTCTACGCGCTTCTTCATCATTTGAAAAAGAGATGATCGTTGTAGTTCTTCCGTGAAAGTTATTGGCACAAACAATGATCTGTGCTTCTGTTTCCTTAACTCCTTTTTTTTCGTAAGCCCATTTACGTGCGATCTTAATGGCAGTTTCCACAGCTTCTGCCCCCGTATTCATTGGTAGCAGTTTATCAAAACCAAAATATTCTGTGGCATATTTCTCATAAGCACCAAGTACATCATTATGGAAAGCTCGTGAAGTCAAGGCTAGTTTTGAAGCCTGCTCATGCATAGCTCCTACTATTTTTGGATGACAGTGCCCCTGATTCACAGCTGAATATGCTGAAAGAAAGTCATAATATTTTTTCCCTTCTACATCCCATACATGAACACCTTCTCCCCTGCTTAGCACAGCAGGTAGCGGATGGTAGTTATGTGCTCCATGTTGGTCCTCAAGTTGTATGGCTTCTTCTGAAGATTTAATCTTAGGTAATGGCATATTAGTTTTTCGTTTTTGAATTAGTGTTAAACAATTCCTTCTTTATTCGGTTGAATAACGACGAAAAGGGAGAGAAATCATCCCTGAAATTTCAATTGTTGCAAATTACTAAATGTTTGCTGAAAATTTCAACTGCCCTCTCTTTAAATCTTGTTAATTATCCTATTTTTGCGCTATGGCAAGAAGAAATAAAAACAAACTTTTCACTGAAATTGAAGTTACAGGCGCCGGGGCTAAAGGCAAAGCAATCGCAAAGTCTCCCGATGGAAGAGTCATCTTTATAGATAATGCTGTTCCGGGCGATATAGCGGATGTTCAGACTACCAGAAAAAGAAAATCATATTACCAGGGAACTGCTGTTGAGTTTCATACTTTATCAGATAAAAGAACAGAACCTGTTTGTCAGCATTTTGGAACCTGTGGAGGCTGCAAATGGCAAAATATGGAATATAAGTACCAGCTGGAATATAAGCAAAGCGAAGTTGAGAACAATCTTCGACGTCTTGGTAAAATTGAATTACCGGCGATCACTCCTATTCTTGGAAGTGAAGAGATCTACTTTTACAGAAATAAAATGGAATTCTCTTTTAGTGATAGCCGATGGCTTACCCAGGAGGAAATCCAGAGTGGCGAGGATATTCAGAAAAGGAATGCGTTAGGATTTCATATCCCCGGAATGTGGGATAAAATTCTCGATATCAAAAAATGTCATCTTCAGGCTGATCCCAGTAATGCTATACGAAATTTTGTAAAAGAGTTTGCGGTAGAGAATGCTCTGGCTTTTTTCAATACCAGAAATCAGGAAGGTTTATTAAGAACCTTAATGATTAGAACCACCTCTACGGGTGAGATCATGATCCTGGTGCAGTTCTTCCAGGAAGATAGAGAGAAAAGAGAATTATTGCTGAACGCCGTTGCTGAAAAATTTCCGGAGATCACTTCTCTGCAATATGTGGTGAACAATAAGGCAAATGATACTATTTATGATCAGGAGGTGATTTGTTTTAAAGGTCGTGATCATATTTTCGAAGAAATGGAAGGTTTGAAATTTAAGATAAATGCCAAATCTTTCTATCAGACGAATTCAGATCAAGCCTATAATCTTTACAAGATCGCAAGAGATTATGCCGATCTTAAAGGTGACGAACTGGTTTATGACCTTTACACAGGTACTGGAACTATCGCTCAATTTGTAGCGAAAAATGCAAAAAAGGTGATTGGTGTTGAGGCAGTTCCTGAAGCCATTAAAGACGCGAAGGAGAATGCCGAAAGAAACGAAATTTCGAATACCGAATTTTATGTTGGTGATATGCGAAAGGTATTTACCCAGGACTTTATCAATAAACATGGACATCCTGACGTTATCATTACCGATCCTCCACGCGATGGAATGCACAAGGATGTGGTAGCACAAATTATTGGTATCTTGCCGGAACGAATCGTTTACGTAAGTTGTAATTCAGCAACACAGGCAAGGGATCTTGCTTTGCTGGACGAACATTACAAAGTAACCAAAGTACAGGCAGTAGATATGTTTCCGCAAACTCATCATGTGGAAAACATTGTTTGCCTGGAAAAACGTTAGTTCTAAATGAAACTGAAAATATATTCTATACTTCTCGCAATGTCTTTATTAGTGGCTTTAGGCTGCCAGAGAGACGATATTTGTCCTGAAACTACCGATACAACTCCATTTCTGATCATCAAATTTTATGATATTGAAAATCCAGATGAAAGTGTAGCACCTCAAAATCTTAGTATCAATGAAATTGGTAATGAAGAATATGTAACAATAAGAAATGGTAGCGATCAGATTATAGAATATAAGAGAAGAACTTCTGACAGTATTGCAATTCCATTACGAACCGATACCGATCTCACTGAACTGGAATTCACTGTAAATGATCCAAGAGATGAAGAGGAACCAGACCCGGAGAATCTTCCAAATACCGACATTATCAGGTTTACTTATGGTAGACAGGAAGAATATATAAACAGAGCCTGTGCATTTAAAGTGAACTATGTCGGTTTAAAATTAACCCCTGATAGTGGTGATGATGGGGCCTGGATTCAAGACATTCGAATAGAGGAAGTAAATATTGAAGATCAAAATCAAGCGCATGTATCGATATTTTTCTAGCTTAATTCTTATCATGCTTTTAGGTTTTTCCGGAATTGCGCAGCAGAACGAACCGGAAAAGGATACTGTGCAATACAAGGAAAAATTTGGTATTCGAGCCGGAATAGATCTTAGTAAACCTTTACGCACATTACTGGATGATAATTATAGTGGATTAGAGCTGGTGGGCGATTACCGGGTTTACAAAAATTATTATATAGCTGCAGAATTAGGTACCGAAAAAAGGACTTTTAAGGGGGATAATATCGAAACCTTTACGAATGGAAGCTATATTAAAGTAGGTGGCGATTATAATGCATACGAGAACTGGAAAGAAATGCAAAATGCCATTTTCATTGGTGTCCGCTATGGTTTTGCCACTTTTTCCCAAACACTGGATCAATACCAGATCTATACTTCTTCAGATTATTACGGGCCAGATATAAGAGAAGATAATACGGAAACTACGGGACTTACGGCCAGCTGGGCAGAAGTAATGATTGGGATAAAAGTAGAAGTGCTAAACAATCTTTTTCTTTCCGCAAATGTGCAGCTTAAACGCAGGATAGGACAGAACAGTCCGTCCAATTTTGATAATCTTGCTATTCCGGGATTCGGAAGAACTTATGATAGTGGAGAATTCGGTGCAGGCTATGGCTATTCTATCTCCTATCTTATTCCTTTCTATAAAAAGAACAGGAATTAATCCTGTTGTTTACTCTTTTTCTTAGAACCTTCGTATAAAACATACTTTAAAAGTCTGCCTTCCAGGGGTCCATTATATAATTTGATCTTTCGGGATGCTCTTAATCCTACACTCTTAATGGCGTCGAAATTCGTAGCAATAAACCAGGCATGAGTTCCCGGGTAATTCTGCTTCAGGGTATCCCCTATCTTTCCATAGAAATCCTCAATATCTATTTCAAGTCGTTCACCGTATGGCGGATTAAATAGCATATGCAGATAACCTTCGTTCTGCTTTTCACTTTCAAAGAAGCTTCTCTGCTCAATTTCTATAAAATCTGAAAGGTTTGCGTTTTTCACATTATCTTTCGCCTTCATAACTGCTGAAGGTGCCTTATCGTAACCCTTGATCTTAAAATGAAAATCTCTTACTTTCTTTAAAACTGATTCTTCAATTTTCTCATAAAGATCTTCATCCCAGTCACTCCACTTTTCGAAGGCAAATTCCTTTCTATTAAGATTCGGCGGAATATTGCAGGCGATCATTGCGGCTTCAATAGGAATGGTCCCACTACCACACATAGGATCCAGAAAATCACACTGACCGTCCCAACCAGACATCAATAACATTCCTGCAGCCAACACCTCATTTATGGGAGCGATATTCGTAGCTGACCTATACCCTCTTTTGTGAAGAGAATCTCCTGAACTGTCAAAAGATACATTACAGAAATTATTCTCAATATGAATATTGATCCTCAAATCTGGAAAATCCAGATCAACATCTGGTCTCTTACCATACTTTTCTCTAAACCTATCTACGATGGCATCCTTACTTTTAAGAGCCACGTATTGAGAGTGTGTGAAAATATCTGAATGTACGGCAGAATCTATAGCCAGACTTCCATCTTCAGCAAGAAATTTTTCCCAGGGCAATCTTTTGATATTATCGTATAACTCCTGTTCAGAATTTGCTTTAAAACTTTCATAAGGTTTCAGGATCTTAATGGCCGTTCTTAAACAAAGGTTTGCTTTATACATAAAGCCAAGATCCCCAACGAAACTAACCATGCGGTTACCCTCCTTGATGTCCATTGCTCCTAAGTCTAGTAATTCTTTTGCGAGGATCGATTCAAAACCATACAAGGTCTTCGCGATCATTCTAAAGTTATTAGCCATATTCCTTCTTTATAGAACGACAAAAATAAGTTAATTTTGTCCGAAACTATAATAATAACAGGATTGTTCGGTATTAGTTTTGAGCATTCCAATAACCACCAACCATAAGTAATTTGTTGACAGATCTATATATTTATCTATTACCTATTCTTGCCGTAATTGTCGGTTATGTTATTTCCCTGTTTCTGAAACCAGGAAGCTCCTCGGGTTTCAAACTTTTGCTGGCTTTTAGTGGTGCGTATTTGTTAGCCGTTACTGTATTGGAACTGTTACCGGATGTTTACCGGGAACCAGATTCAGGAATAGGTGTATTTATAATGCTGGGATTATTATTACAAATAATTCTGGAGTTTCTCTCTAAAGGAGTTGAACATGGACATCTTCATTTTCACGGGAAATCTAATGCCTTTCCCCTGCTCTTGCTTATAAGTTTGAGTTTACATTCATTATTTGAAGGTTTTCCGTTGGAAAAGGACAATCATCTTCTACATGGCGTTGTAGTTCATAAGATTCCGGTAGCGGCGATACTTTCAGTTTTCCTGGTGCAGAGCAAAATGAGTAAAGCAAAAGTTTTCCTGTTTCTTGGATTTTTTGCACTTATGACACCTCTCGGAAGCTGGCTAAATAATAACGTCGATGTTATTTCACAATATTCAGCTTATATAAATGCTATAGTGATCGGGATATTTCTACATGTTTCTACAACCATATTATTCGAATCTTCAAAAAATCATTCCTTCAACGCTTCAAAATTAGGAGTGATCATTTTAGGAATTTTACTCGCTTATTTCATTTAAATGTTTAGCCAGGAAGAATCAAAAAAAATACGGCAGGAATTCTGGACGAGTTTTGGAAAGGAATTTCCGCATAAATGGCTTCTCTATAATACCAAAATGAAAGAAATCCAATTGAAGTTTACCTTTAACAGAAAATCGCTCAGGTATCTTTGGATATCGTAGACAATGATGAAATGATTAGAGCTTATTACTTTGAAAAATTACAATCCCTGGAAAAAGTTTTAAAAGCCGAATATTTACCAGAGGTTATTTTTGAAGAATACTATGAATTGCCTGAGAAAAAAATGATCTCCCGGGTGTACGTTCAAATGGAAAATGTGAGCATTCATAATCAAAAAGACTGGCCGGAAGTAAAACAATTTCTGGCAAAAAACATGATGCTTCTGGAAGAGTTTTTTAAAGATTTCAGTGACTTTATAAAGAATTAATTACCTATTTTTTTCAAGGATGTTTCTTATACGCTAGCATTAAGACTGGATTGATAATCCCCCGGAGCAACTTTCTTTTTTCTTTTGAACACTCTATTAAAATAAGACCTGCTTTCAAAACCACATTCCTGATAGATCTCTTTAATACTCTTATCTGGATTTTGAAGTAAACTCACGGCGAGTTTTATCCTTTCATTATTAATAAAATCGGTTGGTGAAATCCCTAATTCATTTTTAAAGACTCTGTAAAAATTAGATTCACTCATACATGCTTTCCTGCTAAGGCTTTTTACCGACAAGGTATTATGCAAATTGCTCCTAATATATTCAACGATGAAGGCCAAACGGTTAGTGGAACTAAGTTTAAAACTTTGTTCGGAATAGATCTTCCTTGAATTAGTTTGCAGGATTCTAATGATCAGTTCTTCCAGCATATTATCTACAAACAGGTCTTTGGAAGGATGATTTTCAGTAAATAAGAAAAGTAAACGTTGAAGTATTTGATAGATCCCTGCATCATTAGTGAAATGGAAATTATAATCCATCAGGCTCCACTCCCCGGCATCAGCTTTCGGCATTAATTCATTCATATGCTCCAGAACTTTGGATATCTTATCCTCGGCAATCGTCATGGCGAGACATTGTGTTGGATTGTTTGGCTGTGCTTCTGGAAAATCGATACACATCAATTCATCTGATGGTAGAATTAAGGATTCGCCCGGTAAAAAATTAAAGGACTGCTGATCCCGTAAATGCATGATCTTTTTGCCTTTCAGCATACTTGCCAAAACGGGCTTATCAAATTGCAATAAAATTCTTTCTGCCTGTTCATGAGTTTCAAAAATATGAAGCGCGGCATTATTCAGTGTATATGAGGTTTTATTTTCAACCAGGTTTTCAAGTTTCCGGTTTTTATAAAAATCCTTAGAAAGATTCATTTACTAATTAATTACGATATCAAAATCTATATAACATGTATTTTCTTAAATATACAATATAACCGTCTAAATTTTAACAACATAACAACAAAAAGAAGATTTGTTCATAGTATTGAGAGAATAGGTCAGATGATTTGGATAAGTAACTATTACCTTTAAGAGACTTCCGTTTTTTAACCACCGGAAGCTTTTACTTATTAAATTAATTAAACACTTATTCATTATGAGCGATGTACAAACCACAGAGAAAAAGCAGATCCAGAAACCAAAATTTAAAGATAAGTATGACAACTTTATTGGCGGCAAATGGACGGCACCGGTAAAAGGAGAATATTTTGACAATATTTCCCCGGTTGATGGAAATAGTTTTACCAAGGTTGCCAGATCTACAGAAGATGATATAAATAAAGCCATAGACGCCGCCTGGAAGGCCGCACCAGAATGGAATAATTCTTCGGCAGCCTACAGAAGTAACCTGTTATTAAAAATTGCCGATGTAATTGAAAAGAATCTTGAAGATCTTGCAAGAGCTGAAACCTGGGATAATGGTAAAGCAGTTAGAGAAACCCTGGCTGCCGATCTTCCTCTGGCAGTTGATCATTTTAGATATTTTGCGGGTGTTATTCGCGCAGAAGAAGGTTCAGTGGCCGAGTTAGATTCTAATACGGTATGTATAAACGTTACTGAACCTCTTGGAGTCGTTGGCCAGATCATACCCTGGAATTTTCCAATTTTGATGGCTACCTGGAAACTTGCGCCGGCACTCGCCGCAGGAAATTGTGTGGTTTTAAAGCCTGCAGAACAAACTCCGGTGGGAATAATGATCCTGATGGAACTTATTGAAGATATACTTCCAGCTGGTGTATTAAATATCGTGAACGGATTTGGAGCTGAAGCAGGAAAACCATTAGCCTCCAGCCCACGTATCAATAAAGTTGCATTTACCGGTGAAACCACTACCGGGCAACTGATCATGCAGTACGCTTCAAAAAACATTACACCGGTTACTCTGGAACTTGGAGGTAAATCTCCCAATGTATTCTTTGAAAGTATCATGGATGCCGATGATGACTATTTCGATAAATGTATTGAAGGAGCAGTCATGTTCGCACTGAATCAGGGCGAAGTTTGCACCTGCCCTTCCCGACTTCTTATTCAGGAAAGTATTTATGATAAGTTTATTGAACGTGTAATTAAAAGAACTGAAGCAATTAAACTAGGTCATCCTCTAGATCCGGATACCATGATGGGTGCTCAGGCTTCTAATGATCAATATGAAAAAGTCCTGAATTATATCAATATTGGTAAGGAAGAAGGATGTGAAGTTCTTACTGGTGGCGAAGCTGCATTTAATGAAGGCCTGGATGGTGGTTATTATATTAAACCTACCATTTTAAAGGGAAATAATAAAATGAGAGTATTCCAGGAAGAGATCTTTGGACCTGTTGTATGTGTAACAACTTTTAAAGATGAAGCTGAAGCCATAGAAATAGCGAACGATACACTATATGGTCTTGGAGCAGGAGTGTGGACGAGAGATACTCACCAGGCTTACCAGATTTCGAGAGCTATAAAAGCAGGACGTGTTTGGGTAAATAATTATCATAATTATCCTGCACATGCACCATTTGGAGGTTATAAAAAGTCCGGTATTGGCCGAGAAAACCACAAAATGATGTTGAACCATTATCGTCACACAAAAAATATGTTAGTTTCCTATGACAAGAAACCAATGGGATTCTTCTAAAAATAATCTATGACCAAAAGAGTAGAAATTACTGAAGAAGCTTCAAAAATAATTGATCAGTTAAGAGAACGACATGGAGAATTGATGTTCCATCAAAGCGGTGGTTGCTGCGATGGATCATCTCCCATGTGTCTTGAAAAAGGCGATCTATTACTTAATGAAACCGATATCTGGCTGGGAACTGTTCATGGCTGTGAATTTTTTATGAATCAGGATCAGTTTGAATACTGGAAGCACACGCATCTCACGGTAGATATTACTAAGGGACGTGGTTCTAGTTTCTCCCTGGAAATTCCTCTGGGTCTAAGATTCATTATTAAATCCAGGATGTTCAAAGCAGATGAACTGGAAGATCTGCAACCAACTAAACATGGAGAGCAATTTCTGGATTAATTGGTGAACATTTAAATTAACATCAAGGCCGATCATTTTCTGATCGGTTTTTTTTTATAACTCCTGAAAATGTAACAGGAATGTGACGATGACATGCATATTAGCTACTTAAGCATCGTAAAAAATTCTTGTAAAATAACTTTCAATTGGATTATAAACCACTTTTTTGATATCATTACAAATCAGCTAATATTAAAATGAAGTTAATCTGGCATGAATGCTGTAATAATACAATTGATTCAATTAATTTTATTAATCCAAAACAGAATTGACGAATGAAAAAGTTATTCTTAACCTTAATCTTCGGTTTTGCCCTTTTTAACCTACAAGCTCAAACCTGGCAAACCGACCTTACCAAAGCAGAAAAATTAGCAAAAGACGAAAACAAGGAGATATTGCTTGTATTTCAGGGTTCAGACTGGTGTGCACCTTGTATAAAACTAGATCGTGAAGTATGGAGTACAGATGAATTTAAAAATTATGCTGAAGATCATTTTGTTCTTTTAAAGGCTGATTTCCCTAAACGTTCAAAAAATGCACTTTCTCCAGAACAGCAGGAAAAGAACAATCAACTGGCTGAAACTTATAACCAAAATGGATATTTCCCTTTTGTTGTATTGCTAAATGAAGAAGGTAAAGTTCTTGGAGAAACGGGCTATAAAAGCATGAGCCCACAGCAATACATTAAATTACTAAATTCATTTAAGGGATAATTTGAAACAGCTGCTCTCCATAGTGATCCTGATATGTAGTTTTCAACTTTCAGCTCAGAATATCTATAAGCGAACCTTAAAATTAATGGGGAGTAGATTTGAAATCACTGTAGTAGCAACAGATTCTATAGAAGCTGATAAATTTATCGATCTTGGAATTGGTGAAATATCAAGGATAGAAAAGCTGATCTCAAGCTGGGACAACGATTCTCAAACATCAGAAATAAATAAAAATGCAGGTATTAAACCTGTAAAAGTAGATAAGGAATTATTCAATCTTATAGAGCGCTGTCTTAAGATCTCAAAGATCACAGACGGCGCTTTTGATATTTCTTATGCTTCTATGGATAAGGTCTGGCAGTTTGACGGAAGCATGAAGACAATGCCTTCAAAAGAAGAAATCACCAATTCAGTTGAAAAAGTTGGCTACAGCAATATTGAATTGAATAAGGACGATTCAACCGTTTATCTGAAAAAACCGGGAATGAAGATTGGTTTTGGTGGAATAGGAAAAGGGTATGCTGCCGACAGAGCAAAGGAATTGCTTATTTCAAAAGGAGTTGAAGCTGGGATCATTAATGCTTCCGGCGACATGAATACCTGGGGAAAGCAGCCTTCCGGAGAAAACTGGAAAGTTGCCATAACCAATCCTTTCAATAAAGATAAAGCATTTGCGTTGCTACCGGTTGTAAACTCAGCGGTAGTAACTTCCGGAGATTATGAGAAGTTCGTTACTTTTAATGGTACACGTTATGCTCATATTATAGATCCAAGATCTGGTTATCCTTCAACCGGAATTATTAGTGCAACGGTCTTTGCGCCGAAAGCTGAACTCGCGGATGCACTTGCCACCTCAGTTTTTGTTATGGGAGTAGATATTGGCCTGGATAGATTAAACCAGTTACCGGGAATAGAATGCATTATAATTGACACAGAAGGAAATATTCATAGTTCCGATAATATTAAAATAGATTGATATGAAATTTAAAATTCTGATTTTAGGCCTCACAATTCTTGGTCTTAGTTCATGTACAGCTGTAAAAGAGTATGAAAAAGTTTATATCAATGATCCGGATATGGTACTTGGCACAAAAAAAGCTGATCGATTTGAAACAACATTTCAGGCCTATCGTGAGGCTGCTGTGGGAGCAAACGGAGGCAAAACCGGCGGCGGCTGTGGTTGTAACTAAAAATGTTTAAAATGAAGACTATTAATTCCCTACTTACTTTCATAATTGTAATAACTAGTACAGGTTCTGTTTTCGCTCAGGATTCTACAGATACCTACAAGAAAAGAGTTCTTGAAAATACAGAAGTAGATTTCCTTGCAAGTTACTATTCCCAGGAGGGGGATAATGCGGCTGTTACCGGTGGAATCGGCACAGAAGAACTAACCGATGCTGCACCAACCATCGTGGTTTCGATCCCGATGAACGCCGATGATGTTCTGACTATCGATGCCGGAATTTCGGCTTATACGTCGGCTTCTTCAAGTAATGTTGATCCATTTGACAAGAGCAACACTCCTGCTGATCCATTCGTAGCTTCTTCCGGGGCCTCTTCCAGTGACCTTTGGGGAAATGTGACCGGTACTTATAGTCATAGTTCAGATGACCGAAACAGCATCTGGACGGGAGATTTATCGGTATCTACTGAATATGATTATTTCTCGGTTGGAGTTGGCGGCAGTTACACCAGGCTTTTTAATGAAAAAAATACAGAACTTACTGTTAATGGAAATGTTTATATAGATACCTGGAAACTCCTTTATCCTTATGAGTTGAGACCATTTGCTGAAGGTGGTCAGGGAAATAACGATCGCCTTTTTAACACCTATACTATTACAGGTAATCAGAATTATAGTCCGCAGTTTAAGGAGCTTGACAAAAAAGGAAGAAATTCATATTCCTTAGGCCTTAATTTTTCACAAATCTTGTCTAAGAAATTACAAGGCTCACTGGCTACAGATTTCGTATTACAGGAAGGTTTATTATCTACTCCCTTTCAAAGAGTTTATTTCGCCGATGTAGAAGATAGCTTTATTCAAAATTTTCAATTAGCAGATGATATTGAACGTTTACCTTCGAGCAGATTCAAGATTGCACTTGGAGGTAGATTGAATTATTATATCAATGAAATATTCGTTCTAAGAAGTTATTATCGCTATTATACTGACGACTGGGGCATCCAATCTCATACAGCGAGTTTAGAGATCCCTATTAAGATTAGTCAGAAATTCACTTTATACCCTAGCTATAGATATTATAACCAAACTGCGGCAGATTATTTCGCTCCGTATGAAGAGCATTTATCTGATGAAGAATTTTATACTTCAGACTATGATCTTTCAGAATATAATGCGAATCAATATGGTTTCGGCGTAAATTATACTGACATTTTTACCCATTTTCATATTGGCGGTTTTGGCCTGAAAAGTATCGATCTTAAATACAATCATTACGAACGTAATACCGGTTTAAATGCAGATATTATTGCCGGCGGATTCAATTTCACCGCGCTTTAAATTTAATTAATAATTGGATACTTTCAAGATTCCTGAAATTACAACGGAAAGATTAATTCTAAATAGAATTAAATCCACAGATCATACAAACATCTTTACTGGTCTATCCAATCCTGAAGTGATTAAATTCTATGGTGTTCATTATTCCAGTTTTGAAGAGACTCAGGAACAAATGAATTGGTATTCTAACCTGGAAAAATCAAATTCAGGCATGTGGTGGGCTATTCGAATAAAGAAAACTGAAGAGTTTTGTGGTGCAATAGGGTTTAATGATTACCAGAAGGAGCATCGTAAAGCTGAAATTGGGTTCTGGTTATTGCCGGAGTATTGGGGTAAGGGTTTTATAAAAGAAGCCGCTGAACCTGTAATAGATCATCTTTTTAACAATTTAAGGGTTCATCGTATTGAAGCTTATGTTGAATCTAAAAATAAGAGTTCTTCAAAGACCTTGCTGAACTTAGGTTTTAAGCATGAGGGTAAAATGGTCGATTCAGAAATAAAAAATGGAAACTTTATAAGTGTTGACCTGTATGCGTTATTAAATTCTAATAATTAGAGAAATCTAAATTTAAAAATGATTACGGTTTAAAACCGAAATCTGGTTTATCTTTTTGAATTGCTAAAGTTCCTTCCGGAACTGTTACTTTTTGAAAAGGAATATTATTAAAAACCCCGTCGGTTATTGTAAGAACCTCTGGAAATGTAGTTCCTTCATATTCAGTCTCCCCTGTAATCCTGTAAAAAGTACCCGAGAAGGTTCCGGAAATTCCAGTATCTGAAGATTCGGTAACGGTAATTTTAATGTCAGGCTCAGAGTCAAAATCTGGAACATCATCATAGTTACCATACCAGAAATCATTACTAAACCCAAAATAGAAAAACATTAACGCAAAGTCATTCTCATAAACTTTAGTAGATAGGGTCCCACTGGAATTATCCATTTCGGCTGTAGCCATGATAAGTTTACGATCCATTCCAATGGCAGTGATGTCGAATCTTTGTCCTTCCTGATCGGGAATAACCGTTAGCTGTGCCACTATATCATTTGCCTCCCAATTCAGGTCTCCAAATTTAGCCTTCATATAAGAATCACCACTGGGTTCATTGTTATTTTCATCAACACTATCTGAACTACATGATAAAAAGAACAGCGCTACCAAGAGGTAAATACCCTTCAAAAAATAAGATCGCATTTTATTATTATTACGGTTAGATCTGTTAAATATAGATGATTTATTTAATTAACATCTATTATTGTTCATAAATATCTATAGACCAGTGTTTTTAAAACTGTGAAATATTTGAGTTGGGCTTAGGCCATGCCCTGGGAAAAGATCTTATGTAATGAATTGAAAGAAATATTGTCCATCAGCCTAGATTAACCTTTAACTTTAGAGCATAAAAAAACCCCTTCATCTGTTGATGAAGGGGTTTTCAAGAAGAAGGCGGCGACATACTCTCCCACAATACAGCAGTACCATCTGCGCTAACGGGCTTAACTACTCTGTTCGGGATGGGAAGAGGTGAGCCCCGTTGCTATAGCCACCTTAAAAGGTAAGTTATAAGCTTAGGCTTAAAACTGTCCTGATTACTCAGAACTAATATCGTTGACATACTTAAGAAACAAAAAATTAAACGAAGAACTGCGTAATACATATATAATGTAAGCATTTGGCGGCTCTGAGGTTTTGCGGCCTCAGAGCCATCGCGCATCAAGCTTTACGGATTATTAGTACTACTCGGCTATGACATTACTGCCTTTACACCTGTAGCCTATCAACGTGGTAGTCTCCCACGGTCCTTTAAAGAAATCTCATCTTGTGGTGGGTTTCGCGCTTATATGCTTTCAGCGCTTATCCCTTCCGAACGTAGCTACTCTGCAGTGCTCCTGGCGGAACAACAGATACACCAGAGGTTCGTCCAATCCGGTCCTCTCGTACTAGGATCAGGTCCACTCAAATTTCTAACGCCCACTGTAGATAGAGACCGAACTGTCTCACGACGTTCTGAACCCAGCTCGCGTGCCACTTTAATGGGCGAACAGCCCAACCCTTGGGACCTTCTCCAGCCCCAGGATGTGACGAGCCGACATCGAGGTGCCAAACCCCCCCGTCGATGTGAGCTCTTGGGGGAGATCAGCCTGTTATCCCCGGCGTACCTTTTATCCTTTGAGCGATGACCCTTCCATGCGGTGTCACCGGATCACTATGCTCTACTTTCGTACCTGATCGACCTGTATGTCTCTCAGTCAAGCTCCCTTTTGCCATTGCACTCTACGCACGGTTACCAAGCGTGCTGAGGGAACCTTTAGAAGCCTCCGTTACTCTTTTGGAGGCGACCACCCCAGTCAAACTACCCACCAAGCACTGTCCCACGCAAAAGTGGTTAGGCTCTAAACAAGTAAAGGGTAGTATTTCAACAACGACTCCACCATACCTGGCGATACAGCTTCAAAGTCTCCTACCTATCCTACACATCACTTGTTCAAAGTCAATACTAAGCTATAGTAAAGGTGCACGGGGTCTTTTCGTCCCACAGCGGGTAATCGGCATCTTCACCGATACTACAATTTCACCGAGCTCATGGCTGAGACAGTATCCAGATCGTTGCACCATTCGTGCAGGTCGGAACTTACCCGACAAGGAATTTCGCTACCTTAGGACCGTTATAGTTACGGCCGCCGTTTACTGGGGCTTCAGTTCAATGCTTCGCCGAAGCTAACATCTCCCCTTAACCTTCCAGCACCGGGCAGGTGTCAGGCCCTATACGTCATCTTTCGATTTAGCAGAGCCCTGTGTTTTTGATAAACAGTCGCCTGGATCTTTTCACTGCGGCCCCCCCATAAGGGGGGCGACCCTTCTCCCGAAGTTACGGGCCAATTTTGCCTAGTTCCTTAGCCATGAATCTCTCGAGCACCTTAGAATTCTCATCCCAACTACCTGTGTCGGTTTAGGGTACGGGTTGCCTCCACTCGCTTTTCTTGGAAGTCGCTCCTCTGGATTATCACTCCGGCCGTAGCTTTTGTGTACTATCGGGGTGTTACCACTCCCTTCAACGTACTATTCCGTCAGTACGCACCAAATTTACGCCTCCGTCCGCTTTAACGTGGGGCAAGTAGCAGAATATTAACTGCTTGTCCATCGACTACCCCTTTCGGGTTCGCCTTAGGTCCCGACTAACCCTCAGCTGATTAGCATAGCTGAGGAAACCTTAGTCTTTCGGTGTGCGGGTTTCTCGCCCGCATTATCGTTACTTATGCCTACATTTTCTTTTGTAACCAATCCAGCAAGCCTCGCGACTCACCTTCATCTCTGTTACAATGCTCCCCTACCACCACGCCTAAGGCGTGGTCCATAGCTTCGGTAATATGTTTATGCCCGATTATTATCCATGCCGAACCGCTCGACTAGTGAGCTGTTACGCACTCTTTAAATGAATGGCTGCTTCCAAGCCAACATCCTAGCTGTCTGGGCAGTTCAACCGCGTTTCTTCAACTTAACATATATTTTGGGACCTTAGCTGATGGTCTGGGTTCTTTCCCTCTCGGACATGGACCTTAGCACCCATGCCCTCACTGATATGCATCATTTTATAGCATTCGGAGTTTGTCAGGAATTGGTAGGCGGTGAAGCCCCCGCATCCAATCAGTAGCTCTACCTCTATAAAACTAACTATATCGCTGCACCTAAATGCATTTCGGGGAGTACGAGCTATTTCCGAGTTTGATTGGCCTTTCACCCCTACCCTCAGGTCATCCCAAGACTTTTCAACGTCAACGGGTTCGGTCCTCCACTATGTGTTACCACAGCTTCAACCTGCCCAAGGGTAGATCACACGGTTTCGCGTCTACCACTACCAACTAAAGCGCCCTATTCAGACTCGCTTTCGCTACGGCTCCACAGCTGAACTGCTTAACCTTGCTGGCAACGGTAACTCGTAGGCTCATTATGCAAAAGGCACGCCGTCACCCCACGAAGGGGCTCCGACCGCTTGTAAGCGTATGGTTTCAGGATCTATTTCACTCCCTTATTCAGGGTTCTTTTCACCTTTCCCTCACGGTACTGGTTCACTATCGGTCTCTCAGGAGTATTTAGCCTTGGCGGATGGTCCCGCCGGATTCATACAGGGTTTCACGTGCCCCGCACTACTCAGGATACCACTATGTTTTATACGAAGTTTCCTATACCGGGCTGTCACCGTCTTTGGCCAGGCTTTCCAACCTGTTCTAATTCCTTGTACAAACAATATTGTGGTCCTACAACCCCAATAAGTCCGTAAACTCATTGGTTTGGGCTTCTGCGCGTTCGCTCGCCGCTACTAGCGCAATCACTATTGTTTTCTCTTCCTCCGGGTACTTAGATGTTTCAGTTCTCCGGGTTCGCCTCCTTGCGGATACTATACCTTCAGTATAGTGGGTTGCCCCATTCGGATATTCGCGGATCAATTTGTATGTGCCAATCCCCACGACTTTTCGCAGCTTATCACGTCCTTCTTCGCCTCTGAGAGCCTAGGCATTCCCCATACGCCCTTATCTAGCTTGTATGCGCTTTGCTTAATGCTCTAATCTAATTCTGATTAGCATCAGAACAGAAGTATTATAATGTATTACTTTTATTAAATATTTCTATCTAATAGTGTTCTCGTATTCTTTGTTTCTCAATATGTCAATGAACTTTTTTCCTTATCTAACGATACAATCTCGATGATCCTACAAACTAAAAAACTTGTGTTTCCTGGTTGTTTGTAAAAACTATCCCCTTTGTATCTCAAGGAATCGTGGAGAATATCGGAGTCGAACCGATGACCTCCTGCGTGCAAGGCAGGCGCTCTAGCCAGCTGAGCTAATCCCCCATTTTCAGTGATCAGTTAACAGTTATCAGTTAACAGTACTTCTAACGGCTACTCAACCTCTAAAATTTCCTTTAGTTATTTCAAATGAACGTTGTTCCAGGTTTAAACCTTTGAACTTTTCAACCTTTAACTTTGAACTGCAAGCTTCGCTTGCGTCGTAGTCTCAGGCAGACTCGAACTGCCGACCTCTACATTATCAGTGTAGCGCTCTAACCAGCTGAGCTATGAGACTGTCCATAAAACAGTTCCAAGTTTAAAAGTTTTAAAGTTCAAAGTTTTTCAACTCTTCACTTTTCACTTCTCACTCTTCACTATTTATAATCGAATTGACGATAAGAATCAAGACCAAATTGGCCTCTGAACTTCCCTTTCGTAATTGTCGCTTGTGTCATATAAATATGCAAAGCTCTAGAAAGGAGGTGTTCCAGCCGCACCTTCCGGTACGGCTACCTTGTTACGACTTAGCCCCAGTTACCAGTTTTACCCTAGGCCGCTCCTTACGGTGACGGACTTCAGGTACCCCCAGCTTCCATGGCTTGACGGGCGGTGTGTACAAGGCCCGGGAACGTATTCACCGCATCATGGCTGATATGCGATTACTAGCGATTCCAGCTTCACGCAGTCGAGTTGCAGACTGCGATCCGAACTGTGATAGGGTTTGAAGATTCGCATCCCCTCGCGGGGTAGCTGCCCTCTGTCCCTACCATTGTAGCACGTGTGTGGCCCAGGACGTAAGGGCCGTGATGATTTGACGTCATCCCCACCTTCCTCGCGGTTTGCACCGGCAGTCTCGTTAGAGTTCCCGACATGACTCGCTGGCAACTAACAACAGGGGTTGCGCTCGTTATAGGACTTAACCTGACACCTCACGGCACGAGCTGACGACAACCATGCAGCACCTTGCAATCTGTCCGAAGAAGGGTCTGTTTCCAGACCTGTCAGACTGCATTTAAGCCCTGGTAAGGTTCCTCGCGTATCATCGAATTAAACCACATGCTCCACCGCTTGTGCGGGCCCCCGTCAATTCCTTTGAGTTTCATTCTTGCGAACGTACTCCCCAGGTGGGTTACTTATCACTTTCGCTTAACCACCCAGCCCTCAATTAGGCCGGACAGCTAGTAACCATCGTTTACGGCGTAGACTACCAGGGTATCTAATCCTGTTCGCTACCTACGCTTTCGTCCCTCAGCGTCAATATATTATTAGTGATCTGCCTTCGCAATAGGTGTTCTGAGTAATATCTATGCATTTCACCGCTACACTACTCATTCCAACCACTTCATAATAATTCAAGAACAACAGTATCAATGGCAATTCTACAGTTAAGCTGCAGACTTTCACCACTGACTTATTATTCCGCCTACGGACCCTTTAAACCCAATGATTCCGGATAACGCTTGGACCCTCCGTATTACCGCGGCTGCTGGCACGGAGTTAGCCGGTCCTTATTCATACGGTACCGTCAAGCATCTACACGTAGATGTGGTTCTTCCCGTATAAAAGCAGTTTACAACCCATAGGGCCGTCTTCCTGCACGCGGCATGGCTGGATCAGAGTTGCCTCCATTGTCCAATATTCCTCACTGCTGCCTCCCGTAGGAGTCTGGTCCGTGTCTCAGTACCAGTGTGGGGGATCTCCCTCTCAGGACCCCTACCTATCGCGGTCTTGGTAAGCCGTTACCTTACCAACTAACTAATAGGACGCATACTCATCTTTAAGCCATAAATGTTTACTATAATCTCCAGGTGAAGTTTATAGACTATGGGGTATTAATCCACGTTTCCATGGGCTATTCCCCGCTTAAAGGCAGATTGTATACGCGTTACGCACCCGTGCGCCACTCGTCAGCGAAAGAGCAAGCTCTTCCCTGTTACCGTTCGACTTGCATGTGTTAGGCCTGCCGCTAGCGTTCATCCTGAGCCAGGATCAAACTCTTCATCGTTAAATCTTAAATATATTCAACAACTACTAAAGAAATTGCTCAGTATGACTTTTTCTAGTCTTAATTCTTATACACTTGATCATAAAGTATAAATACTCTATAATCCTTGTCAATTCAATATATCAATGAACTCTAATTGGTCTCCCAATCTGTCTTGTTAAAACCCAGGGATTCGAACCCTTTCTATATCACCCCATCCGGCGGTTTCTCTTACTTTCAATCTGTGTTTGTGAACATTTGCTCTGTCTCAAAGCGGGTGCAAATATACAACGCTTTTTCTTTATCAACCAAACCTTTTTTAATAAAATTTTTAGTTTCTTTTTAAAAGCTTCAGCATCAATTCGCTAACTCCCTTTTCTTCGAATGAACATCGCTTCGTTTCCAAAGCGGGTGCAAATATAAAACGACTTTTGCTCTCCAACCAAATAAAAAACAATCTTTTTTTATTTAATTTTTGAGGCCATTTCCTTTGCTATACCCCATCCCTACTACTGTCAGTGAACTTTCGCTCGTTTTGTAAGCGGCTGCAAATATACACCAACTTCTTTCTTTCTACCAAATAAAATTCTGAATATTTTCAGGAATTTTTAAGACTCTTTCATAAGCCTTTGAACAACAGAGCTAAATAAGAGAATATTACCTGCTTCTTTTTTTAGAGGAGTCGTGACTATTCCATTTATCGCTAAGATCAAGGTATTCAAAGTCTAGGGCAGAAGCCTGCCTTTCCAATATATTATCTCTAAAAGATCTTTGTAGAATATCTTCAATTAGGAAGTCTTCCTGATCTGATTCGGGATGATATTCTTCTTTTAAGGAGATATCAAACATACTGGCCGTAGTATTATACCAAAAAGCTCTCCATCCGCTTTTAAGCTCTCTTACAAGATCGAAGGTTGTAACACCCGTTTGCCTATGAATTAATTTCACTAAGATCTGTCCCTCGGTCCTGGTAAGTTTTTTTAATTCCGCCGAGAATTCATCTTCAATATAATTCTGTACAATCTTCGTATACTTTTTTCGATCCCGTTTCGATTTAATATCATCTAACCTGGAATTTAATTCTAAGAGCCTTTCAGAAGCCAGCTTAGCATAAGGATAAACTTTGCGGGTTTTTCTCCTTAATATAAGGTATCGTTTTCTATCTGCACTACTATTAAATTTCAATTTACGAAGTAATACAACTTCTTCAAGGTCTATTGCCTCTCGAGGAATAGAATCCCCGGCTATAATCATATATTGCTTTTCTATAGTATCACTTTCAACACTATCTTTCGGAAAAGAACGGCTGGACCTTTGCCCAAACGCATTGAAGCCGACCAACAATATTAATATGGAAAAATATCTAAGCACTATAAAAGTTAATTTCAATCTTTTGTTTACTCATTTAAACCAAAATCATTCCAAAATTAATCAATAGCAAGTTGTCACCAATCTAAAACTTTTTAAATTCGTAAAAATTATATTGAACTATGAAGAAAAGTGAAGTACTAGATAAAAAATCGCTGGAGTTCCTTGAGAACTATCTAAATAATGCCGCTCCAACAGGCTATGAAGCCGAAGGGCAGAAATTATGGATGGAATATCTTAAACCATATGTAGATGAATTCATAACTGACACTTATGGAACTGCAGTTGGTGTTATAAATCCTGAAGCGAAATATAAAGTGGTAATAGAAGGACACGCTGACGAAATTTCATGGTATGTGAATTATATTTCAGACGAAGGCCTTATCTATGTAGTGCGCAATGGAGGAAGTGACCATCAGATCGCTGCTTCTAAAAGAGTGAATATACATACGAAGAAAGGTATTGTTAAAGGAGTCTTCGGCTGGCCTGCGATACATACCCGTGATAAAGAAAAAGAACAATCTCCGAAATTAGAGAATATCTGCATAGATGTTGGATGTTCTAAAAAAGAAGAAGTTGAAAAACTTGGAGTCCATGTTGGATGTGTCATTACTTATCCCGACGAATTTTTTGTGCTTAACGAAAACAAATTCGTTTGCCGTGCCCTGGATAACCGAATTGGAGGTTTTATGATCGCACAGGTGGCTAGATTATTAAAGGAAAAAGGTCAGAAATTACCATTTGGTCTATATATAACCAACTCTGTGCAGGAAGAAATTGGTTTGAGAGGTGCTGAAATGATCACCCACCGGATCCAGCCAAATGTTGCCATAGTTACAGATGTAACGCATGACACCACTACCCCAATGATCGAGAAAAAGACCAATGGGTTGAATAAGATCGGGGACGGTCCGGTAATCTCTTATGCTCCAGCAGTTCAGAATAAACTCAGAGAGCTTATTATCGATACAGCTGAAGAGAAGAAAATACCATTTCCAACGTCATGCATCTTCCAGATTCACGGGTACAGATACTGATGCTTTCGCTTATAGTAACGGAGGTGTGCCATCAGCATTGATATCTCTACCATTAAGATACATGCACACCACCGTGGAAATGGTACATAGGGATGATGTTGAAAATGTGATAAATCTTATTTATGAATCGCTGCTTAATATTAAAGAAGGTGATAGTTTTAGCTATTTCGATTAGACTATACGAGTCATAATATATTCTTAAACTCCCTGATCTCAGGGAGTTTTTTATTTTTATTGGCTGAAGTTTCACAATTATTTAGATATCACCGATAGTAATTCAGCTTATATTTAAATAAAAAATTATGACTTTGTCGCCTGATGATGTAGAAACGGTAATGTGTGATCCACAAGAAGCTGTGAAACTTGCGAATCTTAGATACGTCTCAGAGAACCATTTATCCATAGAAAGGAAAAAGGTAGGACGTGGCTTTGCTTATTATAAAAAGGAAGTGAAAATTACTGATTCCAAAACCTTAGAAAGAATAAAGAAACTGGTAATTCCACCAGCATGGAAAAATGTTCGAATCACTCATTTACCTAACGGACATCTTCAGGTAGTAGGTAGAGATGAAAAGGAGCGAAAACAATATATTTATCATTCTACCTGGTCGGAAATAAGGAACCAGACCAAATTCTTTAAGATGATCTCCTTTGGGAAAATGCTTCCAAAGATCAGGAAACACGTAAATGAAGATCTCAACCTTGAAGGAATGCCCAAAAATAAAGTTCTCGCCCTGGTGATACGATTAATGGAAGAAACACATATAAGAGTTGGAAATCACTATTACGCCAGGCAAAATAAGACTTATGGTCTTTCTACATTCAGAACCCGCCACGTAAAAACTTTCAAGGATGGGTTGAAATTCGAGTTTATAGGGAAGAAAGGAAAAGAGCATTCCATCACCGTAGAAAACCGTAAGCTGATAGACCTTATTAATCAATGTGAAGAGATTCCGGGTTGGGAGCTTTTCAAATTTTATAATGAAAATGGGGAAAAACAAAGTATCGACAGTGATATGATAAATAATTACATCCACGAAATATGTGGAGATATGTATTCTGCTAAAGATTTCAGAACCTGGTCTGCCACAAAGATCTTTTTTGAAACACTCCTGGAGAAGGGTTATACAGAAGATGAAAAGGATAACAAGAAAAATATTCTTGATGGTTTTGATACAGCAGCAGAAGGCCTGGGAAACACACGTGCCGTTTGCCGAAGTTATTACGTACATCCAAAAGTTATAGAAACTTATGAAACAGGTGAAATCATACCTTACTTCAAAAAGGTGAAAGAAGATAAAGTTCCTACCTATACTCAACTTTCAGAAACCGAAAAAGCCATCCACAAGCTCATTAAAGATTACAAAATAGAAATTGAAGATTAATATAATTCCATATTTGTCATATTTCAGATAAATTTGATCTATGACTAATTCAATCGCATCAAGAATTGCAGATTTCCTGAGTGGCTTTCCTCCTTTTTCATTACTCAATGACTCGCAGTTAGAATTAATTGCCGGCGAGATCAAGGTTATGTACTTCGAGCAAGGCCAAACTATTTTCGCTAAAGGTGAACGTGTTCATGATTATTTTTATATCGTACAAAAAGGCGCGGTAGATCTACAAAAGACCGATAATAATCAGGAACCCGAAACCATAGATAAATGTGACGAAGGGGATGTTTTTGGTTTGCGACCCCTTTTTGCCAAAGAGAATTACCTTATCAATGCGGTCACGGATGAGGAAAGTGTCATCTATGCTATCCCCTTGAATGTTTTTAAGCCTTACGCCATAAGCAACCCTCATGTTGGCAATTTCCTTATGGAGAGTTTCGCCTCCAATACCAGAAATCCGTATTCGAAAGAATATCAGGGAAAACTGATAGCGGATGAGGAAGATATAAGCTTTAAAAAAGAAGCCCTTTTTGAATTACAGCCAATTCCTATTATTAAGAAAATGGTCATGGTTTCTCCGGAAACCAGCATTCAGAAATCGGCAATTTTAATGAGTAATAGAAAAGTAGGATCTGTAATAGTTGTAGAAGATGAAAAACCTGTTGGTATTGTGACCGATTTAGATTTACGGGAATTGGTCGCTACGGGAAAACTCCCTATTCAGAATTCTATTAGCGAGGTTATGAATTCTCCCGTGATCTGCTATTCCAAAAACCTTACCATAGCCCAGGCCCAGCTTACCATGATGAAGCATAATATTAACCATATATGTATCACTAAAGACGGGACGCCTAATACTAAAGTTAAGGGAATAGTATCTGAACATGATATCATCGTTTCCCAGGGTAATAATCCGGCGGTTTTAATGAAAGCTATAAACAGAGCCAGTAGCACCAAGAAACTTAAGCGCATCCGGAATAAAATTATGATCCTGCTTAATGGCTATTTGCGAAGTAATATACCCCTTACCCACATTTCAAATATTATTTTCGAATTGAATGATGCCACAATTAAACGCACTATAAAAAGATGCATTGATAAAATGGATGCTCCTCTTCCGGCTAAATTCGCCTGGATGTCTTTAGGAAGCCAGGGGAGAAAAGAACAATTATTGCATACAGATCAGGATAACGCCCTGGTTTTTGAAGATGTACCGGCAGAAAAACTTGAAGAAACCCGCGCTTACTTTTTAAAGCTTGCTACAAAGGTGACCAAGAGACTTAATATTATTGGATATGAATTTTGTCCGGCAGAAATGATGGCAAGAAATTCAAAGTATTGTCTTTCACTTTCGGAATGGAAAGACCAGTTCTCAGAATGGGTTACTACTTCGGGAAATGACGAGATCCTGTTATGTCAGATATTTTTCGATTTCGATATTTCGTATGGAGAGGTAAAACTTACCAACTCAATATCTGATCATATTTATGAAATTTTAAAAGGAAACCGAAACTTCCTAAACAGATTAGCTGCACAGGCACTAAGAAATCCATCACCACTAGGATTCTTCAGACAGTTTCTAGTGGAACAGGATGGTGAGAAGAAAGATCTTTTTGATATAAAAAAGAGAGGGATCATGCCTTTGACTGATGCAGCCCGTTTACTAATTCTGGAACATAGAGTAAAGAACATCAGTAACACCTCGGAAAGATTTGAAAAACTTGCGCAACTGGAACCTAATAATAAGGAGATCTATCAAGCCTGTGCTTACTCTTCAAGAGCACTTATTAAATTCAGGACCAAGCAAGGATTAAGAAATAAGGATAGCGGGAGGTTTATTAATCTCGAAGACCTTGGCAAAGAAGACAAGATCAAATTGAAACGTTGTTTTAAGACTATTAAGGAAATCCAGGAACTAATTAAGGTAAGATTTGAAACTGCCTATTATCTATGATCAGGAATTGGTTTAGAAAAAATACGGTCAATGAAGACCTCCCTTATTTCTGGCAAAATTATGCCCGGAGTTTTGAGGAGAAACTTCCCGAAAAAATTTCAGAGGTCAGGTTTACAGTTTTTGACACAGAGACTACCGGCTTCGATTTTGATGAAGATAGAATATTAAGTATTGGAGCAGTGCGAATTGAAGATAGAAGTATTGAAATAAGTGACAATTTTGAAGTTTTCCTGGAGCAAACCAAATTTAATCCTGAAACTGTAAAGATTCATGGCATCATTCAGAATGAGAAGTTTAAAAAATTATCTGAACAAGAAGCGCTAAAAAAATTTCTAAGCTATATTCAAAATTCAATATTGGTAGCGCATCACGCCGGTTTTGATATCAAAATGGTGAATAGAGCTTTAAAAAGAAATGGTCTCCCCAAACTAAAAAATAAAGTTTTAGACACTTCTATTCTTTACAAAAAGACCAGAATAGCAACTAACCTCATAGACCGGGATAAAATATATTCTTTAGATGAGATTGCTGAAGCCTACAATATTGATCTTACAGACAGGCATACCGCATCGGGAGACGCATTCATTACAGCATTAATTTTCATGAAATTAATTTCACGGATCAAACTCAAAACAACGAACACAAAGAAAATATTAAAGTATAAATATTAAAAAAAGCCCTGAACGGGCTTTTTATCTGAAAGTAAATTATTTTTATTTACTGGTCCTGACTTTCATAAAATTTGAGCATTTCTACCACGTCCTTTTCAGTCTTTATTTTATTATCATCGAAATATTCTTCCATAGCATCTGAAGAAAACAGATCTTCTAAATCTTTCTCCTTTAAACGCACCTCTTTATACTGTCCTCCATCAATAGATATGTAATAAACCAGGTCTACATCTATATTGGCAGGCTTTGCCTTATCATATCCTGTTTTTGCTTTCTGAGCCTGTACTACATCCACTTCAGGCCTTGCAACAAAAGATGATTTTGGTCCTTCATAGAATTTTGCAAAATAAGCTTCGATGTAACCATTATCTGTATTTAGATTACTGATGAAATATGTATAGTCATCTAACTCGTAGGTTATACTGGTAAGCTTAGGTAACATATATTCGTCTTTACTTAAAGCCTCTGTTTTAACCACTACTACATCTTCTAAAGCATTATACCGAAGTAAAACGTTCATAGAACGCCCTTCACTATCATGAATTACTCCGCGTTGAAAATCTTTCTCGAAGTAGGGTGATCCTGTGAAGGTATCTGGTTCCTTTTCCTTAGTAAAAATAACCATTCCGGAATCACTCATATTCTGGGTAACCTGAGCTTGAGAAATGGAAATAATAAATAGAAATAGTACCAGTGTAAATTTTTTAAACATATAATTAAGTTTTATGAGTTTTGTTAGCTTCAATTTTTATACCGAAACTATTAATTATTTGATGATCCATCAATAATTTCCTGAACTACTTCAGGATTTAGTAATGTTGATGTATCACCAAGATCAGAGGTGTCATTGGAAGCGATCTTTCTTAAAATCCTTCTCATGATCTTACCGCTCCTGGTTTTTGGAAGTCCTTCTACAAACTGTATCTTATCAGGTTTAGCTATCGGTCCGATCTTATCAGCGATCTGCTGATTGATCTCTTTTCTAAGATTATCGTGATTTCTGGATTCCCCGGATTCCTTCAGAGTTACATATCCATATAACGCATTTCCTTTAACCTCATGCGGGAATCCCAACCACAGCAGATTCTGCCACAGCCGGATGTTCATTGATAGCATCCTCTATAGGGGCAGTTCCTAAATTATGTCCTGAAACGATAATAACATCATCTACTCTACCGGTAATTCGGTAATATCCTGTTTCATCTCTTAAAGCTCCATCACCGGTGAAATATTTATTTTTATAAGTTGAAAAATAAGTATTGCGGTAACGATCGTGATTACCATAAATAGTTCTTGCCATAGATGGCCACGGAAACTTTATACACAGTCTACCATCTACCTGATTTCCCTTTATCTCCTCGCCTTCCTCATCCATTAGTACGGGCTGAATTCCAGGAAATGGTAATGTCGCAAAAGTTGGTTTTGTTGGCGTTGCAAAAGGAATTGGAGAGATCATGATACCTCCGGTTTCCGTCTGCCACCATGTATCAACGATTGGGCTCTTATTCTTCCCGATATTATTATCGTACCAGTGCCATGCCTCTTCATTGATTGGCTCTCCTACGGTTCCTAAAACTTTTAGAGAAGAAAGATCATATTTATCTACAAAATCCAAATTCTTTTTAGCCAAAGCCCTGATAGCGGTTGGAGCTGTATAGAACTGATTTACTTTATGTTTTTCAACTATTTCCCAGAACCGACCAAAATCGGGATAGGAAGGAACACCTTCAAACATAACTGTAGTCGCTCCATTAAGTAAAGGTCCGTAAACTATATATGAATGACCGGTAATCCAGCCAATATCGGCAGTACACCAGTAAACATCATCATTTTGATAATTGAATATGTTTTTAAAAGTATATGCGGTATAAACCATATAACCGGCAATAGTATGCAGCATTCCTTTTGGTTTCCCGGTAGAACCTGAAGTATAAAGAATAAATAAAGGATCTTCAGCATCCATAATTTCGGGAACGCATACATCTGAAGCTTTTTCCATCAAAGGTTCCAGCCACTTATCGCGACCCTCTTTCATATTAATATCTGCCCCTGTTCTTTTGGCAACCAAAACCGTTTTCACATCAGGACAATCATCAAGCGCCTTATCAACAATTCCTTTAAGATCAATTGTTTTATCTCCGCGAAAAGAACCATCGGAGGTGATCATCATTTTACAATCTGCATCTAACGTCCTTGTTGCCAAAGCAGAAGCTGAAAAACCTGCGAATACCACAGAATGAATAGCACCAATTCTTGCGCAGGCAAGCACCGCATAAGCCAGTTCAGGAATCATGGGTAAATAGATACATACTCTATCCCCTTTTTCTATTCCATTTTCTTTTAGAACATTGGCGAACTGATTTACCTTTTTATGAAGCTCGTTAAAACTCAAGTGTAATGCTTCCTCATTCGGATCATTCGGTTCCCAGATAATTGCAGTTTTATCACCTTGTGCAAGTAAGTGGCGATCTATACAATTTTCGGTAATATTAAGTTTTGCATTTTCAAACCATGTCACTTCAGGTTTAGAAAAATCCCAACTAAGTACATTATCCCATTTTTTTCTCCAAACAAAATGTTCTTCCGCCACTTCCTGCCAGAATTTCTCAGGTTCTCTAACAGATTTTCTATATACCTGGAAATATTCCTCCAGGTTCTTAATGTGATAATTACTCATAGTTCTAATTGATTTAATTCTGAAAAAACAAAACCGGATTAACCGGTTATGTCTTTAAAATTATTAAATCGAAAGGAATCAAAAAAGAGATATTGAGTTAAAAGCGATATAATATTCTAAATTTGATAGAATACTTCATGCTTTTTTGCAAAAATATTAATTTATAAGGCCTTTAAATAAGCTTCCACATTATTCTGAATACGGGCTTCGATATTAGAAACATCAGCCTTTTTAAATTTTTCACCTGTGATATTCTCGTAAAGCTCAATATATCTTTCAGATACAGATTCTATATACTCATCGCTCATTTCGGGTACCGATTGACCTTCTAGTCCCTGGAAGCCATTTGAAATTAACCATTGGCGAACAAACTCTTTCGAAAGCTGCTTTTGAGCATCTCCTTTTTCCTGTCTTTCCTCATATCCGTTCTTGTAGAAATATCTTGAAGAATCCGGCGTATGGATCTCATCTATAAGAACTATTTCTCCTTCTGTAGTTTTTCCAAATTCATATTTCGTATCTACCAGGATTAGATCCTGCTTCGCAGCGATCTCGGTTCCGCGCTGAAACAATTTCCTCGTATAATCCTCCAGTTTCAAATAATCCTCTTCAGAAACAATACCTCTTTTTATGATATTTTCACGAGAGATATCTTCATCATGATCACCGTGTTCCGCCTTTGTTGCAGGGGTGATTATAGGCTGAGGAAACTTATCATTTTCCTTTAAACCTTCAGGCATCGCAACTCCGCATAATTCTCTTTTCCCCGCTTTATATTCTCTTGCGGCATGACCAGACATATAACCACGGATCACCATTTCAACCTTGAAAGGTTCACATTTCTTGCCTATCGCCACATTTGGATCTGGTGTTGCTTCCAGCCAGTTTGGGACAATGTCACTGGTCTTTTCCATCATTTTTGTAGCGATCTGATTCAGTATCTGACCCTTATATGGAATTCCTTTTGGCATGACTACATCAAAAGCCGAAAGCCTGTCTGATGCGATCATAACAAGAAGATCATTTTCTAAAAAATAAACATCTCTTACCTTGCCTTTATAAACAGACTGTTGACCGGGAAAATTAAAATTTGTTTTGGTTATGGTATTACTCATAAAGAGCTTAAACTTTTATAATTAATCGTTGTGTTCTATTGTTTTGTATGCTGAAATTATCTTCTTCACAAGTCTGTGACGAATCACATCTTTATCGTCCAGGTAAACCATACCTACGCCTTTTACATCCTTAAGAATCAATAAAGCTTCTTTTAATCCTGAAATTGTTCTCCTCGGTAAGTCTATCTGTCCCGGATCTCCGGTGATCATAAATTTTGCATTTTTACCCATCCTGGTGAGGAACATTTTCATTTGGGCATGAGTTGTATTCTGAGCTTCGTCCAAAATCACGAAAGCATTGTCCAGGGTTCTACCCCGCATAAATGCCAAAGGAGCAATTTGTATAACACCCTTTTCTATAAACATTTCCAGCTTTTCAGCAGGAATCATATCACGTAGACCATCATATAAGGGTTGCATGTATGGGTCGAGCTTCTCTTTTAGGTCTCCGGGAAGGAAACCAAGATTTTCTCCGGCTTCTACTGCCGGTCTGGTTAGAATAATTCTCTTAACCTGTTTCTCTTTTAGCGCCTTCACTGCCAGAGCTACACCGGTATATGTTTTACCTGTTCCTGCAGGTCCAATAGCGAAAACAAGGTCATTCTTTTTAGATAGTTCTACCAGCTTTCGTTGGTTAGCAGTTTGTGCCCGGATAGCCTTACCACTCACACCGTGAACCAAAACTTCACCACTTTCTTTAGAAGTGCTATAATCTTCTTCACTCTCACTGGTTAAAACCCTTTCGATAGTGTTCTCGTCGAGTTTATTATATTTCCCAAAATGATCCATAAGCATCGAAAAGCGCTTATCAAATTCTTCAAGCATTTCTTCATCACCAAAGACACGAATTTTACTACCCCTGGCAACGATCTTTAATTTTGGAAAATACTTTTTTAAAAGTTCAATGTGTTCATTTTGTTGCCCAAAAAATTCACGCGGGCTGATTTCTGAGAGTTCAATAAGAAGTTCGTTCAAAAGCTGTGGTTTTTAAGTTGAAGCATTGTAGATTTTTCAGTGCATTTTAATTTGTCCTTCGATTTTCAATACCCTAATTTTGAAACCGAATTTATGGTATTTTTTACCTTTTGGCCTAAGCGAATACCTAAAAATAAAATTATATTCGCCGTCTATACAAACTTAAGGAAAATAACCAGTCTCAGATTAAAAAAATATTAACAATCGCCCATGGCAGTCATTACTTTAACGACCGATTTCGGAGAGAAAGATTATTTCGCGGGTGCGGTTAAAGGAGCTATCTATAGCGAATTAAGTGATGTTAGAATTGTTGATATTTCACATTCAGTTTCTCCATTTCATATAAGTGAGGCTGCTTACATTATTAAAAATGCCTATAAGAGTTTTCCAAAAGGAAGCATTCATATTATCGGAATAGACTCTGAGCTTACGCCGGAAAATAAACACTTAGCCGTTAAACTGGATGAACATTATTTCATCTGTGCCAATAACGGCATTCTCTCCCTTCTGGCTGCAGAAATAAGGCCTGAGAAAATCGTGGAGATTAATATTCATGATAAGATCCAAACCAACTTTCCTGTGCTTGATGTATTTGTAAAAGTTGCCTGTCATATTTCCCGCGGAGGAACCCTCGAAGTTATAGGTAAAAACGTTAGTGAGATAAGGCATCTTAAACAGTTTGAGCCACTTATAAATTCAGAGAAAGATCAGATTCTTGGACATGTTATTTATATTGACAATTACGGAAACGTGATTACCAACATTTCAAGAAAACTTTTCGATAGCGTGGGGAAAGGACGTGAATTTAAGATCAGTGCAAGAAGGGTAAACTTTACTGAAATTCATAATACCTATAGCCACGCCATTAATTTTAATGTTGAAAAGGAAAAGCGAAAAGAAGAAGACGGTAAAAAACTGGCAGTTTTTAATTCCGCGGGCTATATAGAACTTGCCATATATAAAAGTAATCCGAGTACCGTTGGGAGCGCAGCCAGTTTGTTTGGACTCGCTTATTTAGACACGGTAACTATAAATTTTGAATAGATGTTCGTAAGAATTGTGAAAATGGGATTTCAGGAAGATAAGATCGAGGAGTTTCTGGCTAATTTCGAGGAAAATAAAGCTAAGATCAGAAGTTTTGACGGTTGTAAATTTCTGGAACTCTATAGAGATAAAGACAATACAAATCGTTTTTTCACGTATAGTTACTGGAAAGATGAAGAGTCTTTGGAAAATTACAGGCATTCTCAACTTTTCAAGAACGTCTGGACCAGTACCAAGATTCTTTTTAACGAGAAGCCGGAAGCCTGGAGCGTGGATAAACTGGTTAGTCTTGAGTAGTTAGTATTGAGATGTTAGTATTGAGATGTTAGTATTGAGATGTTAGATATTAGAAATGGGAAAACTGTTAATTGATAATTGAAAGTATGCTGGCGATACTGAATAAGGAAATACAATCTTTTTTCTCCTCTCTTACAGGATACCTTGTAATTGGACTTTTTCTTGTTGCGTGCGGACTGTTTCTTTTCGTTTTTACCGGTAGTTATAATATTCTTGACAGCGGTTTTGCCGACCTGAAGTCTTTCTTTAACCTGGCGCCATGGATCTTTATTTTTCTCATTCCGGCCATTAGCATGAAAAGCTTTGCAGATGAAAAGCGAATGGGCACCATGGAACTTTTACTTACTAAACCTATCAGTTTATGGAAATTGATATTAGGGAAATATCTCGGGATCCTTTTCCTGGTCATCCTGGCCATAGCTCCTACTCTTCTTTATATTTTCACTATTAGTGAATTAGGAAGACCGGTTGGAAATTTTGATGTTGGTGCAACCATAGGCTCCTATCTGGGATTAATATTCCTTGGCGCCTGCTATGCTGCGATCGGAATTTTTTCCTCAAGTCTTTCTTCAAACCAGATCGTCTCATTTCTATTGGGAGTATTTCTTTGCTTCGTTTCTTATTTCGCGTTTGAAGCCTTAAGCCAGACCAATATCTTCGGAAATTCAAGCTATATTCTTGAATCTTTCGGAATAAGTTTCCATTACAAAAGCATTAGCCGGGGAGTAATTGACACCAGGGATATTATTTATTTTCTCAGTCTCATATTTCTGTTTCTTAAACTTACGGAGATCAAACTTTCCGGAAATAAAACCCGCCGATAGTGAAACTTCAGAAGAAAATAACGTCTTTACTTATTCTGCTGGTGATTCTAATCGCTGTGAATTTTCTTGCGTCAGAATTCTTTCTGAGATTAGACCTCACCCAGGATAAAAGATACAGTCTCTCTCCTGCAGCTAAAGAAATTGTTGCCGATGTAGATCAGCCTGTGATCTTTGATGTTTTTCTTGAAGGCAGTTTTCCTTCAGAATTCAGAAGATTAAGAAATGAAACCCGGCAGATGCTGGAAGAATTTTCAGCCTATAATAGAAATATAAAATTCAATTTTATAGATCCGCTGGAGGAAGGTGATGATGCAAATGCCATAGCCGAAGAATTCTATAAAATGGGAATGACGCCGGCACGTCTGAATGTTCAGGAAAATGGAAAAAATAGTGAAAGCATTATTTTCCCATGGGCTATTGCGAATTTTGGCGATAAAACCGTCAAAATCCCATTGCTGAAAAATCAGATTGGAGCTACCGATGAGGAAAGAGTGAATGCTTCTGTGCAACAACTGGAATATGTTCTCGCTGATGGTTTAAGCAAACTTATTTACCCAAGAGAAAAGAAGATCGCGGTAATGCGCGGTAACGGCGAACTCCCCGATAGCAAAATTGCCGATTTTATAAAAACAATCCAGGAATACTATTTCATGGCTCCTTTCACTTTAGATTCGGCGGCCGCTAATCCCCAGAAAACACTTGCAGATCTAAGGGAATACGACCTCATTTTAGAGCCAAAACCAACACAGCCATATTCAGAAAAAGAGAAATATGTGCTGGATCAATATCTAATGAATGGAGGGAAAATGTTATGGCTTGCCGAAGTTACCAATATGGAAACCGACAGTCTTTTTAATGATAGAGGAACCGCCATTGCATTGCCCAGAAATCTTAACCTTGGAGATTACTTTTTCTCTTATGGCCTTCGCATAAACCCTGAACTCGTTAATGATCTGTATTCAGCGCCGATTGTCCTGGCAAGTGGAGATGGGAATAACACGAGATTCAATCCTTATCCGTGGTTTTATAGTCCGTTGACAAGTTCACCAAGCGAACATCCAATTATCAATAATATCGAGGCCGTAAAATTTGAATACGCCAATCCTATAGATACTCTTGCCAACGGGATAAAGAAAACCATTCTTCTTTCCAGTTCTCCTAAAACAAAACTGGAAGGTGTCCCTGAAGAAATCAGCCTTAATATGGTTGGTGAAAAACCAGATTTAGCCTCTTATAATACCGGAGAACAACCGCTTTCTGTTTTGCTGGAAGGGAAATTTAAATCGGTTTATAAGAACAGGGTAAAGCCATTTTCTATTGAAAATCATAAGGATGAAAGTATCGAAACAAAAATGCTGGTGATTTCAGATGGGGATGTGATCAAAAATGACGTTCAGGGCGGCAAACCCATGGAATTAGGTTTTCAGAGATATACAGGTAATACCTACGGAAATAAGGAGTTTTTACTAAATGCAGTAAATTACCTTTTGGACGATACTGGTCTTATTGATATCAGGTCTAAAGAGATCGAACTTGCATTTCTGGATAAAGAGAAAGTAGCACAGGAACGTGAAAAATGGCAAGTCATCAATTTGGTAGGTCCGCTACTGATTCTGCTCATTTTCGGTATCATTTTCAGGTTATATAGAAAGCACAAATATGTAAAGTAAGGCTTCTAAAAAGCCACCTATTCTTTCCAACAAGTACATATTAACAATTTCAGAAAGCTTAAATATTTCAAACAACTGTTTATCAGTATTTTAAATCATTTTATTCAAACAAGTATGTTAATAAAAACTCGGTGAACAGCCTGTAATTTTTGACTTATTAAAATATATTTGTAATTGATTCAAAATAAATCAATAAAAGCCGATGAAATTTATTGTATCCAGCAACTATCTGCTGAAACAGCTACAAATACTTGGAGGGGTAATTAACAACAGTAATACGTTACCAATATTAGACAATTTCCTTTTCGATCTTAACAATGACGAACTAACAGTTTCTGCTTCAGATCTTGAAACTACAATGTCTGCAAAACTTAAGGTGGAATCAGATTCCGAAGGGAAAATTGCAGTTCCTGCGAAACTACTTTTAGACACGCTAAAGACATTTCCCGAACAACCACTAACTTTTGTAGTTGAAGATAACAATACCATAGAATTAAGTTCCAACCACGGTAAATATGCCCTTGCATATGCTGATGGTGAAGAATTTCCAAATCCGGTAGAGCTTGAGGAACCTAACAGTACGGTGGTTGAAGCCGATATTCTTGCTTCTGCAATCTCCAAGACCATTTTCGCTTCAGGAAATGATGATCTTAGACCGGTAATGAGTGGTGTTTTCTTTCAGTTTAAAGAAGATGGTTTGACTTTTGTTGCTACAGATGCGCACAAACTGGTAAAATATTCCAGAGATGATATCAAGGCAAATCAGGCTGCTGAATTCATTATGCCTAAAAAACCTTTGAATCTTCTGAAAGGAATCCTGGCCGGAAGTGAATCTGAAGTATTAATAGAATACAACGAATCTAACGCCAAGTTCACTTTTGACGAAACTCAGCTGATCTGTAGATTGATCGACGGGAAGTATCCAAATTACGAAGCGGTAATTCCGAAGGAAAATCCTAATAAATTGACAATTGAAAGAAACCAGTTCTTAAGTTCTGTAAGAAGGGTTTCTATTTTCTCAAATAAGACCACACACCAGGTAAGATTAAAAATCGCCGGTGCCGAGCTAAATATTTCTGCAGAAGATGTAGATTACAGCAATAAAGCCGAAGAGCGTTTAACTTGTTCATACCAGGGAGATGATATGCAGATTGGTTTCAACTCAAGATTTCTTATTGAAATGCTGGGGAATCTTACTGCAGACGAAGTTATGCTGGAAATGAGCCTTCCTAACAGAGCTGGAATTCTAACTCCGGTTGACGGATTAGATCCTGGCGAAAAGATCACTATGCTGGTTATGCCGGTAATGCTTAATAATTAAGCCCTCTCCGAACCTCCCAAAAGGGAGCGAGCAATAAGAAATTCGAAAAATAAAGAAAGCCCGTTCATTAATTTGAATGGGCTTTTTTTAACTAACTAAAAAAACCAACTACTAAAATATTTTTTCGTCAAGCTGAACTCGTTTCAGCTTCTAATTCATTTTAATCTTCACTAATTTGAGATTCTGACCTTTCGGTTACGCTCAAGGTGACACATCAGGATGATGTTTTTTAATTTATTATAGTTTCATTTCCTACTAATAAATACTTATCTATTTCAGAAATTCTATAGTCAAGGGATAATAGGGCATTTCTCCATTACTAACCTTTAGGGCATTCATTATTGGTAAAATTAAAGCGATCAATCCTATTACGATCAATCCCAGAAATCCCAGTCCGAACAAAAGAATAAGCGGAATACAGAGGATGGAATAAATGAAAATACTTATTTGAAAGTTCAGGATCATTTTCCCATGCATATCCATTCCTGCTACTTTATCTTTTTGCGTTAGCCATAGTATTAGCGGAACTACAAATCCCCCTATTCCCGTCACCAGGTCCAGTAATTGACTAAGGTGCGTCATGACTAACATTTGTTTGTCTTCTCTCATTTTTAATTTTTTGATGGTTAATGATGGTCTCTATATAAAAGACGAGGAAAACTGAGGTTTGTTACAGAATTAAGCTCGGCAATGATTTCTTTTATAAATTTGCCACATGAAATTGAATGATACTATTGTTGCCCTTGCTACCCCTTCAGGTGCCGGTGCGATTGCCATAATTAGAGTTTCAGGACCTGATGCGCTGAATATTGTTGCCCCGCTTTTTAAAGCTAAAAGCAAAAAGGATCTTGCTAAGCAACCTACACATACAATTCATCTGGGAAATGTGATGGATGGTGAAAGAACGATTGATGAAGTGCTGGCTTCCGTTTTTCGCGCACCCAAATCTTATACAGGGGAAGAAACAGTGGAGTTATCCTGTCACGGTAGCCCATATATTCAGCAAGAAATCATTCAATTATTGATCAGAAAAGGATGCCGCTCTGCGGAAGCCGGGGAATTTACACTCCGCGCATTCCTGAATGCTAAAATGGACCTAAGCCAAGCAGAAGCTGTTGCCGATCTTATAAATTCTGAAAATGCCGCTTCTCACCAGATGGCCATGCAACAGATGCGTGGCGGTTTCTCCAATGAAATTCAGAAACTACGTGAAGAATTGTTGAATTTCGCTTCCCTTATTGAGTTGGAACTGGACTTTGCCGAAGAGGATGTAGAGTTTGCCAATCGAGATCAATTTAAAGAGCTGGTTTCGAAAATACAGACCGTTTTAAAAAGACTGATCGATTCCTTTGCTACCGGAAATGTATTGAAAAATGGAATTCCCGTGGCCATTGTTGGGGAACCGAATGTTGGTAAGTCTACATTGCTTAATGCCTTATTAAATGAAGAGCGGGCAATAGTTTCGGAAATTGCCGGAACCACCAGAGATACCATTGAAGACGAAATGAGTATTGGCGGCGTTGGATTTAGATTTATAGATACGGCCGGAATACGTGAAACCAAAGATTTGGTGGAAAGTATAGGGATCAAAAAAACCTTTGAAAAGATTAGTCAGGCGCAGGTGGTGGTCTATTTGGTTGATAGCTCGCAAATTGCTGTAAACAGAGAAAGGCTTCAGGAGGTACGCATTGAAATTGAAAAGATCAAGAACAAATTTCCACAAAAACCATTACTGATCATCGCCAATAAAACAGACCGACTTGCCGAAGAAGAAGTACAAAATTTAAAGGCTAAACTGGAAGATATTTCCAGTCATGCGGAACGAGCCCAGTTTCTGCTATTATCAGCAAAAACTAATGTTGGTGTTGAAGAACTAAAAGAAAGACTTCTAAAATTTGTAAATACCGGAGCATTGCGCAATAGCGACACTATAGTTACGAACTCCAGGCACTATGCCGCCCTTCTAAAAGCCCTAGAAGAGATCAATAAGGTAGAGGACGGTTTGAATGCTGATCTCTCAGGAGACCTGCTGGCAATCGATATCCGCCAGGCATTGCAGCATTTTGGTGAAATTACCGGTGAGATCACAAATGATGATTTGCTGGGTAATATTTTTGCGAATTTTTGTATTGGAAAATAAACAGCAAATTTTATTTGATATCATTTGATATCAAATGATATCAAATTCAATAATAATGGGGCTTTAAAGCCTCATTTTTATTTTGAATGTTTTCCGTTTTCAACCCATTGTGCACCTCGTAATGCACCTTAAGTGCACCCCGTTGTTAAAATTAGAAGATCAGATGCACAAAGTGCACCTCATAAAGTTTTTTATCTTATCTTTATTGGAAAGACAGAGATATGAAAATTAATCTGAGAAAGAAGAAATTAGCTACTGGCAAGTATAGTCTATATATCGACTATTATAAAGGCAAAATTATTGACAAGAATGGAAAATCAAAAAATAATAGGGAATTTGAATACTTAAAAGAATACCTCTATATAAATCCTAAGAATCCTTCAGAGAAAAGGGAAAATGAAGAAACCCTCTTAAGAGCTGAACAGATTCTTTCCATTCGTCGGGCTGAATATGCCCAGGGAAAATACGGTATTAAAGACCGGACTAAAGATAAATTGCTATTTCTAACCTACTACGAAAAATTAAAAGAAGAACGTTACGAGAGTAAGGGCAATTATGACAACTGGGATGCAGCTCAGAACCACCTGGAGGATTATTGTAAAAAGCGAAAAATAACCTTTGAAGATATAGATGAGGAATTTGTCCTGGGCTTTAAAAAACACCTGAATAAAACTGCGAAAACAAAATCCAAAACTCCCCTATCTCAAAACTCGAAATACACTTACTATAATAAATTCAAAGCTGCTTTAAGAAATGCGTTTGATGATGGCTATACCCGCAGAAATTTTGCAACCACTGTAAAAGGATTTGCCCAGGGAGAAACCTCAAGAGAGTATTTAACCCATGATGAATTACAGGGACTTGCTAAAGCCAGGTGTAAACATCAAATTCTAAAAAATGCTTTTCTTTTTAGCTGCTTAACCGGTTTAAGATGGAGTGATATCAATAAGCTTACCTGGGCAGAAGTACGAGATCAGGAAGAAGGTTCCCGACTCATTTTTAAGCAGAAGAAAACAGCTGGTCAGGAATATCAGTATATATCTGATCAGGCCAGAAACTTGCTGGGCAAAAGAAGAAAGGAAAATGATCGGGTTTTTCAGGGTTTAAAATACGGAGCTCATTTTAATGCGGAAATTCTAAGGTGGTGTATGCGGGCCGGTATTACCAAGCATATAACTTTTCACAGTGCTAGACATACTCATGCTGTTCTTTTACTTGAAAATGGAGCTGATATTTATACGGTTTCCAAAGTACTTGGACATAAAGAAATAAGAACCACACAGGTATATGCTAAAATTGTAGATAAGAAGAAAAAAGAAGCCGCCTATTTAATACCAGAGCTTCAGATGGATTATGAATTTTGATGTTATTACATACTTGTCTAGCCTGGCATTCATCTATATTTATAGCCGTTTGGCCATTCATTATGTGCCCATAATCCTATTTTACTTTATTAATTCAAACTTCGGCATAACCGGATACCTGGAAAAACCACGAATTCTTTTTCATCTGACTGGCCTAAGCTTCATGCACCTGATGTTTACTTTTCATCAAACTTATGAAAGCTCAGGTGTACCAATCCAGTTATTAGTTCTTCTTGTATTTTTCTTAGGTGTATTTTTCTGCCTCGTTTCATGGGGAGAAAAATTTGAATCTTCTTTTTCAGAAAAGCTAAGAATCAAAACTGCTAAACCTTCCACTAATTTCAACTTATCCATTTCAGATACTCAAATAGACCGATTATATAATGAGATGATCCGGTTTGATCTGATTGACCAGGAAGAAACTTCTATAGAGGATTTTAAGAATGTTTTACTTAAAGGACTGGAATAGCCATAGTTCAAAAATTCATCTGAAAATGGATGGCCCCAGCTGCAGGGAATTTTACGAATATCTTATTAAAACATTTCCTAAAAACGCGATAACCCTAAAGAATCTGTTTATAAACCATGATCTAATGCGCAGGCCAGATGGTAAATCTTATAAATATAACACTCTTAAAAATGCGCCTACCCGCTCCCCAATTTCTAAGCAACATGAACCATTAAAGGAAATATTTAAAAAATTTTCAAAATAAAAATATTCACTAGATCTCCGGTTAAGTCCAGTCCAGAAACTAGATATAAATATTTAAATAATTTATTAACGCTCCATCCTTGAGAAAACAAGGTTTAAAAGATAATTCCAATAAAAAATTAGGTGTTTAATTCGCTTTGAAAATTAACTATCAACCCAGAGTAAATCATTAATCTCCTCTTGAGTAACGGTAGAATTTGCTCCAGCTTTAGAAGCTACCAGTCCTGCAAGAGCACAGGCAAAATCCAAGGCCATATTTGGTCTTTTATCCAGAATTAATTGGGATATGTAACCGGCAAGAAAAGAGTCTCCTGCGCCCACGGTATCTTTTACTTTTACCAAGAAGCCTGTATTATCATAAAAATCACCCTCGTGAAATAAGGTTACTCCACAAGCTCCCTGGGTAACACAAATATGATTAGTCTTAGTATGAGTAGACAACAACTTAAGCATTTCGGTAACCGATGTAATTTCTGACTCATTTATATAGTTACAAACTTCCTCAAGTTCTTCCTTATTTAGTTTTATAAAGTCTGCGAAAGACATTAGATCAATCAAGGTATCCATATTATAGTGAGGCTTTCGCAAATTTATATCCAGAACCTTATAATTAGCTACCTCAAGAAGCTTAAAGAGAGTATTTCTGGAAGCTTCATTTCTATTAACCAAACTTCCATATACGAAGTAATCAGCATGGGAGACCTTTTTCTTCAGGTTTTGTGTATATTCAATATGGTCCCAGGCCGCCGGAAACTTAATAGTATAAGAAGCATTTCCTGCCTGGTCTATTTTCACATCGACAGCTCCGGTTTCATATTCTTCATCCCTTTGGATTATATGATTTTGACCATTCTCACTCAAATACTCAATTAGTCTTTCCCCATATTGATCCTTTCCAACTTTACTGATGATCGTAGAATCCACATTCAATGAATTCAGTCTCAGTGCAACATTTAAGGGAGCACCCCCAATTTTTTCACCACTGGGAAGTACATCCCAAAGAACCTCTCCAAAACAAACTACTGACATTTATTTTCTCATTTTAATTATTTAATCTTGGTTAATCTGAAGATTGCTAAAATCAGCCAATCCATATTCACCATATATCCCCCAAGCTGATCCATAAATATTATAGATTCTGTTACTTAAAGCTACCTCTCCGTTTAAATAAAGAACAGCTATTGAACCTTCTATGTATAATTCAAATTCATATTCAGTATTTGAATCAAAGTTATAATACACTACATTTTCAAAGGCTCCATTATTGATTGTAATTATTTTATTATTTCTTGGCTCTAACTGAATGCGAAAGGATTCCGAAGGATTATTATTTCCACCTAGAAAAATACCCGCATTTGATTCCTCACTTATTGAAACGGTTCCAGAAACCATTGAAGAACCATTTAAATTCTGGAATACTACTTTAGATTGTCCATCCGAAGCATCTATTTCAAAATTATTACCATTTTCTAAAACTCCACTGGAAATTTCTTTAACTACCACATCATTTGAATTTGGAAATTCAGATGAAAAGGAAGATGGTGAATTGACTGCTAGATGTTTTCCATCATCTTGTTTATTCAATTGATGAACTACCAAGTTTCCTCCAAAATCTTTATTTCCTGAATTTGCTTCTGGAGTTTTCCTAGCAGTCCAACCTGCCAGATAACGGTTAGTACCATCCGTAACGGTTTTTCCTGCATAGAAATATTGGCCATCAACCATATCATTAACTGGCTTTTCCCAGGGACCTTTAGAACTGGTTGCCACCCTGTAATGCGTAATCCTATCCTTCCAGTTTTCAGAGAATATTAAATACCAGTAATCTCCCATTTTAAAAAGATCTGGCACTTCCATCATCAAGTAATTCTCTTCATTTGTAGTTGTATATAATGGTTCTTGGACTGTCCAATTATCAGTAGAAGGGTTTTGGGTTGTAAAAAATAATATCACTGCTTTTCTTGCATCTGTTTGTGCACTAACTAGCATCCAATATTCATTAAATTCTTCATTGTATAAGACATGAGGATCCCTAAATTCAAAATCATAATAACCTTCAGGTGCAGTAATCTTAAATTCTCTTTGCTTCGTCCAATTCTCAAGATCTTCACTTGTGGCAAGTAACACACTTTCTCTAGGATTTTCTTCTAAAAATGAAGAAGTACCATTATGACCGGTGTAGTAATAATAATAGGTTTCATCAATTTTTATTAAGGAACCAGTCCCTATAGCAAAATCTGGTTGTCCTGGATTACCATAATCAATAGCTCTCCCTTTATAGTCATAATTCACAAAGTCTTCTGTCTCAAATTCATGAATATCATGAAAACCTTCCCCTGCTGGCTTATTCTGAGCATCATGTAGGAAGAACATATGAAATTGTCCATTTTCATAATATGGCATTACATCTGCTGTCCAACCCGTTGTATTATAGGGGTCAGACTCCCCCATCCAACCCGAAGATGGCATTGGATAAATTCCCAAATTACCTACTGTGGGTGTTATCGGGGGAATTTCGTCAATGTCATCACCTTTACTACATCCTCCTAAAAATGCTAGTAAAATAATTACAGATATTATATCTATATGCTTATTCATCTCTTTGTTTTTTATTCTTCTGCTTCTAAATAATCGATCGAATTTCTAGTAAGCAGCTGAATATTATTTAAAAAACCATTAGGTGCACTCGGAACTCCATCAGCATTAGTTTCATTATGCCAGTCATAGGCTCCAAATGCGATGACGATGGCATTCCCATTTGAATTATCAGCAGGAAATTCAGCAATAGCTACACGACCATCTAGTGTATCATCCCAGTCTTCACTAGCCAGGTTTATTCCTCCTGTTTGCTCACGCCATCCTTCACCATTTTCATATCCTCCCCATTCAGGTAAAAACCACCAGGCGGTATGATTGAGTCTAAAGGTCCCTTTCTCTAAAAATTTTGCTTTGCCTTCCTCAAAAGTTTCGAGGCCTTGAAAGATTGGATGTTCTGTACGAGTTCTGAATGAAATTCCCCATGAATTATTTTCATCTACAAATCCGTTCGGAAGGAAATCTCCAAAGACATTATTTGGCCCCTTTCCGTCAGGTACCAGATCAAGTGCTTCTACATATCTTGTAGCAAAAGTTGACAAAAGTATCCCCCCTCCATCTGCATAAAAAGACTGTAATTTTTCTACTACAGCATTTTCCAAGGCTATCCCTGGTAATTCCATACTAGAATCGTAATGCCACCAGATTACAGAATAATCGAGTTGAATTCCATCTTTTATATCCTGAAAAGAAATGTACTCAGCGTTCCCATAAGTTGAGAAAAACCATTCTGCTGCCGCTTTTTCATCAGGATCGGTGATCTCAGATCGCGTTGCAGCAATGCCTAAAAATGCTGCTTTTGAACCACTGTTCGGTGTGGAAACTGTAATGGTATAAGTTTCACTTGTCCCGTGTCCTGTTACAGTAAACAAGACAGGCTCTGAAAAATCCATGGGTGATGTAAAATCCAGATCGGTAGACACGCCTTCGGTCAAAGTAATCTCAGGTTGTAAATTTGCTATGTCTAAATCCTCACCCTGAAGGGTCACAGAAATAGAATTTGTATTGTCATTGATTGAACCCTGGCTTCCATTTAATGAAAAACTTGAAATTGGTTTATTTACTTTTGCTGAAACTGTATAATCTTTATAAAGATTTCCGTTAACTACAGTATATGTAACAGGCTGAGCAAGACTTATAGCTTCCTCCAATCCAGGATCTATAGTAGCTCCGTCGGGCAGACTAATATTGGGAACTATATTGTTTATTGATATCCCGTAAGGTAGTTGAAATTTAATAGTCCCTTCATTTTGATCTATACTCCCATCAACTCCTTCAATTGAAAAAGAAGTTAATTGTACAGGTTCGTCAAGATCGAAACTTGAATTTCCAGCATCATCTTTATCACATGACATTAATAATAATACACAGCAATACAATAAACCCATAAAGAACCTGGAAATAGGCATTTTTCTAATACTCATGTTTCTCATTTTATTTAGTTTTATTTAATTTTTTATTCCATATGGAATTCAACTTCCATACTTTAAGTTTTTCGATAGTTACACCATTTTGCTCAGTACTAATGGTTGCACTATTTTGTGCAGAACCTGGGTACGTAAGTACACTAAATACTTTTTCACCTTGACCCGTAAAAATTTCCACGGAAGAGCGATCAACAAATATTCTAAATTGGAGTTTACCATTATCAGCATTCACCGGTGCCCTCATCACGTCGCTGAATTTTTTCAAAAATTCTAATTTGTCAGAATTTGTTACATTCGTTCGATCTACTGAAAAAAGTTGGGTTGTAGAATTGTAGAATAATTTCAAGGACCTACCAGCACCCTTTTGTAACTCTAAATATATTTCTCCTTTTTTCGGAAGCTTTATTGAAAGTTCCATCTCATATGAGTTTTCAAAAGGGGTAATCTGGTCAAGCTTCAATTCCCGTTCTAATTCAATATTATTCAACACAATAGAATCAGATCTCAGTTTTTTAAATTGTGGGGTAACTTCCTGAACTAGTCTGTAACCATTGTCCTTTTCTCGAAGTTTTAGAATTCTGGGTAGTGATTCAAAACCCTTCCCCCAGGTACTTGGAACCATATTAGCATATTCCCAGTTACCCATCCAACCAAGCATAATCTTATCCTTTAAATTTCCGTCATAATCACGCCACGTTCTAGCCGCGTAAAAATCATTCCCGTAATCCAGCCATAATCCATGTTCCAGATTAGTATTCCAAAGTTTACCTGAAACTAAAATATGGTCTATCGCCAATGATGCTTGATTATTCTCAAAAGTAACATAGGCCTGCTTTCCTAAGAACTCTGAAACATCCCATCCTTTCCAGCGAAATATATCATCATTTTTACCTGAGGCACTTCTTACAACCTTATCGTTAATGATTAGGTTGAAAGTATTACTGGAATCAGTTCCGCTTATTAAAAAATTGATTGCTGGTTTTGATATTTTAAATGTTCTAGATTTCCAGTTATTTGAATTTGTGCTAGTTAGATAGTGCTCTCCTAAAAAACCTTTTTTCGTAACTGAATCAACTGAAAATTTACTATCCTCAAAATTTTGAATAATTTTTCCTGGAATTCCGGTTCCATTTTTTAAATAATCTGTGGTGTTAGAATCTGCTTGAAAGCTTTTTCCATCAAAATCACCAACAAAATACTGTACTCTATTAGGGCCTCTACCAATAAATAGAACCCAACGGTGTTCTCCTGGCTTTCCTTCAATTGGAACTTTAAAAACATCAGGACATTCCCAAAAGGAATTCTGAACTCCCAGACCTGAAAATTCACTTAAGTATCGCCAGTTTTTTAAATCTGTCGAATCATAGAACTGGATCTTTTGTTCTGCGGGTAACGAAACTGCCATGATCCATTTATTAGTTTCTTCATACCAGAAAACCTGCGGGTCTCTAAAAAATATTTTATTAATATCCAGAACTGGATTTTTATCGTAATAGTCAAATCGTAAACCATCCTGGCTAACTGATATTGCTTGAGCTTCCGGTAAGGTATCTCCCGGATAATGCCTAGTATAGAAAGCAATCATACTATTCTTACCAAAACCAGCATCATTTTTTTTATCCACCACTACCGATCCAGAAAAATAACTAAAGTCTCCTGGATCACCTTTCATAGGATATTCCAGTTGTTCCCAGTGAACCAGATCTTTGGAAACAGCATGGCCCCACCAAAAAAGATGATAGTTATCCTCATAGAATATCAAACCATCTGGATCACCTATCCAGCCCTTAGCAGGGCTAAAGTGATATTGTGGACGATATGGTTCATCGTACTGAGCACTTCCCAAAAAGGAATTACCCATGAAAAGAATCAATATTATTACATGAAATTTTTTCATAAATCAATAACCTGGGTTTTGAACATAGCGATCTTCACTCCAAAAAATCTGGTTTTGAGGAATTGGAAGATATTCGTGTTTACCAGCAGTGAAGGATGATCCCTGAAGAAAATCTCTTCTAGTTTGCTCTGTGTTTAAATATGTATTTAATACAGCTTCAGCAATACCCCAACGAACCAGATCAAAAAAGCGTTCTCCCTCAAGTGCCAGTTCAATTCTTCTCTCATACCGTACGGCTTTTCTCGCATTTTCTTGTGACCAGTTTATATTTACTCCTGGCATATACTGCTCAACCTTATAATTTGCCAGTAAATTTCCGTTAGCATTCACCAATTTCTCGGTGCTATTGGAAGCTCTTTCTCTTATTTCGTTAATCAGCGGTAAAGCTTCATCATGTCGTCCTAGCTCTATCAAAGCTTCAGCCTTATTAAGCATAACCTCACTATAACGTAGAATTATTCTAGCCTTTGAGTTTCCATAAAATGGATCTACATTTTCATATTGATCTGACTGCACATTCTCCTTTAAGGAGTTATAGTAACCGTAAATTTCAGGCGTCCTGCTCCATCCTTCTTCAAAAATTAAATCCGTCTCATATTTCCAGGGATTTCCAGGATGGGCTATGGTATGATCTAACCGAGGATCTACATTATCTGTATCAAAATGGATATTTTCAGAATTAAAGCTATCTAGATATGGAACTCCATTTTCATCAGTTTTAAATGCATTTGCCAGATTCTGCGAAGGCTTTTTAAAATCACAACAGCCAAGACCCTGTGGCACGGTTAGCATATCTCCAAAATTCAATCGCCCATTAGCAGTACCATCGCTTGTAGAGAATTGAACTGCAAATACAGATTCTGGTCCATTTTCGTACGGTCCTGATAGAAAATTATTAGCGAAATCTGATTCAAGACTGTGATTAGAAGATAGCACCTTATCCGCAGCAGCTATAGACTTTTGTAATAACTCCTGATTGATGTTGGTTACATTATACTGATCATTCTGCTCATAAGCCTGATATAATCTGGTTTTAGATAAGTATGCATATGCGGCTATCTGATCGGCACGGCCAATTTGTGGTTGTACCATAGGTAGGTTTTCTGCTGCGAATTCAAAATCGGCAGCTATATTTTCCCAGACCTCTTGGCTTGTTAGTTCTACATTGCTTATAAGTTTATAATCTGCAGCCGGAACATTTTCATCTATATATGGAATTCGATTAAATAACCTTTTTAATTCAAAATAAAAATGAGCTCTAATAAACCTTAGTTCTGCCTGACGAGTGGTCAACTGAGGATATTCTTCTTCTGTGAAATTCTGAAGAATTCGTAAACCCTCATTAGCTCTTCGAACACCTATATACAAATGAAACCACAAACCATCTATCTCCCACATATCTGGTCGAATATTAGTAAATGTTTCCATAAAATGAAATCCCTGGCCATCACCTGGGTCACGTCCGCCCTTATAAGCATCATCCGCACGCATATCTCCATATTGCCATAAGCTAAATGGCCTGTTGATCTCATCGTTTCCTAACTGGGAATATGCCGCTATAACAAATTTTTCGGCATCTTCCGGTGTGTTAATTTGCCCTTCATTTAATACTCCTTTTGGATCCACATCTAGCACATCCTCACAGGAAGTACAGAAAAAAAAGCAAAGCACTAAAATTGTAATATATCTTTTCATGTTCTTCAATTTTTTAGAATTTCAAATTAAGACCGGCTGTAATTATCATAGGATTTGGATATCCATAGCCGGGGTTCTCAGGATCTATTCCTGTGAAAGAATCACTTTTAGCCAAAAGTGCAAGGTTATCGCCACCTGCATAGATTCTTAGATTTTGAATCTTTAAATCCTCCACAAGTCTTTTATCGAAAGTGTAGCCAATTTGAGCATTCCGCAGTTTTAGATAAGATCCATTCTCAATAAAATAAGTTGAGAATCTAGATTCAAAATTAGAATCGGTCAAGGCTATGGCAGGTATATCAGAATTTGGATTTGTTGGAGACCATGCATCTAGCAATCTGGCACCCTTATTAGATCCTGTTTCGGAGACACTCCAAAAATCTGTTGCAAATTTGAAATCATTTACCACATCAACCCCAGACACACCTTGTAACAAAAATGATAAATCAAATTGATGGAAAGTGATATTGGCATTCAAGCCATAGGTAAAGTCGGGATGTGGTACGCCAATCCATGTGCGATCGAAATCATTAATTACACCATCATTATTTAAATCTACATAACGAATTCTCCCTAATCCTTTCCCTGGCTGATCAGCATGATTTGCTATTTCATCTTCCGTTCTAAAAAGGCCATTGGCAACATACCCAAAGAAAGAATTAATAGGTCGTCCTAAAATATTCTGACCTCGTCCATCACCTCCATATGCATTCACCACCTCATTAGGCAAGTTGGTAATTTTATTGCGGTACTGGCTTATGTTCCCATCAAGATTAATATATAGATCATCCGTAATATTTAGCCTTGCCCCAAGGCTAACTTCAAACCCCTTATTCTCCATTGATGCTCCATTCACCCATTGGTTACCACCTTCTCCTAATACACCGATATATGGTGGAAGTAAAAGAATGTCTTCTGTTTCTTGGACGTAATATTCAGCACTTCCGTAGAGAATTTGATCGAAAAGTTCAAAATCAATTCCGAAGTTTGTCATAATACTTTCTTCCCATCTCAAATTTGGATTAGAATTTTGCACTAGTTTGTACCCAGATGGTAATACACCACTTCCCACTCCATTAATATCATAAGAGGTATTTGCATAGTCAGTGAGATAAATATTATAAATCGCATTATTATCTATTTCCTGATTACCTGTTACTCCCCATCCAAATCTAAACTTAAGATCATCTACAAAATCCAGGTTTTCATTGATAAAATTTTCTTCACTTATACGCCATCCCAGTGAAAAAGCTGGAAAGAGCCCATACCTATTATTTTGCCCAAACCTCGAAGACCCATCATATCTCAAAGTTCCTGATGCCAGATAGCGATCTTTATAAGAGTAATTAACTCTGGAGAAATAAGACATTAAAACATTTTCGGCTCCGCTTCCACTATTGTTCTTCTCTCCAGTTCCTGCATCGAGATAAAGAAAATCTTCATCTTCAACCACGAAATCCTCTCTTGATGCCCAGAAAGAATTGAATTTCTCCCGATAAAGCTCTGTACCTATCAATGCATTAATGCTATGATCTCCAAATGTATGATCGTAATTTAATGTGTTAGACCATGTTGTTTTCAGGTTATGACTTTGATTAGTCTCGAGTCTATTAACCGGGTTGTTCAGGTAACCTGACTCATATCTTTTTCTAAAGTTTTTAGCAAAGTAATTACCGTAGTCAATTCCAATACTGGTTCGAAGGTTAAGGCCTTCGAGAAGGTGTGCTTCGGCATAAAAGTTTCCGAATATTCTAAGGAAATCGTAATCATTTTGCTTATTATCCTCTAGTAATCTAACAGGATTTTGACGGTCATTCATACCTCCTACTGGTCCACCCCAACCCATTCCATCTACTGTTCTTACAGGGATTATCGGTAAGGCTTGTAGGGCTTCATTTATAGGCGAACCTCCTACTTCATTGGTTTTGGTTATACTTAAGTTTTCACCAATAGTTACATTCCCATCAAAAATTTTATAATCGGAATTGATTCTAGCTGAAAGTCGATTAAACTCTGTAGTCTTAATAATTCCTTCATTATTGTAATAACCTAAAGAGAAATAATAATTACCCTGCTCGTTACCATTAGAAAGGGACATATCTACATTTTGTATAATCCCCATTCTGGTAATTTCATCAAACCAGTCGGTGTTAGACGATCTTAAAGTTCCTTCGTCATCAAGATATTCCGGCACCAGAACTTCATTAAGAAAAGGCCTGCCGGTTTCTGAATCCACTCCCCAGTCAAAACGGTATTGGACACTATTTGAATTTGGATCAGTAGCATTATTAATATAAGCCTGCCACAAAGCTTGTCCGTATTCTTCCGTATCCAACATTTCTGTTTTTGTAGTATAATTAGAAACCGAAGTGTATGCATCTATGTTTAAGGTAGCTCTACCTATTTTACCGTCTTTGGTTGTTACAATAATAACCCCATTTGCTGCTCGTGAACCATAAATACTAGCTGCTGAAGCATCCTTCAAAACTTGTATTGATTCTATATCTCTAGGATTGAGTTCATGCATACCAGCTTTGGTTGGCACTCCATCAATAATATAAAGAGGATCATTATTGTTAAGAGTTCCTATTCCTCGAATTCTAACTGTAGTTGGAGAACTCGGTTCTCCATTCCCCGTTACCAACATTCCAGGGACTCTTCCTTGTAGTGCTCTAATTGGATTAGCGGCAGTCTGTTTTTTCATTTCTTCTACATCCACTACCGATACTGCTCCTGTTATATCTTTTTTTCTTTCTTTCTGATATCCAGTTACAACAACCGCATCTAATTGTTCGGAGTCAGTTTTCATTTTCAAATCTATTTGGGTTCTTCCATTTATCGAAATCTCCTGACTTACAAAACCCAGATAACTGAAAACCAGCGTAGCATCTTCGTTCACATTATTTAAAAGGTAATTTCCATCAAAATCGGTAGCTGTACCTTTTGATGTACCTTTCACTGACACCGACACCCCTGATAGCGGAATATTGTCATCAGCTGATATAACTGTCCCTGTTACATCTATTTGCTGTGCAGTAAGCCAAACTGGTAAAATCAAAAGACTTAGTAATACTCTTATTTTCATATGTTTTAGTTTAGTTCTAGTTGGTAAATATTAAGGTCCTCTATTGTAAAACTATCTTCAGAGGTTAAAAGCTCTAGTTGCGTCATGGGCGAATTAGGAAAAAATATTTCTGTCATCACAGTTTCTCCTTCATCATAAAAAAGTTCAATTGAGGTTTTATCTAGTAAAATTTCAACCTCTAATAGATCATCATCCGAAGTTCTGGGAGCTTTAGAAATTTTTTCTGCGAAGTTGTTGCTAAAGTCTACTATTCCAGATCTGCTTCGATCAATGAAAAATGTTGAATCGGCTGAATGAAAACCAAATTCCAATAAATCTCCTTTAACGTTCGATAATTTGAAAGTATAGGTTTCATTATCGGAAATTGGAATTTTTAATTTTAAACGTAATTTGTCCATCTCCACGAGAGAATCATCTGCTATTATTAATCGATTTCCAGAAGATTTAACCTCAGCTTTTTTTCGTTTTTGTTTTGAAATTTCATCAATTTGATTTGCTGGTTCAGAAAATAGACGATATGAATTGTTTTGCTTTTTGACTAAAGTTAGTTCACGAGGAAAAGTCATAGAGCTTCTCCATTTGGTTGTGGGAACTTTCTCCGCATATTGCCAGTTAGACATCCAACCAATAAATAATTTGCGGTCTTTATTCAAATTGGTATTTGACCAGGTAACACCTGCATAATTATCTTTGCCAAAATCCAACCAATAGGAATGGTTAGCTTCAAGATTCTGTTGATCATCTACTAAACTAAAATTTTCACCATCAAACTCTCCAACGAAATACTGTGTCCCTGAACCTCCATTGTAGGCTCCGGGGTTAAGGCTTTGAATAAGCACCCACTTCGTCTCATTACTATTCTTTACTTTAATCGGAAAAAAATCGGGACACTCCCAAACACCTCCATGAGCCCCGATTTTATTTCCAAACTCAAAGGCTAATTCCCAATCAATAAGATTCTTTGAAGTATAAAAAAGTGATTTGTCCTGTGCAGATAAAACCATAATCCATTGCTCTTTCATTTCATCCCATTGGATTTTGGGATCTCTGAAGTCGCGAATGCCAGGATTTTTTATTACCGGATTTCCTTCATATTTTTTCCAGGTTTGCCCTTGATCAAGACTATAAGCAATAGCCTGCGATTGAAAAGTTTCGGAACCATCTTTTTCAGCTTCCGCATCATGATAAGTAAACATTGCTACAATTGGTGTTTTTCCATCTTCTGCGAGGCCTGAAGTATTGTCTAAATCTACTACGGCACTACCCGAAAAAATATAGCCTAATTCATCCGGATAGAGGGCAATAGGTTTTTCATCCCATTCAATTAAATTCTCTGTAACGGCATGTCCCCAGTGCATTGGTCCCCACGTATTCCCGTCTGGATAATGTTGAAAGAATAAATGATATTGACCCTTATAGAAAAACATTCCGTTCGGATCATTCATCCAGTTTTTTTTAGGAGTAAAATGGTAATTGGGCCTTAAGCGATCACTAGATTCCATTTCCTTATGTGCACTATAAGTAAGGTAATCAGGTTTCTCCTTCGAATTAATATTTTCACAGGATGTGACGAAGGAGAAAAGGGTCAGACCTGAAAATAGTATTAAAAAGTTTTTAATCATTTCGTGTTAATTTCTAAAGTTGTTGAATTGTTCGAATTATCTGGTAAATGAAGGCCTATGTCTTCCAAAGATTTCCCCTTTGTTTCAGGCATCATAAAAATGACGAATAGTAATTGTAAAACCATCATAAAAGCGAAAAAGGCAAATACGTAACCAGGCCCTATGGTTGAAAAAAGTAATGGTACAAGCGACGGAATTATTGCTGCAAGTACCCAATGAGTGGAACTCCCAAAAGCCTGACCTGAAGCTCGCAGTTTGTTTGGAAATATTTCTGAGATAAAAACCCAAATAACAGCTCCCTGGCCAATCGCATGTGAGGCAATAAAAAGGAATAGGAAAATAGGCACCCACATACCTCCCCAATTAAGGAAAAAGGCTGCCGCTACCAGGCTAAGAGAAATTATATATCCTATAGAACCAAATAGCATGAGCTTTTTACGTCCAACCTTATCAATAAGAAAAACTCCAAATAAGGTGAAAATAAGGTTTATGGCACCAACTCCAATACTACTTAATAAGGCTGTACTTTCGCCAAGACCCGCAGATTCAAAAATTCT
>CAVZZT010000003.1:0-43543 GCA_963779835.1 uncultured Flavobacteriaceae bacterium
TAAAAAAGGATATTAAAGATAGAAATAATATAAGGGTAGTGGTGGAGAAGAAATCCGGTGGAACTGAAGAGTTTGAAACAAAACATACTATGAGTGATCGCCAGATAAATATTTTACTTAAAGGAGGGATTATTAACGACTTTAAAGAAAAACTTGATGAAAAAGGACTGAAGGCCTAGAATTAATTTTCAATTAATTAAAATAAAAAGCCCTTTCGTTGGAAAGGGCTTTTCTATATCTAAAACGCAATAAAATTTAATGTGTACTCATTTTAGCTTTACGTTTTTCACATTGTCTGTCCAAATCTTTAACAGTTTCAGCAACTGAGGCTTCAAAAGAATCAACGTTAGACTGGGCAAATATTTCCGGTCCTGGAGCACTTAATCTAATTTCAGTAATATATCCGTTTGGTTTTTGATTTTCATCTCTTTTAAAATAAATATTGGCTCTAACGATCCAATCATATTTATTCTCGATTTTATTTAATTTTTTCTGGGTAAAAGCTTCCAGGCTTTGGCTTTTATCAATATTTACAAATTCAAATATCACTTCCATATTATTCACTTTTTTGATTGATTAAATAAACTTATTTCCTAAAGGCTGACCAAGTCCCTTAGGCTACATTTAGCAAAGTTTTAGGACTATTTTTAGACTTGATGCTTATAACCCTAAAATGTGCTTAATCTGGCGGTAAATACTGTGAAATAGACAATAAACCGTGGGTAAATGCCTATTTTTATAAATGTTATGGAATTTAAGGATTTACAAAAGAAGATGATGAGAAGAGCCTTGAAATTGGCTCGTGAAGGAAGAGTTATGGACAATGGAGGGCCATTTGGGGCTGTAATGACCAAAGGAGACGAAATTATTGCTGAATCCCGTAACGAGGTGGTGTGTAAGGGTGACTGTACACAACATGCTGAATTAAGAGTAATACAAAGAGCCTGTAGAAAACTTAAAACTCTTAATTTAAAGGGATGCGTTTTATATACCAGTTGTGAGCCCTGTATGATGTGTCTGGGAGCCGCTTACTGGGCAGATATAGATTACATCTATTATGGTGCCTCGGCTAAGGATGCGAAAGAATACGGTTTTAAGTATAGCGATATGTTTTACGCTTCAAATGATGATAAAAGACATGAAGAATTCAAAATGATTCAGATCTGTCGTGAAGAAGCACTTGACTTATGGAATAATATTAAACCCGAGGAACTGCAGATTTAAAATTTAATATTAAGGTAATTGGGAATCCGGAAGGTTTTTATCTTTCCGGATTCTTTATTTTTATACGCGTAGACTAAAAAATAACAAATGGATTCGGAAAAAGACAGGAAAGAGCAGGAGGAACAGCAGAGAGTAGAAGAGGAGCTGAATAACTCCGAATCTGAAGATAGTACAAAGACAAAGACTCATGGTGAAATTCTGAAACAACAAATCATTGAAGGCTGCGAAACTTATGATAGAAGCAGAATGAGCATTCTACTAAGTTCATTTACTGCCGGACTCGAAATAGGATTCAGCTTTTTAATGATATGTTCAGTATTCAGTTTTTTTCAGGGTAAAGTAGAAGAGGCCACGCTCTTTAAACTTATAGCTTTTGTGTATCCTATTGGTTTTGTTCTGGTAATTCTTGGACAATCAATCCTATTTACAGAACAAACATCCTTGCTTACCCTTCCCGTCCTTAACAAAAGAAGAAGTGTGTTTAGTTTGTTCAGGATATGGGGAATAGTAATCCTCGGAAATCTGGTGGGCGGTATGTTGATAGCTCTCACATTACTTTGGATTGGTCCTGAACTTGGTCTTTTTAATACCGATACCGTTGCTAAAATAGGTGAACATTTCGCTGAAAATGATATTGCTGCTATTTTAGTGAGCGCTATTCTTGCCGGATGGTTGATGGGATTACTCAGCTGGCTGGTTACGTCTTCAAAAGAAACCACCGCAGAGATTATTATTATTTATCTTATTACTGCCGTAATGGGGTTTACTGGTCTCCATCACAGTATTATTGGAAACATTGAGATCTTTGCGGGAATGCTGGTCTCAGATGATATAGATTTCCTGCTGTACCTCCAAACGCTGGTAACCACCATTGTAGGTAATGCCATTGGAGCAACAATTTTTGTAGCGCTATTAAAATACCGGGCTTTCGTCTTTAATGTGAAAATGCCATAATTCGTTGTTAAATGAATTCTAAAGCAGATGGATTCGTTCTTTCAAATCATTAAATTAGAAAAAATGCAATACTATGTCTGAAGATAAAAGTAATGAGCAAGCCGACTGGCAAAAGAATTCCGGAAGACCCTCCAATTTTCATGAGAAAGATGATAAATTGAAAAAAGATGGTGATGGTAATCTCAAAATACAAAAAGATAAACATGGTGTTAGCCGCGAAGAGGACGAAGCCATACAGGATACTTTAGACTCTATTAGTGGCTCTTCAGATGAAGAGGAATAGAGCTATAAGAATAATATAATTAAAGATCCGGTGGCAAATCATTGTTGCCGGATTTTTTTATAGAGTATTATATTTCCATTCTTATTAAACTTCCAATTCTGCTAACCCATAAACTGAGTTTGGGAAATTAAAAAAAGAGGTAGAGAAGCCAAAGAGTTAATGAGCTGTAAGCATAATCTGTCTTAAAGCTCATATATATGAAAGAAAATGATTAAATTATTCTCTTTTTAAGACTAAAATTTTTAGTTATGAATGCCCTTCAATATTTCAAATTTCGAAAGTTCAGGATGACGTTTATTGGGTTAATTTTAATTCCTTTTATACTGGTTTCCTGTGGTGGCGCAAATACTTCTTTTGATAACGAAAAATATAATGCATTGAAAGATTTGTTGACTTCCCGTAATTTTGAGATTGAGAATGAATGGGCATATCCCTCGGGAGGTGGTAATATAAATCTTATCGGAAATACGAACTTTATTAGGTTTCAAGGTGATAGTGTGGAAATTTACCTGCCTTACTTTGGGGTAAGGCATTCCGGTGGCGGGTATGACGGGGAAGGTGGTATCAAATACAAAGGCCTGGCAAAAAAGTTTGAGATTGTTGAAAAACCCGGTAAAGGAAATATAGAGGTTGAATTTGAAGTTGATAAAAGTGGGGAAACCCTGAATTTTTATATTAGTCTTTTTCCAAATGATAACGCTAGAACTGTTGTAAATACTTCCCAAAGATCAACTATATCTTATCAGGGTAAGCTTAGAGAAATTAAGGAAAACTAGGCTGGAAGATCCCCGGTAAATTTAAGCGCCTCGGTAAGATTAGTAAAATGCTGAATTTTTCCTTTTTTATAGAATAAGCGTTCCATAATTATATTTGTCATCCCGGTTTGACCATAGGTAACTATGGAAAAACTTTTTAATTTACGATCCTGTTCAAAGAATTTCAGCCAATTCTGGGCAACAACCGAATAATCATAGATACGGTTGGCTATATAATTCATGAATAATTCTTTGCCATAGAACTTTTCTGCGAGATCTATTAGCAGGATGGCTTTTTCCCAATCGAAATGAATAGCATCATTCAATTCCGTCACCATCGTATTTTTCAGGAAAAAAATATCCCCGAAATTCAAATGATGAATTTCTTTAATTTCATCTATTGAAAGTAAATTGATTATGGAGTTAGGATGAGTTCCCATCTGTAAAGTTCTTTCTTAGTCGGAACAAAATTAAAACATAAACATCTATAATTCAGTATTTAAGACTCCATAATTACTAATTATAACAATTGTTCATGATTTTAATTTAGAGATTAATCGGAAACAGTTGCTAAATTTGAATTCGCTATGCGGTTTAGGGAAGGAGTATGGCAATAAGGAATTCAATGGCTGCATAAGAATAGTAAGGAAGGAGATGTTCCTAGATATTCTATTTTACATAATATAAATTATAGTTCATTTAGGTAATTTATTGGTATTGAAAAGTATATTTAATGAGTTTAAACATTGTCGACCCTAGTTTTAGCCTTTAATCGAATCCTTCTTTAGTTTTAATTGCTGAAACAATTCTTTATACAAGCCACGAGCGATCAATATTTTCATTATCTCATTGGTTCCAGCGTAAATTCTGGCAACTCGATTATCAGCATACATTCTTGCAATGGGATAATCCCACATATAACCATAACCTCCAAATAACTGCAGACATTCATCTACTACTTTATTATGCATTTCAGTTGCTGAATATTTCGCCATTGAAGCACTTTCAGCAGATAATTTATGTTCTGATAATAATAAGGTACAGCGATCTAAAAAAGTCTGGTGAATTTGTAATTGCGTAGCGCATTCGGCAAGTTTAAATTGTGTGTTTTGGAAGCTTGCAATGGGTTGTTTAAAAGCTGTTCTTGTAGATGTGTATTCAATGGTAGTTTCAATAGCTCCTTCTGCACCGCCAATAGCATTCAGTGCAACAATTAAACGCTCTCTGGCCAATTCGGTCATCATAATTTTAAAACCCGAGCCTTCTTCTCCCAGTAAATTTTCTTTCGGGACCTGAACATTATCAAAAAATAATTCACAGGTATCCTGTGCTTTCATCCCTATTTTTTTGAGAGGATTTCCCTTTTTAAAACCTTCGAAATCACTTTCTATGATCAATAAAGATACTCCTTCGTTGTCTGTTCCTTTTCTGGTTTTGACTGCCACTAAAGACATATCACTCATGTAACCATTGGTGATAAAGGTTTTTTGTCCATTTACCAAATAATGATCTCCCTTGTCTATCGCGGTTGTTGTAATTGCCTGGAGATCACTACCACAATTTGGCTCTGTCATCCCAAGCGAAGTAATCATTTTTCCAGAAGCCATAGCCGGTAGATACTTTTGCTTTTGAGTCTCAGTACCATACTTTAAGAGATAAGGAGCAACCACATCTGAATGTAGGGAGAAACCGGGTCCAGTAACTCCTTTTTTCGCCAACTCTTCAATGAATAAGGCGCTAAAGCTGAAATCCAATCCGCTTCCTCCATATTGTTCAGGCATATCTATGCATAGTAATCCCAATTCACCGGCGCGTTCCCAGATCTCCCGGTTAACCATACCATTTTTTTCCCATTCCTTGATCTGATCCATAATTTCATTGTTTATAAAATCCAGGATCATTTTTTGGGTCATCTTATGTTCTTCTGAAGAGTATATTTCGCGTTCTAATAAAACATTTTGTAACATAGGACCTGAGCTTTTGATTTATTGAATAGTATTAAATATGCTGATCTTTCCCGCTTTTAAAAGTATTGACCATTAGAGCATTACATTTATTAATTCTACCTTTTATTTAATTCCAAGAAGATAGCTGCAAACAACTTTCTGTGATTTATATATATCCGTTTAATGATCGTTTTTCGTTAGGAGAACTTACGTTAACGCCAATAATTTTAGAACAACGAATTTGTAATAGCTATAAAGGATAATTAGACGAGAAATCAGTAATTGTCCTTTTATTCTGCTTAAAGAATGAAGATAATATATTATTTGCATTTCACACGCATTCTAATATACCTCCTATTCCATTGCTCTAAAAATTATTAGTAATTAACAATGCAGTTTATAATATACTAACTATGAATATCTTTTAAAAAGAGGTCTGCAATTTTTACGATTTAAATAATATTGTCTAATAGCCTGAATTACTTCTAGACAGATTAATATTTTGAACTAATTAATTAGTTTCAATCTACCATCTTTTTTCGTCGTATTCTGCCTTTAAATCTTGAGAAGATCAGCAGTTGTTTTTTTGTATTCATAAAATATACCCCGGTCAATAAAACCAGTGCTGCCAAAGCAGACTGCGCAGTAACCTGTTCCTTTAAAAAATACCAGCCCAAAACCATCGCTATAATTGGATTTACATAAGTAGAGGTTGCTACTTTTTCGGGAGAAACTACTTTCAAAAGATAATTGAAGGAAGTAAATGCCACTATGCTCCCTAAGAAAATCAATACAATCATCGAAAATTGAACTTCAGCACTCCAGGCGATCGGTGAAGACCATTGTTCGCCAAATAACAGACTTGTAATAAATAACATAATTCCGCCAAATAACATTTGGTACCCGGTATTTACAAAATAATTTGCCGGAAGGTCTGCTTTGCTCACAAAGATACTTCCATACGCCCAACTAAGAAGGCATATAAAAATCATCCCCATACCTATAAGTGAATCTTTATTATTCAAGACCTCCTGCTGGCTAACCAACATATACATGCCTAATATTCCAAGAAAGACTCCAATTATAGACATTGTTTTAATCTTTTTCCCATCAATGATCCTTAAAAGCAAAAGAACTACCAGTGGTTGTGCTGAAATTTCCAGGGCGGCAAAACCACTATCCATATATTTAAGCGCCCAAACCACCAGACCGTTACCAAGACATAAAAACAAGAAACCTCCGAGGGCGGTGTTTTTCAACTGCAAATTACTTATACCCGTTCTTAAACGCAAAATTTTACATATGCCAAATATCAAGGTCCCGGCAATTATGAATCTAATGGACGCTAACATAAAGGGAGGTAACTCTGCCACAGCAATCTTATTCAATAAATAAGTGGAGCCCCAGATCACATAAATTGAGAAAAATGCCAGGATTATAAGTACCGTATTTGCCTTCCTTTCCATTTGAATTACAAATCAGTTAAGCTGCAACATTACAGATTTTATTAAGGTTAATTTTTAATCTTTCTTCCTATTTCTTAACCTGTTCTGTAAATTTCTGTCGCACTAAATTTAATTTAGGCTCTATATATATTTTACAGAACGGTCGTTCAGGGTCGGTTTTATAATAATTCCATATTTCTTTCCTGGAAGCTTTAAAATCACCAAAATGATAGGCTTTTGTGACAAATTCTATTGCATAATTTTCCTGTAATTTATTCAAGATGCCTTCAACCCTACTATGTTGTTCAGAGGTAAAACTATACACAGCCGAGAGATATTTTGCCCTCATACTATGATTGGAAGTGCTTTGGTGTGTTTGAAGATGTATATCTATTAATTTTTCCAGATCTATAAACTCGGGATCAAAAGATACCAGGACGCCTTCGCAAAAGATTTCGGGATTGGCAACAGTTGAAATATACCCCTGCTCTACCTTCTCCACTCCTTTTAAGGATTGAAAAACAGCTTCGGTGCACCAGTGACAGCCACCCCCTAAACCTATTTTATGAAGATTCTTCATATCCGGACTTTAAGTTAGGAAAAACTTCATTCTATTTCTTCCCACCAATTATTAGAACGCATAGATTGCACACTAAATAATTCTCCTATTTGAGGTTTAGATACGGTAACTTCTTTTTCTTGAGCTCTATCTGAAAATCTTTCTATAGGATCTTTCCAGGGATGTTGTGCGAGTGCAAAACCCGCCCAATGAACGGCCATGATCTTTCCTACACGAGCATCTAATGCCGCCTGAACACTTTCTTCTGGATACATATGAATTTGATGCCATTTCTTATTGTACTGCCCACATTCCATAAAACCAAAATCAAATGGACCTAGTTTTCTACCAATTTCTTTAAAATGTTTGCCGTATCCACCGTCCCCGCTAAACCATATATTTTCATTTGACGTTTTAAAAGCCCAACCGCCCCAGAGGGATTTAGCTCTGTCTGTTATACCACGACCCGAGAAATGACGTGTGGGTGTAAAGGTGATCTTTATCCCTTCAAAATCTATCTGCTCCCACCAGTCGAATTGAGTAATATTTTCCAAAGGAATTTTCCATTTTTTTAAATGTCTTGCAACCCCCAAAGCGACGCCAAAGTTCTTAACCTTATCTCTTATGATTTTGATACTGTCGTAATCCAGATGATCATAGTGATCATGGGAGATCAAAAGGAGATCGATCTCGGGCAACTCTTTAATGATTTCTAAGGTGTTCTTACTAAATCTTTTTACGGAAAATGGTGAGATTGGCGCCGCATCATTCCCAAACATGGGATCTATCAGGATGGTTTGTCCTTTTATTCTCATAAGAACAACAGAATGGCCATACCATATAAATTTTGCTTTTTCTGAAGATTCTAAAAAATCAGCTCTTTTAAACGCTGCTACCGGAATGGGATTTTCTGGTTCTCTTCCTTTTTTCTCGCAAAACTGCTTATATAGAAGCTGTGGAATATCCTGAAAACTTATACTCATTCCGGTCTCTTCCAGGTTAATAAATTTATCGCCGTCCCAGTTCCTGGAACGGGAATATTTTTCCAGTTCCTCCTTCGTTGGTTTTGCCCCAAATTGCTTTCTCATTTTATCTATATAAACCTTATTAGAAGTATAAAAGAAAATAATATTAAAGGATCTCTGTTCCTCCATATTATAATATACAGTCTTTATTTCTTCCCCATTTTAAACTTTTCTAACTATATTATACTGAAAAAGATAAGCATATTTCTTTAAACTGAATCGACCTTAAGCTGGGCCTGTTTCCTATTCAATCTGGAAATAAAGAAACTGCTTATCAATATTAAAGTCCCGCCTGCATAAGTATTCCAGCTAAGTTTTTCGTCCAGGAGAAAATATCCAAATAAAATGGCACTTACAACTTCAAGATACATTAACGAGGTGGCGGTAGCAGCAGGAAGAAATTTGAGTCCGTAGAAGAATAGTTTAAAGACAACCACGCCAATCACTACCCCATAAATAAGGCCTATTCCCATATGACCTATTTCCGCAGAAGGAAATCCCGATAAAAACGGTAAAAAGACAATGACGCCAGCAATATTCTGGTAAATAACAATTTGATTCTGACTGTAATTATGTGTTTCCTTTTTAAACATGATCACAGTTATTGCATATCCTATAGAAGCCCCTAGAGCGGCAAGCATGCCTATAAAGTCATTAGATTTGAAACTGAAGGGTTTCCCCGCATAGGTGAGCACTATCCCTGCAAAGGCCAGAAATAGAAATATCCATTGCTTATTTTGAATTGGGCGTTTATAAAACAGGCTCTCTATTGCCGTGACGAATAAGGGGTAAGAATAAAAGAGGACAACCGCATTTCCGATGGAAGTAAACTTATAGGCTGTTAAATAAAGAAACATACGCCCGGCATTTATAATAGAAGCAAGGAACATGTGGCGGTAGTTTCCCTTTAATTCAAGGCCTTCTTTTCGCCAGACCGCCGGCAGCAAAAAAAGCACGGGAACCACTGTTCTAAACCAGGCAATCATCCCGGTAGACATGCTGGTCATTTGTTTTATAAAAATACCGTTTGTGCCCGCAATCAATGCACAAATAACCACCGCATAAATCGCTTTCTTTGTCATTTTCTAAAGTAGGTTTCAGAAGCCCGAAACTAGTCTTTTTGAAAATATTTATTATAGAAAGACCATAGGAAATCTATATAAAACCATTAGGAGTTTCCAGGATTTTAAACTTCATTCTATTAAACCAGCAAATTATATTTACAAGTTTCGGATTTTGGATTTACAGTGAATAGGGTCTTTTAAATTCCCCATTAAAGTTAGAGAAAAAATAAAACCATGTTAAGCTTCGAAAATTAAAGGTCTTTACACAGAATCCTACTTAAATTGCAAGTATACCAACCTAAAAATTAGGTGATTAAAATAAATACATATTTTCTACCACTCCTGTTAAGTTCCATAGCACAGTCTGAAGAAAATGAAGAAGAGGAAAATAGTTTAGAGGAATTGATTCAGGAATTTCCGTTTTCCACCACCGTATATCTACAAGATCAAAATGAAATTCAACAAACATTATTTGCAGGTCACGCAGAAAATGAAAGTATAGGGAATAGTCTGGGGCTACGAAATTGAATATGGAATCACCGATAGGTTTCAAATTTCAGGGGGTTATACCTAGATCACTGGAAGGTAAAGGACGTTTCTTATAATGACGGATGGTTTGAAGCAGGGGTTAATTATGGAATTTTAAATAATTCCAGGCAGGCTATTGCTTTAGCATTTGAAGCTGAACCCCGGTAGATAAACCCGAGATGCCGCTGCGGTATATGGAACCGGTGCTATACATCCATTATTAGAGATAAATACTGTATCTGAAGATGAATTCAACTGGTTTGTGGGAACAGGCCCTGTTTTTAACAATCATAAAGGTTGGGAACTGGTTACAGGTGTTAGACATGGCGTAGATAATAGCAACTGGAATGGCATCCTTGACCTTATCTATGAGTTTAACCCTGGGAACTCTGAAAAGGAATACTAAAAAATTGAATCATTTTTTTTAGCATAGAAAAAGGGTGAATTAAGGATTTAATTATCAATAATTCGCCCGATTTTATTTTATGACCTCTAAAAGCCTAGGTCTATTTAATTCTTCCTTTGTCTTTCAATTTTCAATATAGTTCCATCTTCCCGGAATTCTATATCCATATTTTTTCCTTTCTGCTTGAATTCAACATCATAGAATTCACCTTCTTTAGCATTATCTACATGTTCTACCTCGGTGATCTCACGATCTGAGTATTCTTCTTCAATCTTTCTTTTAATAGCTTCTGGCAGGTTTTCTTTTTTTATGCTGTTTTCCGTTTCTACCCAGGAGCCATCGGCATTAAAATCTGCTCTGTATTTTTCTCCATCCTGTTTAAAATGTGATTCCCAGTAGCCATGGTCATCTTCTTCCCAGTCCGGATCATTTTCGCCAGGATATTTTTTCTGAAATGCGCTTCGCACAGCTTCGGGAACTTCCCCTTTCTTATTGTCGTTTTTCTTTTCCTGACAGCTAACCAGTCCAACCGTTAGTAATCCTGCCACAATTAAGGTAAAACGTTTCATCTTTTTTTATTTTTTCTAAAATTAGGAAGACCAATAAACAGATTACGTCAATAAAATCATAAATTTAAAGCCCACCCTACTCTTCGATTTGTTTTGTAATTTTAACAAAAGCAATACTCTCATATACGAACCAAAAACAAATTATATGATGACCATTATCGTAATCCTTGTAGTATCCGGGGCATTAATACTCGGAGCTGTTTGGGGTATTTACTGGAAATTACCAAAAAGCGTTGAAGGATTTCTTGTGGCATTAGCCGGTGGAGCCCTTATTGTTTCAGCCATGTTGGAACTTATTGAGCCAGCCATCAAAAAATCACCTCTTTTATGGGCGCTTCTATATGTTTTTGCAGGTGCAGCCGTATTCTGTATTCTGGATTATCTTGTAAAGAAAAAATGGGGTGATGGAAGTGGTGGCGGATTGCTCGCTGCAATTACCCTGGATGGAATTCCTGAAAATTTAGCATTGGGGGTTGCTTTAATTGGAGCAAATCCTCTTACAGTTGCGTCACTTTCGGGTTCTATATTTTTATCAAATTTGCCTGAAGCTGCCGGTGGTGCCAAAGAAATGAGTAAAAATAAACATTCAAAAAGTAAAATTTTATGGCTCTGGATTGGAACAGCCTTAATTCTTTCGGCTGCTGCCCTGGCCGGAAATCTACTATTGAAATCGGTTTCTTCAGAAATTCTGGATTATATAAGATGCTTTGCGGGTGGAGCTGTTATCGCTTCTCTTGCTATCGAGGTTTTTCCGAAAGCTTTTAAGGAAGATAATTACTGGTCTGGAATTGCCACGACTATTGGGGTGATTCTTGCTGTTTACCTTCATTCATTAGGGAACTAGAAAGCAGAATTCTAACAATTTTATTTAGATCATAGTATGTTCCGCATAAAAAGAACCAATTCCGAAAATCGTGATTTTATTAAGCTAGTAAAAGAATTGGATGCTTATCTGGCTATTTGTGATGGTGATGAACATGATTTCTATGATCAGTTCAATAAACTGGATGCAATTAAGAATGTAATTGTTCTTTATGAAAACCATGTTCCTGTTGGCTGCGGTGCTTTTAAAAAATACGATCGAGGAATAGCAGAAGTAAAAAGAATGTACGTTAATGCAAGCTTTAGGAATAAAGGCTATGCAAGTGAAATATTAAGATCTCTTGAAGAATGGGCTATAGAATCAGGTTTTTCGAAACTTATTCTTGAAACGGGCGTAAGACAATTTGAAGCCGTTAATTTTTATAGGAGAAATGGATATCACCCTATCGAAAAGTATCCGCCTTATGAGAATATGAAGAATAGTTTGTGCTTTGAAAAAATATTAAGAATTAACTTATAAAAAAGTCTATAATATTTCAATACTGACTAGATTTTCTATGAGGAACTTTTTCATTCTTGTGAATTTTGAAATTTTCTTTTAAATCTTGTACAAAATACATTTTCATAATTCCTTTATATTTAACTTCAATTTCTCCACGATATTGACATTCAAAATTATTCTTTATTAACTCATAAGTATTTTCAGAAACATTAATCCTGTCTTTTTCTGAGCTTGATTCCATTCTCGAAGCTATATTCACCGTATCACCCCATATATCATAACTGAATTTCTTACTGCCTACAACTCCTGCTACCACAGGCCCAGAGTTAACACCAACCCTTAAATAGAAATTAGCCAATTCATCATTTTGCATTCTCATTTCCTTCATATATGCAATCATTTCGACTCCCGCTAAGATGATATTAACCGTATGATCTTTTGAAGGAAAAGGTAAACCACCTGCACACATGTAGCAATCGCCCATGGTCTTAATCTTTTCCAGGGAGTATTTTTCCATAATTTCATCAAATTTGGAAAAGTAATTATCTATCTTTCTAACAAGGTCTTCTGGAGTGAATTTTTCGGTTATTCTGGTAAAACCTACAATATCAGCAAAAAGTACACTTACGAGGTCAAATCTTTTGGAACGCACCTTCCCTACATCTTTGAGTTCCTGGGCAGTTTCTTCTGGAAGGATATTAAGTAAAAGCCTATCAGATCTGTTTCGTTCATTTTCAATGATCTTCCTGGTCTTATTTATAAATTGATTCCTTCGGTATAATCCGATAGCGATAATGATTATAAAAACCAGAGCAATGGCAGCGGCGATCGCAAGTATCCTTTGCGTTTTTCTCTGTTGTTCCATGAGATCTATTTCTACCTGCTTACGGGCAATCTCATTTTCAGTACGTATTCTCGCCATTTCCTGAACAGCGCCTAAATTGGTAAGACTATCCCGGAAACTAATATGATCTGTATAGTAATTATAAGCCTTTTCAAAATTATTTTCCTGCTTGTAAAGCTTCGAAAGCTGAAGGTTTGCTTCACTAATCTGGTCTTTTAGGTTGTACCTTTTAGCGAGATCCAAACTCTTTTTAGCATAGGTAATTGCAAGTTCCATTTCATCCTGTTTCGCATATATATCAGAAATGATATTCAGAAAAACTGATATTGGATAAAATTGATCCTGTTCCTGGAGCATCTCAATGGACTGATTCATGTTGTTCTTGGCCAGATCATCTTTGCCTTGTTCGGCATACACCATTCCTATATTACCAATAGCGTAAGCCATGCCAATACGGTGATTTTTCTTTCTAAATATTTCCTGGGATTCCTCTAAATAAACAAGAGCTTCCGGGTAGAATCCCGCTTTATACGCCGAATCTCCAGCGTTAAGTAGTGAAGTTGCCATCCGGATACTATCCCCTGTTTTTCTGAGAATCCCAATACCCTCCTTATAATATTTATCTGCAGTTTCAAAATTCTCAATCATAGCATAGGTGTCGGCAATAGAAATTGTAACTGCTCCTATCCCGACATCATCATTATCTGCAAGGGCATATTTCCTGCTTTTAAAATATGCCTTAAGTGCGTCTGCATAATCGCCCTTTAATTGTAGTGCATTACCTTTCTGGAGATATCCGCTTTTTAAATAGGAAATATTGGAAACTACCTTGGCCTTTTTAATAAGAATCTCAGAGTATTTCTGAAGCTTTTGAGGATTATTGGTGTTTTCAATAATAGTTTTTAACACAGGCAGCTCATCGCCTTTAACATTTCCTGCTTCGTATTGCTGGATAAGACTATCCCCAAGTTTATTTTGTGCATCGGCAGCTAAGAAAATAAATAGAAAAAGACAAGTGCAGAAAAAAAACTTTTTGCTGAATTTCATTTTTATATCTTCATTTGTAGTACCGGATCACTCCAATACTCTTCTTCGTCTCTATAAATTTTGAATCCGATCTTATATGGCATTTTCTTACCTTTTCCAGGTGAATTCGATACAATGGTACCCTCTAATCTATTTTCAATTTTTCTTACTTTTTTATCCTTCAGAAGATCTAATCCTGTTTTTGGGTCTTTTGCCTCTATATTAGTCAATTCGCTTATGCCGGATATGGTGTTAGGAATCCATATAATATTATTATTAGGCTCAACCTCAGTAGTAAGGTCGCCGTTGATGGCGCTTTCGTATCCTGCCAGATTATCAGTGGAGTCCTTAAGTTTTAATTTAGGAGGATTAGAGTTCGACTTTTTTAAACTAACAGTGATAATGATTGAATTACTCATAACTTTCAAATTTTGGTTGATTAATATTAATTATGCTCTATATTGAAAGGTTGAGTTCAAAGGGAATAGGATTAAGTTAAAATATCCTATTTTAGGTGTTGATAGTCAGGCTGTTGTAAATTTATAATAAATTTCTAGATAATGGAGTTTAGATTAATATTAAATAATTGAATATCAGTTGAATAACTTTAGCTAAATACTCTTAATATTATTGTTCCTGATCAACTAATTCTTTTTGAACATTCGTAGGCACAGGCTGATAAGCCGAAAATGCAGACTTGAAAGTTGCCCTTCCCTGGGTTAATGAACGCAGGTCTGTTGAATAGCCGTATAACTCAGCTTCCGGAACTATGCATTTTAAAACCTGGTAATTATTATTACTATCTACTCCCTGTATAATAGCCCTTCTTGATTGAAGATCGGTCATAACATTTCCAACCATTTCTTCCGGCACTCTAACTGTTAATTCTAGCGCAGGTTCCAGAAGTTTGGGATTTGCATTCAGGAAGGCCTCCTTAAATGCATGTGCACCCGCAATTTTAAAAGAAATATCATTAGAATCAACCGAATGCATTTTTCCGTCATACACCATCACTCTAACATCGCGAATATAAGAACGGGTAAGAGGGCCATCTTCCATGACTTCCAGGATTCCCTTCATTATAGAAGGTAAATATCGCTGATCTATGGCACCCCCTACAATGCAGTTATAGAAAACAAGCTTACCGCCCCAGGGTAGATCCATTTCTTCTTTTCCGCGAATATTAAAGCCATCAGGATCTCCCATTCCTTCAAACCATGGTTCAATTTTCATATGCACCTGGGCAAACTGCCCTGAACCACCAGATTGTTTTTTATGCCGGTAATTGGCATTAGCGGAACGTTGTATAGTTTCCCTGAAAGCGATCTTAGGCTTTTCGAAGCTTACTTCAACTCCATAAATATTGTTTAGTACCCATTCTACAATCGCTAAATGTAATTCACCCTGACAGGCAATAATCAATTGTCTACCTTCTTTCGCATAAGATATTACCACCGTAGGATCCTGGCTATGAATCTTTTTTAAGGACTCGCTTAACTTTTCTTCATCTTTATTATTAACTGCTGAAATAGCCTTTTTATATCGCGGTTGTGGATATTGAATGGGCTTGATTTCAATTCCATTAGTAGAGAGTGTATCATTAGTTTCCGTGTCCTTTAGCTTCAGGGTTGCACCAATATCACCAACGGTTAGTCTTGATACCGGGATACGCTCCTTTCCATCCATAATAAAAAGCTGGTTAAGCGTTTCGGTTTCACCAGTCCTGGAATTTACCAGTTTATCATTAAGTTTTACTTCACCACTTTTAACCTTGAAAAATGTAACCTGACCTAAATTGGGCTGATGCACGGTTTTAAAAATAAATAAGGCTGCTGGCGAATCTTTCTTCGGAATAACATCCTTTCCATCTACACTTTGTTCAGTGCCCAGATCTGCAGCCGCAGGAGCTACATTATCTATGAATCCCATCAACCTTCCACTTCCCATATCAGTAAGAGCCGACATACAAAAAACCGGGAATAATTCATGATTTATCATCCCGGCTTTTATTCCTTTTCTCATTTCATCTTCGGTGAGACTGCCTCTTTCGAAGAATTTTTCCAGAAGTTCTTCGTCATTTTCCGCTGCCTTTTCCACCAGTTCATTATGTAGAAAATCTGCTTTTTCCTTCTGGTCTTTGGGAATTTCATGCTTTTCAGGCTTCCCTCCTTCCGCAGAAAATTTATACATTTTCATTTTTAATACATCAACTATGCCCTGAGTATCATCTATTATTAATGGATACTGCATCTGCACAGCATTATTACCTACCAGGTCTTTGATACTTTTCAGACTTTCCTCAAAATTTAAACTGGGATGATCAATTTGATTTACTACAAATAGAGTTGGTTTTCGGTACTTATCTATATAGTTCCAAATGATCTCGGTACCTACCTCTACTCCCTGCTGCCCATTAATAACCGTAACTATGGTATCTGCCACTCTAATAGCACTAATAACCTCTCCTATAAAGTCATCCAGGCCCGGAGTATCTATAATATTGATCTTAAAATTTCGCCATTCAGTATGCAAGGGAGTCGCAAAAACAGAATTTCCTTTCTCATGTTCAATTTCGTGATAATCTGAAACGGTATTACCTGAATCTACGCTACCTCTTCTGTTTATGAGGCCTGCTTCAAAAAGCATGGTTTCGGCTAATGTAGTCTTTCCGCTATTGTGAGCACCCACGAAGACTACATTCTTGATGTGCTTGTCATCATATACTTTCATTGCTTGCTATTTAAAATCAGAGAATAAGCATGAGGATAATAATAGTTAGAACGGGATATGAAAATTACAGAATCGTCCTAATAAAGATAAGCAATCATTTAAAATTTTAGTGCATAAGGTCTTTAAAAGCTTTATTATTTATGACCAATCTGAAAACTTTTTCTTACTGAGTAAAATTCCTAAAGGTTTTAATTCATTTATATTTAGCAGCACTACTGTTATGATCCCCATTACCGGGATCGCCAGGATCATACCTATAATACCCCAAACCATATTTCCCAGAATAACAGAAATTATGACAAAGAATGGATGCACATCCACCCTTTCCCCTACCACATAAGGTTGAAGTGCATAACTTTCTACAAACTGAGTGACAGTAAAAGTTAACGCAATTCCAATAAGAACTGTAGTATCTCCCGAGGTTAAAAATCCGAAGGCTACGGCCATTGTAAACCCGATAATATTTCCTACATATGGGATCAAGGTAAGTACGGCAGCTATAACACTTACCAATATAAAATTATTAACTCCTGAAATTCCGAGTCCGATGGAATATAGAACTGCGAGCAATCCCATTAGAATCAATTTCCCCAACAGGTATTGAGGAGCAACTTTTACAGATTTATTAATAATGGTTTTAATCGTTTTCCGTTTTTCGTCAGGAAAAATCCTGATCAGGAAATCCTTAAAAATGTTACGGTAATTCAGAAGAAAAAACACATATACAAAAGTTAGCAGGTAGTTAGCGATAAAACTTGATAGCCCACTCATAAAAGCGGCGATCTTATCGCTAGCATCTGTACTCATTTTAGAAGAATTATTTTTTGCTTCTTTTATATGCTCCTTACTTAAAGGAGTATGTTTAAGTGCAAAATCCTTCAACTGTTCTATTTTAGGCTCCATGGTTTGTTTTATTTCAGGCCAATCATCAGCAAATGATCTTACCTGAAATGAAATTAACGCCATAAGGCCTATAGAAATTAGAAAGAGTAATAAACTGTTCAGAATAGCGGCAACAGGTCTTTTCATTTTCTTTTCCAATTTATTTGACAATGGCAAAACAACAAGACTTAAGATTACTGCAGTTAATAAGGGGGCAAAAAACCCTTTAGCTTTGGTAAGTCCCAGGAATAAAAAATAAGTGGCAAGTATTATTGCTGTAAAATAGAATAACAGCTTTTTCTTAGTGAACATTTAGTTGGTTTTTCTGGTAAGGTATACCCAATATCGGAAATGTTTCAGCCACTTTGTATTAAAGAAATCAAAAAGCCTCTTTTAATTTTTCAGAGAATTGTACTTTGAACAAAAATCAATATATGGCAGCAGGAGGCTCTAACATTGCAATTTACAGTGCGATTGGCGCAAATCTTTTAATAGCGGTAAGTAAATTTATCGCCTCTTTTTTTACAGGTAGTTCCGCTATGCTGGCAGAAGGAATACATTCTTTGGTAGATACCGGAAATGGTTTACTCTTATTACTGGGAATTAAAAAATCCAAACAAAAGCCGGATAAAATGCATCCCTTTGGATATGGTAAGGAAGTATACTTCTGGAGTTTTGTAGTGAGTATTCTAATCTTCGCTCTTGGAGGTGGTTTTGCTCTTTATGAAGGCGTACACGCCCTTCAGGAGCCAAAGGTAGTAGAAGACCCAACCTGGAATTATGTTGTGTTGGGAGCCGCTATTGTTTTTGAAGGAACCGCACTTTTCCTCTCTTTAAAGACCTTCAACAAATCAAAAGCTTCAAAGTCTAAAAATCTAATAAAAAATATAGCCAGAAGTAAAGACTCAGCAACATTTGCAGTGATTATTGAAGATACTGCTGCAGTTTTAGGACTCACTGTAGCTCTTATAGGAATATTTCTTTCCCAGATTTTAGATAATCCTTATCTGGATGGTAGTGCTTCTATTATTATTGGTATTATTCTCCTGGGTGTAGCAACTTTCCTGGCCAGGGAAAGCAAAGGATTATTACTGGGTGAAAGCGCTCATGACAATGTTGTAGATGATGTAGACAAAATTATAAATTCAAATGAATATGTGAAGGCATCAAATATGCCCCAGACGATGCATTTTGGCCCCGATAAGATCTTACTTATAGTGGAAGTTGATCTCATAGATGATCTGGAATTGCTCGAAGCTGAAAAGATAGTAGATGATCTAAGAAATAAGATCAAGGAAAAAAAACCTACTATTAAAGAGGTATATATCCAAACCACTAATAAACTGGAGGAAAATGAGCTCTAAATTATCCTTTTTAAACTCTTTTTGCTGAAACTACATTTTCGTTGAAAGTCTCAACCTGACAATATATTTGACCTGATGAAAAGTTCGTGAGCATAAGAATTTTGCTATACATCATAACAAATAGGTAAGCTCGTTAAGCTAAATTCAAGCCTGAAGAATAAACCTATTCAAAATTGGGAGTTCCGTACTGGAACATTTGAACTATATTATAATCTTCAGTTTGGACATAAAAAAAGCCATCTAAAAAGATGGCTTCTATTTTTATAAAGAATCAACTAATTAGTCAATTAGTTCAACGTTTATAGCGTTTAATCCTTTTTTTCCTTGCTCAGTTTCAAACTGAACTTTATCGTCTTCACGAATATCATCGATAAGACCACTTGAGTGTACAAATATATCTTCGTTTGATCCTTCAGCTTGAATAAAACCAAATCCTTTTGTGTTGTTGAAAAACTTTACTTTACCTTCTTGCATTACTATACTTATTATTGTTATAAATTGCCGTAGGAGATTATAGATCGCACGGCATGACGATCTTTACTTATTTATAAAACTACCTTATAGGAAGCTTTACAATAATTAGTCAATAACTTCTACGTTCACGGCGTTAAGGCCTTTTTTGCCTTGCTCTACCTCAAACTGTACCCTGTCGTCTTCACGAATTTCATCGATAAGACCACTTGAGTGTACAAATATGTCTTCGTTTGAATCGTCAGCTTTAATAAAACCAAATCCTTTGGTATTATTGAAAAACTTTACTTTACCTTCTTGCATTACTATACTTATTAATTGTTACAATTTTGCCGTCCTTGTTTTAAGATTGCACGACATACAATCTTTATTATTCTCAGATCTCAAAAGAAATCTAAAAATAATTAGTCGATTACTTCAACGTTCACGGCGTTAAGGCCTTTTTTACCTTGCTCAACCTCGAACTGTACTCTGTCATCTTCACGAATTTCGTCGATTAGACCACTTGAGTGTACAAAGATGTCTTCGTTTGAATCGTCAGCTTTAATAAAACCAAATCCTTTGGTGTTATTGAAAAACTTTACTTTACCTTCTTGCATTACTATACTTATTATTATTTATAAAATTGCCGTCTTCGTTTAGAGATCGTACGACATCCAATCTATTTTATTATCCTGCCCTAAGATTATCCATCTTTCCTAACTGGCGAAGCATCTTGAAATGTTCTCCAACGGCCGAGACAAAATTGTGCTTATTATGGTAAGGCAAACCGTATTCTTTGGCGGTTTCCGCTACTATATGTGATATTTTTCTATAATGAACATGACAGATATTTGGTAATAAATGATGTTCTATTTGATAATTTAATCCACCGATAAACCAGGAAAACAATCTGCTTTTAGGGGAAAAATTACTAGTTGTAAAAAGTTGATGGCTTGCCCAATCTCCTTCAACAACACCTTCTTCATTAGGTAAAGGATATTCTGTTGTTGGCACTATATGAGCTAATTGAAATACTGTAGTAATCATTAATCCCGTTACAAAATGCATGCTAATAAAAGCCAGCACTACTATCCACCAGGCAACAGGCGCCATTATAATAGGTAAAACCAATACAAAACCAAATGAGATAACTTTCCAGGCGATCACTTTCATTAATTCCTTATTGAAAGCCTTACCTCCTTTAAAGAATCCCATTTTCTTAAATTTAACCATTCTAACAAAATCCTTGGCAGTAACCCATGATACTGTTGAAAGTCCATAGAAAAACCAGGAATAGATATGTTGAAATTTATGAATGCTATACCACTTTGTATGCGGGGTGAACCTTAGAAAGAACGGTGGATTAATATCATCATCTGCCTCTTCGATATTTGTAAAGGTATGATGTAAGACATTATGCTGTATCTTCCAGATACTTGCATTTGCACCAATTAGATTCAGGGTATATCCTAAATACTGATTTACTTTTTGATTCTTGGAATATGAATTATGGATTGCATCATGCATGATGCCCATTCCTATACCTGCCATTCCAAAACCACTAATTATATATAGAGCGAAAATAAGCCAAACGCTGGATACTATTCCAGTGTTTATGATTACTAACGGAGCAATAAAAACCAACAACATTAAGACCGTTTTCACGATCATGCTGCCATTTGCATGCTTACTAATATTATTAGCTTTGAAATAAGAATTTACACGACTTCTTAAAGTCTTGGAAAATTCGGAGGCCCGTTTTTGAGCAAATTTTGGATTATTGATACTGGTACTGTTTTATTTTAATGTCTAAATACTGAAGTGACTAAAACTTGGATTATCCTGAACGGATTTACATAAGTGAAGAAAACTAAATTATTTTAACAATACAAATGTACACTTAATTGTTCACGGCACATCAAAATAATCAATTAATTTTCAATAAATTACAATTCAGGATAAATTTTAGGATATATTGGAGTAATTAACTTCTGAAAATGAAATTATATTCTCTTAACTCTTACCGCGTTAAGCCCTTTCATTCCCTGTTCAAGCTCAAAACTTACTTTATCGTTCTCATCAATTTCATCAATAAGACCGCTAACGTGCACAAAATATTTCTCACCAGTGGTTTTTCCTATAATAAATCCGAAACCTTTAGAATGATCAAAAAATGAAACTTTACCTTCTGTATCTGTCTCAGGTTCGTCATATTCTCTATCCTCTTTCTTCGGAATAGCGATCTCAATATCTTCTGCTTCCACCTCTACCTTTTGGGTTGGATCTGGTGGAGTATCTGTTAGATTTCCATCTGCATCTACATAAGCGATCATATCTTCAAAAGAACCTCCTTTATTAGAGTTCTCTTTTCTCTCTAACTTTTTAGCTTCTTTCTCCTTACGCTTTTTTAGCTTCTTTTTTTCTTTTTCTCTTTTGTTTTGGGTTTGTCCGGATCTTGCCATTCACTATAATTTAATTAATATTCGTTTCCAACTCCAATGCTTTTGCACCACTAAACGAATACCAGAAAAATTTAATGTGTAAGATTATCTTTTGAAGGTTTAATTCAGAGAGCAATGGTCGGTTTCGACCTGCATCAAAATTTTGGTAAAGATAGTCATAGCAATCCGATAATAAAAAAATTAAAGCTTAGACTTGATAAAATTATTCTTTCTCATTCAAATATTTGAATATAGCAGTAAAATCAAGATCAGCCATGTTTTTATGTTTTGCCAAACCGTAAACCTCTTTGGCTGCATTGGTTAGTGGACTGGGCTGACTAAGTTCATAAGCGGTTTCTGTGAACAAATGAAGATCTTTCTGCAAATGTTTTAATGGAAAATTAGGTTCGTAATCATTATTTTCGATCCTGGAACGAAAAACATCCAGAATTGGAGCTGTAACCGGTGTTTTTAATAGAATATCCATTCCGGTCTTTTTATCGATACCCATAGCCATTCCAAGATTAAGACTTTCAGCAAAGGCAAGTATACTTTGGCCAAGCAATTGATTGATCATGATCTTCATTGCTGAACCTTTTCCCGCAGCCCCAATATGAACTGCATCTTTTCCCATTTTCAGCAGTACTGGTTTTATTTCCTTAAAATCTTTTTCATGACCACCGACAAGAAATGTTAGTTCAGCATCTGCAGCCGGCTTCTTTGAACCAGATACTGGAGCATCCATAAACCTTATTCCTTTTTTCTCTGCATGCTTAGACATCTTTTCGCTAAACGATGGATTTACGGTGCTTGAATCCACCCAGAGAGCATCTTTTTTCAATGAATTCAGAAATCCCTGATCGCCAAGGGCCAGACTTTCAACTACCTCTGGTTTCTCAAGCATAGTGAAAAGGAGATCAACTTCAGAAGCAGCATCCGCTGCAGTCTGTGCCCATTCCGCTCCATTTTTAATCAGCTCCTCCGCCTTCTCTTTTGTCCGGTTATAAACTTTAAGTTCATAACCTTCCTTTAAAAGATTAGCAGCCATACGGCTACCCATTATTCCCAGACCAATAAATCCAACTTTCATCACTTTTTCTATTTTCCTCAAAGTTAGGCTCCAGAAACCAGGAGTCCAATATCATATAGATTTTAGCAAAAATTTATGAGTCTAAAACTTGAAAACCGGCAGATGACAATTAATTTGAAAGAAAAAAAAATGAAAGCAGTAGGTTTTAAAAAATCATTACCCATTGAAGAAGAAAATAGTTTTATTGAGTTTGAAACTGAAAAGCCTAAACCCGGGCCGAGAGACATATTGGTTAAGATAAAAGCCATTTCGGTTAATCCAGTAGATTATAAAGTAAGACAGGGTGCCGCTAAAGATTCTGAGCTTGATGAACCAAAAATCATTGGTTGGGACGCTTCAGGAGTAGTGGAAGAAATAGGAGAAAAAGTATCGCTCTTCAAAAAAGGAGATAAAGTGTTTTATTCAGGAGATGTTACTCGCCCTGGGTGCTATTCAGAATTTCAACTGGTGGATGAAAGAATAGCAGCTTTAAAACCTGAAAATGTCGATTGGCAGCATGCAGCTGCCCTACCCTTAACAGCTTTGACTGCCTGGGAGTCTATTTTCGATAGGATTGGAATAAAAGAAAATAGCGGAGAGGGGAAAAATATTCTGATTATTGGGGGTGCCGGTGGCGTTGGGTCTATCGCAATTCAATTACTTAAAAAGCTCACAAAATTGAAAGTTATTGCCACAGCATCCAGAGAAGTTACCAGGAACTGGTGTGAAAAGATGGGTGCAGATGATATTGTAAACCATCATGATCTTTTAAATAATATGAAGAATTATGATCATGTGGATTATATTCTGAATTTCGCTGATACTTCAGGCAACTGGGAAGCAATGGCTGAATTAATTGCTCCACAAGGAGCTATTTGCTGTATTGTAAATAACACTGAGCCGGTTGATCTAAGTATTTTAAAAAATAAGAGTGTTAGTTTTCACTGGGAATTGATGTTCACAAGAAGCCAGTTCGAAACAAAGGATATGAAAGCTCAACATAAAATTCTGGAAAGGATCAAAAAACTTGTTGAAGAGCATAAAATCCAATCGACTATGAATAAAAGTTTTCAGGGATTAACCGCTGAAACTTTGAAAAAGGTTCACAAGCTTCAGGAATCTGGAAAATCGGTAGGCAAGAATGTAATTTCCTTTGAAAATTCATAACTGTCTTTATTGTAAAAAGTATTATGAAAGTCTCAAAAAAAACAAAGGATAAAAATTTCTGTTGTGGGAAACAACAACCTGAAATTTTTATCCTTAACCAACAACAAATTTAGTAGTAATAAGAATTTTTCATAGCAATTCTTTTCCCGTCTAACCTATTACTTCTTTGATGCCAGAATATCTATTTTTTTAATATCGGGAGCTTCACTAAGTAAAGTGTCGGCATTGGCCATTAATTTTTCGGCTATCTCACCATTTAAGTGAGCTTCTCTACCATCTTCACCTTCAAAAGTATCGAAGATTCCAAAAGTATTATTGTCTATTTTAAAACTATACCAGGTCATGGTTTTCTCTTCTTTTTTGGCCAGTTCAACGGCATCTTTCAGGAACGATTCAACATCTGCTTCTTTACCCGGTTTGGCTTTTATAGTTGCCAATAATCCATACTTCTTCATAATATCAGTTCTTATCTTTAGATTTTTTAAATATAAGATTAGATATGCTTTTAAATGATTGATGTATGTTAGGTAAGGCTGTTAAAAATTGTTAAGTCAGGTAAGTTCCTTCCGAATACGGCTAAGACTTTCGGGTTTCATTCCGAGATAATTTGCAATATGATAATTCTGAACTCTTTTTTCAATATCAGGATAGGTCTCGCAAAATTCAAGATAAAGTTCAGTATTAGACTTTTGAAGTGAAGATAGTATGCGCTCTCTTAAGGCTACAAAAGCATTGGTTATTTTTAAGCGAAAGAACCTTTCAAATTTTGGAATTCGGGAATAAAGAATTTCTAACGAATTATGGTCTAAAGCCAAAAGCCGTGAATCTTCCAATGCTTCCACATAAAGTTTTGAAGGTTGATTTTTAAAGAAGGCTTCAAAATCACTTATCCACCAATCTTCGATGGCAAACTGGATGATGTGCTTGTCTCCCTGTTCATCCAAATAATAAGCCTTTAAACATCCTTCCACTACATAATATTCATTCTCAATTTTCTGGTTGGGAACAATTAAAAATTCCTTTTTAGGAATGAAAACTTCAGAAAGTATACTTAGAAACTCATTCTTTTCTTCTTCTGATAGTTCTATTTCTCTGGATATGTGATCGATTATTTGAGCGGCCATATTTCTAAAATTCCGATGATATTTCAAATTTAGAATTAATCCGTGATATCCGTCAAATTTTTACTCTTATTGCCTTTCAGCCTGAAACGTTATAAACTTACTATTGCAATCTTCCATAGTACTATTTATTCTCAAATATATTGGAGACCCGAATTTCACGAAAAATAAAAAAAGTCGGGGTGAAACCCGACTAATTCAAACGTATACTGAAAAAATTACACATTCTTTTCGAATGATATTTTTGCATTTACTCCATAAGAAGTGATTTTATCTCCCGTTACCTGAGCTTTCATTTCATTAACGTAAACGGATTTGATATTCTTTACAGTTTTTGCTGCTTCGGTTACTGCATTTTTTGTAGCATCATCAAAACTCTTATCTGATGTGGCGATAACTTCAATAACTTTAATAATTCCCATTGTTTTTAAAATTTTAGTTGGATTAATATTTCTTATATAATTTACCCAATAAAAAACTGACAATGAAATGATTAACACAAGATTATAAAAACATACCAGTCACACCCTTTTATTCAGACTTATCCTTTACCGGAATAAGGTAGACAGGTATCTTCGTATTTTCAAGAATTCTACTTGCAGTAGTACCCATTAAAACTTTTTCCAAGACAGAATGACTATGCGTTCCTAAAACGATCATATCAGCATTCCAGGTATCGGCATAGTTAAGAATTGCAGTAGAGGTGGGTCCATCAGCCATATAAGTAGTGACATCAGGATCGTCTAAATGTGCAGCGGCAGTTTCTATAAATTTTCGCGCCACTTCTCTTAATTCTGAAATCACATTAAGATCAACCTGCATTTCATTATACCCTTCATATCCCATAAAGGTTGGATAATTAACTCCATAATAACTAACATCGGCCAGGACATGTATTAAACAGACCTTGGCACCTAATTTCTTAGCCAGCTCATAGCCTTTTTCTACAACAATTTCCGACCTGGGATTATAATCAAGCCCAATTAGAACCTTTTTCATATTTAACTGAATTACTTATTTGCACTTCTAAGTTAATCAAAATCAGTAAAAAAATTTAGTTTGGTTTTCCCGAAAATGCATCAACAGGTTTTGAACTCTATGAATAATAAATTAAAGATCAAGTACAGTTAAGAACATGTATTAAAAAGCTTATGATATAAAATCAAAAAAAGCCGATGTTCCCATCAGCTTCAACGATAATATATATGCATTTTAATTCTTAACCACTATAAGCTGTGCCTTTGCGCCGGTTAAAAGGTTCCATTCCTTAATAGCAAGCTGCTCCCCTTTTTCACTTAGCACTCTCAATTCAGCAGTATTAGGACCTGAACTCCCCTGATTAAGCGCTACAAATTCTATGCTATTGAAACCATCCTGGAGATTTGCCAGAATTGGTGTAAACCCAGCTGTTAAGTTTACACTGGCAGCAACCAGCTCTCCATTCACAAAAATTTGAACTTTGTCTCCATCTATATATTGATGATCCCGGCAGTAAATTTCTACAAATCTTCCCTGAGTAACTACATTTCCAAGACTCTGATCTCTTCGATACTCTTCCTTAACCTCATTATCCTTGCTCCACTTTTCTTTAATAACATCGGCTTCGGTCATTAATCCTTTAGGGTTTTCTCTTAAATCTATAGCTTTGGGTTTATCTCTTAAAAATCTACTTTCGGTTTCTGTTTCCTCTCTTTTCATAATAGGAAAACCTGTAGAATTAGATTCTTCTGCTTTTATTATAGGCCCGGTGTTAGTTGTTCTTGGAAGTTCAACCTGGGCTGAAACTCCAACACCAAAACAAAAAAATAATATGGAAAATAAATACTTATTCATAGTTATTAAGTTCTCGAATACTGTAATAAGATATCAAAAATACAGCCAAAATTTTAAAAATAGAAAGTTTGAATCATACCTTTATCTCAGCCTACCTGTCCATTTGATAAACCAAAGACTCATAAGTGCAAGAAATTAATTAAAGCCTCTTCTTATCAATCAGTTTAACTTCCGTGTTGGCTTCAGCATCTATCCTTCCTGAATTTTACTTTTCAGCATAGATTACAGAGAAGATTCAATGTGCGAACAAATATTGTTACCAATGTAAAGCTCACTAAAAAACAAGGTTTAAAAATGGCGCTAAACATTTATTTTCAACTATTTAAATATTATTATCTCAACTTTTTATAGAAGTTTGACTATGCTTTCTTAATTTGTGTAACATAGGTTCTTAACTCCCGAAATTTCCTCTCATCGGTTTCCGAAAAAATATAAATATCACAGAAAGCATATTTTCTTAGTTTTCCAGGTTCTATTTTAAATTCTACCATCCCCTCTACCACCGATTTTTCATCAGAAATAGTAATATCTTCGATGGTGATTTTCATGGGGCCACCCAGCCTCATTTTTTCAAGAGACTCTTCAAATTCCTTTTTTCCAGAAATGGTCTTTTCCCCAACAATTTTCCAAAGAATATCATTGGTTACGCTATTCGCAAGAAACTGGGTGTTGCAATTTGCAAATGCATCATTTAGTTTTCTTAATAATTCTTCCTTCTCCCCCATCCTTTATTTTTTCTTCATTTCAATAATCGAAAGTATATTTCCAGAAGGCTCTTTAAACCAGGCTACAGCCGATTCTTTATTTCCTTTGTGAAAATTCCCAGGCATATATCTGATATTTAGTTCTTAACCTATAAAATTACATTTTTATTTTTTAATTATTTTAATAATGATTTAATCCGGTAAAGGTTGCTGTGAATCACAAATAGTTGAATACGAGAATCTAAAAATGTCTAATGAGCGTAGTATTTGATAGTCTTAGGAAAAGCTTAAATTTGAAGCATCACGCGAAAAAATAAAAAATGCAGGTTCAGGAAATTCTTCAAACAAATTCAATCGCTAATAGCTTCATTTCCCAGTTGAGAGATGTGGATATTCAAAAAGACCGAATGCGTTTTCGCCGCAATATTGAACGTCTTGGAGAGATCATGTCTTATGAATTGAGTAAAGAATTAAACTACGAAAATAAGGAAGTAAAAACTCCTCTTGGAAAATTGGCTATAGGCTTTCCAAAAGAGGACCTTGTAATTTGTTCTATTTTAAGGGCAGGATTACCGCTTCATCAGGGAATATTGAATTATTTTGATGATGCCGAAAATTCCTTTATTTCCGCATATAGACATCATCCTAATAATGATGAAGAATTCGAAATTCTAGTGGAATATCTTGCATCTCCATCACTGGAAGGAAAAACGCTTATCCTTGCTGACCCTATGCTGGCCACAGGCAGATCTTTCAGTAATGTATTAAAAGCATTAGAACCTATGGGGAAACCGGCTAGAATCCATTTGGTTTCGGTAATCGGTTCTTCGGAAGGAATTGAATATCTAAAATCGGTTTTTCCTGAAAATTCTAAATTATGGATCGCAACCATAGATAAAGAGCTGGATAAAAATGGCTATATAGTGCCTGGCCTTGGAGACGCCGGAGACCTATGTTATGGTGGTAAAAAGCAACATTAGAACGGATAACCGATCGCAAAATTAAATACAGGACTTCCAAAATCATTTACCCAACGATCTCCCGGGTTTTTACTTGGATCATGCAATGGAAAAGCAAGGTCAAATCGTATCACAAAGCTCTGAATATCGATCCTTAAGCCAGCACCAGTTCCTATTCCCAACTCGTTTATAAAACCTGATTCAAATTTTCCTGAACCACCGGATGGGTTCGTAGTTTCAGGTTGTGCTTTAGAAGTCCAAACATTCCCGGCATCAACAAAAAAAGCTCCCTTCAAATAAGTGATTATTGGAAATCGATATTCTGCATTTGCTTCAAATCGAATATTTCCTGTTTGATCACGGTAACCCAGATTTTCTACATTTTCGCCGTCCTCCTCTTCTATCTCATTAGGTTCATTAGGGTTAAAAGTTCCCGGCCCTAATGATCTTGTTCTAAAAGCTCTGACGCTATATGGTCCTCCGGAAAAATATTGTTTGCTAAAGGGCATAACATCTGAGTTTCCATAAGGAATTCCATACCCGGCAAATAATCGAGTCGCTAAGGTATGCCCATTTTTAAGCCTGAAATGATATCTGAAATCCATATCCAGTTTGGCATATTGGGCGTATTCAAGCCCTAAAACTTCATCCTTACCACTTTCAGCTTCTTTTCCTACCAGGCTCATCGTATTACCGGCTATATCGAAATTTGTATTTAGGAAGAATACATGTTTCTTCTCCGTATCTATAATTCCGTTGTAAAGAAATGAATACGTAAGTCCGGCAATAAATTCCTGGTCAAAACTACTTTTTAAGAAAGGATTTGCGGTTAATATTTTATCAAACTCTGGCGTTACATTCCCAAGGCTCACATAATTTAAACTTATAGGTGTTAATTCATGGGTAACGTATCTATTTGCATTCCAGAAATAACCGAAAGATGCATTAAGAGAGCTTAAGCTAAACAACTGGCTCCTTCTAAGATAATCACCCCCTAAACTGATCTTTGTTTTAGGAATATCATATTTAAAAAAGTTTTTACTGAAGGTGATTGGGAACAATAATCGGGGAATAATAAGATCGTTTTGAAGTCCTAATTCCAAAGAACTTCTCCCGGGTGTTCCACCGGAACCTAATTGGAATTCATAACCAAGGTGAGTTGATATATCAAGTCTTTCCCCACCTTTAAATAAATTCCTGTTAGAAAAAGTTACGGCAAGATTAGGGCCGGCAAAACTGTTTGATTTAGTCAAGGCCTGCAATTCTGCCCTGACGGCTCGCTTTTTTAATGGCGAGAGGAAAATATTCGCTTCCAGCAAGCCTATACTGTCGGTAGCCAGGGTATCAATTTCATCATAGCGTATATTCACAAATTTATAGGCACCTATGGTCCCTAATCTTCTACTGGTATTTCTTGATGTTCCCGGGCTATAATTATCACCTGTTTCTATAAGAATATATGGATCTAAGTATTTGGGTTTAAAGAACAGATCATCCTGAAAATAATTCTTGTCTTTGTATCTTTTGTAATTATTGGTAATACTGTCTTCATCTACATTGTAATTCGCATAGACGTTCACATTCGAGATTCGATACGGAATCACAGATTTTGCGGGAACATCTTTTTTCAATCTTAAGAAAAGGTCGAATTTTTTCTTATCATACTGGTTAGTATCGGCTTCAAAGATCAAAAAGCCCGGGTTAAAGTTATAGTAACCTTTAGACTTTAGATTAAGGTCTATCCTCTCTCTTTCATCTTTTAATTCAGGGAGGTCGAAACGCATTCCTTCTTCCAATAATGTATTATTCAGATTTTCTTTAATATCATTATAAACCAATAACGTATCTGTGTCCAGCTGATATGTTTCCATGGTATAGGGCTCGGGAACAGTTAGATTATAAGAGGCTGAAGCAGTCTTATTTTTTTCATCTTTCTGCTCGTCTGAACTTGCTCTGCTATAGAAGAAACCACGATTTTCAAGGCGATTAATTAGCAGGTCTTCGGTGTTATTTAGATCAACATCTGATAAATAAACAGGCTCCTCACCAAATTTCTTATTTAAAAATTTATTTATAAATCCTGGCTTTTCTTTCTGTGCTTTATAATGAAAATAAAGACCAGGTCGCATCCCTAGCAATTTGCTGTTTGGTTCAGGTCTTAGTACATTTTGCAATTCTGATTTCAACTGTTTTTTATTTGTTATTGTTGAATCAGAATCTATTTCTATATCAGCCCCGGTATAAAGAAATTCCCCTTCAGGTATAAATTTCTCCACACTGCAGGACTGTAAAAGAATCCCAAGAAAAATGAATATGTAAAGATGTTTAATTCTCATTATTTGTATTTTCTTTCTGCGATTTAGCTTCCTCGTTTTTCACACTTTCCAACACTGCTTTTTCAAACATATTCTTAAACTTATTGAATTCTTTGGTGAAAATAAGAGCTATTCCACTCACGATCAATTGACCATCAATCACATTTTCATAGGTGTTCTTACTAAACCCTTTTAATCTCCAGGTTCCATTTTGATCAAGTAAATAAGATATACTCACATTCCCAATGAGAGGACTTGACTCCTGCCCGGGCTTATTGCCACCCTGAATATCTACCTGGCTTCCAACTTCAACAATCAATCTGTCTTCCAGAAAAGCTTTTTGAGCATTAATACCAAGCTGGGTTCTTTCTTCAGCCGTCTCTCCCCCATAATCTGTAAAGCTGTCTACATCAAAATTCAGTTTGAGTCCGCTTTTTCCTAATACTTTACTGGAAAGCATATTCAACTGATCAGATAATGCATTTCCAATATTGTCTCGTGCAACGGCAAGGGTCCCACCCTGACTTCCATCGCTACCAGATTCCGGGAAGAAACGATTTAGCACCAATAATGAAAATACCTGTTTGTTTAATTCCTGTTCCTGACTATTAAGCTGCTGAACCCTTCCAAACACCTGTCCTCCAGCAACGCCATGTTGATCTTCCGGCATATCCAGATTAAATGATATTTTTGGCTCCATGAGTTCTCCGTCTACATTGAGATATACCAGAAATGGTAATTTTCTTCTATACCTTCCTTCATCCTCAGGGCTAACTGCTGTGGTTCCCGATGCCATAAGAGAAGAAGCAGAGGTTTCTACGCGGTATATTGCCCTAACGTCCAGTTGCGCATCAAAAGGATCTCCCGCCCAAGATACGCGGCTTCCATCGGCTATATCAAAACGTCTTTTAACAAGGTTGTACAAACTCATTTCATAGAATCCATCATTAATTTCATAAATACCAGTTAAAGCGGTACGTCCGTTGGGATACATATTAAAAATAAGATCTCCTTCTCCCTGTACCTGGAATTTATCACCTGTTTCCTTATTGATAATAATATTGAAGGTAGCTCCTTCGTTAACTGAAATCCTTGAAAAAATATCATAGCCGGAAATCACATAAGACTCCTCTTCGGTTTCAGAAAGTATCGCATCAGGATTCTCTTTATTTACAAAGATCACAACCCCATCTCTTTCCTTCATCTGAAGTTCCGTTGCAGGAACCACATAAGTGAAATTAGTGCTTTCCTTCACATCTAAATTCATATCTACTTTTGGCAGGTTTAGATCGCCTTGAATGCTCGCATCTACATCTACCACTGCCGTTCCATAGAAAAGTTCATTATCTTCTTCAGTAGAATTAAGCAGTTTGAAATCATTTGCCTTAATATCTAAATTGAATCCTGGATTGAAAATATCGTCAGTAGTCACTTCTCCATTAACAACCACTGAATTGTTATTGGTATCTTCTATGTTGAAATTATTGAAATAAACGCCATCATTATCTAACCTGAGTTTTTCATTAGGAAGAATAAAATCAGCATTTAATAGAGCCACATTGAACTTTGCCTGATTAAAATCTAGAGTTCCATTATAAACAGGTTCTAATAAAGTTCCGTTTAGACTAATATTTCCTGAAAAACTGCCACTTCCGTTTTTGATCTCTCCCTGGGAAAAGCCTTCCAGGGCAGTCATTTTAACCTTGTTAAGATCTAAATTCATGTCAATTTTCGCCGAAGGATCAGCCGCGGTATAGGAGCCTGTAAGATCCAGATCTACTTCGCCACCCTTAATAGCCATTTCAAAATCGTAACTGCTAAAACCTGATGTATTACCTTTAAGAGTCAACCTGTTTAAATTAACCTCCATAATTTTAAACTGATCGATGCTCATATCTGCAATTAAACCAGTTTCACCAAAAGGCTCCTCATAAACGATATTACCATTTATCTGGCCGGTTGCCAACTGATCTTCCGGATTCAAATATGTTAACAAGGTTGCTAGTTTGAAATTTTTGAAATCCAGACTTAAATGTTCTTTTTCTACCCCGGGTTTATCATTGCTCAACTGCATTTCCTGGTTGTTCCTGAAAAGCCGGAATTGCCTAAAGTCTAAATATTCTGTACCAAAACTTATCTGGTTAGAACTATCAATATTCCATGGATTTCTGTTCAGGATCAGGTCCTGTGGATTTATATGAAGTTTTAAAGTATCTCCCTGAAAATTTATTTCAGAATTTACATGCACTAATTGCTCCTCATCGTAGATTGAAGAAAAATCAAGGTTCAGTTTTTGATTTACCACATCTCCCTGGATATTTGTTCTCTTAATTGCAAGAGGCCCTGTATTTAATGCTTTAAAGCCAAAATTAAATTTGAGATCTGACGGATCAGATTGCATATCAAGTTTCAGGCTGTCTATCTCACTGCTGTAATAGTTTATAAAAGGCACGGAAATAGAGGCATCCAGTTCTCTCTCCTTTTCTCTGAAATCTACATTCACATCTACCGTATCCATTTCTTCCAGATTTACCAGAAATACCTCATTCAGGATGGGTGCCTGACTGATCTGAGCATTCAGCTTAAGATTAACGGGTTTGGTAATAGAATCCTCCTGGTAGTTTTCAGTTATATACCTTTTAAAATGGCGATTAATTGCCGCGGTAAATGCACCGGGACTTGAGTTGGACTGGAGATCAAGGTCCAGGATCCTATTATTAACATTTACAGAAGTAGTATCTTCTCTAACATATGCTGAAGTTTCAAAGCTGCCGAGTAAGTAAGTCTCACTATTATAAACTGCAACGCCATCAATAATTTCTGCCTCTAATTCGTATTTGGAAGAATTACCTTTGAACCATCCCTGCACTTCAAACCCGGTTTTGATGTTTCTTTGGGTTATGCCCAGGGCCTCCAGGTCTGCTCCATCCATATACAGGCTAAAATCGAATCTGGGAGCAACCGTATCCAGCGTGATTTGGGTCTGGGCTTCCATATTAAGATTTTCGTCCTCATAAATAAGATTTACCGGACCTTTACCATTTTCCAGCTCCCCGGTTATATCTATATTTCTAAATTCATATCCGTTGTAACTAAAAGACGATATTTGAGAATCTAAACTGGCAGTAAGATCTTCTATAGAACTTCCACTTCCTGAAGTTTTTAGGTTTAACTGAATATTTCCTAAAGCTTCATTTTGCAGAATTCTGCCCAGAGCAATACTATCCCCCTGTATTTCGGCATCGAAAACTATTTGATCGCCCATTTCCACATTTCCATCAAAATCGAGGCTTCCTTCAGAAGTAATAAGCTTTGAGTCGGTTTTTAAATTATTAAGGTTTCCAGCGAAGCTTCCCTGAAGACTTACCTTTTCCGGTAATTTAACTCCAAGATCCTCTTCTTTAACAAATTTTATAAGATCACTTCTTTGGGATCTTACTGAAACATTTGGCAGATTAAAACTTAATTTTTCAGGCTCCTGCATATTTACAATACTCCCACTACCGGAAATACTTGTATTACGCCAGTTTAAATTAAGTGAGTTAAGACTAAGATTATCCAGTTTTCCGGAAGCATTTAAATTTCCTATAATAGGTGATCCTGCGAGCGCATTTACATATTCGTTTTGCTTAAGGTCGGGCTGAAAACGGTAAAGATCACTAATGTTTACAAAGACATTCTGAAGATTTGCGTCGAGTCTTGCCGCTCCGGGATCTTTGATGAAATTAGAAAGATCAGAATAGGTTAACACTACTTTTCCTTCCAGAGAGTTATTATTGGCAGATATATTAAGATCTTTAAATTCCAAACGCTCATTATTCGCCAGGGCTTTGATATTGAATTGTTCTATATGAATTCCCGAGGCTTCCAGAAATTGTAGTTTTGGTATATCAACCTTTGCCTCCTTTTTCGCATATACTAAATTCTCAGCTTTGAATTGAAGACTATCTAATTTTATCGCATTAGGATTAAAAACTCCACTCTCAATCTTCGTATTATTGACGTTATATTCAAAAGAATCATTTTCAAGAGCGATGGAAGAAATATCAATTTTCCATTCTGGCCATTCGAAGCCTGATTCAGCCTGAGAGGAATCTGAAGTTGTAGTATTATTAGCTGTTTTCGTACAAAGAGCAATACGGGAATCTGATAGATTTATTGAATTTCCGGAAATATCGTTGTTCTTAAGATCTAATTTGGCTTCAGCTATTTGAAAGGCATTGATATTAAAATCGGTTGAAAGTGAATCCGGTTTCGAATCATATTTTCCCTTCACCTGCGTCAATTTTAAATTATCAATACTAAAAATCGGTAAGGGAGCCGCTTCATCATCACTTTCTGGAAAAGCTTTGGTTTGTTCGTATTTGATATTAGCTCCGGAAAGAACTGCGTCATTTATTTTGAAAACCATCTCTTGCAGATCGGTTTCTTCAAAACCTAATTCAAAAGTTTCGAAATTGACATTGGCATTTATTCCGGAAACATCATCAACGTAGCTGATGTCGATATTTTCAAAATCAAAATCGCCAAGACTAATTTCCATGGGGGCAGCAGTAGTATCTGCCGTAGCGGTTTGAGTAGTGTCTGAAGCATAAGCGTTCATTAAAAATTCGTAGTTGAATCCTTTTATGGAATCTTTTCGAATAATATTTGCTTTTAGCTTTTGAGCCTCGAGAGAATTCAGGCTAAAACTGTTTCCTTTAATTAGTGACCAAATACCAATATTAGCTGAAATACTTTGAGAATATATAACGGTGTCCCCTTGAGGATCGCCTATATATAATTCATCGACCTGGATATCTCCATTAAATTGAATGAAAAGCTTTTCAAGCTCTATAGTCGCTCCTGTTTTTTCTTCTATTGACGAGATAAATTTATCCTTAATGATATTTTGACCCCATGGGCTGCGAATAAACAGTATAACAAGTAGCAGGAAAATAAGTATCCCCAGGAATATCTTACCCAGTATTTTCAATATCTTCAGAGCTCTTTGTTTTTTTTTAGTCAAGTACAGGATTTTAGGAATTCTCAAAGTTATCGTTTAAGACCTGTATTAAGAAACGAAGTGTTCCTATTTTCTTATAAACTTGTGTTAAATAGGGCCATCTATACTGAAGATTTAGGCTTTTCAGGAGATATAGATCGTGAAAGATGTGGAAAAATTTTACACATTTTCATTGATTTTTCTACACTTCCCCGTCTTTACTCCACAATTTCTAAAAATAGAATAAATCTTTAAAATGTGATTGTATGCTTAATTAAAGTCTCTTTAAACCTTTAATTTTCAGTGTTTAGCAAAAACCTTGTCACATGAAAACGTCCGACTCTTCGATGAGCAAGGGGATATTTTAACAAAATGGCATTATTGTAGTTTCTAACATAGTGATTAGTAAAACTAAATAATTAATCAAATCAATTATTAAAATCCGATTTATGAAAAAAGTAATAACTGTAACAGTTTTAGCGGCTACTATGCTAACCTCATGTGTTTCTAAAAAGAAATATGTTGCACTAGAAGGTGAATTAAACGATACAAGGAGTACGTTGCAAAAAACTCGTGTAGAAAAAGAAGAAATTGAAGATAAATATGCTGCTATAGAGCAGAGAGTAGCTGAATATAATTCCAAAATTAACTCGCTTAGAACAGAGAATGAGGGAATGATGGAAATGAATGACCTAACGGTGATGTCTAAGAACACCAAAGAAAAGATGAAAAGCACAATCGCAAAGATGGATCCTGAAAAGGTAAAAGGTGCTAAAACTCTTGAAGATTCTATCAATCTTGCTGTTTCATATAATTTGAAGCAAAATATTTCTGAAGGTGCTGATGAAGATGATATTGACATTAGCGTAGATGAAACTGTTGTAATGATCAACGTTTCAGATAAACTTTTATTTGGAAGTGGTAGCTATAGAGTAACTAAAGAAGCTCAACCACTACTTAAGAAACTTGCTGAAGTAATTAATAGCGAGCCAGCTATGGAAGTAATGATTGAAGGCCATACAGACGACCGTACTATGGTAAAAGATTCTTACCTTAAAGATAACTGGGACCTTAGTGTGAGAAGAGCAACTTCTATCGTTAGATTGCTACAGGACAAGTATGATGTAGAACCATCAAAACTAATTGCAGCCGGTAGAAGCAGTTACCAGCCACTTGTTGAAAATACCAACAAAGATAATATGGCTAAGAACCGTAGAACAAGAATTGTAATTATTCCTAATCTGGATAAATTCTTTGCAATGCTTGAAGGTGATGCTTCAGTAGCTACCAAGAATTAAGAAGATATCTTATTATAATAGATAGAAAGGGAAAGTCAATTGGCTTTCCCTTTTTTATTTTACATGTTTAACGTGATTTTAGAGTTTTTCCTGTACTTATTCTTTATATTAAAGTAAACTATAAAGTAAAAGAATATGAAGAAGGAAGTAAATAGACCACAAGAGGAAGCAAAGAAATCTAAACCTGAGGATTTACCTTATAATCCAGAGCTAACCAAAGAAGATGAACAGGCTTTAAACGATAAAAATCGGAGTATGAATAAGGGACAGGACAAACAACTTGATAGAGATAAAGATGTAGACTTCACGGCTGAGAAAATGGATATTCCGGCTAGCAACGATTCCAAACCAACTGATAAATCTGAATTGGTTGATGAAGAAAATATGCAGTATAATGAAAAAGGATCCAGGCCTGAACATAAAAAATCTTCTGATCATCCTAGATCTGACGAGAAGATCTAGAAAAATTAGCCGCTGTTTTTACAGCGGTTTTTTTTATATCAAATAATAAATAATTGAACTTACCAGTAATCCAAGTATAGCGATCATCCCGGTCATAACTGTCCAGGTCCGGAAAGTTTGTTTTTCCGTCATTCCAAGGTATTTACCCACCAGCCAGAAACCACTGTCATTTACATGAGAGAAACCGGAAGCACCGGCCGCTATAGCAATTACTATCGAGAGAAATTTCTGCGGAAGATAATGAAGAAGATGCGAGTAAAGGAGCTGTAATTCCCGCTGCGGTGATCATAGCTACTGTTGCAGAACCCTGAAGAAGTCTCACAATTAAAGCAACTAAAAATCCAAATAGCAACGGATTTATAAAACTTCCGTTTAAAGATTCGGCGATCATCTCCCCTGCCCCGGTTCTAATAAGAATTTGTTTGAAGGCGCCCCCTGCCCCGGTTAATAAAATAATGATCCCTGCAGCTTCAAAAGATTTCAAAGCAGTTTTATTCAGGAATTGTTTTCCCATTCCTCTTCTAATTCCAATAAAATACCAGGCGAGTAAATTAGCAATTATCAGGGCTGTGAAAGGATGTCCTAAAAGGTCTATTGCATAAAGCAGCTCTGAAGGAAGTAAGTTTTCAGGAACCAATGGACTGTTCATTACCGTATTGGCAACGATCAAAACTATGGGCACGAAGATTATAGAACAGATCAAAGCCGGAGAAGGTAATTTTTGCTTATCAAAGTCATCAGAATTTGAAATTTGCAAAGGCTTTATATGGATTCGCTTTGAGATAAACCTTGCAAAGATAGGCCCACTGATAATTGCTACCGGAATACCAGTTATAATCCCGAACAATATTACCCAACCCAGATCTGCTCCAAGAATGTCAGCTACAGCAATGGGACCAGGAGTAGGCGGAATAAATGCATGAGTGATTGCAAGTCCCGCCAGTAATGGCAATGCATACAAAAGCAATGATTTGCCAGTCTTCTTACTTAGCGCATAGGTAATGGGAACAAGAATTATAAAGGCAACGTCAAAGAATACGGGAATCGCCACTATAAAACCGGTAATCATCATCGCCCAGGGCGATCGGTTCTCTCCGGTCTTTGCAAGTAAATATTTCGCAAGATTATAAGCACCACCAGACTGCTCAAGGATTCCACCAAACAATGCGCCAAGTCCCACGACGGTTGCGACAAATCCTAATGTGCTTCCCATACCTTCCTGCATGGTAGAAATTATTTCAGTTGCAGGTAAGCCTGCAAATATTCCAACCAGGATACAAACAATAAGTAATGCCAGAAAGGCCTGAATCTTTAATTTAAGGATCAGGAATAACAAAATTCCAATACCTCCGAGTACGACAAATAAAATATGCAGATCCATTATTCTATTTTCCAGTTTGTATGAAAGAATTCTCCTCTTGGCTTATCGGTTCTTTCATAGGTATGGGCTCCAAAATAATCTCTCTGAGCCTGGATAATATTTGCAGAGGAATTACCTCTTATAAAATTCAGAAAATAGTTTAAAGCGGAAGAACTCACCGGCATGGGACAACCAGCCTGCAGAGCTTGCGGAATTGTATTTATAAATCGTTCTTTATTTTTATTTAAAAGTTTAATTATCTCGGGAAAAAGTAACAGGTGCTGCCTGTTTTCTGATTCGAATATATCAACCAGGTCTTCCATAAATGCCGATCTTATGATACAGCCGTTAGTCCAGATTCGCGCAATTTCAGATAGATTTAAATTCCAGTTATATTCTTCAGATGCACTCCTTAACAAATCAAAGCCTATTGCATGGTTAATAATGGATGCTGATTTGTAAGCAGCAAATAGATCTGTATTGGATATATGCTCGACCTGGTTATTCAATTCACCATATAGAGCTTCAGCCTTCTCTTTTTGGTCCTTAAGCCCCGAAATGTTCCTGGCCATTACCGAGGCGGTAATGGTGTCCAGGGACACTCCTAATTCGAGAGCTGAATTCGTGGTCCAACCGCCAGTGCCTTTTTGTCCGGCCACATCCAGAACCTTATCTATCAAATAATGTTCCCCCTCTTTTCTTTTAAGAATAGTTGAAGTTATTTCCAAAAGGAAGCTCTTTTCTGAAAAATTCCATTCAGAAAATATTTTTGAAATATCCTCAGGCGATTTTTGCTGAAAGTATCTCATGAAATAATAGAATTCCGCAATAAGTTGCATCTCTCCATATTCAATACCGTTATGGACCATTTTCACATAATGACCGGCACCACCAGTACCAATATAAGCACAACAGGCCTTACCATTCTGATCTTTAGCTGAGATCGCTTCCAGGACCGGTTTTATTCTCTTATATCCTAGCTCAGAACCTCCCGGCATAATAGAAGGCCCTTTTAAAGCCCCTTCTTCACCGCCGGAAACCCCAGCTCCAATGTATTCAATACTTTTTTTACTTAGATCTTTTATTCTCCGTTCAGTATCCTTAAAATGAGAATTTCCTCCATCTATTATAAGGTCACCTTCCTGAAGAAGTGGACATATTTCATCGATTACGGCATCAACTGCCTGACCAGCCTTTACCATAATCAGGATATTCCTGGGAGATTTCAAATCCAGAATAAACTTTTTTAAATCGTCATATGCCGGGATATGATATTTATTAGCATGAGCCTTAGAGAATTCTTGGGCGATATCTTTTTCTTGCTCCCCTTGCTGCCGGTTATAAACAGAAACGGGAAAACCTTTCCCAGCTATATTGAGAGCAAGGTTTTGTCCCATCACTCCCAGTCCAATTATTCCAATGCCTGATTTAAATATTTCTTTCATGATTTTTTTCAAGGATTTCTCTGGATCACTATTTACTTTAATATGTATTCCATAATCTGGTGGCTCCAGAGTTTCAAACTGGGATCTTAATAACGTGGGATCAAAAAAATGATCTTTTCTTTGTTCTATTCTTTCAGCAATCGTTTCGATTTCCTCATATAAATATATCCATTCAAGTTTAATCCCCTGCCTACCAGCTAATGTTCTTCTATATTTTTCTTTTAAAGCTGAACAGGCAAGAACAGCACCTTCAATATTTGACCATTTTTCAATTGAAGTAGATAGAGATTGTAGCCATGATTTTCTATCCTCATCATTCAAAGGGTTTCCAGCCTTCATCTTCTCCTTATTGGAGTTTGAATGAAAATCGTCTGCATCATAGAAAGGCAAAGACATTTCTTCCGCTACCATTTTTCCTAAAGTAGTTTTCCCTACCCCAGAAACTCCCATTAAAATATAGATAGTCTTCATGGAAGTTATTTTTTATTCTGAAGGAAATAATCCAGGGAAAATTTACCACCCCCACAAATGGCTAGCAGAATAAAACCAAGCATAAATAGAATTGGAAGCTCCTGTTTACCAAAACCATCTGTAGCATGAACTATAAATGCGGCTACGGCCATAGTGGCAGCTAAAGGAATGCATGCTAAACGGGTTAAAAAACCAAAAATTATAAAAGCAGAGCAGACAAACTCAGCAAAAACAGCAAGCGCATAGGTAATCGTTTCTCCAAAGCCAATAGGATCGGCAAAGGAAATCTCTTCGGAAGTAAAAAAATCTATGAGCTTAGGAAAACCATGTGTTAACATTAATCCGGCGATACCTATTCTAAAAATTAATAATCCCAAATCAACATTTTTAAGAATCAGAGTTGTTTTGTAGGAATTAGTCATGTAAAATACTTTTAAACCGGAAATATACGATAGACTTCTTAAATAAGGATTATTCTATTGGTAATCAATAATGTAAAAATATACTGGTTAATGGTTTCTGACATGTAAGAATAGATTACAAAATCTTTCTTAATAAATTAGATGTTTTTAATCGATATATTTATACCTTTTATCGATGATTTATAATATTTTATTATATTTAGCATATGTTAAAAGCACCAAAATATATTCTTATTAGTATGTTCTTTCTATTCGCATTTTCCTTTACAGCAAAATGTCAGAATAGTGCTTCTGCATCCTTCACTGCTTCTGCCACTATCATTCAACCTATTGGGATTACTACCACCAAAAATATGGAGTTTGCCAACATTGACGCAAAAAATGGCGGGACTGTAATTTTAACTCCAGAAAACACAAGGGTTACTAGCGGTAATCTTCAACTTGCCGAAGGAGGAAATGTTTCTGCAGCCACCTTTGAAGTTACCGGGCAAAGTGGTTATGCTTTTGGCATTAGCTTACCTATAGGGAACCATCTTTTAATTAGTGGTAGCGAAAGTATGATTATCCAGAATTTTACTACAAATTATGACGGAACTTCACTATCCGGCAACGGTACAACTGTTCGAGTTGGAGCTAGTTTAATTGTTGATCCTAATCAGCAACCAGGGGATTACACAACCCATAGTAATTTGCAGGTTACCGTGAACTACAATTGAAAATTCTTCATTAAAAACTACTATAACGTTGTAGTTTTATCACACTTTTATCTAAAAATGCATTTCAACGATTATTTTATATTCGTTATCGAATAAATTTCATTCATATAAGTTTTTACTCCCATATTCGCAGTATTAAACTTTTGAACCCAAATCAAAAATTAAAATATTCAAAATGAAAAAAATTACTTTTATCCTACTCGCACTTATTTCAGGAACCGCTTTTGCTCAACAAAACAAAGCTAAAGGTACGGCAGAAGTTATAGCAACTATAGCACAGCCCCTAACAATTACTTCAGAAGGAAATTTAGACTTCGCTACGATCGCATCTCCAGAAGAAGCAGCGGATGTGGTGCTTAGCCCAGCGAATGTAAGAACTATTCCAACTGGTTTGTCAGTTCCTGCTAATACAACTACAAGCGTGCCTACTATCACTTCTGCAAAATTTTCCATTACCGCTAGTGATTATACCTACTCTCTTGATATTACAGATACAGATTTAAGTGCCACTGGATTAACAACTATGGAACTTACTCCTAAACCAAGTATTTCAGAAACTACTACTACAGGTGATCAAACTCTTTATATAGGAGGAGATCTTGTAGTTGGAACAACTCAGGAAGCTGGAACTTACGGTGGAACTGTTAAGGTTACGGTTACTTACGAATAAGATTCTTAAAATATATTATATGAAACGCCGTCCAGTTATGGCGGCGTTTTTTTCTGTATCTTATTGAGTAACTCTATAATCTTATCTTACAATGAAGAGATTCTTATTCGTTTTTACAATTGTGTTTTGCTGCGGAATATCTTTCGCACAAACTTCAGCTTCGGCTAGTGTAAGCAGCACGGCTGTTGTAGTTGAACCCATTGAGATCACTAAGAACATAGATCTCCATTTTGGGAATGTAATAAGCGGGTATAATCCGGGAAGGCTTATTTTATCACCTGAAGGAAACAGAACGGCCTTTGGTGTTCAACTTTCTCCCGGTAATCCAGGTGAAGTTAGTCCAGCAGAAGCTACAGTAAAACATGGTAATTATAATTATTCGATTACCCTGCCTGAGAATTTCACATTATTCAACGAAAATAATCCAAATCAATTTTTAGTGATAGATGATTTCAAGGTAGTGCCTGAAGTAACCGGAAATCAAATCGATATCCTGAAAATTGGAGCGACTCTTAATCTTGAAGCAAATCAGCAATCAGGTTTTTACACAAATTCATCAGGTTTTAATGTAACTGTAAGTTATAATTAGATAGTGTCCCTTATTCTATAAACCTGAAATACAAGCCCCAAAATGATCAACAATAAGTTAAGCCTACTACCCTTATTATTTTTATTTTTTTGTTTAGGAAATACCTTTGCACAGGGTGATCTTATGATCATGCCTA
>CAVZZT010000004.1:0-28526 GCA_963779835.1 uncultured Flavobacteriaceae bacterium
GGGGGGCTTTTTTTGGCACTAATGATTAGTTGTGTTGTTTGTTCCGACTTCGGGACGTGTAGTTAGCCAAGTTATAATCCTTGTTGTGTGGATTTTGGTTAACCAATGAAAAGCTTTTTTCCATTCGATGGAAGAAGGCTTTTTTGTTTTTAAGGCTGGACGTTAATTCTTTCTTTTCGTCCAATTGGCAATTTCGATGCTACTTGAGAATTCTCATAATATTGCCTTGGGGCTCCAGTTTTTAAAGCAAAAGGATGACCATTAGGTGATAAAAAAACCAAAAAAAGCCAGCCTATTTAAGACTACCATTTCCATGTAAATTATTTTAGATGATGCTATTTAAGAGTAATCCTGGTTTTAGTTTTTATCGTTTTACCATTATAGATCAAGGAATATTTGATGGAGATTCCATCTCCATGTAGTCTGAAACCTACGGAATTTTTATCTCCCTCTTCAACTAAGCCATAATTATTATCTGTCCATACAAAATCACCGACCCCACTATAAAGAGGTTCTGCATTTTCATATTCCTCACAAGTTTCATAATTGTATTCATAAACATTTACTTCAACATCCTGTCCTTTCCACAATGTTATTATTCGGTCAGTTCCATCATTCTCAGGAATGAGAACATCCTTTATGTCTATTAGATCCCTAATTCGATTCCCATAACACAGCTCTTGAAATCTAACATTTACCCATGCCTCCATTTGGGTTTCATCATCCGTGAATCTAAACCCATAATCATAATTGTAACGAATCACCTGGGCTCCGCTATTCGCTTCATTAGCTAACGCTTTGTTTTGATCGTTATCTACACGGGAGATGGATTCAAGATTAAACTCCTCGAGGTTATTTGCAGAGTTTAGTTCAGTAGAATCAATTTGTTCTTGCTCACAGCTAATAAAAAATAGTCCTACAATCAGCAATTTGAAAACTTTGATGCTCATCATTTTTGTTGGTTTAAAGTTAATGTTAGTAAGTTAGCTTAAATAAATATAAAATACTGAAAACCAGTTATATAAAAAAAGAATTACGTAATCAACTATTCAAAACCATTTCTATTGGGTTATTTTTTAACTACACCAATTTCGAAAGCGGAATTCTATTGAATGTTTTTTTACTTAGAATTTATAGCGGTTAGATTAAATTTTGAGGTTTTATATTTTAGATAATGAAGGTGATCTGCCTAATTAATTGTAAAGATTATATAAGGGATGTTATTAGTTGTTTTGGTTAAAAATACCTCTAAAAAGGTATTTTATTGGATTCATTTGTATGATATATTTGTAGGTATGGATGTGTCAATGAAAGAATTAGCCGAAAGAAACAAAGACTTTAAAAAGGAATACTTAGCCACCAGGGAGAGTATTTTGATAATAAGCATGACCATTATAGCTTTTTCAGCAATCCTAATTACTCTTCTAATCATGGTTCTTTAGAAACATAGTTTTTGTCTTTATTAGATGATCCTTATTCAGTAAAATGTGTAAGGATTTTTTTATTACGATCTATCAAAATTCCTTCCTACTAAGTATTTCTCTCTTTATTCTCGAATATGTCTTTAATCATGAAAAATAAGTCAAACATCTAGTATTCAGAACAATAGGTTTATTTTAATGGAAATATTCTTAATATGTATACGCTAATCAACAAGTAAATATTATGAAAAAGTACATTATGTTCGCTTTTGCTGGATTATTATTCTTTAATACAGCGATATCGCAAGAGGAAAAAAAACCGAAATCCCTTTATGAAACCATGTATATCTTGCCTAAGCCGGGTATGAATAAACAGTTTGAAGAAGGAGTAGCGGCTCACGACAAGAAATTTCATGCATCAGGGGAAGATAACCAGGCTATGCTGAGAAGGGTGGAATATGGTAATAAAACGGGGTGGTATGTATGGGTGATGAATGGAACTTATTCTTCTCTGGATAGTCGCCCAGAAGATGACACCCATTCAAAAGACTGGGAAGAAAATGTAGGTAAATATGTAGAGGAGTATGGCACGACTGATCTTTGGTCGTTGAATCAAGAACTATCTTATGGGATGGATAAATTCAAAAACCAAAAAAGGTATGAAACCTGGGCGGTATATCTTAAGCCCTGGCAGGGATACAGATTCGATGAAGCTATGAAAAAGCTACAAAAAGCTTTTGAGAAGATGGGAAACAGAACCATGCTTGTTTTTGACTCTGAAGTTAGTAGAAAAGGAGGTCCTGATACTGGACTGATTTGGGGCTATGATAAATTTGCTGATCTTGAAGCCGATAGTAAGTTAGTTGATACTTATGAAGAAGTTCATGGAAAAGGATCCTGGAGATTTTTTCTGGAAGAATGGAAAGCCTCTGTTGAGGATGTGGATATGGAACATCGGGTTAAGGTAGGAGATATGTAAAAAATCAATAAATCGTTTTGTTAGAAAAGCCCTTTTTGAGAGGGCTTTTTTTGCAGCTGGAGTCAGTGAGGTGTAATTATCTATAAATCCTTAGCTTGTCGAAGGCTGGTTTAGCCAATGAAAAGTCTTTTTCTATTCTTTGAAAGAGGTTTTTTGTTTCGAAATGATTTTTTAAATTAATGATATACGGTAAGAATTAGGTTTTTTATTGCAATCGGGTATGCTTTCTTCCCATACTTTTGTATGCTTAATCTTTATAGATAACATAGTCATTGGAGACGGTGCATGTGTAGACTATTCTGAAATCAGATATTATGACTACATTTCTTCTTTTTGCTTCCGTTGGTCTGGCTATTCTAGGAGTACCTACCTCAATTTATCTTCTGGTGGTCCATTTCAAAATGGGTCGAAGATTTAGGAACAAATAATTTCTCAGTTATTTTTTAAGAGTAAACCAATTTTACTTTCAGGCAGTAGGCCAGGCTAAAAGTGGTGATTAGTGAAAAGCTGCCATATAGAATGGCAATTAGGCTTATTTCCTGATTTTCTAAAAGCTGGTTTGCTATAAATAGTGCCAGTATACTATTTTGTAAGCCCATTTCAATAGACACTGTATATGCAGAATCATGTTTTAATTTCAGGCTTCTGGCTACAAAAAATCCAGCAAGCATTGTAGATATATTCAGTAGTATAAGAGGGATGAATAAAGGTAGGTATTCCAGATAATGAATATCCTTCTTTGAATCGTCAAAGAAAACAACGCTTATAACTGCAATAAGTAATATACCAGGTAAAATATAGCTAAGTGGCTTATGAATCTTTTTCTGCTGCTTGTCCGTCATAAATCCAGCTATAATTATTCCTGCTAAAACAGGTAGAACCACCGTAAATAGAACTTCCTTCATTGTTTCCCAAAAACCAAGTTGGATACTTTGAAATTCTTTTCCGAATAAATTATAGCTTAATTCCACGATCAAAGGGATCGTAAATAAAATAAGGAAACTGTTAAAAGCTGTAAGGGATACAGATAATGCTACCCGCCCTTTAAGCATTTTCGTAACCAGGTTTGAAGCCGTTCCACCAGGGCAGGCTGCCAATAGCATAATCCCAATTTTATAAATAGGTTTCATGGGCCAGAAATATACTATGCCAAGAGCGATCAATGGGAGTAAGATAATTTGACTGGAGAGTCCTATGATCATTGCTTTAGGTTGGGTAAAAATCCTGCTGAAATCTTTTAATTTTAATTCTAATCCTATCCCCAGCATGATCAATGCAATGGAGCTGGGCATAATTATGGCTGATAGTTTTTCCATTTAGCAGATTTTTCCAGAATTAAATAAATTTAGGGACTAAACTACTAAATATTGGGGCTTAATAAATAGAGCTATAATTATAGTTCATATGAATCAATTTCTTAAAGTTTAAAGCTCACATATTGTGTAAGTTTCGAATTATATTTGCAATCCCCAAAACCTACCTATGTTAGATACAATAACTGAAAATAGAGAGACTGAATATCGCAGGATTAAAAGTCTAAGTAAATTTGACCTTGATTATGACGAATTACAGGAAGAATTCAAGGCGCTTGTGGAGTTGGCAACTATGATTGCCGGAACTCAAATGTCGGTTATTAATTTAATTGATAATTATTATCAATGGACGGTAGCCTCTGGTACTTCAAAATTATTACAGATGCCACGGGAAGACTCTGTTTGTAACACCACCATCCGTTCTCAAGAGCCTCTTGAAATCCCGGAATTGGACAAAGATGAACGCTTTAAACACCGGGAATTTTCAAAAGGCAAAGGGGGTTTTAATTATTACCTGGGAATTCCCCTCACGCTTGCATCTGGAGATAATATAGGAGCGTTATGTTTACTGGATAAGAACTCCAGGGAACTTAGCGATCGAACAAAAGAAATGCTGGGACTTATTGCTACAGAAATTGTGAATAAACTGGAGCGAAATAGAAAAATGGATGAAATTATTTTTTCACTGAATAATGCGGTGAAAATTAAAAACCAGGTGGCTCATGATGTTCGTGGTCCTATTAACGGTATAACAGGGCTTGCGGAACTTGTAGAGTCTGAAGGTTCCAGCAAGGAAGAGATGACCCAGTATTTCCAGCTCATAAAAGAGTCTGGAAAGAGCCTTCTTGAGCTTACCGATGATATTCTTAAAAGAGGAATTTCAAATGATCCGGTTCAGGGACATCTTATTGATCTGCAGCAGTTGGAAACCAAATTGCTTAAATTATACAGGTTGCCTTCCAGATCAAAAAATATCGATTTTCAAATTAAAATAAATTCCGAAAAGGCTAATTATAGATTCTCTAAAAGAAAGTTGCTTTCAATTTTCGGAAACCTGATCTCGAATGCCATAAAATTCACTCCTGTCCAGGGGGAAATTCGAATAAAACTTGATATAGTAAATTTAGACAAAGGAAGATATCTGGAATTTACAATAATAGATAATGGTATAGGAATCTCGAAGGAGGCGCTTACAGAATTCCGGGAGAATAATTTAAGGTCTTCTGCGGGAACATCAGGGGAGCAAGGTTTCGGATTGGGACTTAAACTGGTGCAGGAGATGGTTCATGAGTTTAACGGAGAAATGAATATTTTTTCTGAAGAAGGTGAGGGTACAAAAATTGAAGTAAGACTTCTTCTTAAGTAATAGAAATTCAAAAATTTCCTGAATAAGATTTCTTTTTAAATTCCTTAAATTTGAAACCGTTTCAAATATAGTTTCATTTTTCAGTAAGGCGACTTCATGATAAATAACCTGCTCAAGAAAAGTTTATTCTTTTTAATAATACTAAGCTCATTTATTACTCAGGCTCAAATTCAAAAACCCGTAACCTGGGAGACTGAAGTTGAAAAGGTGTCTGAAGATGAATATAAGCTTATATTCAATGCTTTTATCGAGGATCATTGGCATTTATATTCACAACATCTGCCAGAGGAAGGAGCTTTACCTACTGTCTTCAGCTTTGAGAATGCAGGAGAAAAATATGAGCTTCTGGGGGAGACTAAAGAAAGCGAATCTATCACCGAATACGATAAGGTCTTTGAAATGGATCTTACCTATTTTGCTTATAATGCAACGTTTACCCAGAATATTAAGCTTATTGATTCTACGATTGGTGTCATAAACGCAAAAGTGGAATACCAGGCTTGCGATGATAAGGCATGTATTTTTGATTCTAAAGACCTGGAATTTGTAATTAACGAATCGCAAATAAGTACAGGGACTACTGAGGTTGGGGATAAGGCTATTTCCAGTAATAATGCCAATAATGAAACTGTTGAAATCACTGAGACAGGTGAGAAAAGATCTTTCTGGGGAATATTTTTAGTGGCATTTCTTTCCGGGTTTGCGGCATTATTAACACCTTGTGTGTTCCCAATGATCCCCATGACGGTTAGTTTCTTTACTAAGCAAAGTAAATCCAGAGCTGCCGGTATTAGAAATGCCATCTTCTACGGAGTTTCCATTGTGGTTATTTATGTCTTGTTGGGAACTTTGGTAACGGTCATTTTTGGCGCCGATGCACTTAATGCACTATCCACGAACGTATGGTTCAACCTGATATTTTTTATACTATTGGTTGTTTTTGCAATCTCCTTTATGGGAGCTTTTGAAATTGTATTACCAAGCAGCTGGGGAACTAAAATAGATTCTAAAGCAGATAAAGGCGGGCTCATTGGAATATTCTTTATGGCATTAGCTCTTGCTATTGTTTCTTTCTCCTGTACGGGACCTATTGTGGGAACTTTACTGGTACAGGCAGCCTCAAAAGGTGGACTCGCACCAATTATTGGAATGCTTGGATTCTCGCTTGCTATTGCCTTACCCTTTGCCTTATTTGCGGCATTTCCGGGTTGGTTAAATTCTTTACCAAGATCGGGAGGCTGGTTGAATACTGTAAAAGTGACGCTGGGATTTCTGGAACTTGCCCTGGCGTTTAAATTTCTTTCGAATGCCGACCTGGTTTTACAACTTCATTTACTGGAGCGTGAAATATTCCTCGCAATCTGGATCGCGATCTTTGGAATGCTGGCTCTCTATTTATTTGGTAAGATTCGCTTGCCACATGATTCCAAAGAAGAGCATATATCAGTTGGAAGATTAATAACAGGACTGGTAGCGCTTATCTTTACCATTTATCTGGTTCCAGGATTATGGGGAGCGCCTTTAAAACTGATCAGTGGATTTCCGCCACCACTTCAATACAGCGAATCACCTGATGGAATTGGGAATTCAAAAGCAGCGAAAATGTTCTCTGATGAAGAAGGATTACCTGAAGGAGCCGAATATGGACCACATGATATAGTGTCTTTCCATAACTATGAAGAAGGTCTGGCTTATGCCAGGAAAAAAGATCTCCCCGTTCTCATAGACTTTACCGGGCATGCCTGTGTTAATTGTAGGAAGATGGAAGAGAGGGTTTGGAGTGAGCCCCAGGTTTTGGAGACCCTTCAGAATGATCTTGTATTAATTTCGCTCTATGTGGACGATAAAAGAAAACTGCCCGAAGAAGAGCAATTTGTATCAGAAACCACCGGAAAAGAGATTGAAAGTATTGGAAATAAATGGAGTGATTTTCAGATCACGAGATATAAGGCAAACGCACAACCGTATTATGTGCTTATAGATCATAATGAAGAAAAACTGATCGCTCCAAAAGCCTACGAGCCCGATGCCGATGAATACTACAGCTGGCTTAAAACGGGAATCGAAAATTTTAAAACTGGAAATGAATCTCAGCAAAGAGGTTTGGGTAATGAATCTGAAACTATATTCCAATAAAGGAAATTAGTCGCTGGTTTTAGCACGGTATATTCCCTTAAACGACTTATTAATGAGTTTTCCTTCCGGATCATAAATTTCCCAGAGCTGGGTAACACTCCCATCCGCATTTGCTGTCCAGGTGATCTGGTTGTAATATTCACCTCTTTTGCCTTCTGAGATTTCGCTCTTTAGGATCATTTTGTTTCCTTCGGATTTTCCCTTAAGTTTTAGAATATTGCCTTTGTTGCTTATCCATAACTGATTCCAGGTCTCGTCGGAGGGATCGTAATAATTGTAGCTTTTACCGGTGCCTCCTTTTTCGCCGGTCCAATTCTCATTAAGTATGCAATTATCTTCAAGTTTTTCCACCAAATTCTCGCCGATCTTTTCACCGTTCTCATTAAAAACTTCCCAGTCTCCTATCCAAAAGTCGAATTGGGAATGTTGAGGAGTACAGCATGCACAATCTGATTCCTGTGCGGAAGTGATAAACGGAATAAAAAATAGCAGGAAGTAAAGTAGTTTTTGTTTCATCTTAATAATGGTATTTAGTCTTATCAAGATAGGTAATTGAAACTGCTCTCCTGCTAATTTGATTTGAATCAGTTTATTTTAGAAGTAAGCAATGGGTGTCTAATACATTTTTTTACACCACAATAGTTTTATTGTTTGCTTTTTTCGCCTTTTTTCTTTTTTTAGATTTTAACCTTTCTTTCCTCTTCTGTAATAGCGTATAGGCCATATAGCCTCCAGCTAACAATGAGGCTGCTCCAATGCCTACTTTTCCTCCTTTCAGCGCGGCTTTTTTTCCTGCTTTAAACACAAATCCTCTTGCTATAAATTTTCCTCCTAATTTTAATAAATGTCCCAAATTCATAATCTCTTTTTATATTTTTAATACTCCAAATCAGGATTTTCCTGTTGGTTTTACTAGTAATTCATTTACGTTAACTGTTTCTGGCTGAGAAACGGCATAAAACACTGCATCAGCGATATTTTTTGCTTCTAATTTTGGCTCATCCTCATCATAATCTTTATCGTCCAGAAGCTCCTGGTCTGTAATGTCATTTCGCAGATCGGTTTCAACAGTCCCTGGTTCCACAGCGGTAACTCGAATATTGAATTCAGGGGATAGTTCCATTCTCATGGCCTTGGATAATTCAATAATTGCCGCTTTCGAAGCTCCATATACTGCACCACCGGCAAATATCTCTTTTCCGTCTACAGATGCGATATTAACAATATGTCCGCTTTTTTGTTTTTTCATTAATGGGAGAGCTGAATAGATACAGCGTAATGTTCCTTTCACATTAACCTCAATTGTAGACAGCCACTCATCCAAATGCCGATTCTTGAGGTAGGTTAAAGGCATAACTCCTGCTGAATTTACAAGAACATCTATTCTTTTGAATTTTTCTTCAATCTTATTGAAGGCCTTTGAAACACTTTCGGTACTACTAACGTCCAGCTCAACAACCATACTTTCGGTCTTGAGGTTTTTTTGAATTTCCTTTAGTTTGTCTACACTGCGACTGGCCAAAACTATTTTATAATTTTCCGATGCTAATTTCTCTGCAATAGCTTTTCCAATACCGCTGCTTGCACCAGTAATTACTGCTATCTTATTTTCCATGTGTCTTTTTTTATTTTTCTTAATATGTAAAATAGAATGATGAATCAGCGTTAAAATAGGCTCAAATAACAGATATTTAACGCCTGTAAACTATGACGAAAACTTGTTCGTTATATATTGGTAAAAAATATTGCTTTGAATAGACTATATGTAATTTTTCTCCTATCAATTCTGTTTCTAACTTATTCATGTAATAAGGATGATTCGCTTAATGGAAACGTAGAAACATCAAGGATTGCCCACCTATATGTTACTACGCACAATGGCGAGGTAAAGAGATATGATATTAATAGCGGAGTGGTAACTAATTATAATATTGGTTCAACTGATCTCGAAGGAATCTTCTTTTCTAATACAGATGATGCTTTCACGGTTGTTTCACGCTCTTCCGGTAGATTGGAATCTTATGCTAATATAAGCACGCTAGGCTCCGGAGGGACCATTGGTGTGGAAGCAACAGGTCTTGGGCCTGCAGGTCTGGAAAGTCCAAGAGATCTTGCTGTTAATGGAAATTTCTATGTGGTTTCTGATAATACCGATCTGGATGAAGACGAAGTAACTCCTGAAGGCAGGATATTTGTCTATACCAAAAATGAATCCGGTTTCACTCTAAGAAATGTGGTGACTACAAAGTTTAAAGTATGGGGACTCACATTTGTAGGTGATGACCTTTATGCGGCGGTGGATGAAACGAATAAAATTGCAGTATATAGGAATTTTATAAGTGCAAATAACCTGAATCGTATAATCACCGCTGATAAAATCGTGGGAATTCAGGGGCTGGTTAGATCTCATGGTCTGGATTTCGAAAATGGTACGATGGTGCTTTCAGATATTGGTGAAGCTGAATCTGCCTCTGATGGTGGATTGCATATAATTCAGGATTTTGAATCTAAATTTTCCGATGCTGTTAATGGTGGATTTATCGAAATCGATAAACAGTTAAGGATTTCAGGAGCGAATACGCTACTAGGTAATCCTGTAAATCTGGTTTATGATTCGGCCTACAACGTGATTTTTGTTGCTGAAGCATTGAATAATGGAGGGAGAATTATGGCATTTAATGACGCGACCTCGGTTTCTGGAAATATTTCTCCCGATTTAAAATACGATCTTCCGGCTGCTTCTTCAGTTTTCTTTTATACAGAATAGGGATTGCAAAGCCTGTCTATAACACTCATCTTAAGGTCTTTTTAGTCTTTTGAAAATCACTCAAATTCAGGTTTTACAAAGCCTTATAAAATGGTTTTAATCCAAGTTTAACGGGCAGAAGAAAAATTTGATATACTTTTGCAATTACAAACCAACAGATTTATGGCAAAGAATTTAGTGATTGTTGAGTCTCCGGCGAAGGCTAAAACCATTGAGAAATTTCTGGGAAGCGACTATAAGGTAGCGTCCAGTTTTGGGCATATAGCCGATTTGCCAACGAAAGAGATTGGTGTAGACACCGAAGGAGATTTCACGCCTAAATATATTGTCTCTAAAGACAAGAAAGATGTAGTACGAAAGTTGAAGGGACTTGCTAAAACTGCTGAAATGGTATGGCTGGCGAGTGATGAAGACCGTGAGGGAGAGGCTATTGCCTGGCATTTAGCAGAAGAGTTGAAGCTTACAGATGACAAAACCAAACGAATTGTTTTTCACGAAATTACAAAAACGGCAATTCTAAAGGCCATTGATAATCCCCGTGGAATCGATTATAATCTTGTAAATGCCCAGCAGGCCAGAAGGGTTTTAGACAGGCTGGTTGGTTACGAACTTTCCCCGGTTTTATGGAGAAAAGTAAAAGGCGGACTTTCTGCCGGCCGGGTACAATCGGTAGCGGTTAGGCTTATCGTAGAAAGAGAAAGAGAGATCACAGATTTTAATCCTCAGGCATCGTATAGAATAGATGCGGAATTTTCTACGGAAGATGGAAAATCTTTCAAGGCTAAGATTCCGAAAAATTTTGATACGAAAGAAGAAGCTGAAAAGTTTCTTAAAGATAATATTGGTGCAAACTTTAAAGTAGCCGATTTAACTACAAAACCGGCTAAAAAGAATCCTGCACCGCCATTTACCACTTCCACACTTCAGCAGGAAGCGGCAAGAAAACTTTATTTTTCAGTAAGTAAGACCATGACCATGGCTCAGCGTTTATATGAAGCTGGTCATATTACTTATATGAGAACCGACAGTGTGAATCTTTCTGAAGATGCCAGAAAGGGTGCAAAAGAAGAAATTCTTAAAGCCTATGGCGATAAATATTCAAAAACACGTCAGTTCAAAGGAAAATCTAAAGGAGCGCAGGAAGCTCACGAGGCTATTCGTCCTACTAATTTTGAAAAACATAGTATTTCAGCAGATCGCGATCAGCAAAGATTGTATGAGCTTATCTGGAAAAGAGCCATTGCTTCACAAATGAGTGATGCGCAACTGGAAAGAACAAATGTAAAAATTGAGGCCGATAAGCATGATAATCATTTTACGGCAAATGGTGAGGTGTTGAAATTTGACGGATTCCTTAAGGTTTACCTTGAAGGAAGTGATGAGGAAGATGAAGAGCAAAGCGGAATGCTGCCTGCTTTAAAGGTAGCGCAGCCGTTGAATAACGATTACATTACTGCCACCGAAAGATTTACCAGGCCACCTTATAGGTATACGGAAGCTTCTCTGGTTAAAAAACTGGAAGAGCTCGGTATTGGTAGACCTTCTACTTATGCACCCACAATTTCAACTATTCAGAGTAGAAATTATGTTGAAAAGGGATCGGTTGATGGAAATGAACGCGATTATGTGCAGTTTACACTTAAAAGTGACAAGCTTTCAGAGAAAACACTAACCGAAACCGTTGGTAGTGATAAAGGTAAGATGGTTCCAACCGCCACAGGAATGGTAGTGAATGATTTTCTTGTAAATCATTTCTCTAATATTCTGGATTATAATTTCACGGCTAAAGTCGAGGAAAGCTTCGATAATATTGCTGAAGGAAATAAGGAATGGACTACCATGATGAAGGAATTCTACAGGGATTTCCATCCTCATGTACAGGACGTAGCCAAGAATGCCGATAGGGAAGTAGGAGAAAGGATTCTGGGAGAAGATCCTGAAAGTGGTAAACCTGTAAGCGTAAGATTAGGGAAATTTGGACCTATGGTTCAAATTGGTAGTGTGGAGGACGATGAAAAACCTAAATTCGCCAGTCTTAGTCCAGACCAGAACATGGAAACCCTTACCTATGAAGAAGCGATGGATCTATTCCAGCTTCCGAAGAAATTAGGGGAATATAAGGGTGAAAATGTAGAAGTGAATAACGGAAGATATGGTCCTTATGTGAGATTTGGGAAAAAGTTCGTTTCTCTTGAAAAAGGAGAAGATCCTTTAAATGTTGATTTTGACAGAGCGATGGAGTTGGTGAAGGAAAAAGAGAAAGCCGATGCTCCTATTTATGAATATAAGGAAATGCCTGTTCAGAAAGGTGTAGGACGATTTGGGCCTTACCTTAAATGGAATGATATGTTCATTAATGTGAACAAAAAATATGATTTCGATAATCTTTCCGGTGAAGACATTGAAGAGCTTATCGAGGATAAGCTTAGAAAAGAAAGAGAAAAGCTGATTCAGCATTGGGAAGAAGAAGGTATAAGGGTAGAAAAAGCAAGATGGGGTAGATTTAATGTGATCAAAGGTAAAACAAAGGTTGAGTTGCCTAAAACTACGAAAGCTGACGAGTTAACCCTGGCTGAGGTAAAAGAGATAATCGAAAAGAATACCAAGAAAAAGAAGACAACTAAAAAGAAAAGTACTGCTAAAAAAAGTACTGCCAAGAAGAAGACAACCAAGAAAACTACCAAAAAGAAATAAAGTATGGAGTTCGATTTTCTTAGTCCGGTGCATGAAGATCTGCTGGACGAGATCAGCCATTTAAATCAGCAATCCATAGGTGCTCAAATTAAGCTTCATACTGAAAGATCGGGAACTCCAGATTTGGATGGTGTGAATGTAGCTATATTTGGAGTTCGGGAAAACAGAAGAGCTATTAGAAAAAGTGATGCTCCCGAATTTTACCAGTTAAGAAGTCAGTTTTACAGATTGTTTCCGGGTAACTGGAGGCTTAAGTTAGCTGATCTGGGCGATATCGAGCCGGGTGCAACTATAGATGACACTTATTTTGCGGTTCAATCTCTCGTTGAAGGGTTAATAAAGGAGGATATAATACCTATTATACTTCGGCGGTAGTCAGGATTTGATCTATGCTCAATATCGAGCCTATGATAAACTGGATCAAATGGTTAATCTGGTAAATATTGATAGTAAATTTGATCTTGGGGATGCAGAGAAGATGATTTCCAATCAATCTTATGTAGGAAAAATCGTAGTTGACAAGCCTTATAATTTATTTAATTATTCGACGGTTGGGTACCAAACTTATTTCAATTCTCAGGATGAAATTGAGCTAATGGAGCGGCTGTTTTTTGAGGCATATAGACTGGGAGAGGTAACGTCTAATATTTCACTGATGGAACCCATTTTCAGAAATGCTAATATTGTGGGTCTGGACCTGGGAGCAATAGATTCAGCCTCTGCCAATACATCCTATTTTAATTCCCCGAATGGATTTGGAGGTAGGGAAATTTGTGCATTGTCCAGATATGCTGGAATAAGTGATAAAGTGTCCTCTTTTGGTGTTTACGAATATCAGAATGAATTGGGGAGCTTAGCGAATATGCTGGTTGCAGAAATTATATGGTATTTTATCGAAGGAGTAAATTATCGCACCAACGAGAATACTATTTCTGCGAAAAAGGAGTTTATAAAGTATCAGGTGCCTATAGATGATGAGGTGCTTGTGTTTTTTAAAAGCCCTGTGAGTGGGCGTTGGTGGATAGAAATTCCATTTTTGTCTACTGTGAATACTAAATTAAAAAGGCATACGTTATTACCTTGCAGCGAAGAAGATTATCTCGAAGCGTGTAATCAGGTAATTCCGGAACGCTGGTATAAAGCAAAAAGAAAAAACGAAGTCTAAAAATAATATTCAGGCATTATTTTGATTTACTGTATTTTTATCTGAAATATTGTTTTTTAAAAAATAATTAGATAGGTTTACTGCCGTAAATCAAAATGTCTTAACCTAAGATAATTATGAAGAAGTATATTTCGCTCATTGCTGTTCTGGCCTTGCTTTCGAGCTGTGGTGGTGGCGATCGTGGACAGCTTGTAGGTGCGGAGGGAAAGAAGTGGAATCCGGAGAAGCCTTATGGTATGACATTGATTCCCGGTGGTGCTTTTGTGATGGGTAAATCTGATGATGATATTGCCGGGCAAAAAAATGCGCCTCCAAAAACGGTTACCGTTCGTTCTTTTTATATGGACGAAACTGAAATAACCAATTCAGAATACAGGCAATTTGTAGACTACGTAAAAGACTCTGTAGTAAGAGTAGAATTAGCTAAAATGGCTGAATTACAAGGGGCAACTCCTGGGGATGATGCCATTGGTGAATACGCTTTTGCAGATGCTGAAGAAGGGGAGATGACGCCTTATGAAGAATATATGTTGAATACATATGGACAGGGAGGTCCCACAGATGACTACGCAAATAGAAGATTAAATAAGGATATCGATATTGTTTGGGATACCGAAGATTATCCTGATGTATACTACGCAGAGGTTATGGACTCTATGTATATCCCAATGGATGAGGTGTACAACGGGCAACGTACCATCGATGTCAAAAAACTGAAATTCAAATATTCTTATATGGATATTCAGTCTGCCGCAAAAACCAAGGGAAACAGAAGCAATTACATTAAAAATGAAGAAGTTGCTGTTTACCCCGATACCACTGTTTGGATCAAAGATTTCAATTATTCTTATAACGAGCCTATGCATAACGATTACTTCTGGCATAGTGCATTCGATGATTATCCTGTAGTAGGAGTTTCCTGGAAACAGGCAAGAGCTTTTACCCAGTGGAGAACAAAATATCATAATGACTTCCGACGTGAAAAAGGAGATGCAAATGTGCCTTCTTATAGATTGCCAACCGAAGGTGAGTGGGAATATGCTGCCAGAGGTGGTTTAGAAGGGGCTACTTACCCTTGGGGTGGACCTTACACATTAAACGATCGCGGATGTTTTATGGCTAACTTTAAACCTCTAAGGGGAGATTACGCTGCAGATCAGGCATTGTATACAGTAGAAGCTAAATCATATGATCCGAATGATTATGGCCTATATAATATGGCTGGAAATGTAGGAGAATGGGTAGATTCATCATACGATCCGGGATCTTATGAGTATATGTCTACCATGAACCCAACAGTTAATAATCCTGAAGATCGAAGAAAAGTAGTACGTGGAGGATCATGGAAGGATGTTGCATATTTCCTTCAGGTGAGCTCAAGGGACTATGAATATATGGATTCAGCAAGAAGTTACATTGGATTTAGAACCGTTCAGGATTATCTTGGAACAGACGTAACTCTTAATCAAAAGAATCCATAGTCTAAAATTGGAACTTAAACCTATCAATAAAAATCATTACTAAGAAAATTAAACATTAGAGTTATGGCAAATTCAAGATCAACAAAAAAACTGACCAATATGGTGTATGGTCTGGGAGCATCTGTAGTTATACTAGGTGCCCTTTTTAAAATCATGCACTGGCCTGGTGGTAACGCAATGCTTATCCTGGGACTTATCGTTGAAGCATTGGTTTTCGCTTATTCAGCATTTGAACCTGTAGATGACGAATTAGACTGGTCACTTGTGTATCCTGAACTTGCAGGAGGAGGGGACGTTAGAAGCAGAAATGCAGTAATTGCAGAAGAAAAGGAAGCAGATGGAATGCTTTCCAAAAAACTTGATAATATGCTTAAAGAAGCGAAGTTAGATGCTAACTTAATGGCTTCTTTAGGAGAAAGTATTAGAAATTTTGAAGGAGCCGCAAAAGGAATTGCCCCAACAGTTGACTCTATGGCCTCTCAGAAAAAATACAGTGAAGAATTAAGTGTTGCCGCTGCCCAAATGGAAACACTGAACAATATTTATAAAGCTCAGGTAGAATCTGCCGCTAAACAGGCTGAGGTTAACCAGGAGGTTGCTGAAAATGCTGGTAAACTTAAAGCACAAATGGATTCACTTACAACCAACATGGCCTCATTAAATAATGTATATGGTGGAATGTTGACTGCTATGAACGGACAACCAAGAGTCTAATTGAGATTATCAATTAAGCTGTTTATTAATTTCAAAATAACTAATTAGACATGGCATCCGGAAAACAATCGCCAAGGCAGAAGATGATTAACCTAATGTACCTGGTTTTCATCGCCATGATGGCACTAAATATGTCCAAAGAGGTTCTTACCGCATTTGGATTGATGAATGAAAAATTAAATGCTTCTTCAGCAAATTATGCTGAGAGAAACAATGCATTAATGGCGGGGCTCGCTACAAAAGTAGAAGAGCAACCTGCAAAATATACTTCTATTAAAGAAGACGCTGATAGGATTAATGAGCTTTCCTCTAATTTGACTCAATATATTGAAGGATTAAAAGAAGAGTTGAAGGGAGCGGTTGATGATCCTAACGATTATGAAACAATGGATAAGTCTACCACTCTTGATGAAATGTTCTTTCAGAGTGGACGAGTTTCTCCAAAAGGCGAAGAGTTTGTAAGTCAAATTGATCAATATCGTAATGGTGTTCACGAAATTCTTGCTGAAGAGTATAATACAATCGCTCAAAAAGTAGATATTCAAAATGAATTTTCTACATCTGAAGTGACCAACAGAGAGAATATTAAGTTACCGTGGTTGGAATACCATTATCAGGGATTCCCTTTGATCGCTTCCATTACAAAATTAACTCAAATGCAGGCTGATATTAAAAGCACTGAAAGTGAAATTCTTTCTTCTATGCTATCAGGTCAGCTTCAGAGTGATGTATCTCTTAAGAATTATGAGGCTATCGTAATTCCTAGTAAACCTGCTTTTTTTAGTGGGGAGAATTTTACCGGGAAAGTAGTTCTTGGTCGTTTTGACAATACTTTGCAGTTTGAAAACGTTGTTATTAATGGTAAAGAAGTTGATAACCTTGAAGCGGGACAGGTAGTTCTTGATTTCCCTGCGGGTAATGTTGGAGAACAGAAAATTACTGGAGAACTTCAGTATATGGAAAACGACTCGCTTAAGAGTATTAGTATTTCTGATTCTTATAATGTAATTCCACTGCCAAATTCAGCAGTTATTTCTGCAGATAAGATGAACGTGGTTTACCGTGGAGTTCAGAACCCGATGACGATCTCTATTCCTGGGGTTAGCAATGTAAGCGCGAATGCACCTGGTTTAAGATCTGCTGGTGGAACTGGAAGCTACTTAATGGATGTAACTACGTTACAGGCTAGAGAGGTTACAATTAGTGTGAGTGGTACACTGCCGGGAGGTAAAACTGTATCTGATAAGAAAACATTTAGAGTAAAAGATATTCCAAGACCGGTAGGAACTATTCGTGGTGAAGATGGTGCGGTATCTATGCAAAGAAACAGTCTTGAGATCGCCACCGTTGGTGCTAATCTGCCTGATTTTGATTTCGATCTTAATTTAAATGTTACCGGATTTAAGTTTAAAGTACCTGGACAGCCAACTATCATTGTAAATGGAAGTAGGTTAGATGACAGAGCTAAAGCTGCGCTTAGACGTGCAGGTAGAGGTGAGTCGGTTCAGATCTATGATATTAATGCGTCACTTGCAGGGAACTCGAGCTATAAGCTTAAGAAAGTTGCTCCTGTAGTGATTGAGCTTACGAACTAAAATTTTTTATAATGAGCTTGAAAGAAATTTTTGTATATGGTTTTGTGATGATGGCGGGTGTCTCTTCTTTCGGTCAGGCAAACATCCTGAATGCCGATAAACCTGAGAATATCGGGAAGAAATCGGAAGCTCAGGCACTTGTAGATGAAGAGGATAAGCCATTGGAATATGGATATGTTGGAGATCGTGATATACTTTGGTCTAAGGGGACCTGGGAAATTGTTGATCTTGATGAACGAGTAAATTTTCCGTTGTATTATCCAATAGACACCAATAATATTGGTTCTGCGAGAAGATCTCTTTATGATGTGCTGGTTAGGGCCATAAAACAGGGGAAGATTGAAAATGTTTACGCAGATTCTTATTTCACTGAAAAACGTACCTTAAAAGATATCGGTGCTACTTTATCTAAGGTTGATACTACAGATCTTGGTATCGAGCAGTATAATGCCGGTGAAGAAGTAGATGCCCAGTTTATAGATCGTCGTGATCTTGGAGCAGCAGATATCCAGGAATATCATATTCGTGGAATGTGGTATTTCGATAAGCGTTTGGCTGAATTGAAATATCGTTTGCTGGGAATTGCCCCGGTAGCTCCCGATGTTAACTTTATCGATTCAGGACAGACGGATCTTGTGGAATTATTCTGGGTGTGGTACCCGGATGCAAGAGAAGTGTTGCATGATGCTAAAGTTTTTACTGGTGGGAATACTTCTCAGGTGATATCTTTTGATCATCTGCTCAATTCGAGGAGATTCGACGGTGTAATATATAAAGAAGATAATGTTCAGGGAGATCGTGAAATTGATGAGTATATAGCAGATAATGCATTTATGCAACTACTCGAATCGGAGCGTATAAAAGAACAGATACGAAACTTCGAACAGGATATGTGGAGTTACTAACTCGGCTAATATAGAATATTGAAAGCGCTCTTTTAGGAGCGCTTTTTTTATGTTCATTTTTGATTATCACTGGAAGCCTTAATATATTTAACCCATGTTAGATTATATAATTGTTGGTCTGGGTCTAAGTGGCCTTGCAGTTGCTGAAGAACTTGAAAAAAGAGGTAAGTCTTTTGTTGTTTTTGAAGATAACTCTCAAAGTTCGTCGTATGTGGCAGGAGGTATTTTTAATCCGGTTATTCTAAAAAGATTCACTCCTGCCTGGAATGCTTCGCAACAAATGGAAACGGCAATTCCTTTTTACAGGAAACTGGAGCAAAAACTTAAGCTTAAGTTCGTTCATGAATGGAATATCTATAGACGGTTTCATTCTGTCGAGGAACAAAATGACTGGTTTATAGCTACCGATAAGCCAAATGTAGCTCCCTTTCTGGATTCAGATTTAAAAAAGAATACCAATGAAAACCTCAATGCAGATTATTCGCTGGGAAGGGTGCGTCACACCGGAAATATTGATACTGAAAATCTACTTGATGCGTATCGTGATTATTTAAGAAAAAATGATTGCTTAAAAATGGAGAGTTTGGATTACTCTGAACTGAATTATGATTCCGATCGCGTAAAATATAAAGATATTAAAGCTTCAAAAATAATTTTTTGTGAAGGTTTCGGACTAAAGAAAAATCCATTTTTTAATTACTTGCCTTTAAGAGGCAATAAGGGAGAGTATATCACTATTTACTCCGGGCAACTCAAACTTGATTTTGCAGTAAAATCGTCGGTGTTTTTAATGCCTTTAGGAAACGATCTATATAAGGCTGGGGCAACTTATGACCACCAGGATAAATCTCCGGAAATTACAACAAGCTCAAAAGAAAAACTGGTAAAGGAATTAAAGAAACTAATAAATTGTGAATTTGAAGTGGTAGATCAGGTTGCCGGAATTAGGCCTGCAGTAGCCGATCGTAAACCTCTTGTGGGATCACATCCTGAAATTGATAACTTCTACTGTTGTAATGGCTTTGGGAGTAGAGGGGTGCTTATAGCTCCAAATATGGCTCCTGCTCTTTTGGATCATATCGAAAATGGAACTCAGCTGGATGCTGAGATCGATCTACAGCGTTTTAATAAAAAGCACTATAAAACTCGCTAATTCTTTCCTGCGTTCTTTTTGTAACTGAAGAAGAAATTTATCCAAATGTTTCTGGATAATCTCATGATCACAGGCATAAAAACAATAAGTGTTCCGGTAATCGCAAGAAAAGATCCGAGTAAAGTAGCACTGAGAAAAACATAGGCTATTATAAAAGCCGCTACAGAAAAAGCAATTCCTACGGCATAACTCACATACATCGCTCCATAAAAGAAAGACGGTTCTATCTTATACTTTGTACCACAATTACTGCACCGTTCATGCATTTGAAAAACTCTGCTGAGTTTATATGGATTGCTTTCCTTGTACATGCTTTCTTCCTGACATACAGGACATGTACCCGTAAATATGCTGTAAAGCTTAGTTCCTTTAAGAAGACTCATCTTATTTTTTTTGCAAAGCAAATTTAAGCATCTTTGCAGAAAATATGCGTTAATGCTTAATATTCATAATCTTTCGGTTTCTTTTCAGGGTGAATATCTCTTTAAGGGAGTAAGTTTCAGACTTGGAGCCGGTGACAGAGTTGGTCTTATTGGAAAAAATGGTGCAGGAAAATCTACTTTGTTGAAGATCATTTCCGGAGAACAGGAATATGATTCCGGGCAGATCGCGAAAGAGAAGGAGCTAAAGATTGGCTTTTTAAAGCAGGATCTTGATTTTGAAAAAGGACGTACAGTAATTGATGAAGCTCATCAGGCTTTCGAAGAAATTAAAAAACTGGAAGCCAGGATGGCGGTGATCAATGAGCAACTGGCCACCAGAACAGATTATGAAAGTGAATCTTATAATGACCTGATACAGGATCTTAGCGAGATCACTCACCAATATGAGATCATTGGAGGTTACAACTACGAAGGTGAAACTGAAAAAGTGCTTCAGGGTCTTGGTTTTGAAAGAGACGATTTTGAGAAGCTTACAGAGACTTTCTCAGGAGGATGGAGAATGAGGATCGAACTTGCCAAGCTCCTTCTTCAAAGTAATGATATTCTGCTTCTTGATGAGCCTACCAACCACCTTGATATTGAAAGTATCATCTGGCTGGAAAGTTTTCTGAATAATTATCCGGGATCGGTTATGCTGGTTTCTCACGATAAGATGTTTTTGAACAATGTGACCAACCGAAGTATTGAAATTTCGCTAGGTAGTATCTATGACTACAGAAAACCTTACTCCGAATTTATAGAGTTTAGAAAAGAACTGCGTGAACAGCAACTTGCCGCGCAGAAGAATCAGCAAAAAGAGATCGAGAATACTGAAAAGCTGATCGATAAGTTCCGGGCTAAGGCGAGTAAGGCCTCCATGGCCCAATCGCTGATCAAAAAGCTGGAAAAGGTAGATCGTATAGAAGTTGATGAAGATGATAACGCCGTAATGGCGGTAAACTTTCCGGTATCGGTAAATCCGGGGAAAGTGGTTATTGAAGCCGAACACCTTGAAAAGTCCTATGGGGATAAAAAAGTGCTAAAAGATGTAAATCTTTTAATTGAGCGCCAGAGTAAGATTGCTTTTGTGGGACAAAATGGCCAGGGAAAGACAACTCTTGCCAAGATTATTATTGGTGAGATCAAGCATGAGGGAAAACTGAAGCTGGGTCATAATGTACAGTTAGGGTATTTCGCCCAAAACCAGTCTGATTACTTAGACGGAGAAAAAACGGTCCTTCGGACGATGGAGGATGCTTCAAATGAAACTAACCGGACTAAAGTGCGGGATATGTTGGGAGCCTTTCTCTTTAGGGGAGATGAAGTAGAGAAAAAAGTAAAAGTACTTTCAGGAGGTGAGAGAAACCGTCTGGCTCTTTGTAAAATGTTGCTGGAACCTTTCAACGTTCTGGTAATGGATGAGCCTACCAATCACCTGGATATTAAATCTAAGAACGTACTTAAAGAGGCCTTGAAAAATTTCCAGGGCACCCTGATCATTGTTTCTCACGACAGGGATTTTCTTCAGAATTTAACCAGCAGGGTTTATGAGTTTAGAAATCATAAGATCAAGGAGTATCTTGGTGATATAGATTATTATCTTGAGCAAAGGAAGCTTCAGGATATGCGAGCTGTAGAGAAGAGAGATAAAGTTAAGGTGGCTAAGAATAAATCTAACGGTTCTGAAAAAGCTTCATTTGCTGACCAGAAGGAGGTGAAAAGCTTAAAAAATAAACTTAGTAAGACCGAGGCTAAGATTACCAAACTTGAAAAAGAGCTGAAGGCAAAGGATAAGGAACTAGCCAATAATTATGAGGCAACGGTTACTAAACCAGATTTTCTTACAAATTATAATACCTCCAAAAAAAAGCTGGAAAAGCTGATGGAAGAATGGGAAGAAATTCAGCTTAATATTGAGAATTTAGCCTAAGAGATACTTTTTTTAAATTTTAATTAAACTAAACGGACTCACTTTAGTCTTATGACTACTATGGATAAACGCAAGATCATTCTTTCGGTTTTGGGCGTTGTACTGGTTATTGCCGCTATATTTGTAGCGAAATTAATCATTGACAGTAACGTTAAAAAAAACCCACCGGTTACAAAGACCGTGAAAAGTGTATTTATTGACACTGTTAAAAATACTACGATCCCCATTGTAGTTCCTGCAAATGGGAACATCACCGCTCTTCATCGTTTAGAACTTTTTTCTGAAGTACAGGGGATTTTTAGATATAGTAGTAAGGATTTCAGGCCTGGTCAGAAATATCAGAAAGGGCAGGTTTTAATGAGTATAGATTCCGAAGAATATCGTGCCAGCGTACAATCGGCTAAAAGTGATCTTTATAATAATATTACTTCCATAATGCCCGATCTTAGGTTGGATTATCCCAGGGCTTTTGAAAAGTGGGAAACTTACCTGAATAAATTCGATATTAAAAAATCCGTTCCGCCACTACCTGAGACCTCCAGCGATCAGGAGAAATATTTCATTACTGGAAGAGGGATTGTTTCCGCCTATTACAATGTCAAAAATCTCGAAGAAAGACTTGCTAAATATAGCATTGTGGCTCCTTATAACGGAATTTTGACAGAAGCACTGGTGAATAAGGGAACTTTAATAAGACCCGGTCAAAAACTGGGAGAATATATAGACCCCAGCGTTTATGAGCTCGAGGTTTCGATAGCTAAAAAATTCACTGACCTGCTGGAAGTAGGTAAAAAGGTAGAATTAACAAATCTTGAAAGAAGTAAAACCTATCAGGGGACGGTTAGCCGGATTAATGGTAAAGTGAACCAGGAAACACAGAGTATTCGTGTTTTTATCAAGGTTGAAAATTCCGAGTTAAGCGAAGGTATGTACCTGGAAGCGAAACTTGATGCCAAGCAGGAGAACGATGCCATCGAAATTCCGAGAGAACTTCTCGTAGACAGGTCCAAAGTGTTTGTAGTGAACGATAGTACTCTTAATCTGGTAGATGTTAATCCGGTATATTTCACCAATAATACGGTGGTGATAAAAGGACTGGATGACGGAACTAAAATTCTTTCCGCCAATGTTCCCGGAGCCTATTCCGGAATGCTTGTGAAGATTGAGGGACAAAAAGACCTGCTTAAAAAAGAACAGTCTTGAGGAAATTAATCAATTACTTTATAAAATTCGGCGTAGCCGTAAATGTCGTGATCATGGCATTTGTGATATTCGGTATTATTGGGGTGCTGAATATGAAATCTTCCTTTTTTCCACTTCAGGAATCCAGGATTATTAATATCAATATTGCCTATCCAGGATCTGCTCCGGAAGAGATTGAAGAAGGGATCATTCTGAAAATCGAAGATAATCTAAAAGGTCTGGAAGGAATAGATCGGGTTACCTCGGTTGCCAGAGAAAGTGGTGGGTCTATTACGGTGGAAATTGAAAGAGGTGAGAACATCGATGCGATGCTTACCGAAGTGAAGAATGCCGTAGATCGTGTACCAACATTTCCTGGCGGGATGGAACCGCTGGTAGTTTCTAAACAGGAATTTATAAGGGAAACCATCAATTTTGCGGTGAGTGGTGAAAATGTCCCTTTGAACACGTTGAAAAGGATTAGTCAGCAAATAGAGAATGACCTCAGATTGCTGGATGGTGTCTCCCAGATCAGTATTTCGGGTTTTCCACAGGAAGAGATCGAGATTGCCGTTAGCGAAAATGACCTTCTGGCTTATAATCTATCTTTTGAACAGGTTGCTCAGGCAGTTAGAAATTCAAATATTCTGTCTACCGGTGGAACTATTAAAACAGACGCCGAGGATTACCTTATCCGGGCCAATAACCGAGCTTATTATGCAGATGCTTTAAACGATATAGTGTTGAAATCTAATTCAACGGGAGAGATCGTCAGGCTGGGGGATATTGCAACCGTGCGGGATCAGTTTTCTGAAACTCCTAACGCCTTATATTTCAATGGGAATGTAGCGGTTAACGTTTCAGTAAGTAATACAAGTAGTGAAGATCTATTGGCTACTGCTGAAAAGATTAATGAATATGTAGATGAATTTAATCAGAAAAACAGCAATGTACAGCTGGATGTGGTTAGTGATGCATCTATAACCCTTGGGCAAAGAACGCAGCTATTGGTAGAAAATGGGTTCATGGGAATGTTACTGGTGCTCTTTTTCCTTTCCCTCTTCCTTAATACGCGGCTTGCGTTTTGGGTTGCATTCGGACTGCCCGTGGCGTTTCTGGGAATGTTTATTTTTGCGGGATCATTGGGAGTTACAATTAATGTTTTGTCTCTTTTCGGGATGATCATTGTAATTGGTATACTGGTAGACGATGGGATCGTAATTTCTGAAAATATCTATCAGCATTCTGAAATGGGTAAAAGTCCTGTTAGGGCAGCCCTGGATGGAACAATGGAAGTAGTGCCGCCTATTCTTTCTGCAATAATTACTACAGTATTAGCTTTCTCAACCTTCCTGTTTCTGGATAGTAGGATCGGAGAGTTCTTCGGAGAGGTTTCCACAGTGGTTATTTTAACCCTTGTAATTTCTTTGATCGAAGCACTTATCATTCTTCCAGCTCATATTGCACATTCTAAAGCCTTAAAGAAAAAGGATCCTAATGCGAAACCAAAAAAAGGGATTGGAAGGTTCTTCGAAAAAATGAAGGGTATCAATGTTATGGGCGATAGAGTCATGACGTTTATGCGTGACAGAATGTATAGTCCAGCTCTGAAGTTTGTGTTGAATCAGCAAATACTTGCTTTGGGAATTTTGCTAATGGTTTTCTTTCTTACCATAGGAGCTATTGGTGGAAACTGGATTAGAGTTACATTATTTCCAAGTATTGCCAGTGACAGGGTAAGTATAGATCTTTTAATGCCCGAGGGTGTAAATCCAGCCCGTACAGATTCTATTATTTCGATGGTAGAAGCTGCAGCGTGGCGCGTTAATGAAGATTACAGTGAAAAGCAGACCGGCAATAAGCAGGTAGTTGAAAATATTATTAAAAGAGTAGGTCCTGGTAATAATAAGGCTTCTTTACAGGTGAATCTTTTACCGGGAGAAGAAAGAGATTTTGGTTCTCCAGAGATCACCAACTCGATAAGAGACGAGGTAGGTCCTGTGTTTGGCGTTGAAAATCTAACATTTGGTTCCGGTGGAAATTTTGGTGGATCTCCTGTTTCCGTTTCTCTTCTGGGGAATAATCTGGAGGAACTGGATGCCGCGAAAAAAGAACTTAAAGAAAATTTTGAAAATAACCCCTTACTGAAGGATGTTACTGATAATGATCCAAAGGGGATCAAAGAAATTAATGTTCAGCTTAAGGATAATGCCTATGCCTTAGGCCTGGATCTTGGTGAGGTGATGAGCCAGATAAGAAATGGATTCTTTGGAGCCCAGGCACAACGTTTCCAGAGAGGTCAGGATGAAATCCGCGTTTGGGTAAGATATGATCTTGAAAACAGATCTTCTATAAATGATCTGGATGAAATGCGACTTATTACCCCTTCCGGGGAACGGGTGCCATTTGATGAAATTGCGAACTATGAAATTGTTCGTGGTACAGAGTCTATAAGTCATCTCGATGGGATGCGCGAGATACGTGTTGCGGCAGATATGGAAGATCCCAACGGAAGTTCCACAGAGATCATGGAAGATGTTCGAAATAATGTAATGCCGCCTATACTTGAAAAATACCCGAGTATCACGGTTTCTTTTGAAGGCCAGAATAGGGAAGCCTCAAAACTTTCTAGTTCAGCTGCTAAAGTTCTTCCAATCATACTCTTTTTGATCTATGCTACTATAGCCTTTACTTTCAGAAGTTACAGTCAGCCATTTTTACTGATGATCATGATACCATTCAGTATTATTGGAGTTGCCTGGGGTCACTGGCTGCATGATTTCCCGATCAATGTACTTTCAGCATTAGGAATTATTGCCCTGGTGGGTATTATGGTGAATGACGGGCTCGTATTGATTGGTAAATACAATAGCTTTCTCCGGGAAGGCATGGAATTCAAAAAAGCACTTTACGAAGCGGGAAGATCAAGGTTTAGAGCAATATTCCTCACTTCATTGACTACCATAGCAGGTTTGGCTCCACTGTTGTTGGAAAAAAGCAGGCAGGCACAGTTTCTTAAACCAATGGCGATTTCTATTTCCTACGGAATTGCCATTGCCACAATTTTAACCTTGCTATTACTGCCATTGTTGATTTCAATTAGTAACAGCATAAAAGTAGGTGGAACCTGGCTAAAAACCGGGGAAAAACCTGCAAAGGAAGATATGGAAAGAGCTATTAAAGAGAAAAAAGAAGAAGAAGCACATGGGAATATCTGATAGACTTTTTTTAATTCTAATCCTTCTTTTTAGCTGCACCGTTTGGTCTCAGGAACCTGTACTTACTAAAGAAGAGGTAATAGCCCGGGCTCTTGAAGAGAATTTTGGAATAAGACTGGCAAATAACGACGTTGAGATCGCCGATAATAATCAGAGCATATGGAATTCAGGTTATCTACCCACTGTGACGGGTCTCGCAGGAGCAAATTATGATCTGAATGACCGGATCACGGAACCAGAAAATGGCGAAACTGTTAACCAGGAAGGAATTGAAAGCAATCGGTATAATGCTTCAATAAATCTGGGATATACTCTTTTTGATGGATTGGGTAGATATTATAATTATAAGAGCCTTAAAGAGCAGTATGATCTTTCTCAACTTCAGGCAAGAGAAACCATTGAGAATTCAATTTTGCAGATCATGAGTGTGTATTATGAAATAGCACGATTATCTGAAAATATAAATGTCCTTGAGGAGACCCTTGAGATTTCAAAAAATAGGGTTACCAGGGCTCAATATCAGTTTGAATATGGGCAGGCAAATAACCTTGTGGTACTAAACGCAAGGGTAGATGTGAATAATGATAGTATCGTTCTGCTCGAAACAGAGCAGCAACTAAAAAACACCAAAAGAGATCTTAATGTCCTTTTGAATAGGGAAATTAGCGCGAATCAATTTGAAGTAGACACGACGGTTAATTTTGTTTCGGAACTGGCGCTTGAAAGTTTTATTGATAAAGCCGAAACCAATAATGTTTCCCTGCTACAAATAGATCAGAATTTGGAAATTAGCGACTATGATATTAAAATAAGTAAATCGGGATATTTGCCCGCTGTAGATCTAACAGGCTCTTATGGGTGGAATAGAAACCGAAGTGCAGCTTCTGCATTTTTTCCTGGATCTACGACTACCACTGATGGTTTTGCCGCCGGAGTGAGCCTGAGATGGGATATTTTTGATGGGGGAAGAACGAATGTTCAGATTCAGAATTCTAAAATAAGATACCAGAGTCAGGAGATCATAAAAGAACAGGTGGAGAGCGAAATTAAAAGGGATATTGCTAATGCTCTGGGGAATTATCAAAATAAACTTTATATTTTTAAGGTTCAGGAAGAGAATGTAAAAACCAATCTCGATAATTTTAACCGGTCTCAGGAACAATATAAATTAGGAAGAATTTCCTCTATTGAATTCAGGCAGGCACAAATAAATCTTCTTGATGCCCGTACAAGTTTGAACCTAGCTAAATACGATGCCAAGCTTGCCGAATTACAAGTGCTTCAATTGACCGGACAGTTATTGAATGTAGAATTATAGTCAGTTATGTTCGAACATTTTTTTCAGTGCCCATATTGCTGGGAGGAGATTTCAATTCTTCTGGATCCTTCAGTTTCCAACCAGACGTATATTGAAGATTGTGAAGTTTGTTGCCGGCCCATAGAATTTCGTATTTCTTTTGAAGATTCAGAATTAGTAGAATTTGAGGCCAGGGATATTGAGCAATAAATTAACCATAAAGACTTATAAATCAAATAAATAATTGCTACTTTTAAGTATAACCTATAATTATGGCAATTAGTTTTGAACTAGCGGAACATGTGGTAGGCATTATGGTAGATGAGAATGTGAACCAGAAATATCTGGATAAAATTCATAAGCTTATTGAAGAGAAACTTAAGGAAAATGAAAAAATCAATCTTTTTTGTGAGATCATGCCTCATAATGACGTACCTGTAAAACTTCTTTTTGAAAATATCAAGTTCAAATTTCAGCACTCTAACCAGATAAATAAAATGGCTATGGTCACAGACCTAAAGTGGATACGTGGAATTATGGATGTAGATAATTTCTTTGTCACTACTGAAGTGAAGTCTTTTGAACTGAAAAACAGGCTTGAAGCAATACAATGGATTTCCCAATAAATATTTTAGTAAAAAAGTTTGGTGTAATTCTAAAAATGATATTATATTTGCCGTCCAATAGCGCGGGATAGAGCAGTAGGTAGCTCGTCGGGCTCATAACCCGAAGGTCACTGGTTCGAGTCCAGTTCCCGCTACTAAGCAAGAAAAGGCTTCACAGAAATG
>CAVZZT010000005.1:0-174961 GCA_963779835.1 uncultured Flavobacteriaceae bacterium
GAAAGTTTTTGAGAAAAATTAGAAAAATGATAGAAAAGGTCTAATGAGGAGATAACTAACGATAGAAATTTTAATACATTAGCTATCCTTTTCACCAAATATTGATTTTTTCAGTGATTGGATTCACCAAATATCAGAATTGTTATTTATTTCTCCATTCGTTCCTCGGCTAAAATTCGCTCCTTCAATAAATTCATATCCTCACTGAGTTTCTCATCAAGGATCTTAGCATAATGTTGGGTTGTTTTCAGCGATCGATGTCCAAGCATCTTACTAACTGATTCTATAGGCACCCCATTGGAAAGGGTAACCGTAGTGGCAAAAGTATGTCGGGCCATATGAAAAGTCAGGTTCTTTTTTATGCCACAGCTATCGGCTATCTCCTTTAGATAACTGTTCGTTTTTTGATTGCTATAAACTGGGAGTAATTTTCCAGTGGGGCTTTCTAAATCCTCATATTTTTCTATTAGTTTTTCAGCAACCGGGAGAATAGGAATACTGCTTAAGGTTTTGGTTTTTGTCCTTTTAGTTTTGATCCATTTATTCCCGTCGATACCTCGGATAATATCATCTGGAGTTAGTTTAAAAACATCTACATAAGCAAGGCCAGTATAACAGGAAAAAAGAAAAATATCCCTTACCTGTTCCATTCGTGGAATAGTAAATTCCTTCTCCATTATTTTAATGATTTCTTCTTTAGTCAAAAACTCCCGGTCTATTGTCTGTAATTTAACTTTGAAATTATAGAATGGATCTTTCTCCAACCATCCATTTGCATAAGCCACTCTTACGATCTTTTTAAAGTAGGAAAGATATTTCAAGGCCGAATTATGAGAAAGACTTAGTTCCGTTTTTAAGTAGTAGATAAAGCTATTTATGAATTTGGTATCGATTTCCTTTACCGGATAATCTTTGAGCTTAAAAGAAGAAGATATAAAAGCAGCTAAATGTTTTTTGGTTGTTTTATATCGTTGTAGTGTTCTAAAAGAATAGTCTTTTCCCACCAACCTGTCCATTCTGTTATTATGTTCTTCGAACATTTCAAGAATAGATTTCTGCATACTATTATTTCCTGAATACTCATTCTTTATTTTTTCCGCTGATATATCTTCTTCATTATCTAAAAATTTTTGGTAGATCTCATAAATTCTATTCTTGATTATATCGAGATTTCGATTTACCTGTTTAGCCTCTGCAGAGGAGCCACTCACTTTATTGGCTTTTGCATTCCACTTTGACAGAGGTACTTTTCGCATGGTGCTTAATTCAGCCCTTCTACCATCATAAGTGATTCTAAGATATACCGTAGCATGAGTAGCATTTTTATTCTTACTTTTTTTTATAAAAAATAATATAGACAGTAGATTTTGCATCTTTTGAGCTTTTAATTTGAATTAAATTTAGCTTAAAAAATTATAATAAAAAATGGGTAAAGCTTTATTTAACAGTCGATTACAACCGATTCGGGGACACCTAATTGAATTTTCTAAGTGTCCCCGAATTAGACACCTTTTAGATGTATTTAAATGGTATTAAATGAATACAAGAAAAAAGAAAAACCCTATAAACAGTACAGTTTATAGGGTTTTGATATAATTTGATACGTTAAAAGTACTCGAGGCGGGAATCGAACCCGCACTCCCGAAAGAACTGGATTTTGAATCCAGCGCGTCTACCAATTCCGCCACTCGAGCTTGTGGACGGCAAAAATATAAAAAATTTAGATTAGAGAAATGAAATACCAATAATTTATTCCAAAGTGTTCTTATTTATTCAACTACCATCTACTTTCGGATTTAAACACATCCCAGAAAAGATTTTAAATCTTTTATTTTTCAATACTTAAATCGAAAATAAAAATTTTTATGACAATGATATTTGTATCTGATTTTGATATATATTCGCCCGATTTTTAATTCAATCACACAAATGAAAAAAATGATTTTTAGCGCACTTGCGCTAGCCCTTGCTATCACAGTAACTTCTTGTAAGAATGAGACTTCTGAAGAAAACACAGAAGTAATTGAAGAAACCGCAGCAGTAGAAACCGAAGCAAATCTCGAAATGGATACAGAGAAAGTAGAGGATACTTTGAAAGTTGAAACAGAAGCTGATTCTTTAAAAACTCCTGAAGTAGAAGTTGATCAGAAAGATATACAGTAATCTAATTTACAAGTTTACTTTAGCCCCAATTTATGGGGCTTTTTTGTTTTATAGCTTAATTGAAAGGGAGAAGATCAGGTTCCAAAAACTTGCTTTTGGCATATTTCGCAATAAAAATATTGCTGGAATAATGTTGTAACAGCAGGTCTTTAAAATTGGTTCTTAAACGGGGGTTCTTCTTCATAAAATCATAAAATCCTTCATTTTAGTTTTTAGATAGAAGTGGTTAACTACCTTAATTCCTGCGATCGTCAGGGTTTCATTATACTTTTCTTTAGCTCCAAGGTTTTCAACATACACTTTTAGCACATAAAATTTTTCCAGGTTCTCATTGGTAAAGGATTTAAAATACTGCAGGACAGTATTGGTAAAACATAGATTGGTTTTCAAGCAGTTGTAATATTTAGGATTAGTATTAGATATCTGCTCGTTTTAATACTTGTAAAAAAGGGTCCGGATGTATTGAAGTAAATACCCATAAAAAGGTATTTCTAAGGCTGGGTGCCCTTAAAAATCATATTTGCATTCGAGAGCGTACCTGAGAAGTTCACCGGCTCCCTGAAGATTTAATTTCCTGATCATATTCTTGCGATGCGTTTCTACAGTAGTTTTACCTATAAAAAGTGCCTCCGCAATTTCCTGATTTGTCTTACCCTGGCCCACTAATTTCAGGATCTCCTGTTGTCGCCTGGTAAGGATTGGTTTTTTTTCAGCTGAATTATCCTTTGAATCGGCATTTATATTAGGATCGTAATACACTTCTCCGGAATGTACTTTTCTAATAGCGAATAATAATTCCTTCAAACTGGCATTTTTCAGAATATAACCTTTTGCACCGGCATCCAGCATTTGCTGAACAGCATTATCCTGATCGAACATCGTGAATGCCAATACTTTAATTTCAGGATGATTTTTAAGTATTTGTTTGGTAGCCTGAATACCATCCAGGATGGGCATTCTAATATCTGTTATAACAATATTGGGCCTTTTTCGCTCTACAAGGTCGATAAGTTCCTTCCCGTTTCCAGCGAAGCCCAAAAACTCAATATCTTCTTCATATTGAAAGAATACTTTGATTCCATCGATTAATGCAATATGATCTTCAGCTATAACTAATCTAATCATGATAATGGCATATTTATAACTACAGAAGTTCCTTTATCCGGAATACTTTCAAAATCTACGGTGCCACCTAAATTTTCCACGCGTTTTTGGATCGAATAAATTCCCATCCCTTCTTTTGGTTTTACATCGTCTACAACAAATCCTTTTCCATCGTCTTCCACAAGAATATTAATTGCATCACCATAATGGGTTAGATGAATGGTAGCTTCGGAAGCCTCGGCATGTTTGATCACATTGGTAATTAGCTCCTGGATAATCCTGAAAATCATAATTTCCATAGAATTTTCAAGACGGTCATCCATTCCGCTATCCTCTACTTCTATAACCAGCTTATTCGAGGCAGAAACTTTACTTGCAAAGTTTTTTACTGCTGGCAACAATCCCTCCTGGGCATGAACTCCGGCATTCTTTGCATGTGCAATAGTTCTTACCTGCTGGTAGGCTTCATCTATAAGGTCATCTGTTTGTTTCAGCAGTCGGTCTTCCTCTTCTTTTAACCGATCTTTTCTAACCTTCAAGTTCTGAAAATGAAGTTTTAATGTTGCCAGTAAACTTCCAAGGTTATCATGAAGATCATTAGCAATACGTTGCCGCTCCTTTTCCTGGCCTTCTATCATTGCATCGATTCCTGCTAATTCCTGGTCTTTTAATACAGAATCCAGTTTTTGCTTCTGAACCTCAACCTCTTTTTCAGCAATTTTCTTCTTCGATCTAAGTGTTTTATAAGCCAGAAAACCGATGATCAGAATCAGTAATAATGCTCCCAGGGCGGCAATCAACCATATCCGGTTTTGCTTCAGTTTTAAATTCTCATTCTCTTTTTTCTCAACCTCATACTTGGTCTGAATATCCAGCATCGCTTTATTTTGCTCGTTTTGCTGTATACTATCCCGGTAGATCGTCTCTAATTTCAAATACTTGTATGCATTGGAAAAATCCTTATTCAACTCATATGCTTCTGCCATATGATTATAAAGCAGTCGCTTGTTTTCCTTTTCGAATTCTCTTGGTGCAATAGCCTCAGCTTTTTTATAATAAGCAATTGCAGAATCGATTTGCTTCAAATGCTTAAATACCGATGCTTTATTATTGTAGATATAAGAAATATAATCTGTAAGACCTCTTTTCTTATATTCCTTTAGCGCGATCTCGTAATGATACATTGCAGAATCCTTTTCTTCCGTCATTTCTCCGTAAGCAACACCAAGATTATGATGGATCTTTGCATTCATTAAAGAATCATCGGTCTTTCTATTTTCCTGAATCGCCTTTTTAAAATATTGAATCGTCTTCTGAACATCAGAATTAATAAAAATACTACCTAACTGCATATAGGCTTTTGATAATAAGGCCGGATCGTTCTTTTCGCGTGCGTAATCCAGATATTCATCCATAAATGGTTGCGGGTCCAGATCTTTATTTTTACTTGAAGTAAGTATTGGAATTATCTGAAGATTGATGCTGGCGACTTTACCCAGACTATCCAGGTCCTGGAATTTTCGTTTGGCGATCATAAAATTCTCAAAACTGCTATCAGCATGATTTTTAAGACCTTCAATTTTTGCGAGCAGAAGATAATATTCTGCCTTCTCAGAAAGATTTAGCTTTATGGAATCTACTTTAGCCAGGAGACTTGTGGCTTGTTCAGTCTCCCTTACATTGATTAAACTATCAATTTCCCGAAGTCTTGAATTTTGAGAATACGTGAAAGCAGCAAGTAAAAAACTTGCTGCCAGTATTATTTTATGTAAAGTTTTCTTCTGCAAATCAACCTCCGGTTCCCACTAAAATTCCTCCACCGGCGGTATCCGGTTGATTTATTCCTTTCTCCTGACAATAATTTTTAAAGCTGGCATTGGTATCATACTTATGCTTTTTAATAAACTCTTTTGCACAGTCAATTAAGTCTGAATAGTTTGCTTCTGCAAAATCATTACTGTGAAAAACTATCATCCTGCATTTTTCATCTGCCGTATTAAAAGCTTCTATTTTCATGTCCAGTTTAACCTCAGCATAATTAGATTTTATTGTTTTCTGAGATAAATCCCTTTGATCACTACCATTGGAATCTTTCACATTGATGACTAAAAAAATACCATTAGCACCATTCTCCGTTTCAGGTTTAGATCCTGAATACGAGATATCAATATTGGCTAATTTTTTAACCTTAAATTTTTTTCCAGATGAATTTAAGTCAGGCGGCAGAATAATTGCAATCTCGCCGGTCACTTTACCCGATTTTATTTCAAATACACCAAGGGGATCATAGATTTCCATACTGAAGTAAGATTGGTTAGTAGTTAGATTTATTCGCCCTAATTTCGAAAAAAAATTATAATTCAAAATTTTAGGCACTATTTAGTAGATAAAGCTAATATTTAAGCCTGCTCATAGAAATACCTATTAAAGGGTATTTTCATTGCTATCCTTTTTTTTCTGATTTTAATTCAGCCCTAAATGGGAGAAATTATTCCGTTGGTAAGACATCTGGCCACCAATTCAGTCGTGTTCGTACACCCACTTTTTTGTAAGATATTCCTTCGGTGAGTTTTAACAGTATGGTGGGAGAGATTCAGTTGCTTCGCGATCTGTTCCGCATTCAGTCCTCTGGAAAATCTAATCACTATCTCCTTTTCCCTTTCAGAAAAGAGCTCTGCAAGATTTTTATCACCATCTTCACTGGCTTCGGGATCAAATTTCCCTTTGTTGATAGCTACATTAAAATAGCATTTCCCGCCGTTCATACTAATAAATGAAACATCATTTGTGCTGGAAACCTTAAGGTGAGAAACGTCTGTTTGAATACAAAAAACATGCTCTGGCGCCCCATTATCCAAAACACTTAACGGCATTGCCTGATAAAGCATCGTCCTGGTCTTTCCACTGGCATCTTTCATGCGATAGGAAAAAATATTTTTATAAGACAGCACACTTTCTTTATCAAGAAAAGAGGTATAAAAATCACTAATCACCTTCCCTTTTAGATTAATTTTCTCAATTTCTTCCGGGAGTACTGTTTGCAAAAGATCCTGGAGATCAACGGCCCCGGCTTCCTTACTCACAAAACGTTCCACAGATTCTGAAACATATTCAAGTTCAAAATTATGAAGGTTCACAATATATAAATAGGAGTTTCCCAAAGCGAACATGGAAGCGTACCTCTTAAAATCATCAGAGATTTTAAAAGGTCTATACTCTTTTACCTGACTGGAATACATCTCTTGCCAGAAATCTGAGATCTTCTTGAGATCCTTTTGCATAAGGTTTATTCATTGGGAGCATAAATATAGGAATTATAAAAATTCTGGAGAATTTACCCACAGGATTTCATTTTTTTAAGAAGATACAGCATAAATAGAAAGCCTCCGGAAAAATCCTGAAGGCTTTTAGACCAAATATTTATGATTAATACTGGAAATTTGGTTACAACAATTGTTTCACCCCAACGAAACACAACTCGGAAATTTGACCCTACCCAAATTTAAGAGTGTACCAAATCCAGTTACTAATATCATTAATTTGGCAATGCTAAGATAGGCACGGGAAATCAGTAAAAAAATACCACAAAAGAGGTATTTTAAAGCAACCTCATTTTACCAAAATTGCCGCAGGCATTCATCTTTGCATTTATTCGAATAAGTTGTACTTTCGAGACTTTCCTTATAAAAGTATTATATGTCTCAATTTTGGCTTTATTTTAGGCTTGGTCTGGATCACGTACTGGACTGGCAGGCCTATGATCATGTGCTGTTTTTAGTAGTACTTGTAGCCTCTTATGGTTTTACCACCTGGAAACGGGTTTTATGGCTGGTCACACTTTTTACCATGGGCCATACTATGGCGTTATTCCTGTCGGTTTATGAAATTGTAAGGGTAGATACAAATTATGTAGAGTTCTTAATTCCAGTTACAATTTTAGCCACAGCTATTTTCGATATTGCCACAGCCGGAAAGAAGGTTAGAAACACCAATTTTAATCTCCTGTATTTCACAACTATTTTCTTCGGGGTTATTCATGGACTTGGTTTTTCATCTTATTTTAAAATGATTGCTGCAGGCTCCGAAAATAAATTTTGGCCTTTGATAGAATTCGCACTGGGAATCGAAACTGCCCAGGTGATCGTGGTTTTGGCAGTACTCATCATAAGCTTCCTGTTTCAAAATGTTATTAATATCTCTAAAAGGGATTGGATACTTGTTACGGCCTCTATAGTAATTGGGATCATTTTACCTATTCTTCAGGCGAATTATCTTGCTTTATAGATTATAATTTCAATAGATATCATTATTAACAATAATCTTTTAATTTGCAGCGTATTAATAAATTCTGCTACCTAGACTTTTACAGTTCACATGAATAAGAAAAAACAGCTAAAATTTGATAAGGCATATTTGAGAATTGCCCGGGAATGGAGTAAATTATCCCATTGTAATAGAAAGCAGGTTGGAGCGTTAATTGTAAAGGATAGAATGATCATTTCTGATGGTTATAATGGTACGCCTTCCGGTTTTGAAAATTTTTGTGAAGATGAGGAAGGATATACAAAATGGTACGTATTACATGCCGAAGCAAATGCTATATTGAAAGTTGCAGGTTCTACACAATCATGTAAGGATGCTACTTTATATATTACTATGTCCCCCTGTAAGGAATGTAGTAAGTTGATACACCAATCTGGTATAAGCAGACTTGTTTATAATATTGATTATAAAGACAACTCCGGACTGGAATTTTTAGAAAAGGCCGGTGTAGAACTTGAGCACATTACAGAACTCGAAGATTGAAAAGAAGAAATAAAATATACACTCCGCTATTATTAAGCATTGCCTGTGCCGTAGGTCTTATTCTTGGCGCACGGCTCGATTTTGATCCTTCAGATGAACTCTTCTCTGCCAATCCCAAAAAACAGAAACTAAACCGGCTCATCGATTACATTGACTATGAATACGTAGATGATGTAAACACCGACAGCATTGTTGATGTAACGGTCAATAAAATATTAGAGAATCTGGATCCTCATTCTGTTTATATTCCTAAAAACGAATATGAGAAGGTCACCGAAAATATGAAAGGTGATTTTGTCGGGATTGGGGTTAGCTTTTATAGCATTCAGGATACTATAGTGGTCATTAAAGCACTGGAAGGCGGACCTAGCGAAAAGATTGGCATTCGTGGAGGTGATAGAATTCTCTATGCAAATGGCGAAAAATTATTTAATCGAAAAATTAGTGAAGACTCTATTACGAGTCAGTTAAAAGGGAAAGTCAACACCAAAGTTACCTTAAAAGTATTGAGAAAAGGTATCGAAGATCTATTAACATTTAAATTGAAACGTGGTAAGGTTCCTCTTAAGAGTGTTGATGCTTCTTATATGCTTACCAAAGATCTTGGCTATATTAAAATTGATCGTTTTTCTGAAACAACCTATAAAGAATTCAGCGAAGCAATAAAAAACTTAAAGAAACAGGGAGCTTCACAAATTGCACTCGACCTTAGAAACAATCCGGGTGGTTATCTTTCCGAAGCGATTAACATAGCCGATGAATTCATCAAAGATGATAAACTTATCCTCTTTACGAAAAATAAAAGTGGTGCGATCGAGGAGACCTATGCTCAAAGAGAAGGAGATTTTGAGAACGGGAAAGTCTTCGTACTAATTAATGAAAACTCAGCTTCTGCCAGTGAAGTTGTCGCGGGAGCTCTTCAGGACAATGATGTGGGCACCATTATTGGAAGACGTTCATATGGAAAAGGTCTCGTTCAAAGAGAAATGGAGCTTGGAGATGGTAGTGCTGTAAGGTTAACTATTGCCAGGTATTATACTCCTACCGGCAGATCTATTCAAAAGCCTTACGACCACGGAAATGAATCCTATTTTAACGATTATATGCGGCGTTATAAAAATGGGGAACTTAACAACGAAGACAGTATTGAAGTAAATGATAGCTTACGGTATGAGACGCCTGAAGGCAAAATTGTATATGGTGGTGGTGGAATTATCCCGGATATTTTTGTTCCAAAAGATACCGACTCTGAAAAGGAAAAACTCACTTTTCTTCTCCGCGGGGGCTATATGAGCCGTTTTGTTTTTGATGTATTGGAAAAGAACAGGAAATATTATAATTCTATCACCAAAGAAGATTTCAGAAAAAAAATTGTAATCTCCGATGCTATTGTAAATGATTTTGACCTTTATATACGCCAATTGAAAATTGGAGCTCATCCTACAACCGAAGACCACAAACCACTATTAAAGAAATATTTAAAGGCTGAAATCGCGCAACAACTTTTTGGAAAGAATGTATTTGAACGGTATTTAAATGAAGATGACCGAATAATTGAAAAAGTAATTGAGTTGTCCCGGGAAAAATAATAATTTGGATCTTCGATGTTAAAAATATTACTTTACCTATCTAATATCTGGCCACTTGCACCACTCTTCCTTTTTATAGTAGCGGTGATTTTTAGGCTTCTGGACAATAGCACCTATCTGTTCCTAAAAAGAGATATTCTGGTAAATTCTTCGAATGTTTCCAGAAGTTTATTAAAAACCCAGATTAGAGCAAACGATGACCCTGCTTTCACTAAAGAACTAAAACGCGCATTATTATATAGAAATCTTCAGCAAAGTTTTATGATTTTAGCAATTATAACGCTTCCTATTAGCTTAATATTTTTCTTTCTAAGTTAGCTTATCGTGTACTTTTGTGTGCTCTCCATTATTCCATACCGTTAGAATATCGGTAGCCACAGCAGCACCACTACCACTAGCTATAGAAAACTGACTTCGCCATCCAGCTAGAGTTCCCGCTACATATAATCCCTTTTTTACAAGATGGTCTTCATTTTTCAGTTGAACTCTATTCTTGGAAATTTTGGCCTTCTTATGCGGAATAAGATACTCCTCTAAACCGTTAATCCTAAACGGACTATTATAACCAACAGCTATCACTACAGTTTACTGCTGGAATATTCATTTTTGTTGGTGATCACCCTGTAACCTCCATTAATTTCAGAAACCTCCTTCACTTTCTCACGTTCAATAAGTTCCAGTTCGGGATACAATTCTGATAAATGATTCGTGCCATCAGAAAGAAGATCCATGCCTTTAGTGCCCGGTGAAATTCCAAGAGCATTATTCAGCAAAGCCGATTGTAAATGAGAGGATTTTTGATGCAGGATAATTCCTGCTTTTCTATTCTTAGCGTAAGGTTTTTCCATAGCCGAACCTATGACCATAGCGCAGGAAAGTCCGGCGGCTCCACCGCCAATAATTAGAACATCAAAATCCATGATTATTCATGCTTTGCAGAGATTGTCCTGGAAATAAGCAATATGATCATGAGGATGATCACGCAAAGGCTTCCCAGAATTACGATCAGTGCGCTGCCACTGTCGCCATCAACCAAATTCTGAAAATCCAAATTACTAATACTAACCCCAATAAAAACGAGGGCTAAAAAAATAATGGTATAAATAAAATACTTCATGAAAACAAATTCTGAATATTCGCAGCGAAAAGTTTCACGGATATTGCGAGTAAGATCACTCCAAAAACTTTTCTAATTACATTAATTCCCTGGGTTCCGAGGATTCTCTCAATTTTTGCAGAAGATTTCAGAACCAGGTACACAAATATAATATTGATAACGATAGCCACAATGATATTTATCATTTCATATTCAGCCTGCAAGGAAACTAAAGAAGTCATAGTACCTGCACCCGCTATTAAAGGGAAAGCCAAGGGAACTATAGAGGCAGTTTCCGGGGCATCATCTTTATAGAGACTTATGCCCAGGATCATTTCCAGAGCCAAAAAGAATAAGATAAACGAACCTGCAACCGCAAAGGAATTTACATCTATCCCAATAAGATTTAAGATCTCTTTTCCAAGAAAAAGGAACACCACCATTATTATCCCGGCCACAATAGAGGCCTTTTCACTCTGAATATGACCTACTTTCTTCCGAAGGTCTATGATAATTGGAATGTTTCCAATAATATCGATAACCGCAAAAAGAACCATTCCTGCAGTAAATACCTGCCTAAAATCCAACACTTTAAACATAACTCTTTATTTCAAAATTGCCGGCAAAAGTACTTCAACTTATCTGATTGGCAATCCCCCCACCAGGTTAAATTTATGTAAATTTTCTTGTGATAATTTCTTCTCCTTATTCTGTAGAAATTTATATTTGCAAAATGTTTCAACTTGGAAAAACTTTAGTCTCAGAAGAGATCATTAAAAATGATTTTGTTTGCAATCTTTCGGCCTGCAAAGGAGCCTGCTGTATAGATGGTGAAGCCGGTGCTCCGGTAGAACCGGAAGAAAGAGCGATCATGGAGGAAATTTACCCTAAAGTAAAACCATACCTTCGAAAAGAGGGTATTGATGCCATCGAAAAACAAGGGGTTTATATTACTCGTGAAAATGGAGAAATTGAAACACCATTAATAAATGACGCCGATTGTGCTTATGTCACTTTTGACGATCGAGGCACAGCCTTATGCGGAATTGAAGAAGCCTATAATCAGGGTGACATCGACTGGAAAAAACCTGTTTCCTGCCATCTATATCCTGTTAGAGTTCAGAATTATTCCTCTTTCTCGGCAGTGAACTATCATCGTTGGGAAATTTGTGATGATGCCTGCAGTCTTGGAGCAGAATTACAGGTTCCGATCTATAAGTTCACAAAAGATGCACTTATCAGAAAATTTGGGGAAGACTGGTATAATGAACTGGAAGTGGTGGCTAATGGAATAACGAAAAAATAATTATTTATTTTATTGTTTTTCAGGTATTTAAGCCCTTATCACACTTAAATTTCTTATATTTAAGCTAGTTACATTATTACTCCCCCGATCTTATTTGAAAATGTGAGCTGATAGTTTAAATTATCAAGCTTTTTTATTTACGCCCCATTTAACTTTTTAAAAACTCATAAATTATGAAATTTATAAGCATAATGGTTTTGGCGTTTCTCCTTATTGGCAGTTCTGCGAACGCCCAATTCCTTAAAAAACTCAAAAAGAAAATAGAACAAAAGGTAGAAAATACCGCCACCGATAATATCTCCGATAAGGCTGCAAAAGAGACTGACAAGACTTTAAATGAAATGTGGGAAGGCACCGCCGATGGCAATATGAAGTTTGGTATGAACCAGGCCGATTATTCTGAAATTCCCGATAGTTATGATTTTTCATGGGAATACAACATGAAAATAGAAACCAGGGACGGCAGTACCGATCTTACCTACCTTTTCGAAGAGGGCGCTGATTATCTGGGCACCCTGATTGATCAGAAAGGAAGCAAAATGATAATGGTTTTTGATCCTTCAAACAATTTAAGCAGCATGTTCATGAATAATGAAGATTCTAAAATTGTGATGGCCTCAAAAATCACGATGAATGCTGAAGATGTGGAAGAACTATCAGACTATGATAAAATGGAGATTACGGAAATTGGCAAAAAAGAGATATTAGGATATGATTGTACGGGTTATCGAATGGAAAATGAGGAGTATATAGTCACTTCTTACCTCACAGAAGATACCAATCTTAAATTTTCCAACATGTTTCAAAGTAAGGGAAATCCAAAAATCCCTAAAACGGTAGATGCGGAATGGTTCGAAAAGTTTTCAGACGGATTAATGCTTGAGATGGAAGTAATTGACAAAAACAAAGAAAAGAACAATATGAAAATGTATTGCACTTCGCTTTCCAAAAAAAATATACAAATAAACAAGTCTGAATATCAAAGTATGTAAACAGTTTTATAGGTGGACCAACCAAAAAGTTAATTCTGTTTTCTAGAAAACCGGCAAAATTTGCCGGTTTTCGCATTTAAAATCCTTGATTTTTGAACTGTTTCAACACAATTATAACTTCCCAGTTTTGACAAGTGTTATTTTTGCTTATAAAATTATTAACAAATTACAAACACCTGATTATTAGCACTGTAATTCCGTTTTTTAACATTAAATCATGAAAAACCGGGACTTCCTCGTGTTGACAACTTTGTTGAAAACGTTTAGGCCAAATTCTTTCATTATCCGTCTCATTTTTAAATATTTGTTAAACACTTTGCAATAAAATCCACTAAAACCGAAAAACTTACTAATTATGGCTCAAACAGAACCCATTTTACAGGATAACAAAGACCGCTTTGTGATCTTCCCGATAAAACATCATGACATTTGGGATTGGTATAAAAAAATGGAGGCTTGTTTCTGGACCGCTGAAGAAATTGATCTACACCAGGATCTTACCGATTGGAACAATAAGTTAAATGGCGATGAGCGCTATTTCTTAAAACATATTCTTGCTTTTTTCGCAGCTTCAGATGGAATTGTAAATGAAAATCTTGCCGAAAACTTCGTGAATGAAGTTCAGTATTCCGAAGCGAAATTCTTTTATGGTTTCCAGATCATGATGGAAAACATTCATTCTGAAACTTACTCTTTGCTGATTGATACTTATGTAAAGAATGAGAAGGAAAAAGATCAGTTATTTAAGGCTATAGAAGTTTTTCCTGCGATCAAGAAAAAAGCAGACTGGGCCTTAAAGTGGATAGAATCAGATTCTTTTGCTGAAAGACTTATTGCTTTTGCTGCCGTAGAGGGAATTTTCTTTTCGGGAGCATTTTGCTCTATATTTTGGCTAAAGAAACGTGGGCTCATGCCCGGATTAACTTTCTCAAACGAGTTAATCTCCAGGGATGAGGGGATGCACTGTGACTTTGCAGTTCATCTTCACAACAATCACCTGGTAAACAAGGTTCCTAAAGCAAAAATAAGAGAGATCATTATCGATGCTCTAAACATAGAACGTGAATTCGTTACTGAATCACTTCCGGTTAGCTTAATTGGAATGAACGCCAAATTAATGACGCAGTACCTTGAGTTTGTAACAGACCGACTTCTGGTAGAACTGGAATGTGAAAAAGAATACAATGTTTCAAATCCATTTGACTTTATGGATATGATCAACCTGCAGGGTAAAACCAATTTCTTCGAAAAACGCGTTAGCGAATACCAGAAAGCAGGAGTAATGAATAAAGACAAAGAGTCAGACGAAATCAGTTTTGATGCTGATTTCTAAAGTTCAACTAGCGGAACGCCCCCCAACGTGGCGCTAGTTGAACTTTAATTTCATCCGAAATTTTAATTTCTGAACCGGATTTAACCACCGGTTCAGTATTGCTAATTCTATTTCCCAAAGATGCTTTGCACCACTAACTAAAATTGCAGCCTATGTATGTAGTAAAAAGAGACGGCAGAAAGGAACCCGTCATGTTCGACAAAATTACCGCCAGGGTAAAAAAACTTTGCTATGGCCTTAATGAACTTGTAGACCCTGTAAAAGTCGCCATGCGAGTAATTGAAGGCCTTTACGACAATGTTAGCACAAGCGAACTCGACAATCTTGCAGCCGAAATTGCTGCAACCATGACCACGTCTCATCCAGATTACGCCAAACTTGCTGCGAGAATTTCAGTTTCTAACCTTCATAAAAATACAAAGAAGACCTTCTCTGAGGTAATGACAGATTTATACGAATATGTAAATCCGAGAACTGGTGAGAAGGCTCCACTACTTTCAGATGAAGTTTACAAGGTTATCCTGGAAAACAAAGAAAAACTTGATTCTACCATCATTTATAACCGAGATTTTGGTTATGATTATTTCGGATTTAAGACCCTGGAGCGATCTTATCTTTTGAAACTGAACGGAGAGATTGCAGAACGGCCTCAGCATATGTTGATGCGTGTTTCTATTGGAATCCATATTGATGATCTTGATGCAGCCATAGAAACCTATGAGCTGATGTCTAAAAAATATTTTACACACGCTACCCCGACACTTTTTAATTCAGGAACTCCAAAACCGCAAATGTCCTCTTGCTTTCTTCTTACCATGAAAGATGATAGTATTGATGGGATCTATGACACGCTGAAACAAACCGCTAAGATCTCCCAATCTGCCGGAGGAATTGGACTTTCTATTCATAATGTTAGGGCCACCGGATCTTATATTTCCGGAACAAATGGTACTTCAAATGGAATAGTCCCTATGCTTCGTGTCTTTAATGATACCGCGCGATATGTAGACCAGGGTGGCGGAAAGAGAAAAGGTTCTTTCGCCATGTATGTAGAACCATGGCATGCTGATATTTTTGATTTTCTTGATCTGAAAAAGAATCATGGAAAAGAGGAAATGCGTGCGCGCGATCTTTTCTATGCCATGTGGATGCCAGATCTTTTCATGGAGCGTGTTGAAAAAAATGAAAAATGGACGCTGATGTGTCCTCATGAATGCCCCGGACTTTTTGATACTTACGGTGAAGAATTTGAAAAGCTCTATGAAAAATACGAAGCTGAAGACAAAGGACGAAGAACAATAAAAGCCCGTGAGCTTTGGGAAAAGATCATGGAATCTCAAATTGAGACAGGAACTCCTTATATGCTTTATAAGGATGCTGCGAACCGTAAATCGAACCAGAAAAATCTTGGAACGATTCGTTCTTCCAATCTTTGTACAGAGATCCTTGAATACACAAGTGAAGATGAAGTAGCGGTATGTAATCTTGCATCCATCGCCTTACCAATGTTTGTAAAAGGCAACGAATTTGACCATAAGGAACTGTTCAAGATCACTAAAAGAGTTACAAAAAATCTTAACAAGGTAATAGATAGAAATTACTACCCGGTAAAAGAAGCTGAGAATTCGAACATGCGTCATAGACCGGTGGGACTTGGAGTTCAGGGACTGGCCGACACTTTCATAAGACTTAGAATGCCTTTCACTTCCGATGAAGCCAAAAAGCTGAATCAGGAGATCTTTGAAACACTCTATTTTGCTGCTGTAACAGCATCCATGGAATTGGCAAAAGAGGAAGGACCCTATTCAACTTTTAAAGGCTCCCCTATCAGTGAAGGTGAATTCCAGTACAATCTCTGGGGAATCAAGGATGAAGATCTAAGCGGAAGATGGGACTGGGCAAAACTGCGCAAGCAGGTCATGAAAAATGGAGTTAGAAACTCTTTGCTTCTGGCACCAATGCCAACAGCTTCAACTTCACAGATATTAGGAAATAATGAGGCATTTGAGCCTTACACTTCAAATATTTATACCAGAAGAGTACTTTCCGGTGAATTTATCGTGGTGAATAAACATTTACTTGAAGATCTTGTATCCAGAGATCTATGGACCGAGGATGTGAAAAACGCGATTATGCGAAACAATGGATCTGTTCAGGATATTGATATTATCCCGGACGATCTGAAAGAATTATATAAAACGGTTTGGGAAATGAGCATGAAAGATATCATCGACATGTCCAGACACAGAGGATATTTCATAGATCAGTCGCAATCGCTTAATCTCTTTATGGAAAGTGCGAATTACAGTAAATTAACTTCAATGCATTTTTATGCCTGGAAAAGCGGACTAAAAACAGGAATGTATTATCTTCGAACCAAATCTGCAGTGGACGCAATTAAGTTCACTCTGGAAAAAGAAAAGAAAAAAGAACCCGTAGCGGTAGCATCGGAAGCTCCCACAAAAGCCGCAGAACAGCTGGAAGAAAAACCACAGCCGGTTATCTCTCAGCAATCTGAGGAAGAAGGAGCTTTAACACCTGAAGAATTAAGAGCGATCATTGCTCAATCTAAAGAAGGCGAGGGTGATGACTGCCTGATGTGCGGATCTTAATAATTTGGCTAATTCAAATTTGAATTAAGAAGGGGAAGTAGTTATTACTTCCCTTTTTTAATACTTTTGAGCCAACTCAAAGTGATTTATATGAATTGGGAGCAACTCTTATCTCTGAAACGATTTGGAGACACAAACAAAAGACTTAGGAAAGAGCAGAATGAAACCCGGCTTGGGTTTGAAGTAGATTATGACAGGATCATATTTTCTTCAGCTTTCAGAAGTCTTCAGGATAAGACACAGGTGATCCCCCTTTCAAAAACAGATTTTGTTCATACCAGGCTAACTCATAGCCTGGAAGTTTCAGTGGTTGGACGTTCTTTGGGAAGACTTACCGGGCAAAAATTACTTGAAAAGCATCCTCATTTACGTGATACCTTCGGATATCAAATGAATGATTTTGGTGCTATCGTCGCGGCCGCGGCTTTAGCGCATGATATAGGAAATCCTCCCTTTGGACATTCCGGAGAGAAAGCCATTGGAGAGTATTTTAGTCATGGAAATGGGAAACGCTTTAAAGATCAGCTTTCGGAAAAGCAATTTCAGGATCTAATCAAATTCGAAGGTAACGCGAACGGATTCAAGATTCTTACTGAAAACAGGCCTGGAATAAATGGTGGTTTACGATTATCTTACGCCACACTTGGTGCGTTCACTAAATACCCGAAGGAATCGCTTCCGCATAAACCAACTCCTAGGATAGAAGACAAGAAATTTGGCTTTTTTCAAAGTGAGCGTGAGGTATTTCAGGAAGTTGCTGAGGAATTAGGTCTTAAAAAAACCAGAGATGGCAAGGATATTGGCTATTGCCGGCATCCCCTGGCTTTTCTGGTAGAAGCTGCCGATGATATTTGCTATACGATCATCGACTTTGAAGATGGAATAAACCTTGGCCTTATCGACGAGGAATATGCTCTTGAATACCTTATCAAGCTGGTAAAAGATAACATCAATACTTCCAAATATCATGAGCTTAAGAGTACTGCCGACAGGCTTGCCTATCTTCGAGCCCTTGCGATTAACACGCTGATCACAGAGGCGGCTGATATTTTCCTTGAAAATGAAGACGCTATATTAAAGGGCGAATTTCATGAATCGCTATTCGATAAAAGCAGTTACGAAGCACAGATAAAGGACATTATTAAGATAAGTGTAGAGAAGATCTATCAGAGCGAGGAAGTGATCAGTAAGGAAATTGCAGGGTACCGCATGCTCTCCTATTTACTGGATATTTATACAAAGGCATTAATTCCTGAAGGCAGTGAAGAGGACTCAAATTTCCAGAAATTAGTGTCGAAATCGGTACCTCAGTTAAAACCCTTACAAGACAGTGAATCTGTTTATGAGCAGCTAATAGGAATTTGTTCCTATACAGCGTCCCTTGCAGATGGAATGACGGTAGCTTCTTTTAAAAAATATAAAGGACAGAGTATTTAAGGTCAGAATTCATAGACGACCCCAACACCCAGCATTTGTTTAAGCTGAACCCGGGGACCGGAAGTTTCCAGCTTCCCATCGCCGTTGGTGTCTTCCTTGAATTTTACATCGTCATCATACCGAATATGGGAACCCACATTCGCTTTCACAAAATCGTTAACCTTCATATTTACACTCAATTGCCAGTCTACATCAACATTTCCGAATTTATTCAGGTAATCGGAATACAGACTCAATTGATTATTTAAATCGATATTTTCAAAGACTTCTTTACTGAAATCACTGGTGACCAGAAAACCGAATTCCGTCCGCATTTTTTCACCCTCTTTGATAATGTTTCCAAGCTCATCGGTCACCGCCGGTTCCACCCCGAACATTCCTTCATTCGCCAGACGCTGATCCAGCACGAAAGTAGATTTAAAGGTTATTGGTGATAAATACAGGGTTAGATCTTCTACGGGATGTGAAAACTCTGTTCCCGCACCCAGAAACGTATACCCGGGAGCCATAAACTGGGAAATTGGGACTTCAGTATCAGGATATTTATAACCATTTGAAAACTGGGTATTGAAACTGAACTTCCCTGAATAATACCAGTTAGAAATACTGTCGTTTCTAAAACCGAATGATGAACTGAGACGCAATTCATCTTCTGTTTTCCTGATTTCCCTGCCTTCCTGTGCGTTGATACCATATCTCAGGGAGGCTGAATTTTTCCAAAGAGTAAGATCCTTTTCAAAATTTCTATCGAAACCTGCATAAAAAAGCGCGGAAACTGAATTGTTCCCTCCGGAATTCCAGTTTACAAAAGCCACTTCACTCATGTTCACTCCAAAGGTATTTCTCTCTGTCCAGTAGATAAGCATGGAATCGGTATTGGTAGTGTCCTTGGCTACAGTTGCCGTAGTATCCTTTACTGCAAGAACCTTAAATTCAGAAGCTAAAGATTTGAGTGATGTAATACAGAATAGAAATAGTAGAATTCGGAACTTCATTTATCAACTAAGGTTTTCGGAATTGCGAAAATAAAAAATCATATCATAGATTCCAGCTTTTGCCGTATTCCCTGAACGTTAATTTTTGCTATTTCTTGTAATTCATCTATACTTCCTTGCTCAATAAATTCATCTGGGATTCCTAAAAGCTCCATAGCGCCCGTATAATCTACACTTGCAGCATATTCTAAAATGGCAGATCCAAAACCACCATTTATCACTCCATCCTCTACTGTAATTATTTTAGAGAATTTCCTGAAAATTTTATTCAGAATTTTCTTATCCAGAGGTTTAACGAACTTCATATCATAATGAGCAACCTTTTCTTTATATTCCTCATCTAGTTTCTGGATAGCAGCTTCCACATTTCCCGCCATATTCCCAAGACTTAAAACAGCAATTTCTGAACCTTCTTTTAGACACTCGGCTTTTCCTATTTCAACCTTTTCCAGGGGTAATTTCCATTCTTTTAAAACACCTCTTCCTCTTGGATACCGAATGATCAGCGGAGCATCGATGCCCAGCTGAGCGGTAAAAAGCAAATTACGAAGTTCCACCTCATTTCTGGGCGCCGCGATCATAAGATTTGGAATTGGTCTTGCGTAGGCAATATCAAAAACCCCATGGTGTGTGGCCCCGTCTTCTCCAACCAGTCCCGCCCGATCCAGACAAAAGATTACCGGTAAATTCTGTAATGCTACGTCATGAATCAACTGATCGTAAGCTCTTTGCAGAAAAGTGGAATAGATGGCACAATAAACCACAAATCCCTGAGTGGCCATTCCAGCGGAAAGTGTAACCGCATGCTGCTCTGCAATACCTACATCAAAGGCTCTTTCCGGAAACGCCTTCATCATATATTTTAGAGAACTTCCCGTAGGCATTGCGGGGGTAATTCCTATGATCTTTTCATTCTTTTCCGCCAGTTCTACCAAAGTTAAACCGAATACATCCTGATATTTTAAAGGAAGTCCTTCCGTATCGTATTTCAGTAATTCTCCGGTGTCCGGCTCAAATTTTCCGGGCGCGTGATACTTTACCTGGTCTTCTTCAGCCTTTTTAAGGCCTTTTCCCTTCTTTGTGATCACATGAAGAAACTTCGGACCTTTGATCTTTTTCATTTCCTTCAGCGTCTTTAAAAGACCCTCCAGGTCATGCCCGTCTACGGGACCAAAATATTTAAAATTTAAGGCTTCGATGATATTATCGCTGGTAGGTTTATATCCAACCCTGGCCTTTGTAAGATATTCCTTTAAAGCACCCACACTGGGATCTATCCCAATAGCATTATCATTAAGAATAACGAGAAGATTCGCATTGGTAACTCCAGCATGATTCAATCCTTCAAATGCCATTCCGCTGGCTATGGAAGCATCTCCGATCACTGCTATATGCTGTTTCTCAGTTTCGCCCTTTAAATTGGAAGCAATTGCCATCCCTAAAGCTGCTGAGATGGAAGTAGAAGAATGGCCAACGCCGAAAGTATCATATTCACTTTCTCCTCTTTTAGGGAAACCGCTTAAACCATTTAACTGCCGATTAGTGTCGAAAATATCTCTTCTGCCAGTCAGAATTTTATGCCCGTAGGCCTGGTGACCCACATCCCAAACCAATAGATCTTCAGGAGTATTAAAAACATAATGCAGCGCTACTGTTAGCTCAACCACACCAAGACTCGCGCCCAGATGACCTTCTTTGGTTGCTACAATATCAATGATAAATTTTCTCAGCTCCGATGTTAGCTGATCAAGCTCAGTTTTGCTAAGCTTTCGCAGATCTTCGGGACTATTAATATGATTAAGAATATTCTTCGCCATGCCCAACAAAGTTACATTAAGGATTCTGAAATAAGAACAAGTGAGTGAAAAGGAAAATTCAAAATTTATATCTTTCGGAAAAATATACGAAATGCTTTCTCCTTTCAACGATGAATACTTTATGAAAAAGGCTTTGGAAGAGGCCGAATCTGCCTATGAAAAAGGAGAGATCCCGGTGGGAGTAGTTGTAGTTATAAATGACAAGATCATTGCCAGAGGGCATAACCTGACTGAAACTTTAAATGACGTTACTGCTCATGCCGAAATGCAGGCGATCACCGCTGCAGCCAATTTCCTTGGCGGAAAATACCTGCAGAACTGTACAATGTATATTACACTGGAACCCTGCCAGATGTGCGCCGGCGCATTATACTGGAGTCAGATCTCAAAGATCGTTTTCGGCGCGGAAGATCCTCAGCGGGGTTACCGGAAATTCGGTGTTCAGCTACATCCAAAAACAGAAGTGAAATCCGGGGTGATGGAAGAAGAAGCTTCTTCACTTTTAAAACGCTTTTTTATTGAAAAGCGTAATCTGAATTAGAAAATTAAAATGAGAAGACTGTCTAAAAAGTCTTTATTTCGTCAAGCTGAACTTGTTTCAGTTTCTAATTGATTTTCAGCTATATAAGATCCTGAAATAAATTCAGGATGACGTTTTCTCGCTTTTTCAGACATCCTGAATCTAATAATTTTACAAAATGGAAATCATTTCAAATCTTCAGGCAACTCCGTTACCTTGATATAATCTACATAAAACTTGTCCGGCAGGGCGCTATCATCAATCTCTGCTCCGCCTAAATTTCCTCCCACAGCCATATTAACCAGAAAATAGAAATCCTTTTTAAAAGGATAATGCTTTTCATCATATTGCTCGGGTGTGAATTTATATAGCTGCTGATCATCTACAAAAAACTCTATATAATCCTTAGTCCAGATAGCTTTATACGTATGAAAACCTTCTTCTATATTTTCAATTTTCGTCTTCCTGGTATTTACGGTATTTCCGTGACTTGCCGGAGTATGAAGAGAAGTAAAGACCATTTCGGGTTCTCTTCCAATATATTCCAGAATATCAATTTCACCACTGGCAGGCCATCCGACCTCGCTAATATTTGCACCTAACATCCATATAGCGGGCCAGAGACCTTTGCCCGTAGCTAATTTTGCTTTTACTTCAATCACTCCATAAGTGAATTCGACGTTATCTTTTGAATTGATCTTTCCCGAATAATATTGCCCGTCTTTTTTAAGTGCTGTGACCACAAGATTACCATCTTTAACCTCAACATATTTGCGGTTATAGATCTGCTCTTCATTATTACCCCAACCGCAAAGATTAGGGCAACCGTCTCCTTCTTCATAATTCCAGACACTCGTGTCCAGACTATCTCCATTAAAATCTTCCTGAAAAATGACTTTTTCCTGAGCATTTACAGAAAATAGAGCTCCTATGCCAAGGCCGGCAGACAACAATATTTCGGAATATCTTTTCATTATTTACTGAAATTAAATTTTACTGACTTTACATCTTCAGAATTTCCACCAATCATTAGTTCAAATTCACCTTCTTCGGCTTCCCATTTTTCTGAAGGAGTGTAGAATTTAAGCATTTCCTCATCAACAGTAAACTCTACATTCTTAGTTTCTCCGGGCTCCAATTCAACAAGTTCAAATCCTTTCAATTCCTTGACAGGTCTGGCAGAACTTGCCACTATATCTCTAAGATATAACTGAACAACTTCACGACCTTTTACTTCACCGGCATTGGTTACCCGAACGCTTAAAGTAAGCTTCTCGCCAGCTTTTAAATCTGAACCTGTAAGTGTTGGTTCTCCGTATTCAAAATCGGTATAACTAAGTCCGAAACCAAATGGGTAAAGCGGTCCGTTTTTGATATCTGTATAATGTGAATAAGTTACATGTTCAGCGCTATAAGGCCTACCCGTATTTTTATGGTTATAATATAATGGCTCCTGCCCAACCGCTCTGGGGAAAGAAACCGGTAGCTTTCCTGAAGGATTATATTTACCCAAAAGTACATCTGCTATCGCATTTCCACTTTCTGAACCAAGTTGCCATGCCTCAACAATCGCCGGAATATTTTCTGAAGACCAGGTGATCTCCATGGGCCTTCCGTTGATAAGAACCAAAGCAATATTTTGATTTACCTTATAGATCTCTTTCAACAATTCCTTTTGAAGTCCGGCAAGGCCAATATTTGCCTGGCTACGACCTTCTCCAGATTGAAAAGCATCTTCTCCCAGAACCATCACTACCAGATCGGCTTCTTTTGCGTTTTCAACTGCTTCAGAAATTCCGGATCTATCATCTATATTTATTTCTAAAGGCATTAAAAAACTACGTTCCCCCTGTCCTAAAGTCACTCCTTTAGAATAAGTGATCTTTGTATCGTTAGAAACGGCATTTTTCAGTCCTTCAAGCACTGAAACCGCTGAATTTGTTTCTCCCTGAGCTCTCCAGTTTCCAATAGGTGAATCTTTATCATCGGCTAAAGGACCGATCACCGCAATCTTCTTAACCGAAGATTTAATGGGAAGAAGGTTATTCTCGTTCTTTAAAAGTACAATGGATTTTTTCGCAATATCCCTGGCAGTTTTTCTATGCTCGTCGTATGGAACACTCGCCATAAGATCGGCATCCATGTATCTGTAAGGATCCTCGAAAAGTCCCATTTTGAATTTGACACGAAGAATTCTTTTAACGGCATCATCGATAAGAGCTTCATCGATCTTACCTTCTTCAACAAGTTTTTCAAGACCCAGCTTCATAAGCTCCGCCTTCCATATCCATGTCGCTACCTGCTTTTACAGCAATTTCCGCAGCGTGAATTTTATCTCTGGCAAATCCGTGTGGGATCATTTCTGCGATAGATCCCCAATCTGAAACTATAAATCCGTCCCAGTCCCAGTCTCCTTTAAGGATTTCCCTTTGGAGGCTTTCACTTCCCGTAGCAGGAATTCCGTCTATAGTATTAAAGGAATTCATAAAAGTCGCCACACCCGCATTAGCGACTGCATGAAACGGAGGCAAAACAATATTATGAAGTTCATTCTTACCAATATTTACGGCATTGTAATCTTTTCCTCCTTCGGCAAAACCGTATCCGGCAAAGTGTTTTGCTGTCGCGGCTATTGTTTTAGGATTAGAAAGATCATCTCCCTGATACCCTTTTACTTTGGCAACACCTACTTTTGAGGTCAAATATGGATCTTCTCCAGAACCTTCCATGATACGTCCCCAACGGGCATCTCTGGAGATATCGATCATTGGTGAAAATGTCCAGTTCACTCCTTCTGCAACCGATTCCAACGCTGCAATTCTCGCAGACTCTTCCGCGGCTTCCATATCCCAACTGGCTGTTTCCCCAAGTGGCACAGGAAATATGGTTTTATATCCATGGATCACATCATAACCAAAGATCAAAGGAATCTTGATCCTGGAATTCTCCATGTTCAATCTTTGAGCTTTTTCAGTAGCTTCTACAGATAGCACATTTAACATGGAACCTACCAGACCTTTTTTAAGTCTCTCTTCTTTTTGTTTATTTCCGGTTTCAGAAGCAGGCCCCGTAAGATCCCAACTTCCGTTATACTGGATCATTTGCCCAACTTTCTCCTCAAGCGTCATCAGATTTAATACTGAATCGACCTTGGTTTCCACGTTCTTAACTGAACTCTTAATAGTTGATTTTTGGGAATATGTAAAAAAGCAAACGCTAAGAAGCAGGGCGGTAAAACTTAAATTTTTCATGATCTTCTGTTTAAATTACTGAGGGAAATTTTTTCTCAAAAGTTATTATTGAAAGGATCTCCGCTCCTTTATTTATATTTTCATTTTGGGATTATTTCTAGTAATTCCGTGTCTAAGCGGGAAAAAGTTCAAACATCATTATTACTAATTGATTGGTAAACTTTTCAGGCATGTTTGAGGCAAATCGTAAAGATCCCTGCTGAATGAACTTAGAAACGATAATATATCCTGCGCAAAAATTGACATTTTTGGGTAGGGGTCTTTGGTTATCTCATTCTCCATTTTTTCTTATTAAGACCCAGTCAATAAATACTTCTGCTTTTCCTTCTTTTATAAGTTCTACCGTTGATGCTGGAATACCATTATAAGGTTCTTTGACTCCGTTAGTTTTGTAAGGATACGCACCGCCTAAAGCCAGATTGAGAATAAGATATTTTGGATTGTCAAACGACCATTTCCCGTAATGCTCAACCATAGGTTTTGTAACCCGGTAGATCAACCTTTCATCAACTTTAAATTCCATTCCCTCTGGCGTCCAATCAACCGAATACACATGCCAGTCGGTCACATCTTCACCTTCAGGGAAGAAGTATTTATTTACAAGCGGAGTCTCTCCAGAATATCCCGGCCCGTGCAGGGCAACCCCTATCCAGTCTGTCTCTCCCACATATTCCATAATATCAATCTCTCCGGTGTCGGGCCAATTACCTCCGCCCAGCGCCCAGAATGCGGGCCAAAATCCGGAACCTTTTGGAAGTTTCATCCTGGCCTTGGCAGTGCCATAGGTAAACATTACTTTATCACGGGTATTGATCCTGCCCGAGATAAAATCGAAATCATTTCCACGATAGGTTATATAGTCGGGGCTGTAATGAGCTTTCAGAACCAGCGCATTTTCAGCTCCTTTTGCATCGGCGCCTCCCACAGTGAAAATAGTTGCCGAAGAATCCACATAAACCTGTTGTTCGTTATTCACCCAAAAATCTGTCCCAACAACATTCCATTTCTCCCTGTCGAGGGAACTTCCGGAGAAATCATCGAAAAAGATGGTATCATTGCCGGTTTCTGAAACGCTATTTTGACCGATTATTAATCCGCTCGTGGATAGAGCCAGCCCTAAAACAATTATTGAAAAGAAATTTTTCATCCAGATCATTTTTTAAATTCCAAGGAAGGATTTAGGACCCTGGAGATTAATAATATTTTTTACTGAAACTACTGGTAAATCCTAACATAGTCTATTTCGTAGGTCGCCTCTGTAAAGTCTGCCGGAACGGCGCCACCCAGATTTCCGCCCATGGCGATATTTAGTAATAAATAATGTGGTTGACTATAAGGTTTTTCTGAGGTATTAGGTAGCTGGTAAATCAATTGACCATCTACAAAGGTTTTGATGCTGCCTGCGGTCCATTCCATGGAATAAACATGGAATTCTCCCGATGCATTAGCAACTTGCCTGGTACCTCCTGTATTCTTGTATTCTCCAGTATTTTTATCTCCCCAATGGAAGTGTGAGATAACGGTATTCTTATCCCATCCGGTTTGTTCCATAATATCAATTTCACCACAACCGGGCCATTGGCCGCTACCATACTGTCCATCAAAATAACTTCCAGTTTCGTTACAATTTGCACCTAATGTCCATATTGCCGGCCAGGTACCAGCTTTAGCTGGAAGTTTAGCTCGTACCTCAACCCTTCCAAACGTAAAGGCAAATTTAGAATTCAACCTGGCAGAAGTGTAAGATTTAGTAGAACCATTGTAAGAATATTGTTCTTTTAAGGCTTTAATTTTTAAAGTTCCATCGCTCACAAACGAGTTTTCAGGCCGGGCTGTATAGTGTTGTAATTCGCCGTTAAACCAACTACCATTATTAGGAGCAATGACCTGATGATGCCATTTTTGTTCGTCCAGACTACCTTGGGTCTCAAATTCATCAAAAAAGACAAGGGTGTTAAACTGAGAATTAGATTTGTACACGGTAAAATCTACCGTTTCATTTACGAAATCTCCAGATCTTGAATAGGCCCAGACCTCTACACTTGATGAATAGGTCCCTTGTTCAGAAAAAGTGTATTCTATTTCACCTGTAGTATTTTCCTGAACATCTCCCCCATCTAAACTAAAAGCATACCTAACAGCATTGTTCGCCGTTGCGGTCACTTCTACTATTCCTGACCCATCCCCATTAGGCTGCTGATCATTTTCTCCTCTAACATTTACATCTATCTGTAAGTTAGAAACTTCTTCATTTACTTCTGAATCATCTTCAGAACTACAAGAAATGGTAAGAATAAGCAATAGACATGTGGCACTAATTAAGCTTAGAACTTTGAAAATATTGTAAGAATAATTTTTTTTCTCCTTCATGATTCAATTTTAGTAATATTCCTTATTTCGATTTGTATATCTATGATTAAATGAAAGTTGATAAGAATATTACAATTTTCAGACCAAGATCCCAATCCTGGCAGGCATTTGCCAGGATACAAGGATCAAAATTAATATTTCAAATATTCTAAAGTTTTTCTTTCTTAATTCTGCTCGATATCATCTATATAGAATGTACCTGAAGTTGTTCCCGCAAAATCAAGAAAGATTGAAAAGGTAGCATATTGTCCTGTTGGAACAAAAGCGGCACCATTATCCGAATCACCTTCTACATAACTTTTTCTTGCAGTATTAAAATCAAAAGTTAACTCTTCCCATCCTGTACCACCGTGGCTCACCTCAACCTCATTAGCTCTTTCACCATTTACACCAGTTTCTAGTTTAAATAAAACCTGGTATGCGGTTTCAGAATAAACTTTCATGGTTATAGTTTTATTAGAACCTGAAAAATCCATGGCATTATCCAAAGCAATAGTAAGTGCTTCATATTGGCTTCCCGCGTTAATAATTTCACCAACCAAAGTTGCTGTTGCATTAACACCAGATTGATTAGGATTAGTTACCACATCGAAATCAACGCCAGAAGATGATCCAACATAATCTTCAGATCCGTCAAAATCCAGAGGAAGACCTAAAGTTCCAGTAGAACCTCCACCACCTGAACCACCACCACTTGAAGCATTCAAAGTAATATTATCAAAATATGTAACAGATTCAGACGATCTAACTTCAAAATCAGGGAATACCACCAATCCGGTAATATCTGTATTATTAGGATCTCCAATAACTCCTGAAAAGTCGAAAGTAAGTTCTTCCCATTCATTCGTTTTAGTATTCGCTACTTTGATCTCACCGGTAGAACCTCCAGCTGCATTCTCGAATTTGATACCCACATCACTAATTTTAGACTTCCAAACCCACATCTTAACAATGGCATTAGAAGCGTCTAAAGTCAATGGAATGGTAAGCTGAGTAATGGTACCCGCATAAGACTGACCATCAGGTTTTGCAATGAATTTTGCTACCATTCCAGATGTATTTCCATTCATGTCAGGGTTTGTAATAATCTCTAATGGAGGGTTATCTCCATTTTCAAAAACAGACCAATTGGCTGCTGCTCCACCATTAGCTGGAGTTTCGAAATTAACCGGAAAGCTCGTTGTAGTACTTCCTGTATCTCCTCCATCTGTTTCACTTGAGAAATAAAGGTTGTCTATATAAAAAGCACCTCCATTATCTGGCTGCACATCAAATTTAATTTGAATAATATCGCTGATGTCAAGTCCCTGACTTGTATAGTCTGATAATGGAATTTGTATTGTGTTCCACTGGTTTGGAGTTACATTAAGAGTTACAGGATTCTCACCAGATCCAGCGCTAATTAAGAAAATTGGTATAGAAGTATAATCTCCAGACCATACATCTATATTCAAAGTATTATAAGCCGTTAAGTCTAAAGACTCGCCAAAATCGATACCCTGATAATTAGCGTTTCCATACTTTATAGCTTCATTACCACCAAAATCTAACACCTCGAAGGTTGTAGATTGTCCCCAGTCTGGATAATAGTTTATTCCAGCTGGATTTGTATAAGAATCACTATAAATTGACTGCACATCTCCTGCATCAGCAGTAGGTACTGGAGCCGCAGATTGTGGCTCTGTTGCTGCCGCTTCTGCACTTGTGAAAAACAGGTTATCTATATAAAACGTTCCTCCAACTGGTTGAACATCAAATTTGATCTGAAAAATATCACTAATGTCAAGTCCCTGACTTGTAAAGTCTGCTAATGAAATTTCTATAGTGTTCCACTGATTTGGGGTCACATCAAAACTAACTGATTTTTCTCCAGATCCTTCGCTAATTAAGAAAATTGGAATCGAAGTAAAATCTCCAGACCATACATCTATTTTCAAAGTAGAATAGGAAGTTAGATCTAATGATTCACCAAAATCAATTCCCTGATAATTAGCATTTCCATATTTTATCACCTCATTACCATCAAAATCTAACACCTCGAATGTTGTAGACTGTCCCCAATCTGGATAGTAGTTTACTCCAGCTGGATCTGTATAGGCATCACTGAAAATTGACTGCACATCTCCTGCATCGTCCGTAGGTGTTGGAGCGGCTGCAGTTGGGGCTGCTGGAGTTCCACCATCACCTCCCGTGTAAGCCAGGTCATCCACATAAAACGTCCCAGAAGCACTTCCTGCAAGGTCAAGGAATAATGAAATTTGATCATACTGCCCATCAGGAACAATAGCTTCACCTCCAGGATCACTTTCACTTTGATAACTTGTTGTTGCATCTGCAGCAAAATCGAAAGTTAGAGTTTCCCAACCTGTACCGCCATGATCTGCTCGCACTTCATTCGATCTTTCATCGTTAACACCTGTTTCTAATTTTAACAATACGGTATAGGCAACTTCAGAGTAGACTTTTACACTAAGGGTTTTATTATCACCAGACAGGTCTAGCGCTTCACTTAAATTAAAGGTTGCTCCTTCATATTGAGCACCAGTTTTAGTTATTGCACCTACCTGTGATTCAGTATCATTAGTTCCAGAAGGGTTTGGATTAGCAACAATTTCAAAGGCAGTACCTTCAGCACCAAAGGGCACTACATTATAATTCACCAATGGATCATCAAATGTAACAGGTAACTTCATAGGATCCTCTGCCGGACCTGCTTCTCCAAGAATTATATCGTCAAAGTAATGTACTGTTGTGCCATCTTTATCTCCATTGAAATTAAAGAATAGTACCATTCTGTCATATTTTTCAGAATCACCTGCAGCGAATGTAAATGAAAGCTCTTCCCACTCCTCAGCAACTGTGGTCGTCGTTGAAACTTCTTTATTAAGAGTGGAATCCGAACTGTCTTCCAATTTTAGAAGAACAGTCTGCCCAGCGGCCGGTGAGTATACCTTCACTTTAATAGTTTGTTCTTCTGAGAAATCAATTTTATTTGCCACATCAAAGAATAAACCGGCCCAGCCTTCTACTCCTGCAGTCTGGGTAACCATAATCACCTTATCTGAAGTATTAATTCCCTCTTTAAAAGGATTGTCAGCTGGCTCAACGGTTATAGTACCAGCATCAGTTCCTCCAAAGGTTCCAAATTCAGGGTACAGACATTCGAAGTCTATTCCTTCTGATAGTACCGGCACCCCTTCTATTTGTACGCATCCCTCTACTGGTTCTGGCGCAACATAGGCAGATGGAGGTGGTATATCATCTTCCATTTCGCAAGAAATAGTCAATGCTACAAAACCGAATAGAAAAAAGAGTCGCATAAGAGATATATTAAATCTCTGTATGTTATGTGTTATATTTTTCCGTTTCATTATTTTAGTTTTTAGTTACCTTATTTTATCAATCCTTAGTTATAACCATCATTCTGAGGGTAGTTTGGCCCCAAAAGATCTATCTGCTGTTGAGGAATAGGCCAGTTTTCCATGTATTCTCTCAGTATATTTTTAGGATTACCTTCAGGATAGGATTCATTCATATTGTCGTTATTCATGTGATCCAGTAAGAAATCGTAAAGTAGTCCAAGACGTTTTAGATGATACCAGCGCTGACCTTCAAAAGCCAATTCTCTCGCTCTTTCATCAAGAATTGCTTGTAAGTCTAATGTAGACACCTCAGCTGTATTAGCTCTTGTTCTTACGGCATTCAGATACTCCAATCCTTTAGCTGTATTTCCTAACATCATATGAGCTTCTGCGCCGATTAGATAGGTTTCAGCAAGTCTGTAGACCATCACATTTTTAAAATGATTTCTATCAGTAGGCTCCACAGTAGCATCCAAAAACTTAATTACTCCAGGATTTTGTCTACGATAATAAAGCATAAACTCATTTTGGTCTGTTTCGCTATTCACATATAAGTCTAAAGGTTCACCAATTTCTTTTCCAGCTGGAAGTGTGGCCTCATCATTATATTCATATTCAAAAATATAATAGGTACCATCTCTTCTTTCATCATTTGGATCTTCGTTAAGAAGGTCTATCGCATAATTGTTCAAAGAAAGAAATCCAACTCCTGCTCCACCGTTTTCTACAGACTGTACCAGGCCTGGTGCATCTGCATAGGAGGAAACTGTGCTCCAGTTCATAATATGTGGACCGCCTCCACCAATAGTTTGCAATTCAAAGTTTACCGCAAATAAAGTTTCTGAATGATTCAGATCGTCTGCAAAAACCTGCTCGGTAGCAACCAGGCTATGATTACCACTATTAATAACCGCATCTGCTTGTGCTGCCGCTTCCGTATAATCCTCTTCCCACATTGCAACCTTGGCACGTACATGTCTTGCAGCCCCTTCGCTCCACCTGCCGAATTCGGCTGGATTAGGATCAAGGTTTTCAATGGCAAAATCAAGATCAGACCTTAATAATGCAAAGATCTCTTCTTCAGAAGATTTATCCTGAGGCACGTCAAAAGCATTTTCAGGTGTTGTAGGCTCTGTGGTGATAAATATGTTATTGAAAAGTCTGTACAGGATAAAATAAGAATTAGCACGCATAGCTTTTGCCTCTGCCAATATTTGATTTCTTCTATCCTCATCGACATCGGTTAAATTCTCAGCTCCCTTTATAATAGCATTAGATCGATCTATTATTCTATAATAAGTCTCCCAATAAGGGTTATATATTAATGCGGTACCGGCATCACCCAAGCTTGCCCCCCATAAAAGCCTGCTAAAAAGGGAAACTTCCCCCGTTATACCAACAGAAAGATCATTCTTTCCTTGCAATACTAATGGGATTGCACCATTAAAATTATTATTCTCGTAAATGCCTCTGTTCAATGAATAAAGCCCTACCACTGCTGATTCTAATCCCTCAGGTGAAGAATAAAGAAAATCTACAGAAGTATCAGACAATAACTTGTCTTCAAGGAAATCATCTTGACAAGACGTACATACAGCTATTGTTATGAGTATTAAAAGAAATCTTTTCAATACTAAATAACCTTTTATATTTTTCATCTCTTGCTATTTATTTGGTTTTAATTGACCCACTTAAGAACAAATATTTCTATTATAAATCTTCTAATGAGCTATTTAAAACTAGTTACTTAAAATGTGATATTTGTTCCTATAGTAATATTTCTGGTTTCGGGAAAAGAAGTACCACCATCACTAAATAGATCCTGTTCAGGACTATAAGATCTAAAATCTGTAAAGGTGAATAAATTGTTTCCAGTCGCATAAATTTTCACTTTATCCAGCCCAATCTGTGAAAGAGCACTATTAGGTAAATTATAACCTAAAGTTAAAGTTCTTAACCTTACGTAAGATGCATCACGTACAGCAAATGGAAAAAGGTGTAGGTGTGTATCAGGTTTTGGTCTGGGATACTCTGTTGAAGGAAATTCCGGAGTATAATATTTAGTTCTTATTCCATTTATTGCTCCTTTCCAAAGCTCTCCATTAGCTAGTACAGAATTAAGTCTAGTTGCTCCCTCTACGATATAAACATCTGCAAAGAGTTCGAAATTTTTATAATTAAATGTATTAGTAATAGAACCGTACCAGTCTGGATCTGTATTGGTAAATACATTATCCCTATCATCTATTTGATTATCATTATTCTGATCTACAACTCTTACATCTCCTGGTTGAGCTAAAGGATTCCCTGAATTGGTGATATCGTCGCCTTCCTGGTATATCCCATCATATTTAGGCAGCCAGATGTTGTTAATAGATTCACCTATAGAAAGTCGCCTTCCTGAACTATCTGTAATATCTATAGGATTTCCTTGGTCATCGGTCTCACCAGTAAGGGAAATAATTTCATTCTGGTTTGTGGAAAAAATAAGACCCATGGTCCATCTGAAATTCTCTGTGTTAACAAAGTTGGTGTTAAGAGATGCTTCAAAACCTTCATTCTGTAACTCCCCAACATTAAAACGAATGACGTTGAAACCAGTTGTTCCTGCAATAGATCTATCTAATAAAAGATCTGTTGTGTTGGCCTTATAATATTCTATAGTACCATCGAATAAATTATTGAATAATCTAAAATCGATACCAGCGTTCAAAGTAGTAGTGGTCTCCCATTTTAAATCTGGGTTAGGCAAACGAGACGATGCAGTAGCACCACCTACCGTTTGACCTCCAAAAACATAAGGTCTGTCTTCAGCAACACCAAGAGATTCTAAGGGATTAATTCCTTGATTTCCAGTAGCCCCATAACTTACACGGAACTTAAGTTCATTAATAGCGTCTACATCTTTCAAGAAAGGTTCCTGGTGCGCTTTCCAGGCAAAGGAAACAGCCGGGAAATACCCCCATTTATTATTTTCTGCAAATACCGAAGCACCATCTGCCCTGGCAGTTGCTTCAAGTAAATACCTATCTAGGTAACTATAACGCACACGACCTAAGAAGGATAAAAGTCTTCTTCGTGAAACATTTCTCGGATTGGCTAGTAAAGTAGTGGCATTACCATTATATCCCAGGGCATCATTTGTAAATCCAGATTTATCAATCTGGGTATATTCATTTTGTTGCTCATCAAAAGCCTGAACTGCTGTAATATCTAAATTATGATCTTCATTTAATTCAGGATTATAATTCACAATATTTTCAATCAAAACCTGCTGAAACCAACTGTTTATCAATACACCAATCCCGTCAAATCCCTCATCACCTGCAGAGTGTAATGAAGATCTATAAATACCTCTATTAGTATTCCTGTTTCTAATGAAGGTGTTCAGAGTATAACTTAAAGAAGAAGTAAAGTCGTAAGAAAGATTAAGATTAAGGTCTGTTAGATTCGTCTTACTCTCATCTGTAGATTCTCTTTGATCCCATAATGGATTCACCGCGGTAACAGAATTACCCAGGTAGAATTTTACCAAATCTCCATTTTCGTCAAATGGTTTTGCTAATGGGGTAATTGTAGTAAAGTTTAACCCACCGGTTTCCTGATCCTGTGCAGATTTTTGATAATTGAAGATACCGTTAAAAGTAAGTTTATCAGTTAATTGATGCTCAAGGTTCAATTTAAAGGTTCCTCGATCATATCCAGAGTTTGGAATAATACCATCCTGAGTAAAATAATTTACACTTGAAAAAATCTTGGTTTTCTCTGTACCTGTCGAAAAGCTAAGCGCATGGGATTGAATCATGGCATCCTGAAGAACTAAGTTCTCCCAATCTACATATTCCTGATTTTCTATGGTCTCTAATTCAAATTGACTAAAAATGTTTTCATCTCTAAGATAATCCCCGGTAAATCTATTCCTATTGGCTTCTCTTCTTAAATCAACAAATTGAGATCCATCATAGAGGTTGAAATTTTTGGTTAGAGATTGTACAGTAGTATACGCATTGTAATTTATTCTGGTTATACCCTCAGCTCCCTTTTTGGTGGTAACTAAAATAACACCGTTAGAAGCTCTTGAACCATAGATGGCGGTTGAAGCAGCATCTTTAAGAATTTCAATGTTTGCAATATCATCAGGTGCTACATCATTTAAACTATCAAATGGTAATCCATCTACTATAATAAGCGGTGAATTCCCATTGGGCGCTACAGAAACATTTCCACGAATTGTAATATCAGATCCTCCTCCCGGTCTTGCACTTCCAAGATTCACCTGCACACCTGCAGCTCGACCTCTCAGCATTTCAGATACATTCGTAGTTGGTATAGCAGTGGCTTCATCTACCTCTACACTACTTACAGAACCTACTAAATTACTTTTTCTTTGAGTACCGTAACCCACTACTACAACTTCATCCAATGCTTCGGAATCGGTTATTAATTGTACGTTAATTGTTTGTTCGTTAGCAACTGTGATTTCCTGGGCAACAAAACCTAGATAACTGAACTGTAAAATATCTCCAGCAGAGATATTGTCAACTGTATAGTTTCCGTCAAAGTCCGTGGTTGTTCCACGTGCTTCACCTTTCACAATTACATTTACACCAAGTAAGGGTATATTATTTTCATCGACCACGGTCCCGCTTACCGAAAACGATTGCGCCTGAGCCGATAAAAACCCGGTTAGTAATACAATTAAAAGACAGGTAAATTTCTTCATTTGTAAATTTGTTAGAATTGAATTCACAATATATTAACATATCCTTATGAAAACTGAGAGTTGACCTTTACAAAAAATCTACAATTACATATATGATAATATTTTTGGGCGAAACTTATCAAAATACGAATCTAAACAGGCCTTAAGAGCGAATTCCCAAATCCCTGCACAACTACTTAAAAACTAGCAGAATATAGTTTTGTAGAGGTAATGTAGAGTTTATTTAATCGAATGTAAAGTTTACAAGGCCAGGATATAGTCGGTAAGATTGGTTTCACGATCTAAATCCATCTTTTTACGCAAACGATATCGTTTAATTTCGACACTTTTTACCGAGATATTTAAAAGTGGTGCTATCTCTTTAGAAGAAAGATTAAGTCTTAAATACGCACATAATTTAAGATCGTTGGAAGTAAGCTCAGGATGTTTCGCTTTTATTTTCTTGAAGAAGTCTTTATCGGCATTACTAAAGGCTTTTTTGAAGAATTTCCAATTATCTTCCTCACTAATGTCCTTATCTATGGTGTGAATAACAGATCTAACTTTATCAGATTCTTCAGAATCCTTTAGTTTATCTTTTATACTCGTCAGGAATTCATTCTTTTTGATCAAACTCATCGTGGATACTGCCAGTTCCCTGTTCTTGTTGGCCATATCCTGTTCAAGCTTCTCATTCCTTAGCTTAATAATCTCCTGCTCTGCCTCCAGGTTCCTCATCTTTAATGCGCGTTCATTTTCAGCAACATTCTTTTTGTGATGTCTTTTGTTGATAATATGGACCAAATATAGAATAAACAGGAAAGCAATGGCATAACCTATCAGAGCAAATGCGCTAAGATAATAGGGTCGCTGCACATTAAATTCGTACCTAGCGCTATCGGTTACATAATTCCCAACTTTAGATCTAACCTCGAAAGTATAGTCCCCAAAACTAAGGTTCTTAAAATTAGCTTCCGGAGTGCTACTCCATTCACTCCATTTAGGACTTAAACCTAACAGCCTGTAGCTATATACTACCTCCAGGTATTTATCATGAACCGGAGCACTGTAATGGAAAGAAATATTGTTATTATCATAATCGAATACGCCTGCCTCATTGATTTTGACCCTGTTTGCAGGTGCATCGAGTGCGCTAACCTCAACCTTATTCAATTTTATGGCCGTTCTTCTGTCTATTACTCCCGGATCATAGAATTTTAAATATCCGTTAGCGATACCAAGCAAATAAGTAGAATCTCCAAAATGGGAAATATTTTCATATCCTACGGCAATATTCCGGAAATCCTGATCTATGAATATAAACTCAAGATCGTAATCTTTACTAAGCCGGGCATTCCGGATAGAAAATATTCCTTCGTTCGCAAATCCCCATATTTTATTCTGTTCATCTTCCCTGATCATTTTACCGGAAACCCGGTTGAGATCTGTAATTAAAGTATTCAGTGGATTATCCCTAAGAAACTTATTCTGACGGTCATTAAATTGATAAATTTTATCCCTCGAACTATAATAAATAGTATCATTAAATCTGAAAAGACTTGAGGTAATACCCGACTCGCCTGGAAATGTATAATTTTCGATACTCTTTATGGAAGCTAGGGAATCATTGAAACTCATTTTGAAAACTCCCTTATGCTCATTACTTATCCAAACATTAAGATCTTCATCTACTTCTATAAATTTTGAGGAATGAGGAAAATCAGGCAGCATTGGAAGGGCTTCAAAACCGCCACCATTTTTTCTTAAGAAACTAATTCCATTATAATGCCCCTGGATAAGGATATCATCAGAAAACTCTTTTATTACCCAGGTACCTAATCTATCACAGATCTTTAGAGCCTTATCATCCTGAATTAAAAAAGTTCCACTATCCTGGCCGCAGAGAATCTTTCCATCCACCTCATCAACAAACCAAACCTGCCCATTAGTACCTTCAATAAGACTGAATTTAGTCTCCCCTGGTTTTTTTAAATACAAACCCTGGTTAGTTCCCAGGTATAATGCGCCATCTTTTTCGAAGGAGGTGTAGACCGATCCAATTTTTCCATAATTATCCTGAAAAGATCTGAAAGAGGATTTAAGATCTATACTACTTACTCCATAATCCAGCCCGGCCCATAGTATACCTGCCTTATCTATAAATAGATCCAGTACGGTATTATTTAAGAGTACGTTTTCCTGATTGAAGGAATTGATGATCCTTCCTTCAGAATCTATTTCAACAACACCTTTCCCTACGGTTCCTAATACAAGATCACCATCAGGCAGGTCTATTGCATCCAGAATATTTGGATAACCTATCTTTTCATTGACGGGTTTAACGATCTTTTTAAGCTGCTGTTCTTTCCAGACAAAAAATTCAGTTTTTCCTGAAATGACCGACAATTCACCCTTACCAAAATAAAGATGCATTATAGTCGTATCCCCCAATTGGTCATAAGGAATAACTAATACGGAAGAACCATTTTCTATTTTATAAAGACCTTCGCCAACGTATTGATAAAAAAGTTCATCTTCTACATTGAAAATTCCGGCGATGGGCTTTCCCAAAGGATTTTCCAATTTCGTAACAGATTCGTGCTGAGGATCGTAAAAATAAATACCGCCAAAACTTCTGAATATCACTAAATCATCCAGAAATTCTATATCCCAGAATTGTTCCCCGTCACTTATCCCCTCTTTAAATTCGTTCACAAGGCTGCTATAGACCAATTCCCCGAATTTATTTCTAGTCCAGTAACCGGCTTCCATATAAGCCCCGGTATAAATGCGATCACCAATAACCTTTAAAGAACGTACAATAGTATTATTGGGAACAGGATATAAATTCCATTTTTCACCATTATATTCCAGCAATCCTGTACTGTTGGCGAAATAAAGATTTTCATTTTCGGCCTGGGCGATCATCCAGTTTTGATTTCCGGCTGAATACTCGTTAGGACCAAAATTAACTACAGGTGGTAATTCCTGACTATTGGTTCCTAAAATTGAAAAAAGAAAGATTATTATGAAGAGTCTTTTACTCAAAAGATGTTTCAAATTATATTGTAAGGCTTATCTGTTTAAGTCGTAAAATAATAAAATATTCACTCAATTTGACTTATAACTTATTAGTAAAACTTTTAGGCTTGGATGTTAAAGTATTATAAAGAGTTATGACATCCTAAGATTATTAGATTTTTTTGGAAGTTATATACTATAAAAACTACACCTCCAATTCAATTAAACAACCTAACTTTTATGAGTATTATAAAAAGACTCCGCAAACATAAATTTTCAGGCAATTTTTCTTTTTTAGCCCTCTCGTTAATTTTTACAGCTTTTTCTTCAGTGGCACAGGAGAACGCATATTCAGTTTACATCACTTCAAACACCGGAATTAGAACTGATTCAAATAATAAACTTATACTTTCGGAAATTGTAAAACAATCACAGAAAGAGGACTCTTCGACGGTTGTGGTTGTTGGGAATATTACCCCAAAAGAAGGATATCCTGATAAAGATAACGGGAGAGATCGGGTAGAAGACTACCTTCAAAATAACTTATTAGATAACCTTGAAGGTTTTAAAGGAAACATCGTTTTTACGCCCGGATACAATGAATGGCAGACTGATGCTCCAGATAATATTGATGATCTTGAATCTTTTCTTCAGGATAATTCACGAGCTGAATTCTGGCCGAATGACGGTTGTCCTATAGAAAGCGAAAGTTTAAGTGATAATGTTCAACTCATAATGGTAGATTCCCAATGGTATCTTGAAAACTGGGACGATCACCCATATATTAATCATGATTGTGAAATAAAAAACCGAACTCAGTTTAGAGAAGCCTTCAACGATGAACTGGAGGACAACCAAATGAAAACGGTAGTAGTGGCGGTTTATCATCCGGTAATGACCAACACAAAACTTTCATTCCTTGAAAGAATGATTGGTTTAGGATCTCAAACCAGAAGAAATCCGGAATTACAAAAATTAATGGGAACGCTTGCCACTCTTGCCCAGCAATACCAGGATGTTATCTTTATTTCAGGTCAGGATCGTAACTTCCAATTTGTAAAGGATGACGGGATTGAGCAAATAATAGTAGGAGTTACTGAAAAACCTAAAAAAGCAAAACCAGTTAAACGTCATGGTGATTATGCTGCTTATGATTTAGGCTACGCTAAAATGAATATTTATAAGGACGGAAGTTCAAATGTAGAATTTTACAGGGTTTCTCCTTCAGGTTCCGAGAAGTTTTTCAGCGAACAAATATCTCGTGAAAGGCCTACGCTATCTGATGTAAACTGGCCGGAGCAACGGTTGGGGAGCACCACAACCGCTTCGGTTTATACTGAAAAAGAAACGGATAAGGATAAGGTATTTAAAGCCATCTGGGGAGAACACTATAGATCTCTTTATAGCAAAAAATTTGAATTTCCAGTGTTGTATCTTGATTCCCTTCCCGGAAATCTTGAAGTTCTCGGGGCTGGCGGCGGTCACCAATCCAGATCTCTTGGATTCAAAGATGATGAGGGTCATGAATATACTTTGAGAGCGCTAAAGAAAAGTGCATTACAATACTTACAAACTTCTGTGGTACCCACTCACTACGTGGAAGATTTTCTTGATAGTACGGTGGTCGAAAGATATGTACAGGATTTTTATACAACGGCTTTCCCCTATGGAACATTCCCTGCCGGTAAATTAATGGATGAACTGGATATTTATCATCCGGATTCTCATCTGTACTATGTTCCAAAACAAGAGGCTTTAGGCATTTTTAATAAAGAGTACGGCAATGAATTATATATGTTTGAAGAACATGTAGGCGGTGAAAATAAGAACCTTGAAATCTTCGGAAATGCTGATGATATCCTGAACAGTTCAGATCTTTTGCTTGACATGAGGGAGACCAAAGACGTATATGTAGATGAAGACATGTTCATTAGGGCAAGGCTGCTGGATATGTTAATGGGTGACTGGGACCGGCATGAGGGACAATATGAATGGGCTGAATTTGAAGACGAAAATGGAGACAAGAAGTATCTCCCGATCGCAAAAGACAGAGATCAGGTATTTCCTAAAAATGATGGTTTTGCGTTATCGCTGCTAAAAGCTGGTTTTCCACAATTCAGAGCACTGGAAAATTATTCTGATATGGTAAAAAAACCGAAATGGTTCAATATAGCAGGATATACGTTAGACAAGGCACTGATTAGAAATGCTAAATGGGAAGACTGGGAAAAACAGGCGAATTATATTCAGAACCATATTACCGATGATGTTATACAGGAAGCCTTTGGCGTTTTGCCAGATGGAATCACCAACGATCCTTATGTTGATGATATTAAGAAGACCCTGAAAGCCAGAAGAGGAAACCTCGAAAAAATTGCCAGGGAATATTATACGCATCTAGCTGAATTTGATATGTTCACAGGCACCGAGAATGATGATAAGTTCCTTATCACCAGAAAACCGGATGGAATCACCACTGTTCAGCTAAAAAATGAGGATGGCGAGATTAAAGCTGAAAAATCTTATGATTCTGATATAACCAGAGAGGTTTGGATCTACGGTCTCGATGGTGATGATGAATTTCAGATCGTTGGAAAAGGTTCTCAACTTGTACCTCTAAAAGTTATTGGTGGGGAAGAAAATGATATTTATGATTTTCAAAATACAAGACGTGCGAAACTATATGATTTTAAGAGTAAAGAAAACACCATTAAAACTCCGGGAGCTCATAAGATGCTTGTAGATTCTTATGAAATCAATAATTATGACCCAAGAAAGAAAAAGTTAAGACAGTATACCTTATTTCCTGGTATTGATTATAATTCAGACCTAGGTTTTAAACTTGGTGTAAAAAACACCTATACCACTTATGGACTGGTACGAAACCCTTTTACTACCAGGCAGAGTGTGGCTGTAAACTATTTCTTCAACACCCAGGGATTTGATATTGATTATACAGGAGAATTTGCACATATTTTTTACAACTGGAATTTTGGCCTGAATGCCTATTATTCCAGCCCTAATTTCACTTTTAATTACTTTGGAAGCGGAAATGAGAGTGACTATGATCCTGACGAGGTTGACAAGGATTATAACCGCGTAAAGGTTCAGCAATGGAGTTTCGCACCTTCCTTAATATGGAGAAACGGAACCAAAAGCTTTTTTAGCATAAAACCGATGATAGAATCTTTTGAAATAGATTATGATGAAGGCCGGTTTATGGCCGATAATTTTGCGCCTACCAATCCTGTTTTTGATAGCCAGATATATGCGGGTGGAGAGCTAGATTTCAACTATTATAATAAGGACCGCGATGCTTTCCCCTCCAGAGGTATAGAATTTGATCTTAAGGCTGGATATAAGACCAGCATAGATGAGTACAATAATGAGTTTGCTTATATAAGACCAATGCTAGCCCTGGATTATCCTTTACATGAAAGTGGATTTGCCGTGATTGCAACCAAAATTGGAGGTGAGGCCATCCTAGGAGATAATTATGAGTTCTATCACGGTGCTATAGTAGGAGGTGGAAATATAAATAGCCTTAGAGCATATAGAAATGATAGATTCAACGGGAAGTACGCTTTCTACCAGAATGTTGATCTAAGAAGTGGTATCACCCAATTTCGAACGAATTTTGTTCCACTAAGAATAGGAGCTAGTTTAGGTTTTGACTATGGTAGAGTCTGGGTAGATGACGATAATAGCAATGAGTGGCATACAGATTTTGGTGGATCTATTTTTATCAATGCCTTTAAAGCATTCACAGGAAATGTGGGATATTATGTTGGTGATGAAGGAGGAAGATTAAACTTTACTTTTAACTTTGAATTCTAACCTGAAATAAATATTCTTAAAGAACCGCGCTGATTATCCATCAACGCGGTTTTTTATTCCTATAGATCTACAAATCGTTAAAGTCAAGATTTACTTCCCAGCAGTATTTTTGATAAGGTCTCAATATTAGCAGTTTCGAAAGTTGGTTTTTGAGCCAGGGGAAAAAGAGACTTTCCGGGTCTTTGGATAAAAACGGTTTCTAAACCAGCACGCATAGCCCCGGTTATATCCCATCCATGAGCTGCAACCATCATAGCATCTTTTAAATCCACCCCTGCTATATTTACTGCATATTTATATGCATCAGGATGTGGTTTGTATTTTTTAACGGAATCCACACTCAGGATCTTATCAAAATATTCTGAAAGACCAGCATAATCAAGTTGCTTTTTCAAGACCGAAGGTTTTCCGTTACTAAAAGCGATCAATTTATATCCTGCATTCTTTAGCTTGTTCAAACCAGTTTTAACATCCGGGTAAGCCGACAGCTTAGTAATAGGACTCAATATTTTCTCAATTTCTTTATCTGAAAAATCCTTATTCCATTTTTGAGCATTCATCTTTAAAACCGCCGCTGCGATCTCGCTAAAGTCATGGTAACTATGGGTGATGCTTTCTACGAGCGAATATTGCAATAGCTCAGCAAACCAGATATCAGCAGCATTTTCATGCTCAAAGGCTGAATTAATACTTTTTTTAAGAGGACTTAACTCAAGCAAGGTCTCGTTTACGTCAAAGATGATAGTTTTATTCATAGTGCTAAAAATAGAAAAGCCGGTAAAATTACCGGCTTAAAATTATTTATTCTAAAGGGCTACATATCCTGATAACTGAATTTTTGTCCACCAACGGAGACCTCGATCATCGCTCCTCCCTTGGGCATGGTAACCACTGCCATACCTTCTTCAAAATTTACACTCCGTGATTCTCCTTCAGTTATCGCTACAGCAGAAACTCCTCCGGTAAATTCAAATTCACTCGACATGAATTCTTCAAGATCCTGCTTTGTCTGGAAAAAGATCGCTTCCCTGTAAGCCTCACCTCCAATTTGTAGTCCAACATCTACCTGTCGCAGTTTAGCCCAGCCAATTTGTTTACCTCCCTTGTAAACAACTCCATTTCCAGCGGCCCCTCCGGCAATAAAAGCGCCTTTCCCTACATTCGGAAAAATCACATAGCCGTAAGCATCATCAGCTAATTTTGCCACATCTCCATTATTTTCTTTTAATTCCTCCAGGGCGTATTTAGCATCAACAACCAGTGTTTCTTTGTCTTTCTTTTTAATAAAATCCTTTCCTTTTTTTGATTGAGCATTCAATCCCAGGCTGAACACCATAGAAAAGATCAATAAAAACAGACTGTATTTTTTTTTATTTTTCATATCAAAGCTATTTTAAAATTAAATTAAAGTTAAACAAGTTAACCATAACTATCTGTTAACCAGATGTTATAAGTGAATAATTAACATATATTCAGCTCAATTAATTATATTAAAGTTATAATGAACATCTGGCGAATTTCTATTAGTACTATTTATAAAAATGCAAAGATCTTAAGCATCAAATTTTGCTAATACCAGAAACAGTTTAGCCCTTGTATTAAGAAGTTTCAGTTTGAGAGAAATCTGTTTCAGTTTTACAGAAATCAGATTTTTTTCCCTTGAATTTACCAGAAAAACAGAACTCTCTCCAAGTTCTAACTTCCGTTCTTCTGCCTTAAGCATCCTGAAATAGCTTTCTACCAATTCTTCAACCATTTTTAACTGATCTTTATAGGAACTTAACTCTCTCTCTAAAGACAGTATCTTATTCCTAAGTTCCAGTCTCTGGTTCACAATATCATATTCAGCAGTTTCCAATTTAAGCTTAGACAATTGCAGATCTCCGCGTTCTTTTCTTAGGAATAACGGAATACTAAAATTGAATCCAAATTTGTAATTATCATTTACAAAACTGTTAATAATTTCCGGCTCACTGCTTAGGAAATTATATTCCAAATTCAATTTCGGCAATAATTTGTTCGCTTTTAATCTTTTTTCGACTTCAAGAATTTCGATTTTATATTCCAGAGACCTAATTTTGGGGTGATTTACCATAAACCCCTCATCCATGATATTTGCATAATTTCCCATATCTGGCGAAAGTGAATTTTCAGGATAAACATCATCCTGGATTTCGAGAGGCGTATTATCCTCAGCCCATAAATAAGTTCCAAGCTTAAGAGAAGATTTATAAAACTCTAAGGAAGCCTGTTCCAGACTAAGCAATCTATCCTGGATCTGGATATTTGCTTCCAGAGTATCAATGGCTGGTTTATCTCCTGCCTTATGACTTTTCAGAATTCCACCGTAGCGTCTTTTGGCATTCTCTATAAAACTCTGGTAGATCTTTAACTCTTTATAACTGGTAAACCATTCAAAATATGTGATAGAGGCGTTATAAAGAATCTCATTTACTGCCAGCTGTCTTTCAGCTTCTGTTTGCTCCCTGTACATTTTAGCTTGTTTCAAAGCTGCCATTCTATCATTTATAAAAAGGCCCTGCCCAACGGGAATTGAAATACCTGCTGCAAACAATCCGTTATCTGGAACCGTATTTTGTGGATTCAGATAAACGCCCTGATTATCTTCAAATTTCGCCTTAATCTCAATCCCATACCAGGTTGGTATTTTGAATGATGCATTCAACAAGTCATAGTATTCAGTACTCTTATAATCCTTACGATCATAGCCCGCTTCCAACTTAGGATCAAAGCCCCCCCTGGCTTTCAAAAGAGTTGACTCTCCCTCTTCTGTTAGAAGTTGAGCCTGTTTTACCACAGGATGGTATTTTTTTACTAACTCGAGATATTCTGTAAGCGCCAAATAAGTGCTGTCTTTCTCCTGACCTACTGAAAAGAAAGGCAAAAACAGCAACGAAAAAATTATTAGTGGCTTTTTCATTTAGTTGTTGCTTTTTGTTCTTCAGGCGTATAGTAATTAGGTGGAAATCCATTAAGATGACGCCATATCTCATACCAGATAGGCACATTTTCAAGCAATGCAAGGGTGTTTGCACCCGAACCAACTCTTAATGCCTCTGGCCAGGAATGATCTTCCGGATCTGGAGCCAGAAGGATTCGATATTTTCCGTTAGGGCTAATAAAATTTTCAATAGCTACCACTTTCGCACCGTACGTACCATAACTAACATTTGGCCAACCACTAAAAACAATTGCCGGCCATCCATCAAATCTCACCCTCACGTTTTCACCTATGTGCAATAACGGCAGGTCTAAAGGATTAACATAAGTCTCAACAGCAAGATCGTAGTTCGAAGGCATGATGCTTACAAGTTTCTCTCCCTCCTTGAATGTCTCACCTATACCACCAAGAATAGCCTTATTAATATAACCATCTTGCGGAGCTCTTACATAGTAAAGATCTTTTCGCATATTATAATTCACATATGCATTCTGCAATTTGCTCACCTCTGCTTCTGCATCAAATTTTCCTGACTGTGCACTGGAACGATCACTTCGAATCTTCGATAATTTATCGCTGTATTCTGCCTCTATACGATTTATCTCGATCCTGGCATTAATAATATCATTCCGGCTGGCCATTAATTTATTTTCCTGAGAAATAAGTTTAGCCTGATTTTCCTGTAATTTTAGTTTTTTCTCCTCTACATCGGTCATGGCTTTGAGCCCCTCCTCTTGAAGAAGTTGTGTTCTTTCAAACTGCGTATTTGCAATAGTTAGATTTGTGTTTGCGGCTTCAAGATCTATACTGTCGCTTTTAGTTTTTAATCTGGCCTGCTTCAGTTTATTTTCAGCCTGTTCCGATTTCAGGAGCTGCTCCTTTTCCAGAGCAACAAGCTGATTATTTAATGATGATATTTTTTCATCGTAGGAAAGAAGCGAATTAGATTTCGATTTCACCTGTTCACCTGTTCTTGTTACGAGGTCTGGATCAAAATATTCATTTTTTACTTCGGTAATATGAAGAATAGTATCGCCTTCTTTTACAAAATCCCCCTCCATTACAAACCATTTATTAATTCTTCCCGGTATGGGAGACTGTATCGTCTGGGGTCGTTGCTCGGGGGATAACGTAGTTACAGAACCTTTTCCTGATATGGTTTGCGTCCATGGAAGAAAAAGGATAATAATCCCGGAAAGGGCGAATACTTTTAAGAACCGGTTAAAGTATTTATAATGCTTAGTATGGAAAACCTTTTTACCTGCTTCGTACTGGGTAAGGTCAAACTTCTCGTGAAGTGTGTTTTTAGTGATATTCAGCATGAGTTTCAGGTTTTATTTTGAATTTGACCATCGTTAATAACAAGATGTCTGTTGCAGTGTTTACTCCATATTTCATCATTACTGATAACAATTATAGACCATGTGTTTATAGGATCAAACAGGAAATCTACTATTCGCTGTTGCTCATCTTTGTCTATTTGATGTAGTGGATCATTAAGAATTAACAGGCCTGGGTTTCTCACCAGACTTCGCGCCAGGACGATCTTTTTAGCTATCGTATGAGGAAGTCGAATTCCTTCAGGAAAAATAATTGTTCCTAAACCATCAGCTTGCTGCCGAACAAAATCTTTTAATCCCGTTCTCTCCAATGCTGTATAGATTTCCTTTTGAGTGATAGAGTCATCACCAAAGGTTATATTTTCAAGCAGGGTGCCCTCAAAAGGAGACTCTTCTGTAATTGATTGTCCCAATAATGAATGATAAAAATTGAGATCTATATTCTCCAGGGAAATTCCATTAACATATATCGTTCCCGATGTGGGCTCGAGAAGGCCCGCTATAATCTTTAAAAGGGTAGATTTCCCAGATCCGTTAACGCCTTCCAAAAGTATTTTATCTCCAGGATTAATGGTCAGGTTTATATCCTTCAGTATCATTTTCCTGTTATTGCCAACAAAGCTTACGTTCTTTAACTCTATACGTAATTCTGAATTTTCAGCAAAGCTCTTATCGCCACCCTGGGTTTCCAGTTCTTTATCTACCACTTCTCCAAGCTTTTCCAGGGATGTTAGCAGATCATAAAAATTCTCCAGGCCGATGATCATTTTCTCCACCGAACTTATGATAAGAAGGATGATAATCTCTGCTGCAACAAACTGACCAATATTCATTTGCTGATTTAGAACCAAAAGTCCCCCGATGATTAGCAGACCTGCGGTAACCAATACCTTGAAAACAATCATTTGTATGAATTGCAAGCGAAGGATCTGGAAGTGACTTTCCCTGGCATCCAGATATTTACTTACCAAAGCATCATTCTTGGTGATCGCATGTTTTGTTTTCCCGGCGATTTTAAAACTTATAAGAGTCCTGGCAACCTCCTGTATCCAGTGTGCAATACGATATTTCATTTTTGACTCCTCAATGCTGGTATTTAATCCTGCACGGGCTGTGAATTTAAAAACAAGATAAATGAGTGAAACCAATAGAACACCATAGAGAATAAAGAAGGGGTGGTATAGAGAAAGCAATATTAATCCAAAGATGATCTGGAGCACAGCTGCCGGAAAATCCAGTACCAGCTTGGAAATCCCCTTTTGAATGGTGAGTACATCAAAAAACCTGTTGGCCAATTCCGGTGGATAGAAATGCTTTAATTCAGACATTTTGATCTTTGGAAAACGATAGGCAAATTCAAAAGAAGCCCTGGTAAATATCTTTTGCTGAATATTTTCTAGTATTCTAATCTGCATTAACTGGAGAATCCCAACAAAGGCAACACCAAGGGTAACCAAGGTAACCAATACGATCCAGGAAGTAGAAATTCTTGCGCCCTGGATAAGGTTAACGATCGCCTGAATTCCCAGTGGAACCGACAAATTCACTAAACCCGCAAATATGGCATAGTAAAGAATTTGAAGGAAATCTTTTTTTTCCAGCTTTATAAGCCCCATAAAGCGCTGCCAAACAGTAAACTTATTGTTCCCCATGAGCTTCAATTTTTAACGTTTTTATCACTAAATCCTTGAAATAATCCAGAACGGTTACCTCCTCATTACAATCTGTAATAGACAAAAAGTGATCTTTTATAAAATGCTGGTGCAGTGCTCCATCAACGATCATACTGGCAAGGCTAAAAGGAAACTTGTAATCTACAGAGACCTCTGTGATCATATCCTTAATTCTTGTCACCAACCTTTTATAGACGGCAAAATATCCCTCCTTGTTTTCGGTGTCCACATCCTTGGTAAGGAATGATTTTGATGCCTCGTTTATAATGATTCGATTTAGCACTACTTCGTTAATATGGCTAAAGCTTTCATCCTTTTGCACCGCCTTGGTGACAATTTCTACGGCAATGAGCAATTTCTCGGAAGAATTTGAGATACTGTTGGTTGCAAAAACGAGTTGATACTCTTTCCAGGCCCAATACCAGCAAGTTAAATATACGAGTAATTTATGCTTATTTTCAAAATATCGGTAAATAGAACTTTCGTTAGATTTTATTTTACTCCCGAGCTTTTTGAAAGTAAAATCCTCAAAACCCATTTCATCTATTAGCAAAATACTGTTTTCAACAATTCGCTTTCCCAGCGGGGTAGATTCAGGATCCTTTAGGTAAATATTTTCATTAACGCTAATCTTGATATTTTGTAAAAGTTGTTTCATAGTAAATTAATTACACTCAAAAGTAATAGCTTTTATTCTATTTATAATAGTATTACTATCAATTTAACGAATGTTGATACAACATCACTTATTGGAAAGGAGCCATTAATGTCCAATCCTGTCACGAAATTAAAGGAGTATAGAAATAAAAATAGTGATGATTATAATGTATCGCCCTTAAACAAGAATTACAAGTCTCTTGAAAATAGCTGGATACACTTTGCAGATTTCTTTGAAAAAGAAACTACGAAAACAATTCATACATCCGGGGCATATTTTATTTATTTCAGCAAATAAAAATTACTTTCTTTTTTCAAGAACGTGCTGAGTTCTTTATTTTTGATAAGCTAATTAATCTTAACCCGAGCCTTACTTTAAACGTTTATTGTGAATCTTAAGAATTCTACCGATCGTCTTTATTTAGTATTTGTAGGTATCGCTTTTGTAATTCTTCTCATTGGATTAGGTTCCTACGGGTTGGCGGAAAGTAGTGAAGCCCGATATGCTGAAATAAGCCGTGAAATGCTGCTATCAACAGATTACCTTAACCCGCAGCTGCTAGGAATTTTCCATTTTCATAAACCACCTGTCACTTACTATATCACCACCCTGGGCTATCAGATTTTTGGGATCAATGAATTTGGAGCCCGCTTCTTTCTACAGGTTTCCATAGCAATTCAGCTTCTATTAGTCTATGGTTTAGCCAATCTATTATTCAAAAATAGAAAAGTGGCTTTTTTTTCCGGATTGATCTACTTCTCCATGCCCATTGTCCTTATATCGAGTCGTAATCTTACAACGGATGCTTTCCTCACCACGTTTGTCATGGCGGCTATTTTCTGCTGGCAATATTATTTAAACAGGGGAAAACTGCTTTTCTTATATCTATTCTACCTGTTTTTAGGACTGGCACTTTTAACAAAAGGTCCGGTAGCACTCCTTTTTATACTGGTTTATATTATTGCTGAAAAAATAATTTATAAGCAGGGAACCAGGCTCAATATTCACCATATCATCGGGATCTTACTTTGCCTGGGATTAGCCGTCAGCTGGTTTGCAGCAGTTATGATTCATAACCCAAAGCTGTGGACCTATTTCATTGAGAAACAAATTGCAGGAAGAATTACAGGTAACTCTTTTAGTGAACGATCGGAACCTTTCTGGTTCTATATTCCAATACTTATAGGCTTATTATTGCCGTGGGTAATGGGAATGATCCCGAACTTCCAAAACAGGGTAAAATCTCTTGCTCACACATCCAGAGAAATTCGATTATTACTGGTCTCAAGTCTTTTGCTCTTCATCACTTTTTCAATATTCAGCACCAAGCTAATATTATATATCCTTCCCATTTTCTGGATGATCGCAATTTTTATTGGATCGCAATTAGCTCAAATTTCAAAAATAAGTAGAAAAATAATCAATATCAGCTACCTGGTTATTTTAAGCGTTTTAGCCCTGTCACTTTTAATCATCCGTTTCGGCTCCCTAGAAATTATTAAGGTTTCAACTTCAGCAATCATTATAGGCCTACTGGTTACAATCGCGACCTATTTGGTCTTCTTTTTTATTAATGGAAATAAAAAATATAAACCTGCGCTAATTGCTGCTATGTTCGGAGCAGCTATAATCCTGATTTCATCGGCTGTATTAAGAAATAATAGTCCAATTATCAATTCTACGCGACATATGACGCGATTCATTAATGATATTGCGGAAGATGAGCAAAAAACTATTTTAGTATACGATTATCTCCTTACTTCCATCCCCTTTTATACTGATGCAAACTATATCACGATTTTTGACGGAAATAGAACCGCAGATCGTGAGATCCAGTTCCAAAATGATGAAAAATGGAAAGAACAGTTGTGGGACTTAAAAGATGAAAGTTCAGTTTCTAAACTAAAAAATCTTTCAGGTAAACCAAACACATTTTTAATAATTAAAAATAAAAGGATCCTTAATAACAATATCGGCTTCTTTAAAAGCTCTTTTAAAAACAAAAAAGAATATCCTAAATGGACAATTTATTATAATAAATAGCACTGTTTCTATAGCATATTCTGAAAAATTCAACACAGTCATCATCAAAATTTATTAATCCATTAAGACTTCTGGCGGTCTATATTTGTTATCATCGCAGAATACTAATGCTTTCCCTATGCAAAATTTTAGACCTCAAATGGCAGTACTTATGGTATGCTGCCTTCTTTTTTGCCAATTCTTACTTGCGCAGGATACTAGTGAAACGCCCCCTAAGGTTGGAACCACTCAAAAGATTGGAGATGTATTTCTTATAGCATTACCCGCTGCAACCATTGGAACCAGCCTTTTTATAGGAGATAATAAAGGTGCATGGCAGTTCACTAAGGGACTGCTACTTACTGAAACGGTTACTTACGGTTTAAAATTTGGCATTAATAAGCCCAGGCCAGACCGGAGCAATGACAATTCTTTTCCTTCAGGCCATACTTCTACCGTTTTTCATAGTGCAGGATATATACATAGAAGATATGGTTTTAAATATAGTATCCCTGCGTATGCAATTGCCGGTTTTACGGCTGCAAGTAGAATCGACTCGAAAAAACATGATATTTTAGATGTTATTGCAGGAGCTGCAATAGGCCTGGGGAGCAATCTGCTTTTTACTACAGCTTATGAACAGGAGCATATGGAGCTTACGTTTTATAGCGGAGATGGAAACTATCTTTTAGGCTACACTTATAAATTTTAGACAAAATTATGGTCATTGATATATGAATAAAATTTGATGATCACATTCATAATATTATGAAACAAACATTGATAGCTTTCATTAGAAGTTTAAAGAAAGCTTTAGTAGAGAACTATAAAAATTACAACCAAAAATTACCTTATATTATCGTCGTTATTGTGGCTCTTATTATTGTAGTTACAAGCATTAACCTGTTTATCGAATTAACCGATACTTTAAAAACAGACATACTAGCTAATTTTGATAAGCAAATAACCGATTATGTAATTTCCTTACGCTCACCCGCTCTTACAAATTATTTTGTTTTTATTACCAATATCGGAGACTTGTATGGATATCTCGCCGTACTCACATTATACTGTTTGATCTCCTGGTTCGTTTTTAAAAGATGGAAATATGTTCTTCAAACAACTTTGGTTCTCATTTTGGCCACTACTTCCAACATGATACTTAAACGTTTTATAAATAGAGCAAGGCCAGGTATAGAACATCTCGTTTCCGTTGAAACACTAAGTTATCCAAGTGGGCACGCCATGAGCGCCATGGCATTTTATGGGTTTTTAATTTATTTGTGTACAAAATTCAGGATAAACAAATTTTTAAAAATCGGTATTATCTTAATACTGGCCTTTATTATTTTAAGTATTGGAATAAGCAGAATTTATCTCGGGGTGCATTTCCCATCAGATATAGCCGGAGGTTATATTGCTGGACTAATTTGGGTTATCTTTTGTATTTTGATACTGAATCTAATTGAAATTTTTAAAAGAGATGCAGATACCTAAAGGTAAAGACAAAGCAGGAAGACGGAAAAAACCTGTCCATCTTAAAACTTACAGGTTTTATTCAAAATTTTGTAGCCTCACCAGGAATCGAACCTGGATCTAAAGTTTAGGAAACTTCTATTCTATCCATTGAACTATGAGGCCAATTGCATGCAAAAATAAATGCTTTCGTCTGAAAAGAAAAATCGAAGCGTATAACTTCTAATTGCTAATCTAAATTCAGTAAAATTAATTTTGAAGCAAAAACCTCTGAAAATTCAATTTTTGAACTAACAGAGGTTTCATTTTAATTAGCTTTTCCGTTAGTAGGGACTAGGCGGATTGGCTGTCAACATTTCCGGCAACGACCTATTGTTATTTTCAAAAGATGGCGGCGAATATGTTTGCGCTGTCAGTAAAAAAACCAGCAACGCAATGGTTGAAATTAAAAAGAGCTTAAACAGAACACTGATAATATTAAAATCACTCTCGAACTGTTCATTAAACTTGCTTTGGTGCAAAAAAAGTCTCATAAAGTCTGATTTACCAGTATTCTAATTACTGTAGGTTATAAATTCAGCTATTATAAGTAGGTCCTGCTTATTTGGGGTATGTGCAATTTAAGAAGAGATAGCACTAAAATTTTTAAGTACCTTAAATAGTTTTTAACCAGGATATGAACAATTTGATACGTTTACACCTAAGTGATAAAAAACCTTCAGCCATTAAAACAGGATTTATAGTAGTCAAATAGATATACGGTAAGGTCCCGACATGAGAAATAGATTGGGAAAAGACAGCCCACTAAATCCCAACGGGATATATCGAAAATTAAACTATTTTCAGGTATAATTGAATAAAATTAAGTATTTCTTATTGCGGCCTGCGCGGAGGCTATTCGTGCAATTGGAACCCTGAATGGTGAACAACTCACATAATTCATCCCCATCTGGTAACAAAAATCTATAGAAGAAGGTTCTCCACCATGTTCACCGCAAATCCCGATCTTTAGCTTCGAATTAGTGCTTCTACCTTTTTCTATTGCTGTTTTAAGCAATTGTCCCACACCTTCCTGATCTAGCACTTCAAAAGGATCACTGGTGAGTATTCCTTTTTCGTAATACACAGGGAGGAATTTCCCGACATCGTCACGAGAAAATCCGAATACCATTTGAGTAAGGTCATTGGTTCCGAATGAAAAGAATTCAGCGTTTTTAGCGATTTTATCAGCAGTCAAAGCGGCACGGGGAATCTCAATCATAGTACCAACCAGATATTCGATCCTATCATTTTTCTCTGCGAAAACCTGTTCTGCTACCTCCCTGATTATTTCCTCCTGAAGAGTAAATTCTTTAGTAGTCCCTACCAGGGGAACCATAATTTCAGGTTGAACTTCTATTCCTTTTCCCTTAAGATTAAGGGCAGCTTCAAAAATTGCCCGCGCCTGCATTTCGGTGATCTCGGGATAGGTATTCCCCAGACGGCAACCGCGATGCCCCAGCATAGGATTGAATTCCTTAAGTTCATCAACTTTATTTTTCACTGCCCTGGTGGAAATGTGCATTTCTTTAGCCAGCTCCTTTTGCTGGGCCAGTTCATGAGGAACAAATTCATGCAAAGGAGGATCAAGTAACCTGATAGTTACCGGTAAGCCTTGCATGGCTTCAAAAATACCTTCGAAATCATCCCGTTGCATAGGGAGTAATTCCCTGAGTGCTCTTTTTCTTCCGTTCGGAGTTTCCGCCAGTATCATTTCACGCATAGCCCTGATTCTGTCCTGACCAAAAAACATATGCTCGGTCCTGGCCAGACCAATGCCCTGCGCCCCAAAATTTCGTGCAGCCTTAGCATCCGTGGGAGTATCGGCATTAGTCCTGACTTTCATTTTAGAATAGGAGTTTGATAATTCAAGTATTTCAGCCAGCTCACCACTTATTTCAGGCTCAACCGTAGCCACCTTACCTTCAATAATATTACCTGTACTTCCATTTAATGAGATCCAGTCTCCTTCATGATATTCTTTATCGCCAACTTTCATCTCACGCTTCCTGTAATCAATATTCAGCGATCCGGCACCTGAGATGCAACATTTACCCATACCCCTGGCCACAACTGCAGCATGTGAGGTCATTCCTCCTCGGGCAGTCAATATTCCCCTGGCAATGTTCATTCCTTCAAGATCTTCTGGCGAAGTTTCTGTACGCACCAGAATGGAATTTTTAAATTTATCGGCCTCATCAGCAAAGAAAACGATCTGTCCCGTTGCAGCACCTGGAGAGGCCGGTAAGCCCCGGGCTATTACATGTGCTTTTTTCAAAGCTTCGTTATCAAATACCGGGTGCAATAATTCATCCAGTTTCATAGGCTCAATCCGCAATATGGCTTCTTTTTTATCGATTGTACCCTCCTTGAGCAGGTCTACCGCGATTTTGATCATTGCCGTACCGGTCCTTTTTCCATCCCGGGTTTGCAATATCCAAAGTCTTCCCTCCTGAATGGTAAATTCCATATCCTGCATATCACGATAATGCTGCTCTATTTGCTGCTGATATTCATTCAGCTCTGCATATAAAGATGGTAGCATCTCTTCCAGCGAAGGATAATTCTCTACTCGTTCTTTCTCATCTACCCTAGCCAGCTCTGCCCATCGTTTTGAGCCCAATTTTGTGATCTGCTGAGGAGTTCTCACACCGGCCACCACATCCTCGCCCTGAGCATTCATCAAATATTCGCCATTGAATACGTTTTCTCCACTTCCCGCATCCCTGGTGAAGCAAACACCTGTGGCCGAATTATCTCCCATATTACCGAAAACCATGGCCTGAACGTTTACTGCGGTACCCCAATCTGAAGGGTAACCGTGCATTTTACGGTAATAAATGGCTCTGTTCCCATTCCAACTGTCAAAAACTGCCATTATAGCGTCCCACAGCTGTTGCCATGGATCGTTGGGAATATTTTGTCCGGTACGTTTTCTAACGATATATTTAAAATCCTGCACCAGTTCTTTCAGGTCTGCAATGGTAAATTCAGTATCTAATTGAATATTCTTTTCTCTTTTAAGATCGTTGATAATTTCCTCAAAAGAGTCTTCATCCTCTTTATTGTCTGGTTTCATCCCCAACACCACGCTACCATACATTTGAATAAAACGCCGGTAAGAATCCCAAACAAAACGCTCATTCTTTGTTTTTTTTATCAAACCAGCAACCACCTCATCATTAAGACCCAGATTTAAAACAGTATCCATCATGCCGGGCATGGATTTTCTTGCTCCGGAGCGAACAGATAACAGTAACGGATTTTTACTATTCCCATATTTGCTACCCATGATACTTTCAATATTACGCACTCCCTGCTCAACATCCTCTCTTAGCCGGGTTATTAAAGTTTCTTTACCAATTTCATGATATTCGGTACAAACCTCTGTAGTAATAGTAAAGCCTGGAGGAACGGGAATTCCTATCCGGCTCATCTCGGCAAGATTGGCTCCTTTTCCGCCTAAAAGATTTTTCATGTCCTTACTTCCCTCGGCAGTTTTATTTCCAAAACTGTATATCCTGGCCTTGTTTTCTATTGCTGCTTCCATGATAATTTATTTTAAAACAATAAGTAGGAAAGTCTGGAACTGAAATTAGGAAAGAAAAAGATCAATTTTGATGATAATTATCACATAAACAGCTATTTATATTTTAATCCGAAAATTCTGAAACTAAATGAGATTTCATATTTCAAACAAAATGCTCGTTAAGGAAGCGTTGCAAGGCTTCATGGCGAAATAATGCTCAGAGAGTTGTATTCCAAAGCACTTCCAATCATTTAAAATAAAATTTTTGAAATACTGGAAATCATTTATTTTTCACCAAAAAAACCTATAATTAACAACAAAAATACTTCCAAATACACTAGTAAAAACAATCGTAAAATATTGATTTAGCTGCCACTTTCAGGTGGCCCACTACGTTAAGGGTGATTTGTGGAAAGTAGCCTCACCAGGAATCGAACCTGGATCTAAAGTTTAGGAAACTTCTATTCTATCCATTGAACTATGAGGCCAATTACGAACAAAAATAAGCGGTTTCTGGTAGATATTATAGGCATTGTCTAAAACTTCCGTTTTTACTTCCCGGGTATAAATTATAACTTGAATTAGACAAAATATACTACCATGAAGTTTTTTTCAGCAGTAACCATGACAATTCTATTGTTAGTTTTTACCTCTTGCGGAACCGCTAAATCCAAAAAACAAGTCTTCTTTTCAGGGATTATAAGACCGGCTGGCATTACCAGTTATCAATACGGAACACATACTTTAAAGACTGAAAAAGAACTGTTTGCAATAAAAAGTGATTCGATAAATCTTGATAGCTTTACTGGAAAAGATGTGAGGGTGAGAGCTAACAAAATTAAAGGATATCCGCTAGATGGCGGTCCTGTTTATTTAAATGTAATTCAAGTTGAGAATTAAAAAATCGTTTGCTTCGAGGCTCCTTAAAATCTTTTAGTCATAATTGCATATCTTTAAACTCTACCAAAAATTGAATTATGAAAAAATTTCTGCTAATCGCCCTGTTAATAGGTTTTACCAATCTTCAATCTCAAAATATTGGTATTGAAAAAGATGCTTTTGCCCACACATTTTCTGTAGTTGCAAGAGATACGGTAACTGGAGAAATGGCCGTTGGGGTACAAAGTCACTGGTTCTCGGTGGGTTCTATAGTTTCCTGGGGCAAATCTGGTGTTGGCGTCGTTGCCACACAATCTTTCGTGAATCCTGCTTACGGCCCTCTGGGATTGGAATTAATGGCAAGTGGTGTGTCCGCAGAAGAAGCACTTACTCAATTAGTTGAAAAGGATGAAGGCAGAGATTACCGCCAGGTGGCCTTTCTGGATCACAACGGAAATGTTTCAGCCTTTACTGGAGAAAAATGTGTGGAAGCCGCGGAAGATCTCCAGGGTAGAAACTTCTCCGTTCAGGCTAATATGATGTTGAACGACAGGGTTGTTCCTGCCATGGCCGAAGCTTTCGTCAAATATTCAGACTATCCCCTGGCGGAGCGAGTGGTAGAAGTTATGAAAGCCGCCCAACAGGCCGGCGGTGATATCCGCGGGAAACAATCGGCTGCCTTAATTGTTGTAGGACCAGAAAAAACAGATAAAAGTTGGGAAGACAAAAAGATCGATCTAAGGGTTGATGACCATAAAACTCCCATTAAGGAATTGGAAAGATTGTTGAAAGTTCACCGTGCTTACGATCATATGAACAAAGGAGATCTTGCTGTTGAAGCTGGAAATATGGATAAAGCCCTAAAAGAATACGGAACAGCTGAAAAGATGTTCCCGGAAAATCTCGAGATGAAATTCTGGAAAGCAGTCGCACTCGCAAATAGCGGCAGAATGGAAGAGGCCAGACCTATATTTGAAAAGGTTTTTAAAGAAGACAAGAATTGGAAAGAAATGATCACCAGGTTACCGGCCTCAGGAATTCTGACAATTTCTGAAGAAGAATTAAAAAGTTTAACCGAATAATTTCAATAAATTTATAATCTTAAATTATTGATTATGAGAAGAATTAAAAGAATATCCCTGTTGATCGCCTGCCTTATTTCGTTCGCGGCAATTTCCTGTAAAGAAGACACTAAAGCAAAAGAAAACAAAGCAAAAACTACAGAGACAGCTTCAACAAAAGCGGTAAAGACCAATAAATCAAAAACTTCGGAACTAAAATATAATCCTGAGCACGGTAAAGAAGGTCATAGATGCGATCTCCCCGTAGGCGCTCCATTGGATAAGGCCAGTGCTTCAAACACTCCTGAAATGACTAGCTCTCCGGTAAGATTAAAAAGTGCTACTCCCAGGATAAATCCTCCACATGGTGAACCGGGACATGATTGCTCAGTTCCTGTTGGTGGTGAACTGAATTAGATCAATAGATTTAATCTGAATCATAGAAATTATTAAGCGCTTGTCGCGACCTAGAGTTTATGAAAGGCACTAATACCAATTTCTATTCAGAGCTTCCAGTCCACGATTCTTCCATAAGTAAGCTTATTGGAGATAAAACCAGGTTTTCAAATGTGCCGGAAGACTGGCATATCCTGATTGCCGATATTCGTAATTCTACAGCAGCGGTTCAGAACGGAAATCATAACCATGTTAATCTCGTAGCTACCGGTTGCGTAATTGCTATATTAAATCTGGCTGAAACTCATAATATTAAGGTCCCTTTCTTTTTTGGCGGTGATGGTGCCAGCTTTCTCATACCTGAAGAGATTAGAGAAAAATCACTTTCAGTACTCGAAAAACATAATAGAAATACTCAAAAAAACTTTGATTTTAGTCTTGCCATAGGTTCCTTAAGCGTAGAAGAAATAAACAAGGAGCAAATAGATCTTAAAATTTCCAGGGTAAAGGTGAATGAAACTCTAAATATCCCGGTAATCCTCGGGAATGGACTTCATTTTGCTGAAAATAAGATCAAGAATGAACCTTTCCCGCATGAAATAATTCCAGATGAAACTCCACTAAACCTAACTGGAATGGAATGCAAATGGGATAGGATTAAACCTCCAAATGAAGATCAGGAAGTACTAAGTCTTATTATCTCAGGTTGTGGAGAAACCGATTTTTCCAGGGTCTATTCGAAGATCATGAATAATATTGATAATATTTACGGTTCTATAGGACGCAGAAAACCCATATCGGTTAGAAGACTAAAAATAAAAGCCGGGTTGCGAAGAATAAAAGCAGAAATGATGACGAAACTTGGAAAATGGAGTTTACCGGCATTTCTAAAAAGTTTTATGATCGCCAATTTTGGAGAGATTTACCTGAAGAATACCAAAGCCGGGAAAATTTACCTGGAAAAATTAGTGGAGCTTTCTGATAATCTCACCCTGGATGGCAGGATAAATACTGTGATCACCGGAAACAGCTCACAACGAAAAAAGCTCATTGCATACCTTGATAAACTGGAACAGTTAAATTTGATAAAATATGGATATCATGTAAGCGAGGAAAGCATTATGTCCTGTTTCGTAAAAGATATTAGCACAGACCAACATATACATTTTATTGATGGTGGTAATGGAGGATATACAAAGGCAGCCAACCAGCTAAAACTAAAATTTCAGGATTAACTGCCTTGTTACCTATTAATCTTTAATCATCCCTTTTCTCTCGGCATCTCTTGGTTCCGGCCAGGTCATTTGCTCACCGGTTCTGCTACTCATTGGTAAATTGATCTTTTCCCTGGATGTTTTCTCAGGGTCCTCACTGGCCATATAAGCCAAAACAGCGGTAAGAATCACATTATTCCTCACATCATCGAATACAATTTTATCGTAGGTATCCCGGTTTGTATGCCAGGTATAATTCCAGTAATCCCAACTCAAAGAACTTAAATTAAAGGCTGGTGCGCCTGCTGCAACAAACGATGCATAATCTGATCCTCCTCTTCCGGGAGTGCCGGGGAAATTGGTTTCAATATGCTCTGTTATATTTTCCGGAACCTCATACAACCAGCTACCCAGGTAATCGTAGGCATTTAAAAATCCATTTCCTGAAATATTCACTACTCTGCCTGTACCATTATCCTGGTTAAAAAGTACCTGCATATTTTCAACGATCTCAGGATGGTCATTTACAAAAGCCCGCGAACCATTTAATCCTTGCTCTTCACTTCCCCAATGCCCTACCAGTATAGTTCTTTTAGGATTAGGATAGAGTTTCTTTAAGATTCTCATCGTTTCCATCATTACCAGGGTGCCGGTTCCATTATCGGTTGCTCCGGTTGCCCCATCCCAGCTATCAAAATGTGCCGAAAGTATCACATATTCTTCCGGCTTTTCTTACCTTTTATTTCTGCAATCGTATTAAAGGTTGGGACATCTCCCAGTTCCTGGGATTCAGCTAATACTTTTATTTCCGGTTTATTCCCATATTCAGCGAGACGATACAATAGTCCGTAGTCTTCCAAAGAAATATCAATAGTTGGGATTTCTTCTGTATAAGCCGAAAATACTTTGTTTACTCCGAAACCTTTAGACCAGTAAGAAGTAATAATTCCTTCGGCACCAGCATCCTCTATGGCTTTAGGCAATTCTCTTCTTGAAAAACCAGTATTTGAAAGCCTTTTGTCCCAGAGTTTTTCCAGGGAATCTCTGTTAGTTTTCATTTTTTCGAAAGATTCCTCGGTAGCCCATTCTTCCCAATTATCATCAGGTCTTCCTGTTGGCTGAGGCATAGAGATCATTACGAATTTCCCTTTTACAGATTCTAGCTTTTTTAAAAAATCCAGGGAGTCCTTAGCTTCCGGAAGAATAACAACTTCTGCAGTCACTCCTTTTCTACCGGTTGAAGGACTCCAGGCTAATTGTCTCGCCTCAAGACTTTGTATTCTCGGTGAAATAAGATCTACATGTGTAACTCCTCTTTCCCAGCCCTTCCATTTACCCCATTCTTCGTTGCGGGCGGGAATATCCCAATTAGCGTATTTTTTCACCGCCCAATCATGAGCATTTTTCATTTGAGGAGTTCCCACCAGCCTTGGACCTACTACATCCAGTAGCTCATGAGCCAGTTTTTCTAATTGTGAATTTTGGTTAGCTTCATTCACTATTTTTTCGACCATTTCCTGCTGAGACTGAGCTGAAATCTGGAAAACAGTAAAAAAAAACAACAATACTGCTGCAGTTATTCTTTTCATCATAAATAAAGTTTAGTTGGTAATGTTTGATCTTACAATATCCGCTTTTTTTTCGAAAAGCTTTGTTTTTAGACACTTCAGCAGTTATATGGTTTAAAAAGGAAACAAATTTTAGCTATATTGAGCCTCCTTAATTTTTTTCGAAAAAATCCATGTATGTTTAAAAGTCTTTCTGCCCTTATCCTATTCTTTGCTGGAACAATATGCTCATTTTCTCAAAATTCAGAATTGAGTGTTGAAAAGATCATGCAGGACACTGACTGGATGGGAACTTTTCCTTCTAATGTTCATTGGGGAGTAAATAGCAATAATATTTATTTTAACTATAACCCGGAGGGAAATCCATCGGACTCGCTTTATAGAATTAAGATTGATGACCCGAAGAAAATTTTAAAAGTTTCGGTTGCTGAGAAGGATCAATTAATTCCTCAAAATGGAGATTTTAACGACTCAAGATCTAAAAAGGTCTTCACAGAAGATGGTGATCTTTATTTGTATGAGAAAAAATCGGGAACAAAAAAGGAACTTCTGGACCTTCCTTTTTCAGTCAACGATCCCCAATTTTTAAAGGATGAAAATAAGCTGGCCTTTTATGCCGAAAACAATGCGTTTATTTTTGACCTGGAGAAAGGTAGCATCAAACAAATCACCCATATTGAAAAGGGTTCTGCAAAAAGTGAGGATGAGCCAAAACTTTCAGATAAAGACGAATGGCTACAGGAAGAGAATCTTGATTTACTGGAAGTTGTAAGACAAAGAAAAGAAAAAGAAGAAAGCTCAGAAGACTATAGGGAATCTATAAAAAAGGACGAAAAATTTAAGTTCTACCTCAAAGATAAAGAATTACGAAATCTTGTAGTTTCTCCGAATGCCTCCTATGCAGGATTCAGCCTGATAGATCAGAAAAGAGGAAAAAACACCGAGGTTCCGAATTATGTAGATGAAAGTGGCTATACCGAAAATATTTCTGCCAGAACCAAAGTAGGAGATATGGATTATACGGCAGAACTGGCGCTCTATAATTTTGAAAAAGACACGGTATTTATTCTTGATTTTTCTGAATTACCCGGGATTAGTGATCTTCCCAACTATACTTCAGATTACCCGGATAAAGAATGGAAAAAAGAACCAAGAGAAATTATTCCTTCTGAAATTAAGTTTTCAGAAAATGGAGAAAAAGCAGTGGTTAACTTAAGGTCTACCGATAATAAAGATCGCTGGATCGCTCTTTTGGATTTGAATAATGGGGAAATAAAATCTATTGAAAGACAAAGAGACGAAGCATGGCTTGCCGGTCCCGGGATTGGCTATACGTACTATGGCTATGAAACTTTAGGATGGTTACCAGATAACAAACATATCTATTTTCAAAGTGAAGACTCCGGTTACTCGCATTTATATATTCTGAATGTGGAAACAGGAAAGAAAAAAGATCTTACCACGGGAAATTATGAGGTTTTCGATCCCTTTATTTCCAACGATGAAAAAGCACTGGTATTTCACTTCTTCAAAGGTTCATCCGGGAGAACGGCATTTTTATAAAATGCCATTAATGGGTGGAAAAATGGAAAAGCTGACTTCCATGACCGGTAAAAATGAGGTGAAATTGTCTCCCGATGAAAAATACCTGGCCATTACGTATTCCTATATGAACAAGCCGGAAGAACTTTATTTAAAGACAAACTCCGCAAATGCAAAACCTCAGCAGCTTACCAAAGGTCAATCTGAAGAATTTTCGAATTATAACTGGAGAGAACCGGAACTTATAAAATTTGAAGCCAGCGACGGAGCCATGGTTCCGGCAAGACTTTACGTGCCGGAAGAAGATGCTAAAAATGACGCTGCGGTAGTGTTCGTTCATGGTGCAGGTTACCTTCAGAATGCGCATAAATGGTGGTCCAGCTATTTTAGAGAATATATGTTCCACAATCTTCTTACCGACCTGGGCTATACCGTGATCGATATTGATTACCGCGGAAGTGCCGGATACGGAAGAGACTGGAGAACTGGCATTTATCGCCATATGGGGGGAAAAGATCTTAGTGACCAGGTAGACGGGGTAAAATATCTGATAGAGAACCAAAATATTGACCCTGAAAAAGTCGGGATCTACGGAGGTAGTTACGGAGGCTTTATCACGTTAATGGCAATGTTCACGGAGGCTGAAACCTTTAAAGCCGGGGCAGCCTTAAGATCGGTTACCGACTGGGCTCATTACAATCATGGCTATACTTCCAATATTCTGAATGAACCTTCTAAAGATCCTATCGCTTATCGCCAGTCTTCGCCTATTTATTTTGCCGAAGGCCTCGAGGGCGATCTTCTCATAGCTCATGGAATGGTAGATACCAATGTGCATTTTCAGGATGTGGTGAGACTTGCTCAAAGGCTTATAGAACTAGGAAAAGAGGATTGGGAAATGGCCGTTTATCCCGTAGAAAGTCACGGTTTCGTGGAGCCAAGCAGCTGGACTGATGAGTATAGAAGAATCCTTGAATTATTTAATAAAAGTTTATTAGACAAATGATAGATATAGATTTTGTACGGAAGCAATTCCCGGCTCTGGAAAGAGATTTCGTTTTTATGGACAATGCCGGTGGTTCACAGGTATTGGGAAAGGTAGTAGAACGCATAAGTGGGTACCTGGTTCATCATAATGTGCAACTTGGTGCTTCCTATAAGGTTTCTGCGGAAGCAGGAAAGAAATTAAAATATGCCACTTCCAGAATAGCCGAATTAGTGAATGCTTCCAGGAGCGAGGAAGTGGTAATAGGCTCGTCCACAACTATGCTCTTAAGGATTCTCAGTCAAACCATTAGTGGCCAATGGAAAAAGGGAGACGAGATCATTGTTACAGATACCGATCATGAAGCTAACGTTTCTCCGTGGATGGATCTTAAAAATAAAGGCTTTGAGATAAAAATCTGGAAAGTAAATCCCGAAACCCTGGAACTGGAGCTCTCAGATCTTAAAAAACTTATGAATAGTAAAACCAGGTTGGTTGCAGTTACCCATGCTTCCAATGTGTTGGGAACTATTAATCCAATAAAACAGATCGCAAAAGAGGTTCATAAAGCCGGTGCGCTAATTTGTGTGGATGGGGTTGCATATGCGCCTCATAGAAAGGTAGATGTTCAGGAACTTGATGCCGACTTCTATACTTTCAGCTGGTACAAAACTTATGGGCCACACCTTGCCGTCATGTATGGGAAGTATCAGAAACTTTTAAAACTGGACAGTCTTAACCATTATTTCATCGGAAAAAAAGATGTGCCTTATAAACTCCAGCCCGGAAATTTCAATTTTGAACTTACCTATAGCACACTGGGTATTATAGAATATTACGAAGAATTATACCGACATCATTTCGAAACAAAACAGGCTGATTTTTCAGAAAGGCTAACAAAAACATTTGAAATTATCGCCTCCCATGAAGCAAAGCTGGCCTCTCTCTTACTAAATTACCTGAATGGTATTCCGGAAATCAGGATTATCGGAAACCCAAACGCTAAAGCTTCCCTTCGCGTTCCTACTATTTCCTTTGTCCATGAAAAAATGAAAAGCGACGAAATCGTTGAGAAAGTAGATGATCACAGGATCGGGATAAGATTTGGTGATTTTTATGCTAAAAAGTTAATTCAGGCGCTTCAACTGGAAGAAAAGAATGGAGTGGTTCGTGTGAGTCTTGTTCATTACAACACTGAAGAGGAAGTTCAGAAGCTAATAAGTGTATTTAGAGGGATATTCTAAAAATTTTGGCTAACGGTAACGACCAAAAACACGATTAAAAGGAACTTTTATTCCGGCGTAAATAGAGTTTCTGCGAACCTGCCCATTTACAACTTCCAGTAACTCAGCCTGTGCACCTACTTCAAAAGTGATCTGGTTTCTAATTCTATAGGAGGTGGATATTCTTAAAGGGATAGTGATCACCCGTACATCCTCTTCTTTCACACTTGAACCGTAATCGGGTGATTCCTGGATAAATGCTGCACCTATACCAGCACCAAAATAGATATTCTTTATCTGCCGAAAAGGATCAAAATTAATATAAGGCATAAAGGTCAGAGAATTATAATACTCACCTTCTTTTAATTCTGAAGAGGTAGTCCTTTGAAAATAGAGCTCTGCGCCCAGTCCCATTTTTGGTCTGAAATAATAGATACCATATACCCCGGCTGCAAAATTCGGTTCAAAACCGGAATTAGCAAACCCCTCCGCATCTGCTCCATTAAAAACATTATTGGCCACATACAATGAGGTATGCTCGTAATTAAGCATAGGACCCACTTCATAATCCCTGTAACGCTGACTGAAACTATTCAGGGTAAAAAGGAGAATACAGCAAAAAACCAAGTTTTTAGGCATAGAACTATTTCCTGTTATTTTAAAAAATATTAAAGTCTGTATAATACCGAAGTTAAAGAATAAGCCTGAATCTGTCAAGATAAAACTCTACAGATCAGGCATTCAATAATATTATAATTTTTTCAATCCTTTAGCTTCAGATTTATCAGCCTCCATGATACTGATGGCGTAACCACCACCCGGAGCTGATTGCTGGGATAATTCAGACTTACTGGTTACTCTATACTTTTTAATCTCGTAAGCCTGAGGGTTTGTTTTATAATGAGCATCAGGAGCATCTGAATATACCGTGGCGATATAATTCTTTCCTTTTTCAAGGAAATCGAAGTTAATATTTGAAGTCCTGGTCTCATTTCCGTTTACATTTCCAACAAACCAGTTTTCAGTTCCTTTTTCCTTCCTGGCGACGGTAATATAATCTCCTGGTTCTGCCTCTAAATAAACGCTTTTATCCCAATCTACCCCCACATCTTTAATGAACTGAAAGGCATCCGGAAATTTCATATAGTTTTCCGGAAGGTCTGCTGCCATTTGAAGCGGACTGTACATGGTTACATATAAGGCCAGTTGATTGGCAATTGTAGCATTTACATGAGAATCGTTTTCCGGATTTAGTTTGCTTAGATCCATTTCAAAAATTCCCGGAGTATAATCCATTGGCCCACCCATAAGTCTGGTGAAAGGTAATACGGTTACGTGATTGGGTTTAGAGCCTCCAAAAGCCTGATATTCGGTTCCACGGGCAGATTCGTTCCCAATAAGGTTTGGATAGGTACGTGCGATCCCTGTTGGTCTTACCGCTTCGTGCGCATTCACCATAATATTATAATCTGCGGCCTTTTCAACTGCATATTGATAATGGTTCACTAACCACTGACTGTAATGGTTTTCACCTCTAGGAAGTATATCTCCAACATATCCACTCTTTACGGCCGGATAGCCATATTTGTTCATGAACTTATAGGCTGTGTCCAGATGTCTCTCGTAATTTCTTACTGAAGATGAAGTCTCATGGTGCATGATCATTTTTACTCCCTTGCTTTCAGCATATTTCTGCAGTTCTTCAACATCAAAATCAGGATACGGAGTTACAAAATCAAAAACATAATCCTTAGAATGTCCAAACCAGTCTTCCCAGCCAATATTCCATCCTTCAACCAAAACTCCGTCAAAACCATGTTTTGAGGCGAAGTCTATATATTCTTTTACATGCTCAGTATTTGCAGCATGTTTGCCATTTGGCTTAGCAGCCTCGTAATCGGTTTCGCCAAGCTTTACCGCTTTATATTCATCGGTATAATTCCAGGTACTTTTTCCTGTGATCATTTCCCACCATACTCCAATATATTTCATTGGCTTGATAAATGAAGGATCCTCGATCGCTATCGGGTCGTTTAAGTTATAAGTCATTTTTGAAGCAAGGATTTCACGAGCATCATCGCTAACCATAATTGTTCTCCAGGGAGATACCGTTGGAGCAACCAAATAACCTTTATCGCCATTCACATCTGGAGTTAACCATGACTCAAAAATCATGTTCTCATCATCCAGGTTCAGGTGCATGGTAGAATAATCGATCAAGGCTGCTTCGTGCAGGTTGATATAAAGTCCGTCATCGGTCTTCATCATTAAGGAAGTCTGCACTCCGGTAGGTGAAAAAGAGGTTTGAGAAAGGTTTGAAGTGATTGATGATTCCATTTCTCCTCTAATTTCAGAAAGTTTTGATTCTGTATAATCATATTCCTGGGTATCATAATCTCCCGGGATCCAGAATGCAGTATGATCTCCCGTCATCGCAAACTGACTTCTTTCTTCCTTGATAACAAAATGACCCAGGCTGTCCTGCTGCGGAAATTCGTACCTGAAACCTAAACCTTCATTAAAAAGGCGAAACCTGATAATCATTTTTCTTTCGGTTTCCTTCTGAAGAAGGTCTACTTCCAGTTCATTATAATGATTTCTAATTTCCGACTCTTCACCCCAAACCGGTTCCCATGTATTATCATAACTGGATTTTTCAGAATTCTCAATGCTGAAATTTGAAAGAAGATCTTTTTCCTCTTTAAGATCGAAACCAAGTTTACTGGTTTTTATAACCTGCTGATCTTTATAGTTTAATGTATAGACAGGAGTTCCATCTTCCTGAAGCGAAAATTCCATTTCTAACTCTCCATTTGGAGATTCAATACTCTGAGCTATGGAAACATTGATAGCCATTAAAAAGAGAATTCCAACTAATAAGATTTTTTTCATAGTACGTTTTTAAATAAAAAAGCCCGGTAGAGCCCAGGCCATGTGTTACATTTTGTTTTTATAGCTTAACCTATTGCCTGCTTCAGGTCGTTAAGAAGATCCTCTTCATCTTCTACACCAACACTTAATCGTATCAATGAGTCAACAACCCCGGTTTTCTCTCTTTCCTCTTTTGGAATTGATGCATGAGTCATACTAGCCGGATGTCCTGCAAGAGATTCCACCCCACCTAAAGATTCAGCCAAAGTAAAAATCTTCAGTTTTTCAACAATTTTGGTAGCACTCTCCAGAGTATTTTCTTTAGTGGTAAAAGAAATCATTCCTCCAAAACCACTCATTTGCTTTTTAGCAATATCATGATTTGGATGATCTTCAAATCCCGGCCAGTAAACTTTTCCAATCCTGGGATGAGATTTCAGAAATTTTGCAACTGCTTCCCCATTTTCACAATGACGCTGCATTCTTAAGTGCAGGGTTTTGATGCCGCGAAGTACCAGAAAACTATCCTGAGGTCCGCAAATTGCGCCACTGGCATTCTGAATAAAATAAAGTTTATCTGCGAGCTCCTTATCCTTAACCACAAGACCTCCCAATACCACATCACTATGACCTCCAAGATATTTGGTGGCACTGTGCATCACGATATCAGCCCCTAGATCTAATGGTTGCTGAAGATACGGCGTGGCAAAAGTGTTATCTACTGCTAATAGCAATTCATGTTTTTTAGCGATCTTAGAAACGGCCTCGATATCAATAATATTCATCATGGGGTTGGTTGGTGTTTCCACCCAGATCAATTTTGTGTTCTCATTGATATAATCCTCAATTCCGGCGGCATCCTGCATCCCGACAAAGTGGAATTTAATGCCCAAACCTTCAAATATCCTGGTGAAAAGTCTATAAGAACCTCCATAAAGATCGTTAGTAGAAATAATTTCATCTCCCGGTTTAAAAAGTTTCATTACCGCATCAATTGCAGCAAGTCCCGAACCAAAAGCAAGTCCGAAATTTCCATTTTCAATACTTGCCAGAGATTTTTCCAACGCAGCCCTGGTTGGATTTCCACTTCTGGAATATTCAAAACCCTTGTGCCCCCCCGGAGTGCTTTGAGAATACGTAGTGGTTTGATATATTGGAGGCATTACCGCCCCGTAACCAGGATCTACATTATCCTGACCACCATGTATTGTTTTAGTATTGAATTTCATTTTGTTAGGTAATTACGAGTTTATAACTCCCAGATTATTAACTGAAGAATACCAGCTCTTATATAAAGTGTACAAATTAGACGTTCATCTTCAAAAATCTTGAAAAACAAATGTACTGCGCCCGTTGGGCAATCACAAAATTGCCTTTACCTTTATCCTGTTATTTAACACCTATTTATCGTGAAAAGAATTCTGATTGCCTTTATATCCATTCTCCTTTTAAATTCATGCGCCGATGAGAAGAAGGAAACTGAAAAAAAAGATGAAAAGTCCCTGTCATTTTCAACCAAGAATATTGAAAAGAGACTAAAGGATTGTAACCCGGAAGAAGGAAAATGTACTTTTATAAGCCTTACATATCCCGTAGCTGAAAATGCCGATCAGGCAGAAGAGATCAATAAAAATATTGAACGTTTTATTCTGAATACGGTGGATTACCAGGATGAAAGAGAGCAAGAAAAACCGGAAGAACTGGCGGAAAATTTTATTAAAAACTATATTGAAACAGCCGAAGAATTCCCGGAATATGAATTGCCATGGGAAGCAACCATCAATGGAAAGGTTTCTTATCGCTCACCACAAATCATTTCAATAAAATTCAGCACTAACATGTTTACGGGGGGTGCACACGGCTACAGAAGTACTAATTATCTGAATTTCGATCCTGAAACTGGAAAAAATATAAAGTCCCAGGACCTTTTTAATTCCGATTTTATTGACTTTGTAGAAAAAGATTTCAGAGAAAAGCAAAATATCCCGGCCGATTCCAATATCAATAGCACCGGAATGTTCTTCGAAAATGATGAATTTCACCTTCCTTTAAATATTGGGATAACCGAACATGAGGTGATACTGCATTATAACGCATACGAAATTGCTCCTTATTCCGCTGGTAGTTTCGTGATGACCTATCCAAAAGCTGCGGTGGAACAATTTATCAAGATCAAAGAAAAGAATCCTCAGCCGGAATCTTAGTTGAATTAAGGCTAACAAAGGCATTTTTGCTTAAAAAATCCGTTCTTTGCATTTGCAATATTTCTGCTATGAAAAAAATATATCACCTGTCTACCTGCGACACCTGCAAACGAATTTTAAAAGAACTGGATGTTCCCGACACCTTCACTCTTCAGGACATCAAAACTGAAGAAATAACAGAAGAACAGCTGGAGGAAATGCATAAGCTTTCCGGAAGTTATGAATCACTTTTCAGTAAAAGAGCCAGGCTTTACAAAGAGCGTGATCTTAAGAACAAGAATCTTAAAGAAACGGATTATAAAGATCTCATCCTGGAACATTATACTTTTTTGAAGCGTCCCGTTATCATTAATAACGATGAAATTTTTATAGGGAATTCCAAAAAAACGGTAGCTGCGGCTAAAGAATCGATACATGGATAAAAGCCGTATTCTGGCTATTCTGGCCGCCTTTCTTGCAAGTGCCATCTATGGTGTAAATCACACCATAGCCAAAGGACTTATGCCTCTATATATTGAACCTTTCGGGTTCATTTTATTGAGGGTTAGCGGTGCGGCCATCCTTTTCTGGATCATAAGTTTATTTGCTCCTAAAGAAAAGATCGCAACTTCCGACTGGCCTCGAATTTTAGGTTGTGCCATCTTCGGAATGGTAATAAATATGCTGTTTTTCTTTAAAGGCTTAAGTCTTTCTACTCCTATAAACAGTTCTGTTATTATCACATTATCTCCTGTAATGGTGCTTATTCTCGCATCTATTCTTATTAAAGAACGGATCACCCTTTTAAAGACACTCGGAATTATCATAGGTATGGCGGGAGCGCTAGTTCTGGTCATTTTCAGTAAGGGAGAAAACTATAATGCTCCCAATATTCCCCTGGGAAATGTACTTTTTATCGTAAATGCATTTTCCTACGGACTCTACCTTATTTTGGTGAAGCCGCTAACCAAAAAGTATCATGCGATCACTTTGATGAAATGGTTATTTTTTATTGCGGTTTTCATCAACCTGCCAGTTACTTACAATGAATTTATGGCAGTTGAGTGGAACAGCCTGCCTTTTGATGCTATCTGGAAAATGGGTTTTGTTGTATTAGGAACTACTTTTATGACTTATTTGCTGAATATCTATGCCTTAAAGCAACTGTCTCCATCAACCATAAGTGCTTTTATCTATTTACAGCCTTTAATCGCCATTACTTTTGCCATTTCGGTGGGCGCCGATAGTTTGAACTGGACCAAAGGCATCGCCGCAGCTCTTGTATTCATAGGGGTATATATGGTAAGTGTTAGAAAAACTAAGGTCAAATCCTGAAATTATCAATCTGTAAAAAGAAAGTCATCGAAATAATTATCCAATACGATCCATAAGATTATTGCAGAAGCTACAACACCTATTAAAGCCGTAGTAATCGCCGAACCCGCAGTATTTTTCACCTCGAACTTTTCATAATTACCGGGATCTATCAGATATGTTGAGAAATCTTTAAAACCCAGATCTGTGATAGGCCGATCCTTAAATTTGTTTCGGTAAAAAATGGAATTCCTGGCCAGGGCGTAGTAATTTTCGTCTTCCCTCACCAGCTTATAAAACGGATACTTTTTACCGCTTCTATCTATCATCCTGAATTTCTTTTGAGATTTAACCACCTCTTCAGGAGTATAACTTTGTTTATAATAAACCGTGCAGCTATGAAGAAACAATATCGCTACTAAGGAAAGGACGATAATTTTGAAGAAAATTTTCATACCTGATCATTTAAAAAGATCAGGGGCAAGACATATAAATTTAATATTTATTATCTGATTATAAGCTACTTAACTTTTAAAAAAGACAATTTTATAAAAGCTAGCTTATAATTTGATCACAGAAGATTAAAAATAGAAATCAGCTTGCTGCTTTGATAAGTTCAAAAAGTTCGTCTTCAGGAATTTTTGAATATACCCCTGTCTTTCCTTGCAAATATTCCTGCAATTCAAGATCCTTTATATCATATATTTCCTGCAAGCCTTTAATAATCGTAGACAGGTAAGCTTCGTCTGGCCTGTTGATTTCATGCCCCAGATAAGTTTCACTGGTAAAAGTCACCACCGGGGCACCCTCTATTTCTCCCAAATAAAGCAATAATCCATAGCGACCATCACTCAAACAATTGTAGTATCCTTTCGCTACAAGTTCTTCAAAATCTATTACAATCTCGCCCTCAAACTTAAGTTCCTGTCTAACAAGATCTATAAACTGACCTGAATTGATAAGGTAAGTTCGTCCCAGAGTATTCGCGGAAGTATCCTTTTCAGGATTTAGAAAACAAATCCCCCCTCCATTCCAGGTAGGAGATTCTTTAGCAAAATACATCTCATGATCTATAGCGATCGTTTTGCTTTGTTTGGGTTTTGATTTATCCGAACAACCGGTAAAATTCTTTAAAGCTCCGGGAGGAGTGCCTCCACTTATATAGCACATGAAGCGCTCCTCCCTAATATTGGAGCCATAACATGCATACCATATTTCTGTTATGCCTGTTTCCATAATGTTATAATTGATTAAGCTCTTCCACACTTAAATTCTGAGGGCGTTTTCCGTACTTCCTGGTATCTTCTTTTGTAAGGGTTCTAAAATCCTTTGTTTTTGGAGTATTATCCAATTGATCAAAAAGTTTTTCAGGAAGGGACGTCAATTTTCTTTTATCAAGATCTATCCATGAACCCATCATTTCACAGGTAGCACAATTCTTTCCATTATGATCGTAGATCTTGTGAATAAATTCAAAGTACATTCCGTCTTCAGACAACCCACTCAACTCAAGAGTTACAGTTACTGGTTCTCCTGCAAATATTTCTTTGAAATAGTATATATGCTCGTAGAAAACTATAGGACCCAAATTATAATGAGAAAGTTGTTTATGTCCGAATCCATTTTCCATTAGGAAACCCATTCTCGTATGACTCATAAAGTTAATGAAGGCTGAATTTGCCAAATGTCTGTTGGCATCCAGATCACTCCACCTTATTTCGAATTTCTTGCTATACATAATCTTCAATTTATTCAAAACTACCAATAAATATTATGCATGCATAGGTTATTTTACCTAAGTTTATATTAAAATTGAAAAGATGCCGGTGCTTAAGGGAAATTATATTCCTCCAGGAATTTTTAAGAATGCAGATGCTTCTACCATCTATGCCGCGACCTTAAGAAAGGTAGATATTCCGGTTTATGAAAGAGAAAGAATTGAATTAAGCGATGGTGATTTTATAGACCTAGACTGGAGCTACTCCGTAAAACCAGAAACAAATAAGATCGTAATTCTCCTACACGGACTTGCCGGAGACGCAGGTAGGCCGTACATGAAAGGAATGGCAAGAACATTCAATCACTATAACTGGGATGCCGCAGCAATGAATTTTCGCGGCTGCAGCGATGAACTCAATAGATATTATAAAAGCTACCATGCGGGAGCCAGTGATGATCTCGCGGAAATCATCACTCATGTTTTATCCTTAAATAAATATTCAAAAATCGCCATTATAGGATTTAGTCTGGGAGGGAATATCACCATGAAGTATCTTGGTGAAAACAGAATCCGGCCAGACGAAATTGTTGGTGCCGTGGGGGTTTCAGTACCCTGTGATCTTTCAGGGTCACTGGGAGCCATCACCAGAATGCGCAATTTTGTATATGCCAAAAGATTCGAATTAAACCTCAAACAACATTTATTTGCCCGGGCTGAAAAGTTTCCAGATCATATTAATAAAACACAGATCTCATCCTGTAAATCTCTGCGGGATATAGACGATCTTTATACCTCTAAAGCTCACGGATATAAGGATGCATCAGATTATTATGAACAGACCAGCGCTTTAAATTTCCTCGAAAATATCAATAAACCCACACTTATTTTGAATGCCGAAAACGACAGTTTCCTTTCAGAAAAATGTTATCCTTTTGAAATTGCAGAAAAATCAGACTTTATTCATTTAGAAGTTCCTACCTATGGGGGGCATGTAGGATTCGTAAATAAAAGCAGCATGTACTATCATGAAAAGCGAGCTTTAGATTTCATTGAATCTCTTTAAAAAATAAGCTTTCCCATATTATGTTATAGGCCGGCTATTCAATTGGAGATGCTATAGAATTGATTATCTTTGCGCAAGCTTTTAAAATTCAGGCATGATTCAATCAATGACAGGCTTCGGGAAAAGCGTTACTCAAATTCCCAATAAGAAAATTACCGTTGAGCTAAAGTCTCTTAACAGCAAAAATTTTGACCTGAATGCGCGCATTCCCTCCCAATACCGGGAAAAGGAACTCGATCTTCGTAATATCATTTCAAATTCACTGGGCCGTGGGAAGGTAGATCTTTCCATCTATGTAGAATATACCGGCGAGCAGACCTCTACCAATGTAAATACTGAAGTGGTAAAAAATTACATGGATCAATTGAGAGAGATTGTAACCGCTAGTGAGGTTGAGCTTTTAAAAATGGCTGTAAAAATGCCTGATGCCTTGAAAACTCAAAGAGACGAGATAGACGAGGAAGAGTTTAAGGCTATTGAAGGCGCGGTAAAAGATGCACTTACTGAAATCAACAATTTCAGGAGCGATGAAGGTGAAGCCCTGGAAAATGATCTCAAATTACGAATTTCTAATATTCAGAATTTACTGGAAGAGGTTATAAAAATAGATCCGGACCGGGTTGACGCGGTTAGGGAACGCCTTCGCAAGGGGATTGAAGAGATCAAGGAACAGGCAGACGAGAACCGCTTTGAGCAGGAGATCGTTTACTATATCGAAAAATTTGATATTACTGAAGAAAAAGTAAGACTCGAAAATCACCTGGATTATTTTCAGAAGACATTAAATACTGAAGACTCTAATGGAAGAAAACTGGCATTTATTTCTCAGGAAATTGGTCGCGAGATCAATACCATTGGAAGTAAATCCAATTATGCGCCAATGCAGCAATTAGTAGTGCAAATGAAAGACGAATTGGAAAAAATAAAAGAACAAATTCTAAACGTACTCTAAATGAGCGAAGGGAAACTTATCGTATTTTCAGCTCCTTCGGGATCAGGAAAAACAACGATAGTACGTCACTTATTAAAGCACCAGGAATTGAAACTGGATTTTTCTATTTCAGCAACCTCTCGTGAACCGAGAGGCAATGAAGTGAATGGAGAGGATTATTACTTTCTTTCTCTGAAGGATTTTAAGCAGAAGATCAAAAACGATGAATTTCTGGAATGGGAAGAGGTCTATAGAGACAACTTTTACGGAACTTTGAAAAGTGAAGTAGAACGTATCTGGAAAAAAGGAAAGCACGTAATCTTTGATATTGATGTAGTTGGAGGATTAGATATTAAAAACATTTATCCTGAAAGAACACTGGCGGTATTTGTAAAACCACCAAGTATTGAAGAATTGAAGATCCGTCTGAAAAAAAGAAAGACAGAGAGTGATGATAAAATAAGTATGAGGGTTGCCAAGGCTTCTATTGAGTTAGCCACCGCCCCTCAATTTGATTTTATTATTGAAAACAATCATTTAGGTACCGCTTTAAAAGAAGCTTACAACCTGGTTTCAAATTATGTTGGTGCAGAAAAACCTGAGAAATGAATAGAAAGGTAGGCTTGTTTTTCGGAACCTTTAATCCTATTCATACCGGCCACCTGATCATTGCAAATCACATGGCGGAGTATTCAGATCTTGAAGAGATCTGGCTGGTGGTTACTCCTCATAATCCTCATAAAAAGAAAAGTAGCTTACTTGATAATCATCATAGGCTGGAAATGGTTTACAGGGCTTGTGAAAGTTATGATAAACTAAAACCCAGCAATATTGAATTCGATCTTCCGCAGCCTAATTACACGGTAAATACATTGGCTCATCTTCAGGAGAAATTTCCCACTAACGATTTTTGTCTAATCATGGGAGAAGATAATCTTAAGAGTTTCCATAAGTGGAAAAATTCAGAGGTGATCATAGAAAACCATGAGATCTATGTTTACCCAAGGATTGCTCAGGGTGAAGTAGCCGATGAATTTAATGGACATGCAAAGATTACAAGAGTAGATGCTCCCATTGTAGAGATTTCTTCGACTTTTATAAGGAAAGCTATTAAGGAATTCAAAAATGTGAGACCTCTTCTGAACGAGGAGGTTTGGAAGTATATTGATCAAATGAACTTTTACAAATAAGTAAAAGACTGTTTAAAAACCTATTTTGAATCTTCAATTTAGCTGATTGATCCTACTTTTTAAATTGTGGAACTACAAGCTCTAGAACGTCGACTGCTCTCAGTTTAACATTCTCAAAATTCTTAAACAGTCTTTTGTATTTTTATCTTTTTTCTTCCATCGGCGGTATTCTAAGTACCTGGCCCGGATATATTTTATCAGGATCCTGTAACATCGGCTTATTTGCTTCAAATATCAGCGGATATTGATTTGGATCTCCATAATGTTCTTTGGAGATCTTACTCAAAGTATCTCCCCTTTCTACTGTATGAAAAACAGCTTCCGGTTCAGTATTTTCAACATCCATACGGTCATCAACCTGTGCAATACCTTCAGAGTTTCCAACCACCAGGATTATTTTTTCTCTGGTTGCCTGGTTTAAAGCTTTACCTGAAACCACGGCCATATCATTTTCAATATAAATTTTTAAATTCTCTGCTTTTAAGTTTAAGTCCTTAATGGTTTCCTCTAATTTTCTCGCCGCTTTTTCATTTTCTTTTCGATCTTCATTGGTTCCCGCCTCTGTAGATTTAGGTTTATTGATTCCAAAAATTTTCTTTCCTGCATCTTTAATAAATGAAAATATACCCATTTCAATAATTTGTAGTTAGTTACCTAAATGTACAAAAGTGAATCAATTTTGTAGCTTTTACCCATCCTAAAGTTTTCAAAAAATATCATTGATATTAAAAAGACCGCTTCTTGCGAAACGGTCTTTTCAACTAAATAACCAACCAAAAAAACTAAGAAAATGTTCGTCCTGAAAAGATTTACAGGAGGAACAGATTTATAACGGGATGACTTTAATTAGATTGCATGAAATAAGATTGCATTATGTTAAAGTTTAAGTCTTAGAAAATTGAAATATTCTCAATAATTCACAGGTTTAAAAGCGAAAAACTTTAAATACTTCTAAATTTGATTATTTTTGAAAAGAGAATGTAATCATATGGATAAAGCTCCGAGTTTTGGTGTTATTGGAGGTGGTAGTTGGGCCACTGCTATTGTAAAGATGTTATGTGAGAACCTGGACCAGGTAAACTGGTATATGCGCAGCGTTTATGCTATTGAACATATTAAAAAGCAGGACCATAACCCTAATTATCTGAGTTCAGTTGAATTTGATGTAAATCAGCTAAATCTTAGCAACGATATTAATGAAACTGTGGCAGCTTCAGATTATATTATTTTTGCTATTCCTTCGGCCTTCCTTAAACGTGAATTAGATTCTCTTACCGTCCCGCTAAAAGACAAGATCGTTTTTTCAGCAATTAAAGGTATAGTTCCTGAAACCAGCTTAATCGTAGGTGAACACTTCAATGAATACTTTGATGTTCCCATGGAAAATATCGGAATTTTAACCGGCCCCTGCCATGCTGAAGAAGTTGCGTTAGAGAGACTATCTTACTTAACCGTGGCCTGCCAGGACGAGAAAAAGGCAGAGATCGTTGCCGGATACCTTGGAAGCGATTATATCACCTGCAAAATTAGTGACGACGTTATCGGGACTGAATATGCGGCGGTGCTAAAAAATATTTACGCCATCGCTGCAGGAATTGCGCATGGATTAGGCTATGGAGATAACTTCCAAAGCGTTCTTATGAGTAATGCTATTAGAGAGATGAAGAAATTCATCAAGAAGGTACATAAAATGAAGAGGAATATTAACGACTCTGCTTATCTCGGCGACCTTCTGGTTACAGGATATTCAATTTTTAGCCGTAACCGAATGTTCGGTAACATGATAGGTAAGGGTTATACCGTAAAAAGTGCCCAAATGGAAATGAGTATGGTGGCTGAAGGCTACTATGCAACAGAAAGCGCCTATAAGATCAATAAGCTGAAAAAGGCAAAAACCCCTATAATTAACGCGGTTTATGCTATTCTATATGAGGGTAAGAACCCTAAGAAGGTTTTTAATAAACTTGTGGATAAACTGGATTAAAGACTTAGAAAATATCTTACACTAAAATCTTAACTAGTTGATTTTTATGCTTTTCAACGATAATTTTGTTAATGTTATCGAAATAAGTATTACATTTACCTTACCAAATCCAAAATAATCAAATTATCATGAACATTAAATTCGCAAGCTTCTGCTTTATAGCAGCTATTGCTTTCACATCCTGTCAGCCCGATGCTAACTCTGAAAATCCGGAAGAAGTTCTTGCTATTCAGAATTCTTTAAAGGAAAAAAAGCACGATGTAAACAAAATTCACGAACCACCATTAGCTGGGGGTGTTGATGGAGGTTTTAGATTACATGAACCTGGATTCTTTAGAGGAGCACTTGCAGATTGTGATACTTACGTACATTATGATGGCGGAGAAGACCTTATGGTTATCGAAGATGCTCCGCAATCTTACCACGGGGAAGCAGAGTTAAACACTATAGAGGTTAACGATCGATTTAATTTTTGCGGAACTCTTTTAGTAGACGACGAAGTTAAAATTAATTACGCTGGAGTCTTCAACCTTGGTGGGGAAATGATGGTGGAGAATAATGTTACCATAATATACGGAGGACATTTAGTAGTTGAAGGAAACGTGGTTATTGAAGGTGATCTTGTTCTACGTAAAGGAGCAACTTTAAAGTTCCTTGGGGACCACAGTACAATAGAAGTTCTTGGAAAAGCAAAAATCTCCAAAAAAGCAATCATAGAAGGAGAATTTAAAGATGTATCTGAAAAGATTAAATAAATCTTACTTTCTAATATTTTAAAGGCCGGCTCTAAACCGGCCTTTTTTTTATGGAAAGAATTTTCTTATCGGTCTTTTCTTACCTTTTATCGAAAAACCCTGCAGTTCAAGGAGTTTCTCTTTTTTATCTCAGTTTAATTACTATTTTTAACTGCCCAAATACCTAAACTACCAACAGTTATGAACAAAAAACTACTTGGAATAAGCCTGTTTTCGGCATTATTCTTCTTCTCCTGTCAAAAGGATGAGACAACTTCTGAAACCGAACAGCAACAATCACATTTTAATGTTTCTACTGATGCTTCAGAATTACAGAATGCCATCAATTTTAACGAGACCGGTGTAATTGGAATTGCCAGAATAAGCACTACCAGAACTCAGGAACCAGCCTGGATCTTCGGGATCGAACAAATTGCTTCTTTGGAGTCTCCAAAGTTAAACGGAGAGGAACTTCACGCTACTCACGTAGATGTTAAAGGAAACTACGCTTATGTTTCCTATAATAAAGAAGGTTCCATTTACCTGGGTGCTATAGATATCGTAGATGTTAGCGATAAATACAAACCTGTACTTGTAAGCAGAATGAAATCTGATATTGCAGATATCAACTCTCTTTATATAGACAATAATAACAATATCATTTTCACGGGAGCTTCCATAAACGGTGATGGTCCTAATCATACATTATTGGGCTACGTTTCAACTCAAAATGGTAATTTTTCTTCAGACTTCAACCTTGATTACGGCCTTGCTGGTCACACCGGAGTGCATGTTTTAGATTTCGAAGGAAAGACGATTTTAATCAGTGGAAATTCTGGTATCGTTGGAAGCTACAATCTTCCAGGAACCAATGGCGCTTTTAATGCTGAAGCCGAAATAAGCCTTGGAGATCTTAGATCTGCAGCATGTAACAATGATAAGCTTGCAGTTTTAAGTGGAGAAGAAGGTCTACTGGATTTCAGTTTAAATAGTGAATTCACGGAAAAAACTTCGATTGAAACCGCAGCTCTTACTCCGGAATCAAAAAGAACGATCGCCTGGTATGGTAATAATATATTAGTTTCAGAAGGTGCCGATGGTGCCGGGATCTATAATTTCGAAGCTGGTGAAAAGGCTATGACTTTGCCGTTAAGAATGCATCCTGATGCTTCAAGTATTAGTACTGAAAATAAGGTGACAAACGCAGTTTCTACCGATGGTAATTTTATCTATATGGCCAATGGAGGAGCCGGGCTTGATATTATTAAATTAAATGATGCCCTGAATCCAGTTGAAGAAGGAATCGCAGAAATTGAAGGAAGTGCAAATTTTGTCCAGGCTAAAGGAGAATATATTTATCTCGCCTCTGGAATTCAGGATTAAAGATTTTAAAAATCATTACTCCCGAGATTGACAAGACACAGGAGAGTTTCTTACCTGCTCAGAATTCGATTCATATACAGGAGATAAAAACCTGAACATTCCTTCAAATACTGAAGCTTCTTACAGCGGAGATGAACCTTAAGCATTTGAAGTGTTGAATGGTACATTAAACTTCTGCGGAAACATGCTTATTGAAAAAAGCGCGAATCTTAGCAGCGCTTCAGCTTGAATATGTCGGGAATTTTAAACTAGGAAACACAAAATCTTCAGAAAATCTCGTAATCAACTCTAACAGTACTCTTAAAATTGAGGGACTTGTAGAAATACACGGAGATCTTAATATTGAAAGTGAAGGTACACTTGAGTTTGTAGGAGAGGATTCAAAAATTTATGTTTCAGGAGAAGTGAAGATCAAAAGTGGCGGGCAGGTAATTGGTGATTTTGAAGATTTAAACGATAAATTCAATTAGTTTGCGGTTAAACGAATTTGAATTAGAAAGCCTCTGGAAATTTTCCGAGGCTTTTTTTTGTTAAAAACCTAATCGTTTCTATTTCGCTAAAATTCCTTTTTCAGGAATGATCGGAATTTCAGCAGCTACGCTTTCCTTAATTGTATTCGGTTTAAATAGAAAGGTCTTTTCCATCATTTTTGAATCCTGGAAATAGGTCACCTTGAACTCATTATTCAGTTGAAGTACATCGTCCTGCAAATACTCAATTTTTGCGAAATTTTTGGCAGGAAGCACTTCAACCTTATGTCGCATCAGAGAGGTTTCTCTCTTTTTATCAAATCCCTTGGAAACAATAAGCACCATTTCCAGGGCTTCGTTGGTATTATTGATCAAATAGACATTCCACTCATAAGCCTCAAATTCTTCATTGAAGACCTTAACCGCGGCAACATGAACATCTTTAACTTCAGGTATTTCAATATCCTTTTTCAAAACTTCTCTTCTGCTTTCTTCTTAATTTTCCGCCATAGGAACCAAAGGAATACTGCAGCTACGGCCAACAAGATGAGGCCTAATGTAATTTTTATCAAAGCGATTACGAAGGTGACATAAATGATGATGCCAATAACAATGATCGCTAAAATTAAGAAACCGTATTTAGTCATTATAAAGCTGATTTAAATTGCTCAAGGAATCTAAGGTCGTTCTCGTAGAACATCCTGATATCTTCTATTTGGTAAAGTAGCATGGCTATTCTTTCTATTCCCATTCCGAATGCGAAACCTGAATATTCCTGTGGATCTATATTGCAATTTCTAAGAACGTTAGGATCTACCATACCACAGCCCATAATTTCGAGCCATCCGGTTCCTTTGGTAATTCTGTAATCGGTTTCTGTTTCCAGTCCCCAATACACATCTACCTCAGCACTTGGTTCGGTAAATGGGAAATATGAAGGTCTTAACCTGATCTTTGACTTTCCGAATAGCTGCTTGGTAAAATAAAGTATAGTTTGCTTCATATCGGCAAACGAAACATTCTTATCTATATACAAACCTTCCACCTGGTGAAAAATACAGTGTGACCTGGCAGAAATCGCTTCATTTCTGAAAACTCTTCCCGGTGAGATCGTCCTGATTGGTGGTTTATTTTCTTCCATATACCTCACCTGAACCGATGAAGTATGTGTCCTCAAAAGAATATCCGGATCGGTTTGAATAAAGAACGTATCCTGCATATCTCTTGCCGGGTGGTATTCTGGAAGGTTCAAAGCCGTAAAGTTATGCCAGTCATCTTCCATTTCCGGACCTTCAGAAACATTAAAACCAATATTCGAAAATATCTCTGTGATCTGATTCTTTACGATAGAAATAGGATGACGCGAACCAATCTCTAAAGGTTCTGCCGGTCTGGAAAGATCTCCATACACTCCTTTTTCTTCCTGGCTACTTTCAAGCTCTTCCTTTAGAAAATTCACCTTCTCCTGGGCAGCCGTCTTCAGTTCATTAACCACCTGGCCAAATTCTTTCTTCTGCTCATTAGGCACATTCTTAAATTCTGCAAAGAACTCATTAAGCAAGCCTTTTTTTCCAAGATATTTTATTCTGAATGCTTCAATCTCATCTAAACTTTTAGCATTAAAGCTTTCAACATCAGCAATATGTCCTTTAATTTTATCGATCATCGGTGATTTCTTTTCGGAAGCGCAAATTTAATAAAATTTATACCTAAAACTCCCATTTTAGGGGCTTATTCAAAATTCTATTTCTTACGAGGAACTGTAATCGGAGTTAACTTGTCTTTGTAGATATAATTCATCAGGAAAAAAACCGATAATGCTCCAAAAATATGCCAGAGCCAGTGCGTTCCCATTGGTAAGAGATAGACGAAATTGTCCAGAATTCTAAAGCTTATTGCTAATCCAAAACTTAAAAAAGCCAGTAAAACCAGTCCCCAGTGATGAAGCTTCGTGGTATAGAAATAGGTAATTATAGGTAAAAGTAAACCTATAACCGTTCCAATGTAGCCTACTGAAGTTTTTAGATGTTGAGGGAGAGGAATCAACCTTATCCCCAAAACAAGGAATAATACTATAAAAATAAGTAATAGTCTTTTCTGCCAGGTTGCCTTCAACTTGATCGTATAATAAACTGAAACTGCCAGGCAAAGAATAACGATGGGTAGCCAGTCCATGTACATCCAGATATCATGACTGCGAGTTGCATGGTAAACAGTACCTCCTATGAAGCCCAAAAAAAGCACCGGAAGACTCCACGCTAAAAATCGATGATTTTTATAATCCCTATAAACTCTTAAGGAGAAATAGATGATTATAATCAAAAAGAAAATATTGCTGTAGGTATTAAAGGGCTCTACAGGTAACCTTCCTGCCAAAGTTTCCTGATAGATAGGTCCACTATCTTGCGGAAAAGAAATTAAAAAATTCCCTGGATTCATTTAGGAAATATACTCTTTTTCCATAAAATACTGCACAATTGCTTCTTTCATTAAAACCGACTGTTCACCGGCCTTAAGCGTGGGCAATTCCTCCTTTACTTTAAAATGAGGCCACCCATCATCATCGTAAAAATCGAATTCATAATAACCATAAGGTTCTAATAAAGTACAAATTGCAATATGCATTAAATCGATCTTATGATCCTTCTTATATCGTCGGTGCGGCTGTCCTAATTCCTGAACGCCAATGAGATAAATAATTGCATCCAGCTCCATTAAATCTCCATCTGCAAACTGATCGGAAAGCTTCTTTTGAACCTGCTCCCATCTCTCTTTTAATTGTTCGTCTCTTGCCATGCTGCAAAGATACTATCTAGATTTAATAATTATTATATTTGATTTATGAATACCGTGGATATTATCTTAAGTCTCGTGCTTTTGTATGGATTAGTACGTGGCTTTTTTAGAGGACTGCTTACCGAATTGGCCTCTCTCATAGGAATCGTTGCCGGAATTTACGGTGCGGTTCATTTATCACATTTTGTTGGAAATTTTCTAACCACTTATGTAGAGTGGAAAGTTCAATACATTAACCTTATCAGTTTTGCGATTACCTTTGTCCTTATCGTTTTCCTGGTGTCTCTCGCCGGGAAAATGCTTACCAAAATTGCTGCGTTCGCAGCTTTGGGTATCGTAAATAAACTTTTAGGAGGAGTCTTCGGATTAATAAAATCGGCTTTTGTGGCCAGCGTTATTATCATGTTCTTTAAGGCTACCAATGAGCGTATTGAAATTGTGGAAGACCAGACACTGGAAGATTCTATACTCTATGAACCGGTTAAAGGGATCGCTCCAATTATTCTACCTTCTATCATCAAACAGGTAAAAGAAAGAGATCTTTTAAATGATGGAAATGATAATCAACAGATTTCTCGTAATTAAAAAATCCGGAAAACAAATTTGTAAAATATGTTCCCCGGATTAATTTAGAATAAAATTAATTCTTAGAAGTTCAACTGATACACGCTATCAAGTTCTGAATCATGTCTCACATTTACGTCGAGATCTTTAATGATCCCGTCACCTACTCCGTAAGCCCATCCGTGTAAATGCAAATCCTGCTTATTGTGCCATGCATTCTGGACTATCGAGGTTTTAGCGAGACCAAAAACCTGCTCTTTTACGTTCAACTCTACTAAAAGATCCCATTTTTCCTGGTCGTTCTCAATACTATCCAGGGTTTTCTTATGCAGCCTGTATACATCTTTGATGTGTCTAATCCAGTTATCTATTAAACCTATAGACTGATGCTTTAGAGCCGCCTGAACACCACCACATCCATAATGTCCACACACTATGATGTGTTTTACCTTTAACGCATTTACCGCATAATCCAGAACACTTAGCATGTTCATGTCTGTATGCACTACCATATTGGCAATATTTCTATGAACGAATACTTCTCCTGGTTCTGCGCCTATGATTTCGTTCGCCGGGACACGGCTATCAGCACATCCAATCCATAGTACAGGAGGCTGCTGACCATTCTCCAGTTTCTTGAAAAACTCTGGATCCTGATCCAGTTTAGATTCGACCCATTTTTTATTATTCTCCTTAAGTTGATTATAAAACTTATCCATTTCTTTATTTTTTTCTGGTGATTAAATTTAAGCCGGTTTTTTATCTAATTCAAAAAATTGCTGATAACTTTCAGGATTCTCAACCGTACCTCGTTCTGAAATTATCTTAATATTAATGTTCTTTTCTTCTGCCTTGACCTTGAAATCGTCAAGAATTTCAATAATATCATTATCCAAATATCTGGTTTTGGACACATCCATGATCAGGTTCGAGTCTCCCTCAAGGTTGTTTAACTCTTTAAGAATTGCACCTTTATTTATGAAAGGTAACTTCTTCTGCAAGCCTCATCTTTACTGTTTTCCCTCCATTCTCAACATTCTCTATATGGAGAAAGTAAGAATTCTGGTAACTCTTTATAAGGATCACAAAAACACCAACAACCAGTCCCAGGCTAATTCCAATAAGTAGATCTCCAAAAACAATTCCTACAATGGTTACCACAAAAGGAACAAATTGTTTCCATCCTGCCTTATACATTTTCATAAAAAGTGCGGGCTTCGCAAGTTTATATCCTACAAGAAATAAGACGGCTGCCAGAACAGAGAGCGGTATAAGATTCAGAACATTAGGTATAATTATTACAGAAATCAATAATAAAAATCCATGGATAATAGCCGACATTTTTGTTTGTCCTCCCGATTGTACATTCGCCGAACTTCTAACAATAACCTGGGTTACCGGAAGCCCTCCAATAAGACCAGAAACCATATTACCTGTACCCTGGGCGAAAAGCTCCCGGTTTGTAGGCGTGGTCCTCTTATGTGGATCAAGTTTATCTATAGCTTCCACAGATAGTAAAGTTTCCAGACTTGCTACTAAAGCAATGGTAAATGCAGTGATCCATATTTCTGGATTTCCAATCATTTTAAATGAAGGAAAAGTGAACTGACCAATAAAGGAATCAAAACTATCAGGCACAGGAACATTTACAAGATGATCATTAGATATTGCCAGGGAAGTGTCTTTAGTTAATAAATAAAATATTATACCAATTACTACAGCCACCAATGGCCCCTGTACTAATTTGAAAATTTTTCCTTTTTTGGAAAGTACCGACTCCCATAAAATAAGAATAATCATCCCAATTACTGCTATAAGCGTAGCACCAGGACTAACATTATTAATAATATTGAAAATTTCGGAAAAAGTATTTTCTCCATCTACCTGGAAAAATGCCCAGTCTCCTTGTGGATCTGAATCATAACCAAAAAAGTGAGGAATCTGTTTTAAAATAATGATGATCCCTATACCCGTAAGCATTCCCTTAATTACAGAAGAAGGAAAATAATAGCCTATAACACCAGCTTTAAGAACTCCGAAAAGAATTTGAATACCTCCTGCAATAACAACGGCTAAGAGAAAGTTTTCATAACCTCCCAGGCTGGAAATAGCTACCAATACAATCGCGGCCAGACCTGCTGCAGGCCCGCTAACCCCAAGACTGGCACCGCTCATCCCTCCAACCACGATACCACCAACGATACCGGCTATTAAACCAGAGAATAATGGAGCTCCACTAGCCAGGGCAATTCCTAAACAAAGAGGAAGAGCAACAAAAAATACGACAACACTTGCCGGAAAATCCTTATTAAGATTTTTAAACATAATACACGTGTTTTACAAACTTTTTTAGTCTGTATAAAGTTTTTAATAATAGAAATTTAGGGAAACAAAACTCTCCCTTTAAGCTCCTGAAAACTGAAGCAGATAATTACGAAAGTGTATTATGCAATCTTGGGTGGTGGAGAGGAAATGGTAAGAAAGACCTTGTAGCGGTTCTCTTTGTAATAATGACCATCAACCTTTCTAATTTGAAGAAAATGTATACTCTCATAATTTGAAAGCGCTTCTTCAATAGTGTATTCCAGGTTGATTTGGTTTTTTGCAGAGTTTTCCTCTTCATTTACATTATAGGCAATAGAAATATCCACATTCCTGTCTATTAAAGAAATCACCGTGGGTGAAACCAGAAAGGAAATGAAAATAAAAGCTAATATGTATGAGAAAATCTTCAAGCGGCAAAAATACCAGAATTAAATTGAAAACATACAAGAAGAGCGATATCTTAATGTTAAACTATCATCAAAATAATTTATAGTTTCCTTATAGAACCTTCATTTACCCAGCCCTGTGCCCCGTTAGATAATTCAATTTTAGACCATTCCTGGTAGTCTTCGAGGACTTTCGCCTTGGTGCCTTCGTGAAGCTCAAAACTGGCCTCTCCGCGAAGATTTGGTTCATCTCTAACCTCAACTTCCTCACTAAAAATAATCGCATATTGATTATCCTGAATGTAAGATTCCTGTTGGAATGAGAAGATTACGGAGATTATACATAAGAAAATGCTGAGCATTGCACCGGCAAACATAATACGCTTATACAAAGGTGTATTTGAAAAGTAATACAAAAGGAACAACACCACGAAAGTAACTGAAAAGATAATCGCTAGCACCGCCCATGTAGCATACGAAAATGTTGCAATTAGTTGATTTATCCATTGGTTTAAACCAGTTTGTTCAACTTCCTCTATATCGTCGATGGCCATATTTCTGGCGAACTCGATATTATTCTTAATATCCTGATCACCCGGCTTAAGCTGCAGAGCCTTTTCATAATAATAGATACTGGGCGCTACATGATTTAACTTATAATGAGCATTTCCCAGGTTATAATATAGATCGGCCGAAGCCTCTCCGTTATCTAAAATCTCTTCATATTTCGAAACTGCATCTTCATAATTACCTTCCTGATAAGCCGAATTGGCCTCTTCAAAAAGATCATCATTTTGAGAAAAGCCCAGGAGCTTAGAAGTAGAAGACTTAATAATATCAACTTTTTCATCACTACAATTGTTTATCAAGAGTTGAAATTACATTTACGGCTTTATCATAATCATTCTGCATCGCATCAGACGAAGCAGGAGTATATCTGGCAAATTCACAACTTTCCAGCAAGGAGATAAAACTGGAAGTAGTTTCCGGTTCTACATTTCTTTCCTGAAGAAGTATCTCTATCCTTTCTTTGCTCATTTCGCTGGTTTGAATTCTGAGCTTCGCTTTAAGGTAATTATGCATCGATCGTTCTAAAGCAAGATAAAATTCCTTTTGATCTCCTAGGTTCCTTTTTGCATCTGAAAGATATTTCCTTGCAAGTTTATCGGCTCTTCGAATTCTGTTTCCCTTAACATCATTAACTCTCTGTTCCCTTTTCTTTCCGAAAAGAATAAAAAGCGGGATTGCGGCTAATGGTAGCACGAGTGCACTCCAGAAACCTATAGAACCCAGAAAACTTTCACTGCCAATTGGTCTAAGATTAGTGTTGAGTTTTATAAAACGGAATTGACCACCTTCAATAGTAACACTTTGTTTATTTACTCCGGAAATTCCTGAAGGTTCATTACCTGCAAGCGGTCCTTTATCTACATTAATAAATAACTCTTCTGATGTTTCAGTTTTGTAAGTTTCAGAAGAAGGATCAAAATAGGAAAAAGAAAGTGCCGGAATAGGATATTTCCCTTTCTGAGTAGGAACGATCGTATAGGTTTCCGAAATACTTCCCTGCATCCCGTTAAGATTGGTATTTACATTTTCCACTCTTTCCGGATCATACATTTCTAGAGAAGATGGTGCAGTAAGCTCAGGAAGCTCAAATAACTTTAAGTTACCATTCCCTCTTACCTCAACCTTAGCCTCAAGACTCTCACCTGCATTCAGTTCACTTTTACTGGTATTTACATTGAAATTGAACCTTCCTACGGCCCCGGTGAAATTTTCAGGTTTTCCAGCCGGCAATGCTTTTACATTGATCTTTTTATTATCGGCAGCAACGGTCTTATTTACGGTCTTATAAATTCTGCTTCCAAAGATATCCCGTCTCTCACTTGGGACATCAACAGCGATTGAAAGTGTTAAAGGCTCTATATTTAATTCACCCGTTTTCTGCGGATAAAGAATAGTTTTTCTAAGCACAACATAACGATAAGGTTCTCCGTCATATTCTCCATTTTCAACCCTCAACTGCTGAATATCGATACTCTGACTCCAGAAATTATTGTATTTCGGACTATCCAGTACTCTCCAGTTACTTACGCTTACACGCGGACTCACATAGAGTTTATAAACAACGGTAAGAGCTTCATTTAGATATGGGCTACCTTTGGAAACCTCTGCAACCAGGTGGAGGTTATCTTCAGCTACGATTTCAGAACTATCTCCATCGGTCGGTTTATCTACAGCAGCGGTAATTTCAACACTAAGTGGAGAAGTCTTATAGGTTTTATCATCTATAACGATCTCTGCCTGACCAATACTAAGATTCCCTCTTTTCTTTGGCTGCAGGTAAAAACTATAAGTTTTAGAATAAGCCATTTTCCCGTTCAGGATGCTTGTGCTTATTTTCTGGTTGGGGCCTCCCACAACGGTGAAACCATCAAAAGACGGTGGCTGGAAATTATCGCCATCTTCATTCATTTCGAAATCTACTCTAAGCCTTTCATTAATCCCCAGCTTTTCCCTGCTTACCTTCGCTTCAAATCTTACCTGGGCCTGGATTAGCCCTGAAGCAAACAATAAAAAACTTAAAATTAAATACTTCAATTTCATCTTTTTCCTCCTATAAAGTCTTCTTTTAGGTCGTATAAAAACTTAAAATGTTACCAGTCTTTTGCTGATTTTGTTTTTACGCCTTTTGCCTTTTCAGCATTTATTTTATCCTGAACTTTCTTTTCTTCATTATTCATAGCCTCTAGCAGACTGTTTATTTGCTGAGGAGAAAGCTGGCCCTGCGTAGGTTTTTTTTGCTGTTCCTTTTGCTTATCGCCTTCACCCTGATCTTTCTTCTGCTCGTCTCCCTTATCTTTTTGCTTATCCTCGTTCTGGTCTCCCTCTTTCTTATCCTTCTCGTTTTCCCCTTCATCTTTAGGCTTCTGATTCTCCTTCTGATCTTCTCCGCCTTCACCATCCTGGTTCTGATCTTTGTTCTCCTGATCCTTATTTTCGTCTTTCTTCTCGTCGTCCTGCTTTTCCTGATCTTTATTTTGATCCTGGTTCTGCTTTTCCTTTTCCAGCATTTTTTTTGCTAAGGCAAGGTTATAACGCGTTTCCTCATCGGTTGGATCGTTTCTTAAAGCATCTTTAAACGCGTTTACCGCTTCCTGATAATTCTTCTTTTGCATATAAGAATTCCCAAGGTTATGATAAATACGATGTTTCTCGTCTTTTGTTGCAGCAATCTCGGCAGCCTCCTTTAATCGCTGTTCCGCATTAATGGTTTTCTCCTTAGCATAGTAAAGATTTCCCATGTTGTATTTAGCGTTAAGATTGGAAGGATCTTTTGAAATTGCCTTTCTATAAGAAGCTTCAGCACTTGCGAAATCATTTTCTGATAATGCCTCCTGAGCCTCCGCTATATATTTATCAGATTGCTTTTTAATCTTTTCAGGTTTTTCCTGAGCATTAATTGAGGACACTCCGAAGAACAGGAGAACTCCTGATAGTATTGAAATTCGAATGTTATTTAGCTTCATCTTTCACTCCTTTCTTCTTATGTTCATTGAAAAGATTCAGTTTTCTTATCCACGCAGTACTGCGTTCCAGTACAAAGATATCAAGAAATAATAATGCCAAACCTAATCCCAGGAACCATTGAAAATGAGATTTATAATCGGCGAACTGTTTTGCTTCAAATTCGGTCTTCTCGATATTTTGCAATTCTTCATTCACATTCTCTACCACTTCACTGGTTACATTACCTTCAATATAGCTGCCATTAGTGGAATTAGCAATTTCCTGTAGGGTTTCGGGGTTAAGTTTGGTGATCACGGTTTCTCCCTGCCTGTCCTTTTTATAAGTCTGGATAACGCCGTTTCTTTTTATCGGAATGGGATTCCCTTTTTCGGTTCCTACCCCAATCGTAAAAATCCGAATTCCCTTTTCTGCTGCCTGTTTTGCAATATCTTCAACATTCCCTTCGTGATCTTCACCATCACTGATGATGAAAAGAACCCTGTTGGTTTGTTGTTCATCATCGTAATAGGTAGTGGCGAGTTCTATAGCATCGCTTATCGCAGTTCCCTGGGAAGAGATCATATCAGTATTTAAAGCCTGAAGAAACATTTTAGCCGCGGAAAAATCGGTCGTAATTGGCAATTGAGGATAGGCTCCTCCGGCATAGGCAATAATACCAACACGGTCGCTCCCCAAATTATTCAGGATCTGACTTACCAGTTGTTTTGATTTTTCAAGTCGGCTGGGCGCAATATCTTCAGCATCCATACTTTTGGAAACATCTATCGCAAAAACAATATCTACTCCTTCTCGTTTTACAGTCTCAAGCTTTGAACCCATTTTAGGATTTACCAAAGCAATGACCAGGCTGGCAATTCCCAGAAGGATCAGGATCAGTTTTATTACTGGTTTAGATCGGGATCTGTTTGGAGCAAGGAATTTTAACATCGCAGCATCTGCAAACTTTTTCCTCGTCCTGTTTTGCCAGAATATGAAAATGAGGAACAGCAGAATAATCACCGGTATCACCAGTAATAACCAAAACCATATTTTTTCTTCCAGTAAAACCATCTAAATAAAACTTCTAAATATTGTAAGTCTTAAAAACACTTCGAATAGCAGTAAACAACCAGCTAATAGCACTAATGGCCGGTATTTTTCATCGTAGTTATAATATCGAAATTCTTCAATTTCCGTCTTCTCTAAAGAGTCAATTTCAGCATAAATCTCTTCCAGCTTTTCGGTATTAGTTGCTCTGAAATATTTTCCGCCGGTAACAGAGGCTATTTCCTTTAATAAGTCTTCATCAATCTCCACCTGTACATTTCCAAACTGAAATCTTCCGTTAGGCAGAATTCCCACGGGAGACAAGGCCATTCCATTGCTTCCCACACCAATGGTATAAACTTTTATTCCGAATTCAACAGCAAGTTCACTGGCCGTTTTAGGATCTATAAATCCGGCATTGTTCACCCCGTCAGTTAAGAGAATAATCACTTTACTTTCAGCTTCGCTATCCTTTATGCGGTTAATTGCCGTGGCCAGACCTGAGCCGATTGCCGTACCGTTTTCCAGCACATTATTATACTCTATATCTTCCAGTGCTTCCAATACAATAGCTTTGTCACTGGTTATTGGTGTCTTTGTAAAACTTTCCCCCGCATAAACTACAAGCCCAATACGGTCTCCCGGACGGCCTTTAATAAATTCTTCGGCTACAGTTTTTGTTGCGTCCAGCCTGTTCGGGTCAAAATCCCTTGCAAGCATACTCGCCGAGACATCTATAGCCATCACAATATCTATTCCCTGAGTGCTGCTTGTTTGCGTTGAAACATCTACTGTTCTTGGCCTTGCCATAGCCATAATAATAAGGGAAAGCACGATTAATCTTAATAGGAATAAAACCGGTCTTAATTTTGGCAGAATGCCTTGTTTAGCCTTGAATCCCTTTGTACTGGATATTTTCAATTCTGCAGTTTGCTTATTCCTTTTCCAGAAATACCAGGCAATTGCCAGCGGAAGCAGCAAAAACAACCAGAAAAATTCCGGATTCTCGAATGTGAAATTGGCAAACATTATTCTTCTATATTATTTATTTCAACTGAGTTGATAATACGTTCTGAAATTTCTTTCGCGTATTGATCATTTTCATTAAAAATGACCATGATCTGCTCAAATCCTCCCTTTTCGGCAAAATTAAGAATCACATATTCATTAGGAATCGTTTCTCCGGTAACAGGATTTTCAGCATCCAGCGTTCCAAAAACTTTTAGACCTTTAGCTCCGTTCAAAGTGGTGAAATCTTCCTGTTTCATCAAAATATTACGGGCTCCCTGGCCTTCCAGATTAGAATAGATTCCGTCTACGGCCTTTTCAAGATCAAACTTAACCTCTCCCTTAAATTTGATAGTACTTAAAGTGGTATAGTAATTACTGAGCAAGCTTCCGTAAATAAAAGTTTCCGAGCCCACCATCATCTGCTGAACATCTTCTGGCATTTCAATTTCCCCTCTAACAAGAACTTTCGGAGTAGTTACGGCCACCGTAGGGTTTCCATATTCACTTCTAATCCATTCACCCTCGAGTAATTCCTTGGTTGGATGGCCAAGATACGTATCCTTAACATAGGTATACCCCTTCGTCGCAATAAGAGCTGAAACTCCAAGTATAATAATGACAACACCTGCTAAGATTCCAAATATTAAACGACGCCTTTTTTTCTTTCTATTTTGCTCCTGAATAAATGCTTCATCCTGAAGCAATTCTTCTTCCGTTGGGGCAGGGACAGAAGCTCTTAGATCATCTATAATATGCTGAGTTTTCGACCTGTCTTCTTTTGCTGTAATCACGTCTGGCTTAGACCTGGCGAATTTCGCAAGATCTGAACGCTGGAGGATTTTTTCAAAATCACTAATAGTTTCCTCTGTGAGATTCAGCTTTCCGGCAGATTTTTGAGTTCGTAGATAAAGAATCAATTCACCCGTTGTTCTTTCCAGGCCGTGATCATAAATCTTTCTATCCAGATATTTACGAACCGCAAAACTTAACTGAGAATAATACTCCTTGATCTCTCTCTTTTCGAGCAATTGCGAATTATCCAGTTTTTGAAGTTCCGCCATAGCCTCTTCATAAGGTGGTAATTCAGGCTCCTGAGCATCTTTTTTCTTCTTTCTGATAATTAAGAACACAACCAGTCCGGCAACCAGAAAGATCCCAAGTAACCACCAGACCCAGTCTGGAACATTGAAACCAGGAGGAACATCTACCGATGGTTTTATAGGATATAATTTTTGCTTTGTGGTATCAACCACTACGTCATTTACCTCAACCGCGATTGAGTCGGTATAGTAGGAATTGTTTTTTATTAAAACTTCCTGACTGGGAATGACATATTTCCCGGAATCGAACTTCGTGAGAAAATATTCCTTTAATAATCTATAATTTCCTTTTTCGCGAAGGGTATCCGGTTCAAGGGACTCTACCAGCTCAAGTGGTGAAAAGGTCTCGCCTTCGGGAAATACTACCAGGTCATCAGGATTACTCTTTACTTCAATACGATATTTTATCTGTTCTCCAATCTTAATTTTGGTTGAATCAATAGATGCAGAGACTTCCTGAGCATTGATTTCAGCAAACGAAAAAAGAAAGCTTATAAAAAACAGAAATCCCAGGCCTCCTGAGATATTGAATTTTAAATATTTGTATTTAAAGTTTGTCAACATTTTTTAAGCTCTTCTTTTAAAATAGCCCAACAATTTTTTCACGTAACTTTCATCGGTCCTATTATTAATTACTCCGGCACCGCTTAAGGAAAAGCTTTGATGGAAATAATTAAGCCTGTCATGATAATATTCTGAATATGACCTTGCGAACACTTTTAGAGCCGGTATTAACGGTAATATATTCTCCGGTTTCTTCATCGAGCATTTGCACAAGACCAAGATTTGGAATGGTCTCTTCCATCTTATCGAATACTCTTATTCCTGTAACATCGTGCTTCCCGGCTATAATTTTTAAGGTATGTTGATAATCATCTGCCATAAAATCTGAAAGCACAAAAACAATAGCTTTCTTCTTCATAACATTGGTTAAATACTTTAAGGCTCCAGCGATATCGGTCTTCTTACCGTTGGGTTGAAATTCTATTAATTCCCTGATGATCCTAAGTACATGAGATCTTCCCTTTTTTGGTGGAATATAAAGCTCGATCTGATCGGTGAATAACATCAGCCCGATCTTATCATTGTTCTTGGTTGCTGAAAAAGCCAGGGTTGCAGCAATTTCAGTTACCACTTCCTTTTTAAACTGCTGCTGGGTACCAAACATTTCAGAACCTGAAACATCTACCATAAGCATCATGGTAAGCTCGCGTTCTTCTTCAAAAACTTTTACAAAAGGCTCATTATACCTGGCTGTAACATTCCAGTCTATACTCCTTACATCATCTCCAAACTGGTAGGCTCTAACCTCGCTAAAGGTCATTCCGCGTCCTTTAAAAGTAGAATGATATTCCCCTCCAAAGACATGATCACTCAGTCTTCGGGTTTTAATTTCAATCTTTCGTACTTTTTTAAGGAGTTCTTTTGTATCCATAATTTCAGTGGGCAGTTGGCAGTGGCAGTTGGCAGTGGATTATAAACATATATAACTGCCTACTGAGACTGTATACTGATTACTATTTTACGGTACTTCAATTTCGTTTACTATCTTATTGATAAGATCTTCTGAAGTAATATTTTCGGCCTCTGCCTCGTAGGTGATTCCTATTCTATGGCGAAGTACATCATGCACTACTGCTCTTACATCTTCAGGAACTACATATCCGCGGCGCTTAATAAATGCGTAACATTTTGAAGCAATCGCTAAATTGATACTTCCCCTTGGAGAAGCTCCAAAGCTTATTAAAGGCTTAATATCTTCCAGGTTATATTTTTCAGGAGTTCGTGTAGCAAAAACCAGATCCAGAATGTATTTTTCGATCTTTTCATCCATATACACTTCCCTTACTGCGGCTTGTGCACGAAGAATCTGTTCAAGATCTACTACCGGGTTTACTTTTTCAAAAGCGCCTTTAAGGTTGGCTCTGATGATTAGTTGCTCCTCGGCCATTTGAGGATATTTGATAACCGTTTTCAGCATAAAACGGTCAACCTGAGCTTCAGGCAGAGGATAAGTTCCTTCCTGCTCTACAGGGTTTTGAGTTGCCATTACTAAAAACGGCCTGTCTAATTTAAAAGTTTCGTCTCCAATGGTCACCTGCTTTTCCTGCATGGCTTCCAGTAATGCCGATTGAACTTTGGCAGGAGCACGGTTGATCTCATCTGCGAGAACGAAATTGGCAAATATCGGCCCCTTCTTAATACTGAAATCGCTCACTTTCATATTATAGATCAAAGTACCAACCACATCGGCAGGTAAAAGATCTGGAGTAAACTGAATCCTGCTGAAGCTACCATGCACAGCCTGCGAAAGCGTATTAATGGCAAGCGTCTTTGCCAGTCCCGGAACACCTTCCAGCAAAATATGTCCCTGACCAAGCAATCCTATAAGTAAACGTTCTACCATGTGCTTCTGGCCAACAATTACCTTATTCATTTCCCGGGTTAGCAGGTCTACAAAAGCACTTTCTTTTTCAATTTTTTCGTTAATACTTGCGATATCAACAGATGAATCGTTTTCCATCATGATTTTCAGATTTTGATGTCGTGAATATACGTACTTGTTGTAAGCGTCGCAAATTGAAAATTTATTGGATTTAGGGTTGTTAAATTTAGGTTAAAAATAAAAAGGCAGAACTAATAGTCCTGCCTTTCAATTGAATATTTACTTTTATCACTTATAGCTCAAGCTCACCAAGATCTGTGGTTTCGTTTGGTTTTACCTCAACGTCGCTTAAAACAAAAACTGTAAGACCTGATTCTGCTTCCGGAGTAACCTCCAAATCGTAAGTTCCGGCAGGAACTCCGTTTAATGCAAAATTACCATCAGCATCGGTATAAGCAGAGATAGTTACACCATCATTGCTTAATTTTACCAGGCTTTGAACATTGGTTTCTAAATCGGCCGGAGTAGCAACAGTACCTACAACCATTCCTGCATCAGCTTCAGCAGATAATCTTATAACCGGTTTAAGATTATAACCACCATTACCTGTTTCCACAATAGATTCTTCTACGTCAAAGTCAAGAAGGAATGCATAGTTTTCACCTGCTTTAAGCTCCTTGTTTAACTGTAGTTTTAATCCTGATTGTTGTGCACTTGGAGTATTCAATGCTTTCTCTTCACCGTCAACAACTACAGTATTTTCAGTTCCAAGGATTAATCTAATCTGGCTTACATATCCTGCTTCAACTTCGGTATCTGCCAATAATTGAGAAACTCCTCCAGTTAATTCCAGCAGATCATAAACCCCCGTGTTTACATCTCCTACACTTACCCAACCATCACCGTCAACATCAGTTTCAGATTCTGCTTCTGTTTGAGAATCGACATGGATTTCGATATCCTGAACATCTATCATTACAGCATCATAATCACCGGGAGCATCGGTCATTCTAAAGGTTACATTAGCACTACCATCGGTAGTTGCTTCACTCGAATCGTCTTCGCTACAACTTGTTAATCCCAGGGAAATGAAAGTTGCGATCATTAAACTTTTTACAGTTACATTTTTCAAATATCTCATAAGTAGATTTTATTAGTTCTGCGAGGAGAACGGCAACCTCTGTGCAAGATTTCACTCAACCCCCATTCTTTAACGAAATTTAACGGAACTTAACCATGCTTTAATAGATGAAGTGTGTTTGCTACTTAATACTTTCTTACATTAGAAAATAAAATTTACAATATGAAAACAGCCTTAATAACAGGTGCTACGAGCGGAATTGGAAAATCAACTGCTATTCGGTTTGCAGTAGAAGGATTCAGATTAATCCTTTGCGGAAGACGTACCGATCGCCTGGAACAGCTAAAAGATGAGCTATCTGTGGAAACATCGGTACACATCCTCAGTTTTGATGTGAGGAACAAGGAAGATGTTCTACAAAATATAGATTCCCTGCCGGACGAATTTAAAGATATAGACGTTCTGGTAAACAATGCCGGAAATGCCCACGGACTTGACCCCATACAATCCGGAAGCACCGATGACTGGGACGCGATGTTGGATATCAACGTAAAAGGATTGCTATACGTTAGTAAGGCAATCATTCCGGGAATGCTGGAAAGACAATCGGGACATATTATCAATATTGGCTCCACAGCCGGTAAGGAAGTATATCCGAACGGAAATGTTTACTGCGCCAGCAAACATGCGGTGGATGCCATAAACCAGGGGATGAGAATTGACCTGAACGGAAACGGGATTCGAGTTGGTGCTGTTAATCCGGGACTTACACAAACTGAATTCAGTGATGTAAGATTTAAAGGAGATTCTGAAAAGGCTGAAAAAGTCTACCAGGGATTTAAAGCATTACAGCCGGAAGACATTGCAGATATAATCCATTTTGTAGTTACCAGACCTTATCATGTGAATATTGCTGATCTTACGGTAATGCCAACTGCACAGGCTTCGAGTACCATTCTGGATAAGAAAGCTTAAATTTTAGCCTCATTACAATTTGAAACATGATCAACAAACGCCTTCTTATCAAAAACCTGCTGGCTCACAATGATGAGAATAGCTTCTATGATAAAAAGCGGCAATTAAATATTGGTGAAAAAGAAGGTAAGGCAAAGTTTCTGAAACATATATGTGCTCTTTCCAATTCAAATCCTGAAAACAATTCCTATATCGTGATAGGAGTGGAAGATGAAGACAGCAAAATTGTTGGAATCGATTTTTTTGATGATAGCAAGATTCAAAATCTGATAAATGCGTACCTCAGCAATCCACCAATCATCTCGTATGAAAATATTCCTTTTCCACATCTTCCCGATCATCTGGTTGTTGGTTTGGTAACAATTAGACCGAATAAAGGGAGAATATGTTCTTTCAGAAAGAATATCTGGAAATACTACGGCGGATCTGTCTTTTTAAGGGACGGCAGCATAAGCATGCCTAAGGTTTTTGATATTGAGATCAAGGATGTGAATTCTGCAATCGTTGCATCCATTGAAAATCATTCCCATAACAATCTTGAATATACACTGGATGGTGTTTTTGATTTTATGAAAAAAAGGCGTGATTATAACCCAACCTATAAGGTCTTCAAGGAATATTTCGTGGTTTGCTGGGCCGGAAAGGAAAAGAAGATAAAGGATGAGAAATATTTTTCCAGAGTGGATATAGAGCTGATAAATGAACAGGTGAAACTGTTTTATTCAGATCTGGATGAGGTTAGTATTGTTCAGGATAATAACAACTTTAGAATTACAGAATTTGTACATCTTGGCCTTCATGACCAGTTTAAATATTATCCACTGGAGGAAGTTGTCATTAGTTTTGGCGAGAATGGAACGTATGATATAGATAGCAAACTTCTTTTCGAACCTCCAAGATTCGATAAAAAAACTCTTTACCATATCTATAATACCAACCAGGCCGTGATCAAAAAATTAAAAAAAGGTTATGAGCTTAATGCAGGAGATAAAAAAGACCTGAAGAATCTTCCTTCTACCTATTTATTATGTTATTTAAATAATTTTACCGAAGCTTTAACGAAACTTGAAGAAGCCAGGCCTTATCTTAAAGCGTACAGTCAGGAGGTTTACAATTCGTACAAAGAAAGTATGCGAATTTTAAGAAAAGTGAAATATAATTAATATGCCCAGAAAATTAGCAATTGGTGATCTACATGGAGGACTGAAGGCTCTCATCCAACTATTAGAAAGAATTGATCTTACCCCCGAAGATGAATTGATCTTTCTCGGCGATTATGTGGATGGCTGGAGCGATTCCGCGAATACGGTTACGTACCTGATTGAACTGGCAAAACATAATTCATGTATTTTTATAAGAGGAAATCATGATGATCTCGCACATAAATGGCTGGAAACCGGCGACATGAACCAGAAATGGCTGGAACATGGTGGCCAGTCCAGTATCAATGCCTATAGAAACTTCAATGAAGACGAGAAAGAAGCACATATAAAATTCTTTCGGGAAATGTTCAATTATTACCAGGAAGATGATGAACGCCTATTTGTTCATGCGGGCTTTACAAACCTTCATGGTCCTGAGTTTGAATATCATGAAACTGGATTTTATTGGGATCGAACTCTTTGGGAAATGGCATTATCTATGGATAATGACCTCAAACCCGAGGAAGATTCATATCCAAAAAGGCTTCGACATTTCAAAGAGATCTATATAGGTCATACTCCGGTAACTCGTATTGGAAGTACGCTCCCTGTAAATAGAGCCAACCTTTGGAATGTAGATACGGGAGCTGCATTTAAAGGACCTATTTCGGCTATAGATGTAGACTCTAAAGTGGTTTATCAAAGTGATCCTGTTCATACCTTCTATCCCGATGAAAAGGGTAGAAATTAGGACTTTTTTATTACCACGTCTAACAGCATATTCATATATTTGAATTTCAAACTCTTCCATTTTTTAAAAAAATCAGTGAATTGTTTGGAATTGTTGATCACTGCATGGAAATTGTAGTAAATATTAAATATAAGCCCCCGAAAAGAGAATTGGCTTATAATTGTTTGATTAAAGATAAAAAGATGGCATTAGACAATATACGCTTAGAAGTTATGAAAACGGTCGAAAAATCTGTTCAGGGTTTTATCGATCAATATCTTATACCTGTTGATGAAATATGGCAACCTACAGATATGCTTCCGAACCTTCAGGATGACAATGGTTTTGAGGAAGTACATCAAATAAGAGAAGAAGCTAAGGAATTAGGATATGATTTTTGGGTAGTCCTAGTTGCCGATATGGTGACCGAAGAAGCGCTTCCAACTTACGAATCCTGGCTAATGGATATGGAAGGCGTGGAACAACATGGCGCCGGGCGCGGAGAACAAAACGCCTGGGCAAGTTGGGTTCGCCAATGGACTGGCGAGGAAAACCGTCATGGAGATACCTTAAATAAATATTTATATCTCTCGGGAAGGGTTGACATGAAGGAAATTGAAAAAACAACGCAACACCTTATTAATGATGGTTTTGATATAGGAACCGGAAGGGATCCATATAAAAACTTCGTTTATACAAGTTTCCAGGAATTAGCTACTAATATCTCACATAAACGTGTAGGCCAGTTGGCTAAGAAAAAGGGAAACAAGATGCTTGGCAAAATGTGTAATATCATTGCCGGAGACGAGATGCGTCACTATATGGCTTATCGTGAATTCGTAAAAACGATCTTCGAACATGATCCTAGTGAAATGATGCTTGCTTTTCAGGATATGATGAAGAAAAAAATCGTGATGCCAGCGCAATTTATCAGAGAGTCTGGCCAGGGAATGGCAGCGGCTTTTGAAAATTTCTCTAATGCAGCACAAAGACTGGGTGTTTATACGACCTATGACTATATTGATATTCTTAAGAAGCTAAATGATTATTGGGAGATCGATAAAATGAGATCTCTTACAGATGATGCCGAAAAAGCTAGAGACTACCTAATGGCGCTACCAGACAGGATGACCAGGATCGCAAGTAGAATTGCGGTGCCTCAGGATCAGCATAAATTCAAATGGGTTGAAGCCAACGGAATGGTTTAGTCAACCACCAAAAATTTTATCATTAATTAGAGACCCTGCGAAATATTAGCAGGGTTTTTAGTTTAAAATCCACGTTAAAAACTACTTATGAAGAAGATATTACTTTGCCTCATCCTTATTTCCTTTACTAAAATAGGATACTCGCAAATGGCAGAAAAACAGAATGAAATAAAACTGAATATTGCGAACACAATAGCAATCGCCTCAGTGGAGTTTGGCTATGAAAGATTTCTTGATTTTCACCAATCAGTTGAGGGAACTATACTCATTAACGACAGGATGAATTATCATTCTGAAAAAGATTCCAGAGATTTCAAAACCAATAGTTTTAAGCTGGGTTACAATTATTACTTTGGAGAAGATTACGCAGCATCCGGCCTTTATGTAAATCCCTTTTTAAAATACAGAACAGGAGAATTCACACAAAATCCATTAGTTGCCCCAGCTGACGGAAATAATTTTACGGAGAATATGGTAACTGATATGGATTCTTTTATCATAGGAATAGGAGCCGGATATAAATGGAACTTTAATGACACTTTTGTACTAGGCCCATTTTTAAATATTGGAAGGAATTTTAGCGAAGAAGTAAGAGACAGGTTTTCTGCTATCGAATTTAATGCGGGCTTTAATATTGGCTATAGATTTTAAAGTCAAAAATCATAACACAAAAAACCCGCATGAAATTCAAGCGGGTTTTTTTATTATAATTTTCGATTGTTTATTAAGAGGCCTGACTTTCGCTCCCTTTCCAGACTTTATAACTGGCAAGATCTTTCTCCATAAGATTCAAGCAAAAAGCGATAACCGCGGCATCATCTAAATAACCTAATACCGGAATAAAATCCGGAATGAGATCTATTGGAGATAAAACATATAACAGGGCCGCACCTGCTGCTGCGATAATATTAAACGGAATATCCCGGTAATGGCCACTGGCATAATCTCTAACCAATGAAAAAAGGATCATAGCATCATCCAGGTATCTCTTTAACTTTCCTTTACTTTCAAATTTATCCAGGATTATTTCCTCCTTATCGATCACTTTTCCGATATCTTCCTGTTCAAATTCTTCTGTCCTTTTTGAATGCTCTTCTTGCGCTCTCTCTTCCGAAAATGTACTCATAAAATCCTCTATATTAATAAATGCCGAAAATAAAGATTATTAGAACTCAAGGCAAAAATAGGCTTCTATTTAAGTTGGATTTAACTATAAAAGAAACCCGAACTCCCTTTAACCCATTAATTATCAATAAATAAAAAAGCCTGCTTTCTATGAAAACAGGCCTTAATTACACTTAAAAAACTAAACTATAAATCGAACTTGATCCCCTGTGCAAGCGGAAGTTCAGTTGTATAATTGATCGTATTTGTTTGTCTTCTCATGTAGACTTTCCATGCATCAGATCCAGATTCACGACCTCCACCGGTTTCTTTTTCACCACCAAAGGCTCCACCAATTTCAGCTCCGGAAGTACCAATATTCACATTGGCAATTCCACAATCCGATCCTTCAGAAGAAAGGAATCTCTCAGCTTCTCTTAAGTTATTGGTCATAATTGCAGAAGAAAGCCCTTGCTTCACTCCATTCTGGAGTTTAAGCGCATCGCTTACATCTCCTGAATATTTCATGATATAAAGTACCGGAGCAAAAGTTTCATGCTGAACAATTGCGAATTCATTCTTAGCTTCAGCAATAGCAGGTTTTACGTAGCATCCGCTTTCGTAACCTTCACCTTCTAATACTCCTCCTTCAACTAAGATCTTTCCACCTTCTTCAACTACTTTGTCTAAAGCAGCCTGGTAGTTCTTTACTGCATCTTTATCGATAAGTGGCCCCACATGATTATTTTCATCAAGTGGATTTCCTATTCTGATCTGTTTGTAGGCTTTTACAACTGCATCTTTTACTTTATCATAAACATCTTCGTGCACAATAAGCCTTCTGGTAGAAGTACAACGTTGTCCACAGGTTCCAACTGCTCCAAATACAGCTCCAATCACCGTATTTTTGATATTGGCATCTGGAGTAACAATAATTGCGTTATTTCCACCCAGTTCTAAAAGTGACTTTCCAAGTCTTGCCGCTACCGCCTGTGCAACGATTTTACCCATTTTGATAGATCCTGTAGCAGAGATCAACGGCACGCGATCATCTTTGGTCATCATTTCACCTACTTTATAATCTCCGGTGATCAAACTTGAAATTCCTGCAGGGACATTATTCTCTTCAAATACTCTTGCCGCAATATTCTGACAGGCTACTGAAGTTAATGGAGTTTTTTCTGAACCTTTCCAGATACAGGCATCTCCACAAACCCATGCTAATGCTGTATTCCAGGACCAAACAGCCACCGGAAAGTTAAAAGCAGAAATAATTCCTACCACTCCAAGAGGATGATATTGCTCGTACATTCTATGTCCCGGACGTTCACTATGCATGGTTAGACCATGAAGCTGACGTGAAAGGCCCACCGCGAAATCACAGATGTCTATCATTTCCTGAACCTCGCCAAGTCCTTCCTGGTAAGATTTTCCCATTTCATAAGAAACCAGTTTTCCAAGAGGTTCTTTAAGTCTTCTTAACTCATCATTGAATTGACGAACTACTTCACCACGTTGTGGAGCCGGCCAGGTTCTCCACTCTTTAAAGCCTTTTTCGGCAGTAGTAATTACCTTTTCGTAATCTTCTTTAGTAGTTGCCTTTACTTTTCCTATAAGTGCTCCATCAACAGGAGAATAAGATTCTATGATATCTCCGTTACTAAACCAGTCGTTTCCGGTTGAGGTTCCGTTGTTGATGTCTTTTAAACCTAAATCTTTCAGGGCTTGTTTAATCCCGAATTCTTCAGCGATTTTGCTCATTAATTTGCGTTTTTATCGATTAATTTGTGTAGTTGTTGCGAAAATAGTAAAAATAAACCGCTATTCCTCAACGGCTGTGAAACGCTCATCAACAGGCATTACCTCTCCGCAGTTATCACAGGTTCTAAGTTCTTTACTGGTGTAGAAATTCCTGAAATGCTTTAGGAAATCGGTTTCAATATCCTGAAGAGGGAAATAAACTTCGTAAAGTTTATGATTACAATTATCACAATACCAGATGAGTCCGTCCTTTCCATCTTCACTTAACCTTTTTCGTTCCACGACCAGCCCAATAGATCCGTCGTGCCTAACTGGTGAATGTGGTATTTTTGCAGGGTGAAGATACATATCACCAGGTCCCAGTTTCATCGTTTTCTTCTCACCATCTTCCTGAATATGAACCTCAATATTACCCTCCAGCTGATAAAAAAGCTCCTCGGTCTCATTATAATGGTAATCTTTACGGGCGTTTGGTCCGGCAACGATCATTACGATATAGTCCCCAGATTCTTTATAAAGATTTCTGTTTCCAACCGGTGGTTTTAAACTTTCGCGGTTTTGTTCTATCCATTTATTTAAATTAAAAGGTCCTTCAACTCCCATAGCTTAGTTTTTACCTAAAATTACTGATTATGCAGGAAACAAGCATGTTTTCCAAAATTTAATTTTTTCTACCTTTTTAGCTTTCCAGAATTTTTTTGAATTTGATTAACTTTCAGAACAAAATCAATATTCATGAAAAATATACTGCTGCTATTCAGTCTCATTTGTTTTATTTCTTGTGATAATATCAAACATCGAGAACAGGAAAATAAAAAGACAGAGCCTGAAAAAAATATAGAAGCTGATAGCACTCAGGAATTTGGGATCGTAATTCATGGAGGAGCAGGAACCATTCTAAAAGAAAATATGAGCGACTCCCTTGAACAGGCATATAAGGCTAAACTTGAGGAAGCGATAAGAACAGGGCATGAAATCCTGGCAAATGGAGGAACTGCTTTGGAAGCCGTACAAAGAACAATCAATGTTATGGAAGATAGTCCGCTGTTTAACTCGGCGAAAGGAGCGGTTTTCACAAATGAAGGAAAGAACGAGCTGGATGCCTCGATCATGGATGGAGAGACCCTTAATGCAGGTGCTGTAGCGGGAGTAACAAATGTGAAAAACCCAATTAATCTTGCATATGAAGTAATGACGAATTCTGAGCATGTCTTGCTTTCCGGTAAAGGTGCAGAACAATTTGCCAAAGAACAGGGCCTTGAAATTGTGGATCCTGCATATTTCTATACCGAAAAGAGATTCAAGGCCATGGAAAGGGCCCGGGATAGAGAGAAGGAGAAAAGTAATAAAACCGCATTCTATGATCCATTTGTAAAAGATGAGAAATTCGGAACCGTTGGCTGTGCCGCTTTAGATAAGAATGGCAACCTGGCTGCAGGAACCTCGACAGGAGGAATGTCTAATAAAAAATATAATCGAATTGGAGATTCCCCTATTATAGGAGCCGGAACCTATGCCAACAATAAAACCTGCGCCATATCCAGTACCGGATGGGGTGAGTATTTTATCAGAGGGGTTGTGGCTTATGATATTTCGGCAATGATGGAATATAAAGGAGTTTCTCTGGAAGAAGCTACGCATGAAGTAATTCAGAATAAATTGCCGGCAATGGGCGGTGATGGAGGTATTATTGCGATAGATCATAACGGAAATGTTGCGATGGAATTCAATACTGCCGGAATGTACCGGGCCGCGATGAATGGAAAAGGAGAGCTTAAAATTGGGCTTTACAAAGAGAAAGAAGGTGAAAGAAAATATTGAATAAAGAAATTGGATATTTTTTTTATGCACTCCTTCGCCAATATCAAATTGAATTTTCTCCTTTACCTGAAAAGTTAAAAGTAACTTTGCGATTATAAAGCACTCAGGTCTAAGAGAATAAATGCTGTTTATGAAAAGACTACTATTTATATATTTAATATTATCAGTTTTTTTCATAGAATCTACTGCCTTCTCCCAACGTTTAACGAGAGCTGAGGTTTATGATACCATTCAAAAAATGCCCTCGTTTTCCAGTTATCATGATAATTATTTTATTAGTGGAGTGCCTACCAATAAAGCTATCACGAAAAACACTTCCGATATTAAATATCAGATAAGCTTCAAACAATTAGTTACCAGAACTACGTTACCTCTAAATACTTATTTATTTCTAAGCTATTCTCAAAAAGCATTTTGGAACGTATACCGTAAATCCAGCCCTTTTGCTGAGATCAACTTTAATCCCGCCCTTGGTTTGGGAAAACCGGTTTTTAATAAGGAAGGCAACATATCTGGTCTTGCCGAATTAAAGTTTGAACACGAATCCAACGGCAGAGACAGTATATCAAGCAGAAGTTGGAATAGACTTACCGGTGCTTTCCACACCCCGCTGGGTAAACGAACTATATTAAGCGTGAAGGCATGGGCTCCTTTTGATTACACCGATAATCATCCAGATCTATTGGATTATGTAGGCCTGGGAGAAATTAAAGTGGAACAAACCATATTATCTAACCAGTTAATCGCTGAGGTAACTTTCAGGAAAGGTCTAAAAGACTGGAAAGGCTCTATGGGCTCTAAAATCTATTATAAACTCTTCAAAAATGCCGGAAACCAATACCTGATGGTGGAATGGTTTGTAGGGTATGCCGAGAGCCTGATAGACTACAATAAGTATACAAGCATGATAAGAATTGGATATGTTATAAAATCTTCTGACCTGGATATCCTTAAAACCAGATAATTAATCATCCGAATATTTGCTTCTGGATTACGGATCTGTTTCAAATTTTTTTTAACGAATAATTAAGTTTGTTTAGTTCGGTAAAAACCGAACCAACACTATCTTTGCACACTGAATTTTGAAAAAATAACTATGGATTGTTGTTCTGAGGAAAAAAGGAAGTTGATCGAAGAGATCGGGGTCCACTTTGAGAAAGTTCATAATCTGGCTCCTCTTGCAGCAAGGATATATGTTATCATGATCCTGTCTCCAAATGATGGTCATACCTTCGATGAGATCATTGAGATTACGAAGGCCAGTAAAAGCTCGGTTTCCACCCAATTGAATTTACTTATGCAAACAAATAAAGTGGAATATTTTACCAAGCCGGGGGATAGAAAAAGATACTTCAGAGCGAGCAAGACCTATTTAAAAAATACGCTGAAAGAAAATCTGGATCAGATTAATGAGGATATACGCCTGATAGAAAAAATCCATGATTTCAATGCTTTATACAATACTGATAAATTTGAACAAACCGGCGGTGTGGCCGTTTTATATAAAGAATATTTGATTGCTCAAAAACAAAATCTGGAAATTACCATCCAGCGAGTAACTCAATATGAAAATGACTAACAATCAAAAATTGCTATGAAAAAGAGAAAGTATTTTCTAATTGTTATTGCTTTAATAAGCCTCGCTGGATTTGTTTCATGTGATAATGAAGAGTCAAAAGCAAAAACTGCCGCAGGACCAGCTCCTACCTACCCAGTTCTGGAAGTCCCTCGTAAGACGGTTACGGCTTATCAATCCTACCCTGCTAATATTGAAGGATCTATAAATAGTGCTGTTCGAGCCAAGGTCTCGGGGTATATTACAGATGTACTTGTAGAAGAAGGTGAAGAAGTGAACAAGGGACAATTATTGTTCAAATTAGAAACCGAATCTTTAAACCAGGACGCATCGGCTGCTAAAGCCAATGTTAACGCTGCCCAGGTTGAAGTGAACAAACTCAAGCCGCTTGTAGATAAAAATATCATAAGTAGCGTGCAACTGGAGACCGCCAAAGCTAAACTACAACAGGCAAAAAGTAGTTATAATAGCATCGCAGCGAATATAGGATACGCAAATATAAAGAGCCCGGTAGACGGTGTGGTCGGAAAAATAAATTATAGAAAAGGAACGCTGGTTAGTCCACAGGATCAAACCCCGCTCACCCAGGTTTCTTCCATTAAAAATGTTTATGCCATCTTTTCTATGAACGAGAAGGATTTTCTTGATTTTATGAGCGATGCTAAAGGAGAAACTACCTCTGAAAAGATCAAAAATATGCCAGAAATCGATCTTATCATGGCAAATTCCAGGGAATATGAAAAAAAGGGAACGATAGAAACAGTATCTGGAAATATAGATGAGCAGACCGGAACCGTATCTTTCAGAGCAAAATTTGAAAATAACGGACTACTGAGAAATGGTAGTAGTGGAACTGTAAAAATTCCAAAGACCTATGAAAGTGCGATCGTCGTACCCAGCCTTTCTACCTATGAAAGACAGGGCCAAACCTTTGTTTACAAAGTCGCTGCCGACACCCTTTCCTCAAGCGCCATCGATATTCTAAGCGAGGTTAGAAACCTTTATGTGATCAGTGAAGATGATGGTGTTAAAGCTGGAGATATAATACTGGCTCAGGGAACCGGGAAGGTTAGGCCGGGAATGAAAATAAAGCCTAAAAAAGTTAGTCTGGACAGTATTACAGGTTCATTTGACCAGGTATTCAAATAAGTTATTATGTTAAAAACATTTATAGAACGTCCCGTACTTTCCACCGTAATTTCGATTATTATCGTGATCCTTGGACTGCTTGGGTTATCTCAACTTCCAGTAACACAATATCCTGATATTGCCCCTCCAACAGTACAGGTAAGCGCATCCTATCCCGGAGCCAATGCCGAAACCATTGTAGAGAGTGTGATTATCCCGATAGAAGAACAGATTAATGGTGTGGAAGGGATGAAGTATATCACTTCCAGCGCAAGTAATAATGGTACTGCCAACATTCAGGTGTTTTTTGAACAGGGATATGATCCCGATATTGCTGCAGTAAATGTGCAAAATCGGGTTGCACAGGCAAACTCCATCCTGCCTTCTGAGGTAATACGTGCTGGAGTAACTACCACCAAAGCACAGAATTCTGCCTTGTTATATGCAGGGATATATTCCACCAATCCAGATTTTGATGATACCTTCCTTCAAAATTACCTTAACATCAATATTAAACCTGAACTACAACGGATCAATGGGGTGGGAGATGTAACCGTTTTTGGTGGTAAGGATTATGCCATGAGGGTTTGGCTGGATCCGGTAAAAATGGCAAATTATAGCCTGGTTCCTTCAGATGTTACCTCGGCGATTGGAGAGCAGAGTCTTGAAGCTGCTGCAGGTTCTCTTGGACAAAATGCTGGTGAATCTTTTGAATATGTCTTGAAATATGGCGGAAGATATAAAAATGTTGAACAGTACAGCGATGTGATCATCAAGGCTCAGGAAAATGGTGAATTACTGCGACTGAAGGATGTTGGTACGGTAGAATTGGGTGCGCAATCCTATTCTTCACTTTCCAGATCTAAAGGCCATCCTGCCTTAAGTTTTGGGGTATTCCAGACCCCGGGATCCAACGCCCAGGAGATCATTGAAGAGATATACGGAAAGCTGGACGAAATGAAGAAGGAATTTCCGGAAGGAGTGGATTATATAGTAAATTATGACACAAATAAATTCCTTACCGCTTCGATCTCAAAAGTAAAAACCACCTTAATCGAAGCATTTCTATTGGTTTTCCTGGTGGTGTTTATTTTTCTTCAGGACCTAAAATCGACCTTAATTCCGGCAATCGCCGTTCCGGTTTCCATCATTGGTACTTTTTTCTTTTTGAACCTGCTTGGATATTCAATCAATTTGCTCACACTTTTCGCTTTGGTCCTTGCCATTGGTATTGTGGTAGATGATGCGATCGTAGTAGTAGAAGCGGTGCATGCTAAACTTGAAGGTGGAGAAAAAGATCCACGGAAAGCTTCTATTTCAGCAATGAGTGAAATTGCAGGAGCTATAGTATCCATAACACTGGTGATGGCGGCGGTATTTATCCCAATTACATTTATTCAGGGACCTGCCGGAGTGTTTTATGAGCAGTTCGGTGTCACTCTCATTATCGCTATTTTAATTTCGGCAGTGAATGCGCTTACGCTAAGTCCGGCTTTATGCGCCATTTTTCTGAAACCGGAGAAAGAAGAAGATAAAAAGAAAAATCTTTTACAAAAATTCTATGCTGCCTTTGATGCCGCCTTTAATGCCACCAAGGAAAAATACACCCGTTCACTGGGATTTTTAACCAGACATAAATGGATCGGTTTTGTATTTCTGGCGATTACTGCAGGAGTAATATTCTGGGCCAACAGTTCAATTCCTTCGGGATTTGTACCTACCGAAGACCGAGGAGTGATATTCGTAAATGGTGATCTGCCACCAGGTTCTTCACTGGACCGTTCCTTCGAAACCTCCCAGTTACTTTATGACCAGATGCAGGATGTAGAAGGGGTAAGAACAGCAACTGTAATTGCAGGAAGAAACTTTTTCTCTGGTGCTGGTAGCTCAAACTTTATGGGCTTTATCATCCTGGAAGACTGGGAAAACAGGGAAACCGAAGAGACAAGTATTGAAAATATAATCGCAAAATTAAATCAGAAGTCTTCGAGTATTAGTGATGCCAAGATCATTTATTTCACTCCGCCATCGGTACCCGGATTTGGTAGTGCAGATGGATTCGAAATGCAGTTGCTGGACAGGGAAGCCGGTAGTCTGGAGGATCTGGATGAAACGGCGAATACTTTCGTAAACAACCTCAATCAGCAACCCGAGGTTGCTTATGCTTCAAATCCGTTTAGTACGAACTACCCACAACTTAGGATAGACATCAATACTGCTAAAGCTAAACAAGCAGGGGTTGGGGTTAATGACATTCTATCTGTATTGCAGGGATATATCGGTGGAATTTATACGGCTAATTTCAGCCGGTTTGGAAAACAATACCGTGTCTTCGTTCAGTCACTTCCGGCGGAAAGGGTTTCAAAGGAAAGTCTGAACAGCATGTATGTTCGAACTTCTGAGGGAGAAATGTCGCCCGTATCACAATATGTTACCTTGAATAGGATCTACGGCCCACAAAGTATTAGCAGATTCAACCTATTTAATGCTGTTGCCATAAATGGTACCGCTGCCCCCGGTTATAGCTCCGGTGGGACGATTGATGCCATAAAGAGAACTGCAGAAGATGTACTTCCTTCCGGTTATGATGTGGCATTTTCCGGATTAACCCGTGAGGAGATCTCTTCTGCAGGACAGGCCGGCCTTATTTTTATGTTGAGCATTGTTTTTGTTTATTTCCTGCTGGCCGCACAATACGAAAGCTACCTGTTACCATTTTCGGTGATACTTTCTTTACCAATTGGTGTTGCAGGAGCATACCTTGCCACCTGGGCTACAGACAATCAAAATAACATCTATTTCCAGATCGCACTGATCATGCTAATTGGATTACTGGCAAAAAATGCGATCTTAATTGTAGAATTTGCCCGGCAACGCAGATATGAAGGTCTTTCGATCACCGAAGCCGCCATTGATGGAGCCAAAGTTAGATTGCGACCTATTCTAATGACCTCTTTTGCATTTATTCTTGGTTTGCTTCCATTAGTCCTGGCGAACGGTGTTGGTGCCGAAGGGAACAGGTCGATTGGTACAGGTGCAGCCGGAGGACTATTGATAGGAACCGTTTTCGGAATTTTTGTGATCCCTATCCTATTCATTGTATTCCAGTGGTTACAGGAAAGGATTGGTAAGAAACCTGAAACTATAAAAAACGATTAATCAAATCAGGAAATCGAAGAAAATGAACGCATTATCAAATCTGAAAATAATAATTGCAGTCTTAGCACTTCTAAGTCTTCAATCCTGTTTTGTTGCAAAAGACTACGAACAGCCGGAAGTGGTAAAGGATGAATATTATAGAACCGATAATATTGAACAAGACAGCCTGAATATGGCAAATATCTCATGGACTGAAATGTTCAACGACCCAATACTTCAGGATTATATTGAAAAAGGTCTTGAGAATAATATCGATATCAGGATCGCGCTTCAACAGATAATTGCAGCTGAAGCCTATGTAAAACAGGGAAAAGCAGGTTATCTCCCAACCATTAATGGGAACGGCACTTATACCCATCAGGAATTATCAAAAAATAGCCAGTTTGGTAGTCTTTTTAGCTCCGTAAACCAATATCAGTTAAGCGCAGATCTTTCCTGGGAAGCAGATATCTGGGGGAAAATAAGAAGTCAGAAACGTGCTTTCAAGGCCAGCTACCTTCAAAGTATTGCAGCGCATCAGGCTGTAAAGACAAGGTTAATAGCCAGTATCGCTTCTACTTATTATCAATTATTATCTCTGGATGAACAGATAAGAATTACCGAAAAAACTATAGAAACCCGTGAAAATAGCCTGGAAACAACACAGGCCTTAAAGGAAGCAGGGAATCTAACTGAAGTGGGTGTAAAACAAACCGAGGCTCAGTATTATACGGCAAAGGGAATCCTGATCGATCTTGAAAATCAGGAAAGATTGTTGGAAAATACGTTGTCGATTTTACTGGGAGAAGCTCCGATGCAAATTGAGAGATCTGATCTTGAGGATCAAGAAATCACTACTGAATTAAACATTGGGGTGCCGGTGCAATTATTAAGAAATCGTCCAGATGTAATTGCTGCTGAATATCAACTGGTGAATGCATTTGAACTTACTAATGTGGCGAAGAGTAACTTTTATCCTTCCCTAACATTATCAGCCACCGGAGGTTTACAGGCATTGGAAGCGGGAGATCTCTTTAGTGCAAATTCCCTTTTTGCAACCATTGTTGGAGGATTGGCACAACCAATTTTAAATGGAAGAAGAATTAGAACAGAATATGAAGTTTCACAGGCCGAACAGAAACAGGCCAGCCTGGAATTCAGAAGAGCAATTTTGACCGCGAGTAAAGAAGTTTCAGACGCCCTTTTCTCTTATCAATCGGCTACCCGAAAAATTGAGGTGAAAAAAAAGGAGTATGAGGCTTATGGTCTTGCTACAGACTATTCAGAAGAATTATTGAATAACGGTCTCGCAAATTACCTCGAGGTGCTTACGGCCCGGGAAAATGCGTTAAATTCCAGTTTAGATCTCTCCAACGCGAAATACAATCAGTTAAAAGCAGTGGTAGATTTATATGAAGCTCTTGGCGGTGGCTGGAAGTAATTAAATTTTTATTGTTAGTTGTTGGTTGAATGTGACCTCAGACTTTAGGGTTTGAGGTCACTTTTTTAACCTACTCTTAAATATAAGCTTCAGCACTAATTCTTATCTTTATTTCTTAAAATTCAGATTATGAAAAGTAATTTCAGTGAAATTATCGAAAGTGAGACACCTGTTCTCATTGATTTTTATGCAGACTGGTGTGGGCCTTGTAAATCCCTTGCTCCTATCCTAAAGCAAGTTAAGGAAGAGCTTGGAGACAATGTGAAAATTGTAAAGATTGATGTAGATAAAAATCAACCTCTGGCTACAAAGTATCAGGTACGGGGTGTTCCAACAATGATGCTTTTCAAAAAAGGAAAACAATTGTGGCGTGAATCTGGAGTATTACCCAAACATGTGATCGTAGACAAGATCACTTCTCTTTAAAGATCTTTTAAAGGCGGAACCTTGAAATTTTCAATATCCCAGCCCGCTAATTGAGCACCTGCCTGATAGGCCGATTCCATAAAGTCCAGTAAAACATTTCTTGGATTATCTTCTTTCTGAAGATCGGCATAGGTTAAAACTGCCATGTGACTTCCGTTATTCATGATCCAGTTAGCACTTTTCGGAGTCAACTCCTCTTGATCAATATTCTCGGGAGCAGGATAGGTATAGGAATAAAATGCCGGTTCCTGAACATTATCATCCCCAGCCCAGAAACCAAAACTTATACACTCATGGCTATAAGCTTCTTTATCTGAAATTCTTGCCTCTTTTGGCATTGCCGGAGCTTTTTTACCAGAAAACCTGGTCACTGCAAGATCCATTGAATGCCAGTATAAATGAACTGGACAGGTCTTACCATAAAATCTTCCGCTAAATTCTTTAAAAACAGAATCTACCCATCGAAAGGTTTTCCAGTAAACGGTCGCATATTCTTTATCATATTGATGAATTTCAGTAATCTCTGAGAACTTTCGGTCTATATTTAGATCATAAGGTTTCCCGTTGATCTTTACATCTATAGCAAGGTTTTCCAAAATAGATAGCAACCTCTTATAAAATTCAGCAACGCTTAGCTCATTATCCAATTGGAAAGACCTGTGTTCCCCGGTGCTCTTAAATACTTCCAGTACATTTTCAAACAAATTAAGATTTACCGAAAAGGATTGAAATCCATTTTCAATTGCAATGGGTCCCGTTGTAAAACCTCTTTCATTCACATATAAAGTAATATACCACCAATGATTTTTTCTTGGCATAAAGCACATTCTTATTTTTCCCATAATCTGGAAAAATAAATGTAAGGTGAGCTTTTGCTTCTCATGGCCCACATATTTTAATTCCGGTAATATATTAGTTGATTCCATAATTCTATTTTAATTCCCCTCCTTTGGCCACCCACCACGGATGTACTTCGACTACCAGTCTACCGGATTTAACCATAGGATCCAAATTAGCCAAACTATCAGCCTCTTCCTGGGTAGCTGTATTATAAACCACAATACCTCTTAGATCGCCATCATCCCCCATGGGTCCTGTTAAACTAGTATATCCTTCTCTGGCCATACGCCCAAGATGGGCCAAATGTTTCTTCTGAAGTTCCGCCGCTTCGGTTGAATCCTGGCTGCGTGTAGGTCCAGACTTCAAAAATACCATAAAGTATTGCTGCATTAAATAGGTAGTATCCCCTTCTTTATACCTAAATGTTTGATATCCCTTAGTCTTGAGATCACTTTCAACCTCATTCATATCCGGAGACTTTTCTACCAAGGAATCTTTATTTTGAAGTTCATTCCCGGACGTGGTCTGTTTTTCAGGAGCGTCTGTACATGATAAAGCAAGGCCCAGGATCATAAAAAGTATTAGATTTTTCATTAGTTCCAGTTTTTATAAGGTTTTGAAATTAGATTAGAATTATAATAATCAAGGTTGCCGGTGACTTCTTCTCCCAGCCATTGGGGTTTCTCAAAAGATTCATTCTCCTCGCGTAGTTCAACTTCTGCAAGGACAAGTCCGTCATTATCCTCCATAAATTCATCTACCTCGTAAGTGTGATTCCCAAAATCTACATGATATCTATACTTTTCGATCTTTCCCGGTTCACAGATCTTCAATAATTCTTTCGCTTCCTTTAAATCGATCTCCTTCTCCCACTCGAAACGAGATAATCCACTTTCAGAAGATTTCCCTTTTATGGTAATAAAGGCTTTGTCATCACTAATTCGAATTCTTGTGGTCCGTTCCGGATGAGTATTTAAATATGCCTGAATAAAAAGCGTTTTTTTATTCGATTCTTGTTTATACATATCAGATTTTACAAGGAATTTTCTTTCTATCTCTTTCATTCTAATTCGTAAATTTTTCTGCGATTAGTTTTATTTCGTCAGATTCTATTTTCCCGCTTTGGTAATCATTGTTAGCCAAATAAATCATCGCATTTACAATGGTCTCTGGGTGTATAGTTCGATACTTTTTAAGTTTTCCCACCAGCAAATGATCTCCAAAATTCATGACCTTCTTCCAGATAAATTCCATAGGACGCCTCTCTTCTCTGTTTCCACCAATTAGAGAAGGCCGCAGTATATAAGTATTGGAAATATGGTTTTCCATGACCGCTCCTTCCATTTCACCTTTTACACGATTATAAAAGAAGCTGCTCTTCTCATCGGCTCCCATGGCAGAAATTACCTGGAAAGTTCCAATATTATTTTTTTTGGAAAGTCTTGCTGCAGTAGCGGGAATTCCAAAATCTACCATCCTGTAAGTATCATTATCGGGGGTTTTCTTTTGGGTACTTCCTACACAACAATAAACTTCATCAGCTTTAAACAGATCTGCAAATTTTTCCAGCTCAAATAAATCGATCAGGTATTCTTCAATTTTTTCATGTTTCTGCCGAACATGATTTCTTGAGAAAATCTTAATTTTCCTATACCGATGGTCTTGGATAAGTTTATCTAGTAAAATACTTCCCGTTAACCCGGTTGCGCCAAGAATTATTGCTGTTTTCTGAGTATTCATTTAAGTAAACACATTATTTACACTAAAGATATTATATAAATTTGCAAGGTGGAAAGACTTCGTAAAATTATCCATATAGATATGGATGCCTTTTATGCATCAGTAGAACAGCTGGACAATCCTGAACTTCGGGGAAAAGCTGTTGCTGTGGGTGGTAGTTCCCAAAGAGGAGTGGTAAGCGCAGCCAGTTATGAAGCCAGGAAATTTGGAGTTAGGAGCGCGATGAGCAGCGTTATCGCTAAGCGGAACTGTCCTGATCTAATATTTGTAAAGCCTCGTTTTGAAAGATATAAAGAGATTTCACAGCAGATAAGAGAGGTCTTTTTCGAATATACCGATCTGGTGGAGCCTCTATCCCTGGATGAGGCCTATTTAGATGTCACCGAAAACAAGAAAGGACTGCCCAGCGCAACGCTTATTGCCAAACGTATAAGAAACAGGATCAAAGAAAAGACCGGGCTTAATGCTTCCGCAGGAATTTCTATTAATAAATTTATTGCCAAAGTCGCCAGTGATGTCAACAAACCCAATGGTCAGAAAACCGTACCACCCGAAGAAGTTCTTGAATTTTTGGAAGATCTTGATATCAGGAAGTTTTATGGAGTTGGTAAAGTAACTGCTGAAAAAATGTACCGTCTGGGAATTTTCAGCGGTAAGGATCTTAAAACAAAGACTGAAGAATACCTTTCTGAACACTTCGGGAAAAGTGGTTCGCATTTCTATAACGTTGTTAGAGGTATCCATAACAGCGAGGTAAAACCTCATCGCATTAGAAAATCTCTCGGTGCGGAAAGAACTTTTAATGAAAATATCTCTTCAGAAATCTTTATGCTGGAAAGGCTTGAAAATATTGCAGAAGAGATCGAGCGTCGCCTGACAAAAAGCAAGGTAGCAGGAAAAACCGTTACCCTAAAGATCAAATACAGTGATTTCACGCTTCAAACCCGCAGCAAAACCATTAATTATTATATTTCAAGTAAAGAGTTGATGCTTGAGATCGCTAAGGAGTTGCTTTACCAGGAAAAGATGAAGAATTCTGTAAGATTGCTAGGTATTAGTTTATCAAATCTTAACAACGAAAAAGGAGATTCAAAAGAAACTGAAAAAGAGATCTCTGTTCAGCTAAAATTTAAATTTTAATAACTTTTCATGATTAGATCTTAATCTGAAAAAAGTCAAAAAAAAGAGCCGCGAATGCACTAATAGCTTTTAGTGAAAACGTGGCTCTTAATATTATAAACAGGGTTTACTCTATTTCAGAAACTCTTAAAGTATTTACCATTCCTTTTGCCGTAATTGGCATCGCAGCAAGGTTAATAGTGAAATCCCCCGTTTCAACAAACTTGAATTTCTTGGCCATAGAGCTAATGTCTTCAATGGTCTCATCTGTACTTACGAACTTATCATAAAAGAAAGCTTTTACGCCCCAAAGTAGGCTTAATTGATTAAGTATTCTTCTGTTAGAAGTAAATACTAAAATATGAGCCTCAGGTCTCCAGGCAGAGATCTGGAAAGCGGTATAACCACTATTGGTCAATGTACAGATCGCTTTGGCCTTGATCTCGTTCGCCATATGAGCAGCATGATAACAAACTGCTTTTGTAATATATCTCTTTGTTCTTACATGTGGCGGTTCATGCGGAACCTTGATAAGTGGTGAATTCTCAACACTTTCTAGAATTTGAGCCATTTTTTGGATCACCTGAACAGGATATTGTCCTACTGAAGTTTCTCCACTAAGCATAACAGCATCGGCCCCATCCATAACGGAATTCGCCACATCGTTTACCTCAGCTCTGGTTGGAGTAAGGCTGGTGATCATGGTTTCCATCATTTGAGTTGCAATGATCACAGGAATTCTGGCTTTTTTAGCCGTTAGAACCAGCTTCTTTTGGATCAATGGTACTTCCTGGGCTGGAATTTCAACTCCAAGATCTCCACGAGCAACCATAAGACCATCACAGTATGCCACGATCTTATCTATATTGGCTACCCCTTCAGGTTTTTCAATTTTTGCAATAATTGGAATCTTATACTCAGTATGTTTTTTAATCAACTCCTGAAGTTCCATTAAGTCTTCTGCATGTCTTACAAAAGATAAAGCCATCCAGTCTACACCAATTTCGCAGGCGAAAATAGCATCTTTCACATCCTTTTCAGTTAAAGCGGGCAGGGAAATATTGGTATTTGGAAGGTTCACTCCTTTTTTAGATTTTAAAGGACCTCCCTGAATAACTTTTGTTTTTACTTCATTCTTTTTATTCGTGCTTACTACTTCAAAGATTAGTTTACCGTCGTCCAGCAAAATTCTTTCTCCGGCCTTTACATCTCTAGGGAAAGAGTCATAATTCATATAAACTCTTTCCGCAGTTCCTTTAAATTCTTCACCGGTCGCAAAAACGATATGATCACCTTCATTAACAACAACTTCTTCCTTCATTACCCCTACACGAAGCTTTGGCCCCTGGAGGTCGCCAAGAATGGCAGCGTTAAATCCATCTTCTTCATTTAGCTCCCGGATCATTTTTATTCTCTCTTTTACATCATCGTAATTTGCGTGAGAAAAATTGATACGGAAAACATTTACACCTTCCTGCAACATTTTTCTTAAAGTATCCTTACTACTGGTTGCAGGGCCCAGTGTGGCAACTATTTTAGTCTTTTTGTTGGTAGGCATTATTCGAAAATTAGATTTTGTTTGGATTTTATTTTATCAATGTCTATAGCATATGCTGCCTGAACTCCGGGTAATTGTCCAATTTTATTGAGTACCCTGTTGAATTCTTTTAGCTGAATTTCTTCACTGATCTTTAGAAAAAAATCAACTTTATTATATTCAGGAATAAGATTTACTTCTTGCGGACTTAATTCTTCCTCGTCAAAAAGTGATCCTGAACTGAGTATTCGTTTCGGCTCTCCTTTAAATTTGTTCGCAACCAGGTCTAAGCTGTAGTAGGAATTTGGAGCTTTATGCGAATACAAAGCATAGAATGCATTAAATTCGGAATGATTAAAGTCTATATCCCTAGGCTCTCTCTCAAGCTTGACTTTAAGATACTTATTTATAAAATACGCCATTTTATATCCCTCTAACGAGGAATAAATGGCGATTAAATAAAAATGCTCTTCTTCAACTTCCGGAAGCATTTTATGCAATAGCATAAACTTATACTTTAAGGTTAAAGATACTATATGATTAACAAAATGAAGATATTAGGGCCTTAAAATTCCTAATTTTTTACGAAAACGTTTTAGTTTACGTTAAATCGTCAAAAATTAGTCCATTTGATTTTGAAGAGCGTAATAGGCTCTTTTGGATGCTTTCTCCTCGGCTTTCTTTTTGGAAGTGGCTCTTGCTTTAGCAACAACTCTTTTTGCTATACGAAGTTTTACCGCAAAATGTTTTAGCTCATCATTGCCTGTATCCTCATATACCTCGTAATCGAATTCTTTTTTCTCCTTCTGGCACCACTCTATTACCAGGCTCTTATAACTAATCACCTTTCCTTCCAGTTGTTCTATATCTACATAAGGATCTATAACCCGCTCATGGATAAAACGTTTACAGTACTTATATCCTCTGTCAAGATATATAGCGCCCACCAGGGCTTCAAAAAGATTTCCGTGTATATTAACCCCAAATTGTTCTTTAGGGATATTGGTTTGAACGTGACTTATCAAACCGAGATCTTTACCTAATTCGTTCAGGTGTTTACGGCTAACTACTTTAGACCTCATTTTTGTTAGATAACCTTCATTACCACCTGGAACGGCCTTAAACAAGTGAGAAGCCACCACTGCACTAAGCATGGCATCCCCAAGGAATTCCATTCGCTCAAAATTTATAGCATTTCCTTCCTCATCTTTTCGGTTCAAAGATCTATGCGTAAATGCCTTTTTATAATGAGTGATTGCTTTAGGTTTGAAACCCAGTATTTCAGTAATTATATTAAAAAAATTCCCGCCTTTAAAAGAACGGGAATTTAATATGTTACGAATAACACTCATTGCTTATTCGTCTAATTTCTTAAACACCACGCAGGCGTTGTGACCTCCAAAACCAAACGTATTACTCATCACTACATTCACGTCTCTTTTCTGAGCCTTATTAAGTGTAAGGTTTAATTCAGGATCGATGTTTTCATCAATGTTCTGGTGATTAATCGTTGGCGGCACTATTCCATATTTCATGGAGAGGATTGCTGCAATTGCTTCAATAGCTCCTGCTGCACCCAATAAATGTCCGGTCATAGACTTGGTGGAATTGATATTGATGTTCTTCGCATGTTCACCAAAAACCTTCGATATTGCTTTAAGTTCAGCAACATCACCAAGAGGTGTCGAGGTTCCGTGAGTATTGATCGCATCAATATCCTCCGGTTTAAGTCCGGCATTTTTAAGGCAGTTCTGCATTACTCTAACCACTCCATCCCCTTCCGGGTGTGGTGCGGTCATATGATAAGCATCAGATGATAAACCACCGCCTAATACTTCTGCATAGATCTTAGCTCCTCTGGCTTTGGCATGCTCATACTCTTCCAGTATAAGCGCCCCACCACCTTCACCAAGCACAAATCCGTCTCTGGTAGCGTCAAACGGTCTGGATGCTGTTTCCGGGCTGTCATTTCTCGTAGAAAGGGCATGCATTGCGTTAAAACCACCCATTCCTGCCTGAGTTACGGCAGCTTCAGAACCTCCAGACACAATTATATCACTATGGCCTAAACGTATATTATTTAAGGCATCAATCATGGCGTTTGCCGATGATGCGCAAGCCGATACGGTGGTATAATTCGCTCCCATAAATCCGTGTTTGATAGAAATATTACCAGGGGCAATATCTGCAATCATCTTCGGAATAAAGAAAGGATTGAATCTTGGAGAACCATCTCCTTGTGCAAAATTGATTACCTCATTCTGGAAGGTTTCCAGTCCTCCGATTCCTGCACCCCAAATAACTCCAACTCGAAATTTATCTACAGTGTCCAGGTCGATTCCTGAATCCTGAATAGCTTCATCTGCCGAAACCATGGCATACTGAGCAAATCTATCCAGTTTTCTTGCTTCCTTACGATCAAAATGATCTAGAGGATCAAAATTTTTGAGTTCACAAGCGAATTTAGTTTTGAACTTTTCCGCATCAAAATAAGTGATAGGCGCACTACCACTTTTACCGCTTATAAGTCCTTCCCAATAGTCCTGTAAATTATTACCAATTGGGGTTAAGGCACCAAGGCCTGTAACTACTACTCGCTTTAACTCCATATGGTGTATTGATTTTATTTCTTAGCGTCTTCGATATATGAAATTGCCTGACCTACAGTAGCAATATTTTCAGCTTGATCGTCTGGGATTTGAATATCAAATTCCTTTTCGAATTCCATGATCAATTCTACTGTGTCTAGTGAATCAGCACCCAAGTCGTTGGTGAAGCTGGCTTCGTTTACAACTTCATTCTCGTCAACTCCTAATTTGTCAACGATAATAGCTTTTACTCTTGATGCAATGTCTGACATAATTTTTTATTTTAATTTTGATTAGGTGGCAAAAATAAAAAACTTTATTTTAAAACCGATTTTTACTCTAAAAATGTGGTGTTAATTTACATAAAATTCGTTGAAAGCCTTTAATTTTACATCCCAATAAATGTTAACAGCCTTATTTTGAGCGATAAAACAAAAAAGACCACAAAAAAAATTGTGATTTTTGCTTCAGGTTCAGGTACCAACGCCGAAAATATCATAAAATACTTCCAGAATGCTGATAATATCGAGGTTTCAGCGGTTTTTTCGAACCGGAGATCTGCAGGTGCTTTGAAAAAAGCCCATGATCTAAGTGTAAAATCTCTTCTATTTGATCGCGAAGCATTCTATCATTCTAACGATATTTTGAACCTTTTGAAAGATATGAAACCAGATCTTATCGTTTTGGCTGGTTTTTTATGGTTGTTCCCTTCAGCGATCATTCAGGAGTTCCCAGATAAAATCATAAACATTCACCCGGCATTACTTCCAAAATATGGAGGAAAGGGTATGTATGGTTCAAAAGTTCATGAAACTGTAATTAAGGAAGGAGAAAAAGAAAGCGGCATTACCATCCATTATGTCAACGAAAAATACGACGAAGGAAATACTATTTTTCAGGCAACTACTTCCATAGAGAAACATGATACTTCAGAAAGCCTGGCCGGCAAAATACACCAGTTGGAATACAAACATTTTCCGGAAGTTATTCAGCAACTACTAGAACAAACCAAATAGTGCATCCACCTAAAGTTCATATTTACACCGATGGAGCCGCAAGAGGAAATCCGGGACCGGGAGGTTTCGGCGTGGTCATGGAATGGGTTGGCAAGCCCTATAAAAAAGAATATGCCCAGGGTTTTAAGCTTACTACCAACAACCGAATGGAGCTGATGGCTGTGATCGTGGCTATGAGCAAACTTAAAAATCCCGGCACACCGGCGAAAGTCTTCACAGATTCTAAATATGTGGCAGATGCTGTTAATAAAGGCTGGGTGTTTAACTGGGAGAAGAAGAATTTTGCTAATCGAAAGAACACCGATCTATGGAAGGCATTTTTAAAAGTCTTCCGAAGACATGAGGTGCAATTTCAATGGATCAAGGGTCATAACGACCATCCTCAAAATGAGCGATGCGATGCTCTGGCGGTAATGGCTTCCAAGGGAAAAGACCTTTTAGAAGATACCGGTTACAAAGCTTAACATTTTGGACCTTCTTTGAGGTTTACAGCTTGAAAAACAAACTGTATATTTGCAGCGACATTTTTAAAACCCGTTATGAGTAAATTACTTATTGTTGGAACCGTTGCGTTCGATGCTATTGAAACTCCTTTTGGAAAAACAGATAAAATTCTTGGTGGTGCAGGAACCTATATAGGACTCTCTGCTTCAAATTTTGATATAGACAGTGCTGTGGTTTCTGTCGTGGGAGATGACTTTCCTCAGGAATATCTTGACCTGATGAAAAATAACAATATCAACATAGATGGTATTGAAGTAGTAGAAGGAGGGAAAACATTTTTCTGGAGAGGTAAATACCATAACGATCTTAATAGTAGAGATACTCTGGACACCCAATTAAATGTCCTGGCCAATTTCAATCCTGTTGTTCCTGAAAATTATAAAGATTCTGAATATGTGATGTTAGGAAATCTACATCCTCTAGTGCAGCTTAGTGTTCTGGAGCAGGTGGAAAGTCCAAAACTTGTAGTTCTGGATACCATGAATTTCTGGATGGATAATACTCTGGAAGATCTTAAAAAGGTAATCGCAAAAGTGGATGTGATCACCATTAATGATGAAGAAGCAAGACAACTTTCCGGAGAATATTCTTTAGTAAAAGCAGCCAGAAAGATCGAAGAGATGGGCCCTAAATATGTAGTGATCAAAAAAGGCGAGCACGGAGCCCTGCTTTTTCATGAAGACCAGATATTTTTTGCACCAGCCCTTCCATTGGAAGAAGTATTTGATCCAACCGGAGCAGGAGATACTTTTGCTGGAGGTTTCATAGGCTATCTCGCCAGAACGGGAGACATCTCTTTTGAAAATATGAAAAGTGCCATTATATACGGCTCTAACCTGGCTTCCTTCTGTGTTGAGAAATTTGGAACCGAACGGATGCAGGAACTATCCGATTCCGAAATGAATCAAAGGCTTCAGGATTTTAAGAAGCTAACACAATTCGAAACGCAACTAGATTAATATAACGCCCTGTAATTTCAGGGCTTTTTTTGTGACAAACACAACAACATTCCAAAAAGGAACCATAGTATGAGTGATGCTCTAAAACACGAATGCGGAATTGCGCATATACGACTTTTAAAACCTCTTGATTATTACAAAGAAAAATACGGGACTGCATTTTATGGCGTAAATAAAATGTACCTGATGATGGAAAAACAGCACAACCGCGGCCAGGATGGTGCCGGTTTTGCAAGCATCAAACTAAACACAATTCCAGGAGAAAGATACATCAGCCGGGTTAGATCTAATGCAGCGCAGCCAATCCAGGATATTTTTGCGCAGATCAATCAAAGGATCAATGATGAAATAAAAGCAAATCCTGAATATGCCGAGGATACAGAACTTCAAAAAAGATATATCCCTTATTTAGGAGAGGTTTTCCTGGGACATGTGAGATATGGAACCTTCGGAAAGAATAGTATTGAAAGTGTTCACCCATTTCTTAGACAGAACAACTGGATGCACCGTAACCTTATCGTTGCAGGGAATTTCAATATGACCAACGTGAATAAGCTTTTCAATAATCTTGTTGAACTTGGTCAGCACCCAAAAGAAAGAGCCGATACCGTTACTGTTATGGAAAAGATCGGTCATTTTTTGGATTCTGAAGTTCGTAAATTATACAAGAAACTAAAGAAAGAAGGCTACTCAAAGGTTGAAGCATCCCCGGTAATAGCAGAAAAACTAAATGTAGCTAAGATCCTTAGAAAATCTTCGAAAGACTGGGATGGTGGTTATGCCATGGCCGGATTAATCGGGCATGGTGATTCCTTTGTTTTACGTGATCCAGCCGGAATAAGACCGGCATACTATTATAAAGATGATGAAGTGGTGGTGGTAGCCTCAGAAAGACCGGTAATACAAACAGTTTTTAATGTAGACTTTAAAGACGTTCATGAACTTCCCCCTGGAAATGCGATTATCACCAAGAAAAATGGTACGGTTTCTATTAAAGAAATCATTGAACCTCTTGAAAGAAAAGCATGTTCCTTTGAACGTATCTACTTTTCAAGAGGTAGTGATGCTGAAATCTATGAAGAACGAAAAATGCTTGGTAGACTTTTAATGCCAGATGTTTTAAAATCAATAGAACATGACACTTTAAAAACCGTTTTTTCATTTATTCCAAACACGGCGGAAACTTCATTCTATGGAATGGTGGAAGCGGCACAGGATGAATTGAACAAGCAAAAGAATGAGGCGATTCTTGAAGAAAAAGAAACCCTAACAGATGCCAGACTTCAAGAGATACTTTCTCATAGATTAAGAACTGAGAAGATTGCTATAAAAGATGTCAAACTAAGAACATTTATAACAGAAGACAGCAGCAGAGATGATCTTGTAGCCCATGTGTATGATGTTACTTATGGCGTTGTTCAACCTGATGATAATCTCGTAATAATCGATGATAGTATTGTAAGAGGAACTACTCTTAAAAAGAGTATCATCAAGATGATGGACAGGTTAAAACCAAAAAAGATCGTAGTGGTTTCTTCTGCTCCTCAAATTAGATATCCCGACTGTTATGGAATTGATATGGCTCGCCTGGAAGATCTGGTAGCATTTAGGGCAGCTCTTGAATTATTAAAAGACAACAATAAATTCGATGTTGTTGAAAAGGTATATAACAAATGTAAGGAGCAGGTTGATCTTGATGATAAGGAAGTACAGAATTTTGTAAAGGAAATCTATGAGCCCTTTACAGATGAAGAAATTTCCGATAAAATATCAGATTTACTGTGTGACAAGAATGTGAATGCTGATGTAAAAGTAATCTATCAAACAGTAGACAATCTTCATAAGGCCTGCCCTAAAAATCTGGGAGACTGGTACTTTACAGGTGATTATCCTACTGCAGGTGGAAACAGGGTTGTAAACCGGGCATTTATGAACTTTTTCGAAGGCAAAAAGGACAGAGCCTATTAAAACTACCATTAAACTAAAATACCTGCACTTTATCTAATATTCTTTGTGCATCCTATTATTCTATCTACTTTAGTATTGCCATAACATAAGTAGGTTAAGTTCATGGTAGATTTGGGGCAAAAAAAGGTGGATTCATTCCGCCTTTTTTTATTTTCGGCTGAATTAAATTTGTAAAAAAATAAGGTCTATTTTTTAAACAAAAATTTGATTTTCAGTCACTTAACTAATTTTTAAGCTCTTTGTCTAAAATTTAGTAAACACAGAATCTTTCTTAGTATCTTTATAATACCATAGCATAAGTAGGTTAAGTTCATGGTAGATTTGGGGCAAAAAAAGGTGGAATTCATTCCGCCTTTTTTTATGGGATAAACTCAAATACAAAAGCGCAAATAGATCTCCATAAAACTGTTTTACAGCTATTTAACTATTTTATAGGTATTTCATCTAAAAACCGAAATCATATGAATTATTCGCTTTATATTCACTGTACCATAGCATAAGTAGGTTAAGTTCATGGTAGATTTGGGGCAAAAAAAGGTGGATTCATTCCGCCTTTTTTTATGGGATAAACTCAAATACAAAAGCGCAAAAAGCTCTTCAAAAAACTGTATTTCAGTATTTTAACTATTTTTACAGGCATTTCATCTAAAAAGTAATTTCATATCGATTATTCGTTTTATATTCACTCTACCATAGCATAAGTAGGTTAAGTTCATGGTAGATTTGGGGCAAAAAAAGGTGGAATTTCATTCCGCCTTTTTTTATGGATCTAATTCATATAAAAACAAAAAAAAGACCGCCAAAAGCGGTCTTTTCAATTTTTAGAATAAAATATTATTTAGCTTTTGCATAACGACTGGATACTTCTTTCCAGTCTATCACATTGAAAAATGCATCAATATAATCAGGACGTTTGTTCTGGTAATTTAGGTAATAAGCATGTTCCCATACATCAATACCTAAAATTGGAGCTCCTCCACATCCTACTTCGGGCATAAGTGGATTATCCTGATTTGGAGTAGAACAAACTTCTACTTTTCCTCCGCTGTGCACACAAAGCCATGCCCATCCAGAACCAAACTGTCCGGCCGCAGCTTTAGAGAATTCTTCTTTAAAAGCTTCAAAAGAACCATAAGCACTATCAATTGCACTTGCTAATTCTCCTTCTGGTTTTCCGCCACCATTTGGAGACATGATTTCCCAGAAAAGGCTGTGGTTATAAAATCCACCACCATTATTTCTAACAGCTTTATTAGACATATCAAGATTCTTTAAAATATTCTCGATATTTTTTCCATCCATATCAGTTCCTTCAATGGCAGCATTTAATTTACTAGTATAACCTGCGTGATGCTTTCCATGATGTATTTCCATTGTTCTGGCATCAATATGTGGTTCCAATGCATCAAACGCATATTTTAATTTTGGTAATTCAAAAGACATAATTATCTGATTTTTTAGTGATTAGTACTTAAATTCACCCAAATTTAGCCATTCAGCTATTTAAAGGAAATTTTTTAGTGTTATAAAATACTTAAAAGCACAGCTGCTTTAAAAGTCATTTTTATCTTAAATTTAAACTTTTGGACACTCGCTAATTTCAATAATACTGTACTTTTTGAAAAACTCCTTTAATATTTATAACGCTTCGGCTGGATCTGGAAAAACCTTTACCCTTGTAAAGGAATACCTTACGTTGCTTTTTACTTCTCATAAGAAGGACCGATATAAAAATATACTTGCGATTACCTTTACCAATAAGGCCGTTGCAGAAATGAAAACCAGGATCATTGATAGCCTGGCCGAATTTTCAAAACCTGACCCAAATCCTGAAAACAATCCGCTTTTAAAAGTAATTTCTGAAGAAACCGGCCTGAAACCTGAAGAAATTAGAAAGAAATCAATAGAAATATTAAAAAGTATCATTCACAACTACGCTGCTTTTGAAATTTCAACAATTGATGGGTTTACACACAGAGTTCTTAGAACTTTCGCCAGGGATCTTGGAATCCCCATGAATTTTGAGGTGGAATTAGGCGCGGAAGAAGTATTACTGGAAGCCGTGGACAGCCTGATCAATAAAGCCGGTTCAGATAAAAAGTTAACTAAAGTTCTTGTAGATTATACTCTTTCAAAAACTGATGATGATAAAAGCTGGGATATAAGCCGGGACCTTTTTAGTATTTCAAAATTGCTGATCAACGAGAATCATCAAAAAGAGATTCAATTACTTAAACCTAAGACCCTGGAGGATTTCGAAAAATTTGGAAAAAAATTAAGGGGCGATATAAAAACAGCTGAAGAACTCATAAAAGTTTCAGCTGAAAGGTTCTTTGATCTGCTAAATGAGAATGGAATTGAAGAAAGCGATTTCAGTGGTCAATATGTTCCAAAACACTTTAGAAAGCTTCAATCGGGAACCGTAGCTGTGAATTTTAACGCCAAATGGGCCGAAAATATCGGGACTGCTTCACTATACCCAAAGAAAGCCAGTGAGGATGCAAAACTTGCCATAGATGGAATTCAGAATGATATTGTTGAAATTTTCAATTCCTCTAAACAGGCTTACTTCCAGGTAGAGTTTTTGAAAGAGATCAAAAAGAATCTCGTTCAACTCTCACTACTCAATGAAATAAACCGTGAAGTTGAAGTGATCAAAAAAGACAGGAATCTTGTGCTGATCTCTGAATTCAATCCAAAAATAAGTGAAGAGGTCAAGGATCAACCTGCTCCTTTTATCTATGAACGTCTTGGAGAACGATATCAGCATTATTTTGTAGATGAGTTCCAGGATACTTCTATTATGCAATGGGAAAACCTGATTCCGCTTATTGACCATAATTTATCTGAGACCCAGAACGTTTCCAGTCTTACAATCGTTGGTGATGCCAAGCAAAGTATTTATCGCTGGCGCGGAGGAAGAGCCGAACAGCTAATTGATCTAAGCAGTAAAAAGAAAAATCCATTTCAGGTTGAACCAAATGTGGTGAATCTACCCGACAACTTTAGAAGTGGATCTGAAGTTGTTAACTTCAACAATAGCTTTTTCAAATTTGCCGCCAACGCGCTAAGTTTTCCGGAATATTCAGAGCTGTTTCTGGCTTCCGCTCAGAATCCTAAAAAAGGGGATTTCGGGTATGTAAACATTAGTTTTATTGAAACTGTAAACCGGAGCGAAGAATTCGAGATATATCCTGAAAAAATACTGGATATCATTAAAAAACTTGATGATAAAGGATTCAACCGAAAAGATATTTGTATCCTAACCCGAAAAAGAAGCGAAGGTGTTGCGATTGCTGAATTTTTAAGTGAGCACGCCATATCAGTGATTTCTTCGGAAACGCTTCTTCTTTCACAATCTCCCGAGGTGAAATTTATCATTGATTTACTTCGATTTTCCCTGAATCCGGAAGATGATAAGCTGAAACTTGAAATATTTGATTACCTGGCTGAAAATTATATTTCAGAAGAAGACAGCTATCAACTACTAGTTGAAAACCTACCGAAAAATGGTGGGGAGTTTTTTACCTGGCTTTCCAATTATGATCTTACATTTAATTTAAATGAATTAAAAAGGCTCTCTCTATATGAATCTGTAGAATACATAATACGAAGTTTCAAGCTCGTAAAAGATTCCAACGCATATATTCAATTTTTCCTTGATTTCGTTTTTGAAACCACGCAAAAAACCTCGAACGGACTGAATGATTTTCTTGAGAAATGGGAACAGAAAAAGGACAAGCTGAGTATCGTGGTTCCCGAAACTGATAATGCTGTTCAGATCATGACCATTCATAAATCGAAAGGTCTGGAGTTTCCGTTAGTAATTTATCCTTTTGCAAATTCAGAATTACAGGATACGAGAAATGACAATCTATGGCTGGATATTAACGATGAAAATATCCCGGTAGCTTACGTAAGTGCCTCCCAAAAGATGTTAAACTGGAATGAAAATGCAGCCAGCAAATATAAAGATCTGCTTTATAAAAACGAATTAGATGCCCTCAATGTGCTGTATGTGGCATGTACAAGAGCAGCTCAACAACTATATATTATTTCCAATTATCATCCAAAGCCTAAAAATTCATCCAATGTTCCAGACCTGTTAATGGATTATCTCCGAGCTTCCGATAAATGGAATGATAGCTTAGAGTACGAGTTTGGGACTTCCGAGAAATTATTTGAGTCTAAGAAAACAAGTGATTCGAGCATATCGCCGTCACATTTTTATTCCTCTTCAACCCAAAACCAAGCCGTGAATATTGTGACCAGATCTGGCTCACTATGGGATTCTAAGCAACAGGAAGCCATTGAAAAAGGTGAAATTGCACACGAGATCCTGGCCAGGGTTGATAAAGTTTCAGATCTTGAAAATGCCGTTAATTGGGCTGTAAACTCAGGGATGATCACCACAGATTCTAAAGAAGAGATCACCAGTCTTATTTCAGGTATCATTCATCATCCCGATTTAGAGCAATATTATTCCGAAGAGGTTACTAATTTTAATGAGAAGGAACTTATTACCACTACTGGAGAAAGGCTGAGACCAGACAGGATCAACTTCAAAAATAATAAGGTGAGCATCATAGATTACAAAACAGGAGGGTTTGTAGATACTCACACTAAACAAATCTCAAATTATGCTGATGCCCTTAGTTCAATGGGCTATGAAGTTGAAAATTGTTTGCTGGTTTACACCAATGATCCTATTATGATCAAGAATGTCTAAAAGAAATTTAAATTTGTGAAAAATAATCAACTATGTACGGAGCAATAAAACAACATTTAGAAAAGGAAATTGAAGAAATTAAGGAAGACGGGCTCTATAAAAGAGAAAGAATCATTACTGGGCCTCAGGATGCTGTTATAAAAATATCAACTGGACAGGAGGTAATTAACTTCTGTGCAAATAACTATTTAGGATTGTCTTCCCACCCGGAAGTGATCCAGGCGGCAAAAGATACTATGGACTCGCATGGTTTCGGAATGTCCAGTGTAAGATTCATCTGCGGTACTCAGGATATTCATAAAGAACTTGAACAAAAAATATCAGACTTTTATGGAACTGAAGATACCATTCTATATGCAGCCTGTTTCGATGCGAATGGAGGAATCTTTGAGCCATTATTAACCGCCGAAGACGCGATAATATCAGATTCACTGAACCATGCCTCTATCATTGATGGAGTTAGGTTATGTAAAGCTGCCAGATATCGGTACGCAAACGGAAACATGGAAGATCTTGAAGAGCAATTAATAGCAGCTAATGAGAAAGGTGCCCGCTTCAAGATTATTGTTACCGACGGCGTATTTTCAATGGACGGATTGGTAGCGCCGCTGGATAAAATCTGCGATCTGGCTGACAAATATGACGCTATGGTAATGATCGACGAATGTCACGCTACCGGTTTTATCGGAGAACAGGGTATTGGTACTCTAGAAGAAAAAGGAGTGTTAGACAGAGTTGACATTATTACCGGAACATTAGGTAAGGCACTTGGTGGAGCTATGGGAGGATACACCACTGCAAAAAAGGAAATTATCGATTTACTTAGACAAAGGTCCAGGCCTTATTTATTTTCAAATTCTTTAGCCCCGGCAATAGTGGGAGCCTCTATTAAAGTTTTTGATATGTTGAAAGAAGATGATAGCCTTAGAAAAAAACTAAAAGAGAATACCGCCTACTTTAAAAAAGAAATAAAGGATGCAGGTTTTGAAATAATAGACGGTGAATCTGCAATTGTGCCGGTTATGCTTCATGATGCTAAACTTTCCCAGGATATGGCTGATAAATTACTGGAAGAAGGGATCTATGTAATTGGTTTCTTTTATCCCGTGGTTCCAAAGGGAAAAGCAAGAATAAGAGTGCAATTGTCTGCCGCTCATGATAAAGAACATTTGGATAAAGCCATAGCAGCATTTAAAAAAGTTGGAAAGGACCTAAAGGTAATTTAACAAGTTTCCGTACTTAAAAATACTATAAATTATTGTCGATATAGTTGATAATCAACTAATAAAAGACATATAAAACCCTTGGAAACGCGCTGTAATTAAGAAAACTTTATTATTTTTACCTTTGTTAATATACATTAAGCATATACTTTTGCTTACAATTAACACTTAAAACTAAACTATTAAATATGAAACATCTTAGTAAAATTGTACTGGCCTCATTACTCATATTGGGCTTTACTTCGGTTAAGGCACAGGATGCTGACAACCCTTGGGCAATTGGTATTGGTACCAATGCGGTTGATTTCTATCCTACTGGTGAGGATGCTCCTCTAGGTGATTATTTTAATGAGTACTTCAATACTGGAGATCATTGGAACGTACTACCTGCTATCTCTAAACTTTCTGTTTCTAGATATATTGGTGCTGGATTCGTAGGAGAATTAAGTGGATCAATCAACCAGATAAGTAAATACGGTGATAGATCTGTTGGTGACCTGGCTTACTATGCTGTTGATCTAGGAGTAGATTACAGTCTAAGAGCTCTACTAAACGACGGATGGTTAGATCCTGTTGTTGGTATAGGTGGTGGTTATAACTGGATCGGAGATCAGAATGGTACAGATCTTGAGAATCTTGATGCTGCAACCTTAAATGGTAAGTTGGGATTAAATTTCTGGCTATCAGACAACATCGCTCTATCTGTTGAATCAAAATATAAGCATGTATTCGAATCAGAAACTGCTTCTCATTTCCAACATGCTGCTGGTATTAAGTTTGTCTTCGGAGGAACTGATACTGATGGTGACGGAATCTATGATAAAGATGATGAATGTCCAGAACAACCAGGTCTAGAAGAATTTAACGGTTGTCCTGATACTGACGGTGACGGAATCGAAGATCGTCAGGATGCATGTCCTAACGAAGCTGGTCTTGCTGAATTCGACGGATGTCCTGATTCTGATGGTGACGGTGTAGCTGATCCTGATGATGATTGTCCTGAAGTTGCTGGTCTTGCTGAAATGAATGGTTGTCCAGATGCTGACGGTGACGGTGTAAGAGATGATGAAGATAACTGTCCAGACGAAGCTGGTCCTGCTGAAAATGATGGATGCCCATGGCCTGATACTGACGGTGACGGAGTCCTTGATAAAGATGATGAGTGTCCAGAAGAAGCTGGTCCTGCTGCGTCAAACGGATGTCCAGAGCCTACTGCTGAAGTAATCTCTGAATTGAATGAGTATTCTAAAACTGTACTTTTCGACCTTAACAAGGCAACTATCAGACAAGATTCAGAAGAAGCGCTTCAGTCAATTCATGACATCATGCACGAATACCCACAAACTATCTTCCATATTGAAGGACATACAGATAGTACAGGTAGTGATTCTTATAACATGAAGCTTTCTAAAGAAAGAGCAGCTTCAGTTAAGACTTGGTTACAAGAAAACGGTATTCCTGAAAGCAGATTAACTTCTGAAGGTTACGGTGAAACTCAGCCAATCGCTACTAACAGCACCGCTAAAGGTAGACAGGATAACAGACGTGTTGAAATTTCTCTTGATAAAGACAGAGAAATGAAAGACAAGTCTGGTGATGAAGAAATGAACTAATATTTCTGAATAAATCATAAAAGAAAACGCTCCGCATTGCGGGGCGTTTTTTTATTTTAGGCGTATGAAATCATTTATACGCGAAGTCTTACAGAACCTTAAAAATTCTGACACTCCCCTTTCCGAAATTATTTTCATTCTTCCCAGTAAAAGAGCCGGATCCTATCTTATTAAGGAACTTTCTGCCATTTCTGATAAAAATATCTTTGCTCCTAAAATTTATAGTATAGAGGAGTTTACCGAAGCTGTTTCAGGACTGGAACCAGTTGATAATACAATTACCTTATTTGAGTTTTATGAGGTTTATAAAGAACTAACTCCTGATGACTTAAGGGAAGATTTCGAGACTTTTGTGACCTGGGCGCAGAGCCTTATCCATGATTTCAATGAAATCGATCGATATCTCATAGACTACAAACCATTCTTCGACTATCTCTCCGGGATTCAGGATATAAACCACTGGTATCTTAAGAAAGAGAAAACAGATCTCATTAAAAGATATCTTAGTTTCTGGAAAAATCTTCCATCATATTATGAAGCATTATCAGAAAGATTGCTCTCCGAAAATCAGGGATATCAGGGTCTTATTTATCGCAAGGCTTCAACCAACATTCAAAAATATATTTCTGAAAATCAACAAAATCATGTTTTTATTGGCTTCAATGCCTTGAACGCTGCAGAACAAAATATTCTTCAGAACCTATTAGAAGCAAACCTGGCTGAGGTGCATTGGGATTTAGATAAAATCTTTTATTCCGATGACTCTCATGGAGCATCTATTTTCATTAGAGAGTACATGAATTCATGGAACTACTACCAGAAACATCGTAAATTTGATTTCACAGAAAACTATACTAAAGAAAAAAACATCCAACTTATAGGTGTTCCGAAAAATATCGGGCAGGCCAAATATCTTGGAGAGATCTTAACAGGTTTAAGCAAAGAAAAGCTTGAAAATACAGCAATTGTATTAGGTGAAGAGGAATTACTCCTACCGGTTTTAAATTCGTTGCCCGAAGAGATCAATGAACTGAACATTACTATGGGCTTTCCAATTAAGAATGCTCCTATAAACTCTCTTTTCGAAGCTATATTCAAAATACATATCCATAAATCCGATACTTTTTATTACAAAGAAGTTACATCAATTCTTACTCATCCTGTTCTCAGTCCTGTTCTAAAAGATTATGCTGAGAAGTTAAGTCTAAGAATAAATGCTGAAAATCTTGTCTATCTTGATAAAGCACAGATTATTTCCGGGTTCCCGAATGAATTGAAGAAGTTAGTTTCATCTTTCTTTGATCACAAAAATGAATCGGTAGCCAGATTTATTGCAGATTGTCAACATATCATTCAATCCTTGAAGCTGCACCTAAAAGAAAAGCATGATACCATCGGGCTGGAATTTCTTTATCATTTTCATCTTCTGTTCAATAAATTACAAAACCTGAATGAAAAATATTCCCACCTTAAAACTATAAAATCACTTTACGGATTTTACAAAGAGCTTTTAAGTACCGAAACTTTAGATTTTCAGGGAAGACCATTTAAAGGGCTTCAGTTAATGGGAATGCTAGAATCCCGGGCACTGGATTTTGAAACAGTGATCATCACTTCTTTAAATGAAGGGGTTCTTCCAGCCGGAAAATCAGATAATTCTTTTATTCCTTACGATCTAAAACAAGAATATAAATTACCAACTTACCGTGAGAAGGATGCCGTTTACACCTACCACTTCTACCGTTTGTTACAGAGAGCTAAAAATGTCTATCTCCTATATAATACAGAATCTGAAGGGCTTAATTCAGGAGAAAAAAGCAGGTTCATTACACAGCTGGAAGTTGAAAGTCAACCGGCACACAAGTTAACGAAAATGCTGGTCAGTCCAAAAGTACCGGGGACGACTAAAAGTTTAAAGGAAGTAAAGAAAACCCCAGAGATAATGGTAAGACTAAGATCTCTTGCATCCTCAGGATTTTCACCTTCTGCCCTTACTACCTATATAAGGAATCCCATCGATTTCTATCAACAGTATGTTTTAGGGGTTAGAGACCAGGAAGAAGTAGAGGAAACCGTAGCTTTTAACACTTTGGGTACGGTAGTTCATAATGCTTTAGAAAATCTTTACAAGCCATTTGAAGGAAAAATTATAACAGAAGAAATCATCCAGGATTTCATTAAAAAAGCAGATCTGGAAATCATAAATGAATTCTCTGAGACCTACAGCAAAGCGCCACTTGAAAAAGGAAAGAATCTTTTAATTTTTGAAGTAGCTAAAAGATATCTCCACAATTTTCTAAAGTTTGAAATCAAACGAATAAGAGATTCCGAAGAGATTCAAATAGTACAGATAGAAAGTGATCTCAAAGTACTACTTCCAATAGAAAATTTGCCTTTTTCAGTTTATCTTCGCGGGAAGGTAGATCGTTTTGAAAAAGCTAACGGAATACCCAGAATTATAGATTACAAGACCGGTAAAGTTGAATCCAGGAACCTGAATGTTGAAAGCTGGGAGGAAATAACAAAAGATTATGACAAATACTCTAAAAGTTTTCAGGTTTTAACTTATGCCAGCTTGATTGCACTAGAGAAAGGTCTTAAATTCCCCGCGGAAGCAGGAATCATTTCATTTAAGAATTTGAAATCGGGATTTTTGAAATTTGAACAGAAAGAAGCAGGATCCAGAAAAAAAGATCCTTTAATAACCGAACAAACACTTGACCTGTTTCAAACGGAACTAAAGAAATTAATCGTAGAAATCTGTAATCCGGAAATTCCATTTACAGAAAAAGAAATTAAAAAAACACATGGAGGTTTCTAAAGAATTAAATCTCGTCATCGACGGAAAGCATGATAAGCCAATCGTGGCCGATATTATTTTTAAAGATGACGGTAAACCTAAGCCTATTGTTATATTCTGCCATGGTTACAAAGGCTTTAAAGACTGGGGTGCATGGGATAAAATGGGTGAAAAAATAGCTGAAGAAGGTTTTTTCTTCCTGAAGTTCAATTTTAGTCATAACGGTACAGATCCAGAGAATCTCACGAAATTCTTACAAATTGAGGCTTTTGGAGATAATAACTATGTAAAAGAATTAGATGACCTTCAATCGGTTCTGGACTGGATACTATTGCCGGATTTTAAATTTGCTAAACAAATAAAGCCTGATAATATCAATTTGATAGGGCATTCCAGAGGCGGGGGAATCGCACTAATAAAAGCTTCAGAAGACAGTAGAATTACTAAAGTACTCACCTTTGCTTCAGTTTCAGATTTTGCTTCTCGTTTTCCGGAAGGAAAAAATCTTGAGAAATGGGAAAAAAAAGGGGTACAATATATCGTAAATACCAGAACGGGCCAGCAATTACCTCATCACTATCAGTTCTATAAGAACTTCAAGGAAAACAAAGATCGCCTGAATATTAAAAAAGCAGCTAAAAAGCTTAAAATCCCGCATTTAATAGCCCATGGGAGCAGTGATACCAGTGTATCTATAGGAGAGTCTGGAAACCTTTTTGAATGGAGCCCGGCACCAAAATTATTACTGGTAGAAAATGCCGATCATGTTTTTTGTACCAAACATCCGTGGGAAGAAGAGGAACTGCCAAAAGAGTTTAACCATGTGATTAGAAAGAGCATTGATTTCATGAAAACAGAGGCTAAAGATCTCTGGGATGAATATGGAGAGAGTGACGACGATTAGAAATAAAAAAACCACTGCTAGAACAGTGGTTTTTTTGTGGAGAATATCGGAGTCGAACCGATGACCTTTTGGCTGCCAGCCAAACGCTCTAGCCAGCTGAGCTAATCCCCCGACTGGGAGCAAATGTAACAATTTTTCCGAAATATCGAAATGTTTATTTTTCTACTTTAAAATGATAAGAAAGGCTAAAATTTCCGAGCTTCAGGAAATAAAACAACTTACAGAAGCCTGCGCTGAAGCGATGATCAAAAAGAATATTTTTCAATGGAATGAACATTATCCTTCTTTTGAAAAACTCCGGCAGGATATTGAGCAAAACGAGCTGTATGTTTTTCAAAAAGACTCAAAAATCATCGGTATTATCGTTATCACTGAAATAATGGATGATGAATATCTTCCAATTCAATGGATTAGCAAGACCAGCTCCAATATCTACCTCCATCGCCTGGCAGTTCATCCCGATTTCTGGGGGTTGGGATATGCGCAAAAGCTGATGGATTTCGCGGAAAGCTTTGCCAGGCAACATAAATTTGAATCGGTAAGACTGGATACCTTTAGCAAGAATCAGCGAAACCAGAACTTTTATGAAACCAGAGGTTATCAAAGAGTAGGCAACATTTACTTTCCGAAACAAAGTGAGCATCCTTTTTATTGCTACGAATTGCTTATTTAACTCCGGGCATTTTATATTTGCTTTTCATGAATGTTACCCTTGGATAATTCTGTTAGTTTTAAAAACATCAATAAAATTGCTATTCCTGCTATTATTGCTGGAATTGCCGAGCCTCTGATCTCTCTAACCGATATTGCGGTAATTGGAAATGTTGATGAAAACTCTATTGAAGCTTTGGCCGCAGCAGGAATTGTCGGTTCCTTTCTTTCAGCCATTATCTGGATCGTGGCCCAGACAAAAACAGCTATTTCTGCCATAGTATCTCAACACCTTGGCGCCAATAGAATACATGCGGTCAAAACACTAATTCCGCAGGCTATTGCCTTTAACTTTATTTTTAGCCTGGTTATTTATGCGACAACAGCTTACTTCGCAAAGGCAATTTTTAGTGCCTATAACGCAGAAGGTCTTATCCTTCAGTATTCTGAGGATTATTACCAGATTCGGGCTTTAGGTTATCCACTCACACTGGTCACCTTTGCCATATTTGGAGTTTTTAGAGGGCTACAAAACACGCTGTGGGCTATGAAATGTAGTTTAACCGGCGCTGCAGTGAACGTTGCACTGGATTATGTGCTGGTTTATGGAGTAGACGGCCTTATTCCTCCAATGCATCTTAAAGGGGCTGCATATGCCAGCTTAGCAGCACAGGGAACCATGTTGGTCATGGCTCTCTGGTTCTTTTTCAAAAAAACACCCTTTCACTTGAAACTTAGCTTCACCATAAATCCAAGAATGAAAGGCTTGTTATTAATGGCCGCGAATCTTTTTGTCCGCACAGCCGCCCTAAATTTCGCGATCTACCTGGCCAACGCCTACGCTACAGATTATGGTAAGAATTACATTGCCGCACAAAGCATCCTTATGAATATCTGGCTTTTCTTCAGCTTTTTTATTGATGGCTATGCGAATGCCGGAAATGCCATTGGAGGAAAATTATTAGGCGCACTGGATTATAAAAACCTTTGGGAATTAAGTAAGAAAATAAGTAAATATGCCGTTTTTATCGCTCTTATTCTCATGGGAATTTGCGCTCTATTCTATAACCAGATCGGATTATTATTCAATAAAGAGGCTAGTGTCCTTGCCATATTTTCTTCTGTATTCTGGATAGTACTCATCATGCAACCTATTAACGCGATAGCCTTTATGTTCGATGGAATATTTAAAGGACTTGGGGAAGCAAAGTATTTGCGCAACGTTCTTCTGGTCGCTACCTTTTTAGGTTTTACTCCCGCCCTGCTTATTTCAGATCATTTCGGATTGAAATTGTACGGAATCTGGATCGCCTTTTTTGTCTGGATGCTTATACGAAGTAGCACGCTGGTAGTATATTTCAGAAGAAAATATCTCCATAAGGAAGTTTAGATTCTGTTAAGCAAGTCCCTGCTTTCACACAATATCATTAACTTTGATAAAAACCAGAAATTTATGACTACCAGCCGGGAAAACGGAAGTTTATATACCAGTATAGAAAATAAGATCGCCACTGTTGAATTCGGGCATCCGGCCAGTAATTCATTTCCCTCGGTTCTTTTAGACCGATTGGAGGAGGAGATCAAATCCCTTTCGGAAAATGACGATGTAAATATCATTCTCCTAAAATCTGAGGGAGAGAAAGCTTTTTGTGCCGGTGCTTCCTTTAATGAACTTATTGAGATCGATGATCTTGAATCTGGAAGAAAATTCTTTTCAGGCTTTGCCAATGTGATCAATGCGATGCGCGAATGCAAAAAGCTTATCGTGGGACGGGTACAGGGAAAGACCGTAGGTGGTGGTGTTGGTTTAGTTGCCGCATGTGATTATGCCATGGCCACTGATGCTGCCGCAATAAAACTTTCAGAATTAAGTATTGGGATAGGACCTTTTGTGATCGCTCCGGCCGTGGAAAGAAAAATGGGAGTAGATGCCCTTGCCGAACTTAGTCTAGCTGCCCATGAATGGAAAAATGCCTATTGGGCAAAAGAAAAGGGATTATACGCAAAGGTATTTGAGAATTTAAAAGACCTTGATAATGAGGTTGAACTATTTACCTCAAAGCTTGCCTCTTATAACCCGGATGCATTAACTCAGATGAAAAAAACACTTTGGAAAAATACAGATCACTGGGCTCATTCACTATATGAAAATGCATCGATCTCAGGAGAATTAGTACTTTCACAATTCACCAAGAACGCTTTAGCTAAATTTAAAAAATAACACGAATGCAGGAACATTTACCAAAAGATAAGGATCCCAGCGAAGTACAGAAATGGGGCTGGACAATTCAGGAATTTATAACTGAAAACTTTTGGTACTTGCTTGCCATATTGATATTACTCGCGCTTTTCTTTTACGCCAGACACCGCTGGAATGTTAGAAATTCACAAAAATACAAGAACTAATGGATCAGGATGTATGGGAATTTTTTAGCTTTTTAAGCGGAATGGGATTTTGGCTAATTTTAGCCCTCATCCTCATTGGAGTATTTATTTATAAAAAATTCAGAAAGTAAACTATCTGGTTTTTAACCAGCCGGTAATACTTAATCGCGGAACCTTTACGGGCTTTACCTCATGTTCCAGTTCCTGACTTTCAAAAATCACTACTCTTCCCGGCAACGGATATATATTTATGGTCTTTTCCTCCCCCTCCTCCCGGGTATAAATAGCAAGCTCGCCGCCATTTTCAGGCTTCCAATCTTCATTGTTCAGGTAACAAACCATAGAGAGTTTCCTTCTTCCATCATTCTGAAACGTATCCAAATGTCTTTTATAATAAGTGCCTTCAGGATAAACAGCGTAATGAAATTCTTTGTGCAGAATTCCCATAAAGCAAGTTCGGTTTAGATATTCAACCAGGGAATTGATCTTACTAAAGTATACTTTCTCGGCCGCGCCTGCTTCAGCTTCGTTGATCCAAAGAATGAAATCTCCACGAACAGATTTGGCGATCACCTCATTCGTCCGGTTACCAATGGCCGCCTTTTTAAAATCGTCTTCCGCATATTTTTCCAGCAAAATAGATCGTAAAAGGTCTACCTCATCCGTATTAAAAAAGTTATCGACCACACTATATTTCCTTTCTAAAAGATCAGAAATAATTCTCTCGTAAAGAGGATTCTCTTTAAATTCGATCTGCTCGAAAAGTTCAATATCGGTTGGAGTCATGGCTCGAAAAATTTCGCAAATATAGTTCAGAAAGTATATTGAAAACTGTTAAAAAATCAGGCTTAAAAAATCAATTATCTTTGTACCAAAATCTGCTGAAATGAGCAACATTAGAATCACCAAACAATTCTCCTTTGAAACCGGTCACGCCCTTTATGGATACGACGGAAAATGCCGAAACGTGCACGGCCACAGTTACAAACTCAGCGTAACCGTGATTGGCAAACCCATCACCGATAGTGATAATGTGAAATTTGGAATGGTAATAGATTTTGGTGACCTCAAGAAGATCGTGAAATCAGAGATCGTTGATCAGTTTGATCATGCTACTGTTTTCAACAAAAATACGCCACATCTGGAATTGGCAAAGGAATTAAAAGATAGAGGACATCATGTGATCCTGGTGGAATACCAACCTACCAGTGAAAATATGGTCATAGATTTTGCTGAAAAGATTAAAAAACATCTGCCTTCACATATCAATTTACATTCTTTAAAGCTTCAGGAGACCGAAACTTCGTTTGCCGAATGGTATGCGAGTGATAATAGTTAGGGCGCAACCCCGCTACAGCAGGGTCGGGCTATACGCTTTTAGTCCCGATAGCTTTTCAGCTAACGGGAGCTAACCGCTACTATCCCTTGCGCTAATCAGTATTCAGTTCCCAGTAGCAGTTGGCAGTCGAATTCGTTTAAGGATTTTGGTTAATATAATTGCCGCACTGAGCCTGTCGAAGTGCTTTTTCTCTTTCAATTGAATTTTAAGATCCTAAAACAAGTTCAGGATGACTTCATCTGGAAATTGAGATTTATATATCTTTACCCCGAATTAGGTATTTATGAACATTCCGCAAGGCAAAAAAGTATATTTCTCCAGTGACAATCACCTTGGTGCTCCAACTATGGAGGAAAGCCGCGAGAGAGAATTGATATTCGTAAAGTGGCTGGATGAAATAAAAGAAGATGCCGCTGCTATTTTCCTGCTGGGAGATCTTTTTGATTTCTGGTTCGAATATAAGCACGTGGTTCCAAAAGGATTTGTTCGTACCCTGGGGAAACTGGCCGAAATAAAGGATAGTGGAATTCCCGTTTATTTCTTCGTGGGTAACCATGACCTTTGGATGGACGATTATTTTGAAAGTGAACTGAATATACCGGTTTATCATCGTCCTAAGGAATTCGAATTCAATGGAAAAAAATTCCTTGTTGGTCACGGTGACGGTCTTGGGCCGGGCGATAAAGGCTATAAACGAATGAAAAAGGTATTTACCAATCCTCTTTCTAAATGGTTTTACAGGTGGTTGCATCCAGATCTGGGAGTTCCCCTGGCTCAATATTTTTCGGTAAAGAATAGAATGATCTCTGGAGACGAAGACCAGGAATTCCTTGGTGAAGAAAAAGAGTGGCTCATCCAGTATTGCCGCAGGAAAATTCAGGAAAAACACATAGATTATTTCCTTTTCGGTCATCGCCATCTCCCTTTGGAAATAGACCTCAACGGGAAATCTACCTACATCAATACCGGCGACTGGATTAATTACTACACCTATGCTGAATTTGATGGCCAGGACCTGAAACTGAAAACTTTAAGAAAATAAACCCCGCCGAAAGAGCGAGGTTTTTCAATTCTTATTTTTTAATAAAACTTATAGCAGCGCCCCCACCAGGTGCTAACTTAAGATGAATACTGTCTGAAGCCTTCACCTCAATTTCCCTGATATTGGTAGCTGTAGGATTCTTATCCCAGTGCGCATCTTCCGCATCTTCATAAATTGTTGCAGTATAGGTTGCTCCATCATCCAGAAAATCCAGTGAAATATCCACTTTCCTCGCATTTTCATCGGTGATACTTCCAAGGAACCAGTTATCGCTATTACGGTCTTGACGTGCAATAGTTACGAAATCTCCAACCTCCCCGTTTAAGACTTTAGTTTCCTGCCAGTCGGTCACGACATCTCTTATAAACTGAAATTCCTTTTTATCCTTATAATGAGCAGGAAGATCGGGAACCATCTGTACCGGGCTATAAATAACCACATACAAAGCCAGCTGTTGCGCCAGCGTGGTATTCACCTGATTATCCGGTTTATATTCATCAAATTTAATATTAAAGATACCGGGAGTAAAATCTATGGGCCCGGCCAGCATTCTGGTAAAGGCCACTATTGGCAAATGTTCAGGAGGATTCCCTCCATCACTCGCCCAGGCATTAAATTCCTGACCTCTTAAACCCTCCCTGGCAATAATATTAGGATAAGTCCTCCTTAGTCCGGTAGCTTTGATAGGTTCGTGAGCATTCACTGCAACTTCATAATCTGCTCCTTTTATCGCTACATTATTATAGTGATTTACCATCCACTGCCCATGGTGATATTCTCCTTTTGGAATGATCTTTCCCACATATCCGGATTTCACTACATGCATTCCATATTTCTGCATTAATTTATAGGCTGTATCCAGTTGCTTTTCATAAGTTCTTGGCGCGGCAGACGTTTCGTGATGCATCACAATCTCCACTCCTTTGGATTTTCCATATTCAACCACTTCATCCAGATCATAGTCTTCATACGGCGTTACAAAATCAAAGACACCTTCGCGGTCTTCAAAACCAATCCAGTGTTCCCAGCCCGTATTCCATCCTTCCACCAACATGGCCCCAATACCATTTTCTGCAGAAAAGTCAATTAGCTCCTTGGCACGTTCAGTAGTTGCACCATGTCTCCCATGAGGCTCACCTACTTTGGTATAGGAATTCATATCCTGACTTCCAATCATATCCCAGGTAGATTTCCCAAGGTGCATTTCCCACCATATTCCTGAATATTTAGTGGGTTCAAACCAGGGAATATCGCCTAATTTATTTGGCTCATTTAAATTAAGAACCAGTTTGGAATCGATAAGTTCAGTAGCTTTTTCAGTAATGATCACCATTCGCCACGGAGTGTGGAAAGGAGTTTCTCTTTTTACTTTATAGCCTGTAATTTCTGAACCCACTAGCTCTGTGGTCAATTTCAAAGTTTCAGGATCTACTTTTAAGGTCATCCCGGCATAATCTATAAGCTGAGCTTCATGTATACTAAGATGATACCCGTCATCAGATTTCATAGTTACCGGAGTATTCACGGCATTTTCAGGTATATAGGTATGCTTTCCTAAGTTTGGATTATTTCTTTTTGTAGTGGCGTCTATTTCTGAAACCTTCGTGGTATTGTATAAATGCTCATAAATATCCCAGTCTCCCGGGATCCAGAATGCTTTATGATCTCCGGTTAGAGCGAACTCGGTGTTTTCATCTGAAATAATCACTTCCTTCAGGTTTTCCTGTTCCGGAAATTCATATCTAAAACCAATCCCATCATCATAAGCCCGAAAAACGATCTTAAGACTACGTTCAAGACCTGATTTTTCTCGAATTTCTACTTCCAGCTGGTTATAATTATTTCTTACTTTCAACTGCTCTCCCCAGGGCATATCCCAGGTATCATCAAAACTTTCCGTTTGATAATCTACAATTTCAAAATTATCATTCAAATTCTCCTGCCCCTGTAGATCGAAACCGAGATAGGATTTTGCTAAAACCTCTTTTCCATGGAAATTAACCTCGTAGTATGGTTTCCCGGAATCGTCCAGCGCAAATTGTATCTGAATATTCCTATCAGGAGAGGAAACAGTTTGTTGAGAAAATATATTGAGACAAAAGAAAAGGCAGGCCAGAAGGCTGAAATTTTTCATAGCGTGAATTTTTAGAAATTTTTGACTTCAATTTCGTAAAATCTCAGCTAGAAAACAAGTTAAGGTTTATACCGATTCCCTTATATCCTTAAGTTTAAGCTGAATTTTGGTATTTCCGTTCCAGGTATTCTCATCAAGACTATAAACGGCATCAAACTTTTTACCTTCTTTTATGATATCTAATTTTGAACCAAGATTAAACCCGATTACATCGAATGCAGGTCCTTCTTCCTGTTTCACCTGACATTTTAGATGGGTTTTATCTTCACCCACGCATTTACCGTAACCGGTATCTTTTAAACCCCGACTAATAAAAACCGGAGACATATTACCGGGACCGAAAGGAGCAAATTGCTTTAAGATTCTGTAGAATTTGGAAGTGATATCCTTTAAAGAAAGTTCAGCATCTATAGATATTTCAGGAGTAAGCAGATTTCGATCTATAGTTTCTGAAACCACTTCCTCAAATTTTCTTTTAAAGTTTAAATATTCAGATTCCAGCAAAGTTAATCCTGCGGCGTATTTATGACCACCGAATTGCTCAATATGATCTTTACATCCTTCCAGGGCTTCATATACATCGAATCCCTTTACAGACCTGGCTGAAGCCGCCAATCTTTCTCCACTTTTGGTAAAAACAAGGGTTGGTCTGTACCAGGTTTCGGTAAGTCTGGAAGCTACAATGCCAATCACCCCTTTATGCCAGTTCTCGTCGTAAACTACCGTGGTTAATCGGTCTTCTTCATTTTGTGCGATGATCTGCTGTTTCGCTTCTTCAGTGATAGATTTGTCAGCGCTTCGCCTATCGGTATTATAGGTCTCAATTTCTTCAGCATATTTAGCGGAAACAGATTCATCTTCTTCCGTTAAAAGATTTACGGCATGTAATCCATGCTTCATTCTTCCCGCCGCATTGATGCGCGGAGCAACAATGAATACAACATCGGTGATACTTACATTTTTCTTTTCACCCAGAAGGCTTTGAATCCCTTTTCTTGGAGCCACGTTAATTACATGAAGTCCATGATATGCCAGAATCCGGTTTTCTCCTGTGATAGGAACAATATCGGCTCCAATTGCCGTTGCCACAAGGTCCAGGTAAGGCAATAATATTTCTTCAGGTTCATTATTATCTTTTGAAAGTGCCTGGATCAATTTAAAGCCAACGCCACAACCACAAAGTTCATCATACGGGTAAGTACAATCTGCACGCTTCGGGTCCAGTACCGCGATAGCTTCAGGAATACTACTTCCAGGCCTGTGGTGGTCACAAATAATAAAATCGACACCATTTTCTTTGGCATAAGCTACTTTTTCAATAGCCTTTATTCCGCAGTCCAGAGCAATGATTAAACTAATATCATTATCTGCAGCGTAATCTATTCCTTTATAAGAAACACCATAACCTTCTTCATAACGATCTGGTATATAGGTGGTCACATTTGGATATCTGAATTTTAAATAGGAAGACATCAAAGCGACGCTCGTAGTTCCATCTACATCATAATCGCCATAAACCATGATGTTTTCATCATTCTCTATCGCTGCCTTTATTCTCTCCACTGCTTTGTCCATATCTTTCATCAGGAATGGATCGTGCAGGTCTTTAAGCTCAGGGCGAAAGAATTTTTTAGCCTGTTCATAAGTGGTTATACCTCGCTGAACAAGCAATTTTGCTACCGGAACACCAATTCCCAATTCACTTGCTAAAGTAGTAGCCGTAATAGAGTCGGGTTTGGGTTTTAAGGTCCAGCGCATAGTTTATTAAAATTGAATGAATGTCGAAATTAGTAAAAAACAAGGTACAGGAAATAAATCCTTAGCTTAATATTTCAGCAATTTTTTCCTGAAGTTCGGGAACGACCTGCTCTTCAAACCACGGATTTTTCATCCGCCAAAACCTATTAACTGGCGAAGGATGCGGCAAAGGCCAGAATTCAGGATGATATTCTTTATAATTTTGAACTTTTTCAGTGAGTTTTGTTTGTTTTCCGAGGTAATAACTGGCAGCATAAGAACCAATAATGATCTTTAGCTTTACATTTTCCATTTCCTGCCAGACTTCCTCATGCCATAAGGGAGCACATTCTTTTCTGGGCGGAAGGTCTCCGGTTTTAGCTTTGCCGGGATAACAAAAACCCATGGGCAGGATCGCGAAATTATCAGGGTCGTAAAAGGTATCTTCATCTACACCCAGCCATTCCCTGAGTTTCTTTCCACTCTGATCTTTCCAGGCAATACCCGATTCGTGCACAACCCGCCCCGGCGCCTGACTTATCAAAACGATCTTAGAGTTTATTGTAGCTTCAATAATCGGGTTCGGACCAAGAGGCAAATGCTCTGCACAAACTTTACAATCTCTTATTTTGCATAAAAGATCTTCCAAATTCTTAGGATTTTCCTTCAACCACGATCACGATCTCTCCTTTTGGTGGCTTATCGGTATAATGTTGTAAAACCTCAACCGAGGTCCCTCTTATTGTTTCTTCGTGTAGTTTGGTGATCTCCCTGGAAACCGAAATCCTTCTTTCTTCACCAAAATATTCCACAAAATTCCCAAGGGTTTTAATAAGCTTATGGGGCGATTCATAAAAAATCATGGTTCTGCTCTCTTCAGCAAGGATTTTCAAACGGGTTTGCCTTCCCTTTTTTACCGGAAGAAATCCTTCAAAAACGAATTTATCATTGGGAAGTCCGCTATTCACAAGTGCAGGAACAAATGCCGTTGCACCTGGAAGACAATCTACTTCAACACCAGCTTCCACACAGGCCCTGGTAAGCAAAAATCCGGGATCTGAAATCGCCGGAGTTCCCGCATCACTAATCAACGCTATGGTTTCACCAGCCTGTATCCTGGAAACAATATTATCTACTGTTTTATGCTCATTATGCATATGATGACTATGCATTTGCGTAGCAATATCGAAATGCTTCAGGAGCTTTCCACTGTTCCGGGTATCTTCAGCCAGAATAAGATCGGCTTCCTTCAAAACCTTTACGGCTCTAAAAGTCATATCCTCCAGGTTCCCTATTGGAGTTGGAACCAGAAAAAGTTTTCCCATAAAGACCTTTTGTTAATTGCTGAATTTATTCTCAATATGAGCCATAAAACGCTCTTCGTACTCCTCTTTTCCTTCCCAGTGATTATAGTCTGGTTTCACCACTTTATCTATAAATTTCCTTGCTTCTTCAAGGCTGGTGAAGGTGTTCAATTGAGAAAGGACCCTGTTATAATCGGCAGTATTCCCACCAAAAAGATGTTTTATATATGCAAGGCGTTCATTAAGACCAATATTGATCCCCTTTTTCAGCCTGTCGTTTAAAGACCTTGGCTTACTTGTTTTTTCCACATGATTTACCGGCTCAAAATCCGGAAGGTTATCATAGTCTACACCAATATTTCTAAAATCCTTTTTTTCTTGCTTCGGTTCAGGTGATTTAGGAGTTTCGGGCGCAGCATTTATCTGGCTCATCATGGAATCCACTCTTTCAGCTTCAGGAGGCATTTGCGCTACAATATCCTTGATCTTTTCGGTATTTGGTTCTGTAATAGCATCAGAGTCCTCGTTATACTCGGTCCCATCAGGATAAAACTCATCGTAAGAAACTTTTTTAGCTTTTTTCGGAACAGGCGCTTCAGCAACTGCTTCGCTTTTATCTTCCTGAAGATGTTTTTCCGTAAAAGCTAATACAGTAAGTTTTTCGTAAAGATTTTTCGCGTTTTCCTTTAATCCGTTCGCATCCAATTTACCTTTATTCTGAATGATATTTTCAGCAATTCGAATGAGATCAGCCTCGATTTTCTTTTTCATAACTTTAAAGATTCGCCCTTTCCCAGGGTTGTATTTTTAATAAATTTGTTCCACCTTTATGCGAAAGAGGTATTTCCCCGTTTCGATTTGAAAAATACAAAATGTTTCTCGAAAATACAGTAAATCACGAAGAGCAATTTGGCTGGATTGAGGTTATTTGCGGCTCTATGTTTTCCGGAAAAACGGAAGAGCTTATCCGCAGACTCAAACGTGCGAAATTTGCAAAACAGAACGTAGAGATCTTTAAACCCGCCATAGACACTCGTTATGACGAAGAAATGGTGGTGTCTCATGATTCTAATGAAATACGTTCGACCCCGGTTCCTTCAGCTTCAAATATTCGTCTTCTCGCAGATGGCTGTGATGTAGTAGGAATTGATGAAGCCCAGTTTTTTGATGATGAGATCGTAACTGTTTGCAACGACCTTGCAAATAGAGGGGTACGCGTAATCGTAGCCGGCCTGGACATGGATTTTAAAGGAAATCCTTTTGGACCCATGCCTAATTTAATGGCAACTGCGGAATATGTTACCAAAGTACACGCGGTTTGCACCAGAACCGGAAATCTGGCCCAGTTCAGTTACCGGAAAGCCATTAATGATGATCTTGTATTCCTTGGTGAAACTGAAGAATATGAACCTTTAAGTCGTGCTGCCTATTATAAAGCCATGCTTCGCGAAAGGGTTAAGAAGCTGGATGTGAATGATGCCGAAGAGTTGAATGAAAAACCCAAACAAGAAAATGCCTGAAGCCAAAGAAACCGTACTGGAAATAAATCTTGGAAACCTGGCTCATAATTATCGTTTTTTACGATCTAAAATAGATAAGGACGTGAAATTCCTTTCCGTTGTGAAAGCTCATGCTTACGGAAGTGATTCTGTAGCGATCGCCAATAAACTGGAAGAGCTGGGTACAGATTATTTCGCGGTTGCTTATGTAGAAGAAGGCGTTAGGCTTAGAGAAAATGGTATTACAAAGCCAATTTTAGTGCTTCATCCTCAATTCACACATTTTGAAGAGATCATAGAACATTGTCTTGAACCTAATCTCTACAGCCAAAGAACCCTTGAATCTTTTATTTCTGTTGCGGATAAACTGAATCAGAAAAACTATCCGGTCCATATAAAACTGAATACGGGTCTTAACCGCCTTGGTTTTGATCAGCCTGAAATTCCAAAGGTTTTGGAAACAATTCAAAACACAGGAAGTGTAAAGGTTGCTTCCGTCTTTTCGCATCTTGCGGCAAGTGAGGACTGGCAGGAAAGAGAATTTACGCTTGGGCAGATAGATCTTTTCAGAAAAATGAGCTGGCAGCTTATTGAAAATCTTGGTTACGAACCATTACTTCATATATGTAATACTTCCGGATTGATCAATTATCCAAAAGCGCAATTCAGTATGGTTCGTACAGGAATTGGACTTTATGGTTATGGAAATGACAAAACCATAGATCCCGAACTAAAACCTGTAAGCAAACTAAAAACGATCCTCTCCCAGATTAGAAGTCTGGATAAAGGAGATACGGTTGGTTATAACCGTGCATTTAAAGTTGAAAAACCCAGCAAGATCGCCACTATTCCTGTAGGTCATGCCGACGGCATTAATAGAATCTACGGAAAGCAAAAAGCAGGAGTTTATGTGAATGGTAAATTTGCTCCTATCGTTGGGAATATTTGTATGGACATCATCATGATCGATGTTACCGGTATAGATTGTGAGGAAGGTGACGAAGTGATCATTTTTGGTGGACCACAGCATCCCGTAGCTTTTGCTGAGGCAGGAGGAACCATTTCCTATGAACTGATCACAGGTATACAGCGCCGCGTGACCCGAAAAATCATTCCTGAGTAAAAATTAGATTTTTTATATAAATTAGCCTAAACTAACTTCTAATCAATTTTTTATGGGCTTTTTCTCAGATTTCAAGACTTTCCTTTTTCAAAAAGATATCGTAATGCTAGCCACTGCCGTGGTAATTGGAGCAGCATTCAACAAGATCGTAACTTCAGTGGTGAATGATGTTATCATGCCATTAATAGGAATATTTACCGGTGGAATAGATTTTTCACAAAAGTTCTTTGCGCTAGATGGTAAACATTATGAAAGTCTGGATGTTGCCAGGGAAGCTGAAGCAGCAGTGATCACCTATGGTAATCTTATTCAGGCCATTATCTATTTTATTATTATCGGTTTTTTTATATTTTTGGTTTTGAGGTCTTACGAGAAAACCAAGAAAAAAGAAAATGTAGAAGAAGCACCGGCTCCAAAAGGACCGACTCAGGAAGAGATCTTACTGGAGATAAGAGACGAATTAAGAAAAAAGAATATTTAAGAAGTACGCTTACCGCTACACTATTCATTTTTAATCATAAACCCCTGGCAAAACCAGGGGTCTTTTTTTAACAAAATGAATAAATGCGTGCAAATTTTCACAAACAAAGGAATTTTTTTGTTCTAAACTCATTAGGTTTATATGCAACTAATACCTTTGCAATCAAATTTTTAAAAATTAGCAAGTAATATGAAAGTAGCTGTTGTTGGAGCCACCGGAATGGTTGGAAGCGTAATGCTAAAAGTCCTTGAAGAAAGAAATTTCCCGTTAACTGAGCTCATTCCTGTAGCTTCAGAAAAATCTGTAGGAAAAAAGATCAAATTCAAAGATAAAGAATATGAAGTGGTAAGCCTGGACACGGCAGTTTCCATGAAACCGGAGATCGCTCTATTTTCTGCTGGCGGAGATACTTCGCTGGAATGGGCTCCAAAATTTGCTGAAGCGGGAACAACAGTAATCGATAATTCTTCGGCATGGAGGATGAATCCCGAAAATAAACTGATCATCCCGGAGATCAATGCAAATCTCCTCAGAAAAACTGATAAGATCATTGCCAATCCTAACTGTTCTACTATTCAGCTATTAATGGCTTTAAAGCCGCTTCATGATGCCTACACTATAAAAAGAGTGGTGGTTTCAACGTACCAGTCGATCACCGGAACCGGCGTAAAAGCAGTTAGACAGTTGGAAAATGAATATGCGGGTGAAAATGGAGAAATGGCCTATCCTTATCCTATTCATAGAAATGCATTGCCGCATTGTGATGTTTTTCAGGAAAACGGCTACACCAAAGAAGAAATGAAACTTACCAATGAAACGAAAAAAATACTTGGGGACGATTCAGTCAATCTTACGGCGACAGCCATTAGAATTCCTGTGGTTGGAGGCCATTCAGAATCTGTGAATATTGAATTCAGCAAAGACTTTGAGGAAGGAGATGTGAGAAAACTGCTTAGTGATTTCCCAGGAATCACGGTTCAGGATAATCCTGCCGTAAATACATATCCAATGCCGATTTATGCCGAGGGAAAAGACGATGTTTTTGTTGGGAGAATAAGACGTGACCATTCACAAGCCAACACTTTAAATATGTGGATCGTTGCAGATAATCTTCGAAAAGGGGCGGCAACAAACGCCGTACAAATTGCAGAATACCTGATTAAAAATCAGTTAGTATAAAAAAATCAAATATTTCAATATCTTTAAGAGCCTGAAAAAAGTTATTTTCAGGCTCTTTTATATTAATTATTGATAAAAATCTGCTTAAATGAAAAAAATAATGCCCGGGGTTTTATGCTTAAGTCTTTTTGCTTATAGTATGACCGCAAATAGCCAAAACCAAGAAGAATTGAACTATCCTGAAACTAAAAAAGTTGATACTGTTACCGATTACTTCGGAACAAAAGTGAAAGACCCTTATCGCTGGCTGGAAGATGACCGTAGCGAAGAAACAGAAAACTGGGTAAAAGCTGAAAACAAGGTTACTTTTAATTATCTGGAGAAAATCCCATACAGAGATAAGCTAAAACAAAGACTTACTGAATTGTGGGACTATGAGAAATTAAGCGCTCCCTTTACCGAAGGAGATTACATTTATTTCTTTAAAAACGATGGATTACAGAACCAAAGTGTGATGTATCGCAAAAAAGGAGAGGATGGAAAAGCTGAAGTTTTCCTTGACCCTAATAAATTTAGCGAAGACGGAACTACCTCTCTGGGCGGATTAAGTTTTTCTAAAGACGGGAAGACACTCGCTTATGCAATTTCAGAAGGAGGAAGTGACTGGAGGAAAATAATCGTGATGAATGCTGAAAACAATGAAATTCTGGGAGACACTATTCGCGATGTAAAATTCAGTGGGATGTCATGGAAAGGAAACGATGGTTTTTACTATTCCAGCTACGACAAACCGGATGGGAGTGAACTTTCAGCTAAAACCGATCAGCATAAATTGTATTATCACAAATTAGGAACAGCTCAGTCTGAAGACAAAGTGATCTTCGGCGAAACTCCTGAGCAGAAACATAGATATGTTGGTGGAAGTGTTACCGAAGACGACCATTTTCTAACTATTTCTGCAAGAAATTCGACTTCAGGAGGAAAATTATTCCTGATGGATCTCACCAAAGAAGATCCTGAATTAGTGACCATTCTAGACAATGAAGATACAGATTCTTATGTATTAAAAAATGACGGCACCAAATTGTTTATAGTTACTAACCTTGATGCACCAAATAAAAGGGTGGTAAGTGTTGACGCTTCTAATCCAACCCCAGAGAACTGGGAAGATTTTATTCCGGAAACTGAAAACGTTTTGAGTCCTTCTACCGGAGGTGGCGATTTCTTTGCGGAATATATGGTTGATGCAATTTCTCAGGTTAAACAATATGATTCAGAAGGAAAACTGATCAGAGAAATTGAACTTCCCGGGATTGGTTCCGCAGGAGGTTTTGGAGCAAAAGAGGAAGAAGATGTTCTTTATTATTCTTTTACAAACTATGTGACTCCGGGAACTATTTATAAGTACAATATTGAAGAAGGAACTTCCGAAGTATATAATAAACCAAACATCGACTTTAATCCTGAAAACTATACAAGCGAGCAGGTTTTCTATAATTCAAAGGACGGGACCAAGATCCCGATGATCATCACTTATAAAAAAGGAACAGAACTAAATGGAAAGAATCCAACGATCCTTTACGGTTATGGAGGATTCAACATTAGTTTAACTCCTGGATTCAGCACTGCTATGAGCGTATGGCTGGAACAGGGAGGCGTTTATGCAGTTCCAAACCTTAGAGGTGGTGGAGAATATGGAAGAGAATGGCATGATGCAGGTATCAAGATGAAAAAGCAAAATGTATTTGATGATTTCATCGCTGCAGCCGAATACCTGATCGATAACAATTACACTTCTAAAGATTATCTAGCGATTCGCGGTGGATCTAACGGAGGATTGCTTGTAGGAGCCACCATGACTCAGCGTCCCGATCTTATGAAGGTTGCGCTTCCGGCTGTGGGGGTAATGGATATGCTACGCTATCATACTTTCACTGCAGGAGCAGGATGGGCTTATGATTATGGAACTTCAGAAGACAGTAAAGAAATGTTTGAATATATCTATGATTATTCCCCGGTTCATAATGTAGAAGAAGGAGTAGAATATCCGGCAACTATGGTTACTACTGGAGATCATGATGATCGTGTCGTGCCAGCGCATTCCTTTAAATTCGCTGCCGAATTGCAGGAAAAACATGCCGGTAATGAGCCTGTTTTAATTAGAATTGAGACCAAAGCAGGACATGGTGCAGGTAAACCAACCAGCATGATCATCGAGGAATATGCAGATATTTTTGGCTTTACTCTTTATAACATGGGATTTAAAGAATTACCGAACGAGATAAACAACGAGGGGTAATCTCGGGATTAACAATCTTTCACAAGAAAAAGCTGTCTGGAATAAAATTTCAGACGGCTTTTTTTATTCCTTATCTGATTCTGTGACAAGTTCTATGCTATCACCGTTAAGAAAATATCCTTTTTCCGCAAGGAATAGAATTTCTTCCTTATCGTCTGAATAGGCCTCCACAATTTGATAATTCCCTCCAGTATCTTCTTCAAGCCTTCTAACCTTCTCCTTATCGTTACAGGCCTTACCTATCACTTTATAATTTCCATCAGTATATTCGGTTCTTGTCCCCATTACTTTTACCGGCAATAATTCTTCAAGGTATTTGGTATAAACCTCAAATCCACCCGTTATCAAATAAACCTTTATCCCATCCTCATGAAATTTTGTAATATCATCTATCATATTACTTCGGAATTGATCGGGAAATTCCATTTCCCAAAATTGGCGGGCATATTTTCTTACTGTTTCAGGATTCAGCCCCTTTAAATAATTATAAAAGTTTTCCTTGAATTCAGTTTTAGTGATCAACCTTAACTTTCCCATGGATTTATACCATCCGAGTTCGATGAGATTTAGGAGTTTGTAATTCCTTTTATAGCAAATGAATTTGAAAAATTCATCTTTCGATGATTTCCTGTAAAGCGTTTTATTGAGATCATAAACGGCAACTTTCAACATGCTGGAATTTTAATTTTTCCTAAAGTTGATAAAAACTGAGGATATAGTTTGTTGTTATTAGGTTAAAATGTACTTTATTTCGGTAGTTTAATTCTTTCAATTTATGCTGAAACTTCAAAAAGTAACTTTTGCCTACAATAAAGAACCAGTCCTAAAAAACATCAGTTTTAAGATTGAAAAAGGCCAGAATGTTTCAGTAATTGGTGAAAGTGGTTGCGGAAAAAGTACACTTTTAAAGCTTATTTACGGTCTGCTTCACACCGAGGGTAAAATTACCTGGGAGGATGAAGAAATGCTGGGACCTAACTTTAATCTTGTACCGGGAGAGCCATTTATTAAATATCTCGCTCAGGATTTTGACCTCATGCTTCCCTTAACCGCCGCTGAAAATGTGGGGAAACATTTAAGCAACTTCTATCCTGTTAAAAAGAAGCGAAGAATTAAAGAATTGCTGGAAGTGGTTGAAATGGAAGATCTGGCCGATAAAAAAGCAAAACTTCTTAGCGGAGGGCAGCAGCAAAGAATAGCTTTAGCACGTGCACTGGCCAAAGAACCCGAAATCCTTTTACTGGATGAACCTTTTAGCCATATAGATCATTTCAGAAAAAACAATTTAAGGCGAAGATTATTCACTTATCTAAAAGAACAGAATATCACCTGTATCATTGCAACTCATGATAGTACCGATGCGCTTTCCTTTGCAGACAGAACTTTTGTTCTAAAGAATTCCGGCATCTATGCCGACGGAACTCCGGAAGAATTATATCAAAATCCGCCGAACAAATATGTTGCTTCCCTTTTTGGGGATGTAAATCATATCATGACCAAAAATCTTCTGAAAAATGACAAGGGAAGAAAACGGGTTGTTTTGTATCCTCATGAAATTAAAATCGTTCAGAGATCCTATATTACAGCAACTGTAAATCGCAGTTTTTTTAAAGGAGAAAGCTACCTTATTGAAGCAGATTTGAATGGAGAGCGGGTATTAATTGATCATCATAAAGATCTTCCGGAAGGCGAAAAGATAAAATTGGAAATCTCTAAAGAATTGATCGAAAAAAGGCTTAAATAACCTCTGTTATTTTAAAGGTTTTTCCGTTAAGGTTGAAATCATCTCCTTTTCCTTTACCTATCAATTGCCGGGCAATAGGAGCTTGAATTCCAACAGCATAGAATTTTTCATTTCCTGCCAGAATTTCACCAGCCGGGATAGATATAAAATAATTAGCGGTATCAGTTCTCACAATACTTCCTAAAATTATATTTCCGGAAGGTTTATGATCTTCTATTCTCTTAAGAATTTGAGCAGAGCCGGTCATATTCATTCAACTGAACACTTAATTTATTCCATTCGATATTGATCATTTCACGACCGGTTTCGAATTTATCCCCGGCACTGCTTTTAGATTCATTTTCCAAGTCTTCCTTTAGCCCATTCATGGCTTTCCGGACTACGGAAACTCTCGTTTCAAGATATTCCTGGCAAGCCTCTATTAATTCATCACGTATAACAGCCTCCATCATTCCAGAATAAATTTCCCATAATTCTGCATCTGCCTAACGATCCAGTTTTTCCTGCGTTGAATAAAACTTGAAGCAGGATTCGCCCTGTATTCCCTTGGGTTTGGTAAAACTGCAGCAATCGCTGCCGCCTCATAAGGCCCAAGTTCCGAAGCATTTTTCTTAAACCAGTGTTGAGATGCTGCCTGGGCTCCATAAACGCCTTTTCCCATTTCAATACTGTTGAGGTAAACCTCTAAAATTCGTTCCTTAGTCCAGATAATCTCAATTAAAAAAGTAAAGTAAGCCTCCAGGCCTTTTCTAAACCAGGTTCTACTTGGGAATAGAAAGACATTTTTGGCTGTTTGCTGAGATATGGTAGAAGCTCCCCGAACTTTTCTTCCGGAGCGATTGTCTTCCATAGCTTTTTGAATTGCTTCAAAATCGAAGCCACTGTGCTTGGCGAAATTCTGATCTTCACTTGCTATAACAGCCAGTTGCATGTGCCTGGAAATCTCTTCAATGGGCACCCATTCATGTTGAATATCTTCTTCAGGGTTTTCAAAATACCTGATTGCCATTAATGGAGTAAACGGAACCGGCACCCATTTATAAACAACTACAATAAGAATACTGAAAAGAAAAAGTCCGAGCAGGACTTTAAAAATGAATCTGAAGAATTTTTTTATCATGATCTGGTTGCCAGGTCTGCGATCTCTTTTCCAACAAGGCTACCAATGGCAACTCCCATTCCTCCGAGTCTTACTCCGCAAAACACATTATTTGAAATTTCTTTTATCAATGGTTTCTTTTGTTCTCCCACACCCATTATTCCGCTCCATGATTGCTGGATCTCAAAGTCGGTTTCCGGGAGAATGGTAGTTTTCAAAAGCTCTTTTAATTTATTCTGAATGAGATCGGTTAATCCGGTTTTATCAGTTTCCTCAGCATTAAAATCAAGGTTCCTTCCGCCACCAAACAATACCCGGTTCCCAATATTACGAAAATAATAATAGCCTTTATCAAGATGGAAGGTTCCTTTAATACGCAAGATCTGGAATTGGTTTGGTGATTAGCACCTGGGCCCTGGCAGGTTTAACCTGTTCTATCCCAAGCCTGGATGCAAACCCGTTGGTAGCTATTACAAGCCTGGAAGTATTCACTGAAAACCCACCTGTATTTACCTTAATACTTCCTTCGTTTTCTTCAAAGGAACTTACTTCAACCCCGTTTAAAATTCGAATTCCTTTATGAATTGCTTTTCTAACCAGGACGCTCATCATTTTACCGGTATCTATCTGCGCTTCAAATTTATTGAAAACCAGTTTTGGCTGAATATTTTTGAATCCGAAATGATTTTCAGCAATCTCGAAAACATCATCAGAGAAAACCGGATGGAGAAGCCTGTTTATTTCAGGAATCTTTTCAAGACACTCCTCATACAATTCCCTATCCTTTTCTGAAAACAATTCGTAACCTCCATTTTTTTGATAGTCTATCGCGACATCTCCCAAGATTATTTCGAAGCAATTGCAGACCGTTCACGCGCTTTTGAACCAGTTCAACAACTTCTGCTTCAGAATGATGTTTAAGATCGTCCAGAATCTCCGAAATACTTCCAAAACAGGCAAAACCCGCATTCTTTGTACTTGCCCCTTCAGGTAACATTCCTTTTTCCAGAATAAGTATCCTGGAATCGGGTTTAAGTTCTTTAAGTCGTAGCGCACAATTAAGGCCGGTAATTCCGCTTCCAATAATACAGTAGTCAATATCGGAAAACCAGGAATCAGTTTCCCAAAAGGAGAAATTCATAGATAGATTTTTCTTAGGCTGAAATTACAAAATATTAAGCATAAAAAACCCCGGTAAGACCGGGGTTTATATTATTCCTCTTCCTGAGGTTTCATCTTGAAATCCTCCATGAATTTCGTAGTATAATTTCCTTCAACATAATCAGGATGATCCATCAATTGCCTGTGAAACGGAATGGTTGTTTTCACTCCTTCTATAACAAACTCATCCAGAGCACGCTTCATCTTATTGATAGCCTCTTCCCGGGTTTGAGCGGTAGTGATCAATTTAGCGATCATAGAATCATAGTTGGGCGGAATGATATATCCGCTATAAACATGGGTATCTATTCTAACCCCGTGACCTCCCGGTGCATGAAGATTCGTGATCTTACCTGGTGATGGCCTGAAGTTATGATAAGGATCTTCCGCGTTAATTCTACATTCTATAGAGTGTAATTGTGGAAAATAATTCTTTCCTGAAATTGGCACTCCTGCCGCAACAAGAATTTGCTCACGAATAAGGTCATAATCTATTACCTGTTCGGTAATTGGATGTTCCACCTGGATACGTGTATTCATTTCCATGAAGTAAAAGTTCCTGTGCTTATCTACAAGGAATTCTACCGTACCGGCTCCTTCATATTTGATATATTCTGCTGCTTTTACCGCGGCATCTCCCATTTTCTTACGGAGAGTATCCGTCATAAAAGGAGAAGGTGTTTCTTCAGTTAACTTCTGGTGACGACGTTGTACCGAACAATCTCTTTCTGAAAGGTGACATGCTTTTCCACTGCTATCTCCAACGATTTGTATTTCGATATGGCGAGGCTCCTCAATAAGCTTCTCCATATACATCCCGTCGTTTCCAAAAGAGGCATCAGCTTCTTTTCTTGCAGATTCCCAGGCTGGTTCAAGTTCTTCTTCTTTCCAAACGGCACGCATACCTTTACCACCACCACCGGCAGTAGCTTTCAGCATTACCGGAAATCCGATCTCTTTTGCAAGGCTCAGACACTCTTTAAAATCTTTGATAATTCCTTCAGATCCCGGAACACAAGGTACCCCAGCCGCTCTCATCGTAGCTTTGGCAGTTGCCTTATCTCCCATTTTCGATATCATTTCGGGAGAAGCACCAATAAATTTAATCTCGTGCTCTTCACATATTTTTGAAAACTTCGCATTTTCAGAAAGGAAACCATATCCTGGATGAATAGCATCTGCATTGGTGATTTCAGCCGCAGCAATGATATTCGATATTTTAAGATAAGAAAGGTTACTTGGTGCGGGTCCTATACAAACGGCCTCATCAGCAAATCTAACATGCAGACTTTCGGCATCTGCAGTTGAATATACCGCAACCGTTTTTATACCCATTTCCTTGCAGGTTCTAATCACACGTAAAGCGATCTCCCCTCTGTTTGCAATCAATATTTTTTTAAACATACCTAGTTGCTTTTAAAGTTCTGAAGCCCATAAATGGGCTTTCAGTTGTTAAAATGGGCAGTAAATTATGACGGATCTACTAAAAATAAAGGCTGATCAAATTCTACCGGAGAAGAATCTTCAACAAGTACTTTTACGATCTTTCCGGAAACTTCGCTTTCAATTTCATTGAAAAGTTTCATTGCTTCAATGATACAAAGTACATCTCCTTCTTTGATAGTATCTCCAACTTCAGCAAACGTAGGCTTGTCTGGAGAAGGCTTTCTGTAAAAAGTACCAATAATTGGAGATTTTACAGTAATATATTTTGAATCGTCTTCCTCTGCAGAATCCTTTGATTCCTTCTGTGGTGCAGCACTCTCCTGAGGTGCAGGAGCCTGTTGTTGTTGCGGCTGTTGTGCTGGCATTTGAGGCATCTGGCCTCCAACCGGCATCTGTTGTACTATGGTTGGTTCCTTATCGTCTGAACCTGTTCTAATGGTAATTTTCACATCTCCTGTTTCCAGTTTTACCTCACTTGCGCCAGACTTGGCGACAAATTTTATCAGATTCTGAATTTCTTTTAAATCCATAATAATTGGTGTTGGTTTTTTATGAGTTATAAGCCCATTTTAGGTAAGCAGCTCCCCATGTGAAGCCACCTCCGAAAGAGGCAAATATTAAATTATCTCCTTTTTTAAAGTCCTTTTCGTAATCACTTAATAATAATGGTAATGTTGCGGAAGTAGTATTACCATATCTCTGGATATTCATCAGAACCTTTTTTTCATCATGAAGGTTCATTCTGTTAGCCGTCGCATCAATTATTCGCTTATTCGCCTGATGGGCAACCAGCCAGTTCACATCTTCATTGGTTAGATTGTTTCTTTCCATGATCTGAGCACTTACATCTGCCATATTCGAAACAGCAAATTTGAAAACTGTTTTCCCATCCTGCTGAACGTAATGAAGCTTTTTGGCTATAGTTTCTTCAGTAGGAGGCATTAAAGATCCACCCGCAGCGATCTTAAGAGAATTTCTACCTATGGAATCGCTTCTAAGAATTTCATCCTGTAATCCTAGACCTTCAGTATTAGGCTCCATAAGCACTGCGCCAGCTCCATCCCCAAAAATGATACAGGTAGTACGATCCGTATAATCTATAATTGAAGACATTTTATCTGCGCCAATCACGACTACCTTTTTATATCTGCCTGACTCAATAAATGCGGCCCCGGTAGACATTCCATACAGAAATCCTGAACACGCTGCCTGCAAATCATAAGCAAATGCGTTTACGGCACCAATCTCAGTCGCAACATGTACACCGGTAGCTGCTACTGGCATATCTGGTGTGGCCGTTGCTAGAATTATTAAGTCTATTTCTTTAGGATCCAGGTTTTTCTTATGAAGTAAATCTTTTACTGCCTGGATGGCTAGATATGAAGTTCCTTTTGTTGGGTCTTTGAGTATTCTTCTTTCTTTAATTCCTGTCCTGCTGGTGATCCATTCATCTGTCGTATCTACCATTTCCTCCAACAGCTTGTTGGTTAAAACATCTTCAGGCACATATGCACCTACAGCCGTAATCGCCGCTGTGATTTTGTTCATAAATTTGGATTTAATTCACCCTTCATCGGTCCCGGAATAATCTCTACATTCTTAGAAAATTACTAAATATTCTTCTAACCGGCGTGCAAATTAAGGTCTTTTTAGGACTTAATCAACTAAAAACAAAAAACTCCCACTAAGTGAGAGTTTCCTATATTTTTTGAAGCTCCTTTCTTAAATTAAGCTTCTACTTCTTCAGTATTGTCGATTAATACCTGACCGCGGTAATAAAGTTTACCTTCGTGCCAGTGAGCTCTGTGATAAAGGTGTGCTTCACCTGTTACAGAATCTACAGCCACTTTTGGAGCTGAAGCTTTATAATGTGTTCTTCTCTTATCTCTTCTGGTTTTCGAGATTTTTCTCTTTGGATGTGCCATGGCTTCCTATTAATTATTCGTTTAGTAAATTTTTTAATTTGTCCCAGCGAGGATCTATATCGTCCTCATTTTTCTTTTTCTGATTTTTCAAACTAAGCTCTTCTAGCTTATCAAGTACATCAGATTCTAATGTTCCGTCTTCAACTCCCGGATGAATTCTTTTCGCAGGTACAGATAGTACCACCAGCTCATATATATATTGCTGAATATTCACTTCATAATCTCCATGCGGAAGAATAAGAAGATCTTCATCTTCGTTGTTGAATTCATCACCAAATTTGATCACCAAAAATAATTCACTATCTATTGGCTGATCATATGGCTCATTTGTAATATCGCAATTAACATTTACTGTTCCCGTCGCTGTGAAGGTAAGCTCCATCATGGTGCTTTTCTTCTCAAACAACAGATCGATCTTTACATCTGCGCTATTGAATTCCTCGTACTCAAAATGTTCAAAGAACCTGTTATCTAATTCGTACTCAAACTGGTGTTTCCCAAGCTTTAATCCCTTGAAAGGAATTGTAAACTCTGCTAAGTTCCTCATCTCTCCTCAGTTTTGAGTGCCCAACATTTCCGTTAAGGCGGGTGCAAAGATATAAAAATTAATTAATTATGCTCTTTTTATAAACAAATTTTTGTTTATATCTTCTTGCCTTGTTTCTTCAACGGATTTTCCGTCAAACCCTTATATTCTTCTCTGGCTTTGTATATCTCGATTGCTTTAAAAACTGCTTCTTTAAAGGAGTTGATATTTGCTTCATTCTTACCGGCAATCTCAAAAGCGGTACCGTGATCTGGCGAAGTTCTTACTTTCTTAAGACCTGCTGTAAAATTCACACCTCTACCAAAAGATAATGTTTTAAATGGAATTAACCCCTGATCGTGATACGAGGCAACTACGGCATCAAAATTTTTATAATTTTTGGAACCAAAGAAACTATCTGCAGAATATGGCCCAAAAACCAAATCGCCGCGATCTCTTATTTTTTGAATTGTTGGTTTTAGCGTCTCTTCATCTTCTTTACCAATTACCCCATTATCGCCACTATGCGGATTGATCCCCAGAACAGCAATTCTGGGCTTCTGAACTCTGAAATCCTGCTTTAAAGTAGCTTGAATAATTTTAATCTTCTTCTCAATTAACTCCGGGGTAATCACTGAAGCTATATCTTTTAAAGCTACATGATCTGTTAAAAGTCCGATTTTAAGATTATCGGTGATCATAAACATGAGACTTTCCCCTCCAAGTTCCTGCGCCAGGTAATCTGTATGTCCCGGAAATTTAAATTTATCAGACTGGATCGTTGCTTTATTAATAGGTGCAGTAACCAGCACATCAATTTCATCCTTTTTCAAAGCTGAAGTAGCCGCTTCCAAAGATTTAAAAGCGAAGTCTCCAATGGTAGTATCCTCTTCTCCAAATTTAATATTCACATTTTCCTTCCATACGTTCATCACATTTATTTTGCCATCAATAGCTTTGGAAGGATGATCTATTCCTTGAAAATTTAGTGAAAGTTTATAATGCTTCTTCAGAAAGTTGATGATCTTCGATGAAGCGAAGATGATCGGGGTGCAAAAATCCAACATTCTGGAATCTTCAAAAGTCTTCAGCACAATTTCACTTCCTATCCCATTTAAATCTCCAATGCTAATTCCTAATTTGATCATTTCACCTTGTTTCATAAAGTTTCCCGATATAATATTTTAATTTTACACACAAATGTAACCATTATTATAGAAAACAATGTTCACAGGAATAGTTGAAGAAATAGGAAAAATTACCAGTCTGGAAAAATCCGGCGATAATCTCAATATTAAGGTAAGAGCAAAAATGACTCCTGAGCTAAAAATTGATCAGAGTGTAGCTCATAATGGTGTTTGTTTAACTGTGGTTTCTATAGATGAAGAGGAATATGTCATTACAGCGGTAAAAGAAACGCTGGATAAAACCAATCTCGGTAAATTAAAATCCGGAGATCCGGTTAACCTTGAAAGAGGCATGAAATTAGGCGACAGACTTGACGGTCATATTGTACAGGGGCATGTTGATCAAACTGGTAAATGCAAAGAAATTAAAGAGGCCAATGGTAGCTGGGAATTTACCTTTGAGTATGATCCAGCAATAGGAAACCTCACTATTGAAAAAGGATCTATTACCATTAACGGCGTAAGCCTCACGGTTGTGAATTCAAAGAAAAAAGAATTTAGCGTCGCAATAATTCCATATACCTATAATCATACTACTTTTAAAGACTTGAAAAAAGGGGATGTGGTAAATCTTGAATTTGACGTGATAGGAAAATATGTGAAGAGAATTAGCGAGTTTTCTTAAGAAGGCTGAAAATCACGAATCTTATAGCAGCCATACATTACCCCCACCGCCATTAAAATATAGACATAATCATCTATGGGAAGACAAAGTCCTACCGGCGGTGGCACTCCATTACCGTTGCCATTCCCATTACCGTTACCATTACCATTCCCATTGCCAGGATCACAGGGTGGTCCCTTACGCGCTTTTTGCGTTGGATTTGGAGGACCATCCCCACCTTTTTGGCCATACGAAGCAACCGCAACCCCTAAAAAAAGTGTCAAAATCAGGAATATACATCTAAGCTGCTTCATTGACGTACGGTAAATACTTTCGGCAAAAGCCGGTTTAAATTTAATTTTCTTTTACGAAGGTAAGAATTTTCCACTACTGTTTGAATTGAACAATCCTCATAGGATAATTCCCAACAAACTTATAATGTAATATCTACGTAATTAATCTGGGCTAAGTTCTAGAAAAAATCTCTCGGTTCAAATTAATAAAATAAAATTTTAGTAATAACGAACTACTTCACATTTTTCAAATTTAGACAATAAGTAAATCCATTTCAACAATTATAGTCTGATTTTTATCAAAATTTAAATGTAACTATCTTTAAAATAGAAGTTTAAGGTGATTTAATTTTACTTGAAAGTACAAATAAAATTAAACCCAATATAATATTCCACTAAAGTTATATTATTGGAGGGAATGTTTTTAATATTCTTCTTAAACAGAAGCTTTAATTTTTAAAAATGAGAAAAGCCTCACATCTCTGCAAGGCTTTAATTATACAAGTGGTCCCACTTGGGCTCGAACCAAGGACCACCTGATTATGAGTCAGGTTTTTTTACTTTTCATCTAATTGCATTTATTTTCATATCCCTTTAATTATAGGGCTTAAGAAAATTTAATTTTGCTTTTAATTTCTTTTAATGTAGCTTTAAACACCTATTTGTTGTCCCTATATTGTACCCAATATGAATTTAAAACTAGAATTCTATGGCCTCGACTTAAAACTGTATTAAGAAAGAAAAAGCTGAAAAATGGTAAATATCCTGTCAATCGCTTAGAGTAACTAAGGATAGAGAAATCAAAGTATTTTCAAAACTCCATTTGAAGCAAGTCCAAAAGAATGGGATTCCAAAAAAGGTAGGTTATAGCAGTCGAAATGGCAAATCATCGAAAGCAAACAGACTTATAGGTAAAATTGAAGATCGAGCTCTGGAGGCCATTTCAGATCTTGAAATGAACCAGGAATATTATTCGCTAGAACAGTTCGAAAGGAAGTTCCGAGTGCAAACAAATCCATTAGGTGACAGTTTTATTAGATTCTGGGAAGAGATCATAGATGAAATGAAATCTGCCGGTAAAATTGGAAACGCCGCGGTGAACAAAGAAACCAAAAGCTCGATGCTAAAGTTCGCAAAAGCTACAGATCTAAAGTTTGGAGACATTAGTGTAGAGTTCCTGGAGAAGTATGAAGTTTACCTTAGGTCCAGAGGTGGAACCGATGGAGGGATTGGAGTTAAGATGCGAGCTTTAAGAGCAATTTTTAACCGGGCCATTAAAAGAGAAATTATCTCAGATAAAACTTATCCCTTTAAAAACTACAAAGTTTCTAAACTTAAAAGCAAGGGAATTAAAAAGGCTTTGAATCTTGAAGAGGTTCATAAAATTCAAAATCTGGACTTAAAAGATTCACCTCATCTAATAGATAGCAGGAATTATTTTGTTTTTAGTTTTTATACCAGGGGGATGAATTTCGCAGATATGATGAAATTGAAATGGACAGATATTCATTCAGACCGGATACATTACCAAAGATCCAAGACCAAGGGGAATTTCACCATTAAAATTCTTCCACCGGTTCAGGAGATCCTGGATTATTATAAAGGTAATCCTCATTACGTCTTCCCAATTTTACTTAGACGAAATATGACACCCAACCAAATTGACAATCGCAAAAGAAAGGTATTAAAGAAATATAATAAGGACCTAAGGGAACTGGCAGCTATGGCTGAAATTCAAAAGACAATTACCAGCTATGTCGCAAGGCATAGTTATGCGAATTGTATGAAGCAAAGTGGAGCTGCCACTGAAATCATTAGTGAATCTATGGGACACCAGGATGTAAAAACCACTAATGCCTACCTAAAGGAATTAGATACTTCTGTACTTGATGATGCTAATCAAATATTACTTCAAAATTTAAGAAATTTTTATTGGGATATAAAGAATTCTGAAAGTAAAACACTGAATATTAACACTTGAAATTATTTATTTTCATTATTTGTCAACTTTTCTTCGTTAATAAATTTTTAATTATTTGACTATCAGTCAATTAACACTTTTTCCTTAATAACTTTTTCTGACCGATTTGTTAATGGTCGGAATGTACTTCGTATTTTAGCTTTAGTTCTTTGAATAGAATGAAAAAAGCCAGACAGTTTGCACACCTCTGGCTTCTTTTCTAACTGAGTAGTAATCTAAATTCCACAAAAATGATTGAGAATTTAGAAAACATCAGGACCATTCTCGAAATTATTGTCCTGATATTAGAGTTATATAGGCAAAGGCCTCGATAACTTTAACTTTTCAACCCGTTTTCATTGAAATGAAAGCGGGTTTTTTTGTTTCAACTTCGCCGAAACAACAACAACAAATATATATCAATTGTGGTAAATAACGTAAAATTGTGGTGTTTTGTGGTGTTTTATTTATAAACACCGGTTAATAAAATGCCTAAAATCTTAATTTTCAAATTCAGAATATTTAATTCCTGTATGGTATTTTTAGTGGAGGTGGTACAGTATCACAATGGTTTATTACTTACTGTTTAATTTGAATTTTTATCAATTCATCTAATCTAGTACTATACCTTTTAGACAACCTTTCCTGTTTAATCTTCCAGGTTCGTCCTAGATCCTGACCCCCAAATTTCACTTTTCCGTTTTCCCTAAAGTTTAATTGATCTACCACCTTCATCAATTGTTCATGCTTAGGATTTTCTTCTGAAAATAGTTTAAACTGCTTCTGCTTGGCTGGAGTAAGTTTCATGGCAATGATCCCAGCCTTCTTATACTGATAACCTTCTTTATAGATCATCTCAAGACCCGTTAAGGCTGTTTTAACTAATGTAATGCTTGAGTTAGTTGGAAAAGGAGTATATACCGATATACTTGCTCGATACTGCTTAAGATCATTCCTAAATGGATTTGTAAGCAAGAATACCTGGAGTAGAGAACAATTGCTATCCTGCCGTCTGAGTTTTTCTCCGATTTTTATAGCATAAGTTGAGACTCTTTCTTTCAATTCGGCATAATCGCTGTACATACTTTCAAAAGCCCTGGTGACAGCAATATTTTTTTTAAGTGGAGTAGCTTCTAATGATAAAGTGGTTAATCCCGATAGATCTCTTTTTAATCGCAGTCCAACAACTGAAAATTCTTTCCGAACATATTCATCATGCAATTCCACGAACTGCTGTGCATTTGTTATTTTCATCGCGAGTAATCTCTTTTCATATTGTCGGCCAATGCCCCAAACATCTCCAATTTTGGTCCACAATAAAGCTTTCCTTGTTTTTTCTGGATCATCGATGATATACACTCCACCCGTACGAGCTGCAAATTTCTTGGCGATCTTATTGGCAACTTTTGCCAGGGCCTTGGTTGGTGCAATACCAATACTAATTGGAATACCAGTTTTGCTTCGAACAGCTTTGATCATTTCTTTCCCATAAGCATTAAGATCAAAATGTTCTTCAAATCCTTCAAGCAGCAGAAATGCTTCGTCGATAGAATAGATTTCAATATCTGGCGTGAACCTGGAAAGTATGTTCATTACTCTTCTGCTCATATCTCCGTACAAAGCATAGTTCGAACTGAAAACATAAACTCCGTTCTTTTCAAATAGCTTTTCAAACTGAAATGCCGGAGCACCCATAGGAATATCCAAGGGCTTTAGCTTCATTACTTCGAGCAATGACACATCCATCATTATTGGAAAGAACTACAACCGGTTTATTTTCCAGGGATGGATTGAAAACTCTTTCACAGGAGGCATAGAAATTATTGCAGTCTACCAGGGCGTACATTAAACATACTTGATTACGTTAGTAACTATTCCCCAGATCAGGAAGTCATTTTCTGCCGTAACCTTTATAGGCTGATATTTCTGGTTTTCCGCTACCAACCAGATCACATCTTTCTCAATTTTAATTCGCTTTACGGTAAACTCACCATCAATAAAACAAACGGCTATTTTGCCATTCCTTGGTTCCAATCCTTTATTAATTACCAATAGATCGCCATGTTCAATCCCGGCTCCGGTCATGGAATCACCTTCAACTCTCCCAAAAAAGGTGGCGTCCTGATCTTTAATAATTTCAGAATTGAGATCTATAGATTTATCCAGGTGATCATCTGCTGGGGAAGGAAAACCAGCAGTGATACTCCCTACGAATGGAAAGTTGAAAATTCCAGAAATGGCAAAATGAAGCATTACTTTCATACTTCAAAATCTACACAAATGGAATTATTCCATAAAAATAGGATTTTATCCTATTTATGTTTATGTGAATTTCAGGACTTTCTTTTGAATGATTCAAATCTTGCCTGCGCATTAAATAGTCTTTTAATCATTTCATCTCTATTAAATACCTGATAATTGACTTAATGATATAAGGTTTGACAAATATGGTTGTCTTTTGGCATCGCATATAAATTGATATAAATTTAAATCGCGCAATTCACTGAAGGTGATATTATAGTGATCGTAAAGTTTATGGGTTAGTGAAATATAACCTCTGTCTCGATGAGATTTAAATGATCTTTTTACTTGGTTCTAAACTACCAAGGTAGTGACCGCCTCTAACATTAGTAGGTCCGTATTTTTAAATATATTTAATGTGGTTAAATCTTCAACTATCGTGGCATCTTTCATCCAATTTAATCCAGTATCAAAAGTTTCCACAATCTCTATAGGTTTGTGTTTTTTACACCATGAAGAGGCCTCTTTTCCTTGTTTAAGATGACTTAGCATCCGTATGTTTGGATCTACAGCAATACCTACGTAAAATTTATCTTCTTCTAATTTGACCACATAAACTTGCCAATTTTCGTCGCTATATCTATCCTTTATTTTTCCTTGAGTGACCATAATTAAGTTTTTAATTGCTTAATATACAAATCACTATGTTGCATAGATGTTGTTTTATATATAAAATGATTGAGTAGGATTAATGAATTTATTCTCCTTCAAAGAAATCATTATCTACCTCTTTAACTTCATAAACTGTTTTAATTTGGATGCCAACATTATATTGATGCATTAGATCAACTAGTTTGGCTCCATCAACCAGAATGATCGAATGATGGGCTTCTCGAGCCTTTTTAATTGCAGCATCATCAAAAGTGGAAGTTGTTATAAAAACACCTTTACTAGTATCTCCACTCATTGCTCCGATAAAGTTCCGAATATCTTTTTCACGAACTTTATTTTCATTATATCTTTTTGCCTGGGTGTAGATCTTTTCCAATCCTAATTTATCCTCATTGATTATCCCATCAATACCACCATCTCCAGATTTCGAGGTTTCAATAAAGTCTCCGTATCCCATTCTTTTTAAAAGAATAAGAATCACTTTCTCAAAATAATATGGATCTAATTCTTTAAGCTTGTCAAGGAGTTCAGTTTTAACTTCAGTTTCAATAGTCGAGAAACCTGAATCTATTAAATCTTGAGGAGAAGCATTTTCTACATTAACCTTTTCAAGTTTAATTTCATTGTCTTTTTCTTTAGCTACAGATTCTCTATGCTTTAATATAATCAGCATCATTCTGAAGTTCGTCCAAGGTCAAATGTCCTCTTTCTAAAGCTGCTTTACCTTTATCGGTGATTTGAACCATACCTCTTTTTGGGTACTGAGCGAATTTTGCCATTTTAAGATAGGACTTCCCCCAAAGAATTCTATCCATTAAAACATTTGCTCCTGAACTTGTTTTTTGATTCAACAACTCTTCAGGTAAATGAGAATAGTATTTATCCCGAACTTGTGTAGCTAAATTTCTACTGTTCATAGGTTCGCCGGAACCGAGAATTTCTAATAGAGGAATAAACGATTCGTGATACTTTGGTAACTCCATGGTTGATAGTATTTAGGTATTAGGCTTATTACTTTTTTCAAGAGCTTTAGATATTAGTTCAATTACATCATCATCCGAAAAATTATCTTTGGTTGATAACAATTCGTTGATCTTTTGATCTCTACTTTTTAGATTTTTAAGTAATTCTTTGAACTGAATTCCAACCTTATTATCTGTTTTTGTTTCTAGTGTCATAGTTACTTCATCCTTATATGACATAAATGAATCGTAGCATTTATGATATGCAATCCCAATTGCGCCAGAAAAAGGAATCATTTTAGGCTGTGCTGAATCTTCTCCACCTTTTAAAATCTGATCATTTGAAATTCCAGGGTAGGGATCTATAAAGTAAATAGTTTTTATGCCTAATTGATAAGCTTTTTTGGAGCATAGTTCACAAGGGCTAGCTGTTGTGAATAATATTCCATCTTTCACTCCTTGCCCTCCCAACTTTGTAATTTGAAGCATGGCATTTTCTTCAGCGTGAAGAGACCTTGTATGAACCTGATTAGCTTCCCCTTCATAATGATTGTGAATTGTTTTAAAACAAAATGCGCAATTCTTGCCCTGTAGATCCTTTTCGTTCTTCTTTAGTGAATCACTGAAATAATCCTCTAAAGCCTCTTGAAAATTTCCTGGTTTTTCATTTTTATATTTAAAAGAAGATTTTGCCGAAGCTTTGCCTTTCTCAAAAGGGCTATAGTGTTTTGTTTGATCAAGCCACTCTTTAGAAGAAGGCTTAATTAGATCATTAACATCTCTTAAATTACATGGAGTATGTCCTTTTGCAACATCATTCCACCCAATTGACTTTACATAAAAGGCCTCATCAGTAATGGCTGCTCCAACACTTCTTGAAATACAACCAGAATTCAATTTGGCAGAATTTGCAACTTGCATGGAACGTTCAACGGAACTGGGTGTAATAAGCCCTGGCTGAGATATGAGAGCCACCAACTTAAGCAGCTGTTCTTCCCTAGTTAGAAAATTCAGTTCTTTAAATGGTGGCTGATAAAGGTCTAGGAAATTATTTACATCATCTTTTTTGAGGTTTAAGATATGATAGTCGCTTTTTTGTATACAATTTTCCACATCAGGAGAGGAGAATATACCTTTAGAAAAGTCTTTAGTTTTATATTCTGTATCATCAAGGTCCAATAATTTGTCTGTTAAGTCATTCCGTTGTTTTTCACCTATAATATCCTCGGGAAGCCTTTTAAGAATACGCTCCCTGGAATTATCCATTACATCCTTTGTGGCTAACATATAAAATGCAGAATACCTTTCCCTAAAAAACATTATTTCAAGGGAATTACGTAGGGAGTCGATTACTATTCTAGTTGCTTTATCCTTATTAACTAATTTTCTAGCTTTAATTATACGGTTAATGACATTGGATATTTCGTAGATATTTTCTACCGTATTTCCATCTTTAACTAAAGGATCCCCAGACTGTCTAATATTACACGCCACGTGATGTAGTAAATTTGTCCTGCGATAATAACCTTCTGACTGTAAAGCATTAAAAATTTCATTGCTGAATTCTTCAAATTGCTCTCCGAAAAAAATATCGTTTAGTAATATTAACTCTTCAGGGTTTTTTACTTTGCCTAGCTGTTTGATGGAGGTAATGTTACATACTAGCGTGGAGTGTTTTTTATGTATTTTATGAATCTCATGATTAACCCTTTTCACAATATGGGAATTATCCTCATCCTTTGACTCTCTGTAAAATTCTTCCAAAAGACTTTTCAATCTATCTTTATCCCCTCCGTATTTATTAAAAAGAAAGAGGAGTAAAACATTTTTATAACTGATTACGTCAAATTTTTTCCAATTATCTTCGGTAGATAAAAAGTTCTTTACAATTCCATATTTTCTTACGAAAAGGTTATTAGAATATCTCTCATCGTGAAAATCACGAAGTCCTTTATTTTCTAACTCCTTATATGAGCCTTTTAAAAGGGATGCTATAGTGGTGCAACCGGAGCCTGTTCTACCTGTAAGACCTATTACTGTAAAATTTCTTCTTAAGGAATATAAATGATCTAAACGCATTAATATTATTTTATGTTTCTAGAGAGAATTATACTGCTATATCAATCTCTCTAAGTGATTTTTTAATTATTAAAATTGTGGTTGATTTCTTCTTTAAACTTGTCCATAAACCATTCTAAGGTTCTACCCTTTTTCCCAAGTTCCCTTTCTAAAAAACTCATACGCTCTTGTGTATTTCTCGTTTTCGCGTTTAGCATTGGTGAAATCGCTGACCACTCTCCGAGCTCCCAGTATAACTCTAATTCTTTTGGACAATTCTGAGGAATCTTCTCTATTTTCGATTTCAAATCCTTTAAGTATTCTGTCTTCAATTCCTTCTCGATCTTGGATGACTTCCTCAATTCTTCGGTCAAGTTCTCCTGCTTCTGTTTCAATTGATTCCTTAACTGCTGCAAAATTTTGGACTTCTCTGAGTTGCTCTCTAAGTCTGTCTCTAATATTGAAATGTTCTTCTTCCACTTCTCTTTCTTCAATTTCAAATCTTCTTTCTTCTTCTTCAAAGTCTGCTTTTTCTCTTCCAAAACTTGAAAATCCTCTTGAAGCTTCCTCGACTGCTTTTTCTCTATGATATTTTTCCAGGCTGGCCAATTCCTGTTCTGCTTTTCTTGTAGCTTCCTTAATTCTATATATTTCTCGTTCAAAGTCTCGTTCAGCTTCTCTGTATTGTTTTCCTTCCAAGCACTTTCTAATTGTGCGTAAAGTATTGTTAATCCTGATACGTCTGCACGTGACAGATTCTCCAAAAATTCTTCTTTGCTGTTCATCAAAATCCAGTACTCCTTCTGGAGCTCTATTGGAAACTGAAAAATACGAGGTACGGGCTTCTTGGTCATTATATTCCCATTTAACGCGTTTGACGCTTTTAAAATTATCTTCTATTTCTTGATCGGATCCTCTAGGAATTACAATACTAACTGTATCAATCCCAAGTCTCTTGAGTTTAATTTTTTTCTCATCATTAACCTGATGAGTTACTACTAATTCAATAAAAAGAATTGGCTCATCTTTTTCATTAAAGAAAGTGACGTCTGGCCTTAGCAAAAGATACCTTTCATCTATTTCTGGATTTTTTCCCCAGTGAATTTTTCCTTCTTGATCTTCATAAAAGGTTAATTGAGATCTTACCTTATGAGCAGAAATAAATTTGGCTTCGGCTAATAATACAGGATTCCGTTTATCACCTTTATGCGGAAATTTTAATACCTCTGGAACCTTTATTCTTTTAAGCCGTTGTAAAATATCAGTAGCTATTGTTTCTCTATGCTCTCTATTACTATAAGTGCATTTCTCTTCTCCCTTAGAAACATCAACTGGTACATGGCTGAAATAGGACCGATGGTTTGGGTTCTTTTTTTGAATGTTAGCCTGCATAGGTTTATCGCATCCTACACAATAATATCCCTTACGACCACTTTCTGCATCGTCGATGTATATTTCCTCTCCCTTTACATTTTTTGCTCTGTCTGTTTGGAGGTCTGTATCGTATACTTTCTTATCAATCGGCATATTAACTGGCTTCTACGATTTTAATTTCCTCCTCAGAAAGCCCGTAAAGCTCATAAACCATCTGGTCTATTTTCCTATCGGTCTCGTCTATTTGCTGCTTGAACTCGACTGCATTTTTCTTATTCTCTTCAAAAAGCTCCATCCATTGAAACTCATCTTTCTTGGTTAATTCCTTAATCGGTTCAAGACCTTCCTTAGCCCGATCGCGGTTAGTCTTTTTGATGGCTTTGTTTAACTCTTTGATAAAGTCACCAAATTCTAATTCATGCCAATTTTGGAGTTTCCGGGATAAACTTAAATTATTAAATGAGTGCGATATCAATCTTTGAAATTTTTCATTCAATTCAAATAAAACTTTCTGCCCATCCATTGCTTGATCTACTTGTTGTTCAAGGTAAGCCAAGCTATTAAGGTCTTTATTTGGTAAAGGGAAAGCCTTTAATGTTCCAACATTGAGTTTAGGATAAACCTTTCTTTGTAGGTTTATATTTCTTCCTTTATTACTATAAGCACAGTATTTTGAAGTTATCAAACCTAATATAACTTTTAGATTTAATCCTTTTTCCTTTGGTTTTAATACAATTACATCTGAATTATTAATAACATCATCTTCTGCTAGGTAACAAGCATCTACTTTCTTTCTACTCAAAATCCTATTCATGAGAATCCTTTCTCCTTTGAAATTATTTGGGTCTCTCATCGCTGATAGGTTTGGACCATACTTTATAAACTCTGAAAACGGTTTTATTAGCATCCATTGGACATTCGATGCTCCAAGCAGAGGTAAATATGAATTGTCAAGTTTCTTGTTAGAATGATAAACCTTCTTTTTACGCATTTCTTGAGTTTGGATGGGAATTCCTTTTCCCACTTCATATGGTTGCATTCCTGTACTGAACTTTAATACGTCACCTAAACTCAATTGATATTTAGTCCATTTATCCTTACCAATTATAATCTGCTTTTTTACATCAGCTTGCGTTAGATTTATAAAATCATCAATAGCAAAATTTCTTGACGAAATTGCCAAAAGCCTATCTTCAATTCTTTTCAATTTTGGATCAATCGAGCATACATGAGTTTCACTATTTTTAGAAGCTTGAAGACCAGTTATAATAACCGTATCAACATTCACGTCTTCAAAAACTTCATGTGTATTAAGTATTTCCTTACAGTAATGTGACTGAGTAAGTTTAATTCTCAATTCAGCATCCCCAGCGTCCAAAGCCAATAATTCGAATGATTAGACTATAAATTCCTTTTGGACTTAACAGATTAAATACCAATTCGCAAAACAAGGTATAAAGGTTAATTCTATATTGAGTGGTTGAATATTTTTCATAAAAGAAATTCTTATGAATTTCACTTATTTCACGGCTATCGACATATGGAGGATTGCCAATTACCACATCAAATCCACCATTTTTAAATACCTCTGGAAATTCGTCTTCCCATTTAAAAAAGCTTTATCTCCGGCTACTTTTTTATCGTCGATCAGTGAGTTTCCGCATTTAATATTAC
>CAVZZT010000006.1:0-93474 GCA_963779835.1 uncultured Flavobacteriaceae bacterium
AGCGGGGATTGGCGGAATCGTTACCGCCAGGGAATTAATCAAACTCAGCGGCAACGAAGAAGATATTAACCTGGTAAAGATCCTGGTTTTTGAAAAAGGAGAAACCAGTCTATTTTCGCCTTCCCTGCCCTGGGTGATGGTTGGCACCAGGAAACAGGAAGAGATCACCAAAAGCATCAATAAACTTGCGGCCTCCGGACTTGAAGTTATCCAGGGAGAAATAGAAAATATTGATCCTGAAAATATAAGTGTTACCGTAAAAGGGAAGCAATATAAGGGAGATCATATGGTCATTTCTCTGGGTGTTGAACAGGAAGATATTTATAACCTGGAACAATTTGGTCATAACTTCTTTACGCTAAAAGGCGCTGAGAATTTCTATTCCGAACTAAAGGAATTTGATAGGAGGCGATATTGCCATCCTGGTTTCTTCGCTTCCATTTAAAAGTCCGGCGGCACCTTATGAAGCAGCTATGCTGATAGAAGATTTCGTAAGAAATAACAACCTGGTTAATACCACCGTTTCACTTTTTACTCCTGAAGCCGGCCCTATGGAATTCGCCAGCGCCGAAGCTTCTGAAGAATTAAAAGACTTGTTGGAAAAGAAAGGGATCAGATATTATCCCGGGCACGAGCTAACTGCTGTTTCAGCTAATAAATTGGAATTCAGTAATGGTAAAAATTATTCCTACGATCTGCTCGCCTATACTCCAAAGCATCAATTGCCTGAGGTTATCAGAAAGAGCGATTTAGCAGGAAATTCTGGTTGGGTGGAAGTAGACAACCAAAGCCTGGAAACCAAATTTGAGAATGTATACGCGATTGGTGACATCACTCACCTCAAAACTGAAACCGGCACCGTACTTCCAAAAATCGGAATTTTTGCCAGGCAACAGGGAGTAGTGGTAGCTCACAATATTAGTAGAAAAATAGACCATAGGGAACCAGATCGAATTTTTCAACCGCAGGGAAAATACTTTATCGAAGCAGGTGAAGGAAAAGCCAGTGAAAGTGGTGGAAAATTTTCAGGTGAAGAAAATAAAGAGGTAAGGATGAAAGATCCTGCCCAGTGGAGCCATTTCTCCAAATGGTGGGATGAAAAATTCTGGTTCTTCAAAAACTTTTAATCCGAAATATAAAAGCGAAATGATGAAAATCAAATATATAATTATGCTGGTAAGTTTACTTCCGGGGCTATGGGTACAGGCGCAGGAGGTACGGCCCATTTCCAAAAGTAAAGCCATAGAATTGGTGAAACAAAATAACAGGGAGATCAAAATATCTCAACAGGAATTTCTGGAATCCAGGGGAGATTTCCGGCAAACGAATTCCATTTTTTTGCCAAATCTGGCAGTATCACATTCGGGAATGACTACCACGAATCCTTTAATGGCATTTGGATCTAAACTTAACCAGGGAATAGTCACTCAAAATGATTTTAACCCGGACCTATTGAACAATCCGGAAAGGATCAACAATTTCGCCACTAAGATCGAAGTAGAACAACCGCTTATTAATGTTGATGGGATCTTTCAACGTAAAGCTGCGAAAAGTAAAATGGCCGCAACCGCTTTAAAAACAGACCGCACCATAGATCATATGGTCCTGGAGGTTGAAAAAGCCTATATGGAGTTGCAACTGGCCCAGAAGGCCGTAGCCGTTCTGAAAAGTGCTCAAAAAGCAGCTCTTGCCAACAAAAAACTGGCAGATGATAATTATGAGCAGGGTTACCTGCAAAAATCTGATTTATTGTCTGTGGAAATTAGGGTTTCTGAAGTCAATAACCAGCTGCAATACGCCAAAAGTAACGTCATCAACGCATCCGATTATCTTGCATACCTGCTAAATGAACCCGTTAATACCATTTTTGAACCTACAGATTCTCTGGAAGTTTCCCGTCCTGTACAGGAAAATCCTGAATCGGTTTCTTTAGAACGTGCAGATATTCGTGCAAAAAAACTGGCAACAGAAGCCTACGGTGAAATGTTACAGGCAGATAAGATGTCTTTCCTGCCAAATCTGAATGCCTTTGGTAGTTATGAACTCTATGATGACGAGCTCTTTGCCGGGGACGCCAGTGGATATATTGCCGGCATACAATTAAAATGGGATCTCTTTGAAGGTTATAAACGCTTCGGAAAACTTCAAAAAAGCCAGGCAACATACGAAAAAGCCAGGCTTGAATATGAATCTTATGTTTCAAGGAGTGAGATGGAAAAGAACAGGGCCAGCCGTGCCGTAAAGGATGCTGAAAATAAGCTTGAACTTACCCGTTTAGCGGTGAAACAAGCCGAAGAATCTTTGAGAATACGCGCTAATAGATTTGAACAGGGACTCGAGAAAACCAGTGACTTATTAGCAGCAGAAGCTCAATTTTCCCAAAAACAACTGGAATACGCACAAACAATTTATGAATACAATTATGCCCAGGCGCAATTGGAATTTCTAATAAACTAAACTATCAACTTATGAACACTAAATTATATATAATGGGTCTCCTGGGTGCTACAAGCCTCTTTTTTAGTTGCGGCGATTCTCAGGAAAAAAATCCTACTGAAAATGCAGTGCCGGTAGAAGTAACCGTAAATACGCCAACAGAATCAGATCAATCTTTTGTCACTTTTAGCGGAAAAGTTGAAGCCGTTGAAAATGCCACCTTAAGTACACGAAATATGGGCTATGTCACCCAGATAAATGCTAAAGTTGGCGATAAGGTTAAAAAAGGCGAATTGCTTATCGCGATCAATAATGCAGACTTACAGGCAAAACGTGCTCAGGTAAATGCGGGCATTACAGAAGCCCAGGCGGCATTTAACAATGCCCAGAAAGATTATGAACGATACCAGGCCTTGTTTTCTGAGAACAGTGCCACGCAAAAGGAAATGGATGACATTTCCGCCAGGTATGAAATGGCCAAAGCGCGACTTGAGGCAGCCAGGCAACAAAAGAATGAGGTCAATGCTCAATTTGCCTATTCCAACATTAGAGCTCCATTTAGCGGTGTGGTTACCGATAAAAATGTGGAAGTTGGTGATATGGCGAATCCGGGGATGCCATTGCTTAGACTACAGGTTCCCGGCAATTTTGAAGTAAGGGCAAGTGTACCTGAATCTGAAATAGCTTCAGTGGAGCAAGGAAAAAAAGTGGATGTACTTATCAAATCTACGGGAGAAACCCTTGAAGGAGTGGTTTCAGAAATAAGCACTTCCGCCAGTAATTCCGGAGGACAGTATACTGTGAAAATAGCTTTAGAGCAAAACGATGCCGAGATTTATTCAGGAATGTATGCCAGTGTTCAATTTCCTACTACCAGCAAGGATAAAAAGGAGATGATATTAGTGCCCGCAACCGCCATAATTAACCACGGCGATCTGCAAGGCATCTATACGCCTAGCGAGCAGAACACAGCTATTCTAAGATGGGTAAGACTTGGGAGAAAGGTAGGGGATAAAGTCGAAGTGTTATCAGGCCTTAGTGCCGGGGAATCTTATATCACTTCAGCCGATGGAAAACTATATAACGGGGCCAGCCTCAGTATTCAGCAATAAGTCTCCGCGGGTAAGCCCTCGAAGTAGCAATAGGTAGCAACATTTTAATTTCAAGACAAACCTTGAAGCGTTTAAATCTCGATTATCGAGTAAAATTACTACAAAATGAAAGAAGGATTAGCAGGTAAAATTGCCAAAGGCTTTATGGATTCAAAACTTACGGTGCTTCTTATGATCGTTTTTATGGTCATTGGAGTTTACAGTTCGTTCCTGATTCCCCGGGAAGAAGAGCCACAAATAGACGTGCCAATGGCCGACATCTTTGTGGGTTATCCTGGTGCCAGCCCTAAAGAGCTTGAATCCCGGGTAATAAAACCCCTGGAGAAAATGGTTTCCAATATTGACGGGGTGGAATATATCTATTCTACTTCCATGAAAGAACAGGGAATGGTAACCGTACAGTTCCTGGTGGGAGAAGATATTGAGCGTTCCTATGTAAAGCTTTATAATGAACTTATGAAGCATATGGACCAGATGCCGCAGGGAACTACCATGCCTTTAGTAAAAACACGGTCCATCGATGATGTTCCGGTGCTGGGACTTACCTTATGGAGCGAAAATTATGACGATTACCAGCTTAGGCAGATAGCCAATGAACTCACTCACGAGATAGAAAAGGTACCAGATGTTTCTATTACCAATGCCATTGGTGGCCGTAGCAGGCAGGTGCGCGTGGTTCTTGACAAAGAAAAGATGGCTGCAAGTGGCGTGGACTTCCTTGGTGTTTCTGAAAAAATACAGGCGAACAATCAACAACTTTCTTCAGGCAGCTTTGACCGGAATGACACCGAATTTTTGGTGAGCACCGGAAGTTTCCTTGAATCTGCTGAAGATGTGAGAGAATCTTATTATTGGAATTCAGCAGCAACAGCCTGTTTACTTGTACCAGGTAGCAGAAGTTATTGAAGGCCCCGAATTACCCAAGGAATATGTCTCTTTTGGTTATGGACAGGGCTCTGAAGCAGGAAGTGATTTTTCTTCTGAATATCCTGCAGTGACTATTTCGGTTGCTAAGATCAAAGGAGCCGATGCTATGCAAATTGCTGATGTGATCATTGGGAAAATAGACAAACTAAAAACCAGTTTAATTCCAGATGATGTGCATGTAGAGGTTACCCGGAATTATGGAGAAACAGCTTCTCATAAAGTGGGTGAATTACTACTGCATTTGGTTGGAGCTATTATTGCGGTTACCCTGGTGGTAATGCTGGCCATGGGCTGGCGCGGGGGACTGGTGGTTTTCCTCTCGGTGCCGGTAACCTTTGCCCTTACTCTGCTTAGCTACTATCTTTTAGATTACACCCTTAACCGGATAACTCTTTTCGCATTGGTATTTGTAACAGGTATCGTGGTAGATGATTCCATTATCATTGCTGAAAATATGCACCGGCATTTCAAAATGAAAAAGTTGCCCTTCAAGCAGGCTGCTTTATATGCCATTAACGAAGTGGGGAACCCAACCATTCTAGCAACCTTTACAGTAATTGCTTCGGTATTGCCCATGGCTTTTGTAAGCGGATTAATGGGGCCATATATGAGCCCGATGCCTATTGGAGCTTCCATTGCCATGATCCTGTCCCTGTTTGTGGCACTTACCATTACTCCTTACCTGGGACTTATTTTTCTCAGGGAGAAAAGTAGCGGAAAGAAAAAAGAAGAAGAACCTGCAGAGAATATCGAAAATACCCGCATTTATAAACTCTATAACAAATTAGAAAGGCCGCTTATCACTAATAAGAGCACCCGATGGATCTTTCTGGGCACAACTATAGTGTTGTTACTGGGTTCTGTAGCCCTGTTCTTTACAAACTCGGTCGCTGTAAAAATGCTGCCCTTTGACAATAAAAATGAGTTCCAGGTGGTGATAGATATGCCCGAGGGAACAACTTTAGAACGTACCGCGACGGTTTCAAGGGAAATTGGCCAGTACCTGGCTCAAAGGCCAGAGGTGGTAAACTACCAGAGTTATGTGGGTACATCGGCACCAATAACCTTCAACGGTCTGGTAAGACATTATGATCTTAGAGGTGCCAGCAACACCGCCGATATACAGGTGAATTTGAAGGATAAAAGCGAAAGAAGTGCCCAGAGTCACGATATTGCAAAATTGCTAAGACCTTCTATTCAAAAGATCGCCAAAAAATTTGATGCGAATGTGAAGATCGTGGAAGTGCCACCGGGACCTCCGGTAATGTCCACCATTGTTGCTGAAGTTTACGGTCCCGATTATGAAAAGCAAATACAAATTGCCGACGAAATCCAGGGTATCCTCAACCAAACCTCAGATGTGGTAGACGTAGATTGGATGGTAGAGGCAGATCAGCAGGAATTCCATTTCGAGATAGACAAGGAAAAGGCAATGCGCTACGGGATCGCTCCGCAGCAGATTGTTCAAACCATGAATGCAGCTTTAGGAGAAAGGGCAGTGGCGCACCTGTATGATGAAGATGCTACCCAAAGAGTAGCAATTGTTTTAGCCCTGGCCGAACAGGAAAAATCAACTCCTCTGGATATTTCTCAGATCAAGATCGCTTCCCAAATGGGAGAAATGGTAAGTGTGGCCGATCTTGTTCAGATAAATAAAAAAGTAAAAGAGAACAGCATTTTTAGAAAGAACCAAAAGCGAGTGGTTTATGTTCTGGCCGATATGGCTGGAGAGTTAGAAAGCCCGGTTTATGCCATTTTGGGGATGGAAGAAAAATTAAAGGAAATAGATCTTCCTCCCGGTTATGAACTTAATGAGCTTTATATAGAACAACCAAAAATAGAAGATGATTATACTGTAAAATGGGATGGAGAATGGCAAATTACTCTTGAAGTCTTCAGAGACCTGGGAATTGCCTTTTTGGGAGTGATCTTTATTATCTACATCTTAATTGTAGGCTGGTTCCAGAATTATCGTGCACCAATCGTTATGATGGTAGCAATCCCGCTATCGCTTATCGGGATCGTGCTGGGCCACTGGATTATGGGAGCTTTCTTTACCGCTACCTCTTTTATTGGTATGATTGCCCTGGCGGGGATCATGGTAAGAAACTCGGTATTACTTATTGATTTTGTGAACCTGCGACTGGAAGACGGAATTCCTTTAAAACAGGCAGTGATCGAAGCAGGTGCAGTGCGTACCACGCCTATTCTTCTAACCGCGGGAACTGTTGTAATAGGAGCTTTCGTTATCCTCTTTGACCCAATTTTTCAAGGGCTGGCAATCTCACTAATGGGCGGGACCATTGTCTCAACCGTACTTACGTTGCTGGTAGTGCCATTGGTTTATTATATGATAGAAAAGAAAAACCACGAATAAAACTAAGTTGGGATAAAGCTGAAAAAAGGAAATAAAAACCTCTTCAGCTTTTACCTGACTGCAAAATATTCAGCATATGAAATTATTAATTGTAACGAGTGTGTCGGAATTTCAGAAGGAAATTCTCAAAATATTTAAGATGGCCGGGATCGAAGCATTTAGCCGTACTGAAATTGATGGTTATAAAAATGCCAACTCGGTGATCGCCACAGTAAGCTGGTTTCCCGGAAAGAAAGGCGGGAATGAATCCCTTATGTTCTTCTCTTTCACAGAAAAAGAAAAAATTGATCTGCTGTTTGAATTGGTTTTAGAATTCAACAAAAAACTGGAAACTAATAATCCTATAAGGGTTGCCGTGGTCAATATTGAAAATTATATCTAACCCATAAATAATATAAAAATGAAAAATAGAATTGTACGCGGTATCGCAGGAAGTTTTGTACTTGTAAGTCTCCTTTTAGCTGTCTATGTAAATATTAACTGGTTATGGTTTACAGCATTTGTGGGAGCCAATCTTCTTCAATCTTCCCTTACTCACTGGTGCCTTATGGATAAGATCCTTGAGAAATTTGGTGTTACAGATGAGGTGAAGCCAGGCCAGAAATGCTAATTTTTTGGAAATGCTATTGTAGAAACTTAAGACTTAAGCAATCTATATTTTCTTAATGCTTTTTTTCTCCAATAGATTATGTAACAAAAGTAACTGTGGAGCGAGGGCCTAAGGTTTATTTTTGCTGCTATAAATCAGCAGGTTAATGGTGCTGATTAGAAAAATTTTATTAAAAGATTATATGATGAGCAAAGAAGAAATAATTAAAAATAATGAAGGTACGATCGTGGATGTACGTACCCGCAGTGAATTTTCGGGTGGTAGTGTTTCCGGAGCCGTTAATATTCCTTTGAATGAAATCCCCCAGAGAATAGACGAACTAAAACAAATGAAGACCCCATTGATTTTATGCTGTGCTTCCGGAAACAGAAGTGGCCAGGCAGAGAATTTTTTAAGTCGGCAGGGCATAAATTGTCTTAATGGTGGTTCGTGGCTTGAAGTGAATTATCTAACCTCAGAAAAAGCATAAGTATGATTTCAAAACTTAAAGAGCTGTTGGGAATAAAACCAGCTCCCAATTATAATGAACTCCTTAAAGAAGGTGGGATTATCGTAGATGTGAGAAGTAAAGCAGAATTCGCGGGCGGCCATATTAAAGGATCTAAGAATATTCCGTTGCAAACGTTACCTGCAAATCTTAATAAACTTAAAGATAAAAATAAGCCAGTAATAACCTGTTGCGCCTCTGGTATGCGAAGTGCTTCAGCGAAAAACATTTTAAAGTCTAACGGCTTCTCGAATGTCTATAATGGCGGTGGTTGGTCCAGGTTAAATAGCCAGATTTCCTGATATATGAAAGATAGAGTTCTAACAAATTGGACCTGGATTCGTGCAGCCTATTTCATAATTGGCGTCTGGGTAATTGTGCAAAGTGCTATGGAAGGTGAGTGGCTTGGAATCGTGCTTGGTGCCTGGCCGGCGGCTATGGGTCTTTTCGGACTCGCGTGTGCCGGGGGAACTTGTTCAACAGGAACTTGTGAAATAAAATCTTCTGAAGATCTTAAAAGTTAAATAGTATTAACTGATGTCTTAAAAACAGGCGGCGGGAAGAGAAATTTCTTCTTTCTCTCAATTATAACTTTTCAAATTAAAGCAATAAAAAAAGCTCTTCATTTCTGAAGAGCTTTTTTGTGCGGGCGAGAGGACTCGAACCTCCACACCTTGCGGCACTAGATCCTAAGTCTAGCGTGTCTACCAATTCCACCACGCCCGCATTTAAAGTTTCACAACACTTAGGACTCGTTGTGATTCCTTGCTTAATTACCTAAGCGGGTGCAAATATAAATATAGTTTTTAAATATCAAATAGTGATAGAAGAAAATATTGAAAAAAAATTACGGATAAAATTGAGATTGGTTTAAATTCTGCAATTTTAAGCTATTGATTTTCAATAACTCCTGATTTCTTAAATATTTTTAGAAAAGTGTACAAATTTTAGGTCATGCTTAAGAAAAGAGGCTGTTTCAGGATTATAGAATCCAATCTTAACTTAGTAACTTTACGCAAACTTGAAATTAAATTCATGGATTCAATAAAAGAATATTTAGAAAAGAATAAAGACAGGTTTCTGGATGAACTTGTAGATCTTTTAAAGATCCCTTCAATTTCAGCCGATCCTGCCTATAAAGGGGATATGCTTAAAGCTGCCGATGCAGTGAAAGCCAGGTTGCTGGAAGCAGGCTGTGATACTGCTGAAGTTTCTCCAACGCCGGGTCATCCTGTTGTTTATGCTGAAAAAATAATCGATAAGAATTTACCAACGGTGCTGGTTTATGGGCATTATGATGTTCAGCCGCCAGATCCGCTGGATCTTTGGGATTCGCCGCCATTTGAACCGGTGATCAAGGAAACCAAGATCCATCCCGAAGGAGCGATCTTTGCCAGGGGTTCCTGTGATGATAAAGGGCAAATGTATATGCATGTAAAAGCGATGGAATACATGACCCAGAATGATGAACTGCCATGTAATGTAAAGTTCATGATCGAAGGGGAAGAAGAGGTCGGTAGTGAACATCTGGACTGGTGGATCAAAGAAAATAAAGAAAAGCTTCAGAATGACGTCATTCTTATTTCAGATACCGGAATGATCTCTAAAGATACGCCTTCAATTACTACAGGTCTCCGCGGACTATCTTATGTTGAGGTTGAAGTAACCGGTGCCAACCGTGATCTGCATTCCGGACTTTATGGTGGCGCTGTAGCCAATCCTTTGAACATTTTGAGCCAGATGATCGCTTCATTAACAGATGAGAATAATCATATTACCATCCCGGGATTTTATGATAATGTAGAAAATCTAAGCGACGAAGAAAGAGCTAAAATGGCAGAAGCGCCTTTCAGCCTGGAAGAGTACAAGGAGAAACTTGACATTAAGGATGTTCATGGTGAAAAAGGATATTCTACATTAGAAAGAGGATCTATAAGACCAACCCTCGATGTGAACGGAATGTGGGGTGGTTACACTGGAGAAGGCGCTAAGACAGTTTTACCTTCTAAAGCCTATGCGAAGATATCTATGAGACTGGTACCAGACCAGGATCATAAAGAAATAACAGAATTGTTTACCAAGCATTTTGAAAGCCTTGCGCCAGATAGCGTGAGAGTTAAGGTAAAACCGCATCATGGAGGTTATCCCTATGTGACTCCAATCGATACGATCGGTTACCAGGCGGCGAGTGCCGCTTATGAGGAGACCTTCGGAAAAACACCAATTCCGCAGAGAAGTGGTGGAAGTATTCCCATCGTCTCCTTGTTCGAAAAAGAACTGGACAGTAAGATCATTTTGATGGGCTTCGGTTTGGATACCGATGCGATCCATTCGCCAAATGAACATTTCGGCGTGTGGAACTATCTGAAAGGTATCGAGACCATTCCGTGGTTCTATAAGCACTTTACTGAAATGAGTAAAAAGTAGTTTCATGCTTAAGACGTCATCCTGAACTTGTTTCAGGATCTAAATGATAAGAAGCTGAATCAAGTTCAGCTTGACGAGAAGTAAAAATTGATTACGTCACCCTGAATTTATTTCAGTGTCTATTGAATCAGAGAAATAATCTAAAAAACAGGGAATCAGAATTTTTCAATTTTGATTCCCTGTTTTATTATCTTAGCGCCTCAAAATTTTTAACAACATGAACAAAATATTTAGTACTTGTCTGTTAGCTGCAGCGCTTTCTTTTGTTTCCTGTGATCAGGATAAGAAGGATTCAGATATGGCACAGGCAGAAACAACTTCTCAGGAAGATTTCAATTTTAAAGCTGAGGAATTCGCAGATCTTAAGATCTTACGTTATCAGATCCCGGGATGGGAAAACCTAAGTTTGAAAGAACAGAAACTTGTTTATTATCTAACTCAGGCCGGACTTTCGGGACGTGATATTATCTGGGATCAGAACTATCGCCACAATCTTACCATTCGTGAAGCATTAGAAAATATCTATACTAATTATGAAGGTGATACTTCTTCTGAAGATTACAAAGCATTCGAAACTTATGTAAAAAGAGTTTGGTTTAGCAACGGTATCCACCATCATTATTCAAATGCTAAATTGAAACCAGGCTTCAGCAAAGAATATTTCGATACTTTACTGAAAGAAACCAATACAGAACTTACCGGTGAGGCTTACGAGGTGATCTTTAACGATAAAGACGCCAAGAAAGTGAATTTAAATGAAGCTGATGGTTTAATCGAAGGTTCTGCAGTAAATATGTACGGTGAAGGAGTAACTGCTGCCGAGGTGGATGCATTCTACGCTAACAAAAAATCTCCAAATCCTGAAAAACCACTTGCTTACGGAATAAACACTAAGCTGGTTAAGGAGGATGGTAAACTGGTAGAGAAAGTTTACAAAAGCGGCGGACTTTATGGAGACGCTATCGATGAGATCGTAAAATGGCTGGAGAAAGCAAAAGGTGTTGCTGAAAACGAAAAGCAAGCCAATGCTCTTGGTCTTTTGATCGATTATTACAACACAGGAGATCTTCAAACATGGGATGAATACAACGTTGCCTGGGTAGAAGCTACTGAAGGGAATATCGATTATATCAACTCTTTTATTGAAGTTTACAACGATCCTAAAGGTTATACCGGTTCTTACGAAAGCATTATCCAGATCAAGGATTTTGATATGTCTGAAAAGATGAGCAAGGTAGAGCAGAACGTTCAGTGGTTTGAGGATAATTCTCCTATCATGGATGAGCACAAAAAAGATTCTGTTGTAGGGGTTACTTATAAAACAGTGATCGTTGCCGGTGAAGTCTGGAGATGCATCTCCAAGTACGCCAATCGGGGTGAATCTTCCAAACTCAAGCTGGATAAGAAAACAGCATGGTAGTAAATCGGTTTCTCTTGGAAACATCATCAATGCTTACGAAAATGCTGGTGGATCTGATAGGTTGAAGGAATTTGCTCATGATGAGGAGGAAATTGCACTTTCAGAAAAATACGGAAAGCAGGCAGATAAAATACATACGGCACTTCATGAGGTAGTGGGTCATGCATCTGGTCAATTGAACCAGGGAGTTGGAACTACAAAGGAAACTTTGAAGAGCTATGCATCTACTTTGGAAGAAGGTCGCGCAGATCTTGTTGGTCTTTACTACCTGATGGATCCAAAACTTGAGGAGCTTGGACTTACAGATAATTCTGAAGAGCTGGGAAAAGCTGCTTACAACGATTACATCCGTAACGGACTAATGACTCAGTTAGTGAGATTAGAGCTTGGAGATGATGTTGAAGAAGCTCATATGAGAAACCGCCAGTGGGTGAGTGCATGGGTTTTTGAAAAAGGTAAGGAAGAAGGAGTGATCGAAAAAGTTGAGAAAGATGGTAAGACTTACTATGATATCAAGGATTACCAGAAGCTAAGAGAACTTTTCGGAGAGCTTCTTAGAGAAACTCAGAGAATCAAATCTGAAGGTGATTACAAAGCTGTAAAAGAACTTGTAGAGACCTACGGAGTAAAAGTAGATCAGGAACTACACAAAGAAGTTCTTGATAGAAATGCTCAATTCAAGTCGGCTCCATATAGCGGATTTATAAATCCTGTTTTGGTTCCTGAAATGGATGAGAACGGAGAGATCATTTCGATTAAAGTGACTCAGCCGGAATCTTTTGAAAAGCAGATGATGACTTATTCTAAGGATTACAGCTTTTTAACTGAAAAGAAAGAAGCTAAGAAAGAAGAAACTGCCGAGGCATCTGAGGGGTAAAAATCTCATTTCTGAAATAAAAAAAGCGTGGCAATTGCCGCGCTTTTTTGTTTTAGCGTCATCCTGAACTTGTTTCAGGATCTGTTATCATTTCGACTACTTCGACTTCGCTCAGTACAGGCTTTGGGAGAAATCTGTTCAGAAGAGATTTCTCAGTCGCTTCGCTTCCTCGAAATGACAGAAGATTATTTTATTTAAAATCTGTCTTTAGATAAAGCCTTTCCACTTTTTCCCTGGCCCAGGGAGTTCTTCGAAGGAACTTAAGACTGGATTTAATAGTCGGATTACTTTTAAAACAGTTGATATCGATCCTGTCGGCCAGCCCATCCCAGCCGTAATGAGCATGCAGCTTTTCCATGATCGTAGCTAGTTTTACTCCGTGTAAAGGATTATTTGGTTGTGATTCCATAATTTATTTTTTAGCTGAATTTTCTTTTAGAGTCATTTCGACTACTTCGACTTCGCTTAGTACAGGCTTTGGGAGAAATCTATTACGAAACTAGATTTCCCAGTCGCTCTTCTTCTTCGGAATGACCTTAAAATCCTTAGCGTCAAGCTGAACTTGTTTAACTACGTTGAATCTTCGATTTCAGCTTCTCATTTTGAGACCCTGAAATGAATTCAGGGTGACGTCAAACAAAAAAGTAACGTCATCCTGAACTTGTTTCAGGATCTCTGTGAATAATTGTCAATTATCCATCCTCAATTTTCAATTGAGATTATACTTTTTTCGCAAATTTGGTAAGGATCACGATCTGCTGTCCTTCAACTTTACCTTCGATCTGTTCTGCATTATCATGAACCAGTGAAACTCTTCTAACTGCGGTTCCTCTTTTTGCGGTAAGGCTGGATCCTTTAACGTTAAGATCTTTGGTTAAAACTACGGTGTCTCCGGCTTCTATAACCGCTCCGTTACTGTCTTTGTGAACTATGCTATTTTCAGATTTTTCTTCCGGGACACCTGCTTTCGCCCATGCTTTTACATCATCTTCCATATACATCATATCCAGAAGATCGTTTGGCCAGCCTTCAGATCTTAACCTGTTCAGCATTCTCCAGGCCATAACCTGAACCGCCGGAATTGTGCTCCACATACTGTCATTCAGGCAACGCCAGTGATTCGGCTCCACTTTTTCCGGGTCTTCTATCTGCTCTTTACAGGTATCACATATCAGGATGCTGCTTTCAAGTCCGTTTTCCGGAGAATCGGGAACTTCAAAAACATTTAGATTATCTTTATTTGCGCATAATTCACAAGTGGAATCGCTGCGTTCTCTTAAACTTTCTTCTATGGTCATGGTACTGAATTTGGCTGCAAAGATAGTCTAAACTCAAGGTTCCCCGGCTCTTATTCATTATTTTTCCCAGCCCTTCGTTTCTGTTGCTCATCCAAAAGAAACGAAGCAAAGAAAAAGGAACTAAATAAATCAGTTTGTGGAAGTTCTACTTCTTTGAATTTATATAATTCATGACCCTTTTCTCAAGAATTGGTAAAGTGACTACTCCTTCTTCCAGGATCACTTCATGAAATTTCCTGATATCGAAATCGGGTCCTAAAGCTTCTTCTGCTTTTTTTCTCAGTTCTCTTATTTTTAATTCTCCAATCTTATATGAAACTGCCTGTCCCGGCCAGGAAATATAACGGTCTACTTCGGTATTTATCTCATGGATGGAAAGCGCTGTATTGGTTTTCATAAAATCTACCGCCTGTTCTCTCGTCCAGCCTTTCGCATGAATTCCTGTATCTACAACCAGACGGCAGGCACGCCATTGCTCGTAGGTAAGTTTTCCGAAGATCTCATAAGGATTTCGGTAAATACCCATTTCTTCAGCCAGAAATTCTGAATATAGTCCCCAGCCTTCCCCAAAAGCCGAGATATAAAAATTACGTCTGAATTCAGGAATTTCTTCGCCAAGCTCATTATTCAAAGAGATCTGTAAATGATGCCCGGGAACGGCTTCGTGCGCAGTTAATGATGGTAGAACATATTTTGGACGGCTGGGCAGATCGTAGGTATTAACCCAATAATAACCTGGCTGAGTTTCATCTGAAGCGCCAATGTATCTTCCGGTAGTATATTTTGGAGCGATAGCTGCCGGAACTTCCGCAACTCCATAAGGTTTTCGTGGTAATTTGGTAAAGTATGCCGGTAACTTTGCATCAATACGCTTAGCAATATCCCTCGCGAACATGAGTAATTCTTCGGGGCTTTGGGCATAGAATTGGTCGTCTGTTCTTAGAAATTCAAAGAATTCAGCAAAAGTACCTTCAAAACCGGTTTCGGCCATGACCTTTTTCATTTCGGTATTGATCCGCTTTACTTCCTCCAGGCCAATATTATGAACTTCATCTGCGCTGAGGTCTAAGGTTGTATAATATTCGAGCAGGTAATCGTAATATTCGTCGCCGTTTGGTATTTCAGAAACTCCCAGCGTTTTCCTGGTCTTCGGAAAATATTCAGACTCAAAAAACTTTTTGATCCTCTGAAATTCAGGGATTACATTCTTAGTAATCGCTTTTTCAGCGGCATTTAAAACTGAATCTTTTTGTTTTTCAGATAAAGTAGTAGGCAGGTTTTCAAATGGTTTATAAAAATAACTGTCCTTATAATTATCTACGATCTGACTGTCATAGGTGTTTTCATAACCTTCAAAAATTACCAATGGTTGGGTGATCCCTTCTGTCAGGCCTTCCTTTAATAATTTGAAATGTTGATCTACATAAGTTGGAATTGCATTCAACTTATTCAAATAGGCTTTTACCTGATCATAATTGTTGAGGTCACGAATTTGATAATTCAAACTTAAATGGAATCCAGAATCAGAAAGTAAAGGATTCAGGTATGCCTTATATTCATAGGTTTTTACCGTGTTTTTAAGGTCATATTTCAGCAGGTCTGCAGAGATGCTTTGAGATTCTGAAAGTTCAGAATAATCCAGCTTTTTCAGATCTTTCAACAGGCTTTCAGCAAAATCGGCTTCCTTTTTATAATGTTCTTCGGTATAAAGTCCTAGCGGATAATCAGTCCGATCGTAAGCTTTATGATCCTGAAATTTGGTGATGATGTCCTCAAGAGCTGAGGAATCTTTTTGAGCAATGACTGAACTGGAAAAAAGTAAAAAAATCGCTAAAAGCAACTGGGAAAAACGCATAAATAGAATTTTCTCTAAATATAATAAGAGTATATCTTTTACTTTATCAAAATAGCAATTTCGTCACCCTGAATTAATTTCAGGGTCTCATTTATGCTAAATTCTAGATTTTTATAAGATTCTGAAACAAGTTCAGAATGACGTTTTTTATAATTTTAGGATTATAGAAATATACTTAATTACCCAGAATGCGAGCCCAAAGTCTGGGTAGAAGCTTTTGCGCATCGGTAATTTCCTTTTCTCTTTCTGTGGCGACCAGCTCCCCGTGTTCTTTCGATAATTTGTAACTGAAGATAAATTCAGAATCAGGATCTTCGATATCCATATTGCCGAACCTGAGATCGTTGAAATATAGATTGTTATTTTCCTGTGAAAAAGTATACCAGCCCTCGCTTATCTGAATAAGTCTGTTAAGGTTTGAATTATCTGCCAGATCTCCGGCTAAAGCATAATTTTTAGGGACGCTGTAAAAACTGATAGGTTGAGTGTCGAAAATGGAATAATTACCAATCAAAAAGGCGTTCTCAGTCTCAATATTCGCCGTCCATAAAACGGAATTCAGGGGAGTTGGCCTGGTGTCCATTCTTTCATATTGAATATTTTGACTTTCAAGTGCATGTTCAAATTTCTGAAAGGTGTAAAATTTTAAGGCAGGAGTAATAAGCAATAAATAAATACTGCTAATGATCAATCCCAGCCGGTTATATTTTTTCCGTTTAGGATCTGTACGTTTAAGACGCATCGCCAGAATTAAAAATATTAAAAAAGGAAGCGTGTAAAGCGGATCTATCACAAAGATATTCTTGTAAGCCAGCCGAAGATCAAATGGCCAGAATAGTTGAGTTCCCCAGGTGGTGTGGGCGTCGAGTAATGGATGCGTGAACAATCCCCAGAACATAAGCCACGACCAGTTCTTCCAGGTTGCTATCGACTTCGATTCGATCTTTGAGATTATCCACCCAAAAACTGGAGCGAAGATGACCGCGAAAACTATGGAGTGTGAAAAGCCGCGATGAATTTCAATGGCCGTGATCGTATCAAAAAAGTTCCCGACAAAAGTATCGAGATCGGGAATCGTACCGGCAATAGCGCCATAAAGCATGGCCTTGTTGCCGACTTTCTTACCGAGTACAGCTTCGCCTACAGCTGCTCCTAATACGATCTGGGTTAATGAATCCATATTTGGCAAATATAGTGTAGTTTTTTAGAGACCCTGAATCAAGTTCAGGGTGACAGAAGCATAGTCAATTAGAGCTAGGTCATGCTGAATTTGATTCAGCATCCATCTTTACTCTTCCACAATCTTCATCTTCCTAAGTAGAAAAGAAGCATTCATATTCTGGCAAACACCATCTTTTAAATGATAGTCAAAATGCAGTTCGTCGTTTACGATCTCGGCATCAAAATAGAAGTTTTTAACCTGCTCTAATTCTGTGCTGATCTCGCATAAACTAAGATCGTGAGTGGCAATAATTCCGGTAGAATTAGTGCCGACCAGTCTCTGGACAAATTTTCTGGATCCGATAGCTTTATCAGTACTATTCGTTCCTTTGAGGATCTCATCCAGAATGATAAAATAATTCTCTGTCTGGATTTTATCTACGATGAATTTTAATCTTTTCAATTCTGAAAAGAAATAAGATTCATCATCTCCCAGGGAATCTGTAGTCCTCATACTGGAAATCAGTTTAATTGGAGAATAACTACAGCTTTCGGCACAAACCGGCAAGCCTATGTTCGACATTACGATCTGCAGGGCGACTGTTCTTAAAAATGTACTTTTCCCGGCCATATTCGCTCCGGTGATGATAAAAAATTGTTCACTGTCTATTGTGAAATTGTTATTAATACGCTTTTGAGGATCCAATAGGGGATGGCCTAAGTTTTTAGCCTTAATACCCTGTCCTTTTTCCAGAATCTCAGGGAAATAATAGTGAGCATGATTAAAAGCAAAGTTCCCCAGGCTATTGTAAGCATCGGTTCTTTCTACTGCTTCAAACCAATGTTCCGCCGCACTGTGGTGATGCTCGATCCATTTTTCTATTCGGTAGGACTGTCTTAGGTCCCACAGCAAAAATCCGTTGCTAAAGATTCCAAAAATTAAATTATTACGTTGATCCATTGCATCAATTGCTTTGGAAAACTCTTTAAGGATATCGGAAGCCTTTTTAGATTCTGAAGTAATGGAAGTTTTTACTTCTTTCATTAATTGAGATTCGAATTCTTCAGTTTCGAGAAATGACAATAACTGGTGATATTGCTGAAAAGTATCCTGAACTTTACTAACAGTTTCAGAAAGTTCGTTGATCCTTTTCAAAAAGGCCCCGGTAATTAGTAAGCCAATAATGTACCATAACAGCACCTGTGCAAAACCAATAATGTCGAAATAGAAGATGGTTAGAACTCCTACTGAAAGTATTGAAAATACTGCTGGCAGCCATTTTATGTATTTTGGAACAAAACTTTTATAGTTTCTTATCCAGTTCAGGATGAATTTAGAGTCGCTCTCTGTTTTTACTAAAGTCGCGGTAGCAGAATAATTCTGTCTCCAATCGGCTTTCGAAGCAAGCTCTTTTACAGCTTCCTGTTTTTTAAGAATATCAACGGTTTTATTAGCTAAAAGAATTTTGGCAAGCCTGGATTTTCCTTCTTTTAAAGCTGTTCTGTTCAGGAACTGGAAGAAAGATTTCTTTCCGAAAAGATCAATATCTCTGGAATATTCATGGTCTTCAGGATCGAATTTCTTTCCATCAGGTAGATCTGAAAAATCTCTTGTTTCCAGAATTCGTAATTCCACTTGATTGATGTCTATAAGAGCCTTCAGCTTTTCCTTTTCCTTTTTTAGATCTGTATGTCTCGAAATAAGGAAGATAAAAACCGCGATCAGGGCGATGCCCAGTGGGAGCAGAATACTAATATTGCCGAAGAAAAAATAGATCGATGCGCATATGGCCAGAAAGACGATCAATCGCAGCGTACTTGAGAATGCTAACTTTTTGGTGATCTGTTTCTTTAATTCGGAATATTTCGCTTGTCGCGAGGAATAAAATTCTTTAGCTTCTGTCATTATAAATCTTCAAGTTCTTTTTTCAGCTTTGCTGTAAGTCCGTTAACTACAAGTTCGTAAGAATGATCGATCAGTTCAAAAACAAGTTTTGGATCCAGCCTTCCGTCCAGAACAAGGGTATTCCAATGTTGTTTATTCATATGATAACCAGGGAGGATATTATCCTCATATTCTTCCCGAAGTTCTATGGCTCTTTCCGGATCACATTTCAAATTCGCTCTTAATGGCACTTCATCCAGGGAAACAATAGAAAACATTTTTCCCATGACTTTCAGCACCAGATTATCCGGACCAAAGGGAAGGCCTTCGGTCACCCCTTTTTTATGCAGGCAATAATCTCTGAATGAGTCGATGTTCATTTATTTTCTATTTAGACCCTGAAACAACTTCAGGGTGCCGTCTGGATCAGGAAAAAACGTTTAAGTACCGTCATGCTGAACTTGTTTCAGCATCTCAAAGTTCGGGAAACAAATCTTTCATTTCTGGATTTCCAGTTTTAATCAAATTTAACTTCCAGTCCTTATGCCAATTTTTCAACTGTTTCTCTCTAGAAATTGCTTGACTGATATCTGTGAATTCTTCAAAATATAGAAGATCATTGATGTTGTATTTTTTGGTAAATCCTGATCCTTTACCATTTTTATGTTGGATTAGTCTGGTTTTTAATTCAGAGGCTACACCTATATATAATACCGTTCTGTTCTTATTGGCCAATATATAGATATAACTATTTTTCATTTTAAAAAACCGAAGACCCTGAAACAAGTTCAGGGTGACGGAATAATTAATATTGAGTATTTTCAAAAAATCGCCGTGCTGAACTTGTTTCAGCATCTCATATTTATTGATTTTCTATCTTCTTACTTTCAGCATCTTCAATCGTTAAAGCCGTATAATCAAGTTTCCAGCCAATAGTTTCCACGATCTTTTCCATTAGAAGAATAGTATCCAAAGCTTCAGCTTTCGCCTTGTCCAGCAATCCGCTTTGCGGGATCTTATCTACAATGGTCTTTTTAGCATCACGGTTAATATCGGTAAGATCTGAGGTTGTGAAAGGATTCGCCCAGCCTTCCCGCTTGTCATAATATTTGAAATCTGTTTCAATAGTTAACAACTCCGGTTGCGGAAAATTAGTTAGGATGATCTTTTTTTGCTCATTATCGCTATCCATTCTAATCTTACTCAGATCGAAACCTACATGAGCTTTTGCAGTAACCAGGACAATCGCCTTTTTCTTGCCCAGGATAAGGCTTAAATATTTTTCCTTGAGGTTCTCGTAATGATAGATCTCAGAAAAGTCTCCTTCTACCGTAATGAACTTGCACACACTTTTGATTTTGTCCATCAACACGACAGATTGCTCGCTGGTCTTCAGTTTTGAGCGTCCTTTGTTAAATGCCGCAAAAATGAAGTAAGCAACAACGGCCCCAACGGCCAATCCTATAAACAGTAATTCCATATTATTTTCCTATTTCTCCCAGATGCGTAAATTTAAAGCCTTTTTCGTACTTCAAGCCGTATCCTAATAATCGATCAAAACTGGAATGCGCAAATAAAATGATCCCGGCAACTTCCAGCTCCTGCAATTTAAGATAATATCCAAGCAAGCCAATGGCGATGGCCAGACCTTTATGATGAAAAATATTATATAAAAACGCACCAATTTTGTTGTTGGCAAGATATCCCAGCATTCCAATATCAGGAACGAAGAATAACCCGATAAACCACCACCAGCTAAGCTCCTGAAAGCTAAATGCCCAAATACTAATTAAGAGCATTGCCAGTTCTTCCAGTTTTAAAGTGATATTCATGATCCAAGTATTTTATATAAGACCGGTTTACAGGGGGCAGCGTCGTTTTCGAAAGATGCAGGCTGAAGATTCAAAAAATACTCTCCATCCTCGATCTTATTCGGAACATAGATCAACTCTGTGATCGTCGCGTCATAACGGGTGTTTTTCGGGTAATCCCAGAATGCCTTATGAGACAGTAATTTCCCCCCATCTTTTTCTTTATCTACGGAAGGCTGATCTGTGAGGAAATGTTTGATTCCAGATTCTCGAATCAGGATCATAGCATCTTCTTCAATATACGGCCAGTTTGTATGGGAATGATTCTTTGAGATTTTCCCGATATAGTTTGGAGTGGTTCTCATTACCAGCGCTTCACAATCTATATTTTTTAGTTTTTCCGCGATCTGAGCCTTCGTAAAAACCAGGTCTTCTCCTTTTTTCTGAGGTTCAATTGAAATAAGTCTTGCCTTAAAAAAGAAAGTTTTCAGATGTTGCTGAATGGTATGTGTTTCATTACTGATATGACCAACACATTCGGTATGCGTGGCATGAGCATGCGGATTAAACCAGATATTATTGAAATTCACCGAAGAACCTTTGCTAACTTTTCCAATGAAATCTCCATCAATAACGGGCTCAATCTCCGGATGTTTTAAATACCAGGCCATAGGATTCTTATTATCCCCACGAAGACTGATGGAAATATCCAGGGGATTTGAAAAATCAATTTTATATGAATTGCCCTTATGGCTTATATTGGCTAACATGATGTTTGATTGGTGCTAACAAATGTAGTATTGTTAGTTGATTTTTAATAATACCATTTGAATTTAGATTTCTCAGTCGTTTTACTCCTTCGAAATAACAAATGAAGGGTCATTTCGGACTGAAGGGAGAAATCTAAATTTCGTCTGCCTGAACTTGTTTAACTTCGTTGAATCTTTGATTTCAGGGTCTATTGTTGAGATGCTGAAACAAGTTCAGCATGACGATTATTTAATCAATATAGAACAGATCTGCCGCGATGCCGTCGCTAAGGAATTTCCCTTTTGAAGTGATGTGGAAAGTGTTTTCTACGTTCTGCATAAGCTCATCTTTCAGAAATTTATCCGTTTCCTTTAGAAAATGAATGCTGTATTTTTCTCCAAATTTTGCCTGAATATCATGTGCGGAAACGCCAAATTTGGTTCGGAGTCTGGTCATAACATATTCGTTATAAGAATCGGTGGTGGAAAGTTGTTCGGTTTGCTGAGGTAATTTTCCGGCCTCGATGGAATTAATATAGAGCGAGTTATTGCTGATATTCCATTTTCTGAAAGTACCATCATAGGAATGCGCGGAAGGTCCAATTCCCAGGTAAGGTTTTCCCATCCAGTAGGCCATATTGTTTTGAGAATGATACCCCGGTTTCCCGTAATTTGAGAACTCATAATGTTCAAATCCGGTACAGGTTAGCGTGTTGACCAGGATATCAAATTGCTCGCGATAGGTTTCATCTTCCACAGGTTTTACTTTTCCTTTTTCTATGAACTTTTCCAAAGCAGTTTTTGGTTCCACGGTTAAAGCATAGCTGGAAATATGCGGAATATCAAGTTTTAGAGCAATATCAAGATTTTCGATCCATTGGTCGTTCGACTGTCCCGGAATTCCATAGATAAGGTCAATACTGATATTATCAAAAAACTGCTTTGCTAATTGCAGTGATTTCAGGGCTTCTTCCGAATTATGAGCGCGGTTCATCAGTTTCAGGTCCGCTTCAAAAAACGACTGTACTCCAATACTTAAACGGTTCACCGGTGAAGCATCCAGCATTTTAATTACTTCTTCAGTAAGATCATCAGGATTCGCTTCGAGGGTGATCTCTGCATTTTCAGACACTTCGTAATTTTCAAAAATGGTTTCGAAGATGAGATCTAATTCTTCCGAATTTAATAGGGAAGGAGTTCCACCTCCAAAATATATGGTCTGAATTTTTTGTCCAATTTCATCCTTTCTCAATTCCAATTCCTTACAGAGCATAGCAACCAGTTGAGATTTCTTCTTCGTGGAAGTCGAAAAATGAAAATCGCAATAATGGCAGGCTTGTTTGCAAAAAGGAATGTGGATATATATTCCGGACATTAATAATTGTTTATTGGTAATTGTTACTTGACCTTATTAGGATTCTGCTTCACAAATGCATCCCAGCCGGTGTAGCTTTTTCCAATTTCAGTTTTGCCTGAATTGTAGAAATGACATACCGCAGCGGCAAGTCCGTCTGTTGCATCCAGGTTTTTGGGAAGCTTCCCGATGTTCAACTGACTTTGCAGCATTTTTGCGACCTGCTCCTTACTGGCATTTCCGTTTCCGGTTATGGCCATTTTGATCTTTTTTGGAAGGTATTCTGTGATAGGTACTTCTCTTGAAAGTCCGGCGGCCATAGCCACTCCCTGCGCACGTCCCAGTTTCAGCATGGATTGTACATTCTTTCCGAAGAAAGGTGCTTCAATAGCGATCTCATCGGGATGATAATTATCGATGAGTTCAATCGTGCGTTCAAAGATCAGTTTTAGCTTTACATAATGATCCTTGTATTTACTCAATTGAAGTTCATTCATTTGAATAAAACTCATCTTTTTGTTTTCCACTTTGATGAGTCCGAAACCCATAATAGTGGTTCCCGGGTCGATGCCGAGAATGATCCTTTCACCTTTCAAAACTGATTTTTCAGAAGATTTGCTCACAAAAATTACCTAATTTGGGACTTTCACAAAGCTAAACAATTCTGCCTAGGCAGCATCAAACTTATCGGTTATGCTTTTGCTGGTATTTTTCGGATTAATAACTGCGGCCTATCTGGGGCTGGTGGTTTCATTCATTTATGGATGGAATAAAGTCCCGGAATTCGAATTAAAAGGCTTGTCTTCTGAAAACACATTTTCTATAATTATTCCGTATAGGAATGAATCTGAAAACTTATCTCGTCTTTTCAAATCGCTTAGCAGTCTGAATTACCCAAGTAGGAAATTTGAAATTTTACTGGTCAATGATGATTCTAAAGATGATTCGAAACAAATAGCGGAAACATTTCAGAATGATTTCCAGGAGTTAAATATTCAATTGATCGAGAATATCAGAAAAACGAATTCTCCGAAAAAGGATGCTATAATAACCGCTATTGGGATCTCTAAGTTTGATTATATCGCGACGACCGATGCAGATTGTGTAGTTCCTGCTAAATGGTTGCAATTTTTTAATGAATGTATCTCGGTCACAAATTCCAGAATGATGGCCGGGCCGGTTGGTTTTATTCGGCAATCAGGCATTAAGAAGCCCTATTTTCAGAATTTCGAGGAAATGGATTTCATGAGTTTGCAGGCTTCTACTGTTGGTTCTTTCGGAATTGAAAAGGCCTTTATGTGTAACGCGGCCAATATGTGTTATGAGAAAGAAATTTTTCTCAACGAGGCTGGTTTTGATGAAGATGAAAGTATTGCCAGCGGTGATGATGTTTTTTTATTGCAGAAATTAAGAAAAAAAGGAGTTGAGGTTTCTTTTATTAAATCTGAACAGGCTGCAGTTTTCACCAATTATCAGAAAAGTGTAAAAAGCCTGATCAATCAACGGATTCGCTGGGCAGCAAAAACAACTTCTTATACCAGTGTTTTTGCGAAGTTTACCGGAGTGATCGTATTCCTGATGAATCTTTCATTGATTGTCTTTACCGGATTGGCTTTTTTGGAAATGATCCCGTATCAATTTTTAATGTTGATCTTCCTGCTAAAGTTCAATGTAGATTTTATGCTTATTTATAAGTCTGCTAAGTTTATGAACCGGGAAAGTTTAATGCGTCACTATTTATGGAGTAGCATAGTTTATCCTTTCTTTAGTGTCTACGTAGCGAGTTTATCTTTATTTAGCGGATATGAATGGAAGGGAAGGAAATTTAAGAAGTAATTTACGTCACCCTGAACTTGTTTGACTTGGTCGAATCTTTGATTTCAGGCTCTCAAGAGATGCTGAAACAAGTTCAGCATGACGTTTAAATTTAATAAATAACCAAAAATTCAAAATTATGAATTACTATATGCTTATTTACAGTCTTCAGGATAATTATCTCAAAGATCGAGGTCAATACCGGGCAGAACATTTGGGTCTTGCAAAAGATGCGGCTGAAAGAGGAGATCTTGTTCTGGGAGGGGCTATGGATGATCCTGCAGATGAAGCGATCCTTATATTTAGAAGTGAAAATGAAGAAATAGCAAAGGAATTTGCTGAAAATGACCCGTACGTAAAAAACGGGCTGATCAAAGAATGGAAAGTAAGAAAGTGGAATGCCGTGATTGGAAGTAAGATTGATAAATAGTTTATAATTGAGTATTTGATTCCTTCGCTCCGCTCGGAATGACCGTTTAAAATTAAGACCACTGAGAGTGAAATCACCAAAGTTTCATCCAGCCATTTATTATAGAACGTCATGCTGAACTCGTTTCAGCATCTAAGAGACCCTGAAACAAGTTCAGGGTGACGCCTTTTTTTAAAGTAATTGAGAGGATGTTTATGACTAGGATAAGTCTCACTCTGAGATTCCTCACTTTGCTAGGAATGACTAATAAATCTGTCACTGAAAGTGTAACCTAGCAGTCTCTAATGAAGTTGATCGAAATGAGATTCAAACTTCATACTTCTAAACTCTTATTTCGATTTACTCTGCTTTAACCACCACCGGCATTTTAAAGACCGTGGAAACTGGAATTCCTCTTTTGCTTGCTGGGTAGATCTTTGGAAGGGAATCGATACTTTGTCTTAGCCACTGCTCAATTTCAGGTAACTGCCTGGTAACTGTGGTGTCTACTTTTACAGAATCTATCTGTGGTTTTCCTTCTTTGGTGATCTCCAGGTAAATAAAAAGAGTGTCGTTGATACTTTCGGTTACTACTGGCTGCTGACTTGCCAAAAAAGAATAGATCGTTGTTGCTACCTGTTTTTCAAAACAGTTCCTGGCTGCAGCAAGTCCGTTTGCGTTCTGACATTTTTCGAATGCAGGATATTCATCAACTTCCTTCCAGTTGAGGGAACGGGATTCCTGCTCCAAAACCTCTTCAGAAGAGATCTTTTTAGTCTCAAAATTGCAGGAAGTTAGTATTAAAGTAACTACAAAAAGTAAAACTTTTTTCATGGGCAATCCACTTTCGGATTCCAAAAATAGTGAAATATAGCAGGTTAGTAAAAATTGCAGGAATTAAAATATCAATCAATAACGTACAGCTTACAAATTTCGCTTTTTTGGCTGGTAGAAGGTCTTATTTAGACTGATGGATCTCGCTTTTAAGTTCGCTTATTCTATACTTAGCAACAGAGATCATATCTTCTCTGCCAGTTTCAGCAAACTTTTTTAAATACGTCTCATATAAATCTAAAACAGCTTCCTTATCCTCGGAATAAGCATCGGCTGCGATTGCTCTTTCCAGTAAGGCGCGTTCATTATTAGGATTTTCCTCCAGTGCTTTTTCAAAATTTTCAAAAGCCTCTTTAAAATTATCCTGTCTTTTAAAAGTGAGACCAATATTAAGGTATTCCCTGTCTACCGGTTGTTTTTTGATCAATAAGGCCATCGTGAAATGTTGCTGTGCTTTTTCAACTTCATTGGTTTGAAGGTATAGCGCACCAAGATTTGAATGTACAGTACTATTCATATCATTAATGTCCAACATCTTTTTGTAGGTCTCAATAGCCTTTGCAGTCTGGGAAGTTATGCGGTAAGCTTTTGCGAGTTTTTCCAGGATAAATTCAGAACCTTCCCCGAGCGCTACCAGTTTCTCAAAGGGAGGGATCGCTTTTTCAAATTGTAAAGAAGTGGAGTATGCCTGCCCGAGAATTGATAATAAGGAGACATTATTCGGGTGTACTTTTAGTCCTGAATTACATAAGCTAATAGCGTTGTAAGATTTGCCGTTTTTTAACTGATGTCTGGCTGTCTTATATAAAGCAGCTTGATGGGTCAAGTCCAGACTAACAGTTTTGAAAAAATATTTAATTGCTGTAGTGTCTTTTTTCTTCTCTTTTGCCAGACCTAACCTATATACGAAACCTGCATTATCAGGATATTTTTCGGTTAAACTACTGAAGAGACTATCTGCCATTTCAAGTTTTCCAGATTCTAGCAGCAATTCGCCGTAATTCTGAATAGTTAAAACTCTATTAGGATTTTGATCAAGTACCTTGCGGTAATTTTCCAGAGCCTTCTCTTTTTGACCAATATCCTGCTGAAGTTTTGCAAGTTTTAGGTAGATTTTATCAGACTTAGGTTCAGCATCACTTAAAAGTTCTATAGCTTCCCTTTGTTTGCCAACGGCAGCAAGACTATCGGAAATATTTAAAGCCGAAGTCTGTGCTCCGGCTTTAATGCCAATTAAACAAAGTATGATTAGAATGAACTTATTCACCAACTTGAAATGCTATAGGTAAAGAATACATTACACTAACCGGCTTCCCGTTTTGTTCTCCCGGAACCATATCGGGAATATTTCCAATAACCCTTTTAGCTTCCTTTTCAAGCTCCGGATGCGAGGCTCTAGCCTTGATGTCAACAATTTTACCCGTTTCATCTATTCTAAACTGAACGATCACACGATTTACTCCGGTTAAACCTAATTTCTTGCCTAATGAAGTGTCAAAATTTTCGTTTACATAATTAGAGATCTTACTGCTAGTACAATTTCTTCTTGGATCGTCTACCCATTGGTCACATTCTGCAAATGCCGGAGCTTTGTCAATAACTGCAAATGGCACTTCAGGTTTCCCGTCATACATGCTATTATCAGGTCTGCCAGCTTCATATTTTGAATAACCTTCAGCAACAAGTAATTCCTGTCTCTTATTCAGGAGATCTAAAAACTGTTCTTTCTCTTCTTTGGATAAACTTTCTTTATTTTCCAAATCTGCTTTTAATTCAGCAATTATTTCAGAAGTAGTAGTTTTTTGTGATTCCGGTTCAGCTTCATTGGGCCGATCCTCTGAACAAGCCACATAGGTGAGCATGGCCAGCATTAATGGAATGACCAGTAAAAATTTGAATTTTGATAGTTTCGATGATTTGTTTTTCTGTAACATAAATATTCGCTTTTTGATTAATGAATGATTGAAAAATTGATTGAGAAATGAAATATTTTGAGTGTTGAAAGCAGTATTCAACAGTTGTTCATAATAGGTTTTTCTTTCGGTAGTTTTAACCACCTCGTCATCAGCGATGAATTCATGAAGACCGGCAATCCTGTTTTGATAAATGTAGATAAGTGGATTAAACCAAAATACTACTTTCAGGATTTCAAAAAATATCAGATCGAGACTATGTTTCTGCTTTACATGAACCAGCTCATGAGAAAGAATGTGTTGCTTTTCAGAGTCTGAAAGCTGATCTCCCAGAAATACAGTATTCAAAAATGTATAGGCGGCATTCGAATCTGGAACTTCGATGATCCTGAAATTCTTCTCTCTCGTAATTTGCCTAAAACTAAAAAGCTTATTGAGATTTCGATATTTTCTGATGAATAGAAACATCGAAGCCGTAAAACCGATTAAATAGAAAATAAGCCACCAGTTTAATTGTAATCCGCTTTCGCCATAAATGGTTACTGTTGGTAAGGTTTCTCTATAAATATCCGGCTGACTGGAGATAACCTGAGGAATGATGATCCGGGCATTTTCAGGAACAGCTTCTACTAAAAATTCCAGTCGTAACCAGGGTATGAGGAATGCCAGAATTGGAGTGACCAGGAGATATATACGGTTATAGTTGAAAAAAGTCTCTTTCTTCAGGAATATCTCATAAACCAGTAAAAAGAATAACTGGAAAAACAGTATTTGTAATATATAGTGTAACATTACGAGTCTTTTTTATCGATTTCTTTAAGTATCGCTTCCAATTCTTTGGTACTCATGTCATTCTTCTTCATAAAAAATGAAACCATGCTTTTAAATGAGCCATTAAAATAATTGTTTACTAATTGATTCATGCTCTGCGTACTATAAGTTTCCTTCTCTACCATCGGAAAGTATATGTAGCCTTTGCCTTTCTGGCGATGGTTGACAAATTCCTTGTTCTCCAGGATCCTTACAATGGTAGAAACCGTATTATAAGCAGGCTTAGGTTCCGGCATTTTTTCAATAATAGCTGCAACATTGGCTTCTTTCAAATCCCAAAGAATTTGCATGATCTCTTCTTCGGCTTTGGTTAATTGTTTCATTGTAGGATGAATTTGTTTCTGCTAATATAAACTAAGTTTTTAGTTTGAACTAATATTTTAGTTAGAAAATGAAATTAAGTTGATTATCTTCGTTTTTCTAAATGCTAAAAATGGAAATAATCTTATTAATAGTTGCCGGATTTTTTATGGTTTTGGGTGTATTGGGAAGCTTTCTTCCGGTTTTACCCGGAGTTCCCCTAAGTTGGATTGGTTTATTAATATTTTATCTGATTCCCGGTGTAGGGATGAATTATCTGTTTTTGAGTATTACGCTGGTCGTGGCAATTTTATTTTACGTTCTCAATCTTGTAATTCCTGCGATGGGAACAAAAAAATTTGGTGGCAGCAGAAAGGGAATGATAGGGGCCACCCTGGGATTGATTGTTGGTATTTTCGCGCCGTTCCCATTTGCTATTCTTATTTGTCCTTTTATCGGAGCATTTATAGGAGAGATCCTAAATAAAAGTAATTCCAGAACTGCCGGGAAAGCAGCTTTCGGATCTTTCCTCGGACTATTGGCTTCCAGTTTTATGGAATTTATCGTCACTTTCGCTTTTCTAATTCTTTTTCTATATCAGTTCTGGAGTTATAAGGAGATCATCTTTTAGAAATCCACTAATTTTCAGAAACCTTTAAATAACCTTAGTTTTGCAAAAAAGTAAAGGAATGTTGGATTTTATTGTTGTTGGAGCAGCACAGGCTGGTTTAGCCATGGCTTACTATCTTAAAGAGCAGGGAAAGGATTTTCTGATCGTGGATAAGGAGTCGGAAGTTGGAGCTTCATGGTTAAACCGATGGGATTCACTTACTTTATTTACTCCTTCTGAATTTAATAATATGCCTGGCATGGAGTTTCCGGCAGAGAAAGGTTATTATCCTTCAAAGACGGAAGTTGCGGCTTACTTTAAAAAATATACCGATCATTTTAATTTTCCAATTCAGCTAAATACTCTGGTAAAAAATATAACGCATCATGATGATCATTTTCTTCTGAAAACTTCACAAGGTGAGTACAAATCCAGAAATGTGGTGGTTGCGACAGGTCCTTTTCATATCCCGTATACACCCCCATTTTCAAAAAAGATAGACGAGGATATTTTTCAAATCCATAGTAATTATTATAAAAATCCGGAACAGCTACAGGAAGGAAAGGCGATGGTGGTTGGAGCAGGGGATAGCGGATTCCAGATCCTGGATGAGGTTTCGAAAGATGAACGCGGAGTTTATTTTTCCGGAACTACTGATGTTAAAGTGCTTCCGCAGGAAATTTTAGGGAAAACCTTATGGTGGTGGTTTACAAAATCTGGATTCTTGAGTTTTAGCCGGGATACCTGGTTGGGTAAAAAGATTTCCAAATCCAGGCAACCTGTGATCGGCACTCCAGTCAAGGAAATTTTGGAAAGGGATAATGTGGAACCTGTAGGTAAAACAAAAAATGCTGAAGGCGAATTAATTTTTACCGAGAACAGGAAGATCACTGATATCAAAAATATTATCTGGGCTACCGGTTATCGGCCTAACTTCAACTGGATCGAAGGACTGGAATTGGCGAAGAACGGATACCCAAAGCATTATCGCGGAGTTAGCAATATAGATGGACTTTATTTTATAGGCCTTCCGTGGTTGCATACCAGAGGTTCTGCTACTTTAGGTGGAATCAAAAAGGATGCGAAATATTTATCAGATATTATAAAAAAGAACAATTAAAATGATAATTACAGATACTCATACGCACCTTTATAGTGAAGCTTTTGACGAAGATCGAAAAGAGGCGATCCAGAAAGCAATTGATAATAATGTCCAGAGATTTTTTATTCCTGCGATAGATTCTGAAACCACTCAAAGCATGTATGACCTGGAAAAAGCGTTTCCTGAAAATGTTTTTTTAATGATGGGGCTTCATCCAACACATGTAAAAGACAATTATGAAGACGAACTGAAACATGTGGAAGAAGAACTAAATAGAAGAAAATTCTTATGCTGTAGGGGAAATCGGGATAGATCTTTATTGGGATAAATCTACGCTGGAAATTCAGAAACAGGCATTCAAAAAGCAAATTCAGATGGCAAAGGATCGAGGCTTACCCATTGTAATTCATTGTCGGGATGCATTTGATGAAATTTTCGAAGTACTCGAGGAGGAAAAAGACAATAAGTTATTCGGTATTTTTCATTGTTTTACCGGTACCTATGAACAGGCAAAACAAGCGCTGTCTTACAATATGAAATTGGGTATTGGCGGGGTGGCTACCTTTAAAAATGGAGGGATAGATAAATTTTTAAATCAAATTTCTTTAGAACAAATCGTTTTGGAAACCGATGCTCCCTATCTGGCTCCAAAGCCTTACAGAGGAAAAAGGAACGATCCGGTTTATATACTTAAGGTGGCTGAAAAGCTATCTGAACTTTATGATTTACCTATTGAGAGAGTTGCTGAGGTGACTACAAAAAACTCAAAGGAAGTTTTCGGAATTTAAAGCAGTTAAACAGAATTTTTGTTCATTTGTTGAAATAATTCAGAGATAGGTGCAAAATTTTGATGATATAAGATTTTATAAGGACAAAGAAGTGAATATTGCTTTACGCGAATATGTAAAGCACCCTATGGTGAAAGCCTTGTTGCAGTTCACTTTTCCCGAATTGAAATTTAAAGAAATAGAAGCGATAGTTTCTGAATGTTATTCCATCGCTGATTTCCAGAGTAAAGTTATTTATCTAACTGTAGAGAAGGTTCTTGAAAAAACAAGTGAAGGTTTAACTGATAGCGGGTTTGAAGAATTGAACTCTTCTGAATCTTACTTTTATATATCGAATCACCGGGATATAATTCTGGATACTTCTCTTATAAACTACACGCTACACGATCATGATCTTGTAATGACCGCTTCAGCCATTGGTGATAACCTGGTTCAGAAGCCTTTTTTAATGGCATTATCTAAGCTTAATCGTAATTTCCTTGTTCAGCGTGGTCAGAGTCCCCGGGAAATGTTGAGAAGTTCAATGAAACTTTCAGAATATATAAAGAATCTGCTTTTTGAAGAAAGTCGTTCAGTATGGATGGCGCAACGGGAAGGAAGAACCAAAGATGGAAATGATTTTACTCAACAGGGTGTTCTTAAGATGGTGGGAATGGCAAAAGGCAATATGGATATCCTTGATTATTTCGCCAGGATGAAAATAGTGCCTGTGGCGATGTCTTATGAATTTGATCCAACCGATATGTTGAAGATGCCCGAGGTTCTGGCAAAGCGAATGAAGGAAGATTATAAGAAATCTGCGAATGAAGATTTTAATAGCATTATGCAGGGCGCTATGGGACAAAAAGGACGTATCCAGATTAATGCAGGAAAAGTTCTGACAGAAAATGATTTTGCTGAGATAAGAAAAAAGGATCTTTCTATAAATGATCAGTTAAAGGAGGTGTCAAATATCATAGACAGAGCTATTTATAGGAATTATAAATTATGGCCTGCCAATTATATCGCCTATGATCTTTTGAAAAATGAAGATCGTTTTTCAGAAAATTATACCGAAAAGGAGAAAAGACAATTTGATAGACGAATTAGCCGTAGGGTGGACGTGAAAAATCCGCTTGCCTTGAACAGTTATTTGTTAATGTATGCAAATCCGGTTATCAATAAAATGTCTTTGAATGAAGATTAAATCCCGAATACTGCTTATCTATACTGGTGGTACTATTGGTATGATCAAAGATTATGATACGGGAGCGCTCAAGGCTTTCAATTTTGATGAGCTTTTGCAGAATATTCCTGAACTTAAGATTCTGGAACACGACATAGAAACACTGAGTTTTGAGGAGCCTATAGATTCATCGAATATGAATCCTACTTTCTGGGAACTTATAGCCAAAACCATCTATGATCACTATGATCTTTATGACGGCTTTGTGGTTTTGCATGGAAGCGATACCATGTCTTATACAGCATCGGCATTGAGTTTTATGTTTGAAAACCTTACGAAACCAATTATATTTACCGGTTCACAATTACCAATTGGAGATCTTCGTACAGATGCGAAAGAGAACCTGATTACGAGTATACAGATTGCAGGTTTGCAAAAGAATGGTAAGCCTGTTATTTCAGAAGTAGGTTTATATTTTGAGTATAAACTGTACAGAGCGAATAGAACAACTAAGATAAACGCGGAACATTTTCAGGCGTTTTCTTCCATGAATCATCCGGCTTTGGCTGAATCTGGAGTATATCTTTCGGTAAATTACAAGGCTCTTTGGAAACCAAACAGGAAACAAAAGACAAAATTACATACAGGTTTTAATGACGAGATGCTGGTTTTAAAAATGTTTCCGGGGATTAGCGAAAGTACAGTGGAATATATTCTATCCAAGCCGAATTTAAAGGGAGTTATCCTGGAGACCTATGGCAGTGGAAATGCTCCAAACGCATCCTGGTTTCTGAATATATTAAAAGAAAAAATAAAGCAAGGTATTAGCATCGTGAATGTTACCCAATGTATTGGTGGTAGTGTAACCATGGGTCAATATGAGACCAGCGTAGGACTTAAAAAGATTGGGGTAGTCTCAGGAAAGGACATCACCACAGAAGCTGCAGTATCAAAATTGATGTATTTATTAGGGAAAGAACTCTCCCCAAAAGTCTTCAAGACAATATATGAAACATCGTTAAGAGGCGAAATGTCTTAAAATTAACGCTATGTTACTTGACGGGAACGGTTTTTTTTTGTTATTTGCCGCCCCGAAACAATATAGAGAGAGGTGGCCGAGTGGTCGAAGGCGCACGCCTGGAAAGTGTGTATACGTCACAAGCGTATCGAGGGTTCGAATCCCTTCCTCTCTGCTAAGTGTTTTATTAAAAATAATTTATATCTTTAACCCTTTAACTAATTAAATTAAGACAAACAGTAATGAAAAGATTATTTTCTATTTTGGTAATCGCCGCGATTACGGTTCTTGGGGCCTACAATCTAAAGGCGGCTAACAGCGCGAATACTTTGCCAGGAACGATTGTGACCTTTGTACAAGATGACGAGGAAGCAACAGCCGGCGGTGATTTGGAAGAAGAGGAACTTGGTTTTCACCAACAACTTAAAAAACGTTTCATCGAAGGTGGTCCTGCCTTTATGGGGATCGTTCTATTGTGTTTAATTCTTGGTTTGGCTATCGCCATTGAGAGAATTATCTTTTTAAACCTTTCAACTACTAATACTAAGAAGCTAGCTCAGAATGTTGAGGATGCTCTTAATAGTGGTGGTATCGAGGCAGCTAAGGAAGTTTGTAGAAATACAAAAGGACCTGTTGCTTCTATCTATTATCAAGGTCTAGACAGAGCTGACGAAAGCATCGAAGCTGCTGAAAAAGCGGTTGTTGCTTACGGAGGTGTGCAAATGGGACAACTTGAGAAGAACGTATCTTGGGTTTCTTTATTTATCGCATTGGCTCCTATGCTTGGGTTCATGGGTACTGTAATCGGGATGATTCAGGCTTTTGACCGTATTGAAGCAGCAGGGGATATGCAGCCATCACTTGTGGCAGGGGGTATTAAAGTAGCACTTCTTACTACAGTATTTGGTTTGATCGTTGCGATTATTCTTCAGATTTTCTACAACTATATTATCGCTAAGATAGACAGTATCGTTAATGATATGGAAGACGCGTCTATCATCCTTATCGATATGTTGGTAGCTTACAAGAATAAAAAACGAATCTAAGACTAAGTAAATTATGACCTTACATAAAATATTAAAATATATAGCACTTGTTATTGGTGTGATTGGTATGATCCTTCTGGGAAGGATCATCGCCACCGGTGACGATGCCATAAAAGCCTCGGCAGACCTTCAGGGGAGTCATTTAGACCCTTACATGTGGATTGCTTATTTGATTCTGGCTGCAGTTATAGTAACGGTTGGAATCTTTGTGATCGTAGGTTTATTCAGAGGTAATATTAAGAACACAATTATTGCTATAGGATCATTTTTAGTGATCGTAGTCGTTGCTTATGTAGTAAGTGACGGTACAGCAAAGGAACTTAAGGATGGTACCATGCTTTCGGCATCAGGAGATCATTGGGTTGGGGCAGGTTTAGTAACCTTCTACATCCTTGCCGGAATAGCTATTGCTGCTATGGTATTCTCTGGAATTAAAAAATTGGCTAAATAATATGGCAAAGAGATCAGCACCGGAAGTTAACGCCGGGTCCATGGCAGATATCGCCTTCTTACTCCTTATCTTTTTCCTGGTAACTACTACCATTGAAACAGATAGCGGGATAAGCAGGAAGTTACCGCCATGGCAACCTGAAGACGTTGAGCCTCCGGTTATTAAACAACGTAACATCTTTACAGTAGAGGTTAACAGTAATAACCAACTACTTGTAGAAGACGAGGAGATGGAACTTTCTGAACTTCAGGAAGCGGCTGTTGAGTTCTTAGATAACGGGGCGGGTACTGGTGATGAAGCTTGTAGTTTTTGTCAGGGTGCTAAAAATCCTTCGTCGTCTGTGAATCCTCAAAAAGCCATTATTTCATTAATGAACAACAGAGGAACGGAATATGGTACATATATAGCTGTTCAAAACGAACTTGTGGCTGCTTATAACCAACTTAGAGATCGTGAGGCGCAGAGAATGTATGGTATGACTTATACTCAGATGGAAAAGAATTATAACGATCCGGGCTTTAACGGCGATAAAGACGCGTTAAAAGAAAAGATCGATATAATAACTGATATGATTCCTCAGAAATTATCTGAAGCCGAACCAAGAAGCTAGAGCTTTTAACAAACGAAAACGACTTTAATTATGTCTAAATTTAAAAAGAAGAAGTCTGGAGATTTGCCCGCGATTAGTACGGCATCTTTACCTGATATCGTTTTTATGCTCTTATTTTTCTTTATGGTTGCAACGGTAATGCGTCAGAATACTTTAATGATTCAAAACAAATTACCATTTGCAGATCAGGTTGAGAAGCTTGATAAGAAAGATTTGATCATGTATATCTATGCCGGTAAGCCGAGCAAAAGATACCAGGCTAAATATGGAACAGAAGCCCGTATTCAGTTAAATGATAAATTCGCCAGTGTTGAAGAAGTACAGCAATTTATCTATTCTGAAAGAGAGTCTAAGAGAGAGGAATTAATTCCTTATCTAACAACTGCTCTTAAAGTGGATGAAAAGACCAATATGGGTCTTGTTTCAGATATTAAGCAAGAATTGAGAAAGGCTGAAGCTCTTAAAATCAACTACACAACAGTGGTTGGTGATGCTCAGCAAAACGTTCAATAATCTTTTCGATTTAATTATATAAAGCATCCTGTTTGGGTAAAACCAGACAGGATGTTTTTTTATATTTAAACTTTAGATCTTATAAACTAATGAAAGCTAATAGAATCATCCTTCTTTTATTGCTGTGTGTTCCGTTGTTATCGAAAGCTCAGGATGAAGAAGACCGTTATAAAATACCTGATACGGTGCCTTTTACCGTAGACAGTCTGTACAGGGAAGATCAGTTTTATGCCGGCTTTCATTTTAATCTAATTACCAATAGACCTTCCACAATTTCACAGGAAAGTTTTTCCGGTGGACTTAATTTTGGTTTTATAAGAGATTTTCCTTTGAATAAAAGAAGAAATGTAGCCCTCGGGGCTGGTCTGGGCTGGTCTATAAATAGCTATGGTCAGAATCTATTTATTGGAAAGAATGAAGATGGTTCCACTAATTTCCAAAGTCTTGATAATTCTGAAAATTACGATACCAACCGGTTTACTACTCAATTAATAGAAGCTCCAATTGAATTTAGATGGCGGAGTTCTACCCCGCAAACTTATAAGTTCTGGAGAGTTTATGGCGGAGTTCGTCTGGGTTATGTTTACCACTTCAGGAGTCGATACAGAGATTCCGAGCAGGAAATTATTGTTAATGATCTTGAGGAATTAGATAGATTTAGAATTGGGGCTACTTTTACCTTTGGATATAATACTTTCAATTTTCAATTCTACTATGCATTAAATCCATTTTTTAAGGATGCATCTGTAGATAATGCCAATCTGGATCTTTCTACCTTAAAAATAGGTCTGACATTCTATATTCTTTAAACCACAAGGTGAACACGATGAGTTGAGGGATAACTCCTATGAGGAATCCCAGGACCAGTTCCCAGGTTGAATGTGCTTTGTGATATAATCTTGATGAGGCGGTGAGTCCGGTAGCTATGATAAGAAAACTTATAGTATATATAAAGTATAGGTGGAAGTAGATACAGAAACCGGTGACGAACATAAGTAAACCTGATATGCCCACCATATGAAGGCTGACCTTCAGTCTTAACCAGGTTAATATATAAGTGATCGTCGAGGAAATTAGAATGCCCGTAAAGTAAAAATAAAGCCCGGGATAATTATAGATATTCAAAATTTGATTGAGTACCATAAAACTCAATAAAATAAAGAAGAACAACGGCCATCTTCTTTCTTTAACGTCTTTCAAAAAAATATTACTTGCCTTACCCAGATTTTTTAATAAAAAGAAAAAAACGATGGGGATAAAAATGGTGATAATAACAATAGCCAGTAATTTCGCTTTCACAATTTCTTGCGGGAAATATCTTGGAATAAAAAGGAAATAGAACAAACTTCCGGCAAACGGCATCCATAGGGGATGAAATAAGTAGGAGGCAAGCTTAAGTAATAATTTCATTAAATCTCTTTACGTAATCTTGCAACCGGAATATCTAATTGCTCTCTGTATTTGGCAACCGTTCTTCTTGCAATTGGGTATCCTTTATCCTTTAAGACCTTTGCTAGTTTCTCGTCTGTAAGGGGTTTTCTTTTATCTTCCTCTTCAATAGACATTTCCAGGATCTTTTTGATCTCTCTGGTAGAAACCTCCTCTCCCTGATCATTGGTCATCGATTCAGAAAAGAATTCTTTTATCAATTTCGTGCCGTAGGGAGTATCAACATATTTTGAATTTGCCACTCTGGAAACCGTGGAAACATCCATCTCGATCTCATCGGCAATATCCTTAAGGATCATAGGTCGCAAATTGCGCTCATCTCCGGTTAGAAAGTATTCTTGCTGATAGTTCATAATAGAACTCATAGTGACCATTAGGGTTTGCTGACGCTGCTTAATAGCCTCTATAAACCATTTTGCGGCATCCAGCTTTTGTTTGATGAACATGACCGCATCCTTTTGAGCTTTTGTTTTTTCCTTCGATTCTTTGTAGCCTTTCAGCATATTATTGTAGTCTCTGGAAATATGCATCTCCGGGGCATTTCTACCATTAAGAGTCAATTGCAATTCACCATCCTCTATTTTAATAGTAAAATCGGGAATTACATGCTCAACCATCCTGGTGTTTCCGGAGTATGCTCCGCCTGGTTTAGGATTTAAATGTTCTATCACCTCGATCGCATCACGTAACTCATCCTCAGTGATATCATGCCGGGAAAGCAATTTTGTATAATGCTTTTTGCTGAAATGGTCGAAAGACCGTTCCATAATATCCTTAGCAAGTTCAACCTGTTTGGTAGATTCTTTTCTGGTAAGTTGAATAATAAGACATTCCTCCAGGCTCCTTGCTCCCACACCTGCCGGATCAAGTTTTTGAACTTTTCGCAGAACTTTTTCAACGGTTTCTTCGTCGGTATAAATATTTTGGGTAAAGGCTAGATCATCAACAATATCCTGAATGTCTCTGCGTATATAGCCACTTTCATCAACGCTTCCAACCAGAAATTCAGCAATATCTTCTTCGGTTTCCTCGAATCTGAAGGTGCTTAGCTGAGTTTTTAAGTGTTGGGTAAAGGACGTTCCTGCAGCGTAAGGAACCTGTTTGTCATCATCATCGGGACTGTAATTATTGGCATTTAGCCTGTAACTTGGTATTTCATCATCGCTAAGATATTCGTCAACATCAATCTCAGTCTCTATAGTTTCATTATCATAGTCATCCTCTGAATTTTCATTCCCGAGGTCTTCATACTCATCTATTCGCTCTTCCTTACCATCTTCCAGGGCAGGATTTTCTTCCATTTCTTCTTTGATCCTTTGTTCAAATGCCTGCGTAGGTAATTGAATCAGCTTCATTAACTGAATCTGCTGTGGAGATAGCTTTTGGGATAGTTTAAAATTTAATTGTTGCTTTAGCATAATTATTGCTTGTCTAACAAAAATAAGGAAAATACGGGCCAACCCATCTTTGGCATAGACAATGTTTGTGGTAAAATTTTGTTAATCTGCCCGGTAATAGTCTAGGTTTCTAAATCTTTTAGGCAGTTGTAACTCCAGACTCATTGCTTTTTTAAAAACCGGATGTTCTACTAAGATCTTTCCGGCAAATAGGAAAAGACTTTTATTTTTAAAATATCCGGTCTCTTCTAATCCATAGATTTTATCTCCAATAATTGGACTTTTATTTTCACTCAAATGTATTCTTAATTGATGTGTTCTCCCTGTTAACGGATTTAATTCCAACAGCGTATAATCTACCCCGTCAATGACGTAATTTTTAATAGTATTAGCCTGAGTTTTGGCTTTCTTACCGTCAATTTTAGAATTGATCTCAAAGGCATCATTTAATTTTCCATGAACAATGGCGAAATAAGTCTTAATGATTTTCTTTTCTGCGAAGTCCTGCTGAAGTTTAATAAGGGACTTCATGGTTTTTGCACAAACTAATATTCCGGAAGTTGGATTGTCCAGTCTATGTGCGGGAAGGGGATACGGCAAGGCATCTTTTGCTTCGCTTTCCCTTAGATTATGAGGTAAAGCATTTTCTATAGTTTTAAAATAGTTGCCACTTGTAGGAAATCCTCCCGGTTTATGAACTATAGCAATTTCTTCATCCTCATAAAGCACGTCGAAATTAAGTTGGAATATCTTTTTTTGGGATATGTCAGGTTTTAAAAGATCTATACGCTGACCCTCTGAAATCCAATCGGCGGTGCTGGCTTTTTTACCATCAATAAGAATTAAGCCTTTTTTAATGACTTTTTTAATTCCGCTGCGCGTAGTGATGGAGTGGAAGATAGAAACTCCATATTCCTGCAACCTTATATTATTAGAGATTGCAGGAACTATATGAGTTTCGTGTATTTTCAATTGCTTAAAATTCTGCGTTTTGCGGAGTTCTTGGGAAAGGAATTACATCACGAATATTACCCATTCCCGTGGTGAACTGCACCAGTCTTTCGAAACCTAGTCCAAAACCACTATGCACACAGGTGCCAAACTTACGGGTATCAAGATACCACCAAAGTTCTTCTTCCGGAATATTCAGCTCAGCCATTTTCTCTTTAAGAACGTCTAAACGCTCTTCACGCTGACTTCCACCAACGATCTCCCCAATGCCTGGGAATAAGATGTCCATCGCTCTAACGGTCTTTCCATCTTCGTTCATTCGCATATAGAAAGCCTTGATGTTCGCAGGGTAATCAAAAAGAATTACCGGGCATTTAAAGTGTTTTTCCACAAGGAATCTCTCATGCTCGCTTTGAAGGTCGGCTCCCCATTCTTCTATGATATAGTTGAATTTCTTCTTTTTGTTGGGCTTTGAATTTTTAAGAATTTCAATAGCTTCTGTATAACTAACTCTTTTAAAGTTGTTTTCAAGTACAAAATTTAGCTTTTCAAGAAGGTTCATGTCACTTCGCTCAGCCTTTGGCTTAAGCTTGTCTTCATTTTCCTGTCTTTCGGCAAGGAATTCAAGATCTTCTTGACAGTTCTCAATAATATATCTTAGAACGTATTTGATGAAATCTTCCGCAAGATCCATATTTTGATCCAGATCACAGAAGGCAACTTCCGGCTCGATCATCCAGAATTCTGCAAGATGTCTTGAAGTGTTAGAATTTTCAGCTCTGAAAGTTGGTCCAAAAGTATAAACCTGCCCAAGACCAAGTGCAAAAGTTTCCGCTTCCAGTTGTCCTGATACAGTTAGATTCGTTTCTTTTCCGAAGAAATCCTCTTTATAATTTATACTTCCATCCTCATTTTTCGGAGGGTTTTTCATGTCTAAAGCTGAAACTTTAAACATCTCGCCAGCTCCTTCCGCATCACTACCAGTAATAATTGGGGTGTTTACGTAATGGAAGTTCTTTTCCTGAAAGTATTTATGTACTGCAAAAGACAATTTGCTTCGAACTCTCATTACCGCTCCAAAAGTATTGGTGCGGACTCTAAGATGAGCCTGTTCACGTAACTTTTCCAGGCTATGCTTCTTAGGAGAAAGGATGGTTAATTTAACCTCTTCCGGATTGGCATCACCCAGAATTTTTATTTCCGAAACTTCAATCTCTACCCTTTGCTGGCTTCCCTGAGACTCTTTTAAGGTTCCCTTTATGGAGATCGCTGCACCTATGTTGATTCTTTTTATGAGGTCCTCATCGGTATTTTCAAAATCGATAACACACTGAAGGTTTTTTAGAGTTGAACCATCATTAAGGGCGATGAAACGATTGCTTCGAAATGAGCGTACCCAACCTTGAACATGATGTTCCTGTAAAAACTGATCGCTTTCCAGTATTTCAGCGATTTTTGCTTGTATCATTTAGTTGAAATTTAGAAAAAACAAAGATAGTTTTTCGCCTGAAGCTTAGCAAGCAGGCTGTTTTTATTAATATTTTTAATTCTTTTGATCTTCAGCCTTAAAATCCTTCTCGTCATCATCACTTTCAATAATACGCATGGCCGGCTCTTTTAATATTTCCTTATTTGCAATACTCTTTTCTAGTGAAAGAAGGAGGGAAGGAAGTAAAAGCAGGTTTGCCAGCATAGCGAAAAGAAGCGTGGCCGATACCAGTCCGCCAAGGGCTACAGTTCCACCAAAGCTACTGATCATAAATACTGAAAAGCCGAAGAAAAGGACGATAGAAGTATAGAACATACTTACTCCTGTTTCTCTTAATGCGGCGTAAACTGAGCGCTTTATCTTCCAGTTATTAGCCTTTAATTCCTGCCGGTATTTTGCCAGGAAGTGAATGGTGTCATCTACCGAAATTCCAAAAGCGATACTGAAAACCAGAATTGTTGAAGGCTTGATAGGAACTCCAAGATATCCCATAACTCCTGCAGTAATTAAAAGAGGAAGAAGGTTAGGAACCAGAGAAATGACGATCATTCTAAAACTTCTGAACATCCAGGCCATGAGTCCCGCAATTAAAAGGATGGCAAGTCCAAGGGAAATGATCAGGTTTTTTACCAGATAATTCGTTCCCTTCTGGAATAAGAGCGCTTTTCCGGTGATGGAAACATTATATCGATCTTCTGGAAAGATCTTTTTTATTTGAGGTAGCAGGTCATTTTCAATTTCCTGCATTTTTTCGGTACCCACATCTTTCATGAAAGTTGTTATACGAGCATATTGTCCGGTAGAATCTACATAAGATTGCATGATGCCTTCTTCTGAAGATAAACTTTTGGCGTAAGGCATGATAAAGTTTCGTTCCTGTGAACTAGGAAGCTGATAGTACTTAGGATTACCATTATAGTATGCCTGTTTCGAGTATTTTACTAGTCGGTTTACTGAAAGTGGTTTTGAAAGTTCAGGAATGTCCTGAATGAAATTTTCCAGTTCATCCATTCTTTTTAAAGTAGACAATTTCAAAACGCCCTGGGGTCGTTTAGTATCCACCAGGATTTCCAGAGGCATAACCCCATCAAATTCTTTTTCGAAAAACTTAACGTCCTTAAAGAACTGGGTGTTTTGAGGCATATCTTCCAGAATACTACCTGAAACCCGTATAGTATAGATCCCAATAATGCTTAAAACCAACAATACAATAGAGGAAATGTAAATCGCAATCCTATGATGGCGAACCATTTTCTCCATCCAGTTCGTAAAACCACCGATCCATTTTTTTGTAAGATGCTTTAAATGCCTGTCTTTAGGAGGGTTTAGATAGCTATAAATGATCGGGATAATAAGCAGGCTCAATATGAAAATAGCAATTATATTCAAGGAAGCTACAATACCAAATTCTCTTAGCAGCTGGCTATCAGTCAGGATAAAAGTTGCGAATCCTGAAGCAGTTGTTAGGTTGGTCATTAATGTTGCATTCCCAACTTTGGTGATTACCCGTTGTAAAGATTTCGCCTGATTTCCATGTTTCTTTATTTCCTGCTGGTATTTATTGATAAGGAAAATACAATTAGGGATTCCAATAACAATTATAAGTGGCGGGATTAGTGCCGTTAAGATAGTGATCTCATAATGTAAAAGACCAATCACTCCAAACGCCCACATTACCCCAATACATACAGTAAACATAGAGATTAAAGTGGCTCTAATCGATCTAAAGAAAAAGAAAAATATCAGGGAAGTGACCAGTAAGGCGGCCAGGATAAAAAGCCCGATTTCATCAACAATATTCTGAGCATTAAGTGTACGGATGTAAGGCATACCCGATACCCGAACGTCTATATCATACTTTTCTTCAAATTCCTGAATTAGCGGATCAAGTTCTTCCAAAACAAAGACCTTTCTCGCTTTAGTGTTCACCAACTCTTTATTGAGATAAAGTGCCGATTGAATCGTATTTGAATGAGAACTGTAAACAAGGTTCTCATAAAAAGGAAGTTCAGTAAATAACTTGTTTTCGAATTCTTTTAGCTGCGTCTCGTCTGGAGACTCACTTTCCAGAACAGGCACCATTTCAAATCTTTTAGGATCTTCAAACTTCTTCAGTTCCTGAAGGCTTGCCGGTGAAACGATATTATCAACTTCTGGATAGGATTTTAGTTTAGAGGTTAGTTCATTCCAGGCCTTGAATTTTTCAGGAGTAAATAGTGCCGAGTCCTGTACGCCCAAAAGAATAAGGTTGCCTTCCTCTCCAAATTTGTCCAGGAAATCATTATAAGTGATGTTCACCTCATGATCATCTGGCATAAGGTTCGCTTCCGTGTATGAAAAGCGCATGTTTTTCCATTGGGTTGAAAGGAAAAAGGTAGCTACCCCAATTAAAATGATAATTGTGATCCTGTTTCTTAAAATAAGGCGGGCTATGGAATTCCAGAATCCAAAGCTGAAGATCTTATGCATGGCTTAATTTTAGCGGCGCAAAGGTAAAAAAAGCTGCTTTAATTAGTTTGTTATTAAGAGATTAATCTTCCAATAATTATAGCTGAAGCTGCAAAGTGAATTTTAAAGAGAAATTCCTTTTGAATCCTTCCAGGTGGTATGCTCCGTATCTATAGGCAGCACCAAGTCCAAAACCGGCAAATATCTTGTTAAGTTCCATTCCTGCTTCAGAATAGCCATGATTTAAAGTATTGAAGGAAATATTCTGATGTTTGTCCTGGTTGTCGAAATCTCCAATAGCAAACCTTGAAATAAAGACCAGTTCTGGCCTGAAGTTTTCCGAAATGAGGAAAGGCCTGAGCTGATGCCTTATGTGCAGACTAACCTGCCGTTCACTAAAGAACTCATTGTAATACATAGTTTCGAAGCTGTTGCGACCAGCAACAGAAAACCTCCTGAAAATATTAGCTCTGTCTGGATTGTTAGGATTTGCATGAAAGGCGTGGGTAATCGGAAGGTCACCGAAACCATAATTCCCTTCCAGAATAAATTCAGTTCTGGACTGGTCCAGTCTTTTTATTTCGTGTTCGGCTTTCAGGCCTATTCTAGTATAAGTGAAATCACCTCCAAGAGCAGCGAAAGATTGTTCTATTTGCCCCGTAAACTGGGGGAAATCTTTTTCCAGCATGATATTACTTTCCGGTGTACTAAGAAATTTAGAGAAAGGCTGCCATAAAAATGAAAATGTTGCGGTAGTAAGATCATAGTCTTCGTAGGCCTTTCCGTCATTCAAAAAAATGTAATCTTTTATTTGCCAGATTTCTTCTCTACCTAATCTTAGTTCGGTGTTGAGTTTTGGAGTTATCCTATGTTCGAGTCCCAGTAGAATATTTTCGATAATTGTAGAAATAATTAATATTTACAAAGCGTGGCTCTAAAATGGAAAATGTATTCCTGCCCTTTAAATAATGAAAAGAGGCAATTTCCTGGATATCTCTTGAAAAATTGAAGTTAAGGTTGGTTCCGTTTCGTTTGTCTAAATAGATCTGAGTGCCTATTCCATATTTTAAAACTTCATCTTTGAAACCGTAGGTGGTGTAACCATTCAAATTGAAATTATCAGAAAACCGGTCATTGGTTTTCCCTCCAAAGCCCAGGCGTATGCCTTCATAATTATTAAACTTGAAGATTTTGCTTAGATCCAGGTCCCAGAAGCCCAATGGATAATTACCTGTAGCGATCGCGTTCTTAATTTCAATTTTTCTTTCTACATTTCCTTCTTTTACCAGACTGTCTACTTTCTTTTTGGTAGCCTCGTCTCTTTCAGAAAAATCGATTTGCCTGTTTTCCTGCCAGAATTCTAAAGGCCGATCTATCGCTTCATCTTCAACACTAATTTCTGAATTTGGATTTTTTATATCACCAGAATAATCAAGATCTATATCGTAGTTGGTTACGGTTGATGTCATATACAGGTTCCTGGAGACCTTTTCAGATCCGAAAATTGTATTTATAACTCCGTTTTTCTGCTGAACAGCTCCCACAGCTATAGTTCCGCCAAAAACTGCAATTTCTTTTCCGCCGGTACCAGGTCGTAGGGTGGTGATTTGTTCAGAAGGAAACCAAATATCTTTTTCCGGGTAATATTGGTAATTATGTATAACCTCCAGTCTTACCGAACCTAATAATTGGGCTTTGGCTTTTTGAATAGCCAGACTTTCCGTATCCAGGTAAAGTATGCCTTCCAGGCCGGCAACCACTCTTTCGCGCTTAGGTTTAAAATAAACCATATAGGCAGGCCTTTCGGTGGACGTCGTATCCAGAATCTGATAGTCATAATTCCGAAGTGCATTATTGGCCAGCGGCCCGGCATAATCGGTTTTATATAATTTGTATTCGTTTTTGTACAGCGAGAATGGATTTACCTCCATCGCCAAAACATTATACACCGGTTTTTTAAATCCGGCTGTTTCAATGCCAATGACCTCTTCTTTACTCCCGTCTTCTGATGTGTGGGTATGTTCTGAAACCATTTCAGATAAATAAGCCCGCCCTTCGTTGATAATAGTTCTGATGGATGCGGAAGTGGAATCGGCATTCATATTTATACCGCTAAACTCATTGTCTATTATAAATTTTGAATAAGACAGATACTGATAGGCATCGAGCGCCTGCTCAGGATCATTCTTTTCTCGATTACTGATGGCTTTCCGAATCAATTCCTTTGCGGGATCAGGTCCGTTAGTAATCATCACGGTTTCCAGCTGTTCCCTCACAGGCTGCATTCCTATTTGTAAATAGCTGATAGACCGGCTGATTTCGGTGTGGATGGTCTTATAACCAACATAGGAAATCGTCAGGTTTTCATTATCTTCATTTAAATTGATCTCAAAGCTACCATCAATATTTGAAAGAATTTGCCTGCCGTTTTCTAGCTCAATTTTCGCGTAAGCAAGTGGTTTTTTCGTTTCCCTGTCCTGCACCTTTCCCTGAATTCTGTTCTGAGCCAGTAAATTCTGGCCAAGTAGTAGAAGCATTAAAAGGAGTAGGTTACGCATGAAAAAAACCGGGATTAACTAAAGAGATTAATTGTTAAAATAAAAAATGCCGGATTAAATCTGAATAAAAACAGATCTAATCCGGCAAAATTTTTTGAATGACAGTTCATTAAACAGTCATGATCTCTTTTTCTTTTACTGCAAGAATGCTATCAATTCTTTCGATATAGCTGTTTGTTAATTCCTGTACTTCATCTTCTGAACTTTTTAGAAGATCTTCAGAAATATCAACTTTCTTAAGTTCCTGATTAGCCTGTTTCCTGTCGTTTCTAACCCCAACTTTAGCATCTTCAGCCTCCGCTTTTGCTTGCTTAGAAAGTTGTTTTCTTCTTTCCTCGGTAAGTGGCGGAACATTTATGATAACGCTTTCTCCATTATTCATAGGGTTGAAGCCAAGATTTGCCAGCATAATCCCTCTTTCGATTTCCTGGATCAGGCTTTTCTCAAAAGGTTGAATTGAAAGCGTCCTGGCATCCGGCGTATTAACATTGGCAACCTGTTGAAGTGGAGTTTGAGATCCATAGTATTCAACCATTACACTACCAAGCATACTTGGATTAGCTTTACCCGCGCGTATATTTGAAAGTTGTTTTTTAAGATGCGAAATGGCCTTTTCCATTCCTTCTTTTGCTTCTTCTAGAATAAATTCAACTTCGTCCATGTTTTGATATAATTTACAATTTCAGATTTATAAGTTCACTTTTGTTCCAACACGTTCTCCGGTAGCCACTTTTAGCAGGTTGCCCGGTTTGTTCATGTCAAAAACTATAATAGGTAATTCGTTTTCCTGGCTTAAGGTGAAAGCGGTCGTATCCATTACTTTCAGTCCTTTTTTAAGAACATCCTCAAATGAAATGAAATCGAATTTGGTTGCTTCTTTGTCTTTTTCAGGGTCGGAAGTATAAATGCCATCAACCCGGGTTCCTTTCAGGATCACATCTGCCTTAATTTCAATGGCTCTTAGAACCGCTGCAGAATCTGTAGTGAAATAAGGATTTCCTGTTCCTCCGCCAAAGATCACGACTCTTCCCTTTTCCAGGTGTCTTATCGCTTTACGACGAATAAAAGGTTCGGCTACTTCATTAATCTTAATTGCCGACTGAAGCCTGGTTTGAATATCAGAATCTTCAAGGGCGCTTTGTAAAGCAAGACCGTTAATCACCGTGGCAAGCATTCCCATGTGGTCTCCCTGAACACGGTCCATCCCGCGACTTGCACCGGCAACTCCGCGAAAAATATTACCACCGCCAATTACGATCGCTAATTCAACACCTTTATCAACTACCGATTTTATTTCTTCCGCATATTCTGCCAATCGCTCGGGATCAATGCCATATTGGCGTTTTCCCATTAAAGCTTCTCCTGATAGTTTTAAAAGTATTCTCTTATAATGCATAGCAGATTTTTAATAATCGTTGCAAATATAGCTAATATCTGAATTTGTGAAATATAAAGCCATTATTTTGAAAATGATTGGGAAGCTTTTAATAATTATTAACGAGTGACAATTATCTATGTTCTTCTTATTTCAAATGCTGTGGCCGGATTTTTGATATATTTGATTTCTAAAAAGATTAAAATTTAAACCTATGATGGGATACTATATAATTGCAGGACTCATGTTTTTAGTGAGTATGTATGTAAGCAATAAGCTGAAAAGTAAATTTAAAAAATACTCTAAAGTTCATCTTCAGAATGGAATGAGCGGAAGAGAGATCGCTGAGAAAATGTTGAGGGATAATGGTATTAACGATGTAGAGGTGATCTCTACACCCGGAAGACTTTCAGATCACTACAACCCTTCTAAGAAAACGGTTAATTTAAGTGAGAGCGTTTATTCTCAAAGAAATGCTGCCGCCGCCGCTGTTGCTGCTCACGAATGTGGTCATGCCGTGCAGCATGCAAAAGCCTATAGCTGGTTACAAATGAGAAGTAAGCTGGTGCCGGTGGTAAGTGTTGCTTCAAAATTATCGCAATGGGCAATTTTCGGTGGACTTGTCTTGATGACCATGGTTGGAGCAGGAGTAGGACAAACTGTTCTTTTAATTGGTATAATTATGTATGCAATGGGAACACTTTTTAGTTTTATTACCCTCCCTGTAGAATATGACGCGAGTAACCGGGCACTGGCCTGGCTTGAAACCGAAAATATGTTAACAAGCGCTGAGCATGATGCAGCTGAAGATTCCTTAAAATGGGCAGCAAGAACCTATGTTGTTGCCGCAGTTGGTTCTTTAGCGACCCTGCTTTACTTTGTTGGAATATTTATGGGAAGAGATTAATTAGGATGATTTATATAAAAAAAGCTGCCTTGATTGGGCAGCTTTTTTTGCTAAATATTGATCTGTCGATCTATCTGCTGATTTAGTGAGATGAATGTTTCTGTTCTTGAAACACCTTCAATCGCCTGGATATTTTTATTTAATACATTCATTAAATGTTCATTATCCCGGCACAGGATCTTCAAAAAGATAGACCAGTTTCCTGTTGTGTAATGGCATTCGATCACTTCAGGAATTTCACTGAGTTTTTTTACTGCCTGTGGATTACTCACAGCCTTATCCAGATATACTCCAACAAAAGCCATGGTTTTATAACCTAAAAGGCGTGCGTCCAACATCATTTTGGAGCCTTCTATTAAACCGGATTTTTCGAGTTTTCGAAGACGCTGGTGTACAGCAGCACCTGTTATTCCGATATTTTTGGCAATTTCAAGAATAGGCTTTTTAGCATCTTTCATTAGAAAGTTAAGAATGGTCTTGTCTATTCCGTCCAGCTTAACATTATCATTCACTATTTTCATAGACGATTTTTTTGGTTGTTAAGCTAAAATACGAAAAATGCTTTTCAAATTTAATTCCCTACCTCGCCAAATGGATTATATCCCAGGTATTCTGTCTCTTTCTCTTTAAATTTGATATCGTGACTTTCCAGTTTCTTTAAAAGTGGCTCATACACCTCTTTTTGAATAGGTAATTGAACACCTGGTGTTTTAATTTCCCCATTCAGTATCATAATCGTAGACATAGCCACCGGTAAACCAACGGTCTTAGCCATAGCAGTTTTAGACTGGTCTTCCCCAATATGAACCATGGTAGAGTCAATTTGCTTTCTCTTGCCATTTAGTTCATATCCAAACTTATGGTACATTACGATCATATCTTTATCATCCTGCGATAATGACCATTTTTCCATTAAGATTTTTTGTAATGCCTGGGCAGGCGTGGCATTTTTGATTCCAATTTTTTTATTCGAATTAAAAAGATCAAGTTCTATCAGTTTTTCCCACATAATATCATCCTGATCTATTTTAAGATTATGACGCACTTTCAATTCAACAGAATCACTGGGAGAATAAGGAAGGAAAGAATTTATAAAATCACGGTAGCTCATATTTTCAGAATCTTTCATAGAGAAAGAATCATCTGTCATTCCCAGTTGCACGAACATATTCCAGGCCCGGCTAAAGCCAACCTTTCGAATAGTTCCTCTATATAAAGTCAATGCATCTTCCAATCCATAGATACTTTGGTATTTTAAAGAGTTTCTATTCGCATAGCCTTCAAATTTACCATGACCTTCAATCTCCAGAAATTCCGTTCTTCTGAATAATCGGTGATATGGAATATACTTGTATTTCCCTTCCTGGATAAACTCCGCGACGCCGCCCTGGCCGGCAACGACTACGTTTCTGGGATTCCAGGTGAATTTATAATTCCAGAGATTATTATCACTTTCCGGGGCTACCAGCCCGCCGGTAAATGATTCAAAAAGAATTATTTCGCCACCTCTCTCTCGAATGCCATCTATGACTTTCATCGCACTCATATGATCTATCCCAGGATCTACTCCAATCTCGTTCATAAAGATGAGACCTTTCGCTTTTACTTCTTCATCCAGTGCTTTCATTTCATCACTCACATAAGAAGCAGTGACCATATTTTTTCCAAATTTCAAGCAGTCTTTCGCTACTTCGATATGGAACCTTGCGGGCAGCATGGATATCACGATATCAGCTCTTTTTATAGCAGGTTCCCGGCTTTCAGCTTTAAATACGTCAAGTTCAAAAGCCTCGCATTTTGTGTTTTCTTGACAGGCCTTTTCGGCATTTTCAATGTTTAAATCTCCAATTCTTAGGAAAAGGTCCTCGGTTTCGGCCTGCTCTAGCAGGTAATTAATGAGGGTAGAAGTAGATTTTCCTGCTCCCACAATTAATATTTCTCGCATAAAATAAGTTAGTTTTGTGTAGTTGGAAACGAATGTATTAAAACTTTAGTCAAAATAAAATTGAATTTATGGACAGAAAATTTTTAGTGACAGGGGCAGTTTTTGGAATTTTAGCGGTGATCTTTGGCGCCTTTGCAGCGCATGGGCTGAAGGATACTATTTCTGCCAGTTCCTTAAGTTCTTTTGAAACAGGAGTTAGGTTCCAGATGTATCATGCTTTTCTGCTTTTAATCGCAGGTGGTTTTTCTGCGAAGCTTAAAAATAATTTAAACCCTGTATTCTATTTAATCTGCCTTGGAGTTATATTCTTTTCGGGGTCTATCTACTTATTATCTACTGGGTCCCTTTTAGGGATGGATTTTTCATCGATCGCTTTGGTAACTCCCCTGGGTGGAAGCCTTTTAATTATAGGATGGTTTATTTTATTGCTGAATTTCATAAAGTTAAAAAAGAAATAAATTGATTCCGTTTAGCGTTATATATTCATAAGATTTTTACTTTTGTACGCCTAAACAAACAATAGAATTGATTTTTTTATGGTCGATAACACCCAAATTACGAAAACGATTTCGTTAGAGGATTACGGGATCAAAAACGCCACAGTACATTATCAGCTATCTCCGAAGGAACTTCAGGAAGAAACTTTAAGACTCGGTCAGGGTGTTGAAAGCTCATTTGGAGCTTTAGCCGTGGACACTGGTCAGTTTACCGGAAGGTCCCCAAAAGATAGATTCATCGTTAAAGATGAAATAACAAAAGATAAAGTTTGGTGGGGAGATATCAATATTCCATTTGATCCGGAAAAGTTTGATAAACTTTATAATAAAGTTACCGCTTATCTCGACGGTAAAGAGATTTATGCTAGAGATGCCTATGCCTGTGCAGATGATAAATATCGTTTAAACATTAGGGTGATTAATGAGTATCCCTGGTCTAACTTATTTTCATTTAATATGTTTCTTCGGGTGGGAGATGATAAGCTGAAAAATTTCGAGGAAGATTGGCTTATAGTGAATGCTCCTGGATTTAAAGCAGATCCTGAAGTAGATGGTACAAGGCAGGAGAATTTTGCAATTCTAAACTTTAGTAAAAAGATAGCTTTAATTGGAGGAACTGGGTATACAGGAGAAATTAAAAAAGGGATTTTTTCGGCATTAAATTTTATCCTTCCAGTTTACAAGAACACTCTTCCAATGCACTGTTCAGCAAATGTTGGGGAAGATGGAGATACGGCAATTTTCTTTGGATTATCGGGAACAGGTAAAACAACCTTATCCGCCGATCCGGAAAGAAAATTGATAGGTGACGATGAGCATGGATGGACTGAAGAGAATACGATTTTCAATTTCGAGGGTGGTTGCTATGCGAAAGTGATTAATCTTTCCGAAGAAAATGAGCCAGATATTTATCATGCGATCAAAGCCGGAGCGATTCTGGAAAATGTAGTGCTTGATGAAAAAGGTAATGTAGATTTTGCAAATACTTCTATTACGCAGAACACAAGGGTGAGTTATCCAATTGACCATATTCATAATATCCAGGAACCATCAACCGGAGAAAATCCCAGGAACATTTTCTTCCTTACGGCTGATGCTTTTGGTGTACTTCCTCCTATTAGTAAGCTTACTCCGGGCCAGGCTGCATATCACTTTATAAGTGGTTACACCGCTAAAGTTGCCGGAACTGAAGCCGGAGTGGATGAGCCTGTTCCTAGTTTTTCTGCGTGTTTTGGAGCTCCTTTCATGCCGCTTCATCCAACTAAATATGCTGAAATGCTCAGCAAAAAAATGAAAAATGCCGGTGTGAATGTCTGGCTGGTTAACACCGGATGGACTGGAGGTCCTTATGGTGTAGGAAGTAGAATGAAACTTAAATATACCCGCGAAATGATTAGCTCTGCCCTGGAAGGTAAGCTAAATGATGTGGAATATGAAAAGCATGAGATCTTTGGTTTACAAATGCCGAAATCCTGTGAGGGTGTGCCTTCAGAAATTCTTAATCCAAAGAATACCTGGAAAGACAGGGAGGCATATGATCATAAAGCTAAAGAGCTTTCAAATTTCTTCAGGCAGAACTTCAGTAAGTTTGAAGAATATGCTAATGAAGAAATTATGAATGGAGCTCCTGTTGAATAGTTTTAAATTGTTAGTTGAAACAAAAAATCCGGTCAGTGACCGGATTTTTTAATTTTATAAGAATAGTAAAAAAGAATTATTTCTTGTTTACTTCAATGATGTATTTATTGATAGCCATGGTCATACTTGGAGTCTCTGGAGTTGGAGCTTTTATGTTACAAACCAGACCATGTTCTTTAGCGGCCTTGATTGTTGTGTTTCCGAAAACAGCTATACGTGTATCATTTTGTTTAAAATCAGGGAAGTTTTCAAAAAGAGATTTTATACCACTCGGACTGAAAAACACCAGAATATCATAAGTTACATCCTTCAGGTGAGAAAGATCACTTACCACGGTTCTGTAGAATATTGCTTTTTTCCACTCAACACCTAATTTATTCAAAGTCTTAGGAACATCAGGTTTAAGCATGTCAGATGAAGGTAAAAGAAATTTTTCATTCTTATACTTTTTGATCAGAGGAGCTAGCTCGGCAAATGTTCTTTTACCAACATAGATTTTACGCTTACGGTACACTACGTATTTCTGTAAATAATATGCTACCGCCTCACTCAGGCAAAAATATTTTAAAGTATCCGGCACTTTATACCTCATTTCTTCCGCAATTCTAAAGAAATGATCTACTGCATTCCGGCTGGTAAGAATAATAGCCGAATAATCAGTAAGGTCGACCTTTTGTTGCCTCACTTCTTTAGAAGGTACGCCTTCCACATGAATAAAGGGGATGAAATCAATTTTAACTTTTTGCTTTTCCTCTAGCTCGAAATAAGGTGAATTTTCGACCTTCGGTTCGGGCTGAGAAACCAAAATTGTTTTCACTTTCATATATAAAACTTTATTAGATCCTTATTAATTTGTAACAAGCTTGTACAAAATAAAATAAGGGGCGATTTCAAGAGCGCAAAGGTACAAAATAAAATAGAACCAATTGGCGCTTAGCAAGGTTTGATTTCTTCTGTAGATAATAATAAGTGCGATAGTGTTAGAAATAATTATAGTACTCCCTATAGTTCCTATTATCAGGGCAGTTGGGTTTAACGTATAAATTAGGAGTAAGGACGCTACTAGAATGAATAGAGAGATGAAATTTCGATAGCTGAATTTTTGAAAAATATAGTAATCCATCTTTTCATCCATTTCAAAAATATTTCCAATGATCTTTTCAACTCCTGCTTTAATAAGGGTTAGACAAATGTAAGCCGTTAAAATCCTGATAAAGATTATAATGGGGCTGATGTTACTGTCAAAAAAGTAGTTGTACGCTATAAATATAAATATAGAAACTGCAAGAGACTGAATGCTTAATAATAAAATGTTAAAAGCATGAAAAGCCTTATTCTCTTTTCCTTTAAAGGCTATAAATTTGCCGGAGCTCAAAAGGGATGTAAATTCCTCAAAACGTTGAGGGAATAAAGTTTTTGCAAGTACCAGAAGAGCAAAACATGCCAGGAATATAATGGTGATCCAATCCTGATATTCATAAATTCTTTGGGTAGCCTGCATGAGGTAATTTTTTACAAATGTAAAATTTTGACCTTTATTCCGGGGACTTAGAATAAAGTTTTGAAGTATTAATTTGCATACATTTGTGCAAAATATTTGGGAATGGTAAATGGGATAATTATTATACCCACCTTTAATGAAATAGAGAACATTGAGCGCATTATTAGAAATGTGTTTTCTCAACGACGGAAATTTCATATACTGGTTGTAGACGATAATTCTCCCGATGGAACTGCAACAAGGGTTAGAACCCTGCAGGCTGAATTTCCGGAGAGATTGTTCATTGAAGAAAGGCTGGGTAAACAGGGTTTGGGAACTGCCTATATTCATGGTTTTAAATGGGCTCTAAAGAAGAATTATGAGTATATCTTCGAAATGGATGCCGATTTTTCCCATAACCCCAATGATCTTATAAGGTTGTATAATACTTGTAAGAGGGACGGAGCCGATGTGGCTATTGGTTCAAGATACATTACAGGGGTTAATGTAATTAACTGGCCTATGAACAGGGTTTTGATGTCCTGGCTTGCCTCCAGGTATGTGAGGTTTATCACAGGGATGGATATCCAGGATACTACGGCCGGTTTTGTTTGTTATAAACGGGAAGTTTTAGAAACAATAAATCTTGATAAGATTCAGTTTGTTGGTTATGCTTTCCAGATAGAGATGAAGTTTAAATCTCATCTTAGAAATTTTAAAATTATAGAAGTTCCGGTAATATTTACCGACAGAACCCGGGGAACTTCTAAAATGAGCGGTTCCATTATTTCTGAAGCCGTTTTTGGGGTAATAAAAATGAAGATTAAAAGTCTGTTTAACAGGAAAAAAGTCTAATGAAAAAGGTTTTAATCAAGAACGCTAAAATAGTTAACGAAAATAAGATCATTGATGGTGACGTTTTTATAGAAGACGGAATCATTTCTGAAATTGCTGAAAGTATAAGTGCCAAATCTCCTGATGTAAATATTTTTGATGCCGAAGGAACTTATTTGTTACCTGGACTCATTGATGATCAGGTGCACTTCAGGGAACCAGGGCTAACGCATAAGGAATCTATAGAAACTGGGTCTAAAGCTGCCGTTGCGGGAGGAATTACCACTTTCTTCGAGATGCCTAATACACTGCCTCAAAGTACAACCATTGAATTGTTAGAGGAGAAATTCAAAATAGCTTCGGAAACTTCATATGCCAACTATTCATTTATGTTTGGCGGGACGAATGACAACCTTAGTGAAATTGAGAAAGTTGATCCGAAAAATGTCGCTGCCCTTAAATTGTTTCTTGGATCTTCTACAGGTAATATGCTTGTGGATGATGAAAAAGTTTTGGAACAGATATTTAAAAAATCTCCGGTTCTTATTGCAGTACATTGTGAAGATGAGGAAACCATTAAGAAAAACCTGGAAGAGTGTATTAAACGATATGGAGATGATATACCAATTGAGCTTCATCCAAAGATAAGAAGTGCAGAAGCATGTTATAAATCTTCTTCAAAAGCGGTCGCATTAGCAAAAAAGACCGGAGCCAGACTTCATGTTTTTCATGTATCCACAGCTAAGGAATTGAGTCTTTTCAGTAATAAAAAAGCATTGAAGGATAAGAAGATCACAGCTGAAGTTTGTATTCACCATCTTTGGTTCAATGATTCAGATTATGCCAAAAAAGGAACTTTCATAAAATGGAATCCTGCGGTTAAGACTAAAAAAGATCAGGAAGCTTTGCTGGAAGCTTTAAATGATAATAGGCTTGATGTGTTAGCTACAGATCATGCGCCTCATACCAAGGAGGAAAAGAAAAATGTTTATACAAAAGCACCTAGTGGAGGTCCATTAGTACAACATGCACTTCCGGCACTTTTGCAAATGCATCATCAGGGTAAAATTTCTTTGGAAAAGATCGTTGAAAAAGCATGTCATAACCCGGCAATTCTTTTTCAAATTGAAAAAAGAGGGTTTATACGTGAAGGCTATAAGGCCGATTTAGTACTTGTCGACTTAAATTCTCCATGGGCTGTTCAACCTGATAATATTTTCTCTAAATGCCAGTGGTCTCCATTTGAAGGTACAACCTTCAAGTCCCGTGTGACTCATACATTCGTAAACGGGAAGTTAGTCTATAAGAATTTTAAGCATACACCATTTTCAAAAAACGCTGAAAGAGTAACCTTTGATCGTTAATCTAAGAAATACAATCTTTGTTTCATTTGCTTTGTTTGTTTTCGTATCCTGCCAGGATCTGAAAAAAACAGAAAGGCCGGATAATCTTATTCCGGAAGATAAAATGATCGATGTACTTACTGAATTAGCGTTGGTAAATGCAGCCAGAAATTATAATAAGCAAAAACTTGAGCAGACAGGAATAGAGCCCGATGTTTACGTTTATGAGAAATACGGTATAGACAGTCTGCAATTTGAGCGAAGTAATGATTATTATGCTGAACAGTATACTCAATATGAACGTATCTATGATAGTGTAAAATCGAGAATTCAGGTAATGAAATCCAGATTGGATTCTCTTAGAGAAATTGAGGTTAAAATTGAAGATAGTATCAGGCAGGCTAAAAAAGATTCTCTAAAAATGCCGGATTCGCTTAAAGTTGATCCTGGAGAAGTGGATTCACTTAAAGTGGATTCTATTAAATTAAAGAAGTTAGAGGAACAGAGAAAAAGAAAGGCGGCACTTTTAATTAATTCTCCTGTTCCGGCAAAGGACTCGCTTTAAGAATCCTTTTTATAATACTCTGCCGTCTGTTTCAGCGTTGTGGAAACAGGGGTGAATCTGAATGAAAGTTTTTCCTGTATTTTTGAATTATCAAAATAGGTGTTTTCAAAAAGACCGTTGATAGATTCTCTGGTAATATGTCTTTTTCTTCCAAACCAGCTACCAATCTTTTGAAAGATCCATCCTGAAGTGATCATCCATTTTTTTAATTGTTTTGATGGTTTAGGTTTATCCAGATATTCAGCTGTATTTTTTAAAACCGATTCAAAACTAACATTTTCGGATACTAAAATAAAATTTTCATTTTTTATGGTTGAATTCATTAACTGAATCATACTTCTTACAACATCATATACTCCTACGAAACCGGTTACCTTTGGGAAATGATATTTTAAACCCTTGTCAATCTTACTGAATATTTTTCCGCTACCGCTTTCCCAGAATCCGGGTCCAATAATAACGCCGGGGTTTACAATAACAGTTTCTACTCCTTCCTGGGTGCCTCTCCAGACTTCAATTTCAGCCCCGTATTTGGAAATTGCGTAGTCGTTGTGATTTTCTTCTGGATTCCAGTTAGTAGTTTCATCCACCTTCGAACCATTTTTAGCCGATCCAATAGCCGCTATACTGCTCACATAGCAGAGTTTTTTTATCTTTTTTGCCACACAAAGATTTACAATATTTGCGGTTCCTTTAATGTTGATCTTACGAAGTTGTTTTTCGTCGGAAGGATCGAATGATATTAGAGCGGCACAATGGTAGACGTATTCTACCTGGTCAAAGGCCGATGTGAGTGCAGGAATATCATTAATATTGGCATCAACCCATTCTATTTTATTGAAAAGTTTTTCTGCTTCTTCAGTATCTGTATAATATTCGAAGACATTTCTAACCTGATAGATATTACTTTCCGGTCGTTTTGTAGCCCGAATAACTTCATGCTGTTTGGTGAGCTCATATAGAAGATGTGCACCAACTAAACCCGTACCGCCTGTAACAAGAATCATGCGGTAAATATAGCTAAAGCACTTAGGAAAAATAAAGCTTTATGGTATCTTTACGGCTGTTTTTATCTGAATTATCAAAATATGGAAAAGAATTTCGTTGAAGAAATAACCTGGAGAGGAATGTTGCATGATGCCATGCCGGGAACTGAAGAGCACTTAATGGAAGCTATGCGATCTGCCTATGTTGGGATAGATCCTACTGCAGATTCGCTACATATTGGTCATTTAGTAGGAGTGATGATGCTTAAGCATTTCCAGTTATGCGGCCACAAACCTTTTGCATTGGTAGGCGGAGCAACCGGGATGATCGGTGATCCTTCTGGTAAGTCAGCTGAAAGGAATTTACTGGACGAAGAAACCTTAAGACATAATCAAAATGCTTTAAAGGAACAGTTGTCCAGATTCCTGGATTTTAGCTCAGGCACAGAAAATTCAGCAGTTCTGGTAAATAACTATGACTGGATGAAAGATTTTAGTTTTCTTGAATTCATCCGGGATGTTGGGAAACATATCACTGTTAATTATATGATGTCTAAAGATTCAGTAAAAAAACGACTTTCGTCTGAATCTTCCGTAGGCATGTCTTTTACTGAATTTACCTACCAGTTGGTTCAGGGATATGATTTTCTTCACCTTTATAGAGAACACAACTGTTCATTGCAAATGGGAGGAAGCGATCAGTGGGGAAATATTACCACGGGAACAGAACTTATTAGAAGAATTGGCGATGGGAAAGGTTATGCTTTAACCTGTCCTTTAATTACCAAAGCAGATGGTACAAAATTTGGAAAAACTGAAGGTGGTAATGTTTGGTTAGATGCAAACAGAACTTCTCCATACAAATTTTACCAGTATTGGTTGAATACCAGTGATGAGGATGCGGAAAAATACATTAAGATCTTTACTTTATTAGGGAAGGAGGAAATTGCATCTCTGGTTGAAAAGCATAAGGAGGCTCCACACCTTAGAGAATTACAAAAAGTACTTGGTAAGGAAGTGACTATTATGGTTCATTCTGAAGAGGAATATGAAAATGCGCTTACTGCTTCTGAAGTTTTGTTCGGTAAAAGTACTGCCGACGATTTTAGGAAGCTTAACGAAGCCACTTTTCTCGATATATTTGAAGGTGTACCCCAGGCTGAAGTTGCTTTAAGTGATATTGAAGCAGGTCTGGATATGATCGCTGCTCTATCTGCAAAGACAGACTTCCTGAAGTCTAATGGAGAAGCAAGAAGGGCTTTAAAGGAGAATTCGGTGGCTGTGAATAAAGAAAAAGTTAAAGAGGATTATGTAATTACTACTTCAGACCTCATTAATAACAAGTATGTTATTTTGAATAAAGGAAAGAAAAATACCTATATTATTCAGGCTGTTTAGTCTAATAAGGTATATTCTAAATCGGTGCCAAACCATATTGCTGATTTTTACGTAAGTATTTTGTATTCAATAGTATGGAAAATTCAAGAGCCGAAAATATTATTAGTCTGATTATTATCGTTTTAGCGATATCCATCATCTTATATATAGTCTTTTTTAAGAAGTGATAATAGTTATTTCATTTCTGAAGAATGTATAGAAAAACGAAGCCTTCAGAAAGAATCTGAAGGCTTCGCAACTAACTAACCAATCTAATATGAAAAATTTCACTTAGCCTGCAGCATATCAGTGATTTAATATCACATTTTTATACTGCAATAGGTGTGTCGGAAATTTTTCTAATTCTTTACAAAAAGAATAGTTTTTTTTACAATAGTAATAGGTTGCATCCTCTAATGTCACTGTTGTCGAACCTTCCCAGAATTTCCACCTCATCATTTTTTATTCTTCCGAGATCCTGGGTTGCTATAAACGAGCATGAATTTAGATTCGCGAGATCTATAACATTGATTCCCCCGGTCTTGCCGGATGGGAAAAATGATAAGGCTTCTTCAGGATCACGAATTAATATTTTCATCCAGGGCGGGCAATTAAAAATTCCCTTGCCAGAAGAGTAGGCCTGAGATAGAAGTTCAGTCATTCCATACTCACTGTGAATATTAGTTACTCCGAAGCCTTTTTTTAATATACCGTGCAGCTCTTCCCTGATCATTTCCCTGCGTCGGCCTTTCATGCCTCCTGTTTCCATTACAATGGTATTTTGAAGACTGAATTGCTTTATTTCTACAAGATCCAATAGTGCAAAGGAAACTCCTATCAGGAATACTTTTTTATCGCCTTTATCAAGTATTGTTAATTTTTCCGAGAGTTCATTTAGATTATTTAAATAAAATCCGCTGTCCTTATTCTCTGATTTTTTTATTAAAGAATCAACCATATAAATCAGGGAAGAACCGGTTCTTTCAAGGTAAGATGGTAATAATGCCAGGAAAACATACTCTTTTGGATTTCCATAGAATTTTTGAAATGCTTTAATAAAGCTCTTTTCGTAAAGGTGAAGACTGGAAACATAATGTTTACTCGTAAGAGATCCCGTGGTGCCGCTACTGGAAAAGGTGACCTGCGCTGTATGATCTCCAGTCACCACTTTTTTACTTTTAAAGAATTCGATAGGTAGAAATGGAATATCCATTATCGAGTTTACAGAAGAAGGTTCTCTTTTTAAGAGCTTGCAGAATTGATTATAAACAGGATTGTTCTGAAATTGATAATTGAAAACTTTTAATGCTGTTGCATTAAATTCATCTTCATTGGAGATCCCGAAAATTTTTTGTTCCAACATAGAAAGAGGGAGAATTTTCATCAAAATTAAGCAATAAAAAAGCCTCTGAAAAAGAAGCTGACTATAAACCAGAAAAAGAGATAAAATTTATTTAACTACTAATTTTCTGGTAGCTTTAGCTTTTCCCTCCTGAATTTTAAGAATATAAATTCCAGGTGTTAATGTAGATACATCTAATTCTCTACCTCTAAGTCGGGTTTTGTGAACCGGTTTTCCCAGAACATTATAGATCTCAATTATTTTATCATCATTTTGGGTAGAAGAAATATAAACCTTTCCTCCAGTAACAGGGTTTGGATAAATAGATAAACCGTCAATTGGAATTTCAGTTCGGTGTGAAGCACGATTAGATTCCTGGGCAACTGCGGGAGCTGCAATCATCAGGAAGCCAATAAATAAAAGTGTAAATAAGTACTTTTGCTTCATTTTTTTGGTCGAGGTTTAGACAAACTTACAAATAAAATTTCAAAAATCCTGCCATAAAATTCGACTTAATAAAAATTTATATAATAAAAAAAGGGACCGCACGTTGCACCCCCTTTTTAGTATTACGAATTATTGAAATTCAAATTATTACAAAATAATTTTTTGATTAATTTACCCAATCGAACATGGAAACATCTACCGTTGCATCAGCATCATAAACTGCTTCAATTGAAGCGTCAACTCCTTCGATTTGAATTCCTGAAAGATCAACTCTTCCATCTTCTGTAATGTCTATATTGGTGTCAAAACCTGAAAGAGAAAGTCCTGTAATTACTGCTCCAGATTGTTTTTTGAATTGTAATGCAATTCCACCCGTAGTAGAAACAGCAGTAAGGTTTTCAAATTTCGGCATTCCGTTTGGTCCGTCACCTTCAAGAGCCGTTGAGAAATTATCAGTAGTTAGGTTGATGTAAGCATTGCTTACGCCACCATCCCAACCTTCAGTCCAGTCGATCTGATCATCTTCGTTGTTTTCGAAATAAGCATTCTCAACAGATACAGATCCACCAAAGAATTCAACTCCGTCATCTGCTCCATTAAGCATTGCAATATTTTCAATCACAGTAGCCGATCCTACAGCGTAAAGAGAAAGTCCGTTATACTGAGATTCAGGGTTAATCTGGGCTCCTGCATCTTTTATGATAAGATATTTAATAGAACCAGAGTTATCTTCAGGATTTTCACCTCCGTAAGGAATCTGGTCAACTTCAGCAGCCGCATTTACACCTGCAGCAGATACAGCATCACCTGCAATTACCAAACCACCCCAGCTTCCGGAAAGTCCGCTTGCTGAAGACATGATTACTGGATTTGAAGCAGTTCCCTGAACGTCAATTTTAGCTCCTTTGTTGATTCTGATATAGGTCTTTGTAGCTTCACTTGAAGTACTGGCTACAATAGAAGTTCCTGCAGGAATCGTTAAGGTTGCACCATCTTCCACAGATACTACACTGTTTATGATATATGGAGTACTAGCATCCAAAGTCATATCACTGGTAATAGAACCTGGAAGCGTAGCAACTGTTCCACGATTGTCTATCCAGTCAAATAATGAAAGATCTACAGTAGCAGCCTTCAGTATAAGTTAGATCCGCATCGGCATCAGCACCATTAATCTGGATATTAGAAAGATCTGTTCTTCCTTCTTCAGTAAGATCTACAGAAGTAGTATAACCAGAAAGGGAAAGTCCTGTAATGGTGGCTCCAGATAATTTTTTGAACTGAAGTGCAATACCTCCTGAAGTTGAAACAGCGGTGAAGTTTACAAGTTTTGGATTGTTATCCTGCCCGTCAGCTTCTACCGCAGTAGAAAAGTTTTCAGAGGTGTGTAAAACATAAGTATTAGTTACAGATCCACTCCATCCTTCAGTCCAGTCTACAGCATCATCTTCATTGTTTTCCAAATAAAGGTTAGTTATAGATACAGAACCTCCGAAGAATTCTACACCATCATCTGCTCCATTGATCAGGGCTACATTCTGGATCTGAGTTTCAGAACCAACAGCGTAAAGAGATAAACCATTGTATTGAGATTCAGCGTTTATTTGAGCCCCAGCATCTGATAACACCAAATAATTAATAGAACCTGAATCATCTGAGGAATCTGTTCCACCATAAGGAATCTGGTCTACCTCAGCAGCAGCATTGGTTCCGGCGGTTGAAACTGCATTACCTGCAATTACCAAGCCTCCCCAACTTCCAGATTGTCCGCTTTGAGCGGCCATAATTACCGGAGCCGAAGCAGTTCCCTGGATATCAATTTTTCCACCTTTATTTACTCTGATATAAGTTTTAGTAGCCTCACTGGAAGTACTGGCAAGAATTTTTGTTCCTGCAGGTATTGTTAAAGTAGCTCCAGATTCTACTGAAAATACGCCGGTTAAACTGTATGTTTCACTTGCATCGAGCGTTCTGTCTTCATCAATACTTCCGTTAAGTTCAGTATTTTCTCCTGGATTTATAACGGTACCATCATCTGGAAGAGGTTCAATAATTACATCTTTACTACATCCAACAATTGCAAGGCCTGCCGCAAGAGTGAAAATTAGTTTGAATCTTTTAGTTGTGTTTTTCATTGTGTTAAAATTAAATTCAAAGTTTTGGTTAAAAAGAATTATTTACGTGGTTAAATTTTGAATTAAAACGAATAGTTTACTCCAAGGCTAAGAACTGCTCCGCGAGTATAAGACCTTGTTGTTTGGTTTTCCTGAATACCTGTTACACTAGGTCTTACCGCCTGGTATCTTTCAATATCAGGGTTTAGTAAATTTTGCCCTTTAAATTCAAGGCTCCAGTTTTCGTCCAGTTGTTTGTTTAATACAGCATCCAGGGTTACGAATCCTTTTTCAATGATCTCATCATTATAAAATGTGTCTATCTGCGTTTGAAAAGATGGCGATCCTAGTGCATAAATCTTATCGGAAGCGTAATTAGCAATGATGGAAGCAGTAAAAGGATTTTCCGCTTCATTGGAGAAGTTTAGGGATCCGTTCAGGATCCAGTCAGAAGCACCTTGTAGTCCAACCTCAGATTTATTATTGTATCTAAAAGTTCTTTCTCCTCCTCCATCATCATAGGCATCTCTAAGGTCTTGTTTATGCCACATTTTGGCAGCATTAAAACCAACGCTTAGGTCAAGACCATTTTCATTCTCATTATCTACAACATCAAGTCTTGTTTCAAGCTCTATTCCGTAAAGATTCGCTTCATCTCCTGCATTAAAATAAGAGAATACTCCGGCCGCTCCACGATCCAGAACCTTGTTTATTGGTTCTTTAATTTTTTTATAGAATCCAGTTAAAGAGATAAGCTCTCCTGAACTAGGGAAGAATTCATATTTTAAATCCAGGTTGTAGTTCTGAGATGCTTCCAGATTTGGATTACCTCTGGTGATCTGACCCGTTTGAGAAACATACTCGAAAGGAGCGATCTCCTTAAATTCTGGTAAAGTGATCGTTCTACTTGCCGCAAGTCTGATATTTGAATCCTCATTTGGAGAATATTTTATGTTAAGACTTGGATATACATTGTTATAAGACTTTGAAGCAAATTGGGGAAGGTTGCTTGGGTAGTTGTTTACATCAAATGCAACATCTATATTATCCTGTTGCAGTCTAGCACCAACATTGATATTCCATTTTCCTATACCATAGTTGAAGTTGGCAAAACCACTGTAAGATTCTAAAATCCCATTGTATCTGTCTGGAGTTTGATCTCTAAAGATCAGTTTTCCATTAAAGAAATTTTCTGTGGCAAAAGCAGGAGTAAGGTTATCTATAGAAGGAGGGTTAATACTGTTTAATACAACCTCATCTACTCCAAAGAATTGTGAGATAAAGTCTCTTTCTTTATTTCTATAGTTACCACCAAATTTTACGAAAATATTCTTTTCAGTATCATCTTCTTTTGAAAAAGTAATCTGGTCATTTATAAAAGCATTGATTTCTGCATCATCAATTTTCTGTGTGGTTTTTCTTTGCTGAAATCCACCATTTTTTCCAAGTTGAACAAAATTGTTGTCACCAACGTTTACTTCATTACGAATACGGTTTGGCTCATCGGCATTTACCTGGTTATAACCAACAGCCCATTCCAGCTTGTTATTTTCAAAAAACTCATGAAAACCATGAAGCTGATTTACCCAAAGTCGGGTTTGTTTCATATTCTGATCACGAATAAACTGGTTGTAGGTATCACTTTCTTCAAAAACAACCCCTTCCCCATTTCTACCTGCTTCATATACCTCATCAGTTAATTTATTGATGAATAAACTGGTAGCTTTTATTCTATGATTGTCATTCAGCGCATACTCTATATCTAAAAGCCCTGTAGTATTATCGGTCTTTTTAAAACTTTCCGTATCGCTGAAATAGTCATAAAGGTTATTATCTCTGTATTCATTAAAAATACCAGAGCTATACTCAAATTCTGCTGATTGTGAGGCTGTAAAAAGAACTCGAAGATCCTCGCCGAATTTCTTCCCTGCTGTTATCGCATACTTTCTGTTCAATGGAAAAGGATCATCCATCGTGTTCCATGTTTGATTATTAATAGCATATTCAGTTGGAACTAATTGGTCATGGAATCCAAAATAAACATCATCCTGATTAGGAGATACTTTGAAGTTGCTGAACTGTCCCACCGCATTTGTGTTAACTCCAAACTGAATTCCTAAATCAAGTTCTTCGGTTCCACGTAATTCTCTTGAAGTGATGTCTATGGTACCTGAAGCCTGATCTGCTGAATAATCTGCAGAATACGTTTTACTAACACTTAGATTCTGAATTACTCTCGTAGGGAATAATCCCAGATCAATATTTTTTCTTTCAACATCATCTGAAGGGATTGGTAATCCATTCATAGTAGTATATAAATAACGATCCCCAAGTCCTCTAACGAAAACATCTCCTGAAGCTTCACTACTGGTAACTCCTGAAATTTTTGTGGTTGCAGTCGCAGCATCGGAAACTCCTAATTTGGCTAATTCCTGAGCTCCGATGCTTTCTTTGATGTCAACTGAATTTTTTTGTTCTATAAGTAAGGCTACCTGTGAATCTCTTCTGGAAACGGTTGTGATCACAACTTCATCCAAAGCAGCTGCACTGGAACCAAGATCTGTATTTACTTCTGTTATCTTTCCTGCTTCAACAACCACATCTGGAACTTCAAGGGTCTCATATCCCACAAAACTGAAGACAACGGTATAAGTTCCAGGTTCAAGATTTTCGAGAATATAAAGTCCGTCATAATCTGATGTTGTACCTTTAGTAGTGCCCTTAATTAATACGTTTGCAAATGGTAGAGGTTCACCACTCATTTCACGGTCAGACAGTTTTCCTGCTATAGATCCCGTGGTGGTGTCCTGAGCCTGAGCTGCAGTTGCGATAAAAAGTAAGAATAATAAGAATCGTTTCATTTCTGTTATTTTGCTATAAAATCTCGCTGCAAATTAACGACGAACATCCGCGGTCGATGTTATCTAAGAATTAATCATTTGTCATTAAAGAGTTAGTTTAATGTTACTAATGTGTTAATCCCTTTATAGTTCAAATTATTGGTTAATTTTATGAGCTCTTAACCACATCTTAATTCATTATGAAGAAAAAAGACATACAAATATTATTGGTAGATGATGAACCGGATATCCTGGAAATTGTAGGATATAATTTATCATCTGAAGGTTATAATGTAACCACAGCCGATAATGGTGCAGATGCTGTGAAGCTTGCGAAAAAGAATAAACCCCATCTTATTATTCTGGATGTTATGATGCCCGAAATGGACGGGATAGAAGCTTGTGAGCAAATTCGTAAGATGCCTGAAATGGAGGGTACTATCATTGCATTTCTTACAGCAAGGGGAGAAGATTATTCTCAAATGGCAGGATTTGATGCAGGAGCGGACGATTATATAACGAAGCCAATCAAACCGAAGGTTTTGGTAAGCAAGGTAAAAGCTCTTTTACGGCGTTATAAGGAAGAAGATAAATCTTCTAATATTGTAAAGCTTGGCGATATCATTATTAATCGTGAAGAGTATAAGATCACCCAGGACGGTAATGAAATGAATTTACCCAGGAAAGAATTTGAATTACTTTCCCTGCTGGCTTCGAAACCAGGAAAAGTTTTTAAAAGGGAAGATATTTTGGATAATGTCTGGGGAAATGATATTGTTGTAGGAGGAAGAACGATTGATGTTCATATTAGAAAACTTCGTGAAAAAATTGGGGATGAAAAGATCAAAACCATTAAAGGAGTTGGGTATAAGTTTATAGTTTAATGCCACAAAAATTTAAACGCTCATATCGTTTTGCTCTAAGAACCGCCCTATATATATGTGTGTTTCTTACGGCAATAATGGGGATGTTTGCTTTGCTAGAGGTAGAATCTATTTGGTTTTCTCTGGTGATTTTTGCAATTCTCTGCTACTTTTTTTCTTTCCTTATTATCCAATACAGGGTAGAGCGTTTTATTTACAGAAGAATAAAAAAGGTATATGACAACGTGTCTTTGCTGGATTCGAAGACCTTAAGCCCTAATCAGATCACCACAGATATGTCTACCCTTACCCGCGAGGTAAAGAAGTTTGCTGAAGACAAAAAACTGGAGATCGAAACTTTAAAAGTAAGGGAAGCTTACCGAAAGGAATTTATGGGGAATGTTTCTCATGAGTTGAAAACTCCCTTATTTACGGTGCAGGGCTATATTTTAACCTTGCTGGATGGTGCACATAAGGATAAAGCCATTCGGAAGAAGTATCTGGGCAGGGCAAATAAAGGAGTGGAAAGGCTTATTTATATTGTAAAGGATCTTGATATGATCACCAAACTGGAAACCGGAGATCTCCACCTTAGATATGAAACCTTTGATATTATTGAGTTGATCCAGGCTTCATTTGATCTGCTTGAAATGAAAGCAGCCAAAAAGAATATTACGCTTACGTTCGACTTTGACTATGAAACTCCCATTTATGTCAGGGCCGATAGAGAAAGGATCCAGCAGGTGTTAACGAACCTTATAGTGAATTCAGTTAAATACGGTAAGCAAGGCGGAACTACGGAAATCAGTATTGAGAATCTTATCAAAAATAAAGTTATTGTTCGCGTTACCGATAATGGTGAAGGCATTGAAAAGGAAAATATACCCCGTTTATTTGAACGTTTCTATAGAGTAGATAAAAGTGGTTCCCGAAAAGAAGGTGGTTCTGGTCTTGGGTTGTCTATCGTAAAGCATATTCTGGAAGCCCATGGAGAAAAAATTTATGTGGAAAGTGTTTTTGGTGTGGGAAGTGAATTTTCATTCACTCTCGAAAAGAGTAAAGAGATCCCTGGAGATCAGGTAATTCCCGAAATTACTTAATCCTTTATAATTTTCTATTTTCTCTAATTTTGAAAGATTGAAATCTTCCTGTTTGCAATAAGGAGCAATTTTCAGTTTTTTAAGTCTTTCCGCAAGATATTCCTGTTCTTTTTGTCCCGGAGTGGGAATAAAAAAAGCTTTTTTTTTAAGCCTGGCGAGATCCATTAGGGTAGTATATCCAGATCTTGAAATAACATACTTACTTTCATTGACGGCTTTCTCTAGATCTTTGCCAAACAGGTAATTTTTGATATTCATGTTTAAGGGAGCGTCTAATTTTTCTTCTGAAATAACACCTCTAATAAATAGAATTCGTGCTTCTGAAGTTTTAAATTCCTTCAGTAAAATTGATTCCAGAATACTGCGCTGAGGTTCGGGTCCGCTTAAAAGGATTAGATAATCATAAATTTCCGGGATGCTTTGTTTTTTCATCCGACTTAAAAGACCAATGTATTTTACATTTTTGGGCGAATTGCTTTTATGGCCTAAAATTCCACTGAGATTTTTATCTCCAGCTAAATCTGGGATCCAGCATTCATCAAATTTATTAATGTATTTTTCCTGTATAAAACTGCTTAAAAACGTTGTGTTTCCGCTTAAAACATTTAATTGATGGGTGATAAAAACATTCTTTTTTAGTTTCTTGCTTCTAACGCCCCATCGGTTATCTGAAATTATTCCCGTTAATCCATATTTCTCTACCAGTGCTTCTGTTAGATCATTTTCAGCCTTAATGGTTTTAATAAATTTAGGGCTCTCTATCATTAGCTTCCACTTCAAAAAGTAGCCTTTGCTGGTGTATTTAATATTATAAGATGGGAGTTCTTCAAATTGAGAACCGGGGAATTCTTTTTTAAGAAGTTGAAGCGCCTCCCCGTCTGAAGCTATAATTACTTCAAAACCAAGTGATTTTAATTCATTTATAATTGGAATACACCGGGTAGCATGACCAAGGCCCCAGTTAAGTACAGCCACCAAAATCCTCTTCTTTCGCATAATACAATTATATTCTTATCGGCAGGTGGGTGATTTTCTTTAATTTTGCCAAAATATAAATTTTTAGTGGGAAGTAAGAACAAACTCAAGCGCTTTAGAGAAAACGAGAAATTTGAAAATGTAATCCAGCCTTCCAGAGAGGAGCTTACAGATAATTTATTCGGTTTAAAAGGAAAATGGAGTCAGGAATTTTTCAAGAACGATCATCCTATAGTTCTTGAATTAGGTTGTGGGAAAGGAGAATATACTGTAGAGCTGGCCAGGCAAAATCCTGAAAAGAATTTTATTGGGATAGATATAAAAGGAGCGAGATTTTGGCGTGGAGCTAAAACCGCTATAGAAGAAGGGCTTGAAAATGTAGCTTTCGTGCGGACGCAGATAGAGCTTATTGAATATGTTTTTGCAGTGAATGAGGTTAGTGAGATCTGGATCACTTTTCCCGATCCTCAAATAAAATATAAACGAACAAAGCATAGGTTGACGAATCCTGAATTCCTTCAGCGCTATAAGAATGTCCTGAAAGAAGATGGAATTATGCATCTAAAAACAGATTCTGAATTCATGCACGGTTATACACTTGGCCTTCTGCATGGGGAGGGGCACGAGATTTTATATGCACACCATGATATTTATAAAAATGAATATTCGCCAAAGGAAGTAACCGGCATACAAACTTTCTATGAAAAACAGTATCTTGAAAAAGGAAAACCAATTACGTATATTCAATTCAAGATAAAATAAGGGGCTATTGGAAGAAACAAAACTTTTCCTAATAACATATTTTGCGGCATTTATTGGGGTAGTTCCGCCAGGGTTGGTGAACATGACCGTAGCTAAAACCTGTGTGGAAAAAGGAAAAAAGAGCGGATTATATGTGGCTATAGGTGCTGGAATCGTCATTTTGATTCAGGCCTTCATTGCGGTATTATTAGCTAAATATATCTTTGATCATCCTTTCGTAAGAAGAATGATCCTAAGAGGGGGATTGGTGGTGTTCTGTATACTTGCTATCTATTTCTTCATTAAAGCAAGGCATAAAAAAGGGGTAAAGCATAACAGGCAGAAAGCGAAGGCTCAAAGTTTGTTCAAAGGAATGCTAATTGCTGGTCTCAATGTTTTTCCAATTCCATATTTTGTGGCGATCGCCGGTACTATGGATCTTACCGGCGGAATGGAATATGATTGGTCTTTAATCGTTTCTTTCGCTTTATCAGCCTGTTTAGGTAGTTTCACTTCTCTTTATTTGTATGTGCTACTGTTTGATAAGGTCGAAAAGAAAGCCGAATCTTTCGCTAAATATTCCAACTACTTTATGGCTGGATTAATGCTGATCCTTATTATTGTTGCTCTTGTAAGAATATTAAATACCTGAAAGTGAGCGATAATTCCGGATTTTTTGAGAAAGTTTACGAGGTTTGCCGGAAAATTCCTGAAGGTCGGGTGACCTCTTATGGGGCGATTGCAACATATCTGGGTGCGGCCAGAAGTGCCAGAATGGTCGGTTGGGCCATGAATTCTTCAAAAAACTTAGAAAATGTTCCTGCTCATAGAGTAGTTAATAGGAACGGTGTGCTCACAGGGAAAGGTCATTTTGGAGGAAGTAATGCCATGCAACAACTACTCGAAGATGAAGGCGTAAAAGTAAAAGAACTTCAGATCGTTGATTTTGACAAATATTTTTGGGATCCCATGAAGGAACTTTCCTGAAGAATACGGCTATTATCCTGTATAATTTTCAACTATTACAGCATAAATCTAATATTGCTAAATTCTTCGTATTCTTAGCTTTTCCACCTATATTTGCATTTAGAATCAGTCTATATAAGCTAAGGAATCTGATTAAAATTCATATATGAAATTAGACAGAAAAAAGATTTTAAAAGCCCTGGAAACCATATCTGTAGCAGGTGAAGGAAATAATATGGTAGAAAGTGGTGCAGTTCAAAATGTAATGACTTTTGATGATGAAGTGGTGGTAGATCTATGTACTTAGTACGCCGGCCCTTCATATCAAAAAAAGAGCTGAAGTGGATGTGATGAAAGCCATTCATGAAAAAGTTTACGAAAAGGCTAAGGTCAAGGTAAATATCAAAGTTCAGGCTCCTGAGAAGAAACCGGAGATCAAAGGAAAGGCTATTCCCGGAATCAAGAATATTATCGCGGTAGCTTCAGGAAAAGGAGGGGTAGGGAAGTCTACAGTAACCTCCAATCTTGCGGTAACCCTTGCTAAAATGGGATTCAAAGTTGGGATTCTTGATGCAGATATTTATGGTCCTTCTACACCAATGATGTTTGATGTGGAAGCTGAAAGACCACTTTCAGTGCAGGTAGACGGGAAGTCTAAAATGAAACCGGTAGAAAATTACGGCGTAAAGATCCTTTCTATAGGGTTCTTTACGAAACCAAACCAGGCGGTTGTATGGAGAGGTCCTATGGCAGCTAAGGCACTTAATCAAATGATATTTGATGCCGATTGGGGTGAACTTGATTTTATGTTGGTAGACCTTCCTCCGGGAACCGGTGATATTCACCTTTCTATTATGCAGTCGCTTCCAATTACTGGATCTGTGATCGTGAGTACTCCTCAAAATGTGGCCCTTGCCGACGCTAAGAAGGGAGTGGCTATGTTCCAACAGGAAAGCATCAACGTTCCGGTATTAGGTATCATCGAAAATATGGCCTACTTTACTCCTGAGGAATTACCGGAAAATAAATATTATATTTTCGGAAAGCAGGGAGCTAAGAACCTGGCAGAAGATTTAAAAGTGCCATTCCTTGGAGAAATTCCATTGGTTCAAAGCCTGAGAGAATCAGGAGATATTGGTAGGCCTGCAGCTCTTCAAACAGCAACTCCACTGGAAGCAGCGTTTGAAAAAATTACCAGAGATATGGTACAGGAAACCGTAAACAGAAACAAACATCTGCCTCCAACAGAAGCTATAAAAATTACTACTATGGCTGGATGCAGTGCTGTTAATAAGAAATAAATGACAAGCGAAGAAGTTAAAATGAATGTTGAGAAGGCTTTAGCCGAGATTCGTCCATTCTTAGAAAGTGATGGAGGAAATATCTCTTTGGTTTCCATTGAAGATGATCGTCTGGTAAAGGTTCAGTTGGAAGGTGCTTGCGTAGGCTGCACTGTAAATCAAATGACCTTGAAAAGTGGTGTGGAAATGACTATTAAAAAATATGTTCCCCAAATTGAAAGGGTGCTAAATATTGAAAAATAGAGCTATCTGCCTTTTAATTGAATTTAAACATGATTAAAACCGATATACTTATCATCGGTGCGGGGCCAACTGGCCTTTTTGCCGTTTTTGAAGCAGGATTATTAAAGCTGAAATGCCATCTTATTGATGCTCTTCCGCAACCGGGAGGTCAGTGTTCAGAAATATATCCAAAGAAACCTATTTATGATATCCCTGGTTTTCCGGAGGTATTAGCGGGAGATCTTGTAGATAATCTTATGGAACAGATCAAGCCTTTCGAGCCTGGATTTACGCTGGGAGAAAGAGCTGAGACCATAGACAAGCAGGATGACGGTAGTTTTATTGTTACCACCAGTAAAGGAACAAAACATCATGCCCCTGTAGTTGTTATTGCTGGAGGACTTGGTAGTTTTGAGCCGAGAAAACCACCTATCCCATCTATTAAGGATTTTGAGGATAAAGGTGTTGCTTATATTATTCGTGATCCTGAAGTTTATAGAGATAAGAAGGTAGTAATTGCAGGAGGTGGAGATTCAGCTTTAGACTGGAGTATCTTCCTGGCAGATGTTGCTTCAGAAGTATCATTGGTGCATAGAAGGAAAGATTTTCGCGGAGCTCTGGATTCAGTGGAAAAAGTTGAAGAACTTTCTAAAATTGGCAAGATCAATCTTATTACAGATGCTGAGGTTGTAGATCTGCAGGGTGATAACGAGCTGAATGCCGTGATGATTCGTCATAAAGATGTAGCCAGAGGTGAAGAATTAAAGCAAACAGATCATTTTATTCCTTTATTCGGACTCTCGCCTAAGCTGGGGCCTATTGCAAACTGGGGACTGGAAATTGAAAAGAATGCCATTAAAGTTGATAATGCATATGATTATCAAACCAACATTCCCGGGATCTATGCCATTGGAGATGTAAATACCTATAAAGGAAAGTTGAAACTTATCCTTTGTGGATTCCATGAGGCGGCGATCATGTGCCAGAGTGCTTACCAACGAATAAATCCGGATAAGAAATACGTGATGAAATATACCACGGTAAGTGGTGTAAGTGGGTTTGATGGTAGCAAAAAAGAAGCAAAAAAAGAAGTAGTAAAAAGTATAAATTAAACTTCACGTCATCCTGAATTTATTTCAGGATCTCTAGAGAAGCTGAAACAAGTTCAGCTTGACGGATATTAAGAATTTTGTATAAAAATGTCTGACATAAAAATTACCATAATAGATCGCGAGGGAGAAGCTCATACCGTAGATGCTCCCACAGATATGAATATGAACCTTATGGAGGTGATCCGTTCTTATGAACTGGCTCCTGAAGGGACTATAGGTATTTGTGGAGGAATGGCCATGTGTGCATCCTGCCAGTGCTATATGTTGAATTTTGAGCATATGCTTCCTGAGATGAGTATTGAGGAAGAGGATATGCTGGACCAGGCATTCCTTGTTGAAGATAATAGCCGCTTAAGTTGCCAGATCCCGATAACTGAAGGTTTGGATGGTCTGGAAGTTAAGATTGCTGCGGTTTCTGAATAAATCCTTTTTCAGATTTAGATTCAGAATTCAAGATTTTAAAGTAAAAACCTTAATTCCTGGTCATTTCGAAGAAGTGCAGCGACTGAGAAATCTCTTAATATTGCAAATCCAAGTGGAGATCTCTCCCTAAGGTCGAGATGACAAGAGACCAAATCAAGAACTTAATAAAATAAAGAATCCTGAATGCTAAATTCAGGATTCTTTATTTCTATCACACGAGCAGTGTCTCTGTAAGGAAAGCGAGTAATCTCATTTAAGCAAATTCCAGGGTGGTTTCAGCTTCAATTTCAGCTTCTATACCATCCCAAAGTTCAAGTCGGCTTTGTAAAGATCTTTCGGCAATTTCTTTTACTTCTTCCCATTTTCTATCATCATTTCCGCAGAGGTCCTCAACCATTTTAAAGGCCATGGGTCCATGTTCGTCACCATCAAGTTCAATATGGCGGTCAAAGTAATATTTGAAAAGACTAAGATCATCTTCAGGAAAGTTTTTCTGAACTTTCTCTATGATAGAGGAGAACATATCCGGAATTAGACCTTCGCGCCCAAAGGTGAATGCGGAAGCAATTTTATGCGGTTCTCTGCTATAAACTACTTCAAAGGTATATTTAAGAAATTGTTTGATACTAATCGGTATCTTACTGGTCGCGATGATCAGGAAAATATCCGTACCATGCGTGACTTGCATTAGAAGATCTTCAATTTTTTCTTTGTTGGCACCGGCAGCCGTCATTGCATCCAGATAAATTTCAAAATGACTCTGTCTTTTGCCATAAATATTAAGATCTGTTTCTTCGGCGAGGACAATCTCATTGATCAAATATCTGGTTTCCGGGTCTCCAATAGGTAACCAGGGATTAGTTGTTTTGGTGAGTATTTCCTGCAATGAAGTGAGAAGTGACATAAAATCCCAAACGGCAAAAACATGGTGTTCCATAAAGATCTGGAGCTGTTCAGGAGTATTGATCTTTTTATATAAAGGGTGCTTTATTAATTGGTTGGTTAGAGGTTCTAAACTTGCGTTTATCTCTTTGATCATATTTCTTTACTGTTTTTTGCAAAGGTAAAAGTTGAGGTAATATTTAGAAAATCTTAGTGGGTTTTTATAGCTTGTTTAACGCAGAAGATCAGCCTTTTGCGTTAAATTAAAAATATGGCCCCTGAAATTATCAAAACCATAAATGTTATAGTATTCTATTCAAATAAATCTAAAGATTATTTGCGGGTAGATGGTGTTACCGCTAAAAAGCCAAAGCCTCTAAAGAAGGAATGCTGTGAAAAATATAAAAAGGGCAAGCGTTGTAAACGTTGCCCTTGTTTTGATCTTTTATAATTTTCCTTCGAATGTCATCTCGACCAACGGGAGAGATCTCCAATTCAATTAATAAAATTAAAGGAGATTTCTCACTCCGCTTTGCTACGTTTCGAAATGACGAGCAGAAAGTTATAATGTCTTCTGTAGGACTGAGCCTGTCGAAGTCCTTTTGTTTTCTATGGTTACAATTGCGCTTCGATAAGCTCAGCGCTTCAACCTAAAAAGCAGCATGGCCTGTAATGTCCATACCTGTGATCAATAAATGAATATCGTGTGTCCCTTCATAAGTGATCACACTTTCCAGGTTCATCATATGTCTCATAATGCTATATTCACCGGTGATTCCCATTCCGCCAAGGATTTGCCGGGCTTCTCTGGCAATTTTTATAGCCATTTCAACATTGTTCCTTTTGGCCATTGATATTTGTGCTGAAGTTGCCTTGCCTTCATTTCTCAAGGTTCCCAGCCTCCATGCCATCAATTGTGCTTTAGTGATCTCTGTAATCATCTCTGCCAGTTTCTTCTGCTGAAGCTGTTTGGAGGCGATCGGTACACCAAACTGTTCTCTTTCTTTGGCATATCTCAAGGCTGTGTCGTAACAATCCATGGCTGCTCCAATAGCTCCCCAGGCAATGCCAAATCGCGCCGAATCAAGACAACCTAGTGGTGCTCCTAAACCAGATTTGTTTGGCATTAGGTTTTCTTTTGGAACTTTTACATTATCAAAGATAAGTTCTCCGGTCGCGCTGGCCCGAAGAGACCATTTGTTGTGAGTTTCAGGAGTAGTAAAACCATCCATTCCGCGCTCAACGATCAATCCATGAATTCGTCCTTCTTCATTCTTAGCCCAAACGATGGCGATATCTGCAAAAGGAGAATTAGATATCCACATTTTAGCTCCGTTGAGCAAATAATGATCGCCTTTATCTTTAAAATTGGTGGTCATTCCGCCGGGATTGGAACCATGATCTGGTTCGGTCAAACCAAAACAGCCCATCATTTCTCCGGAAGCCAGTTTTGGAAGATATTTTTTCTTTTGTTCTTCAGTTCCGTATTTAAAAATAGGGTACATCACTAAAGAAGATTGTACAGAGGCCGTAGATCGAATTCCGCTATCTCCGCGCTCAATTTCCTGCATGATCAAACCGTAAGAGATCTGATCCAGTCCAGCACCGCCGTACTCCTCAGGAATATATGGCCCAAAAGCGCCAATTTCGGCAAGGCCGTTTATAAGTTGTTTTGGGAATTTTGCTTCTTGCGCCGCTTCTTCGATAATAGGTGAAACCTCACGTTTTACCCATTCTCTGGTGGCGTCGCGAACCATTTTATGTTCATCTGTCAAAAGCTCGTCAAGATTGTAGTAATCAGGAGCCTGAAATTGATCTGGTTTCATTTGTGTAGTGTTTCCAACAAATGTAACCAAGTCTTTTATGAGAAGCAATCTTTTTATTTCTTCGTTGAATACGTCATGCTGAACTTGTTTCAGCATCATTTCTCTGTATCGTAGAGACCCTGAAACAAGTTCAGGGTGACGATTCTTACTTTCTTTTTTCCATTGATGAAAAAAGAAACAAAAAAATCTAGGCTTACAAAATTCTACCTAAATTTTTCATTCGTCCTCTAAATTTTGGAAACTCGCAGGAATTTGTATGGTTTTCGGATAAATTGGGTGTGCTCAGACAGCCAAAATTTTACGAGGACTTCACTTCAAATTTTACGATATAATTTCGGTATGCCGGTTAATGTTATATTATAAATTAGTAAGGAATAGTTTAAATATAAAACACCTATAAGTTGAAATTATAATTTCAGATAGAAATCTTTGACTAATCTTTAAAATCTTCAGTGTAATTATGCCTCGATATTTCTAAAATGATCTCATCAATTAGGGTTTTCTTTTCTCAAAACTGAAGCTGATCAGGCTTCTTTTTATGGAAGATTCAGTTCCTTTTACCCTGGTTATTTTATTTGGAAATAGATTGTATTTTCCAGCTTTCAATCGCTGTCTTTTCTTCAGAAACGGGAATGATAAGATCAAAATGTCCATTTTTGAAAGTAGGAGGGAAGCTCCTTCTATCAATTCAGTAAGGGGTAAAGCATCGGCAAATCTTGCCTGATCGCGATTTTCATTTCCAGTTTTATAGTTTTCAGAAAAGAAAGGTGGATTAGAAATGATAAGATCATATTTCTCTTCCTCCTGCATTTCCTCAACGAACTCATCGAAGCCAGCATGGTAGCAGAACAGACGGTCTCCCCAGTCACTTTTTTCAAAATTCTCTACAGATTGTTCGTAGGCATTCTCTTCAATTTCAAGGCGTCGATTAGCTCGGCATCAGATCTTTGGGCCAGCATCAAAGCGATCAATCCTGTTCCGGTTCCTATATCAAGAATACTGTCCGGGTTGGTGTTCCAGGGAAGACCATGCTCCAAGAAGAACTCCGTCTGTTCCAATTTTCATGGCACACCGATCCTGATCTATGCTGAATTGTTTGAATTTGAAAGGTTCCTGGGACATGTTCTAAAGATAAAAATTAATTGATTTTAGGTCATCTCGACCAAAGGGAGAGATCTCTTATTGAGTTCTGAATTAATAATAGATTTCTCAGTCGTTTTGCTTCTTCGAAATGACAAATCTACGTCATCCTGAACTTGTTTCAATTCAGAGATCCTGATTAAGATCAGCTTGAACACTAAGTTCAGCTTGACGCTACAAAATTATAAGTATAAAAAAAGAGGTTTTAAATAAATAAAACCTCTTTTTTGAATTTATATAAAATGAGCTTATCCTAAAGCTACTCTTTCAAATCCTACAACTTCAAGGTCACTGTCTACAGACTTAACATATTCTGCAACGCTTTGCTTGTTGTCTTTGATATAAGCCTGGTGAACCAACGTATTGTCTTTGAAGAAACGTTGAAGTTTTCCCTGAGCGATCTTGTCCAGCATATTTTCTGGCTTTCCTTCTTCTCTCAAAGTATCTTTAGCGATCTCGATCTCTTTGTCTATAGTCGCCTGGTCAACACCTTCTTCGTTAAGGGCAACCGGGTTCATAGCAGCTGCCTGCATAGAAACGTTTTTCGCAGCTTCTTCAGCTCCGTCTACATTTTTAGAAAGACCTGTAAGAACAGCAATTTTATTACCAGCGTGGATGTAAGATCCAACGAAAGGAGCTTCAAAAGTTTTGAAGGCACCAATCTCGATCTTCTCACCGATAACTCCTGTTTGCTCAGTAAGTTTATCTTCAACTGAAATACCTTTGTAATCTGCTTTTAAGAATTCTTCTTTAGAACCGTAGTTAAGAGCTATTTGAGCAAAATCATTTGCCATTTTTACGAAATCTTCGTTTTTCGCAACGAAATCTGTCTCACAGTTCAAAGAAATAATCACTCCTTTAGAGTTTTCATCATTTACCACTGCGATTGCAGCTCCTTCAGAAGAATCTCTGTCGGCTCTTTTTGCAGCAACTTTCTGACCTTTTTTACGTAGCAATTCAATTGCACCGTCAAAATCACCATCAGCTTCAACTAATGCTTTCTTGCAGTCCATCATTCCTGCACCAGTAGCTTTTCTTAATTTATTTACTTCAGCGGCGGTTATCTTAGCCATAATATTGTCTTTTATTTAAAAAAAGTCGTTTAGAAACTCACTGTAAAGAAAGAAACTAAACGACTTTTAGATTGTATGAAAACGTTATTTTATTCTTCTTCGTTAGATGCTTTTGCTTTATCTAAAGTTTCACTTTTAGATTCAAGCTTTACATCTTTCTTAGCTTCTTTCATTGCCTTTTTGTCTTCGGCATCTTTAGAAGGAACTTCAGCTTTTTTCTCCTTTTTTTCTTTTGGAGCTTTATCTGACTTCTCTTCTTTTGAAGCTTTTTCTTCTTTTTTCTTAGTAGATTTTTCTGATTTTCTTTCAGAAAGACCTTCTACGATAGAATCTGCAACGTAAGAAACAACTTTGCTAATAGATTTAGAAGCATCGTCGTTAGATGGAATTAGATAATCAACCTCACGTGGATCGGAGTTGGTATCTACCATCGCAAAAATTGGAATGTTTAGTTTTTGTGCTTCTTTGATCGCGATGTGCTCACGTGTAGTATCTACAACGAAAAGCGCAGCTGGAAGTCTTGACATGTCTGAGATAGAACCTAAGTTCTTTTCTAGCTTAGCTCTAAGACGATCTACCTGAAGACGCTCTTTTTTAGAAAGAGAGTTAAAAGTTCCGTCTTTCTTCATTCTATCAATAGAAGCCATTTTCTTAACAGCTTTACGAATAGTTACGAAGTTTGTAAGCATACCACCAGGCCAACGCTCAGTGATATAAGGCATATTAGCCTTTTCAGCTTGTTCAGCAACGATCTCTTTCGCTTGTTTCTTGGTAGCCACGAAAAGGATCTTTCTTCCGCTTGCTGCGATCTTTGCAAGAGCATCACCTGCTTCCTGCATCTTAGCAGCACTTTTATATAAGTTGATGATGTGGATCCCGTTACGTTCCATATAGATATATGGAGCCATGTTTGGATTCCAACGTCTGGTTAAGTGTCCAAAATGAACACCAGCATCAAGTAATTCTTTTACTTCTACTTTGTTTGCCATTTTTGTAATAGTTTACGTTCTGTTGAGATAGCAACAACCAGGTGGCTACAATTAAGTATGGCCCTGACTGTTTAGATGCTAAACTAACTTCTGCCCGGCATGAACAGAATAACAACAAAAAATTAATTTTTTTATGAACTCCCCGGAAAATATTCCGGTAATAATATTAACGTTTAGAGAACTGAAATTTCTTACGGGCTTTCTTCTGACCGAATTTCTTACGTTCTACCATACGTGGATCTCTTGTAAGAAGACCTTCTGGCTTAAGTACGCCATGGTTTTCTTCGTCTAGCGCCATCATAGCTCTGGAAAGTGCAAGACGGATTGCTTCAGCCTGTCCAGTGATACCACCACCGTAAACGTTAATTTTAACGTCGAAGTTTCCTTCGTTTTCGGTAAGCATCAACGGCTGGTTTACTTTATATAAAAGTGTTCCAGTTGTGAAGTAATCTTTAAGGTCTTTCTTGTTTACGGTAATGTTTCCTTTTCCTTCTGAAACATATACACGGGCCACAGCTGTTTTTCTACGGCCAATTTTGTGAATTACCTCCATTACTTAACGTCGTTTAAGTTAATAGTTTTAGGTTTTTGAGCTTCGTGATCATGTTCAGATCCTACATAAACCTTTAAATTTCTGAATAGTTCTGCTCCAAGTTTGTTCTTAGGAAGCATCCCTTTAATCGCCTTTTCGACAAGTCTCTCCGGACCTTTTTCGAATAATTCGGCAGCTGTTAGACTTTTTTGTCCACCCGGGAAGCCTGTGTGACGGATGTATTCTTTCGCGTCCCATTTCTTTCCTGTTAAGTTGATTCCCTGCGCATTCAATACAATAACATTGTCTCCGCAATCAACATGTGGGGTGAAGTTAGGCTTGTGCTTTCCTCTAAGTAGGTATGCTACTTTAGAAGCAAGACGACCTAAATTTTGTCCTTCAGCATCTACCACAACCCATTCTTTGGTTCTGGTGGCTTTGTTAGCCGATACTGTTTTGTAACTTAATGTGTCCACACCAATTGATTTTACTAATTATTAAACATTCCAATCCCATTTACCCGAATCTCAATCGGGAAAACAGGGGTGCAAATGTACAATTATAAATCTATATAGCAAATAGGAGGTTCATAATTTTAAATGTGTGAAAACTTCTGATTCTCAGGAGGGTCAGAATAAATTTTGAATGTATGGGAATTGCTGATCTCTTCTTTTTAAATTTCTGGTTAGAACTATTGGTTTACAGTAGAATTCTTATCCTTTTCTTCCATGGGTTTGATATAAAGTTCCTGAACAAGTATGATTAATATTAGCATTATTGGAGTCGCTAATATCACTCCCCAGATGCCGGCAAAAATCGCCACAATAAGTTGGGAGAGAATTATTAATGCGGGAGGGATACTTATTAAACGCTGCTGCACCTTGGGGGTAATCAGGTTACTTTCCAGGAACTGTACCAGTAAATATAATGCTGCTACCAAAAGTGCAGTTTGCGGATCCTGGGAAAGCGCTATTAGAACAGCCGGGATCATGGCGATAAGAGGCCCAAAATTTGGTATGAAGTTTAGAAACCCGGCGATAAGCGCTAAAGCCAGCCACATTGGTATACCCATAATTTTCAATCCAATCGCCGTAAGAACAAATACCACGAACATGGCAAAGATCTTTCCTGTAAGCCATTGCTGCAGGCCATGCCCCAGGTTTTTTAATACCTCATCAGTTTTATCCCGGCTTTTAGGAGGTACTAATCTTTTTATACCTTTTACATATAGATAAGGCGCGGCGGTAAGGTAAGCACCCAACAAGAGAATTACATAAACATCTCCTAATAGTCCAAAGGTTGTTCTAAAGAAGGTTGAAAATACATCCATCATTTTTCCCTGCCCGTTTTTGATAGATATTTTTTCTACCACTTCCTGCCCTAACCAACTTTGATCAAGATAATCTTTGGCGTTCTGAAAAGTGGAAGGCAGGGATTGACTAAGCTGGGAAAGTTGTGATTGAATTTCAGATCCAATAAGCCAGATTATTCCAGATATAAATAATATAGTTCCTACAACCGAAATCGTCATCGTTAAGGTTGAATTCCAATCCGTTTTTTTCTGTATGAAAGAACTAATTCCTCTAAAGAACACCGCGATCAAGGTTCCTGCTAATAAAAGAATTAAAACATTAAAAGTAGCTTTAAAGAGGAGTAGCAAGACACAAACAAGGGCGAAAAAACCAACTGCTATCATTACTTTTTGGACAAAGGAAAAACCCTGGTCGCGGTGAAAATTATCGGTCATTAGAAGTGGAAATTTTTAATTTTTAGAATTTAGTAAAAATTAAAAATTTAAGGATAGGCCTTAACATAGTCTTTCGAAAAACGCTCCTTTCAGAATAATTAGTCGACATATCATAATCGGACGTAATGCACATTAGTTCGATTAACGTCAATTTTAATGTTAAAAAAGTCATAAAATAGCTGGTAATTTTTTAAGTTTGTAGCCGAATCTAAATGCCCTATGAAAATGAATAACCTACTACAGGTGAAAACTTTAGCAAGTTTAAGCCTGTTAATCCTCGCTATGGCTAGTTGTAGTAAACAAGAAATGACAACGGAGTCCCAATTAAAAGTTAGTGATGCTATGGCGGTTACTACAAATGATATGATCGGCCATTGGGAGCTTTCAGGAATGATCGCTGATACAGAGATCAATTTAAACAATGATAGTATTTACAGTAAAAATTTATTAGATGAGACTGATTGTTTTAACACAATGAGTATAACATTTAATGAAGATGGTACGTTTACATCTAATAATGCCCAAATGACTTTTGAAGCAGGTTCTTCAAAAAATGAGTTTTCATGTTTGTCTGATAGGATGGATAGCGGAGATTGGGAAGTTAGAAATGACAGCTTGATCCTTACCATGGAGATCAATGCTTCTAGTTATACTCATAAAAAATTGATCAATCTGGAAACTAATAAATTTTCTTTAGATGTTAACAAAATCGAGTCTAATCAATATGTGAATGATCCTGGAAATACACAGGCCTCACAAATAAGAATTTTAGAAGTAGAGTATACTAAAGCTTAGTGTACCTTTTCTAATTGTAGTTTTAGTGTTAGTTGGAAAAACCTCACAGGTATCACGCTGTGAGGTTTTTTTCTGAATTATTACCTTTTCTGAATTCAATATATTGTCACGCCTTTACTTGTAAAAGATAGTCCCTGTTGTCCTGAAGTTGAGATCATCACTCCTTCAAACAGTGGCTCGGGTGAAGATTCTTTGGTAGACCATTCAAAAATGAAGTTAGCGCCTGTTCCTCCTTCCACATCGGTTTCATCAACTACTATCTCCACGGTTTCCATCGGAGCAATATAAATAGGATGATCAAAATAAATACGGATGGGTTCTCCTTCAGTATTGAAATATTCAGCCTTATCGATATAAATAGTGTCATTCATATCAATATTTCTCATACTTATTGTGGAAGTCAATTTGTGAGTAGTATGCTCGGTCTGACTATAAATTTCAGAATAAACAGAGAGATAAGACTGGCCTTTTTTAAGAGAATCGGTTGTAGAATTTTTTACTTGTCGAGCTTCCCAGTCTACAGGGTCATATGAACTTATAGTTTTTTCGTCTTCACACGATGCTAAAAGCACAGGAATAAGTATAATTAAAAATTGTTTCTTCATTTAAATAATTATTAATGGACTTAAATTCATGGCATCCGTTTAAAAATGGATTTACAAACTATAATTGGTTCCAGCTCCGTAATTTAAGACTACAGGATAAAGATATAAATATTCCTACTCAAATTGCTAATTAGAAAATTCATCGATTTAAGAAGACTTAAAATTTTAATAATTATGGGAATTATGAAAAAATAAAGAGGTTGACCTTTGGGGTCAACCTCTTATTCAATTTTAACAAGAAAGGACTAAATTATAAAGAGTATCCTAAATCCTGTAATGCCTGTACTATAAGATCTGCATAGTAAGAAGCGGAAGCTCCAGGGGTAACCCCATAGTTATATCCAAATTCAATACGGTCTGATAAACCATAATTACCACTATAATTTCCTGTACCATTTTCAAAGGCTTCCACAAGGCTTTTAAAGCTTGCGAATCCCCCAGTGTTACTTGTTTCAACCTGGAAGATAACACCTCTGTAATAATTCGAAGGGAAAGAATTTAATCTGGTTCTAAGTTCATTAATATCTAACTCATAGGTACCGGTCCTTGTCGTGTTTTCATCCCACTCAGAACCTCCGTGATAAATGTATTGAGCTTCATCCTGGAAAATTAGGGTAATTACATTTCCCGTAGGATTTTCACCCTGGAAATTAAGCATATTTAATGTGCGCTCAGAGCCATCCGAGATGACCTTTACTTTATTATCATATGCGTCTTCATCATTATCATAAAGAGGAAGTAGAACATTTTTTAATAATGTGCTTCTCATCTCCTGAAGAGGTGCAAGAGTAGAGTTCATTGAACCAGAGGAATCAAAATATATATAAATATTAGTATCTTTATCAATTACCGGAGGAGGGCCAGTAGTTGTATTAAATTCAGGAGAATCTGTGTTACACGTAGGTCCTTGTTGAAAATGCCAGTAATCTATCGCATCTTCTCCGTCGAACAATGTTCTTACCTGAGCATCGGTTAAAGTAAAACTGCGAATCACTTCTTCCGTTACATCGTCATAAGCATCAGAGTTAAGTAAAGTGATCTCTACGTAATAATTATCTACAGTCTCTTCACCGTCTACATCAGGTAATGGTACACATACCGGTGTTGCTGCATAATCTCCGTTTTCATCCATTTCCATGATACTCTGAACCTCATCAACGATCAAGTCTCCCGTGCTATCGACTCCACTCCAGATATTAACAGAATATTCCGCAGGATAATGTCTTCCGTTTTCATCACAGTAATTTCCGAAAATACAGAATTCTATAGCTTTGTGAGGAGTAATGTCAAAGAATAAGTATCCGAATTCATTTACGTCACGATCATCAAAACATAATACTTCAACATCAAGATATTTTTTTGTGCCTGCTCCCAGGGTGAAATCCATAGGTAGAGGTACGTCAACCCATTGAGTGAAATCGCTCTCTCCATTCGGAGCGATCCAGATAAGATTATCTGCACTATCATATACTGCGAAGAAATCCAGACTATAGGAACCAGGTTCTAATTCCAGGTCCGGAGAATTAAGGGTGAAGTATTCTTCAGTCCCATCATTATCATAGTCGCCGGGAGTAGGGCTTACATCCACTTCAAGTGGATCTGCGAAACTTCCGACATTCGTAGGACCGCTTACTACAACCTGTACATATGCAGGGACTTGATCTGAACAATCTGGCAACGGTGCGGCTTGTTTTGCAAGCGCCTGTGTATCCATAAGATTATTTAAAACAGCGCCAAAGCTTAAGGTAGCTACTTCAGAATCATTGACGGGGGCCGAATCCACCTCATCTTTGCTGCAGGCAGTTAGTAACATAGCTAGAATAGCTACGTAAATCAGGTGATTTTTAAATCTTTTCATAATTAAGAGTTTTTGGTTAATTTATTTAGTGATTAATACAATCCAAGTCTATTAAACACATAAGTATAGGAGCCAAAAAATGGATAGAAGAAATGGGGAGGGCTATAATTATTAAAAAATGTAGGGTGTGAAAAAATGTATAGGGTATAAATCAAAACCGGCTAAGAAATAGCCGATCATTGATTTAATTCAAATATAAAAATATTATGTGTCTGGAATCTATGGGGGAAAACCTGTATAATTCGGTTTTGTTATACGGTTAGGGTTGCTAAATGTAAGGTTTTCAGGGTTTAAGAGAAATTAATGAGCTTCAAGCCAGTTTTCTCCTATTCCTAGATCTACATCTAAAGGGACCTCAAGTTTATAGGCGTTTTCCATCTCAGATTTGATCATTTTCTGAACTTTTTCCAGTTCGTCTTTATGGACATCGAACACCAATTCATCATGAACCTGTAGCAGCATTTTGGTTTTATAATTTTCTTCCTTTAGTTTTCTGTGGATATTGATCATCGCGATCTTGATAATATCTGCGGCACTACCTTGAATTGGCGCATTCACAGCATTACGTTCTGCTGCACCGCGAACTACCTGGTTTCTGGAATTGATATCCTTGAGATATCTTCTTCGACCTAAAACTGTGGAAACGTATCCGTGTTCCCTGGCGAATTCCACCTGGTCTGCGATGAAATTGCTCAATTTTGGATACGTCTTATAATAGGTGTCGATCAATTCTTTGGATTCACTTCTGGAAAGCGAGGTTTGGTTGCTTAATCCAAACGCGGAGACTCCATAGATGATCCCGAAATTTACCGTTTTCGCATTGCTTCTTTGCTCACGGGTTACCTCTTCAATAGGAACATTGAATACCTTTGCCGCAGTAGAAGCGTGAATATCTTCTCCGTTCTTAAATGCCTGGATCATATTGTCTTCTTCACTCAGGGCTGCAATAATTCTAAGTTCTATCTGGGAATAATCGGCAGCGAGTAACACATAATTTTCATCTCTTGGCACAAATGCCTTTCTAACCTGTCTTCCTCTTTCAGTCCTTATTGGAATATTCTGAAGGTTTGGATTGTTCGAGCTTAATCTTCCTGTCGCTGCAGTGGTTTGTACGTAATCTGTATGTATTCTTCCGGTGGTTTTCTCAACCTGATTTGGTAGCGCGTCCACATAAGTATTCTGAAGTTTAACCAGTCCGCGATAATCCAGAACGTGGCGTACAATATCATTTTCTTCGGCCAGACCTGAAAGTACATCTTCACTCGTTGAATATTGTCCGGTCTTGGTTTTCTTGGGTTTTTTAGATAGTTCCATTTTTTCAAATAGAATGATTCCCAATTGTTTTGGAGAGCTAATTAGGAATTCCTCTCCAGCATCTGCATATATTTTTGTCTCAAGATCCTGAATATCGGAAGCCAGGGCTTCAGATAACGATTTTAAATATTCCTCGTCCAGATTGATCCCTTCCAGCTCCATATCTGCCAGTACTTCTACCAGCGGAATTTCAATTTCATTAAAAAGCTTTCTTGTTTCAGCTTCATCGAGTTCTTTCTCAAAAAAGTTCTTTAGCTGAAAGGTAATATCTGCATCTTCTGAAGCATATTCAGTTTGTTTATCCAGGGCCACATCTCTCATACTACCCTGATTTTTTCCTTTTTTACCGATCAATTCAGAAATTGGTTGTGGAGTATAATTAAGGTAAGTTTCAGCCAATACATCCATATTATGACGCATATCCGGATTTATTAGATAATGCGCGATCATGGTATCAAATAATGGCCCTTTTACCTTCACCTTATATTTATCTAGAACTTCAATATCATATTTAAGGTTTTGACCAATCTTTTCAATTTTATCATTCTCGAAAAACTCTCTGAGTTCTTCGATCAGTTTTTGAGCTTGTTCCTTTTCTTCAGGGAATGGCAGATAAAATCCTTTTCCTGCTTCCCAGGAGAAAGCAATCCCCACAAGTTCTGCTTCCAGGGTATTCAGGCTGGTAGTTTCAGTGTCAAAACAAACACTTTTTTGTTTGAGAAGTCTTTCAATAAAGATTTTCCTGGCCATTTCAGTGTTTAAAGACTGATATAGATGTGGTGTGTCTTTTAAATTGGTTCTGGAGGATGTTCTTTCAATTTCTTCGCCATCTCCTCCGAACAATGAAAACTGTCCTGCACCGGCAGTTGCGTCTGCATTCTTTTTGGCGGAAGGTGAATTGGTAACCTGTGTTGGTGTGGCTTCAGTTTCACCACTGAATAATTTTAGGAATTGATCTTTAAGTCTTCTAAATTCCAGATCCTCAAATATTTCCTGAACTTTATCGCCATCGGGCATAGAAAGTTCATAATCCTCAGCATGAAATTGCACATCACAATCGGTAAAGATCGTAGCCAGCTTTTTAGATAATCGGCCTAATTCAGCATTTTCAATGATCTTTTCCTTCATTTTCCCTTTCAGGTCATCGGTGTTTTCAAGCAGGGCTTCCATGCTCCCGTATTGCTTGATGAATTTTTTTGCGGTCTTTTCACCAACTCCCGGAAGTCCGGGAATGTTATCGGCGGCATCACCCATCATACCAAGGAAGTCGATCACCTGTTCTGGTCTTTCCACTTCAAATTTCTTTTGAACTTCGGGGATTCCCCAGATCTCGATGCCGTTACCCATTCTGGCAGGGCGGTACATAAAAATATTCTCTGAAACCAATTGTGCAAAATCCTTATCTGGAGTTACCATATATACTTTATAGTTCTCCTTTTCTGCTTGTTTGGCCAGGGTTCCTATAATATCATCAGCCTCCATACCGGCCTGAACTACCACCGGAATATGCATTGCCCTCAAAATATCCTGAATAATAGGAATAGCCTCGCGAATAGGCTCCGGGGTCTCATCCCGGTGCGCTTTGTATTCTTCATACATTTCAGTTCTTTCCTTGCTACCGTCTTTATCGAAACACACCGCCAGATGATCTGGTTTTTCACGTCTTATCACATCAAAAAGTGAATTGGTGAATCCCATGATTGCGGAGGTATTAAAACCTTTAGAGTTGATCCTGGGGTTCTTTATAAAAGCGTAATATCCACGAAAAATTAAAGCGTATGCATCTAGTAAAAAAAGGCGTTTTTGATCGGCCATCTGAATTGTTTAAAGGTATAATTGAGAATATTTCAAAACTACAAAGATAAAATCAGTCTTCCTTGGAAACAATGAACAATAAGCAATTAACAATCATCAAGAAAAATAGTCCTTAAACCTTATTCATTTCATGGGCCTTAGGAAGTGCTTTCGCTTAATGCAGGAATTCTGAGAGAGAAATTCGTGCATTAGTGGCAAAATTGGAATTACTCTTCCAGGTAGGACAGGCTTGGATTATTCGTGCTTTCTCCATTTTGGAACTTTGCATAACTGAAACCTTTATGAATGCAATAAGATCCTATTTCACCCTGTTTGTTCATAGCGACATAGGCCACCTGAAAATCTTTGTATTCAGGGTTCTGCCTTACGGTTCTCATCACCGCTTCTTCGCAAGCTTCCTGGGGTGATTTTCCCTGTCTCATCAATTCTACGATAAGAAAACTACCCACACTTTTCATAATGGCTTCTCCCATTCCGGTTCCAACCGCACCTCCAATTTCATTATCCAGAAATAATCCGGCTCCAATTATGGGGGAATCCCCAACACGCCCATTGATCTTATATGAAAGTCCGGAAGTAGTGCATGCACCGGCAATATCTCCTTTTTCATCCAGGCATAGCATACCAATGGTATCGTGGTTTTCGATATTTATGATTGGTTTGTATTCTTTGTGTTCAAGCCATTCTTTCCAGGCTTTTTCAGAATCTTCAGTTAACAGGTTCTTCTTTTTGAACCCCTGCTGAATGGCAAATTGTAAAGCGCCTTCTCCAGCCAACATCACGTGAGGAGTTTCTTCCATGACCTTTCTGGCAACCGAAACCGGATGTTCTATTTCTTTCAAATAGACCACAGATCCTGCATTGCCGTCGGGAGACATAATACACGCGTCTAAAGTCACATTTCCATCCCTGTCTGGTGCGCCGCCATTTCCAACAGTGGTATTCTTTAAATTAGCTTCCTCAACCATCACCCCTTTTTCAACGGCGTCAAGAGCATTGGAACCCGATTCCAGTAGTTTGCCAGCCATCTTTGTAGCATTTTGAAAGTTCCAGGTAGCAACCGCAACCGGATATTTTTGAATCATATTAAATTCTTTTAATATAGGTTTAGAGAAAAGCGATGGAGCAGCACTTAATGCAGCTCCCGCTATTCCAGTATTCTGTATAAATTTTCGTCGTTTCATCGATTGAAAATGCGAAGAGATTTTTCTCAAATGTAAATGTATTAAAAGTCTAATTAAACCATATGATTTTAAAGGTCGCACTTTTTTTATCCGCAGCTGCTATTGTGTTTTTTGATTAAAAATACTTTTTTAGGAGTAAGTCGTAGTTTAAATTTCAATTTTAGATATAAATTCTTGAAGTGATAACAGTAACTTCACAGATCATAATCAATAATTTATGTTCGCCTCAGAAACCTGGTCATTATACGTTACCATATTGCTCATAGTTTATGCTCTCATTATTCTCTTTTTTGTGATCAGAGGGAATCTCAAAACAAAGAATATCAACGATTTTGCTATTGGGAGCAATGGTTTTCCTGCCTGGGCCGTAGGTCTTTCTTTGGCAGCATCTATGACGAGTGCCGCAACTTTTATAATTAATCCGGGTTTTATTGCTTTATATGGTTTTTCAGGATTGATCTCGTTTGGGATCGTGATGCCTATCGCTATTTTTGCTTCTCTCATATTTTTTACAAAAGCCTTTCAAAAGCATGGATCCACTGTCAAGGCCCTCACCATGGCTCAGTGGATCGGAAAGCGATATGACTCAAAAGTCTTGACCATCTTTTTTGCGATCTTATCCTTATTACTAATAACATTTATTGTGCTGATTTGCGTTGGGCTAACTCAAATCATTTCCAAGTCTTTGAATCTGGAGCCATTTTATGTGCTTATGGGACTTATTACCTTTGTTTTTGGATATACCATGTTTGGAGGGGCCAATTCAATGGTTTATACCAATACGGTGCAGGCAATTATTATGTTTGTAGTTGCGATAATTCTTTTAATGTCAGGCTCGGAATATTTCTCCAATGGATTTGCTGGTTTTGCCGGTCTTTTAAATGAAATAGATCCCAACCTTACCAAAACTACCAATCCCGATAGTTTCCTTTTCAGGGATTATTTTGAAATTATATTTTGTCAGATCGTTATTGGAATCGCCATTGTTTGTCAGCCTCATATCATTACAAAAACATTATTTCTTAGAAGTGAAAAAGCGATTAATCAGTACCTTACAGTAGCCATCGTTTGTATGAGTGTTTTCTTTTTGGTAGTAATTGTAGGATTATATGCAAGAATAACTTTCCCGGACCTGAGTATTGATGGGGTTGCCTTAAAAATGGACGAGCTGGTTTCAGCTTATGTTGTAAAAACTTTTTCAGCAGGGGTAGGCGTTATAATTGTTGCCGGACTTATTTCAGCCGGACTTTCAACGTTGGAAGCTTTGATACAATCGCTTTCTACTACTATTACTACAGATCTAATAAGTCCTTTGTCAGGTAAAGACAATTTTAACCAGGTTGGCATGAATAAAATTGTGGTCATCATTCTGGCGATCGTTAGTTTTTATTTGAGTTATGATCAGATCATAGATCCAAATGTAAGCGTAGCGATTTTTGCACAGAATGGTGTTTACGCATATTTTGCAGCGGCATTTGTTCCTGTTTTATTCGGAATCTATTTTAAGAAGGTGAGCAAAAATGCGGTGTTTATTGCCAGTTTTTCGGCGGTAGCCATTCATTTCATTATTTATTACGGAAGAATTACTCCTTATATGCAGGAGCCGGTAAATAATCCCGGAGTTTCTGCCGCTATAGCAGTGATAGCTTCATTTATAATCGGGAATTCTCTATATTTATTTCGAAGAAAAAGAGCATGAATTACTTTGACTGGATAGGAAAATGGTCGGTTTATACGCCTGATAAGATTGCGGTAGCATCAGCAGATACCGGAAAATCCTATACTTATAAAGAACTTCATGAATTATCTCTAAAACTTGGAAATCTACTCAGGCAAAAATATTTTATACATAAAGGAGATCGAATTGCAGTACTTGCAACACATTCCGCCAGAATATTTAATTCTTTTCATAGCCGCCCAAAGAATGGGAGCTATTTTAGTTCCACTAAATTATCGCTCTTCGGTTTCAGAACTTCAGTATTGTGTTAACGATGTAGAACCGAAATTATTTATTTCTGAAGACGCTTTTTGGCCGAAAGCCGGGAAACTGTTAGAATATGACTCCGCTGAAATTCCTCTGTTGGAAAATATTTTTGAGGAAGCTGTTAAGTTCGAACCAAAAGCAGAAGTTTTAGAAATCGAGCCAGATCAGCCGGTTTTTATCTTCTATACTTCTGGAACTACCGGAAAACCTAAAGGAGTGCTTTATACTAACCGGATGTTATTCTGGAATAGCCTGAATACCTCAGTACAGCTCGAGATCACTTCCAAAGATTTCACCTTAAATACACTTCCTCCGTATCATACTTCAGGCTGGAATGTTCTTTTGTTACCAATGTTACATCGTGGGGCCAGGGTAGATTTTATAAAAGCCTTTAAGTCGAAAAAGGTTTTAAATTATATTGAAAAGAATTCCATTACAAAAACATTATTTCTTAGAAGTGAAAAAGCGATTAATCAATACCTTACCGTAGCCATTGTTTGTATGAGTGTTTTCTTTTTGGTGGTAGTAGTAGGATTATATGCCAGATTAACTTTTCCTGACCTGAGTATTGATGGCGTTCCTTTAAAAATGGATGAGCTGGTTTCGGCTTATGTTGTAAAAACGTTTTCAGCAGGGGTGGGCGTTATAATTGTGGCGGGACTTATTTCAGCCGGACTTTCAACGTTGGAAGCCTTGATACAGTCGCTTTCCACAACTATTACTACAGATCTTATAAGTCCTTTTTCAGGGAAAGAGAATTTTAACCAGGTGGGGATGAACAAAATCGTGATCATTATTCTGGCAATTGTAAGTTTTTACCTGAGTTATGATCAGATCATAGATCCAAATGTAAGCGTAGCGATTTTTGCACAGAATGGTGTTTACGCATATTTTGCAGCGGCATTTGTTCCTGTTTTATTCGGAATCTATTTTAAGAAGGTGAGCAAAAATGCGGTGTTTATTGCCAGTTTTTCGGCGGTAGCCATTCATTTCATTATTTATTACGGAAGAATTACTCCTTATATGCAGGAGCCGGTAAATAATCCCGGAGTTTCTGCCGCTATAGCAGTGATAGCTTCATTTATAATCGGGAATTCTCTATATTTATTTCGAAGAAAAAGAGCATGAATTACTTTGACTGGATAGGAAAATGGTCGGTTTATACGCCTGATAAGATTGCGGTAGCATCAGCAGATACCGGAATATCCTATACTTATAAAGAACTTCATGAATTATCTCTAAAACTTGGAAATCTACTCAGGCAAAAATATTCTATACATAAAGGAGATCGAATTGTAGTACTTGCAACACATTCCGCAGAATATTTAATTCTTTTTATAGCCGCCCAAAGAATGGGAGCTATTTTAGTTCCACTAAATTATCGCTCTTCGGTTTCAGAACTTCAGTATTGTGTTAACGATGTAGAACCGAAATTATTTATTTCTGAAGACGCTTTTTGGCCGAAAGCCGGGAAACTGTTAGAATATGACTCCGCTGAAATTCCTCTGTTGGAAAATATTTTTGAGGAAGCTGTTAAGTTCGAACCAAAAGCAGAAGTTTTAGAAATCGAGCCAGATCAGCCGGTTTTTATCTTCTATACTTCTGGAACTACCGGAAAACCTAAAGGAGTGCTTTATACTAACCGGATGTTATTCTGGAATAGCCTGAATACCTCAGTACAGCTCGAGATCACTTCCAAAGATTTCACCTTAAATACACTTCCTCCGTATCATACTTCAGGCTGGAATGTTCTTTTGTTACCAATGTTACATCGTGGGGCCAGGGTAGATTTTATAAAAGCCTTTAAGTCGAAAAAGGTTTTAAATTATATTGAAAAGAATTCCATTAGTCTTT
>CAVZZT010000007.1:0-10000 GCA_963779835.1 uncultured Flavobacteriaceae bacterium
CAATAGAGAAGAGATTTTTGATACGGTAAAATCTTCGATTTCCAAAGCTTATTCTGAATTCAAAAACTTATCACCAGAGGAATTGGTAGAAAAGAGAATGGATAAGTATTTAGACATGGGAGTGTTTAAAGGATAAGCTCTTTATTTATACAACATCGTTAGAAAATCCGGAGAATTATTTCCGGATTTTTTTGGCTTATTAACAGAAAAATATACTTATTAACAGGTAATTGTTCATTACCTGTTAAGTAAGAAAGGGCAATTGCGTTAAGATTGTCTTAACAAATTTTTTACTTTAGAGGTATGGAAAAAATCACTTCCCCACAAAATGTTACCTATAAAAAAACTAATGTTGTTAGTTTAGAAAAAGGAAAAGTTCCGCCACAAGCAGTTGATTTAGAGGAAGTTGTGCTTGGAGCTATGATGATCGATAAAAAAGGTGTTGACGAGATTATCGATATTTTAATTCCTGAGGCTTTTTATAAGAACAGTCATAAGCTCATCTATGATGCGATTAAAAAATTATTCGATGCATCTGAGGCAATTGACTTATTAACCGTTTCTAACCAACTTAAGAAAGAGAAGGTTTTTGATAAAGTAGGAGGAGATTATTATTTAATTCAACTTACACAAAAAGTTTCCAGCTCGGCGCATATAGAGTTTCATGCCCGTATCATTCTACAGAAATATATTCAGAGGAGTTTAATTAAGATCTCTAACGAAATTATTGAAGAAGCTTTTGATGAAGGAACCGACGTTTTCGATTTACTGGATTCTGCTGAATCAAAACTTTATGAGGTAACCCAGGGGAATATTAAACGTTCTACCGAAACAGCTCAAAGTTTGGTAATTCAGGCGAAAAAGAAAATTCAGGAAATATCAAATAAAGAGGGACTAAGTGGAGTACCATCCGGTTTTGATAAACTTGATGAACTTACTTCGGGTTGGCAGCCTTCAGATCTAATTATCGTTGCAGCGCGTCCGGGTATGGGTAAAACAGCTCTTACATTGTCGATGGCTCGTAATATTGCCGTGGACCAGGGAATTCCTGTTGCTTTCTTTTCACTGGAGATGTCTTCAGTACAGTTGATCACCCGTTTGATCTCTTCTGAAACTGGTCTTTCTTCTGAAAAGTTAAGAACTGGTAAATTGGAGCAACATGAATGGGAGCAATTGAATGTAAAAGTAAAGGATCTTGAAAAGGCACCTTTGTTTATTGATGATACCCCATCGCTTTCAATTTTCGACCTTCGTGCGAAAGCTCGTCGACTAGCCTCACAACACGGCATTAGAATGATCGTTATAGATTACCTTCAGTTGATGACAGCTGGAGGAAGTCAAAAGGGTGGAGGAAACAGGGAACAGGAAATTTCTACAATTTCCCGTAACCTTAAAGCTCTGGCGAAAGAATTAAACGTGCCGGTAATTGCACTTTCTCAGCTTTCCCGTGCGGTGGAGACTCGTGGAGGAAGTAAAAGACCACTGCTTTCTGACCTTAGGGAATCTGGAGCGATCGAGCAGGATGCCGATATTGTATCATTCATCTACCGTCCGGAATATTATAAGATAGAAGAATGGGATGATGAAGAAAGAACACCAACTCAGGGACAGGGTGAATTTATTGTAGCGAAACACCGTAATGGTGGATTAGAAAATATCAGGCTTAAATTCATTGGAGAACTCGGTAAATTTGATAATTTAGAAGACTTTAATTTCCCATCTGAAATTCCATCGAGCATGAATAGCGGGGATGGTGATAATGACTTTGGAAATTTCAATCTGCCAAACCCAAGTGCCGATGAGGCTTTTGGCAGTTCAATGAATAGCGATGACGATGATAATGATGTTCCTTTCTAGATTGAATAAGCTAATATTAGCTAAAGGATTCATCATATCTAAAAATATTAAAAGCAGCAAAGTGTATAAAAACGCTTTGCTGCTTTCTTTTTTGATGCTAATTAGTTCTCAACTTTTTGCATCAAAAATACTCATCCCGATGGATGCAGATGCTCAAAGTAATCACTTAAAAGCATACGGAATTGTTTATTATTCCTTAGAAAATCAATTATCGGTAAACTGGCTTTTGAATTATCGTGGGGGTTCTTTCCTTATTGCCGATTCAGATAAACTCCGGAAAGAGTGCCAGATTCGGGGGGTAGATTTTGAAGTGCTTAGTGATAATATGGCCGGAAGTATTCTGGAAGAGATCAGTAGTCCTTCAAAAAATATGGAATCGGTTGCTCTTGAGAAGGCTCCGAAAATTGCAGTTTACAGTCCTACAGGTAATAAACCCTGGGATGATGCCGTGACAATGGCTCTTACTTATGCAGAGATTCCTTATCAAACCATTTATGATAAAGAAGTGCTGAATGATGCTTTACTGCTATATGACTGGCTACATTTACATCACGAGGATTTTACAGGTCAGTATGGAAAATTTTATCGGGCTTTTAGGACTACACCCTGGTACATAGAAGAAAAACAGGAGGCCGAACAATTAGCCCACGAGCTTGGTTATTCTAAAGTTTCAGAGGAGAAGCTGGAAGTAGCATTAAAAATCAGAGATTATGTGATAGGAGGAGGGTTTATGTTCGCTATGTGTAGTGCCACCGATAGTTTTGATATTGCTCTGGCTGCTGAAGGAGTAGATATTGTCGAAGCTATGTTTGACGGGGATCCAAGTGAACCTGGTTATCAGGCCAAAATTGATTTTAATAAGACTTTTGCTTTCACAAATTTTGAACTCGAACGAAGTCCTATGGTGTATGAGTTTTCTACTATAGATATGACCGCAAAAAGACAAATTCAAAAAGAAAGCGACTATTTTACCTTAATGGATTATTCGGCAAAATGGGATGTGGTTCCAACAATGCTTACACAAAATCATACAAGATTGGTTAAGGGCTTTATGGGGCAAACTACAAGTTACGATCCTGCTACTATTAAACCAGGAGTGTTAATTATGGGTGAAAGTAAATTGAACGGTGAAGCCAGGTATATTCATGGAGTTAAAGGAAAGGGATTTTTCACTTTTTATGGAGGTCATGATCCTGAAGATTATCAACACAGAGTAGGGGATCCAAAAACTGAGTTGGAGTTACATCCAAATTCTCCGGGATATAGGCTTATTCTTAATAATGTGCTTTTTCCGGCAGCGAAAAAGAAAGAACAAAAAACTTAGTATCCTTTATATTCATGAGTGCTTTTCAAAAAGAAATACTGCTAAAGGCAAAGAAAAGAGGCTTTCATCTAATCACTGATGAAATTTTATCTGAGTTTACGGAGATAGATAATATTGAAATTGGGATTTTACATATTTTTATTAAGCATACTTCTGCTGGGCTAATGATCAATGAAAATGCAGATCCTACGGTTAGGGAAGATTTCCAAAGTCATTTCAACGAAATGGTACCGGAGAATCAGCCATATTATAAGCATACTATAGAAGGCCCGGATGATATGCCGGCACATATAAAATCAGCTTTAACAGGAACTTCTGTCCAGATTCCAATTACGAATGGGAAATTGAATTTGGGAACCTGGCAGGGAATATATCTTTGTGAATTTAGAGATAGAGGTGGATCTCGGAAACTGGTCCTAACCGTATACGGAGAGGAGTAGAAACAAAAAATCCCGCCAAAAGGCAGGATTTTTTTATAAGAGAGTGTAATCGTTTATTTTACTTTTTCTACAATTGCTTTAAAAGCCTCTGGGTTGTTCATCGCCAAATCGGCAAGAACCTTACGGTTCAATCCAATTTCACTGGCTTTAAGTTTCCCCATAAATTGAGAATAAGATAATCCTTCTTGTCTGGCAGCAGCGTTAATACGCATAATCCATAAAGAACGGAAGTTACGTTTCTTAGCTTTACGGTCTCTGTATGCATAAAGCATCGCTTTATCAACCGCATTTTTAGCAACAGTCCAAACGTTTTTACGACGTCCGAAATATCCTTTTGCTTGCTTTAAAACTTTTTTTCTACGTGCCCTTTTGGCAACTGAGTTTACTGATCTTGGCATATTTTACATTTTTTTGTAGCAGGCGGTCGATAATCGACACTTTTAACTTAAACTTCAAACTGTCACACTGAGCGCAGTTGAAGTGTTGCCCAACTCCATGGTTAAATAATTAATTAAAACCTCAAGAGCTTCAATTTACTTTAAACGTAATTGAAGTTTGACATTGTCCTTATCTGCATCATGTACTAAAGTACTGTGAGTTAAGGCTAGCTTACGTTTCTTAGACTTCTTTGTTAAGATATGACTCTTAAACGCGTGCTTTCTTTTAATCTTACCTGTACCTGTTAGCTTAAAACGCTTCTTGGCACTGGATTTAGTTTTCATTTTAGGCATTGCTGTCCTTTTTTTATAATTAACTCTCTTATTCTCTTTATTTCGATTTCTTAGTAGGTGATAAGAACATTGTCATTCTCTTACCCTCTAATTTCGGCATCTGTTCCACTTTTCCGTGCTCTTCCAAATCCTGAGCAAGTCTTAAAAGCAAAATTTCTCCTTTATCTTTAAATACGATAGAACGACCTTTAAAGAACACAAAGGCTTTAAGTTTAGCGCCATCTTTCAGAAATTTTTCCGCGTTACGTTTTTTAAATTCGTAATCATGGTCATCTGTATTAGGACCAAATCTTATTTCCTTTACTACCACTTTACTGGCTTTGGCTTTCATGGCCTTTTCTCGTTTCTTTTGTTCATAAAGAAACTTCTTATAGTCCATTGCCTTTACAACCGGCGGCTTTGCATTTGGAGAAATTTCAACGAGATCCAAACCTAATTCCTGAGCGATTGACAGGGCTTTTTTGGTAGGATAAACATCCATTTCTACATTGTCACCAACCAGACGTACTTCTTCAGATCTAATTTTCTCATTGATCCGGTGTTCTGCTTCTTTTTGTCGGCCGAATCTGTTCGGTTTTTTTCTACGTATTGCTATGGCTTAGAATTTAAATTAAACTTCAGTTTTAAAAGGCTTTAAGGTACTATTGATTTCTGAATTTATCAAATTTGCGAAATCTTCGATCTTCATAGTTCCTAAATCACCCTCGCTATGTTTTCGAACAGAAATCGTACCATCTTTGGCTTCCTGCTCTCCAACAATAAGCATATAAGGATATTTATTAACTTCTGCTTCCCTAATTTTCTTACCTATTGTCTCGTTTCTGTTGTCAACAAGGGCGCGAATTTCGTTATTTTCGAGCAAAGTTAAAACTTTTTGTGAGTATTTTTCATATTTCTCACTGAGTGAGAGAATAATAGCCTGCTCAGGCATTAACCATAGTGGGAAATTTCCACCGGTATGTTCCAGTAAGATAGCGATGAAGCGTTCCATACTACCAAAAGGAGCCCTGTGGATCATCACCGGACGATGTGACTCATTGTCACTTCCTTTATATGTAAGGTCAAAACGCTCGGGTAAATTGTAATCTACCTGTATGGTTCCTAATTGCCAGCTTCTGCCCAGGGCATCCTTCACCATAAAGTCTAGTTTAGGTCCGTAGAAAGCTGCTTCCCCGGTTTCAACAACATAGTTGAGACCCTTTTCCTTCGCTGCATTTAAGATGGCATTTTCAGCTTTCTCCCAAACTTCGTCAGAACCTATATACTTTTCTTTATTCTCAGGATCCCTTAATGAAACCTGGGCGGTAAAATCTTCGAATCCTAAAGAAGAGAATACATATAAGGTAAGATCAATCACTTTTTTGAATTCTTCATCAAGTTGTTCAGGCATACAGAATATGTGTGCGTCATCCTGGGTGAAACCTCGAACACGAGTTAATCCATGTAATTCTCCACTTTGCTCATACCTATATACAGTACCAAATTCCGCAAATCTTTTAGGAAGGTCTCTGTAACTCCAGGAAGAAGCATTGTACATTTCGCAATGATGCGGGCAGTTCATAGGTTTCAGCATAAATTCTTCTCCTTCATTGGGAGTAGTTATCGGCTGAAAACTGTCTTCGCCATATTTAGCATAATGGCCGGAAGTTACATATAGTTCTTTACTGCCAATATGTGGACTTACCACCATTTCGTATCCTGCTTTCTTCTGGGCTTTTTTAAGGAAGTTCTCCAGACGTTCTCTTAAAGCCGCTCCTTTGGGTAACCATAAGGGTAATCCCTGGCCAACTTTTTGGGAAAATGTGAAAAGTTCTAATTCTTTTCCAAGTTTTCTATGATCTCTCTTTTTTGCTTCCTCTAAAAGTTCAAGATATTCTTTTAATTCCTTTTGCTTCGGAAATGAGATACCATATACTCTGGTTAGCTGAGGGTTGTTTTCATCACCTCTCCAATAGGCACCCGCAACACTCATCAATTTAACCGCTTTTATTATTCCGGTATTAGGGATGTGTCCTCCACGACATAGATCGGTAAAAGTATCATGGTCACAGAAAGTGATATCTCCATCCTGAAGATTTTCAATAAGTTCTACCTTAAACTGATTGTTTTCTCCTTTATAAAAATCAAGAGCTTCCTGCTTGGAAACCTCCCTCATTTGGAAATCATGTTTTCCGCGAGCTATTTCCAGCATTCGATCTTCGATCTTTTTGAAGTCGTTGTCGGAGATCTTTTGTTCACCAAAATCTATATCATAATAGAAACCTCTTTCAATAGCCGGTCCTATAGTAAGTTTTGCGCCTGGGTAAAGATCCTGGATAGCCTGGGCCATAACATGAGAGGTAGAATGCCAGAAAGCTTTCTTTCCTTCGTCATTGCTCCAGGTGAATAAAACAAGATCTCCATCGGTATTCAAGGGGGTGGAAACCTCTACCGTTTCATCATTGAATTTAGCAGATATAACATTTCTGGCTAAACCTTCACTAATACTTTTGGCTACCTCCATTGGGGTAGTTCCTTTTTCAAACTCTTTAATACTTCCGTCCGGCAGAGTAATCTTGATCATTTTATTCATTTTTTTGCGAAGCCACAAAGATAAGGTGTTGGATTTGGTTGCACAATACATATATGTATATAGGTGACTTTATTATGATATAAGGTATACATATATACTGTAATGTGTTTTATTTCCTGTGTATCTGGATGACTTCTGAATTATTTTAAAAATTTTTTAAAGCTGAAATATATGATGAGCAGCCAGTTAGCTTCCGGAATGGTTTTTTATCTGAAAAAACTTCAGATTTTTATTTGGTAGAAAGAAAGAAGTTGGTGTATATTTGCAGCCGCTTAGGAAACGAGCGAAAGTTCACTGACAGTAGTAGGGATGGGGTATAGCAAAGGAAATCGCCTTCAAAAATTAAATAAAAAAAGATTGTTTTTTATTTGGTTGGAGAGCAAAAGTCGTTTTATATTTGCACCCGCTTTGGAAACGAAGCGATGTTCATTCGAAGAAAAGGGAGTTAGCGAATTGATGCTGAAGCTTTTAAAAAGAAACTAAAAATTTTATTAAAAAAGGTTTGGTTGATAAAGAAAAAGCGTTGTATATTTGCACCCGCTTTGAGACAGAGCAAATGTTCACAAATACAGATTGAAAGTAAGAGAAACCGCCGGATGGGGTGATATAGAAAGGGTTCGAATCCCTGGGTTTTAACAAGACAGATTGGGAGACCAATTAGAGTTCATTGATATATTGAATTGACAAGGATTATAGAGTATTTATACTTTATGATCAAGTGTATAAGAATTAAGACTAGAAAAAGTCATACTGAGCAATTTCTTTAGTAGTTGTTGAATATATTTAAGATTTAACGATGAAGAGTTTGATCCTGGCTCAGGATGAACGCTAGCGGCAGGCCTAACACATGCAAGTCGAACGGTAACAGGGAAGAGCTTGCTCTTTCGCTGACGAGTGGCGCACGGGTGCGTAACGCGTATACAATCTGCCTTTAAGCGGGGAATAGCCCATGGAAACGTGGATTAATACCCCATAGTCTATAAACTTCACCTGGAGATTATAGTAAACATTTATGGCTTAAAGATGAGTATGCGTCCTATTAGTTAGTTGGTAAGGTAACGGCTTACCAAGACCGCGATAGGTAGGGGTCCTGAGAGGGAGATCCCCCACACTGGTACTGAGACACGGACCAGACTCCTACGGGAGGCAGCAGTGAGGAATATTGGACAATGGAGGCAACTCTGATCCAGCCATGCCGCGTGCAGGAAGACGGCCCTATGGGTTGTAAACTGCTTTTATACGGGAAGAACCACATCTACGTGTAGATGCTTGACGGTACCGTATGAATAAGGACCGGCTAACTCCGTGCCAGCAGCCGCGGTAATACGGAGGGTCCAAGCGTTATCCGGAATCATTGGGTTTAAAGGGTCCGTAGGCGGAATAATAAGTCAGTGGTGAAAGTCTGCAGCTTAACTGTAGAATTGCCATTGATACTGTTGTTCTTGAATTATTATGAAGTGGTTGGAATGAGTAGTGTAGCGGTGAAATGCATAGATATTACTCAGAACACCTATTGCGAAGGCAGATCACTAATAATATATTGACGCTGAGGGACGAAAGCGTAGGTAGCGAACAGGATTAGATACCCTGGTAGTCTACGCCGTAAACGATGGTTACTAGCTGTCCGGCCTAATTGAGGGCTGGGTGGTTAAGCGAAAGTGATAAGTAACCCACCTGGGGAGTACGTTCGCAAGAATGAAACTCAAAGGAATTGACGGGGGCCCGCACAAGCGGTGGAGCATGTGGTTTAATTCGATGATACGCGAGGAACCTTACCAGGGCTTAAATGCAGTCTGACAGGTCTGGAAACAGACCCTTCTTCGGACAGATTGCAAGGTGCTGCATGGTTGTCGTCAGCTCGTGCCGTGAGGTGTCAGGTTAAGTCCTATAACGAGCGCAACCCCTGTTGTTAGTTGCCAGCGAGTCATGTCGGGAACTCTAACGAGACTGCCGGTGCAAACCGCGAGGAAGGTGGGGATGACGTCAAATCATCACGGCCCTTACGTCCTGGGCCACACACGTGCTACAATGGTAGGGACAGAGGGCAGCTACCCCGCGAGGGGATGCGAATCTTCAAACCCTATCACAGTTCGGATCGCAGTCTGCAACTCGACTGCGTGAAGCTGGAATCGCTAGTAATCGCATATCAGCCATGATGCGGTGAATACGTTCCCGGGCCTTGTACACACCGCCCGTCAAGCCATGGAAGCTGGGGGTACCTGAAGTCCGTCACCGTAAGGAGCGGCCTAGGGTAAAACTGGTAACTGGGGCTAAGTCGTAACAAGGTAGCCGTACCGGAAGGTGCGGCTGGAACACCTCCTTTCTAGAGCTTTGTGTCTATATGACACAAGCGACAATTACGAAAGGGAAGTTCAGAGACCAATTTGGTCTTGATTCTTATCGTCAATTCGATTATATATAAGATGTGAGATCTTAGAAATGAGATGTTAGAAGAATCTAACGTCTAGAATCTAGAGTCTAATGTCTATTTATGGACAGTCTCATAGCTCAGCTGGTTAGAGCGCTACACTGATAATGTAGAGGTCGGCAGTTCGAGTCTGCCTGAGACTACAGCCTAAGGCTGATTTGGTAACAGGTTAGAATTAGAGAAGTTCATTTGAAATAACTAAAGGAAATTTTAGAGGTTGAGTAGCCGTTAGAAGTACTGTTAACTGATAACTGTTAACTGATCACTGAAAATGGGGGATTAGCTCAGCTGGCTAGAGCGCCTGCCTTGCACGCAGGAGGTCATCGGTTCGACTCCGATATTCTCCACGATTCCTTGAGATACAAAGGGGATAGTTTTTACAAACAACCAGGAAACACAAGTTTTTTAGTTTGTAGGATCATCGAGATTGTATCGTTAGATAAGGAAAAAAGTTCATTGACATATTGAGAAACAAAGAATACGAGAACACTATTAGATAGAAATATTTAATAAAAGTAATACATTATAATACTTCTGTTCTGAGTGCAAATCAGAGATAGATTAGAGCATTAAGCAAAGCGCATACAAGCTAGATAAGGGCGTATGGGGAATGCCTAGGCTCTCAGAGGCGAAGAAGGACGTGATAAG
>CAVZZT010000007.1:15000-74068 GCA_963779835.1 uncultured Flavobacteriaceae bacterium
TGAAATTAGCATTTAATTTCCATTTCTTATTCAACTCATAACTACCGGTTATACTCAAATCATGGGTTTTGTCATAATTAGAGTTATACCAATTCCCGTTATTAATTCCTGGTTCGCCGGAATTTCTTCCTGGAGTTCGTTGTTCAGATCTTGACAGTGTATAGCCTAACCAACCGGTTAATTTACCTTTGTTTTTTCTTAATAAAAGCTCTAATCCATAAGCTCTTGATTCACCGTTTAGAACAACTCGTTCGATCGCATTATTGGCAATCAGGTTTGCCCCGTCGATATAATCTATTCGATTATCAATTTGCTTGTAGAAACTTTCAACTTCCAGTGAATATTCACTGTTTTTTATATTTCTAAAATATCCTATGGCATATTGATCTAAAATTTGAGGTTTTATATATTGTCCACTGGGAGTCCATACATCTAAAGGTGTAGGAGAGCTGGTATTTGAAATTAGGTGAAGATACTGAGACATTCTATTATAACTGGCTTTAATAGATTGTTCGTCATTGAAAGCGTAAGAAAGTGCAATTCGTGGCTCTAGATTTGAATAGGTTTTAAGTATTTCTCCTCTGGAAGATTCAACTGTTTCTAAAATATCTGCTTCTCTGTAAATATCTCTTTCTGAAACGTATTCTACCGGATTATTATCTTCATATTTATTAATTTCATCCTGGCCTAATCTGAAAAAGTTGCTTAATCTTAATCCGTATTCAGCTGAGAACTTCTCGCTGAACTTCTGTTCCGCAGAAATATAAATTGCATTTTCAAGGGCGTATTTATTGATCAACTTAAAATAATTAATGCCTGAATCTCCATCAATAGGCTCAATTTCTCCGGGATTAAATTGATAATAGGTGTTTTGAATGCCATATTTTAATTCAAGATTATCATTTAGATAATGATTGAAATCATATTTCAAATTCAGATTCTTAATTCCACTATCCCAGTTAAACCCAACAAAATTCAAGTTTAAGCCGTAATAATAATCACTGTATATCGCTGAAAGGTTCGTGAAGATGTTATCTGAAAAGACATGATTCCATCTAAGGTTAATAACTGCATTTCCATATGTATTTTCAAAATTCTGACTGATATTGAAAACATCCCGTCCAAAATATCCGGAGAGCAGTAATTTGTTACTGTCGTTAATTGTATAGCTTAATTTGGTATTGAGGTCATAGAAATATGCAGAGTTGGTATTATCTGTTAATTTCAGAAATAAATGGGCGTAAGAACTCCTGGCTCCCACAAGAAAGGAACCTTTATCTTTTACAATTGGTCCTTCGGCCAGTAATCTACTTGAGATAGCGCCAATCCCTCCCTGCATTTTAAACTCCTTACTATTCCCATCTCGCTGATAAATATCCAGAACTGAAGATACTCGTCCTCCATATTCCGCAGGAATTCCACCTTTATATAGCTTAAGATCCTTAATGGCATCAGGATTAAAAACTGAAAACAGGCCGAATAGGTGAGAGGAGTTGAAAATGGTAGCTTCGTCTAAGAGAATAAGATTTTGGTCTACAGCACCACCTCTAACATTAAATCCGGAAGAGCCTTCCCCCGCGTTGGAAACTCCGGGTAATAACAGTAAAGACTTCACAACATCAACTTCACCAAAAACAACAGGTAAATTCTGGATAGTATTAATTGAAAGTTTGTTGAGACTCATTTCAGGTTTCCGAATATTTAAACCCTCAATATCACTTGTAATTACTACTTCATCCAGATTTTCAGAAGATTCTTCAAGTTGAAAATTTAGTTTCTTGTTATCATCTAGAATTATGGTTCTTTGAATTGTTTGATATCCCAGGTAGGATATCTGAATTTGATATTCTCCCTCGGGTAGTTTTATGGAGTAATAGCCGTAATCATTTGTGACGACTCCGGTATTCGCTTCGGGAACGATTAGGTTTACCCCAATTAGAGTTTCATTACTCGAAGCATCTGTAATAACTCCATTAAGATTAAATAATTCCTGCCCGAAAATATGGCAATGGAAAAATAAAAGCAGGATAAGAATGGCTAAATAGCGAAAATTCAATTTTTTATTTCAAAAATAGAACTAAGTCTGATAATAAAAAATTTTAAACTTCATTAAGCTGAATACTTTTTTTCTCTTTTTTAGAGAACTGAAAGAGAAGTAGAAAACTCACCAATAAACATACTAATAATATCACTGCCAGCGGTACGGAACTGTTCGTATGAAAGAGGCTCACCAGAAAGGATGTGAATGCCCCAAGGATCATTTTCAAACTTCCAATAAGTGCCGAGGCCCTTCCTGCTTTCTTTTCAAATGGTTCTAAAGACAGCGCAGTAGTATTGGGATTTTGAAAACCAAGTAGGAATAACATTAAAAATAATAAAACCGCAGTAGTAATAAATCCTCCGTCCAGAATAGAGTTTACTAAAAATAGTGCTGATAAAATTACCAGTAAGACACTATTAAACAGGGTGATTTGGAGGGTCGTGAACTTTCTTAGGAATAGTCGGTTAATTTGACTTCCGAGAATAAGTCCACCCGCATTGAGGCCAAATAGTAAACCGAACTCTTTTTGAGCCAGATCAAAATTGCCCATAAAAAGTTTAGGCGCCGACGAGATATAGGCGAACATAGCACCAATGGCAAAACTTCCGGATAAAGCAAAATTTGAAAACTTTGGATGTGTTAGAATTCCAAAATATTTGATGGCAACCTGTTTTGGTTTAAGATCTACCATTTTATCGGGAACAATGCTTTCAGGTAAAAATTTGGTAACACTAATAATCATTAAAGCGCAGAAAATAGCCAGAAACATAAAGATCATCTCCCATCCAAAAGAATCAATAATAAAACTTCCCACGGTAGGGGCGATAATAGGAGCACCTCCCATAATTAACATTAAAACTGAAATGGCTCCAGCGACTTCATTTACCGGGAATATATCCCTTACAATTGCTTTTGCGGCCACCATTCCCGCCGCTGCGCCTACAGCAAGAAAAAACCTGGAAACAATTAACCATTCAAGATTAGGAGAATACATGCAGCTTAATGCCGAAAGTAAATAAATTCCCAAGCCGATTAAAAGAGGTTTTTTTCTTCCGAATTTGTCCATGATCGGGCCGTAGGCGAGTTGCCCGATTGAAATTCCAATAAAATAACTGGTTAAGGTGAGGCCTATCCGGCTGATGGAAGTATTAAAATCTTGAGCTATACTTTCGAAACCTGGTAAATATGCGTCTATTGAAAATGGTCCAAGGGCTATAAGGGTACCCAGAACGAGAAGAATAATATATTCCTGTTTTTTATTTCTTTCAGCGGAATTTTTGGTCATTATGCAAATTTCAGTAAACAGGTTATTCTGTTCTAATTTCAGAGCCTGTTTAACGAAAGATTAAACTATTTCGATTTAGTTTTTGATCCTTATAAATACCTGGAAGTTCATTCTCTGCCGTTTTTAAATGATCTAATATTAATTAGATCGTTCTGGAAGAAGCTATCAATTTTTAAAATCCGACCTTTGTCTGCCAGTTCTCAATTCAACCTTTTTTCAGCGAGAAAGATAATTGAGAACCTCAAATTTTAATCAAACTTATGTCATTCAAGAAATTAAACATACCTCTTAAGGAAGCATTGGATCGTCTTGGGTATGAAACCCCAACTCCATTTCAAAAGAAAATATTACCTAAAATTAAAAGTGGGGCAAATGTATTTGGATTAGCTCCTGAAGGTAGCGGGAAAACTACCGCTATGATCATAAGCGTGATCCAAAAACTGAATTCAGAAGCTTTTGAAGATTCTCCCAGGGCACTTATTTATGTAAAAGACAAGGAGGCTGCCTTAGAGTTGGAACAAAAGTTTAAGGAGTTCACCAGAGAAATGGACCTTCGAATCTATTGTGCATATGAAGAGCAAAATATAGACGATCAAAAAGATGATATCTACTATGGGGTAGATATCGTTATAGCTACTCCTAAAAGATTAAGTAAGTTGTTTTCTATGACCGGGATCCATCTGGGTCAATTACAGCTTTTTATTCTTGAAGATGCTGAATTTCTATCCAAGCCAGGACTTTTCGATGATGTTGTTAGAATACCTTTGAGTATCAATAAATGTCAATACCTGGTATTTGCTGAAAAGATGGAGCCTAAAATGGAAAGACTACAAAATACATTTATGGAGCTATCCCAGGTAGTGAAAATACAGAAATAAAAAAGCCCCGTCGAAAACAGGGCTTTTATTATATTTTTCAAATTCGATTAGACGTCTGTAGCCAGGATCTCATTTAATTTTGAACTTGGACGCATTGCTTCTTTGGTAAGCTTCTCATCTGGTTCGTAGTATCCTCCAATATCTACAGGAGAGCCCTGAGCATCTAACAAATCCTTAAGAATTTTCTCCTGATTATCTTCCATCATTTTGGCGATTCTTCCAAAGTAGATGTTTAGATCCTTATTACTGGTTTGTGTTGAAAGAGCTTCAGCCCAATATAAGGCCAGATAGAAGTGACTACCACGGTTATCTAATTCATTTACTTTTCTTGAAGGAGATCTACCTTCATTCAGGAATCTTTCAGTAGCCTCATCAAGAGTTTCAGAAAGCGTAATGGCCTTAGAATTATCATATTTATTTCCAAGATGTTCCAGTGAAACTGCCAGGGCAAGGAATTCTCCAAGCGAGTCCCATCTTAAGTGACCTTCTTTCAAAAATTGTTGAACGTGTTTGGGAGCAGATCCACCCGCACCGGTTTCAAATAATCCACCACCATTCATCAATGGTACTATAGAAAGCATTTTTGCACTGGTACCTAATTCTAAAATAGGGAAGAGGTCGGTAAGATAATCTCTCAGTACGTTTCCGGTAACTGAAATAGTGTCTTTTCCATCTTTAACTCTTTCTAAAGTATATTTGGTAGCTTCAGTTGGAGCCATGATTTTGATCTCCAATCCTTCTGTATCATAATCTGGTAAATACTTATTTACTTTTTTGATCAGTTCAGCATCGTGAGCTCTGTTTTTGTCCAACCAGAATACAGCAGGCATTTTAGTTGCACTTGCTCTTGAAATTGCAAGTTTAATCCAATCCTGAATTGGTGCATCTTTTACCTGACACATTCTCCAAATATCACCTTTTTCAACCTTATGCTCAAGAATGGTTTCTCCTTTTACATTGATCACTTTTACAGTTCCATTTCCTGGAATTTCAAAAGTTTTATCGTGAGAACCGTATTCTTCAGCCTTTTGAGCCATTAATCCAACATTAGGTACTGTACCCATAGTTGTAGGATCAAAAGCTCCATGCTCTTTGCAGAAGTCTATAGTTGCCTGGTAAAGACCTGCGTATGAACTATCAGGAATTACCGCTTTAGTATCCTGAGTATTACCTTCAGCATTCCACATTTGTCCGGAAGTTCTGATCATTGCAGGCATGGAAGCATCAATAATCACATCACTTGGTACGTGAAGATTAGTAATACCCTTATCTGAATTTACCATGGCGATATCCGGGCCATCTTTAAGATCTTTCGAAATAGCCGCTTTTATCTCGTCTTTTTTATCTGATGGCAAGCTTTCAATCGCTTTTAATACATCTCCAAGTCCACTGTTTGGATCGGCTCCGGCTTTTTCAAGTTCTTCGCCGTATTTTTCAAAAACATCTTCAAAGAAAACTTCCACGGCATGACCAAAAATGATAGGGTCTGAAACCTTCATCATAGTAGCCTTCATATGTAGAGAGAAAAGAACGTCTTTTTCTTTAGCATCTTTCACTTCCTTACGCAGGAATTCCATCAACGCTTTTTTACTCATTACTGTAGCATCTACAACTTCACCTTTCAGAACTTTTAGGTTGTCCTTTAAAGTTTTCTTTTCCCCGCTCTCTGAGTTGAATTCTATTTTTAAAGTATCCTCATCAGCCAGAGTTATAGACTTTTCATTAGATCTAAAATCTCCTTCACTCATTGTAGCAACGTGCGTTTTGGAGTCTGAACTCCATTCCCCCATAGGATGCGGGTTTTTCTTCGCGAAATTCTTCACAGCCTTTGGAGCACGTCTGTCTGAATTTCCTTCTCGGAGTACAGGGTTTACTGCACTTCCTTTTATCTTATCATAACGAGATTGAATTTCCTTTTCTTTGTCATTTGAAGGCTCATCCGGATAATCTGGAATTGCAAAACCTTTAGACTGTAATTCAGAGATTGCATTCTTTAGTTGAGGAACAGAGGCACTAATATTTGGAAGCTTAATGATGTTAGCTTCTGGTCTCTTAGCTAATTCACCTAATTCAGCAAGATCATCAGATACTTTTTGATCTTCCTTTAGATAATCTGGAAATTGAGATAAAATCCTTCCTGCTAATGAAATATCACGGGTTTCAAGACTTACGCCTGCAGCTTTGGTGAAAGCTTCAATAATTGGCAGGAACGAATAAGTTGCCAGCATTGGAGCCTCATCTGTTTTAGTATAAATTATTTTTTCTTTCTGTGACATTTTTTATGTGTTTTGTTGCGATATATTCAAAGAAAACCCCGGAAAATACCAGGGTGTTATGTTACGCGCAATATACGGTATTTACTGCTTATATCCTAAGTTTAAAGGGGTTCTCACTTGTTAAGAAATCATAAATAATACAATAAAAAAGCCATTTCATCTTAATTGCTAAAATGAAATGGCTTCATGAAACAGCATTATTATCACTCTGATGATAGAAAGCATTTTAGCTTTCTGTGGATGCTGCTTCTGTAGATTCGACTATAAAGGTTTTATAATCAAATCAATTAGCTTTTATCTTTCAAACGAATTTTGATGGTACAAAATATTAAAGTGTTATATAGAAGATAAAAACTTTAAGTAAAGAACTTGCTTTACGGGAAAATCATCATAATTAAAAATTCTTGTGTCATTTTAATTGTTCAGGATTTTCTATAATAAATATAAGAATAAAAGCTTTTTTTACGAAATGATTTAACTTTTTAATCAGTTAAAATTTGAACTGATAAGGCATAAAAAAAGCCCCAATAGTTTGGGGCTTTTAAATTGTATTGGTAACGAAAATTATTTTCTAATCGCTTCTTTAATACGAGCTTTCTTACCAGTAAGACCTCTAAAGTAGAAAATTCTAGCTCTTCTAACGCTACCTTTCTTATTGATCTCAATTTTCTGGATAGCAGGAAGGTTGATTGGGAAAATTCTTTCCACTCCAACAGTACCACTCATCTTTCTAATAGTGAAAGTTTGAGAAGAACCGGTTCCTCTTTTTTGAATTACAACTCCTCTAAAGAACTGAGTTCTGGTCTTCTGACCCTCTTTAATTTCGTAATAAACAGTGATGGTGTCTCCTGCAGAAAATTCAGGTAGATCTTTTCTGTCTACGAATTCGTCCTGTACGTATTTTACTAACGATTCCATTTTAAATATTTTAATGTAAAATCTAAAACAACATTCACGGTGATCGCCAGAGGTTATTCTAGAATGAGTGCAAAATTAATCAATTTATATTATTCTACAAGCCTGTTAGAGAAAAAATTACTCGTCTTCTAAAAGGTCTGGTCGTAGTTTCCTGGTTCTTTCGTAAGCCTGCTCTTCACGCCACTCTTCAATTTTTGGAAAATTCCCGGATGTTAGAATCGCTGGTACTTCCCAACCTTTATATTCTGCGGGACGGGTGTAAACCGGAGGTGCAAGTAAATTATCCTGAAATGAATCTGTTAAAGCGGAAGTTTCATTCCCCAGAACACCGGGTATCAATCTTATGATAGAATCACATAGAACGGCTGCTCCTAATTCGCCTCCCGAAAGTACGTAGTCGCCTATAGAGATCTCTTTCGTTACAAATTGATCTCTTACTCTTTGATCTACTCCTTTATAATGACCGCAAAGAATAATAATATTTTCAGAAAGACTTAAACTGTTTGCTGTTTTTTGATTTAGCGTGGCACCATCGGGAGTCATATAGATCACTTCATCATATTCTCTTTCAGCTTTCAACCCGGTAATGCATTTATCAATTGGTTCTATCATCATCACCATCCCTGCGCCACCACCAAACTGATAATCGTCAACCTGTTTATAATTGTCAGTAGTATAATCACGTAAATTATGAAGATGAATCTCTACGAGTCCTTTTTTTATGGCTCTTTGAAGAATTGAAGCTTCAAAAGGACTTTTCAGGATATCAGGAACAACAGTAATTATATCAATGCGCATGTACGAAAGTTGAGATTTAAATCGAGATCGGTTTTTATAATTATGGTGTGCCGCCAGCTTTATTTCTTTCATCCTGCAGCATTCTACCAAGTCGTTGTTCTTTTTCCAGCGCTTTAGTGCGGTAAGCGTCGAATTCTTTTTCGGTCTCGTCTAGTTTTTGCTGAGCATCTTTAGTGGCAGCATGAGAACTTTTATATCTGAAGAACAAAATTAATAGTATTGCAACAAGGGCGGCAACAATTCCCCACATCATTGTTTTGTAGCCACCTTTCGAAAATGGCATTCCAAGGAACATTAAAGCATCTTTTTCTTCGGAAACCTTATTAAGGTTTTCCTGTGTTGCCGCAAGATCAGATTTTAATTTCTGGATCTCATCATTTTGCTGATCTACGGTGTTCTTCTGAACAACGATCTCTTCTTTTAGATCGGTAATATAATTTCTGGTAGTATTTCTTAATTCAATAAGCTTGTCATAATCTACAACCTTATAACCCTGGTAATTGTTAGATTCCTGAATTAAGGCTGAAAATTCATCCTGAATGGGGGTGTCGGTTTTAAGGCTGTCTGCTTGGGCATTCATCTGAAATACACTTACAATAACAAGAACAGCTACAATGTAAAATTTGTTACTCATTTTCCTGGGAATTGATTTTGTTTGGTTCATTAAAAACAACGCGCGAATGTTAGGGTTAGTATATTTCAGATTTTCGGGAAGAAATTCGCTTATTGTAAAATTTAAATAGTTTTGGATCAGTTTTTTAAAAAATTAAAACTTGTGCAAAAATAAAAAAACCCCGCCAATGGCGAGGTCTTTTTATTAAAAATATTAACCGTTAGTAATAAGTAAATCTTCTTACTTTGGCAATATACTTCGCAAGACGTATAACCTGATGACTATAGCCGTATTCATTATCATACCAGATGTATAAGATTACATTCTTGCCATCTGCCGATACAATTGTTGCGTTACTATCATAGATCGCGGGAGCAGAAGATCCTATAATATCAGAGGAAACCAATTCATTGTCTACTGAATATTGGATCTGTTCTACCAGTTCCCCTTCAAGCGCATATTTCTTAAGCAATGTATTTACATCTTCAAGGGTAGTCTCTTTTTCAACTTCCAGATTCAATATTGCCAGAGAGCCATTTGGTACCGGGACTCTAATTGCATTTGAAGTAAGTTTTCCTTCAAATACAGGAAGTGCTTTAGAAACAGCTTTTCCGGCACCGGTTTCTGTAATTACCATATTTAATGCGGCAGCGCGACCTCTTCTATATTTACTGTGCATATTATCAACCAGATTCTGGTCGTTCGTATATGCGTGAATTGTTTCAAGGTGACCGTGGACAACACCCAGGGAATCCTGAACTGCTTTCAGTACCGGCGTGATGGCATTTGTGGTACACGAAGCTGCTGAAAAAATATCAATTTCATCTGGATCATACTCTTTCTGATTAACTCCATGAACAATATTAGGAACTCCTTTCCCGGGAGCAGTAAGTAGTACTTTAGCAACTCCTTTAGAATCAAGGTGCCGGCTTAAAGCTTCTTTATCTCTGAAGGCTCCAGTGTTATCTATAACCAGCGCGTTATTAATACCGTAATTAGTGTAATCAATATCTTCCGGCTGATTGGCTGAAATCATATGTACCGTAGTTCCATTTATAATTAAAGCTGAATTCTTTTCATCCACATTTACTGTTCCGCTGAAAGGTCCATGAACCGAGTCACTCTTTAAAAGGGATGCTCTTTTTTCCAAAACACTTTGATCAACTTTACCTCTTGTAACTACTGCTCGTAATCTCAGCTGATTTCCTTTTCCGGTTCTGGTCATAAGTTCACGAGCTACCAATCTTCCTATACGGCCAAACCCATAAAGAACCACGTCTTTTGGAGTAACCGCTTCTGTCTCCTTGGCATTGTTAAGTTTACTAGAAACAAATGCCATGGCGTTGCTGTGAGGCTGACCGTCTAAATGGTATTCATAGGTAAGTTTTCCTATGTCAAGCTTAGCCGGTGGTAAATTGAGATCCTGAATTGCTTTTGCAATTTCAACCGAATCGAAGATAGAAATTGGTTTTCCAACAAATTCTCCAGCGTATTCATGAAGATCTAAAATGTCACTTACATTTCTATTGATCATCTGATTTCTGAAAAGTACCAGTTCAATAGATTTGTCGTACCAAAGATCACTAACAATATTGATGAATTCTACGGTAGCTTTTCGGCGATCTGCCTGGAAAGAAAGTTCTTTTTCGTAAACTTTATTAAAGTCCATGTTAAGTTGTGTTGTTATAAATTTTCGGCAAAAGTATATATTTCAAACGTTTTCGTAAAACCTTTTATGCATAAAAAACCCTTCCTGAATGGAAGGGTTTAATTTTTGTTCAGAATAGTGCGGATTACCTCCAGATCATTCTTTGCTTCTGGCCATTTTGATTGTAGTAAGTCACTACAATTGAATTGGATTTCGTTCTGCTTTCCATGATCTTTTCAACATCACGAATGGAAGAAACTTTCTGATTATTAATTTCAGCAATAATTCCTCCAACAAGATCAGAAGAGGGTAGATCTTCATTGAGGGTGCGATTTATGCGAACTCCATTGGGAGCATTATAAGCTTCCAGTTCTTCATTAGAAGCATTAGCCACTTCAAGGCCAAGAATTGGAATAGCCAGAGTATTCAACTTTGTTAGCTTTACGGTTACCTCTTTTTCCTTTCCGTCACGTAATAATCTCACTAAGACTTCATCGCCAGGTCTTTTGGAGTTTATGTAGCCGGTAAGGTCTGAGAATTTGTTGATATCGATATCATCAATTTTTCTAATAATATCCCGTTGACGAATACCTGATTTTTCAGCACCGCTGCCAGGGGTAACTTCACTAACAAAAACTCCTTGAGATTCATGAAGTTCCATTCCGGGAATCCCTTGAGAAGTGATACTTCCTCCACGAATTCCTAAAATTCCCTGCTGTACATCTCCAAATTCCATAATATCCTCTACGATCTTTCTGGCATTGTTGGAAGGAACAGCAAATGCATACCCTATATAACTGCCACTTGGTGAGGTGATAGCGGTATTTATTCCGATAAGTTCACCATTAATATTCACCAGTGCCCCGCCGCTGTTTCCAGGGTTAATTGCGGCATCGGTCTGGATAAAGGACTGTGGTGAATTGTCCTGTACATTCAGGTCTCTGGCTTTAGCGCTGATAATTCCTGCAGTAACTGTAGATTTTAAATTAAAAGGATTACCTACAGCAAGTACCCATTCTCCAAGTTTTGTATTGTCGGAATCCCCAAATGGAATATAGTCCAGATCCTCCTCCGTATCGATCTTGATCAATGCGATATCTGAAGTGGCATCGTTACCAATGACTTCTGCTTTATAAGTTTTGTTATTATTAAGAGTTACTTCAAGTTCGCTGGCTCCTTTAATTACGTGATTGTTCGTTACAATGTAGCCGTCCGGAGTTATAATCACGCCAGATCCTGCACCTTGTAGTGCACGGCCTCCCTCACTTCCGTAAGGATTGTATTCCCATATACTTCTTGGCCCTCCTTTAAATACTGCTACATTTTTAACGTGTACAACCGCATGGACGGTTTTTTCAGCTGCTTCTGTAAAATCTGCATTGGTGCCATACGAGGGGCTGTTATTTACCGGGATGAATGAACTTTGTGAAGATTGTTCCTGAGGCAGGAAAGTACCTGATTCTTCATCAAAGAATAGTTTGTAACTTCCCAATGTAATTACACCTCCAAGGATGGAGACCAATAATAGTGTTGCTATTTTTTTCATTTTCGGATGTTATTTAATTAATAAACATTTCTGCTTTGTATATTATTATGCTGAGAGCATAATTTTAACGACCATTTAACAGCCTGAAAATCTTCTTCAAAATTGTATATTTGTGCCACTTTGAAAACGACTTAATGAAACTGACATTTTATAAATATCAGGGTACAGGGAACGATTTTGTAATGGTCGATAATCGTGATCATAAATTATCCAAAAATGATACCAAACTGATCAATCATCTGTGTGACAGGAGATTTGGGGTAGGAGCAGATGGTCTTATTCTGCTTGAAAATTCTGAAGATCCTAAAGATGATTTCAAAATGGTTTACTTCAATGCCGATGGAAATGAAAGCAGCATGTGCGGAAATGGAGGAAGATGCCTGGTTGCATTTTCTAGGTTTTTAGGGATTATTAAAGATTCGGCAAGATTTACAGCCATTGATGGGATTCACCATGCCACGATCGGTAATGGAATTGTGAGCCTGAAAATGCAAAATGTGCATAAGGTTCAGCAAGAAGATAACTTTTTGTTTTTAGATACGGGTTCTCCTCATCACGTTATATTCTCCACTGGTATTGGTCTAAAGGATGTCAGGAAAGAAGGAGCTGAAATAAGATATTCTGACAGATATAAAAATGGGGGTACGAATGTAAATTTTGTTGAAGCCATTTCTGAAGCTACTTTTTCTGTACGAACCTATGAAAGGGGAGTAGAGGATGAGACACTTTCTTGCGGTACCGGAGTTACCGCCGTTGCTCTGGCGGCATATCAATCTGGTAAAACCGAAGCTGAAGCTGTAACATTGATCACCCCGGGAGGTGAACTTTCAGTAAATTTCAAAAAGGACGAAGATGGATTTTCAGATATATGGTTATCCGGGCCTGCTGAATTGGTTTTTAAAGGCGAGATTCTATGTTAACACTTAAAGGAAAGAAAGTTTTTCTAAGAGCTCTTGAACCAGAAGACCTTGATTTTGTTCACGAAATTGAAAATAATGAAGATTTCTGGGAGATAAGTTCAACTCAGTCCCCATATTCCAAATTCCTTATCAGGCAATATATTGAAAATGCTCATCGGGATATCTACGATATCAAACAATTACGGCTTGTAATATGTACAAAACGTGGTAGGCAGGTAGGTTTAATTGACGTTTTTGATTTGGAACCACGCGATAAACGAGCTGCGATAGGCCTGCTTATTGCTGATAAAAAAGATAGAAAAAAAGGTTTTGGTTCCGAAAGTTTGTCTTTGCTTTGCGATTATTGTTTTACTCATCTCGGGTTACATCAGGTTTATGCTAACGTGACTGAAGGTAATAACGATAGTATGCGGGTTTTTGAAAGCAATGGGTTTAGAAAAGTAGGTTTAAAAAAGGACTGGACGCTATTCAAAGGTGAATTTAAGGATGAATGGCTATATCAATTAGTAAGTAATGTACATTAAAAAGATAATTGTCGCTATCACTCTGATAGGTTTGGTAGGATTGGGAATATTCAGTTATTACGTTTATAACAGCGTATTTTCTTCAAATACGAGTTTCGATTCTAATGAGGAGGTAGTTTATATTCCTACAGGAGCAAATTTCAATACGGTAATAGATTCTTTACGGCCCATTGTGAAGGACATACGTTCTTTTGGATTGGTAGCAGAGAAAAAGGGCTATGCAAATAATGTAAGACCTGGTAGGTATATCATTAAAAAAGGGATGAATAACAACGAAATTGTTATTCAGTTGAGAGCAGCTAATAAGCCTGTAAAAGTCATATTTAATAATCAGGAGCGCCTGGAGGATCTTGCCGGTAGAATTTCCAGTCAGATAGAAGCTGACAGCCTTCAGTTGCTTGAATCTTTCAGAGATTCTACGTTTCTTCAAAATAATGACTTTGATCAGAAGAATGCTTTAGGTATGTATATTCCGAATCAATATGAATTCTATTGGAATACCTCTGCAGAAGATTTTAGAGAACGAATGGAAAAGGAATATGAAAGATTCTGGAATGATGAAAGAAGGCAGAAAGCGGAGGAAATAGGATTAAGTCCTTATGAGGTTACTACTTTGGCATCAATTGTTCAGAAGGAGACCGCAAAGGTTGACGAACGGCCAAGAGTTGCCGGTGTTTATATGAATCGTTATAAGAACGGCTGGAAACTCGATGCCGATCCTACAGTGATTTATGCTATTAAGGAAAAAACCGGGAATTATGATACGATCATCAAACGGGTGCTTTACAAAGATCTTGAATTAGATTCTCCTTATAATACTTATAAATATAAAGAACTTCCTCCGGGGCCAATTTCAATGCCCGATATTTCTTCCATCGAGGCAGTATTAAATTATGAGGATCATGATTTCTACTATTTTGTGGCTGATGTGGAAAATTTCGGCTATCATAAATTTGCTAAAACCTTGTCTCAACATAACCGAAATAAGCAGGAATATGTACGCTGGATCAACCGCCAGGGCATAAAAAGATAGAAGCGATTTTCTTTAGGAATATTTAAGGTTTTGATTACCAGTTAGTTATTCTTTAGTTAAAAGGATAATAACTTTAAAAAAGGTTTAACAGGCTGTAATTCAAATTATTAAAATTTGTTATACATTTGCCCGGCGAATATGAAAGGGGCATGACTTATGTTATAGGTTTGCTAATAACCTTTCAAAAACGAAAACAATGAGAAAGAAAATTGCAAAATTTTCAATCTTGCCGCTTGCAGCAGGCTCTATTTTTTTTAGTTTTTCAACTAAAGACGCTGCAAAACTAGATATGGAAAATTATTCCACTTATGATCTGGACCTGGATTATACGGTTCCAGATATGCGGGATGAGCTAATTCCAGAATTCGAAATCTCACAAACTTCACCTTTTCTTGGTAAATCTTACGTTGGTTTTAAGGAGGCGCTTGCTTTTAAGGAATCTAGAGGCGATTACAAGACTATCAATGAATATGGTTATCTTGGAAAATATCAGTTCGGAAAAGGTACTCTAAAACTTGTGGGAGTTTACGATACCATTGGTTTTTTAAATTCACCGGCTCTTCAGGAAGCTGCATTCTATGCGAATGCTTCCAGGAACAAGTGGATCCTGCAGCGAGATATCAAGCGTTTTGCTGGAAAAACAATTAATGGAGTGGAAGTTACTGAATCTGGTATCCTTGCTGCGGCACACCTTGCGGGACCGGGGAGTGTGAAAAAGTATTTACGTAGCTGGGGAGCTCAGGCTTTTAGTGATGCATTTGGAACCACTATTAAAACGTATATGAAGCGTTTTGGAGGATATGATGTTTCTTTTGTAAAAACTGAAAAGAATTCCAGAGTAGACTTCGATAAAATTTCTGTCTAAAGATCTTTCTGAATAATGAATATCGCTGGTCTTTTATGAAGGTCTGCTTTAATATTATTCCATTCTGAAGCAGTTGCAGTTTTAATGAATTCCGATTCCAGGCTAAGATCACAGGCTACACAAATTCTCGTGGTGGGATGAAGGTTCTGAATAAGATCTTCCAGGAACTTCATATTCCGGTAAGGAGTTTCGATAAAAATTTGTGCCTGATTCTTTTCTGAAGAAATCCTTTCAAGCTGTTTTATTTCATTCTTTCTTTCCTTTTTATCTATCGGTAGATATCCGTGAAAAGTAAAACTTTGGCCATTCATTCCGCTGGCCATCATAGCCAGAAGGATAGACGACGGACCAACTAATGGTACAACCTGAATACCAGAGCGATGTGCGAGTTTTACGATTTCCGCACCTGGATCTGCGACTCCGGGACAGCCTGCTTCGCTTAACAAACCTATATTTCTTCCTTCTTTTGCAGCATCCAGAAAATTTGGAATCTCAGAAGCTTCTGTAAACTTGTTAAGCGCTTTTAATTTTAAATCTGGTTGTGATTTTTCTGGTAAGATCTGCTTTATGAATCTTCTGGCAGATTTTTCGTTCTCTACAATAAAATCTTCAATGTTATCTATGATGTCTTTATTGAGAGGAGGAAAAACTTTATCAGGATTTGAGTCTCCCAAAGTAACCGGAATTAAATAAAGTTTACCGTATGATTTAGCTCCTGAACTCATAAGTTTCCATTGTCCAGTTTCTCAGCAATACTATCGCAGGCTTCATTAAGCATTTGAAAAACATTTTCAAAACCCTGTTCGCCACTATGATAGGGATCGGGTACATCTACATTTTCTGAAGGGAAGATCTCTTCTAAAATTAAATGTACTTTTTGACGGTCTTCATCATTTTTGGCCATAGCCATTACATCCTTGAAATTGGAGTTATCCATTACAAAGATATGGTCAAAATCATTAAAATCTTTTTCAGAAAATTGTCGACCACGCTGGTCAGTGATATCCAGATCATATCTTTTTGCAACGGCTACAGATCGTTTATCGGGTTCAGAACCAATATGCCAGCTTCCGGTACCTGCAGAATCTACAAAAACTTTTGACTGATCTACTTTCGATTTAAGAATACCTTCGGCTAGTGGTGATCTGCAAATATTGCCGAGGCACACCATCAATACCCTGGTTTTCATAAACTAAATTTTATAAGGTGAGCTTTTTGTTGAGGTCCTCAACAAATTTTTTGAATTGCTTGTCGGTTGAAGCAAGATTGTCTACAGTCTTACAGGCATGTAATACTGTGGCATGATCACGGCTTCCAATTTGGGAACCGATACTTGCCAAAGATGCTTTTGTGAATTTCTTCGCAAAGAACATCGCCAGCTGTCTGGCCTGTACTATATGTCTTTTCCTGGTCTTAGATTGCAGTGTGTCTACATCCATCTGGAAATAATCACTTACAACTTTCTGGATATAATCTATTGAAACTTCACGCTTGGTATTCTTCACGTAGTTATCAACGATCTTTTTAGCCAGTTCCAGGGTAATATCTTTTTTATTAAAAGAGGAATGTGCTATTAAGGAAATGATAGCTCCTTCCAGCTCCCTGATATTTGTTTTAATGTTATTGGCAAGAAACTCCACAATATCTTCTGGCATTTCAACACCATCACGATAAAGTTTGTTTTTTATAATAGATACACGGGTTTCAAAATCGGGATGCTGAAGTTCAGCTGAAAGTCCCCATTTGAATCTTGAAAGCAAACGCTGCTCAATATCCTGCATATCAACCGGAGCCTTGTCACTGGTTAGAATAACCTGTTTCCCATTTTGATGCAAATGGTTGAAAATATGGAAAAATACATCCTGTGTTCCAGCTTTTCCTGAAAGTAACTGAATATCATCCACCACTAGAACGTCTATGATCTGGTAGAAATGAATAAAATCATTACGATTGTTCTTTTTTACAGATTCAATATACTGTTGTGTAAATTTCTCTGCAGAAATATATAGAACTGTTTTTTCAGGGTACTTATCCTTTATTTCAACACCAATAGCGTGAGCAAGATGGGTTTTTCCAAGTCCAACGCCGCCGAATATTAAAAGTGGGTTAAAAGAGGTTCCTCCTGGCTTGTTAGCGACCGCTAAACCTGCCGATCGGGCTAATCTATTCGATTCGCCTTCAAGGAAATTTTCAAAGTTATAATTCGGGTTAAGCTGAGATTCGATCTTTACATTCCTTATTCCCGGAATGATAAAAGGATTTTTTAGCTCAGGACTTTTATTTTTTATAGGAACATCAACTTCCTGGGAAGCCATGTGTGATCTTTGAGTACTGGGAATCTTCTCTGTGAACGGTAGCTTATTGCCATAGGTGTTCTCCATTTTGATCACATACACCAGTTTGGCTTTATCTCCAAGTTCACGGGTAAGTGAAACTTTTAGTAGTTTAACATAATGCTCTTCGAGCCATTCGTAGAAAAACTTAGAGGGCACCTGTATGCTGAGGGCACAATCTGTAAGTTTCACTGCTTGGATAGGTTCAAACCAAGTTTTATATGCTTGAGGTGTAATGTTATCCTGAATAAATGAGAGACAGTTATTCCAAACCGATTGCGCAGTTTTTGACATTATTAGTTAAACGTTAATTTAGGTTAGTAGTATGTTCTAAAATGGCAGCCGGATAAACTTGCTTCTCCAACTTGAGCGGAACAAATATGTGAACAAAAAATGTAAAAAAAAAACCATTTAGGGGTTGAATTTTAAGAAAAATTTACGCATACTTACTTCCAAGCCTGAATATAAAAAACCTTTCCCAGAAAGGCTATTATTTTTACATGAAATCACACGAAACTTATGTTAAAGTCCGATATGCCGAAACCGACCAGATGGGTGTTGTGCATCACGGAAATTACCCGCAATACCTTGAAATAGCCCGCATTGACTGGCTGGAATCTTTAGGGATCTCATACAAAAGTATGGAAGAGGAAGGAATAATGTTGCCGGTATTCGAATTAAAATTGAAATATCACAAACCAATTACTTTTGATGAGAATTTGAAGATCGAAACGCGCTTGCGAGAAGCGCCAAATGTTAAAATAATATTTGATTATTCTATTTTCAATGAAAGTGGGGAAAAGGTGACTTCAGCGACGTCAATTTTGGTTTTTATGGATTCAAAAACCCGAAAACCTATTCGCTGTCCACAATATATTCACGATAAACTGGGAGCTTAATCTTCAAGTTTCGAAATAGCTACTTTATAAGTGTTGTCGAATTTTGAATAAATGTTATCTGCATCTTTTTTTCTAACTGAAATAAAGATCTTACAGTCTATTTCGAGTTTCTGATCAATCACATTTAAATTGTTCTGTTTGATCACCTGCATGACTTTATTCATTTCGGGATAATCAAATTTCAGGATAAAGACCTCGTCGATGGTTCTTTTTAGAATATCAGATTCTTCCAGCGCCATCTGAGCGGCGGTTTTATAGGCATTTATAAGTCCGCCTACTCCAAGTTTTACTCCGCCGAAATATCTGACTACTACTATAAGAATATTCGTGACGTCAAAGGACTGGATTTGCCCGTAAATAGGCATGCCGGCAGAATTTGAAGGCTCTCCGTCATCATTCGCACGATAATGATAATTCTGCTCCTCTTTTCCTATTTGCCAGGCATAACACCAGTGTCGTGCCTTATGGTGCTTCGCCTTCAGGTCTTCAAGATGCTTATTAGCTTCAGCTTCAGTTTTTATAGGGAAAGCATATCCAAAGAATTTTGAGTTACGATCCTTGAAAAGAACTTCAGGAGAAGCTTTGGTAATGCTTTGATAAGTATCCTTCATATGGCTGAATTTGCTACAAGAATGATACTAATTATGGCCAATCCCAAACCTATCCAGTTTTTTCTGATCAGTTTTTCTTTAAAGAGAATGATTCCTACTAGGGTTGAAAATGTAACAATTGCCACATGGTTCATGGTAAAAATTGTGGAACTTTCGAAACCTTCGCTCCGCAAGGCCATTACCAGGAAATATATGGAATAATAATTAGGAATACCCAATGCGATCCCGCCAAGAATATTTCTGAAGTTTATTTCCAGTTTTCCCATAAATCCCTGAATGATCAATATGATAATACCAATTGTACCCGCGGTGGCAAAAATGGTGGAAGAAAAAAGTCCGACATCGGTCTTTGAAACATAGCTGGTTTCCAGGAATTTCAAACTGGTGTCGATGATGCCGCTTCCCAGAAATACTAATAAAGGGAAAACCAGGTTTTTGCTTTTAATACTAATTCCTTCCTTGGTTTTGATAGAAGTAAGGTAAACCGCCACAAAAGCCAGCAGAATACCTAAAATTTTTAAAATACCGGTGCTTTCGTTATACAGAAAGATTCCGAAGAAAACGGGAATAGCGACTGACATTTTAGTAGCTACGGCAACTACCGATAAGCCACTTTTTTGAGTGGTTATCGCAGCCAGATTGAATACGGCAATAAAAAGAAAGCCTAGCATTAATGCTCCGGGAAACCATTTTTCTGAAGGAACGTGGGTAAAGTCCGAGCCTTCAATGTATCCGAAAAAACCAACAAGACACGCAATAAAATAATTTACAACAATGGCCTGAAGGGTGTTGATTCCAAATTTTTGATAGAGTCTGAAAACCACAAAAATGATAGTGGAAGACAGGACACTAAGCAGGAGGTATATCAAAATAGATCGCTTTTAGTGGTAAAAAGATCTATGATGTCCTCTCTTGTAGGTTCTATATTCCAGGTGTGTAAGCCTAATCTTGAAGCTGTTTTAGTATTTTCTTTGGTATCATCTATAAACAAACATTCTTCCGGTTGGAGATCGTGATTGTCCAGAACGAATTCGAATATTTCAGGATCCGGTTTTCTCATACCTATTTCATGTGATAGATAGAAAGCATCAAAACAAGCCTTGAAATCCTCATAAAATGAGACATTGTTTTTAATGTGATTAATATGGTTCTCGTTGGTATTACTTAATAGAATGAGTTGGTAATTCTTCTCTTTAGCCAGTTTTTGAATAAATTTGAAACGATATTCCGGAAATTCCAGCAACATGGCATTCCAGGACTGAAGAAAATCATCCTGTTTTAGCTTTGGAAAGTGAGACCTGTAATGTTCTGAAATCTCATCAGAAGTAACAAACCCCTGTTCGTATTCACGGTTTTTAGCGCTTATAACTTCAGGGAGATCATCAATATCCATTTCTTTTAATTTTCTGCTAGTCGCATCTTTATCCAGATTGATGAATACGTCTCCAAAATCAAAAATTATTGCTTTAATCATTTCTGTAAATTTTTAGCTGATCTCTTTCTATAGTCTTTTCCTGATCGGGTTTTTTAAAAAATTCCGGAGCTTTTATTCCTCTTTCGAAATAGGTGCTTCCGGTAAAAACCCGTGCTTCATCCCATATGTTAGAATCGATGAATTGCTGAAGCGTATTTCGTCCTCCTTCAATGATAACCGATTGCAATTCGTTTTGGTAAAGAATTCCGCAAATTGCCTCTGCGATATTTTCTGAAAAATCGATCTTCTGAAAGACCAGATTTTTATTATCTGAAGTTTGATCCTTTCCGCAGAGAACAATGGTTTTCTGTTTTCCATCCAATACTGAAAAATCCTTTGAAATTTTAAGCTCTTTATCGATGACAATTCGCACAGGATTTTCTCCAGTCCATTTTCGAACATTCAGCGAAGGGTTATCTTCCAGAACCGTGTTGGTTCCAACGAGAATAGCCGCTTCTTCACTGCGCCATTTATGGACCATCTGACCCGAATATTTGTTCGTGATCCAGACAGGTCTTTTTTCAGTTCTGGTTTCCGGAGCTATAAAACCATCTCCGGTTTGTGCCCATTTTAATATGATATAGGGTCTTTTCTTTTTATGAAAAGTAAAAAAGCGTTTATTAAGTTCTAAACAATCTTCTTCCAGAATGCCAACTTTTACTTCACATCCGGCATCCATTAACTTCTTTATTCCACGGCCTGCAACTTTGGCAAAAGGATCCATGGTGCCAATAACGACTCTCCTGATTCCTTTGGCGACAATAAGGTCACTGCAGGGTGGTGTTTTTCCGAAATGGCTGCAAGGTTCCAGGCTAACATAGATCGTGGAGTTTTTCAGAAGTTTTTCGTCTTGCACTGAATTTATCGCATTTACCTCGGCATGAGCTTCACCGGCTTTTCGATGCCAGCCTTCTCCAATGATCTTTCCCTCATGCACAATTACGCTCCCAACCATAGGATTCGGATAGGTGGATCCAAGCCCGTTTTGCGCCAGTTCTATACAGCGTTTTATGTATTTTTCGTGTATATTCACAGCACAAAAATAGAATTAATTAAGCAGAATGAATACATGGAGAATTCGGGAAATAAAACCCGAAGATAATCAGCAGGTTAAAGAGCTAATTAGAAATGTACTGGTAGAAATGGGAGTTCCGAAAGTGGGAACGGCTTATGAAGACAAGGCTCTAGATGATATGACCAAAACCTATGAGGGCGATAAAAAAGAATATTTTGTTGTAGAAGAGAATTCTAAAATTATTGGTGGTGCGGGGATAGCTCCGCTTACAGGATTAGAAGATGAAATATGTGAGCTTCAAAAAATGTACTTCCTGCCAGAAGCCAGAGGAAAAGGCATAGGTATGAAAATGATCACCCAATGCCTTGATTTTGGAAGAAAACAGGGCTTTGAGAAATGTTACATCGAAACCTTGCCTTATATGGAAAATGCCAGGAAACTCTATCATAAGAACGGGTTTGAAGTGATTGAAAAGCCATTAGGCGATACAGGGCACTATAACTGTACGGTTTATATGGTCAAGGAACTCTAGAATTTCAGCCAATGTTGCTTTCTCAATTAAAAATTCAATTTATAGAACAGCTCAGGGAAGACTATCCTGAGACAGAAATTGAATCTTTTTTCTATCTGCTCACGGAAAACTTCCTTAAAGTTTCAAGATTGGATCTTGCTTTGAATCCGGGAACTGAGATTTCTGATGATCAAAAATCAAAATTTGAAGAGGCTTTAGGCCGACTCAAACATCATGAACCAATTCAATATATTATTGGGAAAACTGAATTTTTTGGCAGAGAATTTCTGGTTAACAAAAACGTTCTTATCCCTCGCCCTGAAACCGAAGAACTGGTAGAATGGATCATTTCAGATCATAAAAAATCAAATTCAGAATTAAATATCCTGGATATAGGTACCGGGACCGGTTGTATCCCGATTTGCCTGGCTAAGGAGTTGAAGAATTCTAAAGTTTCATCCTTTGATATTTCAGAAGAAGCAATAGAGGTTGCAAAGCAAAACGCAGCGATCAATAATGCTGAAGTGTCATTTAAAAAAGTGAATATTCTGGAAACAAAAAGTTTAGAACAGGAATATGATATTATCGTTTCAAATCCGCCTTATGTAAGAAATCTGGAAAGACAGGAAATGCATAAGAATGTTCTTAATCACGAACCGGAGACTGCTTTATATGTGGAGGATGATAATGCGCTTATTTTTTATGACAAAATAGCCAGGCTAGCTTCGCAAGCTTTAAAGGAAAACGGACTATTATATTTTGAGATCAACCAGTACCTTTCAGAAGAGACAAAAAGTTTAGTCGAAAATTATGGTTTTGATGCCGAGTTGAAAAAGGATATTTTTGGAAACTTCCGCATGTTGAAAGCTTTAAAGAAATAAATGATGAAGAATACGATTCATAGTCTGGCCGTTTTTTGTGCCAGCAGCGATGGCAAGGATAAGGAGATCTTCGAAACTGCCTTCGAGGTTGGAGAGAAAATGGCAAAAGCTAATATCAGGTTGATCTATGGTGGAAGCAAATTAGGTCTAATGGGTCAGGTGGCGAAAGGCGTAATGGAACATGGTGGTAAAGCAACCGGAGTGATCCCGGATTTTCTCAAAACTAAAGAGGTGGTGCATCCTCATTTAGATAAACTTATCACTACCGAAGATATGCATGAGCGAAAACTGACCATGAATGAGTTGAGCGATGCTTTTATTGCGATGCCGGGAGGTTTCGGAACTTTTGAGGAGCTATTTGAAATCGTAACCTGGGCACAGTTAGGATTGCATAGAAAGCCAATAGGGCTTCTCAATATTGGTGGTTTTTATGATGATCTTATTAAGATGTTGCGTAAGATGACTGAAAAAGGTCTTTTGAAGAAAGATAATCTGGATATTTTACTCATTTCCGATAATTTTGATGAATTACTGGAGAAAATGAAAGGTTTTGAGCCGAAACCGGTTCCAAAATGGATGAACAGGAATCAGACGTAAGATGAAGATCAAAAAGCTAACCGTATATACAAGTAATATAGAATCTCAGTTCAAATTCTATAGAGATGAATTGGGCTTTAATGTCTGCGATTATTCGGAAAAGAGTTTTGAAATTGAAGCCGGATATTCAATCCTAAAGTTTGAATATAGGGAAAATTCTACACCCTATCATATTGCTTTTCATATTCCGGACAGGCAAGAGGAAACTGCTGTGAAATGGCTGGATAATAAAATGAAAGTACTGGAATTTAATGGTGATAAGATCATAGACTTTAGTAACTGGCAGGCCATGTCGGTTTATTTTTATGATAAAGATGAAAATATCATGGAGTTTATTTCCAGAAGAGATTTTAAGAAGCCGGAAAGTGCACTCTTCAGTGCATCCAGCATTGTGGGAATTGCTGAAATAGGACTGGCAACTCAGGATATATCGGAGAAATTTGAAAAAATGCAGCTTCAGTGTGGTCTTGAACGCTTTGATGGGGATTTTCAAAGATTCTGTGCTGTGGGGGATCCTTCAGGTTTAATCATTACGATCAATAAAGATAAAAAGGACTGGTTTCCCACAGGAGACGAGGCTTATACTTCAAATTTCAGAATGGAATTTGAACATCAGAAAAATAATTTCGAAATGAACTTCAGTAAGGATACACTGGAGATTTCACAACTATAAATACCAACTAAGATTTACATGGACGTCGAAAAGAAAATTCATAGTCTTCGGGAAGAATTACAGCAGCATAATTATAACTACTATGTACTTGATAAGCCCCAGATAAGCGATTACGAGTTCGATATGAAGCTAGAGGAACTTCAGCAGCTAGAAGAAAAGCATCCGGAGTTCCAGGATCCAAATTCACCAACCCAGAGAGTAGGGGGCGCCGTGACTAAAAATTTCGAGACCGATAGTTCATGATCATAGAATGTATTCTCTTTCCAATTCCTATTCCAAAGAAGAACTGGAAGATTGGGAAACAAGGATAAGGAAGATCGTAGAAGGTAAGGTGCAGTATGTTTGCGAGTTGAAATATGATGGAGCGTCCATAAGTCTTACTTATGAAAACGGAACTTTGCAAAAGGCCGTGACCCGTGGAGATGGATTTCAAGGGGATAATGTGACGAATAACGTAAGAACTATAAGATCAGTTCCTTTAAAACTGAAGGGAGAATTTCCTGAAAAATTCGATATAAGAGGCGAAATTGTCCTGCCTTATGAAGGCTTTGCAAAGATGAATGCGGAGAGAGTGGATATTGGTGAAGAGCCATATGCCAATCCCAGGAATACGGCTTCCGGCAGTTTGAAGTTGCAGGATAGCGCTGAGGTTGCCAGGCGGCCTTTGGAATGTTTACTTTATAGCATAACGGGAGAAAATACAGGAATTGCTTCTCAGTTCGAAGGGCTTGAAAAAGCCCGTGAATGGGGGTTTAAAGTGCCCGGGGAATCTGAATTGAAAGAATCTATTGAGGAGGTTTTGCAATATATCAACTATTGGGATGAGCATCGCCATGACCTGCCTTATGAGACCGATGGGGTAGTAGTGAAGGTGAACGATTTTCATCAGCAGGATGAACTTGGACATACTGCCAAGTCTCCAAGATGGGCAATTGCTTATAAATTCAAGGCAGAACAGGAATCTACAAAATTGAATAAGATCACTTACCAGGTTGGAAGAACTGGAGCGATTACCCCGGTGGCGAACCTTGATCCTGTTCAGCTTGCCGGAACCATTGTTAAAAGAGCGTCTCTTCATAATGCCGATCAGATCGAAAAACTGGATGTAAGGGAAGGCGATACCGTCTTTGTTGAGAAAGGAGGGGAGATCATTCCGAAAATAGTGGGAGTAGATTTCACAAAAAGAGATCCGGATTCTAATCCAACCGAATATGCTTCAAATTGCCCGGAATGTGATACTCCTTTAGTTAGAAAAGAAGGAGAAGCGCAACATTATTGCCCTAATACTAATGGATGTCCGCCACAAATTATCGGGAGAATCCAGCACTATATTTCCAGAAAGGCAATGGATATTGAAGGTCTGGGAGGAGAAACTGTAGCGCTTTTGGTAAATGCCGGGCTTATTGAAAATTATGCTGATCTCTATACTTTGAAAAAAGAGGATGTGCTTCCATTAGAAAGAATGGCAGAAAAATCTGCAGAGAATCTGATTAGTGGAATTGAAAAATCTAAAGAGATTCCATTTGAAAGAGTGTTGTTTGCGCTGGGAATTCGATATGTTGGTGAAACGGTTGCTAAGAAACTGGCGAAACATTTTAAAAGTATTGAAGCCTTAATCGCAGCTTCAGAAGAAGAGCTTATCAATTTAGATGAAATTGGAGAGCGAATTGCCTGGAGTGTGGTAGATTTCTTCAAGGTAGAAACTAATCGTGAAAATGTTGAAAGACTAAAAGATTATGGAATTCAGCTAGAGATCTCTGCGGAGAAACTAGCCAATCAAACCAGTATTCTTGCGGGAAATAGCTTTGTGATTTCCGGAGTTTTTGAAAAAGTTTCCAGAAATGACCTTAAAAAGATGATTGAAGATAATGGCGGGAAAGTTTCAAGTTCTATTTCATCTAAAACGAATTACCTGGTTGCGGGAGATAATATGGGGCCAAGTAAACTGGCCAAAGCTGAAAAATTAGGAACCAATATTATTAGTGAAGACGATTTCTTAAAAATGCTCGAATAACTAAAAATGGCTTTTAATTTTATCAATTTTAAATATCGCTTTTTTATTCTGTTGGGAATCCTCTTGATTTCCTTTCAGAACTACGCTCAGGAATTACCTGAAGGCTTTGTTTATATAGATGAGGTTATTCCCGATATAGTTTATGAGATAAGGTATGCAGGAGATCATAATTTTGTTGGGAAACCAATCGATGGTTATGAAAAAGAGCAGGCGATATTAAGTGCTCCTGCCGCTAAAGCTCTTGCTGAGGTTCAGAGAGAACTGATCCAAAATGATTTTATGCTGAAGATCTATGATGCCTATCGTCCTCAGCGAGCAGTCAATCATTTTATGGAGTGGGCACGCAATAGTGAAGATACTTTAATGAAGCAGGAGTTTTATCCTGATGTTGAGAAAAAAGATCTTTTCGAGCTTGGTTATATAGCCACGAGATCGGGACATTCCAGGGGAAGTACGGTAGACCTTACTTTGATCAATGTTTCAGATTGTAAAAATGTCGATATGGGTGGAACCTATGATTTCTTCGGAGAAGTTTCGCATCTAAATACAACTCAAATTTCAGAACAGGAAAGAGCGAATCGTGAAATCCTGAAAAAAACCATGCGAAAACACGGCTTCAGGTCATATTCCGAAGAGTGGTGGCACTATACCTATAATATGGAGCCTTACCCAAATACGTATTTTGATTTTCCTGTAAAGTAGGAGTTAATTAACAGTGATCTTTACTCCGTTTGCTTCAACATTATTCTCTGAATCTAAATAGAAATCGATTCTTCCTAAATAAAGACCATAACAGCCAACCTGGTTTACAAGTACTTTTTTTCCGGCCTTATTGGTTGCTACTGTTGGTTTCTCCAGAAAAGTATGGGTGTGTCCACCAATAATGAGGTCTATATTTTCTGTTTTTTTGGCAAGTTCCATATCAGAGATCTTATTCTCGTTGGAATATTCATAACCAAGATGGGAAAGACATATTACCAGATCGCAATTTTCCTCTTCTTTTAATTTTCGGGTCGTATCGGTAGCGATTTCAACCGGGTCAAGATATTTTGTCTCTTTGTATAATTTATCGTTTACCAGTCCCTGCAGTTCAATCCCCAGTCCGAAAACCCCAATTTTGATCCCGTCTTTTTCAAATACTTTGTAATTCTGAACCTTACCGTCCATAATCGTATTCGAAAAATCGTAGTTAGAGATTATAAACGGAAATTTCGCATGAGGTAATTGAGCGTATAATCCGTCAATACCATTATCAAAATCGTGATTTCCAATGGTTGCCGCATCATACTTCAGCATGCTCATTAATTTGAATTCCAGTTCACCTCCATAGAAATTGAAATAGGGTGTTCCCTGGAAAATATCACCCGCATCCAATAGCAAAGTGTTTGGATTTTCTTTTCTAACCTGCTCCACTAAAGTTGCCCGTCTGGCTACGCCTCCAAGATTTGCATTTCTGCCGGCATCAGGACCAAAAGGCTCAATATGACTATGCACATCGTTCGTATGTAGAATAGTTATATGTTTTCTATCCGGTTTAAAGGAAAGAGAGGAAAGCCCGCCAAGACCTATAAAAGCTGTAGCCGCTGCTGTATTTTGAATGAAGTATCTTCTTTTCATAATTCTAATTTCTAATGTAGCGGTTGTCGATTTTACTTTTGATAGTATCTATTTTTGAAAAATAGTCGATCATGGCATTTCTTATTTTATAGTCGGCACCGTAGATGTTCACCGGGTCTTTAAAGAAATTCATATTATCGCCGCCTCCGGAAAGATAATCTGATGTCGCTACAAAGTATGTCTTATTATCTTCAATTTCCCTGCCTTTAATAGTGGCTTTTTCAATTTTGTAATTTTTATCTGCCACTATTTCAATGCCACTCACGGGATGTGCAGTTTTTGCTTTCTCAAGATATTTAAGCATCTCCTTTAATTTTTTTCCGGTGAGCTCAACGATCACGATCTCGTTCTCAAAAGGCATGATCTGGTAAGCTGTCCTGGTAGTTACATTTCCCTGTGGTATTTCAGAACGAATCCCGCCATGGTTCAACAAAACAATATCAATATCTTTTCCGGTTTTTTTCTTGAAAGTTGGGTTAGCCTGAATAAAAACCGCATCGGCCATTAGATTTCCAATTGCCGTATTAAGATCTCCGTCGTTTTTGGATAAAAATGTTGGATTATACGCTAAAGTTGAGTCTAAAGTAGCGTTGAGGTGTTTCTTATAGGGCTCGATAAATTGAGAGATTGCTTTTTCTGAAGTGAATGTTGAATCCACTGCAATTCTTTCGGTTTGAATTTCTGAAACCTTTAAATTATTTAGGTCATTTCCTTTACAAGAGATAAAAAGACCTGCAAATGCAATTAATACTATTCTGATTGTTTTCATATGCTGAAATATTTTGCAAATATAGAAAACTATAAATGTTGGTAACGGTCAATTAGAATTATTGAAATGATCAATTAAAGGTATCAGAGATTGTTTGCTTATATATCCTTGGTTATTAAGGCGTTTAATTATAGGTTTAACATAATAACAATAATTGTTTAAGAGTATGTTATTGCCGTGAATTTTTTTCTAAATTTAGAGTCCCATTTCTATTGATTATGAAACAAAACCGATTTTGCCTTTTAATAAGCATTCCTGTGCTTGTTTTAATTTTGGGTGCTGTATTTTATGAGATCAATTGGATATCAAATAGTGCTGAATTTCTGACTTACCTGGCTCTTACCTTTGGATTTTGCAGTAAACTGGATTTTTCTAATAAGAATATTATTTTATTTCTGGGATTTAGTATTTCTGCTGCTTTCTTTAAATTCTTTGAGGACGAAGTGATGATTTATTATATTGTATTGGTCTTGCAAATGTTAAGTTATCTATTTCTAATAACTGAGGCCTGGAGGCATACAAAAAGGGAAACTGGTAATAAGTTTATGCTTATTTTCTTCTTCTTGATGATAATCGCCAACGTATATTTTGTTTTTGATCATTTTCAGGTTCTTAAAGGGCATATAAACGGATTTGCTGAATTTGGCCTTTACTCCATGTATTATATGACTCTACTTGTGCTCTCAATTGTAGGCCTGGTTTATTATTTAAATTCTTATTCCCGAAAATCAGTATACTTCGTTATTTTGGTAATGTCCATAGTAGTTTCCGGGATATTAAGGGATATGGCGCATTATTACTTTCCAGATACCAGTGTTTTACTCTTACAGAGTTTCTTACATTTTGCCGGTATTTTACTGGCTTTTCGATTTTACGCTACTCAGGAAAAGAAACTCAAGCTTATGGATCTTGTATAAATGATCCTTATTTAACAGAAAAAATAAAGCTGTTATATTCCAATATAGATCAATGCTCGCGCAGTATTTTCTCCTTTGATGTTGCTATAAATTATTTACATTTGCCCACCTAAATCGAGCGATGATCATCTCTAAATTGAAAAGTATTATCTATTCTAAAAAGATCCGTAAGGCTTTAAAAAATAAGGCTGGGCAGGGAGCAGGTAATACGGGGAAAGTAGGTTTGATCATTGATGCTAAAGATCTGGATCAAAAATTAAAACTTGCAAATCTTAAAGAAGTTGCCGGGTTTAGTAACGCGAAGATTCAGGTTGTTGTTTGTGGAGAACCGAAGGATATGCCTCAGGATCTAAATGCTGAAATTCTAGAGAAGAAAGATGTAAGCCTGAGTGGAGAATTTAATAAAGAAGCGATAAGAAAATTTACTGAAGAGCGTTTTGATTTTATTATTGGCCATTTTTCAGATCAGTCAATTTTAGGTGAGTTACTGGTTGCTAAATCAAATGCAATCTTTAAAATAGGAAACAAACCCGATGATTTCGGAATTTATGATGTGGAAATTGATGCGCAAGAGATCGGCGTTTTTCAGCAGGAATTAATAAAATATTTAAAAATCTTAAAAAGAGAATAATAGATGGAAGCCTTTGTGGGAACAGGAGTAGCGTTAATTACACCATTTAAAGAAGATTTATCGGTAGATACTGAAGCTTTAAGCAAGCTGGTAAAAAACCAGATAGAAAATGGGATTGAATATTTAGTAGTTCTGGGAACTACTGCTGAAAGTGCTACACTTACTAAGAAGGAAAAGGAACTTGTGAAATCTGTAGTTAAGGATGCTAATGCTGGAAAGTTACCGCTGGTGCTGGGGATTGGAGGTAATAATACGGCTGGAATCGTTGAAGAATTGCAGACGCAGGATCTTGAAGGTTTTGATGCTATACTTTCTGTTTCTCCATACTATAATAAACCAACTCAGGAAGGTATTTATCGTCATTTTAAAGCGGTTTCAGAAGCATCTCCTTTACCGGTTATTCTTTATAATGTTCCGGGAAGAACAGCTTCAAATATTTTACCTGAAACTGTGAATAGAATTGCCAGAGACTGCAGCAATGTTATAGGAGTTAAAGAAGCTGCCGGAGATATTGTACAGGCCATGAGGCTTATTAGTCTTGTTCCGGAAGATTTTAAAGTGATCTCGGGAGACGATATGATCACCTTGCCAATGATTCTGGCAGGAGGGAAAGGGGTGATTTCTGTTATTGGACAGGGGCTTCCACAAGAATTTTCAGATATGGTAAGAGCCGGTTTGAAAGGCAATGTGTCTGAAGCTTATAAATTGCATTATAGAATTGCACCTTCCATAGATCTTATTTTTGCAGAAGGGAATCCTGCCGGGATAAAAGCCTTGCTGGCAAAAAAAGGGTTGGTTTCCAATTATTTGAGGTTACCGCTGGTGGAAGCTACCGATGTTCTGCAGAATCGAATCAATACATTTATGGACAATTTCTGATCAATTTTCGATAAAATTTTAAAAAGAAAGAATTCCTAAGTTGCAATAATCCCTTGAAAATGCGGTTATTTGAGGAGCTTAGGAAAGTTTTTTTTATAGTAACAAAAAATGTATTTTTGCCAGATGTTTTTACGTATCATGAAAAAAGGAATTCTTGTTTTAGGTTTACTAATGGTCACTGTTTCCTGTAGTGAATACCAAAAGTTACTTAAAAGTGAAGATACTGCTCCAAAATATTCGGCTGCAGAGGAATTATATAACGAAGGCAAAGAGGAAGACAGTAATAAAAAGCTAAGAAAAGCATTAAGATTACTTGAACAGATCGAGCCACAATTCCGTGGAAAACCACAAGGAGAAAGACTGGTTTTTCTTTTAGCCGATACGTATTATCAACTTGAAGATTATTACAATGCTCCTTTCCAGTTTGAGAGATTTCTTCAATTATATCCAACTAGCCAGAAGGCAGAAGAAGCGGCATACAAAAGTGCAGACAGTTACTTCTACCGTTCACCAAAGTATAACCTGGATCAAACCGATACGCATAAGGCCATTGAGGAATTGCAGACATATCTTAACACATATCCTGAAGGAGAGTTTGTAGAATCTGCAAACGAGAAGGCAACCGAGTTAAGAATTAAACTGGAGAAAAAAGCTTATGAGATCGCTAAACAGTATCACCATACGGAATATTATAAAGCAGCGATCGCTTCTTTCAATAACTTTATAGCAGATTATCCTGGATCTCCTTTTAGGGAAGCTGCTTATTATTATAGATTTGATTCAGCTTACAAGCTTGCGATCAATAGTTTTGAAGTTTTAATGGAAGACAGGCTTAACCAGGCAAAGGAATTTTACAATTCATATAAAAAATATTATCCTGAAGGAGAGTATACACCACAGTTGGAAGACTCCTCATCAGAAATTGACAAAAGGTTACAGAATTTTTAATACTAGGAATGATGGATTTTAAGAAAATTGATGCACCGGTAAACACTACTACTATTGATAGAAATAAGGTAGATGAGCCAACCGGGAATATTTATGAAGCGATCTCAATAGTTGCTAAAAGAGCAGGACAGATCAATGGTGAAATAAAAAAGGAATTATTGGAGAAGCTTGATGAATTTGCTACTTATAACGATTCTCTGGATGAGATCTTCGAAAACAAAGAGCAGATAGAAGTTTCTAAATTCTACGAAAAATTGCCAAAACCACAATCACTGGCAATCCAGGAGTGGTTAGAAGATAAGATCTACTACCGTAACACAAAAGAAGATATCGAAGAATAGAATCTGGACGCAAATATGTCTGTACTTAACGGTAAAAAGGTCTTATTAGGCATAACGGGTGGCATTGCTGCTTTTAAAATTGCCGGCTTAGTACGTTTATTTGTAAAAAATGGCGCCGATGTGAAAGTTGTAATGACACCGGCAGCCAAAGAATTTATCACTCCGCTTACACTTTCCACGCTTTCTAAAAATGAAGTTTTTTCTTCGTTTACAGATGAGGAAGATGAAAATGCGAAATGGAATAATCACGTTGAACTCGGCCTTTGGGCCGATTTCATGCTTATAGCCCCTGCTACAGCCAGTACGCTTTCAAAAATGGCTACGGGTAACAGCGATAATTTTTTACTGGCTACTTATCTTTCCGCTAAATGTCCGGTGTTTTTTGCTCCTGCAATGGACCTGGATATGTACAAACATCCTTCCACTAAAAAGAGTTTTGAAGTTCTTAAGGAATATGGCAACGTCATGATCCCTGCGGGAACGGGAGAACTTGCCAGTGGCCTGCATGGAGAAGGAAGAATGGCAGAGCCTGAAGATATTATTCAGTTCCTGGAAGATCATTTTACAGAAGACCTGCCTCTTAAAGGAAAAAAGATACTTATTACTGCCGGCCCTACATACGAAGCTATAGATCCTGTTCGTTTTATAGGAAATCATTCCAGCGGAAAAATGGGCTATGAAATAGCTAACGACAGCAATGGAACTGGGTGCTGAGGTGACTTTAATATCTGGTCCTACGCATCTTTCGATCGATGAGAAAAAAATAAATTTGATAAAAGTGACCAGTACAAGAGAAATGTACGAAGCTGCTCATTCAAATTTTGAGGAAGCCGATGTTTTTATTGCAGCTGCAGCGGTAGCAGATTATAAGCCCAAAACGGTAGCCGATCAAAAGATCAAGAAGAATGATGATTCGCTGACTTTAGAGTTGACAAAAACTGAAGATATTCTCGCCAGCCTTGGAGAGAAAAAGAAAAATCAGAAACTCATAGGTTTTGCATTAGAAACCAATAATGAAGTTGAAAATGCAAGAATTAAATTGAAAAGAAAGAATCTTGATTTTATTGTTTTAAATTCACTTAATGATAAAGGTGCCGGTTTTAAAAGCGATACCAATAAAATAAGTATCATCTATCCAGACAAAAAGAAGGATTTCGATTTGAAATCAAAAAAAGAAGTGGCTCAGGATATACTCACCGAAATTATAAATTTATTGAATGCGTAAAATTTTTAGTTTCATATTGGTTTTTGTTGGAATGCAAATAAGTTTTGCGCAGCAGGTTAAATGTGAAATTATAGTGAATGCCGAGCAAACCGGACAAAATAATCTTTCGGTTTTTAAAACTTTGGAGCGGGCTCTAAACGAGTTTGTAAACCAAACAACCTGGACCGATAGGAATTTCCAGAGCCAGGAACGCATCAATTGCAGCATGTTTATCACCATCAATAAATTTGAAGGTGAAAGTTTCAATGGGACTATACAGGTGCAGTCTTCCAGGCCGGTATATGGAACTTCCATGGTTACCCCTGTATTTAATTTCAACGACGAGCAGTTCGGTTTTAGTTACAGGGAATATCAGCCACTGAATTATAGTCAGAATGCTTACAGTTCCAATTTAGTTTCGGTAATTTCATATTATGTCTATACGATATTGGGCATGGATGCCGATACTTTTGCTCCCGAAGGAGGAACCGAATATTTTGAAGAGGCAAATAGGATTGTTACCAATGCCCAGCAGGGAAATTCCCAGGGCTGGAGAGGATCTGACGGTCAGCGTTCGAGATTTAGACTGAATGCCGATCTTCTCGCAAATACTTATGCTGAATATAGAACGGCACTTTACAAATATCATCGTTTGGGTCTTGATGTGATGCATGAGGACGTGCTGGCGGGCAAAACTGCGATAGCAGAAGCTTTAAATGACCTGGAAGTGATGAATAATCGTCGTAATAATTCATTGCTTTTAAGAGTATTTCTAGATTCCAAGGCCGATGAGATTTCTTCAGTTTATTCCGGAGGACCTTCAATAGAAGACAATGCAGAACTTGAGGAAACCCTGAATAGCATCGCTCCCAGATACGCCAGAAACTGGAGAAATATTCAGTAGTCTTTTTGGTTGATTTCAATTTTTTTCTCCCGTATATTTAGCACAAATTTTAACCGATTTGCTTACATCCCTTTCTATAAAAAACTACGCTTTAATTGAAGACATTAATATTGGTCTTCAGCCGGGATTTACAATTATAACAGGTGAGACCGGTGCCGGAAAATCTATAATGCTTGGGGCTCTTGGTCTTCTTCTGGGGGATAGAGCCGATTTCAGTTCTATAAGGAATACTGAGAAGAAGTGTGTTATAGAAGGGAATTTCACGATTTCAAATTATAAACTGGAAAAGTTCTTTAACAAGGAAGATCTGGATTATGAGCATAATAGTATCATTAGAAGAGAAATATTGCCCTCAGGTAAATCCAGGGCTTTTATTAATGACACCCCGGTTAAGATCTCTGCGCTGCAAAAACTGGGAACCTATCTTATAGATATTCATAGTCAGCATGAAACGCTGAGCCTTGGAAATGCCGATTATCAATTCAACGTAATTGATACCATTGCCAAAAATGAATCTGTTATTCTTCAATATAGAAGTGAATTGAAGGAATATAAAGTTCTTCTGAATCGTTTTGAAGCGTTAAAAGAAGATCAGTCGCAGGCGGCTAAAGAATATGATTACAACGTTTTCCTTTTGAACGAGCTGGAAGAAGCAGGACTAAAGGAAGGTATGCAGGAAGAGCTTGAAGAGCGCTATGAAGAACTGAATAATGTGGAGGAGCTTACTGAAAATTTGAGTTCGGCTATGAAATCAATTGCAACAGGAAGAGATAGGAAGTCTGGATAGTTTAAAAGCGGTTAGAGCAAATCTTTCAAAAATTACCAGGTTCTCTGCTAATTATGAGAATTTTCATAACAGGATCCAAAGTGCGATCATAGAACTGGATGATCTTGAAGCTGAAATGACTGATGCCCTGGAGAGGGTAGAGGCCAATCCGGAAGAGCTGGAAATGGTTAATCAAAAACTTCAGCTTATATATAATCTTCAGAAAAAGCATAATGCTGAAAATGTGGAAGAACTGCTGGAGATCATAAGTTCGCTTCAGGAAAAAGTTTCGGTTACAGAAAATGCGGAAACAGCGTTGAATGAAATCCAGGCGGCTATTAAAGAACAGGAAAACATTCTCGGGCAAACTGCTGATAAGCTTCATAATAATAGGGAGAAGATCATTCCGGCATTTATAGAACAAACTGAACAGATCCTGAAAGATCTCGGGATGCCAAATGCCAGGTTGAATATTGAATTGGAACAGGGGAATGAATTCCTTTCGAACGGACGCGATAAACTGGAATGGTTTCTGGCAGCGAATAAAGGCGGCAATTTCAAAGAGATCAAAAAGGCTGCTTCAGGAGGAGAATTATCAAGAATAATGCTTGCGGTTAAGAGTATACTGGCGGCACAAAGCAATTTGCCTACCATCATTTTTGATGAGATAGATACGGGAGTTTCCGGAGAGATCGCGAAGAAAATGGGCGAGATCCTGAAAAAAATGGGAAATAATATGCAGGTGATCGCGATTACGCATTTACCGCAAATTGCCGGAAAAGGAGCTACCCACTTCAAGATCTTCAAAGAAGATAACGAGGTGGCCACTCAAACCAAGATCGTAAGACTGGAAGAAGATGATCGTATAGAAGAACTGGCACTTATGCTGGGAGGTAATACCAAAAGCGATTCAGCCAGGGCGCATGCGAAGGCTTTGCTAAACTAGACGTTAGAAGTGAGAAGTGAGAAGTGAGAAGTGAGAAGTGAGAAGTGAGAAGTGAGAAGTGAGAAGTGAGAAGTGAGAAGTGAGAAGTGAGAAGTTATAAATAAACTTTTTAAAGTACGATTAAAAATTTAATTTCTAAATACTAAATACTAAATACTAAATACTAAATACTGAATACTGAATACTCAATACAGAATATCGAATTCAAAACAACTTTGCTATATTTACAAGCGTTAACAACCACAAAAAATAAATCACATGTCATATAACCTGCTTAAAGGTAAACGAGGAATCATTTTTGGAGCATTAGATGAAAATTCTATTGCCTGGAAAACAGCTGAAAAAGTCCACGAAGAAGGAGGAACATTTGTTTTAACGAATGCACCAATCGCAATGAGAATGGGAAGCATTAAAGATCTTGCTGAAAAAACAGGATCAGAGATCATCCCTGCCGATGCAACTAAAGTTGAAGACCTTGAAAATCTTGTTGAAAAAGCAACTGAAATTCTTGGAGGTAAGATCGATTTTGTTCTTCACTCCATTGGGATGTCTGTAAACGTGAGAAAAGGAAATCACTATACAGATATGAACTATGATTATACTACAAAAGGCTGGGATGTGTCTGCTGTTTCTTTTCATAAGACGATGCAGGTTCTTTATAAAAAGGATGCGATGAACGAGTGGGGAAGTATTGTAGCGCTTAGTTACATGGCTGCCCAACGAGTATTCCCAGATTATAACGATATGGCAGATAACAAGGCATATCTTGAATCTATTGCCCGTAGCTTTGGGTATTTCTTCGGAAAAGACAAGAAGGTACGAGTAAACACGATTTCTCAATCTCCAACTCCAACTACCGCAGGACAGGGAGTTAAAGGCTTTGACGGATTTATCGCTTTTGCTGAAAAAATGTCTCCGCTTGGAAATGCTACGGCTGAAGAATGTGCTAATTATACATTGACTTTATTCTCAGACCTTACTAAAAAGGTCACTTTACAAAACCTGTTTCATGATGGTGGATTCTCTAACACGGGAGTTAGCCAGGAAGTGATGGAGGCGTTTGTTGAAGACCAGGAGTAGAAATTAATGATATTATACTGCCGGAAAACTGTATCTTAAGTGATCAGATTTCGGCAGTTTTCTTTTTAATCACCTTACATGCATCCAGAATATTCCTTTATAATTCCGGTATATAATCGTCCCGACGAGATCAGGGAGCTGCTGGAAAGCATGAGGAAACTTATTTCAAAGGTGTCCTTTGAGGTGGTAATAGTAGAAGATGGTTCCAGTATAAGATCTGATGAGGTCGTCAGGAATTTTTCAGAAGACCTCAATATCAGGTATTATTATAAGTCCAATTCAGGTCCCGGAGATTCCAGGAATTACGGAATGAAAAAGGCACGATCTAATTATTTTCTGATCCTGGATTCTGATGTTATCCTGCCTGAAAATTACTTAAAGGAAGTCAATACTTTTCTATCACAAAATTACTGTGATTGTTTTGGAGGTCCGGATGCGGCCCATGAATCCTTCAGCAATGTTCAGAAGGCCATAGATTATTCTATGACCTCTTTTTTCACCACAGGTGGAATAAGGGGAGGTAGGAGGGGTGCGAAGGATTTTCAGCCCCGTAGCTTTAATATGGGAATAAGCAGGAAAGCATTTGAAACCAGTGGAGGATTTGGACAAATTCACCCGGGTGAAGATCCCGATCTTAGCTTGCGGTTGAAAAATGCAGGATTCAAAATTTGCCTCATCCCGGAGGCCAGGGTTTTTCATAAGCGGAGAATAGACTGGGATAAATTTTATATACAGGTTAAGAAATTCGGGCTGGTAAGGCCTATTTTGAATAAATGGCATCCCGGCTCTGCAAAGATCACGTACTGGTTTCCCACACTTTTTATAGCAGGATTGATATTTTCCATAATCATGGCTTTAGTTGGGCAATGGTTCTTTATAGGTTGTTATTTAATTTATTTCTTAATTATTGGCATAGATGCTGCGATAAAAAAGAAAAGTATTTATATTGGGTTACTGGCAATAAGAGCTGTAATTGTGCAATTTTCAGGATACGGATTTGGATTTATCAAGTCTACCTTAAAAATTGGGATCCTGAACAGGCAGCCGGAAAAAGAGTTTCCTCAATTATTTTTTAAAAAAGAGATAGGTGATTAAAAAACCAAGATTTAAAAGATCCAGCGTAAAAACATTCAGCTTCTTTCTGGTCTTTTCTGCCATTGTGTGGGTTTTGGTCCAGTTTTCTAAAACCTATACCCAACTCATTGAAATTCCTCTGAATTATACCAATGCACCTTTAGACAAAAGTATTTCAGATGAGCGTCCGGGTCATGTAGATCTTCAGCTGCAGGATAATGGGTTTAATATTTATTATTATAAGATCGTTAATCCTCAGCTCGACATAGATCTTTCCAAAGCCAGAGAGACAGAAAAAAATCTTGTTTATACACTTCAGAATCACTTAACCGAGATCGAGCAGCAGCTAAAAATCGACTTCGAGAATTCCCGAATAATCCAGGAAGAGATCGTGGTTCCTTTTCAATTTAAAAAAGAAAAGATGCTGAAGGTGATACCTGATATCGAGGTTAGCTACGCCGTAGGATTTTCAGCAGATGATCCTGTGAAATTAACTCCCGATTCGGTAAAGGTAAGCGGCCCGGAAAAGATCATAGATAGTTTAACCAGTGTTAAAACCCGTTCCCTGGAATTAAAAAAGGTAAATAAAGACCTTAATGGCACTGTGAAAATTGATACTTCCGGCTTAGGCATGCTTAGTTTTTACGATAATAGTGTAAAGTATTCCCAGAAGGTTGAAAAATATACCGAAGGCAGCGCAGAGATCGCGGTAGAAGTAGTGAATGTTCCCCCGGAACTTAATCTTGCGTATTTTCCAAAAACAGTGATCGTTTATTACCAGGTGAATCTTCAACAATTTGAAAGTGTAAGTTCAGCAGATTTCAGGGTAGTTTGCAACTTTAATGATATCAAGAAGGGAGATGATTATATGATCGCCCAGATCGTTGAAAAGCCCGGTTTTATTAATAGTATAAGACTGAATGAACGAAAAATCCAATTCGTTATCAAAAGATGAAAATTGTAGGTCTTACCGGAGGAATAGGAAGTGGAAAAACTACGGTGGCCGGCTTCTTTAAAGAAAAGGACATTCCCGTTTATATCGCCGATGATGCCGGTAAAAGGTTGATGAACCGGTCTTCCGGAATTCGCAAAAAGATCATTGAACTCTTTGGAGAAGAGGCATATCATGACCATGAACCCAATAGAAAGTTCATAGCTTCCAGGGTATTTGGAGATAAAGAGCAGCTTTCCAAACTTAATAATATAATCCATCCCGCGGTAGCCAGAGATTTTGATGAATGGTTAAAAGAGCAGTCTTCTAAATATGTGATCTATGAGGCCGCAATCTTATTTGAAACCGGCGGTTATAAAAAATGTGACTTTAGTATTCTGGTCATTGCTCCACAATTGTTAAGAATCCAACGACTTCAAAAAAGAGACGATAGTTCTATTGAGGAAATTCAGAATAGAATGGATAATCAATGGAGTGATGAGAAAAAGTCTGAATTAGCTGATTTCATAATAAAAAACGAGGATTTAGCTCAAACGAAACGGCAAGTTGAACATATTCACGATGAAATCTTAAAAGCAGCTAAAAATTGTTAGAAGTTTTGTTAACATTTGGTTAAACACTTTAATGTCTAAATGTTAAAATCTTACTTTTGACCGCATGAATAAGAAGCTTTTTGTCCTTCTCGTAGCCCTGATGAGCTTGTCCCTTATAGGCATCATTTTCGTACAGGGATACTGGATTAAAAGCACTATTGATGATCGTGAGCAGCAGTTTTCTTATAATGCGAAACAGGCCTTAATCAGGGTTTCCGATGAAATTCAAAAAAGGGAATTCGAAAAGTATTATTTTCAGTTTAAGAATCCAGACAGTCTTAATAGCAGATTGAGTGACCGGACTTTAACCGAATATTTTTACTCGAACCGGGACGATAGCCGGAATAAGACCTATTTCAATTCAGAGACAATTCTGGAAGAAGATTATAAAGTTTCTTCTGGCTTTTTACAGTTCGCCCAGGATAGTATACAGTTCACTAAAATGATCAATAAAAGAGTGACTGATATTGTTTCGAGCAATCAGCTGGACGGTGATAATTTAAGTGCGAGGCAAAGAATTGAACATATAGAAAGACTTTCCAGGATGGAAGAGGTGGAGAAGGATATTCTTCGCTCTGCCATTTCGGAACTTGTAGTAAGATTGCCGGTGCATAAAAGGGTTTCAGAAGAACTCATTAAAGAGCTGTTAACTGAAGAATTAGATGAGAGAGATCTTAAAACATCTTTTGAGTATGGTGTTTATAATAATTCGATAGCTACTAATGTGCATTCAGATAATTTTAGTCTGGATCATCCTGCCACCTATGCGGTACCGCTATTTATGGATAGCGCAGGAAATAGTGGTTACCAGTTACTGGTGAATTTCACCAATAAGAAAGAAGCCGTATTATCATCAGTGATCCTGATGGCATGCCTATCGATCATATTTACATTGATCATCGTGATCGCCTATTCCAGTGCGTTATCACAGCTGATCAAACAACGACAAATATCACAGATAAAGACTGATTTTATTAATAATATGACCCATGAGTTCAAGACTCCTATCGCAACCATCAACCTTGCGCTGGATGCTATTAAGAATCCAAAGGTGATAGAAGATCAGTCCAAAGTAGCGAGATATCTTCAAATGATACGGGATGAGAACAAACGTATGCATGCCCAGGTAGAGAATGTATTAAGGATCTCAAAACTGGAAAAGAATGAACTGGACCTTAACAAAGAGAGACACCAGCTGCATGATATTATTTATGATGCGATATCGCATGTGGAATTGATCGTTGAGGACAGAGGAGGTTATGTACAAACCCATTTTGGAGCTTTGCGTTCTTCCGTGCTCGCTAACCAGGATCACTTTACGAATGTAATCGTGAATATACTGGACAATGCGATAAAGTATTCTGAAGATGAACCGAAAATTGATATTTACACCACCAATGTAAAGAACTATATTTATTGTGAAATTAGAGACCAGGGAGTTGGAATGAGCAAACTGGTTCAGAAAAAAATATTTGAAAAATTTTATCGCGAACATACCGGTGATATTCACAATGTTAAAGGTCATGGATTAGGCCTTGCGTATGCAAGACAGATCATAGATGATCATCATGGTGAAATTAGCGTAACCAGCGAAAAAGGAAAAGGAAGTACCTTTATAATTAAACTACCACTAATATCTTAATATATGGAAACTGAAAACAAGAAAATTTTATTAGTAGAGGATGATCCGAATTTCGGAACTGTCCTTAAAGATTACCTCGCCATGAATGAGTACGAGGTAACTCACGCCAAGAATGGAATGGAAGGATTCGAGAAGTTCAAAAAAGATGATTTTGATCTTTGTATCCTGGACGTGATGATGCCTTATAAAGATGGGTTTACTCTTGCCAAAGAGATCCGTGAGAAGAATGAAGAAATTCCAATTATCTTCTTAACTGCAAAAGCGATGAAAGAAGATGTACTGAAAGGTTATAAAGTTGGAGCAGATGATTATCTGAACAAGCCTTTTGATAGTGAAGTTCTTTTGATGAAGATCAAAGCGATCATGCAGCGTAAAGCTACAGATAGCGTGGCAGACAGTAAGCAGTTTGAATTTGAGATCGGAGATTTCCACTCTAAACTCAAAACTAAGATTCCTTACCTTCAGAGATGAGGAACCGCAGAAACTGTCTCCAAAAGAGAATGAATTATTAAGATTACTGGCGTTACATGAAAACGATCTTATGCCAAGAGAACTGGCGCTTACTAAGATCTGGAGAGACGACAACTACTTTACTTCAAGAAGTATGGACGTTTATATCGCCAAACTTAGGAAATACCTGAAAAAAGACGAGAACGTGGAAATACTGAATATCCACGGGGAAGGATTCAGACTTGTGGTAAAGAACAAGGAAGAAGCCGAGTCTTAAAATATTTTTCAGTTTCCGGGATCTGAGGCGGTCTCAAAACCTTAATAAATCGTCATTCTGAATTTATTTCAGAATCTGTAAAATTGGAATGCAAAATTTTATAAGACCCTGAAACAAGTTCAGGGTGACGGAAAAAAAGGTTTTGAGACAGTCTCAACCTATCTCGATTTTCATTTGAAGATCAGGTGATTTTCCCGGTTTAATTTTCTATCCAGGCTCTTTGTGAGTCTTAACCGTAATCTTAGCATAAATTTAAGATCGGTTTTCGAACAATACCTATCTTTACGGCATTCACTCAATATGCCGAATTTGATAAGTGCACACAAAATATGTGATTTTAAGGCCGCTTCTCTAAAGAAGGCCTGCACTTTCCTATTCTTACTTTTTATTTTTTCCGGTAACGTTTTTGGGCAGACCGATCCTTCCTTTAAATTTTTGGACGATTTTCCTATTGGATCTGGTGGGATAGCTGATGAAGGTGCAGGTATTGTAATTTCTATAGATACTGATTCACAGGGCAACGTTTATGTACTTACTTTTGGAAATGGGGTATACAAATATGATCCCGCAGATAAAAGTTATGACAATATAATTACAGATAAGCTTGGTGAGGATGGGAATTTGAATGCTCCTTTAGATCTTGCTATTGATAATAAAGATATAATCCATATTGCTGATAGTGGGTCTAAATCAATTAAAAGATTTACGATAGATGGAAATCCTTTACCAATTATAGGTGGAAACTTTGGTAGTGGAGAGGATGAATTTTTTGAGCCTACTGGAATTGAATTTGACAATCAAAATAATCTGTTTATTGTAGATGCATACAGAGAAAATGATAATAGTGTCACGGAAAAATATTTTCTAAAAATCTACTATGCGGATGGTAGGTTTAAAAGTTTTCAAGGAACTCCTGGTCACCCTATTATTAACCCGTATCGCGTAGCTGCGAATGACGATTATATATTAATAAGTCATAGTGCTAATAATGGTGAAGTAATAATATTCAATAAAGACCTAAGTTATAACTCGAATTTAAGTAGTATTGGCTCTCCCGGAAGTTTGTTTATTGATAAACTGGATTTTATTTATGCCATAGATTATGCTGATAGAGTTGATTTAAGCGAAGTGTTTAAGGTAATTACTGAAAAGCCTGATTTTGGAACCTTTACATTATATAGTAATATTAAAGATGGTGCTGGAAAGGGAGATTTTAAAATTCAGGTTTTCAAGCCTGATTTAAGTCATAGTTCTACTTTGAATGATTATCCAATAACAACAAATGATGAAAATGATGATCATATCCAATTTCCTTTAGATGTAACTCTAGATAAAACCTGTGGAAAATTATTTCTGAATGATGCTAATGTTGAAGGATTCAATTTAGAGTCTAATTTAGAAATCTACCAGAGAACACCTTCTTTTGATACTGAAGATCCCGTGGCGTCCTGTGTAGAAACTTTGAGTGTACAACTTGTAAATGGTTCAGCATCCATCACGGTAAGTGATATAGATGATGGCTCTACCGATAATTGCGGAATTGAAGATATTATACTTTCACAAAATACTTTTACAACAGCAAAAGTAATATCCTGTAACTATGACCGTAACCGATTATGCTGGAAATAAAGATACCTGTACAGTACAGGTGACGGTTTTGGAAGAGGAACCAACTTTGGATATCACCTGTGTAGGTTCAAAAATCGTTAATCTTGTAGATGATAAGCCAGTTACTATTCTAGCCAAAGATCTGGTAAACGGAGATACTTCTGGGCTTAGTTTTAATCCTCCTAGCTACCAGTTTGATTGTTCAGATATTGGTACTCAAACTATCAGCATTAATGCTACAGACGATGATACCGGTGCAAAAGATTCCTGTAACTTAGCTATAACAGTTGTAGATACAGCAAAACCCACGATAGATTGTTCAAAAGAGGATGTAAACGTTAGCCTACAGGAAGGAGATACCTATACCGTTCTAGATTACAGAAATGAGATTGATTTTGATGATAATTGCGATACCGATCTTTCCTATTCGCAAACTCCGGCAGCAAATACTGAAATAGATCAAACCAAAACCGTTACGATTACCGTAACCGATGATGCCGGGCTAAAAGCGGAATGTTCTTTCGATATCATTGTGGAAAAAACCGAAGCGTTTGCTATTCAATGTGTTAAAAATTATACGGCCGAACTGGGATATAATAGCAATACGGCCCAGGTTCCAACAAAAGATCTAATCGTTGGAGATACGGCTGGTATTGAATTTGATATTGAAACTCAACAGTTCTATTGCGATGATATTGGTGCTAAAACAATAGAAATAAATGCTACTAACACTGCGACCGGAGAAAAAGCCTCCTGTACCTTGAATGTAAATGTTGTGGATACCGGCAAACCTTTAATTGTCTGCCCTGCCGGTGTGCAGGAAAGACAAATTCCTACCAATGGAATATTTGTACTTCCTCAGGTAGTAAGTCTAAGTGGAATTGCAGATAATTGCTCTCCAGATGAAGACCTGATAATTGAACAAAACCCACCACAGGGAACAGAATATACCGAAGCAGGAGATTATGAAATAACTATTACTGCTACCGATCTCTATGATAATAAAGAAACTTGTAATGTGACTTACAGGCTTTCACAAAGTCCGGAAAAAAGCTTTGATTGTCCTTCCGCAGAAGATTTCGAACCTATCGCCCTTAACCAGGATTGTGATTACGAAGTTCCTGATTATAGTGGGAGTATTGAAAATGTTCAAAATATTGAAGATCTCGATGTTCAACAGAATTCTATAAAGAATGATGCGTCTGTAACCGTTACTTTAGAGGTTTATGATGGAGATGATTTTGTGGGTGATTGTGTATTTGATGTTCCTGTAGAAGATAGTACCGATCCTAACATCCTTAATTGTTCCGATCTTGGGGAGGAAGTAATGATAAATGTGGGGAACACTTATCATCTGGATGATTATCGGGACCTTCTGGAAGTTGAGGATTGCAGCGATTATGAGGTCACTCAGCAGCCGGAACAGGGCATGTCTATTAGCGGCACCAGCGATGTAACCCTTACGGTTACCGATGATTCCGGGAATATTTCGACCTGTACCTTCACTGTAAAAGTCACCGTGGTAACCGTTACTATCACTGTAACTCCCGAAGAAAATGTGCTGAGAGTAAATTGCCCTGGTAACTATAACATATTTGCTGACGAAAACTGCAATTACCGTGTGCCTAATTTTTCTGAAATCGTAGAGACTAGCATCGAAAACGCGAGCATCACTCAGTCGCAGGAAGCTGGTAGTATATTCGATAATAACAGTGATCCTTATATACGGGTGACCGCAACTTTTGAAGATCAGTCAGATTTTTGTGATATCTACCTGATGCCTCAAGATGATACAGCTCCGGTCATTCAATGTCCGGCAGATGAAATGATCCCGGTTTCCAACGGGGAAACCTATACGATACCAGATTATACGGAAATGGTTACCACATCAGATAACTGTGGCGAAGTTACCGTTACTCAGCAACCTGTTTCCGGGACGGTGATACAGGAAGATGAAACTGTTGTTCTTACGGCAACAGATACTGCCGGGAATACAACTAAATGTGAAGTAAGGATCAATCTTGTCGCAGATGGCGAAATAGCGATTTCCTGCCCGGAAGATAAAGTGGAAGCTTTTAATGAAGATTGCTTTTTCGTACTTCCCGATTATACCTCTGAAGCAGCCCTCATGAATGGAGAGGGACTAACCGTTATACAGGATCCGTTACCCGGTACCGAGATTTTAACTTCAGAAGTTGAGGTGACCCTGAGTATTCAGGATGATCCGGAAAACCAATGTTCCTTTACTGTATTTCTTAAAGATAGAACGGCACCCGTGCTTCAGCTAAAAGATATTCAGGTAGACCTTAGTGAAGAAGGAACGGCTTCCATCGATTTTGAGGATATTGATAACGGCTCTTATGACAATTGTGATCCCGATTTTACCTATAGATTAAACAAGTCGGTCTTCAGTTGTAAAAATATGGGTATGAATACCATTGAAGTGACTGCAGAAGACAGCAACGGAAATATTTCAAGTACCAGGGTGACGATCACTGTTTTAGATCCTAACGGACTTTGCGGCGAAGTAGAACAATCGGCATATATTTTTATTTACCCTAATCCAAATACCGGAAGCTTTAAAGTCGCCACGCCTGCAGGTGAAAAGATCCGGAGAATGGAGGTTTTTGACCATCGTGGCCGCTTTATTACTGCCCGTGATTATGATGAAACGGTTAGTGAGTACGCAATGGAGCTGGGACCTTTACAGGAAGCGGTGTATGTTGTTAAGATCGAAACGAATGAGCGAACACTGGTGAAGCGGATGATCTTTAAATACTGATCTTAGATTCTATATAAGCAAAGATCTTTTCCGGATCCTCGGTATGATCAAACCATTTGATGGTTTCATCTTTTCTAAACCAGGTAAGTTGCCTTTTGGCAAATCTTCGGGTGTTCTTCTTGATTTCGGCAATCGCCGTTTCAAGATCGGTTTTCCCCTCAAAATGCTGAAAGAGTTCTTTATATCCAACCGTGTTTAGCGCGTTCAGCTCTCTTTTTGAATAAAGTTTCCTTGCTTCCTCTACCAGTCCATTCTCGATCATGATATCAACACGCTTATTGATGCGTTCATAAATGATCTCCCGCTCAGCCATCAGACCAATATTGATGGTTTTAAAATTACGCTCTGGTTTTTCCTGATCAAGAAATGAAGAGAAAGGTTTTCCTGTTTCCATACAGATCTCTAAAGCTCTTATTAATCGATGTGGATTTTGAACATCGGCGGTCTTGTAATATTCAGGATCCAGGATAAATAGTTTTTGCTGAAGCCAGTCTATACCGTCAGTTTCTAAATGCCGATTGAGGTTTTTCCTGATTTCGGGATCTACTTCCGGAAAATCATCCAGGCCTTCCTTAACGGCTTTTACATACAGGCCGCTACCGCCAACCATAACCACCACCGGTTTTTCCTGGAAAAGACCTTCAAGTTTTTCAATTGCCTCTCTCTCAAAGTCTCCGACAGAATAATCCTCTTCCACAGAGATATGCTGAATAAAATGGTGAGGTGCAGCATTTAATTCTTCCTCTTCAGGCACTGCAGTTCCAATCTTCATTTCCTTGAAAAACTGCCGGGAATCTGCTGAAAGTATTTCGGTATTAAAATGACGGGCTACTTTAATGGAAAGCGCTGTTTTTCCTATAGCAGTAGGTCCAAGAATATTGATCAGAAAATTATTCATGTAAAGAATATCCGCAATGGTGGCAAAATTCGGCATTATCCAGATGTTTGTTTTCATTGCAATTAGGGCACACCTGGGTGTTAGCAATAGGCTTATCGGTTGCCTTGCTGTATTCAGCACTCACGATCCCGGTAGGAACTGCGATAATTCCATAACCTGTGATCATAATTAAAGAGGCTATAAGGCGTCCTAAAGGTGTTACCGGGGCAATATCGCCAAACCCAACGGTGGTAAGCGTTACGATACACCAGTAGATGCTAAGGGGGATATTATCGAAGCCTCCGCCTTTACCTTCCACCAGATGCATTAAAGTTCCTGCGATCACGCAAATGATAAGTACTGCAAAAAGAAAGACAAAGATCTTGGCCCTGCTGTTTTTAAGCGCGGAAATGAGCTTATAGGATTCACCGATATATCTTGTAACCTTCAAGACCCGGAAAACCCTCAGCAGTCTTAACGCCCTGATAGCAAACAGTAAATTGGCGCCGCCAAATATAAATCCTATATAACTTGGCAGGGTAGAAAGCAGGTCTACCATTCCGTAGAAACTAAAAATGTATTTTTTAGGCTTGTTAATGGCAATAATACGCAGGGTATATTCGATGGTGAATATGGCCGTTATCACCCATTCTGCCACGTAAAATTCCCAGGAATATTTTTCTAAAAGAGAGGAAACGCTTTCCATCATGACCAGCGCAACGCTTATGAGGATCACAATGAGCAGCGCGATGTCGAAAATCTTTCCCGCACGGGTATCAGCTTCATAGATAACTTCATGAAGCTTAAATTTCCAGTGCGGCATTGACTTTTGTTCCTTCAAATTCGGTTAAATGGAATTAATCAAATTTAACTATTTTCTTCGATTACGATCAGCGATTGACTTTGAACTTCCAGAATATTGTCAAAAAACTGTTTTAAGGCCGGGTAGTATTCTGCCGGATACTCGGCATAGGGAAAAGTTAATCTGCACTGTACATTAATGGTATTTTCTCCAGTCTGGCTGGCAGTAAATCTTAAGTTAGCTGCATTCCCCTGGATTTTTAAATTCCTGGGTTCCGGGATTGAACTCACTTTATATCCCTTCGGTATTTCAATAATTGCAGAATACACATAGAGATCTTTGTATCCGAAGTCTATAGGATACAAACGTTTTTCCTGTTTAAACGGGTTGTCCTCAAAAAACTTAAAACTGAACGGGTTAAAGTAGATCTTATCATTTATTTTCTGACTGCTGTTATTTAAAGAGTATCTGATCTCAAAATTCTTAGACTCGTCGTCATTATTGAAAATTTCTGTATTTTGAACCTGTGTGGATTCTATAGGATTAGATAATTCTTTAAATATATCTTTGGCTTCTATTTCCTCAATGCGGTCCCTGTAATCTAAAGCATGGTAACCGCTGGCCGAGTGTATGGAATAACCTTGGGAACTTCCGTCAGGATTTATTTTGATGGAATCTCTGTAAAGAACCCTTGAAAATTTTTCGGGTTGGATATCTATCCAGGAACTTCCATTTTCGAAATCCATTAATCGGGCATAATGATTTAAAGCCCTGTAGGGTAATTGTCCAAACGCCAGGTTTTTTTCCGATGCATCTAGCAGGTATTTTTCATCATCAACATTCAGCTGAATGAAAAAGTAATTGAAATCGCTTAATACGGGGTGTATTGTCTTAGGAAGACCTTTTCCGCGGGTAGCAGCCATCACAGGAAGTACCGAAAAGCCTTCAGATTCATAGATATTATGGAGTAAAACATTTAATTCCAGGATATTCCCTGTTTTTTCATCCCTGATATCCCGAATATTCATATCATGAAAAATCTTATACTCCTGGTTCCAGGTAAATTCTTCCTGCACATATTTATAGATCTTTTTTGCCTTCTCGAGGTTATTGGGAAGGTTGCTTATTCCTGCCGGAAGCAGGTCATCTACAAGACGATCTTTTTTGAGCTGTCGGCCAATTCCCTTATTAGTTTCCAGTTCTTTATCTACGTCTTCCCACTCTTTGGTGTATTTCTGCTTAAAACCGTCCAGCTGAATAATCTGTTTTAATTCGAATTCGATCCTGCTGATGAAATTACGCCTGGAGGATAAATAGGTTTCAGTTCTAAAAGCTGGAATATCTTCCATGGCATACACTGTCTCAATACAGCCTGCGGTACTTGAACCAACCCCGAAACGCATACAATCCTTAATTACTTTTGATGAATTGGTCTTGAGCTCTAAAGGGCCAATTTTAGTAGTGTAATATTCATAATTTGCGGGAATCTTTGCCGTAAATTTGGAGTAAGCTTTAGGAATATCGGTCTGGAAATTCCAGGTAGTAAAGTTGAATTTATAGGGTGAGATTAACTCGTAAGAATATACAAGCACCGATCCTGGCTTTACCGCTGGAAATGTGAATTTTTTGAGATCATAGTTTTCAAGTTCTTCGGTATATACCTGAGACCGATCCAGATCTACTTTCACTATTTTTCCGTTTTCCAGATTATAGGTAGAAGCTTTTAAGTTGATTAATTTTTCTGAAGAATGGTCATTTTTAGAAATAAAAATTTCAATATTCGCATGGTCAAAACCTTCTTTATTGAAAATTTTAATTTTCGCATGGTATTTCTTTACAATATCATAATCTTCATCTTCATCAAATTCACTGAAGCCTTCTTCATATAGAAAAACAGCATTAGCTATTGAATCCTCAGGATACAAAGTAGCTTCCAGATCCCCTTTGGTAGGACTGACATTTTCTGTATTGAAACCTGGATTTTGAGCATTTAAAAGAAGAGAGAATAAAAGGAAAGCAGAATAGAGGATTTTATTCATGAACTGATAATTGTACGATTTTAAAATTATGCTTCTTGCGAAGAAAGCTTTGAATGATATGTTGAGCGTCTCTATTATTATCCATAGGAGTAATGATAGACCTAATAATATCGAGATTGTTTATCTGGTGATTTAGATTGAAGTAGCCCACCCCTTTAAAATGGCCATCTTCAATAAGCAACGCACTTTTTTCGTCTACCTCGCGTCCCCGGCCAATGAGCAACATATTCTGGTTGTCATAAGAATGCTTATCAATCAATAGATTAACCCTTTCGTTGTATTCCTCCACAGATTCCTCCTCGATGCATGCACCATGGCAGCTTTTTATAGTGTATGCGAAACAATTCCCATTCCCGCCATGTAAACCGGCAAGACGTTCGCATAATTCATATTTTTCCACCCATTTTTCCAGAGAATTTTTGGCAGATCTTAGTGAACTGAACGTGGTAATATTTTCTTTCGTTCTGGTAGCTTTCCCGATTTTTAAATTCACATACCCGTTCTCATCTGTAAACTGGTATAGCGCATGGCTGAAAATATCTCTTTTTAAAGCGCGGTTATATTTGGGTTTTATCTCTTTGATCTCCTGGTTTTCCTTTAGGAGAGCGATTAATTCATTTCCTGTAAGTTCATAGGAAACTGAAGCGACCTTTTTCTGCATTTCCCTGGACTTTGGATTGTCGTTGGTAAAATGCTGATTAACCCTTTTTCTTATATTCCTTGATTTCCCCACATAGATGATCTCGCTGTTCTCATCATGAAAATAATAAACGCCGGTTTCTGAAGGTAATTCTTCCAGGATAAAAACCAGCTTTGTGTCCATATTGCGTTTAGGCTCCTTGCGCACATGTTCTTTCATGATGTCTTTTTCAACATCTTTGGCAAGCAGCATCTTGAATAATTTGATGGTAGCCTGGGCGTCTCCGGCAGCCCTGTGCCGATCGCTTAAGGGAATTCCCAGTGATCTTACCAGTTTTCCCAAACTATAGGAGGGAAGGCCCGGAATAAGTTTTTTAGAAAGTTCTACCGTACAAAGGCTTTTTCGTTCATATTCAAAACCCAGCCGGCGGAATTCGGTGCGTAGAATTCTATAATCAAATTTAGCATTGTGAGCCACCAGGATACAATCTTCGGTGATCTCAACGATACGCTTAGCCACCTCGTAGAATTTAGGCGCATTACGTAGCATATCATTATTGATCCCTGTGAGATTAACAACGAATGGTTGTATGGGCTGTTCCGGGTTCACAAGGCTAATGAACTGGTCAACTACCTTTTGACCATCGAACTTATAAATTGCAATCTCGGTGATCCCTTCTTCATTATACTTACCACCGGTCGTCTCTATGTCTAAAATAACGTACAAATACTCTCTCCTTCCTTAATTATAATTTCGCTCACCAAATATATTACTTCCAATCCTTACCATCGTTGAGCCACACTCCACCGCGATCTTATAATCACCGCTCATGCCCATGGAAAGTTCTTTTAATTCGGGATATTGGTCTCTAAAATCATCAAAAACTGACTTTAAAAATTTAAATTCTGATCTTACCTGATCTTCATCATCGGTAAAAGTGGCCATTCCCATAAGGCCTACAATATTAACATGTTCCATTTTTGAATAGGCTTCCGACTTCAAAATTTCTTTTGCTTCTTCAGAATCTATACCAAACTTTGAATCTTCTTCAGCGATCTTAATCTGCAGCAGGCAATCAATAGTTCTTTCATTTTGCCTGGCTCTCTTGTTGATCTCCTTTAAAAGCTTAAGGCTGTCTACCGCATGAATAAGCTTAACATAAGGCGCCATATATTTCACCTTATTTCGCTGTACATGCCCAACCATATGCCATTCAATGTCCTTAGGAAGTTCTTCCCATTTATCGGTCATTTCCTGGATCTTGTTCTCTCCTAAGATGCGCTGTCCTGCATTATAGGCTTCCATTAGATCTTCGTTAGGCTTTGTCTTGGAAATAGCAACAAGCTTCACATTCCCGGGAAGCTCGCTTTTATATTTTTTGATATTATCTGAAATACTCATCCTTTATTCTATATTTTAATTAAGGATATTAAAAAAATTGTAGGGTAGGTGTGGTTAGTATTACGACGGTTAAAACTCGTAAATCGTAAGACCGCTTCGTAATTTAGGTTCAATATAAGTACTTTTTGGTGGCATAGTCAAATTTTCATCTGCAATTTGTTTAATTTCTTCAATCCCTGCCGGTAACATTCCAAAGCCAACCGCAAACTCTCCCTTATCTATTCTTGTTTTTAATTCAATAAGATCATTTCTACCGTGAATGTAAGCGATGCGTTTATCATACCTGAGATCATTGATTCCCAGTATGGGTTTCAGGATCTTTTCATATAGAATATAGGAATCTAATTCACTTAGGGAATCGGTGAATTTATAATTTGTTTTCCGAAGGTAAAGCGAATAGAATTCACCGTCCAGGTACATATTGAAATGATGCTTTTTAGATGGTTTGTAAACATCCAGTCCGCGATTTTCAATACGGAACCATTCATCCAGAAGAATAAGAAACTCTTCTTTGGAATGACCATTGAGGTCTTTAATAAGCCGGCTGAATTCAAAAATTCTCAAATTGCTTTCAGAGATGAGGTAGCTCATAAAGAAATTATAAGCCTCCCTGCCGGTGTGATCCGGATTATTCTCCCTGGATTCTTTAGCCAGTAACCATGAAGAAGCACTTCTATGATGGCCATCTGCGATATACAATTTCTCCATCGCTCCAAACTGAGTTTTGATCTTCGCAATATTTTCAGGATCGTCTATAAGCCAAAGGGTATGGATCTCTTTATTGTAAGTCGCAAATTCATATTCCGGTCTGGATTTCATTCGCTCGTTCAAAAGCTCATTGATCACGGAATCGTCAGGATAGGTGAGCAAAACAGGTTCGGTATTAAAACCAACCACTTTCAGGTAGTCCTTAAACAATTCTTCGCGATGGGCAATGGTATCCTCATGCCGGCGTATCACATTCTTCTCGTAATCTTCAACACTGGCGGCAGCTATGATTCCGCAACAGGATGTTTCCCGGGTTTGGATCTTATAAATGTAATAACAGGGCTCTTTATCCTGGATAAAGGTGTTGTCTTCCTTAAATTCCAGGTACCTGTTTCTCACCATGCCAAAGCGTTTTTCACCTGCTATCTCATGCTGAAATTTATAACCGGGATTAATAATATGAAGAAAAGAGTAAGGGTTGAATTCTAACTGAGCCCTAAGCTCTTCTTCACCATAATCTTCGTAAGAGCGTGAAGCAACCAGCCCGGAATATTCCCGGGCTGGCCTCACTGCTTTAAATGGAAGTATTTTTGTCAAATTAATGCTTTTGTTTAATAAAAGATTTCACGCTGTGCTCGAAATGACAAGTTATCCGTGAATTCGAAGAAGCAAAGCGACTGAGAAATCTCAGGTCTCTAATCTCAATACATAACTACTAAATTGAGAAGAAACCTTCTCCGCTTTTCTGCTTTCGGAATAATCGTAAAAGCCTTCTCCAGATTTCACCCCGATTTTCCCGGCTCTAACCATATTGGTCAACAGTGGACAAGGGGCATATTTTGGATTTTTGAAACCTTCGTACATCACTTCAAGAATAGAGTGGCAAACATCAAGTCCGATAAAATCTGCTAATTGAAGTGGACCCATAGGATGAGCCATTCCAAGTTTCATTACAGTATCTATTTCGTAAACTCCAGCTACGCCATTGTAAAGTGTTTCAATAGCCTCGTTGATCATGGGCATTAGGATCCTGTTCGCAACAAACCCCGGGTAGTCATTCACTTCAACCGGTACTTTGTTCAGTTTTTCTGAAAGATCCATGATCTTACTCGTAACTTCATCACTGGTATTATAACCGCGGATGATCTCCACAAGTTTCATGATCGGTACGGGATTCATAAAGTGCATCCCGATCACTCTTTCCGGATTTGAAACTACGGAAGCTATTTGTGTAATGGAGATCGAGGAGGTATTGGAAGCGAGAACGGTTTTCTCTGAAGTCTGCTGGTCAAGATGTCTGAAGATCTTCAGTTTCAGTTCTGTATTTTCAGTAGCCGCTTCTACTACAAGATCAGCATTTCCAACTCCTTCAGAAATATCGGTATGAGTAGTGATATTACCCAGCGTGGATTTTTTATCCTCTTCGCTGATCTTTTCCTTCGCTACCATACGGTCAAGGTTCCTGGAGATCGTGTCCATTCCTTTTTTAAGGCTTTCTTCTGAAATATCGATCAGTTGAACTTTGTATCCGCTTTGAGCAAAGGTATGAGCTATGCCGTTCCCCATGGTTCCGGCACCTATCACTGAAATATTTTTCATTTTATAGATTTTTGATTCTTTGAAGTCGCCGTCAAGCTGAACTTGTTTCAGCTTCTCTTGAGATCCTGAAACAAGTTCAGGATGACTTGAGCCCCAAAGTAATATTTGTTAAACATTAAAATTAGCAATCACCTGGTTGGCTACTTTCAGGGCATTGGCAGCCTGCTGCATCGTAACCACAGGTTCTTTATCGTTATTTATAGCATCGGCAAAACTTTCAAGTTCCTCGAGAATGGCATTATTCGGGGAAACATCAGGATTGTCGAAATAGATCTGTTTTTTAATTCCTTCTGCATTCTGAAGGATCATGGCATATTCATCAGGATCTTGCGGGGCATCTTTCATCTTCACTACCTCACATTTTTTCTCCAGAAAATCTACTGAAATATATGCATCGCGCTGGAAGAACCTGGATTTTCTCATGTTCTTCATCGAGATTCGGCTGGCCGTTAAATTGGCCACACAACCGTTCTCAAATTCGATCCTGGCATTGGCAATATCGGGAGTATCACTAATTACTGAAACTCCGCTGGCATTGATCTTTTTCACATCAGACTTTACCACGCTCATTACCGCGTCTATGTCATGGATCATAAGATCGAGCACTACGGGCACATCGGTACCCCGCGGATTAAATTCCGCAAGCCGGTGAGCTTCAATGAACATAGGGTTTTCAATGCGATCTGCTACGGCCTGAAATGCGGGGTTGAATCTTTCTACGTGCCCCACCTGACCTTTTACCTTATATTGTTCGGCAAGCTTTATTAATTCTTCAGCCTCTTCATAGGTATTGGTTATAGGCTTTTCAATAAAAAGATGTTTTCCGGCAGAAATCACTTTTTTCGCTACATCAAAGTGCGCCAGGGTAGGAGTCACCACATCTATCATATCGGCTTCGGCGATGAGTTCATCGAGATCGTCATACATTTTGTAACCGAACTCTTTAGCTACTTTTTCAGCATTTTCTTTATTCGCATCGTAAAAACCTATCAGCTCATATTCTTCAGACTGATTTAATAATTTCAGATGAATTTTTCCCAGATGGCCTGCGCCCAGGACTCCTGCTTTCAGCATATTTTTGCATTTTTCACAAAAATAGCATTTTGATATTAAATACTTTATAAAATTAGGCCAAATCCCGGGAGCTATTTACTTGGGATAAATCACCTGCTTTGCCTAATTTTATAGCCTGACAAAAGCACAGAAAACTTGAAGGATACTTACAGACATCAGGGAAAAAGACAGCAGCTGGTAAAAACCGTAAAAAAGAAGGGGATTATCGATGAGAAGGTGCTTGCGGCTATTGGAAAGATCCCGCGACATCTCTTTATGGACAGCAGTTTTGAAGATCATGCCTACCAGGATAAAGCTTTTCCCATCGCGGCCGATCAAACTATTTCTCAACCCTATACGGTGGCTTTTCAGTCGGAACTTCTGGAGATCAAAAAAGGGGATAAGGTACTGGAAGTTGGTACGGGTAGTGGCTATCAAACCGCGGTGCTTTGCGAACTTGGAGCCAGGGTTTACAGTATTGAACGCCAGCGAGAGCTTTATAAAAAGACCAAAACTTTTCTTTCAAAATTGGGTTATCGTCCGAAATATCTAAGTTTTGGTGATGGGTACAAGGGAATCCCCGAATACGCTCCTTATGAAAAGATCATCGTAACCGCAGGAGCGCCTGTGGTTCCAAATGACTTACTAAGCCAGTTGAAAGTAGGAGGCAGGCTGGTGATCCCGGTAGGAACCGATGTGCAAACGATGACTTTATTTGTTAGAAAATCGGCAAAAGAATTTGATAAAAAGGAGTTTGGATCGTTTAGGTTTGTACCGCTTCTTGAGGATAAAAACTAAAAGAGTATTTAGTAAGGAGATATGAGAATTGAGATTTGAACGGTCTTAATTTGGAAAATTTCACTCGTATTTTTGGAAGCTATAAACCCTAAATACTTCTCTTTAAGTCTAAATTCTAAGATCTCAATACTCACTACTAAAAATAAAAAAGCCCCGTAAGTATACGAGGCTCTTGCTTTTTAAATCAATTGTATTTTATTTTCCGGTAGCAGCAGTACCTTCAGTTTTATCAACTACCAGTCTTGCATCACGGTTGGCGATCTCCCAGGCAGTAAGAAATACCAGCTTCGCTCTCTTAGCTAACAGGTCATATTCGATCTTATCTGGAGTATCGGTATGCTTATGGTAATCGGCATGAGTTCCGTTGAAATAGAAAATGATCGGGATATTGTTCTTTGCGAAATTATAATGATCACTTCTATAGTAGAAACGATTAGGATCGTTCTCATCATTATATTTATAATCAAGATCCAGGTTGATATATTTTGAATTCACCTCTTCACTTAATTTGTGAAGATCTGTACTTAGTTTATCGCTTCCAATTAGATATACATAGTTATCGTTTCCTTCGTGAGCTGGATCTATACGACCAATCATATCGATATTAAGGTCGGCTACGGTATTTTCCAGTGGAAAGATTGGATTGTCGGTATAAAATTTAGATCCAATCAAACCTTTTTCTTCTCCGGTAACATTCAGGAAAAGAATTGATCTTTTTGGAGTGTATCCATCTTTACTGGCCTCAACAAAGGCTTCTGCGATCTCAAGAACTCCAACAGTTCCAGATCCATCATCATCAGCTCCATTATAAATTCTTCCCTGGTCATCTATTCCCACGTGGTCGTAGTGAGAAGAGATCACAAGGATCTCGTCAGGTTTTTCGGAACCTTTTAGGAAAGCCACCACGTTCTCAGTAGGCTTTATATTTCCTCCTCTAAAATAACTAGTTGGGACTTCCTGAAAATAATCGTCACCTCCAATGCGGAGAAACAAGGTCCAGGCTCTTATATTCATTTTTAAGATATTCTGCCGCTTTTTTCTGGCCCGGTTCCCCGGTTTCGCGACCTTCAAATTCATCACTGGCAAAGGTATAGAGGTGATCTTTAAGTTCAGATGCAGTAATGGTGTTGGCATATTCCATGGGATCTACATTTTCAACTTTGCCATTCTGGGCGCTGCAGGAAATGATGAAGGCTGGTAAAGCCAAAAGCAATATTTTTTTCATTATAGAATTAATTTTTAAATAATTGCCGCCAATATAGCGGATTTGATATTAATTACTGATAAGAGATTCATAAATATAGACCGTAATGATACGGAAAGGTTTAAAATTGATCTGAATGAATTCTAAAGCTACCTGATCAATAAATTCTTAAACTGAAATCTATCACTACCCGATACGTTGAAAATTACTGGATTTATTTGCTAAAAATGGAACATGTAAAATAGCTTAATTATTCAAGGCTTTTTCGATAGCATCCTGAACCAGTGGCTCCATCACCTCATAGGCTTTCGCATTGGGATGTACACCATCTTCGGAATATCTCTTTTGCATTCCTTTCTTATCATCACTCAGGCGGTTAAAATAATCCAGATAAATATGACCATTCTCTTTGGCATAATTCTCCAACCATGAGTTTAGTTCTTCAATTTTGGATACAGGTTCCAAACCGGGGCGCCAGGGATAGTCATAAACCGGAAGGATGGAGCTCAATATTACCTTAATTTCCTTCTGTTTTGCTAACAAGCTCATGGCTTTAATATTGTCCCGGATCATCTTTACAGAAGCAAAGCCGGTATTGCCTGCAATATCATTGGTACCGGCAAGGATTACCACCACTTTAGGATTAAGATCCAGCACATCTGGAGTGAACCTTATTAGCATTTGAGGAGTGGTTTGTCCGCCAATGCCTCTACCCAGGTAATTATTCTTTTCAAAGAATGCAGGATGTGTGTTTACCCAACCTTCTGTAATGGAGTTACCCATAAACACAACGTCGGGCCAATTAGCACTTTCTATGATCTTTTGGTTCGCTTCATGGTAGCGTTTTAACTCGGGCCAGTCCTGCTCCATCAATTCTTTGTCATTTTTATTCTGAGCATTTAAAGAAAAGAAAATAAAGATAAAACCGAGACTGAATACGATAAACTTCATGCGTTATGTTTTAATATGAATTTAAATAAAGAAAAAAGCTAAAATAAATTTAGGTAAATAAGCTGATATAGAAGCGAGTAAAAAAAAGCTAAAAAAAGTTTAGGAATTAGTTGTTGGAAATTGAAAAAGCTTGTTATATTTGCACCCGCATTCAGCAAATAGCTGATGAGGCACTCAGGAGAAATGGCAGAGTGGTCGAATGCGGCAGTCTTGAAAACTGTTGAGGGTCACACCTCCGGGGGTTCGAATCCCTCTTTCTCCGC
>CAVZZT010000008.1:0-416820 GCA_963779835.1 uncultured Flavobacteriaceae bacterium
GAGTACCACTTATATACACAGTTTCATCCCAGGTTGTAGGAACATTTTTCAGAAAATCCAGCACAAAATCTGGTTGCTCATCAAGGTTATTCGGAGTCAGTCCAAAATGTTGAATTGGGGAGAAATAGAGTACTGAAGTTGCCAGTTCAAAAGCATCTGTAGTGCTTCTAATTGTTCCAATTTCCTGGTCTCGTGAAAGTCTATTGTTCAGAAAGACCGGTGCAAAATCCATAGCGCCCACAGCATTCCTGGTAAAGGGTAAAATGGTAGCATTTAATGCATGTTTATCCAGCGCTTCCTGCCTGAACACCAAATTTTCTGAAGCCAGCACTGCTTCTGACGTTACAAAGTTTGGAAACATACGTTGCCAACCTCGGGGTAATGTAGCTCCGTGAAAATTGACTCCTAACCCGTATTCATTCGCTTCAGTTAATATATCTTCATACAGCTGCATGGTTGCTTGCTTATCGCCTCCAAAAAAATCAACTTTAATTCCTTTGACACCCATTTCCTGCATCCACTTCATTTCTTTTTTTCTGGCAGATGAGGAATTCATTTTATCCTGGGGAGTTTGCGGAGCATTGTTCCAGTATCCGTTGGAATTATACCATAAAAGTGACTTGACATTTTTAGAATCGGCATAAGCTAGCAGCTCTTTCATTCTCTCGTAACCAATATTTCTATCCCAATTGGCATCTATTAAGATATATTCAAATTCAAGAGCTGCGGCGAGATCTATAAATTCAACCTGGTCGTCATAATTCATACTATCATCCTGCCAAACGATCCAGCTCCAGGAAGCTCTACCCATTGATAGTCTTCAGAAGCCTCATAAAGCGGTTTTACCACATCAAAGGCAATAGTAGATTCTACAATGGGCTTCAAGGTTTCTCCGACGGTAATCGTACGCCAGGGAGTTTGAGCCGGCAAGGCCATAGAAGGAAAGGTATCTCCAATCCCATTATTTTCGCCTTCATGTGGAAATTTTAATTGATATAATCCTTCCGCCGAACCTTCTCCTAATCTTGAACCAACATATTGACCGTGAACTCCGGTTTCAGATATTAAAATCCAGCCGTCCTCCGCCAATTTGAATAACGATGGAAAAGTATAACCTACACCATTAAGAGAAGGCTTCTCCATTTTCTCATTTAACGTATATTCTTCCTCGTAACTTGGCTTGGTATTTTCCCAACCGGTCATAGGTAATGCCTGCGGAGAGATATAAGTTGTTGCATGATCTGGAAGATTGAAGCCTGTAGTTTCCTCCTGAATTCTAATTTTTGTCTGGTTATTTCCTCCGATAACCTTATAAGAAAAGGCTACATCATTGTTGCTTATTCTGAAAATTACCCTTAAAGTGTCCTTCTCCTGATTGGTGAATGTGCTTATCAATTCATTAGCCTTATAATCAATCTGGCTAATTTTAGCATTTTTCATCTGGTAATTTTCTGAAATAGCATTTACCTCGCTGCTAATAAAATCTAGATCTTCTGAAAAATCTCCAATAGAAGTTTTCATGCCTAGCGGCGACTCTTCCAGGAATATTTTATCTTCTAACTGAATTTCGTATAAAGCGCTTCCATTTCCATCCAATTTTAAAGCAACCTCCAGGTTTGCATCCGGACTCTTAGCAGAACTTACTGATTGTGCAGATATTTTTACTGATAAAAGTAAACCTGCAAATATCAGTAAAAATTGAATTTGATTTTGTCGCATATTTAATGTTGGTTAAACCTGGAAATAGAAATGCTTCTATTTACGCTTCATTACTTTTTCGCAAGCTTTGGCAATCGCTTCGCCATTTAGACCGTATTTTTCCATCAGCTGTTCCGGAGTACCACTTTCACCAAACGTATCCTGAGTAGCCACGAATTCCTGAGGTGTAGGAGCATGCAAAGACAAAGTTCTCGCAACGCTTTCACCCAATCCGCCAAGAAAGTTATGCTCTTCCGCAGTAACCACACAGCCAGTCTTTTTTACTGAATTCAGAATAGCTTCCTCATCCAGAGGTTTTATCGTATGAATATTGATCACTTCAGCACTAAATCCTTTTTCGGCTAATTGATCTGCTGCCTGAATTGCTTCCCAAACCAAATGACCGGTTGCAATGATGGTAACATCTGTACCTTCATACAATTTCACTGCTTTTCCAATCTCAAATTTTTGATCTTCCGCAGTAAAATTGGCAACTTTTGGTCTTCCGAATCTTAAGTAAACTGGTCCGTCATGTTCTGCTACAGCCATCGTAGCTGCTTTAGTCTGATTATAATCACAGGTACAGATCACCGTCATTCCCGGCAACATTTTCATAAGGCCAATATCTTCCAATATCTGGTGTGTTGCTCCATCTTCTCCCAAGGTTACTCCAGAGTGAGAAGCACATATTTTTACATTCTTATTGGAATATGCAATACTTTGTCTTATCTGATCATAAACTCTTCCCGTAGCAAAATTGGCAAAGGTTCCTGCAAACGGAATTTTTCCACCAATAGTTAAGCCAGCTGCCATTCCCATCATATTCGCTTCAGCAATACCAACCTGGAAAAATCGTTCCGGGTTTTCATCAATAAAATCCTGCATCTTTAAAGATCCGATAAGATCTGCGCAGAGTGCCACCACATTTGGATTATTTCGACCAAGTTCTGTAAGGCCATCACCAAATCCCGAGCGGGTATCTTTTTTTCCTGAATCTGTATATTTCTTCATGATATTTTTTTAATAGTCGCCCAGAGTTTCCGGATTTTGAGACAATGCGTTTTCCAATTGCTCATCATTGGGAGCTTTCCCGTGCCATGCATGTGTATGCATCATAAAGTCTACTCCGTGACCCATAACGGTGTGCATTAAAACACAAACTGGTTTTCCTTTTCCGGTTCTGGTTTTAGCTTCTTTCAGACCTTCTATTACTTTTTCAATGTCATTTCCATCCTCGATTTCCATCACGTCCCAGCCAAAAGCTTCAAATTTCGCTTTAATATTCCCCATAGGCAGCACCTTGTCTGTGCTACCGTCTATCTGCTGACCATTGAGATCTACTGTAGAAATTATATTATCTACACCATTCCCGGCTGCGTACATGATCGCTTCCCAATTCTGACCTTCCTGCAATTCTCCATCACCATGAAGTGAATATACCAGTTGGGAATCCTTATTCAGTTTTTTTGCCTGAGCGACTCCAAGTGCTACACTCATTCCCTGCCCTAAAGAACCTGAAGCAATTCGAATTCCCGGTAAACCTTCATGGGTAGTTGGATGTCCCTGAAGCCTGGAATCTATAAGTCTGAAAGTATTAAGTTCTTCTACCGGAAAATATTCGCTTCGGGCAAGAACACTATAAAAAACAGGTGAAATATGACCATTCGAAAGAAAGAAAACATCCTCATCTTTTCCGTCCATATTAAAATCGGGATCATGCTTCATGATCTCCTGGTACAAAGCCGTAAAAAACTCGGTACATCCAAGAGAACCTCCGGGATGCCCAGAATTTACTTTATGTACCATTCTTAAAATATCCCGTCTTACCTGCGTGGCGAAATCCTGTAATTCTTTGACTTCCATAACTTATAGGTTGAATGATTTTGCATCCTGAAGGAATTTCTCCAATCCGCTATCTGTTAATGGATGTTTTAGAAGTCCATCAATTGACGATAAAGGACCCGTCATCACATCTGCTCCCAGTTTTGCGCAATTCACGACGTGCATGGTATGCCTTATTGAAGCCGCCAGGATCTCCGTCTGGAAATTATAATTATCATAGATCAACCTGATATCAGCAATTAGCTGAAGACCGTCTGTGGAAATATCATCTAATCTTCCCAAAAAAGGAGAAACATAAGAAGCACCAGCTTTTGCAGCCAATAATGCCTGTCCTGCTGAAAAAACCAACGTACAGTTCGTACGAATATTATTGTCTGAAAAATATTTAATGCCCTTAATTCCGTCTTTGATCATAGGAACTTTTACTACGATCTGCTTGTGCAATTTGGCAAGTTCCTCGCCTTCCTTTACGATTTGATTAAAATCTGTCGCTACAACTTCCGCAGAAACATCTCCTTCTACAATCTCACAGATCTTTTTATAATGATCCAGAATATTCTGCTTTCCAGTAATCCCCTCTTTAGCCATTAAAGAAGGGTTCGTTGTTACTCCGTCCAAAACTCCCAGATCCTGGGCTTCCTGAATTTGATTAAGATTTGCTGTGTCTATAAAAAATTTCATACTTATTCTCCGTTAAAAAATATCATTACTCCGGCTACAATAATTACAATGATGATAGAGACCGCAATATCCACCCAATTGTAGCTTACTTTATTGTTTTTCTTTTCTTCTTCGGTTATGGTCTGGTAGGTCATGTTTTCAACCTTATCATGACTAGGTGCCTTAGACAAGAAGCTTACAGCTACTATAAGGATTACACAGAAAAGGAAGAACCAGGATGCGAAATACAGGAAGTTCATATCTCCAAATAGGAACAAAATTCCATTAGGATCTAAAGAATCTTTGATCAATTCCATGAAAATCCTTAGTGCTGCTACAATGAGCCCCGTCACAAGTGTTACAAATGCTCCTTTCGCATTTATCCTTTTTGAAAAGATACCTAAAAGGAATACAGCTGTAATTGGTGGTGCGATATACGACTGAACACTTTGCAGGTATTCATATAATACTCCTGAAATGTTCGCCATAACAGGAATCCATGCTATACCAATAAGTACTATAAATACTGTTGCGATCTGACCTGTTCTTACCAGCTTTTTCTCCGGTGTATTAGGTCTCAGTTTTTTATAAATATCAACAGTAAATAAGGTTGAACAGGAATTAAATACTGAAGCTAATGAACTCATCAATGCGGCCAGCAATCCTGCTGCAACAAGTCCGCGTAAACCTGAAGGTAATAAATTACTCATCAATACCGGGAAAGCCTCATCTGCCGAATCCCAGTGCAGTTCTCCTCTCATTTTTAGAGTAAGGGCGATTATACCCGGAATTAAGAATAAAAATACTGGTAGCAATTTTAATAAAGCTCCGAAAATAGTACCTCTTCGTCCTTCTTTTATATTCCTTGCGGTAAGTGCTCTTTGTACAATATATTGATCTGTACACCAGTACCATATACCGGTAATCGTACTTGCGATCAATAATGGAGCCCATGGGAAGTTTGGATCACTCATTGGTCTCCACATATCCAGATATTCAGGACCAACAGTATCGGCCATACTTGCCCAACCTCCTACTTCATCAAGACCTATAAAAGTCAAAGCTGCCGCACCTATAACCAGGATAATTGCCTGTAAGGTTTCCGTATAAACAACAGCACGCATTCCTCCAAGTACTGTATATATTCCTGTTAAGATAACAGTTCCTAATGCACCAGTCCAAAAATCGATTCCAAGTAGCGCTGATACGACAATACCACCCGCATATATCGTTACGGAGATTTTTGTTAATACATAGGCTGCAATAGAAAATATGGAAAGTATCCATCTTGCTCTTGCATCAAAACGTTTTTCAAGAAATTCCGGCATCGTAAAAACACCGGCACGGGCATAGAATGGAAGGAATACCCAACCTAAGATCAAAACTACCCAGGCCTGAATTTCATAAATAAGCATCGGTAATTTATCCCCGGCTCCGGCTCCTGCAAGTCCAACCACGTGTTCAGAACCGATATTTGAAGCGAAGATTGAAGCACCTACTACAAACCAACCTACATTTCTACCAGCTAGAAAATAGTCTTCTGTATTCGAATTCTTTTTTCTGATCACCCAAATGGCGATTCCTGCTAGTATGGCAAAATAAATGGATATAGCGATCCAGTCGAAAGTATCTAATGTTTGCATATTATTTTACTGAAAATTTATAAGAAGTTTCTGAAGTATATTTCTCTCCCGGTTCTAAGGCCACAGATGGAAAATTTTCCTGATTTGGAGAATCCGGGTAATGTTGGGTCTCCATACAAAAACCGGTGCGTTTTTCATATTTACCTCCTCCTTTAGCAGGAAGACTTCCGTCTAGAAAATTACCAATATAAAACTGTAGTGCGGGCTCAGTGGTATAGACTTCCATAAATCGGCCACTTTTAGGCTCATAAGCAGAAGCAACTAAGCGCATGCCGCTATCCTGATCGTTCAAAACCCAGCAATGATCGAATCCCGGTCCTCTATCCAATTGCTCATTAGAACCTTCCAACTCAAGTCCTTTTGCAATGGTTGTTGGTTCTGTGAAATCGAAAGGAGTTCCTGCCACAGGCTTCAATTCCCCAGTTGGAATTAAGGTTTTATCCACCGGAAGAAATTTATCAGCATTTATTTCTACTACATGATCTACTATCTTATTACTGAAATCTCCGGTAAGATTGAAATAAGAATGTTGGGTAAGATTTACAATCGTCTTTTTATCGGTTGTTGCTTCGTATTTAATGTCTAATTCATTGTCTGAATTCAATATATAAGTAACCGTAGTTTCCAGGTTCCCAGGATATCCGCCTTCACCATCCTTACTAGTGTAGCTAAGTTTTAAGGTTGCGGTATCTTCAGAAGTACTGGATTCGACATTCCAAACCACTTTATCAAAACCTTTTTCTCCTCCATGCAGACTGTTTGGACCGTCATTGGTATCAAGATTATATTCCTCGCCATCAAGGGTAAATTTTCCATTTGCTATGCGGTTACCATAACGACCTATGATCGCGCCAAAATATGGGCTTCCATTTTCATAATCCTGAATGTTATCAAACCCAAGAACCACATCTTCATATTTTCCCTCTTTATTGGGAACCTTTAACGAAGTGATGATTCCACCATAACTGATAACACTCATCTCCAGTCCTGAAGCATTCGTAATGGTATATTGTTCTACAGATTTCCCTTCCGAAGTTTCACCAAAACTACTTTGCTCGATATTCATGGCAGCTTTTTTATTATTTCCTTCCTCTTGTTCAGATACAGAAAGGTTTTCAGAATCACTTCCGTTACCAGCATCCTTACATTGAATAAAGATCAGCGCAAATGCCAGACAAAAAAATCGAAGTGAATTATAGTGTTTTTTCATAATTAGTGATTTATGGGTTTACATTCCGTGCTGAAACAAATGATAGTAAGCTTCATTAGCATTCAAAGTATCCTTGAACTGGCGAACAGTGGTTTTATCATCGATCACCAGTAATTCTATTCCTGCAATATCTGCGAAATCTTCAAGGAATTCTGTGGATAAAGCTTGCGTGTATACCGTGTGATGGGCTCCGCCCGCCAGTATCCAGGCAGTTACCGCTGTATCCATATCTGGTTTTGGGTCCCATAGCACCCGGGCCACCGGCAAATTTGGAAGATCTGCCTCCGGTTCCACCGCTTCCACTTCGTTTACGATCAACCTGAAACGAGTTCCCATGTCTACCAGAGATGCATTCAAAGCTTTTCCTTTTGGAGAATTAAAAACCAGTCTTACCGGATCTTCTTTACCTCCAATTCCTAGGGGATGTACTTCACAAGATGGTTTTGCATCTGCAATTGATGGACAGATCTCCAACATATGTGAACCTAAAACGTAGTCTTTTCCTTCTGTAAAATGGTTTGTATAATCTTCCATAAAAGAAGTTCCACCTTCCATGCCCTGTGCCATCACCTTCATAGCTCTTAGTAATGCTGCAGTTTTCCAGTCACCTTCAGCACCAAAACCATAACCATCTGCCATTAACCTTTGTACGGCAAGACCCGGTAATTGTTTAAGATCACCCAAATTTTCAAAAGTGTCTGTAAATGCTTTAAACCCTCCTTCTTCCAGGAAAGCTCTCAGACCTAGTTCGATCTTTGCCGCATCAACCAGGGATTGTCTTTGATCTCCACCTTCCTTTAGAGCAGCGGTAAGATCATAATCCTTTTCGTACGCTTTTAATAATGAATTTACCTTATCATTTGAAACTGCATCAATATGCTTTGTGACATCTGAAGAATCGTAACCATTAACCTCAACCCCGAATTTGATCTGGGCAGCTACTTTATCTCCTTCGGTTACCGCAACCTGGCGCATGTTATCGCCAATTCGGGCAACCTTCATATTCTGTAGTTCATCCCAACCCAAAGCAACACGCTGCCAGTTGCCTACTTTCTTCTGAGTACCTTCAGTTTTCCAGTGTCCAACGATCACTTTACGTTTCTTACGCATTCTAGACATAATAAAACCAAACTCCCTGTCTCCATGTGCAGACTGATTCAGATTCATGAAATCCATATCGATCTTACTCCATGGGATCTCAGCGTTGAATTGTGTATGAAAATGACAAATAGGTTTTTTAAGAATACTTAGTCCTTTTATCCACATTTTTGCAGGAGAAAAAGTATGCATCCATAAGATCACTCCAATACAGGAGGAACTATTGTTAGCATCCAGCATCACCTTAGTGATCTCATCTGATGATTTTACCGTATCTTTATGGATGAGCTTAACCGGAACCTTTTCTGAGCCATTAAGCCCTTCTACGATCTCTTTTGAATTCTTGGCAACTTGCCTTAGCGTTTCTTCTCCATAGAGATGCTGACTTCCGGTTATAAACCAAACCTCTTTATTTTCAAAATTTGTCATTTCAATCTAAATTTATAATGGATTAATTTTGACCGTAATATGCATCTTTGCCATGCTTACGCTCATAATGTTTCTTTATTAATGAATCTTTTAGTCTTGGAGCTTCGGGATTGATCTGAAGGGTTAAATAGGCCATTTCAGCCACCGCTTCCAGCACCTTACTGTTGTAAACTGCTTTTGCTGCATTCTTCCCCCAGGTGAACGGACCGTGATTACCTATTAAAACCATAGGAACTTCTTCATAAGAAATATTCTTGTCCCTGAAACAGTCCAGTATCTGGATGCCAGTATTATGTTCGTAATTACCTTTTATGAGTTCATCTTTCATTGGAGCAGCGCAGGGAATATCTTCGGTAAGATGATCTGCATGGGTAGTCCCGAAAATTGGAATATCCTTCTGGCTCTGTGCCCAGGCTACAGAATAGGTGGCATGAGTATGCGCAATTCCCCCTATATTTTCCCAATTCTTATAAAGATAAGCATGGGTTTTAGTATCTGAAGAAGGTCGCATTTCCCCTTCGATCACATTATTATCAAAATCGAGAATAACGATATCTTCAGGTTTTAAGTCTTCATATGGAACGCCACTAGGTTTGATAGCAAACACAGCTTTTTTACGATCTACCGCGCTTACATTTCCGAAGGTATAGATCACTAAACCTAATGCATTAAGCTGCATATTGGCGTCGTAACATTCCTTTTTCAAATCTTTATACTGCGAGCTCATCTTGCTTATTTTTTTGGGTGATATTATTCTCTACAAAGTCAGCTAGTTCTCTGTACTCGGCCATGTATTTTATTAGCTCTTTTACTTTTTCCGGCTGCGGATGATACTCTGCTTCGAAAGGGCTTCCTAATTTTTTACTGGCTTCAATGGTATTTGAATATAATCCAGCTGCCACGGAAGCGTAAATAGCTGCGCCAAGGGCAGGAGCTTCATCTGAAGACGCCACCTTTATAGGCATATTTAAAGTATTGGACAGGGTTTGCATGATGAAAGCCGATTTTCTCGCGACTCCACCAATCCCGATCACATTTTTAATTTTTACCCCTTCAGATTCAAAACGATCTACGATCATTTTAGAACCGAAACAAATTGAGTTTACCAGGGCGTTAAAAATGTGAGGCGCTTTCGTGCCTAAAGACAGGTTCGTCACGGCACTTTTAAGTTCTTGATTAGCGTCTGGAGTTCTGCGCCCATTGATCCAATCCAGGGCAATAGGAATGCTTTCTGAAAGATCCAGTTTTTCGGCCTGTGCAGTTAATTTCGGAATGAAATTACGTTCTACTTCCTCCCTTAGTTTATTTTTCTGTTGGTCTGAAAGTATTTCTGAATCGTAAACAAGATTTTCAAGTGGCCAGCTTAGTACATCTTTAAACCAGGCCAGAACATCTCCAAAAGCTGATTGCCCGGCTTCAAGACCGATCATTCCCGGGATTACAGAACCATCCACCTGTCCGCAGATTCCTTTTACCGTATTTTTACCGATTTCCTCGTTTTGAGCAACCATAATGTCACAGGTAGAAGTTCCCATCACACGAACTAAAGAGTGTTCATCTATTTTTGCTCCAACCGCTCCGGAATGTGCATCAAAAGTTCCAACGGCAATGATACAACCTGTAGAAAGACCTAATTTTTCGGCCCATTCTTTACTTAAATTCCCGGCGACCTCATCTGAAGTATAGGTCTTTTCGTATAACCTATCTTTTAAATCAGCGAGATAGGGATCTAGCTTTCCTAAAAAATCTTTGGAAGGTAATCCACCCCAGCTCTCATGCCACATGGCTTTATGACCGGCAGCGCATCGGCTTCTTTTAAAACTTTCAAGGTCATTGCCACCAATGAGCATATAGGTCATTAGATCACAGTGTTCCATCCAGGAATAAGCTGCGTCCTTAACTTTGTCATCTTCCCTGGCAATGTGAAGGATCTTTGCCCAGAACCATTCCGAAGAATAGATGCCGCCTTCATATTTTGTGTAATCTTCTCCTCCCCAGGTTCGTGCAAGATCATTGATCTCATTCGCTTCATCAATTGCCGTGTGATCTTTCCATAATACCATCATGGCATTTGGATTCTCTTCAAAACCCACCGTTAATGCAAGCGCTTTTCCATCTTTATTAACCGGGACCGGAGAGGAACCGGTGGTATCTACACAAATGGCTTTAACAGCATTTCCGTCAATCTCTGTTTTCTCCAAAACAGATTTTATAGTATTCTCCAAACCTTCAATATGATCCAGAGGATGTTGTCTGAACTGATTCTTAGAAGGCTCGCAAAACTTTCCTTCTCTCCATCTACCGTACATATGGGTTGCAGAAGCTTCCTCCTTCCCAGAATCGGCATTTACCAAAACGGCACGTACCGAATCAGATCCATAATCCAAACCAATTACATAATTATCCATCTCAAAATCTTTATTTTCAAATATAATATATTATAAGTGTATTAAAAACACTTATACTATTTTATTTTGATTTTCTTCACATTTGAAAAGGTTGGTTTTAGCGAAGCCTCAACCTTTTCATTTCAGCATCAATGTCCTCTTTTGAAGGAAAAGTATTACCCATACACTTAATAGACCATCTATTCTGCAAATTGATACTTAAAAACTCTTCTGCTTCCAATCGTTTCGATTAACGGACTTATCTTTTAATAAAGTTCAAAAACCGGTCTTCCATCTTCATCAAATTTTACTTCCATCATTCTTGCATGACGATTAGGATCGTATAAAGGATTTACTTTAATATCTTCTAACGATCTGTTATCTGTTGCTGGTACCATTTTTGGGTCTCCAACAGCCTTCTCGTAATCTCTAGCATGATAAATCATTAATGGATCTCCGTTTTCATCTACAGTAAAAGAATTATGTCCAGGACCATAAAGACTTTTTTCTTCATTGGTTTTTAAAACCGGATATCTTGATTTTTTCCATGAATTTCTATCCAATAAATCAGCGTCTGCGTCGGCTTCCAAAATTCCCATACTATAAGCGGGTCCAGTGGAACTTGCAGAGAATGTGATGAAAATTTTACCGTCATTTTTAAGTACTGCTGCCCCTTCATTCACCCAAAAATCAACACGCTCCCAATCATAATCTGGTGTGGTTAGCATAAACTGCACTGTTTTTAGCTTTATAGGTGATTCCATTTCGGCTATATACAAATTAGAAGCAGCGAATTGTCCCCCGGTTTTTTCTGCCCAAACGAAATAGCGTTTTCCTTTATGTTCAAAGACAGTTCCGTCCAGTGAAAAATCAGTAAAGCTTTTAGGATCATCATCTGCTGCCTGCATCATTCCAAGTTCCTTCCATTCATCTTTTAAAGGGTCCTGCCCCTGCAATTCCAAAACATAAGGTCGCAACTTCCATATATCGTCTTCTCGACTAGCTGCAAAATACACATACCATTTTCCATCTAAATAATGAATTTCCGGTGCCCAAATGTGCCGGCTCATCGGTCCGCTTTCGTGCTTTTCCCATACTCTAACAGGTTCGGCATTTTTTAAACCATCAATGGTTTTGGATCTTCGAATTTCTATGGCATCATAAGTTGGAACAGAACCTGTAAAATAATAGTACCCGTCAGTATGTTTATAGACAAACGGATCTGCTCGTTGTCGCACGATGGGTTCGTTCGATCTTGTAATATTTTCGCTATCAGCCGCATTTTCCTGCGCATTCATTTCCGAAAAAATTGTACCTCCCAATAAAAAGAAAGCTACAAGTACCAGGTTTGTTAATAATTTTGCTTTCATATCTGTCCTTATTCTTTTAAAATTCTAATTGTCATTTATTTATACTATTAGGAAGTCAGGTTTTTATATTTAAGTATCGCTTCCTCCAGTTAATTATCGCCATATGTAAGTGGCACGTCAACCTCACCATTACCAACTTTAATTCATAGGTTGTACGGTTGGCCAGCCATCAACCCATTTAATTTCTTTAATTCCCAGTTTTGGAGCTCCTTCGTCATTGGCGTCGTATGCATGGAAAAACATATAATCTTTTCCATCGAAATTATAAACACTATTATGTCCAGCTCCATACCAGTTCTCGTTACCCTGAAGCACAAGAGTACCACCACCTTCATTTAAAGGTTTTCCACTCTTATCTACATAAGGACCAGTTGCATTTTTTGATCTGCCCACAACCACTTTATAGGTACTATTCTCTCCACGACAGCAAAGATCCCAGGAAAGGAACTGGTAATACCAGTCACCTTTTTTGAAAATAAAAGGAGCTTCCAAAGCGGCATCTCCCGGATCTTTGTTTTCTAGTTCAAAAGATCGTTCTCTCCTGGCGATGGATCGCCACTCTTCAGGTTTAGCAATTTCGGTAAGATTATCATCTAATTTTACCATTTTCAACCCGTTCCAGAAAGAACCGAAAGACATCCAAGGAGAACCCTCTTCATCATAAATGATGTTCGGATCAATGGCATTCCACATATCACGATCAGGAACCGACCGCACTACGATCCCATGGTCGACCCATTTATAATTCTCATTTTCGGGTTCAAGTGTTTTATTGGTAGCCACTCCAATGGCCGAAGTATTCTTTGCGAAAGCCGAAACCGAATAATATAAATACCAGGTATCTCCCTTTTTAATGATATCCGGAGCCCAGATGTGATTCCTGAATTCTGGAACTACAGAATCTGTCCATTCAGGTTTCTCACTGAAAACGGCTTCACCTCTTTCCCAGTTCTTCAGATCCTTTGAAGTATAAACTCCAATTCCGCGACCGGTATTAAATAGGTAATAGGTGTCACCTTCTTTTGCGACTACGGGGTCATGTACCCTAATTTCTCTGGTATCCTGTGCCATTCCGGAATAAAGGAATACCAGACAGGCTAAAATGGTAAAGTTTAATGTTCTCATTTTTTTATTTTTTGAATTCCCTCTGATGTCATTTGTACCCGCTTCAGGGTTTTGTCTGAGCTATAAAACAGCTGGTCTATACAAACCGATCTTCTGAAGCTGCCGCCCTTAGTAGGTATAGTTCCATTATGGTAAATGAAGTAGTCCATACCTTCGAATTCTATAATTGCCTGATGGTTGGTATTACTATTTCCTGCCACCTCATTCAGAATCCCTTTATATTCCCAGGGACCTTCAATAGATTTGCTCATCGCGTATGCGGTTTTTTCAGGAAAGTCATAAGCGTAAGAAAGGTAATACCAGTCTCCTTTTTTATGAATATAAGGCGCCTCGGTAAATTTGGGAAGATCGGTTATCGCGTGGATTTCTCCATCCAGTTCGATCATATTATCCTTAAGTTTTGCCCAATAACAAACCGTATTTCCCCAGTAAAGATAAGCCTGGCCATCATCATCGATAAAAACCGTGGGATCGATATCATCCCAGGTGATATCGGTGTACTCAGTAGTCATATCATTGGTGATCAAAGCTTTGCCAATTGCATCTTTGAATGGTCCAGTAGGACTATCGGAAACCGCGACTCCTATTCCCTTTCCAGGATGTTCATCATTATGTTCTACGGTAACATACCAGTAGAATTTACCATCCCTTTCGATAACTTCAGCTGCCCATGCATCGCCTTTAGCCCATTTAAAATCGGATGCTTTTAACGGCACCGGATGCTCTTTCCAGTTCACCATATCTTCTGAAGAATAGACAAGCCATTCATTAAGATCATAGAAGTTGAAATCATCTGCGGCTTCATCATGCCCCGCATATAAATAAACCGTTCCCTCATGAACAATAGCTGCCGGATCGGCCGTGTATTTATCGGTTACAATAGGATTATTAAAGTTCTCTTCCTGGCTAATTCCCAGGAAGGCTGATAACATTAAAAAAGTGCTTGCAATTTTTTTCATTATTGAATCTTCATTAAGCGGACGCCGTAAATTCCTGCAGTTCTTGAATTTTTAGCAGCCTGAAATTTTATTGTTAAAGTTTGGTCCTTTTTTTTACCTATTTTCTCTGGCAGGATATAATCCTTCGTAAAGAATGTATCTCCTTTATTGCCCTGTAAATGCTCTTCTGCTATCACAATATCATCCACCAGAATATGGAATTTACGGCCAGCATCCTTCCCGTAGTAGGTGATTCTCACTATTCCGGCTCCATTATTCTTATCTTTCAATTCATAGCTGAACCATCCCGAGGCACCACGCCAGTGTCTTTCACCGTTAATTCCGCTATTGGAATTTTCAGTTTTAATGAAATGATCAGATTCCGGCTGCTGTTCTCCGGGAGCCACATAATCAATAGTTAGTGCCTCTAATCGCTGCTCTTCCAGTTCCTTCTGTTCTCTTTCCTTCTGAATCTTTTCCAGGCTTTCCGGAGTTTCCAGTGGCAGATAAATAGCATACCTGGAATCATGGATCTGATAGAAGGGTTGAAAAACGAGGTCATCATACTTACCGGGATAGATGATATCCTTAACGGTGAATTTTAATTCGTTTTCTTCCTTTTTGAAATGCTTTGTTAGATCTTCATTTTCATTTTTAACCAGTAATAACGGAGTTTCTGAAAGCGGAATTTTCTTTCCTGATGCTATATGTCCCCCACGACTGGCATCAGCAAACAATCCTTCCATTTGCTGACTTCCCGTTTTAGTTCCCAGTACAATGGGCCCATATTTTAAAGCATAATTCTCAGATCCGTCAGGAAGTCCAATGCTTTTTAACTGCATTGGAAATTTCACTTCTACTTTATCGCCATCTTTCCAGGTTCTCTGAATCGAAACATATGAACCAGATGTTTCGTTGATTTCGACAGATTCATTGTTAATTAAAACCTGAAAATCTTTGGTCCAGGATGGATATCGAAGCATCAATTTGAATTCTTGAGGTTCTTCCAGTGACAGGTTCAGACTGGTTTTCTCCTCTTGGGGAAATTTTGTTTCCTGGCTTAACTTCAGGTTTTTTTCCTTCCAGTTAACAATTGAAGGAATGAAGAGATTTACATATAGTTCATCTTCGGAATGAGCATAAATGAACTCATTATATTTTCCGTGATTTTCGAGTCCTGAGCCTACACAACACCACATACTTGTTTCCGGCTGGGAATAAACACGGTAATGGCCAGGCCGCATGGGAGTGAAATAAATAAATCCACCTTTTTCCGGATGCTGTGAGGAAAGAATGTGATTAAAAAGCGCCTGCTCATAATAGTCTATATATTTCTCGTCAACTTCGGTAAGAAATAATTTCTCACTAAGCTTCAGCATATTATAAGTATTGCAGGTTTCAGGCCCCTGAACACTTTCTACCATCGTAGAAAAATCATTCTTTGGATGAAAATGTTCCCTCACGCTATTTCCACCTATAGCAACACTTCGCTCTTTCACCACCTTGTTCCAGAAAAATTTAGACGCTTCATGATAGTCCCGATTTTGATCTAAAGCAGCGATCGTTTGAAACCCGATAACCTTAGGAATTTGCGTATTGGCATGCATTCCGGTTAAAACATCATTATGTTCTTCAAGTGGTTTCAGAAGATCCTGATGTGAGAAATTATAGGCCAGTTCGAGGTATTTTTTTTCTCCGGTGATTTTATAAACATCGGCGAAAACTTCGTTAAGCCCACCATGTTCAGAAATCAATAATTTCTGGATCTGCTCTTCATTCAAATTTGATGTAACTCCCAGCATCCAGTCGGTAAGTTCGATCAGCATGGTCTTCCCTTTTTCGATCCCGGCTATCACATAAGCATCTCGAAGCCCGGCAAAGGTTTTATGGATATTATAGAGCGGAACCCAGCGATCATTCAGACTAAAACCACCGGCATTAATATTCACATTCGAAATTTCCTGCCATAGCTTTTTACTTTCCGGAACTCCTCCAATATAGCCATCATTCGCTTTCTGAACTTTTTGCAGTTCCTCAAGCATATAATTCAACCTATCAAGGATCTCCTGGTTTTCGTTAGCCGCGTACATCAAAGAAAGAGCAGTGAGATAATGCCCCCCGATATGGCCGTCCAGGCCGGTATTTTCCCAATTCGGGTAACTCTCAGCCTTGGTTTGCAAACCTGCTTCCCTTAGAAACGGAGCCAGAAGACGGTCCGGATCCATTTTCAGTATATATTCCTCGTCTACAAGCATGGCATTTTTAAAAGGGCTGTCGAGAAGCTTAACCTCTTTATGCGGAAATAACTCCAATTTGTTCTGCTGTGGATAACCCACCGAGCAAACACCTAAGGACAGCACAAAAAGTGCTATTGAAATATAATATCTGAAAATGCCCGTTTTCATCTCAATTATTAGTCAACTTTTTTGGCCCAGATAGCAGTACCATCATTATTCAATCCGGTAAAAAGAATGGTTTTATCCACACTATTTTCCCAGTCACGGCTCCATTCTACATATACTTTATCTGTAAAACCATTACTAAATTCCATCGTAAGCCAGGGAGCATCGAAACTCCACTGGTTAGAGGTATCACCATTGATGGCTCCATCTGCATTCAGCTCAAGGTCTATCGCAGTTTGGAAATCGGCAGAGGTTTGTTCTTCAGCATAACCAGGAACTACCTGATAGCCAAAAATGATCTGCTCGTAATTTCCAATTAGATCTTCTTCAGTAATCTGCTCCTGTTCTACAGCAGCATAACGTTCAGGTGAAACAATAGGCCAGCCATCTTCGGTCCAGTGGATCTTGCGAACATGAAGCACCATAAAATAACTATTCTCGCCCGGTCTTCCCTGGTGAGCCATATAATACTGTCCCTTATCATCGCTAAAAACACCAGGATGGGAAACACCCTGCCATCCGGAATGCCCCTTGAACTGATATGGGGCCAGGATCATCGGTAGATTATCGGTTTCGCCGTTGATGTCATTCCCATTATAATCCAGGAAGGGACCATCTGGAGAATCACTTCTACCTACGCGAACATTGTATTTTGTTTGTAACCAGTCATAAGCGATGAACATATAATATTTATCCTCTTCCTGATTGTAGATCACTTCAGGACCCTCGATGTTTCCATTTACGGTTCCACCTGTGAAACCTCTTTGTGCTATCCGTGTTCCTTTGGAACCGGAATTTTCAGGAAGCCCTGTGGCAGGGTTCAGTTTGAAATAATATATCCCATCCCATGCTGAACCGTAATAGAACCAGTGTTCATTTCCTGGCGTTACAACTACCGCTGGATCTATCGCATTTGTCTGTCTTGTATTATCAGCCTGAGAAGTAACCACCAGGCTTTTTTCCTCCCAGGGTCCAAGTGGAGAACTGGCAGTAGCAAGACCTATTACACTCAATCGTGGCGTAGGACTGCTTAAAGAATAATACAGCCTGTATTCATTACCCACTTTCATAGCATAGGGTGCCCAGAGTGACTGAAAAGGCTCGCCTCCTTTTGACTCGATGAATTGCCTTCCCATATCCGGAAGACCATCAAAGACCCAGCCCACAAAACTCCATTCTATAAGATTAGTTGATTTTCTAATCTGAATTCCAGGTCTAATTTCAGACCCAAAGGAAACATCTGTACTATAACTGTAATAGGTATTTCCTTCTTTGATTACCGAAGGATCATGTGAATTATAAAGTCCCCAGCTATATACATTTTCTGCTCCGGCCACATGGCCATAAGTATCTGTTATAGCAGAAAAATCAATAGAATTATCTGGCGGCTCTGGCTCAGGATTTTCTCCTCCACCCTGGTCTGGCGGATTTGGGTCCGGTCCATCGTCTGTAGCCGGATCATCCTTACTGCACGAAATGAATACCAATAATGTGAAAATTATCGATAGAAATTTTACTGCTGATATTCCAGTTTTCAAATACATCTATTTTTCTGATAACATTACCACTGAAAATGGAGGCATTTCTACCTCTATCTTGCCATTTTTAGCTTTAAAATCCTTGAATTGCTGCGGGGTTATTTTATTTGGATCATCAAAACTATTATGATCCTGAAGTTTCTTACTCATTAAAATCTCTCCAACCAGGTTACCGGCATTCATATCTCCCAGATCTATGGTTACTGTATTGGATTTCTTAGAATCGATATTTACCAGTGATATATTCATTTTACCTTCCTTTGATTTAGAAGCTGAAGCCGATATTGCTGGTAAGGACTCACCATTAAAGGAATAATCCAATCCACTCAATTCTATAGGTATTAAAGTTGCATCGTGGTGTACCGTATACATCTTCATTACATGATAGGTAGGCGTAAGTAGCATTTTCTCATCCTTGGTTAGGGCTACGGCCTGAAGAACGTTCACCGTCTGGGCAAGATTTGCCATTTTTACCCTGTCTGCATGATTATTGAAAATATTTAAGGTTGCTCCTGCGATCATTGCATCACGCATGGTGTTTTGTTGATATAAAAACCCTGGGTTCGTGCCTTCTTCTACATTATACCATCCTCCCCACTCGTCTACAATCAGATCAATTTTATGATCTGGATCATATTTATCCATGATTGCCAAATGCTTATTAACAAGCTCTTCCATACGAAGGGCCTTTTTCATGGTTTTGAAATATTGATCTTCAGAAAATTCTACTGCGGGACCTTTGTCATTCCATTCAATTACCGAATAGGAATGCAGCGCAACACCTTCGATAAGATTTTTGGGTATATCGCGCATTAAAACTTCTGTCCAGTGATAGTCGTCCTCGCTTGCACCTGAGGCAATTCTATAAAGTCCACCGGAATTACTCCAGTCACCCATAAATGTAGCATACTGGCGATAAAGATTTGCGTAAAATTCTGGAGTCATATTACCTCCGCAGCCCCACATTTCATTACCTACTCCCCAATACTTAACGTTCCAGGGTTTTTCTCTTCCATTTTCTCTACGAAGTTTTGCCATAGGACTTGTTCCATCATGGTTTACATACTGAACCCAATCTGCAAGTTCTTTAACTTCGCCACTCCCAACATTACCTGCCAGATATGGTTCGGCTCCCAATTCTTCACATAGATTGAGGAAATTATGCGTTCCAAAGCTGTTATCTTCGGTTACGCCTCCCCACCAGGTATTCACAATAGTAGGGCGATCTTCCTTAGGTCCAATCCCGTCTTTCCAGTGATAGGTATCTGCGAAACAACCACCTGGCCATCTCAGGTTTGGGATCTGAATATCTTTTAAAGCCTTTATAATATCATTTCGAACTCCATCGGTATTCGGAATAGAACTTTCAGGACCAACATAAAGTCCCTCATAAATAGAGCGGCCAAGATGTTCGGCAAAATGCCCGTATATATGGCGACTAATTGTTATAGAGTCTTCGGTAGACTGAAGTTTTACTTCTGCCTTCTGTCCTGAAACGGAAAAAGTGGTTATCAGAAATAAAATCAGTAAAAAACTGTATTTAATCTTTTTCATAATTTTTCAATAATAATGTGAAGAAAACGGTGGTCAGCATTGACCACCGAATCTTAGCAAGCTAAAACCAACACAAAATTTAATTAAAGCTTTTTTGATATTAGTAACCTGGGTTCTGTTGTGCTCCAGGGTTATTATCCACTTCAACCTGAGGTATTGGGAAGTACTCACGACCGTCTGAATAGGTTTCAAATTCCGGATCTCTTTCCTGCAACCAATCTAGCCTGGTATCTAACCATCCCCATCTTCTGATATCATCAAAACGATGACCCTCAAGAGCTAATTCCAGGAATCTTTCGTGAGCAATCTGCTCAAACATTTCCTGCTGAGACATATTCGGTTTCACCTCTCTTAGATCTGGTAAATTCACACGGTCTCTAACCATCTGAACATAATCATAAGCAGCATCTGTTTCTCCGGTTTCGTTAAGAACCTCAGCGTACATCAGTAATAAATCTGCATACCTATAAATTCTTTCGTTAATTCCAGATCTCCAGTCGAATTCATCGGTTCTGTCTCCATAAGAGTTCTGGTATTTGTTCGTGAAAAGAGCATTAAGGTCTGAAGGATTATTTGCATAATAAGTAGCGAAATCCTGACCGTAAAGTGAATAACCCTCTGGATCGTTCCATGCTATGGTTACATTAAGCCTAGGATCGTTTTCTCCATTTACAGTTTTCTCTTTCATATACTCATCAAATAGGGTTTGAGTTGGCTGAACATCTGTCCACCCAAAACCTCTGGGTGCATAGGTAATTGCTCTGGCAGAAGTCTTACCCCAACCTGAGGCAGGAGCTCCACCCCAACCAAGGTCTACTCCACCTGCATCACGGCTGAATTGTATTTCGAAAATGGATTCCGAATTATTTTCGTTGTCTTTCGTAAAATTATCTATGTAATCTGGAACTAATGAGTAAATCCCCAGGTCTATCACTCGCTTGAAATTTGCTTTTGCACCTTCGATATCTCCAGTAAAAAGCTGAGCTTTTGCCAGATAAGCAATTGCTGCTCCTTTAGTTGCTCTTCCTTCCTGTCCTGCATCAGCCCCGCCTACATCATTATAACTAATAGGAAGCAATTCGGCAGCTGTTTCGAAATCCTGCATTACCTGAGCCCAAGCAACTTCTGGAGATTCCTGATCATGGTATATCTCGGTAGAGGTAGGCACCGGTACATTTCGAAACAAATTCACGGCATGAAATAAGAATAACCCTCTTAGAAAATAAGCCTGTCCAAGAATTCTCTCTTTAAAAGCTTCATCTTCCATTTCGATTTCGGGAACTTTTTCCAAAACCTGGTTTGCACGGTAAATTCCCTGATAATAAGTTTCAAAAGCCCAACCATAGATGGCAGGATCAGCAGCACTGGAATTGAACCTTCCTACATTATACATTGATGCCCATGGACTCTGACTTTTGGTGTCATCTCCTTTAAGATCCAATAATAATGGAGTACTTCTCATATAAGTCCCATCTGTCAATAAACTTCCGTAAACTGAATTCACACCCAGTAATGCATCCTGGTCATTTTGCCAGAAAGATTCTGTTGTCTCAACATTTGGATCTGACTGGACCAGATCCTCTTCTCTCACACACCCACTAAGCAGTAGAATACCTGCCATAAAAAGTGGATAAAAGGATTTTATATTTTTCATTGTACTTAGATTTATAATGTTTTTATTAAAGTTCTATTTCTACACCTAAAGCAAGCGTTGTAGGATTAGGGAAACTACCTCTGGCGAATCCTCTTGAAAATAAACCGTCGCTGATAAAATCCGGATCATATCCTCTATAATCACTGATAGTCCAGACATTTTGCCCGGTTACATAAACCCTGGCCTTATTTACAAACAGATCTTCTGCCAATGGAATTGAATATCCTAACTGAATATTCTGTAATTTAATATAACTCCCATCTTCGATAAACCTGTCTGAGGCTCTTCCGTTTGCATTTGGGTCTCCAATTACAGGTCTTGGAATATTAGTATCTGTATTATCTGGAGTCCAATAATCTATAAGATCGGTATGGTGATTAGTATATTGTGCTACCATTAAATTCTGATAGGTGGCGTTGAAAACCTTATTACCTGCATTCCCCTGCCAGAAGAAAGAGAAATCAAAATTCTTGTAGCTACTGCTAAAGTTTATACCATAGCTAACACTAGGAATAGTTTTACCCTGAAACGTACGATCATCATCACTAATAATTCCGTCACCATTCGTATCTACAAACCTCACATCACCTGGAGCTGCTCCCGGCTGGGTAGCATGGTCATCAATTTCTGCCTGATTCTGGAAAAGACCGTCAGTTTCAAAAGCATAAAGCTCGCCAATAGATCTACCTACTTCAGTTCTTGAAGCTGCTCCACTAATTGGAATATCATCTTCTCCAATCTGGATCACTTCATTCTCTAAGGTACCAAGATTTCCAGAAATATTATATTTAAATTCTCCTTCGGCATTATTATAGCCAACAGTAAATTCAAATCCATTATTCTCTACGATAGCAGCATTGGTAGTAATACTAGCTGGAAATGCTCCGGTTGAAAATGGCAATGGTACATCTGCCAGTAGGTCACTGGAGCGTTTTTTAAACCATTCTGCGGTAAACTGTAATTTATTATTGAACATCCCTGCTTCCAGAGCGACATTCCAGGTTTCGGTATCCTCCCATTTTACATCTGAGTCTTTAATATCTATTGCAATGGTACCTGGGGCCAAACTATTTCCAAAGGCATAACTTGCAAATGGATTAACCACAGCGGCGTAATCGTAAACACCTAAAGTGTTGTTTCCCAATTGCCCATAACCTCCACGAATCTTAAGGCTGTTCCACCATTCTGGCATTTCAAAGAAATTTTCGTTGTGCACTTTCCATGCTCCGGACACGGAATAATAATCTCCGGTATTATTTTCTTCAGCGAATAAGGAAGATTTATCACGTCTGAAATTCAATGTTAAAAGATACCTGTCGTCAAAACCATAATTCAAACGACTTAGATAAGAAATCGCAGTAACCGTATTTTCATATTCAGTTCCATTGATATCATCTGCGAACTGAATCTTACTGATCTCATCTGGTTCAAAACCAACCCCTCTTCCAGTGGTAATCTCATAATCACTTCTTTCCTGAATTACACCCGCCAACACATCAAAATTATGCTTTCCAAAGGATTTCTTATAGGTCAATAAATTATCTACAATAGTTCTAAGTGTACTTCCATTTGACACATCTAAGGCAGCCTCTTCATTTGTAGTGATATAATACCAACCCAGATCACTTGGAGGATTAAAAAATTTATTATAAAAATCCAATCGGTCCGCACTTGCACGAAGTCGATAGGTTAATCCATCAAGAATATCAAATTCTCCATATATATTTCCGAGGAAACGATTTCTTTCACTAATATTCGTTTGCAGGTTTTGAAAACCAAGAACGTTTAGAGTAATGGCTCTTTGAGTAAGGTTGTCTGCACCACCATAACCACCAAGACGATTTTCGTCATAAACCGGCATTGTTGGAATGGCTTGAAGAAGATCAATTACAGCAGTTTGGCCTGCAAGATATTCACTAAAATTATTCTTGTCTGAACTTGTAACTGCAACTTTACCTCCATATCTAAATCTTCCTTTCTCACCATTTAGATCTAGTGTGGCAGAGTACCTTTCGTAATCCTGTGGTGTATCTATATAACCGTCATTCTTGAAATAATCAAGATTTAGATTATAGTTAATTGTTTCTGTACCTCCTGTAAAACCTAGAGTATGGTTTTCAATTAAACCCGTAGTATAGGCAACCTCTTGCCAGTCTGTATCCACATCATCTATGAAAAATTCGCTATTTGGGTCATTCCCTGGAACTACTTCAAGCCCGGCATTTCTTTCAGCCGCACTGGTAATATCCTGGTATTGAACCCTGTTTGTTACCGGGATGGTATTAGGAACCGTTTGCATACCTACCTGAGATCGATAGGTTATTCTGTTTGCACCTGCTTTACCTTTTTTAGTAGTAATAATCACAACCCCATTAGCACCACGCTGACCGTAGATTGCTGCAGCAGATGCATCTTTCAAAACCTGCATACTTTCAATATCTCCTGTTGGAAAGTCGAATGGTGAGTCTACAATTACACCATCCACTACGAATAGTGGATTATTGTTATTAAAGGAGGTAACACCCCTTATTTTTATATTAACAAAACCACCAGGCTCTCCAGAGGACTGAACAGTAACCCCGGCAGCCTGACCCTGTAGCAACTTAGCAACATCGGGAGAAATGACTTTTTTGGCCTCATCTGTATCTACTACACTAACAGAACCGGTAAGATCTGATTTCTTTTGAGTTCCATACCCAACAACTACAACATCATCAAGGGCTTCGAGATCGTCTACCATATTAACATTTATGGTATTCATATTATTAACCTCGATTTGTTGATTTTTAAATCCAATGTAAGTGAAGAGTAGAATAGCATCAGATCCTACCTCAATAGAATATTCTCCATTTGCATTAGTAACTACACCGTTAGAGGTGCCTTTTTCAATTACATTCACTCCTGGAAGTGGTAGCCCATCGCCTTCGGCTTTAACTACCCCGGTGACCACATTATCCTGTGCTAAAGCGGGTAAGCTAATAAGCGTAAATAGTACCAACAGTATGCGAAAACGATTTCGCTTTGGTTGCTTTGCTTTCATAATTTTGAATTAATTTAATAAGTGTGATTTCTACATTTCCAAATGTAATTAAACTTTATTAAAAAAAACAAGGATAATTTTACATTTTTTTAACTTTAACCTTCCACAATAATGAATTTAATAAAATTGACTATGTTTAAATGTTGTATTCACACTTATTTTGAGGCGATATAAAAAGAAAATTATAAATTTGGCCAATGGTTAATAATTATTCTACAGAAGATAAAGTTCTACTGGCAGTGGACTGTATCATTTTTGGATTTGACAAGGAAAAACTCAAAATCCTACTAATTAAAAGAGATTTTGAACCTGAAAAAGGAAAATGGTCCCTGATGGGTGGATTTCTCAAAAAGAAAGAGAATCTGGATCAAGCTGCAGACAGAATTCTTAAGTCGCTTACAGGGATCAACAATGTTTTTCTCGAACAACTCCATAGCTACAGTAAAGTGGATCGGGATCCTGCAGAAAGGACAATCTCTGTAGCTTACTATGCTTTGATCAACATCGAGGATCATAATGAAGAGTTAACAGAACAATATTCTGCACAATGGTTTAGCATTTCAGACGCACCAAATCTTATCTTCGATCATGAAATCATGGTTAAGCATGCTATTAATAGGCTTCGCTACAAAACTTCTAAAGAACCAATTGGTTTCGAATTGTTACCTCCTAAGTTCACTATGAAACAACTCCAGAAATTATATGAATCTATCCTGAATGAAAAATTGGACAAAAGAAATTTCATCAATAAAATAAATGCGTTGGATATTCTCGTTAAACTTGACGAAAAGGACATGAGTTCATCAAGAAAGGGTTCCTTTTTATACCAATTTGACAATGAAAAATACGGTGAGAAGAAAGGGAATGGATTTGATTTTAAAATTTAAAATTATTTAATTCTCGAGGTATATTCAACCACGTCAGTTTCCAAATTGAACCAATAATTAGTAATAGTGGCCTTTTGGGTCTACTTAACTGACGTTTCGCTTGAAGCAAATAATCAATCAGCTTAACGAAAGGAAGGCATTGCAAAAGTCCAATTTAATGATTTCCTAATAAAATCATTCGAATATAAAAACCAAGCATATCGGGCTAACCGAACTAATCTGGCTTTTAGGAAGACTCCTCATCTCTACTATTGCAACTTATTTTTCAAATTTGGAAACCAAATAGGTAACTTTTCAATTCGATTTACTTAGAGATTTATATAAAATTACTGAAAATTATCTTGTTTTTAGCCTGATAAAGATAATAGAAGAAATGTTTTTAAATAATTATGGGAAAGGAGTAAAAATTATCTAACTCCAAATGGATTCTCTATACTTTCGGCAGGATTAGTAAACCACTTCGGTCCGTTTTCTGTTAAATAAACATGATCCTCCAGGCGGACTCCAAATTTATCTGGTACTACAATCATTGGCTCGATACTGAATGTCATACCAGGCTTAATCACGATGTCATTACCGCCAAGAATATAAGGATTTTCGTGAATTTCGAGACCTATACCATGACCGGTTCTATGCGGAAGCCCAGGTAAGTCATAACCGGGACCAAGTCCATGTTTGGAAAGTGTTTTTCTTACTTCTTCATCAATACTACCACATTTAGATCCAACTTTTGAAGCATTGAAGGCTGCTAACTGCCCGGCTTTCTCAGTATTCCAAATATTAGATTGCTCTTCAGTAGCATTTCCGTATACATAGGTTCTGGTAATATCGGAAATGTAACCATTAAATTGACATCCAGTATCAACCAACACCATATCATCTTCTTCCAGAACTTTGGGTGTTTTCACCCCATGCGGGAAACTGGAATCTTTTCCAAAAAGAACAATACAAAAATAAGAACCAGTTGAAATTCCAAGTTTTCTATGTGCTTTATCAATAAAATGGACAACCTCACCAGTTGTAATACCTGGTCTTAGAATTTTTGCCACGGCTTTATGAACTTCCATCGTAAGATTCATTGCATATTGAATTTGGGTAATCTCGGCCTCACTTTTAATCATTCGAATATTTCTGATCAAATTCTCAGCACTTGAGACCTTAATTTTTTTATTTTGTTGAAATCGGGAAACCAGATTGAATGGCGTAGAATCGTCAATTGCCAAAACTAAATTGTCCTCAAAAAGATCACCAATCTTTTCAATAGGACATTCGTGCTCCCGCCAGGGTAATAGATTGCCCTCAATAACCATATACTCCTTAAAAGTTCCAATTTCAAATTCAGGTAATGGATAATAAATTGACCCGTTAGCAAAAAGAATGGCTCCTACCATTCTTTCTGAAGGCGACCATTGAGTACCAGTAAAATAATAAAGATTAGTTCCAGCATTCAGATATAATGCATCAATCCCTTCATTTTTCAATATATTACAAGCCTTTTCAATCCTTGAGCTAAACTCTGAAACCTTTATAGGTTCCGGTTTTTTTTCTGGTTCAGATAATTTTGCAAGTTCAATCTCCGCAGTACTTCCTCCTATTCCGTATTTTCTATTACTGTTCATTTTTAAAATTTTCTGTCTGGGCTAAAGGGTTCCATATTCAATGAAAGCTTTTTGTTTTCAATAACCTCACTTATTAATTTACCTGTGGCTGGTCCTAGACTCCACCCCATCATAGCGTGACCCGCTCCTATTATTAAATTATCCCATTTTTTGGACCTTCCTATATATGGAATTCCATCTGGTGAACAAGGCCTTAAACCTGACCTAGCACTCGATTTTATTTCCTCCGAAATTTTTAGTCCATTAAAATGGTTTTCGGCAGCTTCTGCAATAGCTTCCACCCTCATCGGGTTAATAGTATTATTTATACCTCCCAATTCCATCGTTCCCGCAAACCTTGTAAAACCGTTCATAGGAGTAACCGCCACTTTCGCTTCTGTTAAAATTGAGGGTAGAACTATTCCAGTCTCGTTATAAACATTAAAACTATACCCCTTACCTGCTTCAATAGGAATCGATAATTTTAATTTTCTGGCTATTTTGGAAGTCCAACTTCCGGCAGCAAGAATTATCTCATCTGCCTTATATGTTTTTTCTGCTGTCTTAACCGATACGATTTTGTTTCCAGAAATTTCAAAATCCGTTACTTCCGTATTTTTCATAAAAGAAACTCCACTTCTTTCTAAAAATTCATGAAGCTGCTTCATAAAATCATCTGGTGTCATATGGGCATCAGTATCATAATAAAAAGCACCCTTTACACTATAGTTTGCCTTCGGAAACTGTTGATTTAGCTCCTCCGAAGTCATATGCTTAATATCCATACCCTCCTTTACAGCTATTTCAGCTATTTCTTCCTCTTCCTTCCCTCCATGCTCAGTTTTATAACACATTAGTAAACCATTACGCTCATACACAAATTCAAAGTCCTGAGAGCGTTTCATATCTTCATAAAGTTCACGACTGAATAGATTAAGGTTTTTAAGGACCGGAATAGATTGATTGACCTTAATTTTTGTAGCTGATTTCTTAAATGACCAGGCCCAATCCAAAAAATGCTTATTAAGTCTCGCTTTGACGTAAAAAGGACTTTTACTATTAAGCATCCATCTCAAACCCTTGGTAATAATTCCCGGTGAACTTAAAGGAATAAAATGGCTAGGAGTAATGTATCCCGCATTTATATAGGATGCACCGGCATCTCCATTTCCCTTATCCAATACGGTGACTTCGTGTCCTTCCTTAAATAGGTAATAAGCGGTACACAAGCCTATAATACCACCACCAACAATTATACATTTCTTTGCCATATTATTATATTACCTGAAATCCAAAAGCATATGGATCTTCTTCATCTATAGTAATTTTATTATAACCATACACCTTTGCCCAACCCTGAATACTTGGGATAATAGCCGGATAGTCTGCTAAATTCGTTTCTTTTTCTATTCTACCAATAAATTTTGATCCTATAAAGCTTTCATGGATAAAGTCTTCACCTGATTTTAATTTACCAAGTGTATATAACTGAGCCATTCTTGCCGAGGTTCCGGTGCCACATGGAGAACGGTCTATCGCCTTATCCCCATAAAATACGGCATTCCTTGCCGATGACGTAGGATCGATAGTTCTGCCAGTCCATAACATATGGCTTACATCTCTTATGGTATCATTTTCTGGATGGATGAAATGTTCAGGATATTTCTCATTAATCTTCTGTCTTAGATACTGGCTATTTCTAATAATCTCTGAAGCAGTAAAATACTCAAGACCTTTATAATTTTCCTGCGGATCTACGATCGCATAAAAATTGCCACCATAGGCGACATCAAATTCCAACTCTCCAAGACCAGGACAATTAATGCTTAGTCCTTGTGCTGCCAGATAGCTCTTAACATTCGTAAGCTTCACCCAATCCACCTTGTTCCCAGTCTGTTGATATTCAATTTCCACTAATCCTGCAGGTGCTTCCATTTTTATCCTTCCAGGTAATTTGGGCTTAATGAGACCTTCCTCAATAGCTATTGTAATGGTCCCTATGGTACCATGGCCACACATAGGTAAACAACCACTAGTTTCAATAAACAATATTGCAAAATCATTTTCAGTATCATGCGGAGGGTAGATAAAACTCCCACTCATCATATCATGTCCTCTGGGTTCGAACATTAATCCTTTTCTAATCCAATCATATTCTTTAATGAAATGCTGGCGCTTTTCGCTCATGTTTTTACCCAAAAGCTGAGGGGCTCCACTTTTAATAACCCTCACAGGATTCCCACAAGTGTGGGCATCTATACATTCAAAGGTTTCCTTGATCATTTTTCGATAAACCCAACTTTTAAATTATGGTAATAATTCTTTTGGAAAATCCTGAAAACTAACTGGTCTTAGCCATCTCTTAATAGCAGGAATACCTACAGATGTATATCGGCTATCTGTAGATGCTGGGTAAGGCCCACCATGTGTCATTGCGGGCGACACCTCTACTCCTGTTGGCATTGCATTGAAGATAATTCTTCCTGCTTTATGTTGAAGTATGGCTACACTTTTCCTTAGTTCTTTGAAATCCTCAGGTTCGGCTAATATACTGGCGGTAAGCTGTCCATGTAATTTATTAATTGCTGAATTCAGCTCATCGTATGAAGAACATTTAACCAGCATGGTAAAAGGCCCAAAAACTTCTGTTTGAAGCTTTTCATTCTCGATGAAATTCTCTGCTGACACATTTACAATTGTTCCTCCTGCTTTGTTATCACTAAAATCCTCAGCCGCAGTAATTACATTAACTCCGCTTTTATTCAAAAAAATTTTCTTTGTTTCGTTAAAAGCCTTTTTGATTCCAGAATGAAGCATACATTGAGGATCGATTTTTTGGGAAGCCTTAACTAATTGATCTTCGAATTCAGATATTTCACCTAAAGTGAATATAATACCTGGATTTGTGCAAAACTGACCTGCTCCTAATGTGTATGAACCTGCTAGTTGATTCGCTATTTCTTCGCCACGTTTTGAAATTGCCCTGTTACTAATAACCACTGGATTTACACTTCCCATTTCAGCAAAAACAGGGATAGGTTCTTCACGTTGGGAAGCGAGATTATATAGTGCTCTCCCTCCTTTTAAACTACCGGTAAATCCAACACCTTTAATTTTAGGATGTTTTACCAATAATTTTCCAACTTCAATTCCAGAACTGTTCAAATTTGAGAAAACACCTTCTGGCATTCCAGTTTTTTTTGCTGCCTTTACCACAGCTGAAGCTACCAATTCTCCAGTTCCTGGATGAGCAGGATGCCCCTTGACAACCACCGGACACCCAGCAGCCAGCGCACTGGCGGTATCACCTCCAGCTGTTGAAAAAGCCAAGGGGAAGTTACTAGCTCCAAAAACTGCTATAGGTCCAATTCCAATACTGGTGCGAATTAATTCTGGTTTTGGAAGAGGCTCGCGCTGAGGGTTTGATTTATCCTTATATTCGTCTTTCCAATTCTCCTTTATAATATGTTCTGCAAAGGCTTTTAATTGATTTACGGTTCTTCCTCTCTCCCCTTGAGCACGACCTTCGGCAAGACCACTTTCTGCACAATATGTATCGATCAGTTCGTCTCCCAAATTCAGGATCTCATCACCAATTTTATAGAGAAATTCTGCACGCTTTTCCGCAGCTATTGAAGAATAAACCGGAAAAGCTGCAGCGGCTTTTTCTACAGCAAGGTTAACCTCCGCTTCGGTGGCATTGTAAAATTCTCCATTTTTTTGATCATTTTTAGGATTAACCGATTCAAAGACAGAAGATCCATCTGCAGTTAATTCTCCTCCTACATAATTCTTTCCTGTTAACATATTGTGTTTTTTCATATTAGTACTTCAGGGTAATTATCCACCTGAAGTAACATTAATTTTTCCTTTATGCTAAAATTTCTGAAGCAATCTCAGGCCTGGTGGCCATTGCTTTATCAATAATAGCCTGAACTTTTTCCCGCTCTTTACCTGCTAGAGGCAATCTTGGGGCTCGAACATTTTCAGTTCCTATTTTTGTTGCAACTTCTGCGAGTTTGATATTTTGGACAAGTTTAGTATTAATATCTAATTCGAGTACTGGCAAGAACCATCGGTATATCTGCAAAGCCTCCTCAATTTTACCTGCTTTAACCAATTTGTAAATTGCTACTGTTTCGCGAGGAAAAGCACAAACTAATCCGGCTACCCAACCATCTGCACCCATCAACAAACTTTCCATAGCAAGGGTATCGACTCCACTGAGAATCTTCAATCGATCTGCGAAACGATTAATAATCCTGGTTACATTAGAAATATCCCTGGTGGATTCCTTAACTGCCTGAATATTATCTTCTTTTAATAAAACTTCAAACATATCCAAAGTCACCTCTATTTTATAATCTACCGGATTATTATAGACCATAATCGGAAGAGAGGTACTTCTTGCCGTCTCTCTATAATATTCTATAGTTTCACGATCGTCAGCCAGATATCTCATCGGCGGCAACATCATCAAACCTGAGGCACCATCCTGTTCAGCTATTTCAGCTGCCTTTATTGCATCTCTGGTTGTTTGCTCAGCAATATTCATAATTACCGGAACTTTATTCTTTACAAGCTCCGTCGTATATCTTGTTAATTCTCTTTTTTCGTCTGAGGCCAGGGTACTTGCTTCTCCTAATGTGCCTCCAAGGATGATTCCATTGACCCCGGCTTCCAATTGAGCCTCTATATTTGTTTTGAACATTTCGAGATTAAGTTTATCATCATTTGTAAATTTTGTGGTAACGGCTGGCATTACCCCTTCCCAGATTACTTTCATTTCTTTCTTATTTTAAAGTTTCCTACAAAGATTAAAAGATTGCTCCATTATGGCCTTTTAAAAATTAACTGATTCTTATACTATCCTGCCCATTTAAAAGCTCATTTATAGAAGCATAATTTTCTTTAGAAGTAAACTAATTATATGGCTTTTATTAAAATTATCAGTATTAATTACTCAAATTGCGGTTATAATATTTTTAAGCAGCTTTATCGAGAATAATTCAATTTATTAAATCATGATCAAGGTCGGATTAAAAAGGGTTATTTTTTGACATCTCCTTTTATGACTAATTAGTTTTTTCTAAAATTCCAATCCAACCTCCACCAGAATTCATTTGGATTTTAAGTTCACTTTTAGAATCAACTTCTTTTGATCCTTTTTTATAATCCTTTGCGACCTTATCTGAATTTACTCCATCTTCAATCCATTCCAACTGGTATTTCGCATTAGTTCCCAGAAACGACAGGTCGACATCAAAATTTCTGGAATTAGTATCGGTCACACCACCAATATACCAAGTCTCTCCATTTTTTCGAGCAAGCAAAAGATAATCACCAATTTTTGCTTCCAGGACTTTTGTCTCATCCCATGTCACCGGGATTTTAGAGATGAATTTCGTTGATGCCCTATTGTTATAATAATTAGAAGGACTATCGGCCAACATTTGTAATGGAGATTCAAGAATTACATATAATGCAATTTGGTGAGCACGTGTTCCCTGAGTCATTGGACGATCAAAACTAACTGAAAAATTCTTTAAATGAGCATTATTCATTCCGCCGGGGGTATAATCCAAAATTCCTGCTGTCATTCTGGTAAAGGGAATCGTCAAATCGTGTTCGGGAGTTATCTTAGCTTCCCACTTATTGTTTTCCAAGCCTTTTACAGCTTCATAATTAATGATATTAGGATAGGCTCTTCTCATTCCTGAAGGTTTCATTCCACCATGAAAATCCACCAATAAATGATGATCGGCTGCACTTTTAGCCAGTCGTTCATAAAAGTTAGTCACATATTGATCGGCTCGTTGTATAAAATCTACTTTTACTCCTTTAATTCCCCAATTCTCATATTTTGATAATAGGGCCTCCATATTTTCATCAAGTGGTCTCCAAAGACTCCAAAGAATAATTCCTACATTTTTTGCCTTGGCATAGGCTGTTAATTCCTCCATATTTATTTCTGGATTCGGCTCAAATACATTTAATGTAGACTTAGACCAGCCTTCATCTAAAATGATATATTCCAACCCAAATTCTGAAGCAAAATCGATATAATGTTTATAGGTTTTGGTATTGATACCGCTTTCAAAATCCACCCCATAAATATTATTTGCATTCCACCAGTCCCAAGCTACCTTACCTGGCTTTATCCAGGAATGATCTTTTAATTTATTGGGACTTGCTAATTGATATACCAGGTTGTTTTCAATTATCTCCTTATCGTTCTGCGATATCATAAAAACCCTCCACGGGAAAGTTCTTTCTCCATCGGTTTTAGCAATGAAGGGAGCTGATTCTTCAATAGCCTCCAGACGATCCTGTCCTTCTTTTAAATCTTGAGTTTTTAAAACATACTTCGGAAATTTACTCTTAAAGCCACTACTCGTTTTTTCTAAAAAAAGGTTGGGATAATTGTACAAATTGGATTCTGTCACTGATATACTTATTCCTTCACCATTTGTAAACAAGGTAGGTAATGCCGCCATAGTGCCCTCGTTTATTTCTGATATTGGCTTTACTTCATAATAATTTTCAAAATGAGAAATCAAACTTTTCTCTTCAGGCAGATAACATAGATAATCCTTACTTAATAAAAGATCCATTTTTTCATCCAGAACTTCAACTTCTCCTTTTAGGTCAGAAACAAACCTATAGGTCAGACCATGATCATAAATTCGAACTTCAAAATCATAATTATCAAAACTCATTCTAACAAGCCTATAATGGTCGCGAATAAATTTTGATTTTACTGGAACTATTGCTTTAATTTCCTCATTTACAATAGAACTCTTAAAACTTTTTAATTTATCACCTTTTCCGAAAGATTCTCCATCATTAAATACCAGTCCTGGTTTTAGCTGTTCTACAAGTAATTCTTTATTCAGCCAGATTTTTAAATTTAGTTGATCATGGTAATCAATTTGAAGTTTGATATTACCGTTAGGCGATGTAATTTCTTTTTGTGCTAAAACACCAAAACAAATAAACAGGGTGGTAATACAGAGAATATATTTTTTCATTACTTCAAATCGGTATTTGTAAATTTAAGCTTATAAGGCCACTGCTCATCGTTATCCGCTATATGATCAATTATATGAATTTTATGCTCCTTTGGTGCTCCACTTACTACGAACCATAAATATTCTGTGTCTTCAGGAATTTCAAACTCTATCCCCTTTTCCTCATCTTTGTAAATTTCACCATATTTTCTTCTGCCATCTTTATCGACTGCTAAAAACCCATATCGCCAACCTGCTATTTCGGGATACTGAATATTAAATTTTTCATGCTGAGTGATACCTTTAAATTTCACATTTACTTTTTGAGTTTCAGGAATTTTCAATGCTATTGCATTATAACCGTAATTTTGTGGTGCCTCTTTTTCATTGACCATATACCAGTTATCTTCGATCTTTTCAAGATCGGTACGGTGATTATTTGCATATTTACTACTCACCTCTTCGATTCTGGGAATATCCCATGTTACAAACTTTCTGGCCGCATCAAAGATTTCATCATTAAAAGTCTCCTGGTCGATATTCGTTATACGCTTATAGGCTAATACAGGATCCTCCCCCTTCTGGGAATTTCTCCAAAGCTCACCCATAAAGGTCTTACCATGTTTATTTGACCAATACTCCAAAACAAAAGGGGAATGATACATATTCTCTTCATGTAGAAAGGCTCGATAGGTATTGTTTAAAAATGCCTCGAGATGGTAATTTTCGAAATTAATCCAATTTGGATACACCTGCCATAACATCCATTGTGAAGTCATCTCCCAAATACTTCCGCCATCTTTGAACCCAAAATGGCCATCAGCACTCACTAAGTACTGGAAAGAATGTCCTAACTCATGTGCTAAAGCGCCATAGGGAGGTTTATGAATTCTAACGGCAGGAGACCATAATATTCCTATACTATCCTTACCAGATCCATAAGCTGTACCATCCTCCCCACCAAAAACATACATCAAAATTTTAGTGCTATCTGTTGTAGAATTGCCTTTCTCTAAAAACCTGAGGTCGTTGACGTAATATTTAAAAAACCGTTCCCCTTCTAAAACCAGCGAATCAATATTAAAAGTTTTATTGTCGTCTTCATTTACTGAAGGATCAACACCATATTCTTTATCCCAAAAAACAACTAGATTTTTAGAATCCTTAAACCTGGAATAACTGTAGTTACTTTTTGGATCATCATAATCATTAGAATCTGGAACCATCCAAACCTTTTCTGGTATTCTTAATTGCTTCTTTACTCCTGATTTCTCCACAGAGATCTCCTTTTGATCAGCCATACAGCCTACCATCACAAAAGCGAAAATTAAAATGCAGGGAATTTTTTTCATGATTTTAATCTATTAAGCCGTTATGTTCAAGTAAATAATCGGTGAGCAAAGTATATAAATGAATTGACGTATTATTACCTTCCCTAATACTGTGAGAACGATTTGGATAGGCCATCATATCAAACTGGATGTTATTATCAATAAGTTCATTTACCAATACCTCCATATTCTGGTAATGTACATTATCATCACCGGTTCCATGAATTAACAATAAGTTCCCTTCTAGGTTTTTTGCATAAGTTACAGGAGAGCCTTTCAAAAATTTCTCCCGGTCTTCCCCCGGCAAACCCATATAACGCTCCTGGTAAATATTATCATAAAATAGTTGATTAGCCACACCGGCCACGGCAACCCCAGTCTGATAAATTTCAGGGTATCGAAAGAGCAAATTTTGAGTCATAGAGCCTCCTCCGCTCCAACCCCATACACTTACTCGTTCCTTATCCAAAAAATTATAAGTTTCTAATACTTTTCGTGCCGCCTGCGCCTGGTCATTCGTATTAAGCACACCCATCTTTTGATAAATACTTTTTCGCCAATCACTCCCTTTTAAAGTTGGGGTACCGCGATTATCCATACTTATTACCACGAAGCCGCGTTGAGCCATAAAAATTTCATATAAACCAATCCACTGGTCGGTCGCGACCACGCCCCAGGGTTCGCCATAAACATGAAATAAGACCGGATATTTTTTGGAAGAATCAAAATTTACAGGTTTAGTCATCCTTCCATCCATTTGGATTCCCTCTTTTGTTGTCACTTTAAAAAATGAAGTCTCGGGGAGATCTAAGGTGTTTATCTTTTCTTTTAAACCCTGATTATCTATTAAGGTCTCTATTTCCTGATGGTTTGGCAGATTTATTAAACGGATGGTATTTGGAGTGGAAACATTCGTAAATTTATGGATGGCATATTCACCATTTGGCGCAACATTATAAGTATTTACCCCATTAAATTTCTGAGGTGTAATTTTGATCAATTTTCCACTTCCATTGAGCGGAACGCTATATAAATAACGTTGTGTTGCGTTTTCCGGTGAGGCAACTATATATAAATTCTTATCATTGGTTTGATAATAAGTGGCAACATCATATTTTCCGGGCGTTAGCAAGGTTTTTTCACCAGACTCTAAATTCACTTTATAAATATGACGCCAACCATCAGTTTCAGTCATTCGTAAAAATGACTTCCCGTTATCAACAATTAATTGATCATTGTTACCCCATTGTTTAGATGATATATCGGGATAACGCAAATCTACCCAGGTTTCCTCCTTTTCTGTATAAACCTTATTTAGTTTGGATATTGAAGGGCTGAAGGTGTATATATTCAACTCGTTTTGCTTTCTATTCATTTGCTGAATGAGGATCAAATCTTCATTAATCCATTGCATGGCCGGCAGATAGTGCTGTATAGGATCTCCTGGAATCTGAATCCAATTAATTTCGGCGGTATTTACGTCTATAATAGCGACCTTGGCTGAAGAAGGATCAAAGCCAGCTTTTGGATATTGAAGGGCTATAGGTTTAGAATATACCGAATCTGTATAATTGATCATATAAAATGTTCCGATTTCGGAGGCATCCAGCTGCCAAAAGGAAATCTTTGATCCTCCAGGACTCCACCTAAAACCATCCCGCATTCCAAACTCTTCTTCATAAACCCAATCAAAAGTGCCATTTATGATATCCCTTGTGCCATCATAGGTTAATTGAGTTAGCTCACCAGTTTTATAATCCTCCTTATAAATATTGAAATTATGGACATAGGCTACAAATTGGTTATCTTCAGAAAACTTTGCAAACATTAATGAAGAAGATGGAAAGTCATGCCCTAATTGCTTTAATTCTTTGGTCTCAAAATCGTAGACCCAGAAATCGCCTTTAGTATTTGAACGCCAAACCTTACTTGAATTGTTAAAAATTAGCACCTTAGATCCGTCTGGGGATAAGGAAAAATTTTCTATTTCCAGGTTTTTGCCATTTGCAATTAGATTTTCAGCTGCGAGATAAATACTGGATTTGTAATTTTTACTTTCATAACGAATGAGCTGGTCATTTCCCTCCTTATTTTTTTCGATACTTACAAAAGCATCCCCATTTTCGATCCAAAAAATGGGTCGTTGATAATCACTACTAAATTCCGAAGAAGAATATATTCGTTCAAGGGAGAGCAATCCTTCCTCCTGTGCAAAGAAATTGTCGCAGGAAATGAAAAGAATTAAGAGTAAACTAATACCAGAGAGGTTAGAGTTTTTCATCGATCAATTCTACATCTAAGTAATACATATATTCTATCCTCCAGGGTGTAAACAAATATTGATTTTCATTGGAAATCGTAATACTTTGCCATTCCGTGGTAGGGTCTATTTTTAATTTTTCACCATCACCCTGCAAAACCAGTGGTAACCGAAAGCCATCAACCACATTTTGATACCGATAAAAAATCTGATCATTTGGTGCGTCTATGAATAATTGCAAGAGAGGAATTTTTGTCGTAGTAAGGTATTGATTAAAAACCCCTGAATAGTCGAATTTTGCTTTTTCTGAAATATAGTTTTGAATCTCTATTCCATTTACCGTTTTGTTATGAAAGGTGAGATTTAAACCGGTTAGAATATTCTTAAAAAGCTTATCATCATCTATACTATGGCGTATGGTGTGAAGCATGTTTCCTCCTTTCGGATACATATCACCACTACCCTTGGCATTAACACCGTAGGCTGGAATTATAGGTTTATCATTCTGAATACCTTTTCGTATTCCAAAATTATAATCATTTGCGGCCTCTTCCCCGTACACATAATCCAGGAATAATGTTTCGCTATAATTAGTAAAACTTTCATGAACATACATGTCGGCCAAGTCATTAGTGGTAATGTTATTTCCGAACCATTCATGACCACTTTCATGAATAATTATAAAATCCCAGGTTAATCCCAAACCAGTTCCGGAACCATCCCCTCCACGATATCCCCCGGCATAGAGATTTCCGTAAGAAATATTGGACTGGTGCTCCATTCCCGTATTGTCGGTTTCCACCAACTTATAGCCATCCTCATAAAATGGATAAGGACCAAACCAGTATTCAAAAGCATCCAGCATATTATTAACCTCTTCAGGCATGTAATCTTTTGCTTTTTCCAAATTATAGTCCATAACCCAGTAGTCTAAATCCAGATCTCCCTTTATACCTTTATATACCTCTGAAAAGTTCTCATAATGGCCAATGTAGGGTATGATGGTATAATTGCTAATAGGATTATTTACGCCCCATTTATACGAGATAGTACCATCTGAATGTTTAGTTTCATCTAATAAACGGCCGTTGGCTACTGCCATTAATTCTGAAGAAACTCGTAAGGTTAAAGAGGCTCCACGATCAGGCTCATCACTTTGATGATCCTTGTTAGGGTACCAGATAGAGGCACCCAGACCCTGACAGGTAACGGTCATCCATGGCCTGCCTTTCTTATCTTTTGCGAATGTCCAACCCCCATCCCATGGAGGACGCACTGCTTCATGAGGTTTTCCGCTGAAATAAATTTTCATCACATGCTCCGACCCTATTTCCTGAGAGGGTGTTTTAACATGATACACGTTCCCCTCCCGCGTATAACTTAATTGATTAGAATTATCAAGAAAAATACTATCGATCGCTAAGGGTTCCTGAAGATCTATTTGCATGTAATCAGGATGATTTTCCTTTGTGACTTTATAAGTGATAACATTAAATCCTGAAGTGTATTTTCGACTGAATTCAGGAGTAACAGAAATGTCATATCGCATGACATCCCACCAGACCCTTTCCGGAGTTATACTGCCCCTAAGTGTATCGGCATGGGTATATACCTGGGAATAACCCGTGAATTCAAGAAGTACAAGGAATATAAAAAGTAATTCTTTTTGTTTTAAAATATTTCTGACCATATGATTAAAATCGGCAATTAGTCTTTTTTAATTTCAACCTGAATAGGATTCTCTTTCAATGGTATTTTATATGATCCTTTATCGATTGGGAAGTCAACTTTCCAGCCTTGGGGAAGAGTCAAATAGGCAGTAGGAGTAAAATCATCTTTTGCCTCCAGTTCAATAAAATATGTTCCTGATTTTTTCTCAAATCTGAACGAAGCTATTTTACCTGCTTCGGTTTCAATCCATAAATCCTCTGGCTGAAAGTATAATTTGTTTTTTGCTGCAGTAGTATTACCTACTTCTATTGTATTTTCAGTCTTGTTTAGGTTTCCTCCGAACGCTAACCAGCCAAAATCCTTGTTGTCTACAACATAGGTAGCCGAATTTACAGCGTATCCGAAAAATCCTGATCCATAATCACCGGATAAATAATCGATCTCAAGAGTGGACGGAAAAGAATGGAAAGCTGCTGGACCAAAACCGTCCTCGGTAATATTAGAAATAGCTCCTAACAAACCTCCATACCCCACTCTTAAAAGATAAAAATCACCTGGGGTCTTGCGATATTCTTTAAGAACGGGGATGGCATTCAACCCTGAACCATAATGGTGAATTTGTCTTTCTATTCTGGACAATTTTCCTCCATAAAGGAAATCCCAGTATCGGCGGGCATTCCCATTATAAGCCCAATGAGGCATTGTAGGCATATAAGCGAGAATTGCATTTAGGGTTATTTGTGCTTTTTCATCATACCCAAAATAGTCACTCCACATATAAACCTCTTCCTGACCAGTTGAATCCCATGGCATTTCACTACCGAAAGGGTAATTCAGAGATTTCCAGTGATCTGCTCTCTCCTTCATTTTTCCTTCCAGTTTTGAAGCCATTTCAGTATACCCCTCTTCTTTCAAATCTTTGAGTATAAAAAGGAAAACTGTACCTTCCATTTGACCAAATTCCGCATACCACGGAGCCAACTCAGTCATTGCTATTGCAGTGTGATATGCATTTTCCAAATACCATTGCCAGTTATGATTATCTACCAGTCCCTCATGATATCTTGATAGCCTGTACATAACCCAATGAGCTGCAGCCACATGAGGATAATTATAGGACCTCCCTGGATCATCTGCTCCTTCTTTATTCCAGGCTGACCAGGTTTTATAATTTATTGTATCGCTATACGTTCCCGCAGGCATTTCATCTGGTTCGTAATAGAAAATACTCTTTCTAACTCCATATTTTTTTTCTCCATCATTATATTGAATTCCTCCCCATAGTGTTTCATCTATAAATTTCTGAAGCTTTTGAATTTCCTTTTTTTCAGGCTGAATTAATTGTTTCATTATAGCTCCAAGCCAGCTCCCTGCACCTCCTTCATCACTCAATCCAGCAATCCAGGCCCGGCTATCCTGCGTTACCTGTCTTTTAGTTTCATAATCATAGGAGATTACTGAGTTCGTTCTTCCAAATAAATTATCAGGTTTATCAAACCATTGTTCAGTCAAAAGAAAATTTCCAAAATCATCTACTACCTCAGTTTCTGGCTTTATAACCTTATAATTTATGCTTTGGGTAAGACCATCTTTATAATTAATCAAAGCACGGGCTCTTCCCCATTTTTCTCCTTTAACAGAATACTCTACAAAGCCTGATGAATTTGTTCCAACTTTTGTGAAAGAAAGTGCTCCTTTAGGTTCAATTTCTATATTCTCTATATCCTCCTTATACTTAATAAATAGTTGAGCGTCTACGTTGGTTGGCAGAACATAACCGGGCACGCCAACAGCTACAGGTTTAGATTCCTCCAGTAGTTTATCCTGGATCTTCCTTATTTCTGGTGCCAGGACGAATCTTAATGAAAAATTTTTTGTTTCTTCTGGTTTTAAGGTCATAGAGGATGGATCATTCCACTGCTGAACTCCGTCCCATTCGTTTTCGGCATAGGCTTTACTAAGAGACATCCATTCATGAACCCCTTCAAAAACGATACTTCTTCTACTCGGATCATCCAATAACGGACGATAGGCTTCAAACGCCATATTTTCCTCCGGCAGAACCAACAATACTTCGTCCTCACCAGTAAGATGCTTTACTTCCAGGTAGCCCGCATCTAATCCTATATAGGGATCAAAAAATACATTGTCAGCATGTGTTTCATCTAATGTTTTTCCTTCAAGAATATTATTAAATGCCATTGGTGTTCCCAACGCACCAATTTCTACTGAAGAACCAGTTGGGTTTGTTATTTCGAACTTAAGAATTAATTCCCCCTCATTTTCTTCATACATCCTTTTAATTTCCAAGGGGTTGGATGATGGCAAAGTATTCGTCAAATCTGCAGCAGCCAATACATTACCCGAGACCGTAAGGGCCTCAACCTTGTTGCGTTCCCTTGCGGTAGAAAAGGACTCCCATTGCCCCTCCTTATTTCGAATTTTGAAATTAAGATCCCCAATATAATAAATACTGTCCTTGTCACGAATTTCAATTCGCTCTCCTGGGGTGAAATCAAAATTTGGATTGGAATTTGGATAAAGTCCTGCGACGGTTTGGGAAGCTTTTACCAATTTCACGGTGAACTCTTCAGTTTTAAATTCCATAAAACCATCTTCCAGACCCAGAGTGGATTTATGATCCTTTATGTTATCCCAATAGGTGGATTTATCCTGCGCATTTAAAAGTGTTGTCATGAAGAGTAACAAAAACAAGGTCTTTAAAGTAGTTTTCATATCTAATTATTGCTTATTTTAAGTTTATAGATCCCGGCACTTTCCTTCGGAATTTCAAGTCCTTTTTCTAAAATTTCAACATCAGATTCTGAAATACTAATGCGATTCTTATTTTGTTCGTCATTATAAACCATATCATTTTCCCCGGAAATGAGGAATGACTTTCCCTTTTTTGCAATACGATCTGCTGCAGTATTAAGCCTTAAAAACTGGTTTTCATGTGTAGCATTGACGACAGAAATGGTTAGAAATTGCTCGTCATCGGTAAGCGTCGCAGCAACATCCAGAGGTTCAGGTGTACCTTGCAACTCTACAGGCTTTGTTCCAAATTCACGACGATATAATTTAAGAACTAAACCTGTTCCCTCTAACCAGGCATCTGTCTTGGTCGTTTTTATGGCCCCGATAACATTTACCGTTTGCGCATAATTTGCCATATAATAAATATCTGACTGTCTGGAGAATTCATTTAAACCTGCCGCTATTCCAAGGGCATCTCTTAAAAAATACCTAGTTCCTAACAGCCCATAAATGTGGGGGCCGTACCAGTAATTCCACTCATCCATTGCAATTTTAATGTTTTCCTCTTCAATGCCCGGTATTTCTCTTCTAGCCCGGCGATGTTCTTCGGCCACAGATTTTATAACTTCTGGCATTTGAGTTACATGGGTTAACAAACCTCCTGCATGCCAGTCCTGCTTATAAAAATGTTCACTTATGTAAGTCATATAATCCGCACAATTTTCATACATCATATCATTCCATTTTCCAGGGTAACCTACCGCGATTAGTTCAATATTTGGATCTACATCCCACATCGCCTGAGCTACTTTATTATGCTTTACTACGTAATCCTCAATAGGCATATGTCCCAATTGCCAATCACCAAACATTTCATTACCTACCGCCCATAATTTCACATTAAAGGGTTCAGGGTGACCGTTTTCTGCTCTCCATTTCCTCATTTTAGTTGATGTTGATCCATTCACATACTCTACTTCTTCCGCAGCCATTTGGGCATCACCCAATCCTGTATTTACTGCAATGTTCGCCTCGGCATCTAAAATTTCACAGAGATCCATAAATTCATGAATGCCAACGTCGTTATATTCGAGGCCATTCCAGGCTCGTTCAAATCTGGTTGGCCGTTTATCAGAGTCGCCTATACCATCCTTCCAGTCATATCCAGAAACAAAGTTTCCCCCGGGCCATCTATAAATCGGCGAATTCAATTCTTTTAATAATTGTACCACCTCAGGTCGGTATCCTTTAATATTATCTGATGGCATTAATGAAACGGCGGCCAGGGTTATTTTCCTATTTCCCTTAAACTCAATTTTTATAGTTCCGTTATCAGTATTTTCATTCGATGAAAATTCGAATGGTATTTTTTGAAAATTATTTCCTGATACTTTGAACTTCTTTGTGCTATTGTTTAAAGAAATTGAAACCATTTCAACCCCTGTTCCTTTGAAAACAAGACGACCTTCGTATTTTTTTCCAGCTCGTAAGGCCAACTTTTGTTGTTCTAAGTTCAAAGTATTCTGTATCTGAAAAACTGGTAATCTCCCTTTAGAAAAAGTATAGGAGCTGTCAATATCTACCAGGGCCGTGTCAATTCCAGTTTCCCATGGAGATTGGTGGGTTCCAGGAATATGGAAAAATTTGCGATCGTTCAACATTTCTGCCCACATGCCCCCATAAATAGACTTTCCCATATGTTCTATGAACTGTCCATAGATGTACGGAGACATTGGTTCGCGCTGCTTTTCAATATTGATAGAAATTTCCGGTTTCAGGTCTTTTGCTGAAAGCTCCTCAAGTTGAAAATTATCAAACCATACCTCTCCTTTTGCCCTACCCTTTTTTCCTAATAAAAATTCGAGAATAAAGCTATCGTCCATACGTGTAGAAAATTCCATTTCAACTTTGGTCCAGTCAGTATTACCTGTAAATAGAGTATCTCCGCTAAATTCAAATTTCCCCAACCGAATTCCAGCTCCACCAATCTCATTTTCAACAGTTACATCTGCGGTTTTTACATAACCTGTAATTCTATAATCTGCGAAAGGTTTTACTTTTACTTTCTTAAACCAGCGTTCACTGGTAAGGGTATCTGAAGATAATTTTAGAGTTTGGCTATCAAATTTTAAGGAAATGGTATCTGAATAATGTTCCGGGGCACTCCATGGTTCAAACGCCCAGCTCCCCTCCTTAGCACTTACTCCTTTTTCTGGTGACAATAATACTATACTATCTGAATCGCTACAGGAAGTAATTATAAAACAAGAAACTATAAAAAATGCCAGGTATAAGTATCGCATCTAACTCAGATTAGTTGAAGTCTGTTGAAAACTTCCAATTAGCCTTATAATTTTTAGGTATCTCCTTCTCTTCCAGAAGTAACCTCAACATCGCCACCGGCATCATATTTTCCTGCATCACACGGTCATGAAATTGTTTTTCGGTCCATCCCTTTTCTAATAATTCATTTCTTAAGGCATAAAACTGTAAACCACCAATCATATAAGCCAACTGATATAGTGGGGGTGTATAAGAAGTGGCAAAGGATCTTCGTACCTCTGCCTCAGCATTGGCATACTCGTGTCCTACTTCATCCACCAACATATCTATACATTGCTGCGGTGTCCATTCACCCATTTGGTATTTTAAGGAAAAAATAATTCTTGCACACCGGTGGATCCTCCAGAAAAGCATTCCCATTTTTTCTTCAGGAGTTCTTGGAAAACCTTTATTCCATAGAATGATCTCCCAATATAGTGCCCAGCCTTCCATCCAAAATGGATTACCAAAAACCTCTCTATAAGGCTTATTACGGTTATTCATAAAAAACTGTAGGTTATGTCCAGGCTGTAATTCATGTTGAACCGTTGGAAAAGAAAAATTAGGATTGTTTCCTTTCATACTCATCATTTTATCCTCATGAGACATTCCTTGCGTAGGATATGAAATGCTAATATCCCATCCTCCGGTAAAAAATGGATTTACTTTTTGTCGTTCTGGAGTCATCATAATCATTCCCCACGTCTCCTTAGCCATTTCAGGAATTGTAATTAAGTCTCTATTCTCTATAAAATCAATGGAATAACTGTATAAATCCATTATGGCTTCAGGTTGCTTTCCTGGTTCGACATAGGTGTTCTTTACATGTTCTAAGGCCGCCTTCCAGTCATTGCCATATCCCATCTCTTGTGAAGCTTTGATCATTTCTGCTTTACACCACTCAAATTGTTTTTCTGCAGTTTTTATAAGTTCCTCAGGAGTATAGGGAATTAATTCGTATTCCAGATTTTTAATTAGTGTCTCACGTCCTACCGGTTTCCCTATTATTCCGCTGCCATCATCTTTTTGATTTTCTTCAGAATAATTATCTTTCAGAAACTCTGCATACTCCTGTAATTTTCCATCTAAAGATTCATAAGGGGTTTTCATCCACCAGGTGAATTGTGGATCGTAGTCGTAGTAAAAATTATATGCCTCTTTAAGTCCTTTTTGAAGAGAAACTATGATTGATGAAGCTTTTTCCGCCATTAACCAGTTTTCATATGGCTGATTTTCGGAATTTTTTATTTTTTCAGAAATATTTGCTTCGGCATTATTGAAAACCATTGCCAGGTTTTTTGAGTCGGGTTGATTACCCCTCCTTCGGTTCTGGATAAATAAATAAAGATCGTCAGCAAAATCAATGACAGATGACACCTCTTTGAAAGCAGTGTAATCCTGCTTTAATAGATAATTCTCTTTTTCAATCAGATTTTTTAATAAGACATAATCTGCTTTGCCATCCCCGCTTAAAGATTCAAAATCAATCTTATTCAGTTTTTCCTGCCAGTTGTTATAGAACCTACTGAAACGCTCGTAATATTCTTTTGATTCTCTCATATTGTATGTGCCTTTAAGCGCATACTGGTCTGCCCTGAACGTATGTATTATATCTACCATTTCATTTGCATACAAGGCAGCGGAAAAATTTATAAAAAGTAAAAGAAAACATAGTTTGCTTCTCATATCCTGATTTTAATTTTATTTAAAATTATTCCAGTTCCACATCCAGGTAAACAGAATGTCGACCATAGGTTTCATAAAATGGCTTATAAACCACTCCATCAATTTCAAAAGTGAGTTCTTCTGGGTTTCCCGTAATAGTACTGCCTATATCATTTACATCGAACTTAACTTTCCTCCAAACAGTTCTTGGTTCTGATTCCTGTGCAGCCAACAATACAGGACCATAAAATAAACTGGCTATATTTTGTTGATCCATAATTGGATCTAAATGGAATACAAAAGGTATTTTTAAATCTACTATATCGCCATCCCTCCATTTTCTGTCAAGGCTAACATAGCTACCAGCTTTCCCATTTACCTGTTGTTCCTTTCCATTAACTTTTAAAACAAATCCCTTAGTTGCCCACCCAGGTATACGTAATTTTAATGAAAACTTACCTTTTCCATTTATAATTAATCTGGTCTCATCTTCTTTTGGAAATTTTGTTTTCTGTTCAATTTTAATATCCTTTTCGTCCCAAGTTAAGGTTGAAGGCACAAATAAATTCACATAAAGAGATTCGTTATCAGCCCCTTTAAAATAGATACTATTCTGTAATTTGGTACTGCTTTCCAATGCCGTCCCATTACAACAGGTAAATCCGGTCATGTCTGGGTTGCCAAAACGTTTTATTGAACCGGGCCTGAGTGGAACATGATAAGTGTTAGCCGGTGAATCTTCAGCCACTGATGCCAGAATATGATTATATAAGCCTTTTTCGTAGTAATCCATTAGTTCCGGACGCTGGTCAAATAAGAATAAATTTCTCGTAAGTTTCAGCATATTATAAGTTGCACAAGTTTCATTTTGACCTCCTGCTGATAGTCCATTTTCATATAAGGTCCCCGGTTGACTCACAAAACATTCAGCGTTAGCAGGATTTCTAGCTCCAGCTACTCCCCCAATACTATACATATAGTCATTCATGGCTTTATACCAGAAATTATCGGCTACATTGAAATATTCCCCATTATTAGAATCCCGGTACATTTCCAAAGCCCCAACAAACTGAGGAATGTGTTGATTCGCATGTAGTCCTCGAAAGGTATCCACATTTTTTGCTAAACCATGAGAGTGGGCTGCATCACCAAAGAACACTTTTATATTATCAAATAATTCAGCCGTTTCCAGGTAAGAAGGTTCACCCGTAATCCTGTAAAGCCGAGCCATCGCCTCATTCATTCCCCCAAATTCTCCAGCAATATAACGGTTCCACATACTTATAAGAGTATCCGTTGGCAATTTGCTTAACCTTGCATGTACCCAGCTACCCATACCTTCTGCCACTTCAAGAGCCTTTTTATTACCGGTTACCTCATATATATCCATTAATCCAGCAAGAATTTTATGAAGGGTATAGTAAGGGGCCCACACCTGATTTTCCTGACCGCCATACGTTGCTCCATTTTCCAGCATGATGAATTGATCTGGTGGATAAGCGCTGATAAAACCTTCCCCCCAATTCCAGTAATCAGTACGTATCCCATCTTCACTTAGGTCTGAAGTATACGCTGATTTTCCGGGACCAGTAGGTACTTTAGCCGGATCTTCTACAGGTTTATTACTTTCCAGGGAAGGTTTACCTGACATTTGAGATAATTCATAAAGGACATTCACCATATAGTCCATCTTATCTGCAAAATTGCTTTGTAATTCTTTATTATATCCCGTACTAGCATAAGCCTGAGCAATAGCTGTAAGATAGTGACCAGTTGCATGACCTCTTAATTTTGTTTCTTGAGAATCCCATACTCCAAGCGGTTTTGCTCCTTCTGGTTGCTTTTCGCCAAAAGCATTGCGAAACATATAAAGAAATGAATCAGGATTAGTTTCTGCTAGCGTATAAATGAATTTATCCCGATTTTCAATTAATTTTGTAGGATTACCCTTTCTATCGTTATTAAGTGTAACATCATTTAAATCAAATGATTCCACCTCACGAGATGGGGTGGAGGTTAAACTCTTTTCTTTTACAAATACTGTAGCGGTAGGTTTGAAATCAGTTCCAGGTACTTCCCCCTCAATAGTATACGAGCCAGGTTTAAGTGCATCCTTATTATCTTCCGGAGCTGGCCATAAAACTCTAACTTTGGGACCATTCACTCCATTTTTATACTGTCCGTTTATATATCTTGGCAGCCTTGGCAATACACCTAAACTAGTCTCAACTTCAATATTAGAAACCGAGGTTAAAAATTCATTATATAACTGGGGAGTTGATTCTGAGAACTCCGGCAGATCATCTTCAGGCTCCTTTCTTTCGTTTACAACACCATCATTTTGCTTTAATGCATTGTCAAAAATTCTCTTTACCTGATTTTTATTTAAAGCAATTCTGTAGATTCGGAAATCATGAAGGCTAGCATCCAAAAAACCAGTTTCACCATTCATAGATTTACCAATATATAGTTCATTTTGACCGCCTGATGCCAAATTAAATAAGGTTTCTATATCAAGATCTATATCTTTGATAACACTTATTTCTTCCCCATTCCAATAGGATCGAATGCTTTTTGATGGAATGTCTATAACCATAGACAGGTGTGCCCAGGGAAATTTATTTACCTCCACTACAGGTGAATCTTTAAAAGATTTCTCAGGTCCCAGTTTAATTTGAGTTATTAGTCCTTCATTTTCACCTAAACCAAAGGGAGCAATAAATGCATGAAAATTTTCATCTTTACCAAAATCAAAAAAATACTGACCCGAATTTGTTTTATTTGCTTTGAACCATCCAGTAATACTGATAGATTCAACACCTGTAAGCGCTGCAGAAGGAATAGTAATATAGGCTTTATCTCCTAATTCCAGAACCTTATCAAACAACCTGTCTTCAATGTAATTTACGTTTCCATGTATCTCGGCATGCAAATTATTTCTTGACCAGTCTCTAACATCACCATCAAAAACATACCTGGCAATTAATCCGGTTTCACCGATTCCGTCCAAAATTTGGTCTCCCTGAGCCCTAAGCGTGGCCCATTGGCTACTAAAAATGGTTACTAGACAAAAAATTATAATTCTTATTAATTTCATATTTTAAAGCTTATCAAGTATGAATGATTATATATTAATTTTCATATACCTTATCCCAGGACGGTGGATCGACCTTAAGTAAGTGTTTAACAAAGAAATCTCTCCGTTTTCTTTCACCGTACTCACCACCAGAGGTATGACCGGCACCCGGCAACACAACCAGTTCAAAATCTTTTCCGGCCTTGATCAAGGCATCTGCAAACTGCATAGTTGATGCAGGATCTACATTATCATCTACCTCTCCAACTATAAGCATAAGATCTCCCTGTAACTGTTCAGCATTTACAATATTCGAAGATTCTGCATAATGAGGTCCCACTGGATAGCCCATCCATTGCTCATTCCACCAGATTTTATCCATTCTATTGTCATGACACCCGCAAGACGCTACTGCAACATCATAGAAATCGGAATTAAATACCAGAGCTCCACCTGCACTTTGGCCACCCGCAGAAGTCCCCCTTATTCCTACCCTTTCTGCATCCATATACGGATATTTTTCTGCAGCAGCCTTGATCCATAATTTTCTGTCAGGAAATCCAGCATCCTTAAGATTCTGCCAACAAACATTATGAAATTCTTTGGACCTGTTAGAAGTCCCCATTCCATCAATCTGCACTACAATAAATCCTAATTCCGCTAGAGAATTCATAGCCCAATAATGTGAATGAAATTCTTTAGGAACAAAAGAATCATGAGGGCCCGCATATATATATTCAATTATAGGATAAAACCTTGACGGATCAAAATTTGTAGGCCGTACGATGATACCCCAAATATCTGTTTTCTCATCTCTTCCTTTAGAGACGAATACTTCAGGCATTTGCCAACCTGTTTCCTTTAACGCAGTAATATCTGCTTTTTCCAGATCCATAACCTTTTTGTTACTGACTGTTTTCTTTAACATAGTAACTGGTGGAAGATCTACTCGTGAATATTTATCTATATAATATTTATGATCTGGGGAAAAGGTGACTTCATGATTCCCATTTTCAGAAGTAAACCGAATAAGGTTCTTACCATCAAAATCTATCCTAAAATAATGTATTAAATATGGATCCTGGTCGTTATCCAAACCACTGGCGGTGAAATAAACATGTCTGTTCTCATCATCCACCTCAACAACCTCTCTCACAGGCCATTCCCCGGTAGTTATTTGATTTTTAACCTCGCCGGTTTTCGAGTCATATAGATACAGGTGGTTGTAGCCATCTCGCTCAGAAGCCCAGATAATTTCATTTTCTACCTCCACATCATGACGGAATTTTTTACCGCTATAGTCAATAAAAGTTGGACTTGTTTCATCGATAATGGTCTTAACATTTCCATTTTCGGCATTAACTCTTATCACCCTATAAACTTGATGACCCCGCTGGTTAAATTCAAACGTAAATGCAGAACTATCCCCTTCCCAATTATAATTATCAAGTCCAAATTGAGATTGAAATAGATTTGTTGGGATTGAAATATGTTTTTTATCCTTTAAATGAAATAATTGAGGACTATTAAAATCTAGCACATCACCAGGTTTTAAATAATCTCTGGATTGTAATTTAGGCTGAAGTTGATCTGCAGGGGACGATTCAACAAAGTATATTTTATGTTCTTTACCAGGGCGAACTTTATAAGCCATTAATTTATTACTATCTGGTGACCATTTTATATTTGGCGAATAAAAGAATCCTTCTGACCCATCATAACTTAATTGAAATTCTTGCCCAGAATTCAGATTTTCGACATATAGATTAGAATTTTTAACGTACGCCTTGTGTGTCCCATCTGGAGATAAAACCGGTTCTCTTTTACGCTCAGCATTTCGGTTTCCCCAATAATTCCTATCAATTCTCTCCCGCTTTATGGTATCGGTAACTAAAACTTTTTTGGTTTTCAGGTTCATTTCGAAACTCAAAGTATCGTTCTGAAATTCCAAAACCTCTTTTTCTGAATCGAACTTAAATTTAGACAAGTCTATATCGGACTGAGCGACTTTATTATGTAGAATTTCACTTAGATTTATAGCCATTAATCTATGATCAAATAGTACCTCCTTAGTTCCCTTGACCGCATTAACCAGTATATATTCTGATCCAGTTTTAGAGTTATTTATATACCAGAATTGACTTCCGTTTAACCAAAAAAATTCAGTAGGAGAATTGTAAACTTTCTTTTTAAAGAGAGTATCTATCGCTTCTGCTCTTTTATAATCCTCAATACTACCCTGGCTATAACTTCTTTGATTAAAAAAAAGACATATAAAGATTATTAAATATAGGTTCTTATAGATCATCATTTATTATTGTAATAGAGTGTAAATTACATTTTATCGAACTGTTAATATTAGTTAATATTATCAAATCCGAATACAATTTTACCCATAAGTGATAATTTAACACTTATTACTTTCAGAGGTTATTTATAAAATGAATTCCTTACAATTAAATAGGTTAAATTCCCTTTTTACTAGGAAACCATATTAAATTTTTAAATATTTACACTACCTATGTTATATCATATTATCCATTAATCAGCAAACGAAGTCTTTTTGAATTAATATACCATTAGCTATAATATGAAAGTTCTACCTTTTCGGATACCTAAACCAGATCAAGAAGCTCTGGTCTATCAAGAAGATCATGAAGTGAGATTTTACGACAAACTACACCAACATGAGGAAATCCAAATAAGTTATATAATCAAAGGGTCTGGTTCATTAATTATTGGAGACACCATTAATGATTTTCAACCAAATGATATTCTGATCATTGGTGAAAACATACCTCACGTCTTTAGAAGCGATTCTGATAACTCTGAGGTATCTATTATGTACACCTTATTCTTCACGAAAAAATCATTTGGTGAAAGTTTTTTTAGCATTAATGATCTAAGCGGGGTTCAAAAGTTTTTTGCAGAAGCAGAATATGGAATGAAAATTCTATCAAAAAAGAAAAAAATTTTTAAAAAATTCAACAAACTTAAATATCAGAATAAAATTGAAAGGATCGCTACCTTTCTTCAGATTCTCAATATTTTAACAACATCAGAAAGAAAAGCTCTTTCTACATTTGTGTATCAGAAAAAATATACTGATGATGAAGGAAAAAGAATGAATGATGTATTTGAATATGCATTAGATCACTTTCAAGAACCTATAACTTTAGAGGTGATATCGGAAAAAGCAAACATGACTAAAAATGCTTTTTGTAGATATTTCAAAAAGAGAACTAACAAAACATTTTTTCAATTCTTAATTGAATTAAGAATTGAATATGCCTGTAAATTACTTTATAAGGAGAAAGAATTATCAGTAGCTATAATATCTGAATTATGCGGTTTCCAAAATATAGCCAATTTTAACCGGAAATTTAAAGAACTAAAAAACGTTACTCCCACTAAGTATAGAAATTTAATTAATAAAAAAAGGGCTTCATAATTGAAGCCCTTTTTAATTGTAAAAACTAACACAAACTAACTATTCAAAAAAATACATAATTGTTAATAACCTGGGTTTTGTTGTAAATTAGTATTGGTATTTAACTCTTCCAATCCTATAGGAAATAATTTGGTATATTCTCCTTGGGGTACATGATTATACCAGTTTTTAGTACTATATACACCAAACCTAATTATATCAGTCCTTCTTCGAGCTTCCCCTACAAATTCCCATCCTAATTCATCTAGAAAACGCCCATACTGAACAGGGCTTTGATCTCCAGGATTATCTATACTTCCATCTTCTGCTAAAGTACCATATTCCCAAACACTATCGCCTGCTAATTCTGGTCCTGTAACTGTGGCTGCCGCAGGATCATCAAAAGAACGTTGTCTTACTTGGCTCACTAATGCGGCTGCTTCTTCAGCGCTCCCTGTTCGCAATAAAGCTTCGGCTTTCATCATCAAAACATCTGCATATCTTAAATAAGGAAAGTCAACTGGTAAACTAGCATTAGTCCCCGGAAGTATTTCATATTTTCTGAAACGGAGTCCTTCGTGAAATTCGCATCCAAAAATGCTTGGCATAAAATTCACCAAGGTATACAAAACCTCACCGGTATCAGCATCTCTTTGTTCTCCCATAAACCAACTATCAGCCAGCCTATTATCACCTTCCTGGTAGGAATCTATAAATTGTGGATTCGCACTAGAACCTCCCCAAGGTTGTGCTTCCATATTTAGGACATCTCTGGTTGAAGGTAGTAACTGTTTCATATGTTGATTCCATTCCGGGCCATATAATCTGTCATAGGGAACAGAGAAAATGATTTCGGGAGATGTTTGATTATCCGTACTGAATACATCTCTATAATTATCATCCAGCGAATAAGCACCTGAATTAATTATTTGATCTGTATTAGCGATAACATTTTCCCACTCGGAAGTTCCAACATAAACCTCTGCATTTAAATAAACTCTAGCCTGCAAAGCCAAAGCTCCCCATTTATTTAATCTTCCATACACAGATTGGTCTGCCACTTCGGTTAGCATTGGTATTACATCATCAAGTTCACTAATTACAAATTCATAAACCTCTGCCCTTGACGACTGTAAAGGTACTTCGTCGCTAAAATCTCTTAATATTGGTACATTGCCATGGGTGTCTAATAAAATTGAATAGTAAAGTGCCCGAACCGCTCGTAATTCTGCAATTACGGTTTGAGCTCGCTCTTCGGTTATTGGCAATGAACCACTCTCTATTTGAGATATAACTCTGTTAGCACTATTGATGCCATTAAAACAAGTTAACCAAGTATTTCGCGGCTGCCACTGTACATCATTCCATGTATGCCAGTGCATTCTCTTATAGGTACCTCCGTCATCCCACCCATTTGGACGTGTGGGGGTTACAAATATATCTGCTGATTCCTCCTGAAGATCAAACAATCCTTGCCAACCCATTATATAACGTAAAGGTGTATAAGCGGAGGCAGTTAAAGCTACTATATCCTCATCTGCTGGAATAAAACTATCTTCCGTTATTTCGGAAAAAACTTCTTCATCTAAATTAGTGCAACTACTAAACGGAATTGCCATGCACACGCAAAGGATCAAAATCCTATATCGTATTTTTAGTAATTTATGTAAAATTCTCATCTCGCTATTTTTTAAAAAGTTAAGTTAATACCTAAGGTATATGTTCTTGTACTTGGATAGGTATCTCTCTCGTCATTACCCGGCGCAAAACCTAATCTATTCACTTCAGGGTCTACTCCGTCATATCCAGTGAAGGTGTGTAAATTCAAACCTGTAGCGTAGATCCGCAAATTCTGAATTATGTCAATATTGCTAGTATCAAAAGTATATCCCAAAGTAGCATTATCAATTTTGACAAAATCTCCATCTTCCAAATAATAACTTGTATATCTCTGAATATCGGAGATTACTGCGGTACCGTAAGCGGGTTCATAAGCGCTATTCAAGGTATTGTAGGCTATATTTGGATTTTCATAAAACATTCTAGCAAAATTTAGAACCTGGTAATCAAATGCACCTCTTAAATTAACACTTAGATCCCAATTTTTAAATCGTATTTGATTATTCCACGAAGCATAATGATTGGGCAAACCATTTCCAATAACTTGTCTATCCGCATTGGTACTCTCCGTAGCAGGAATTACAGTACCATCAGGTCTCTCAATAAGAAAAATTCCATCATCGGTAACATCAACTGATTTTAAACCGAAAAAGTTTCCAATGGGTCCACCAACAATTGTTCTATGAGTATTTATCTGAATCGGTTCACCTGTATACCCGGCATCAAAGAAATCATTAGTCGCTTGAAACTGGTCATTAGAAATCGAGACTAATTCATTTTTATTTGTTGAATAGGTAAAATTTGCGTCCCAATTAAAGTTATCGGTTTCAACTGGAGTTACATTTACTAAAGCTTCAAAACCAGAATTTTGAATTTCAGCCACATTCGCTACAATACTTCCATAAAGATAAGGAGGAACAGGTACTGAATAATTATATAGAGCGTCCTTAGTAGTTCTATCGTAATAGTCAAAAGACCCGTTAATTCTACCTTCCAAGAAACTAAAGTCTAATCCAATATTAATCTCTTCTTTACGCTCCCATTTCAGATCTGGGTTTGGATTTCTTACTGGAATTAATTCTCTAATCCACCTATTATTATAGTAAAAATAACTATCATAATTTAGGCTAGCTAGAGATTGATAATTTGCTCCAGCATTAGTTCCCGTAATACCAAATCCACCACGTAGTTTTAGAATATCAATCCACTCTTCATTATCCATAAATGATTCTTCATTTATTCTCCACCCTACAGAAACACCAGGAAAACTACCCCATTTATTATTGGCTCCAAATCTAGAAGAACCTTCATGCCGAAGACTCAGCATAAATAAATATCGATCATCATAATTATAATTAACTCGACCGAAAAAAGCAATAAGGGTATTCGAATTTTTATAGCTACTCATTCCTGCTTCTCCTAATTCCAATCCCTGACCTATCCCTAAATTATTATATGAATAGGCATCCGTTGGAAAATTTCTGTTGTTAGCTGAAAAGCCCTCATAGGTATTATCTTCATAATTATATCCTGCTAGAACCGTGAACTTATGATCACCAAAAGTTTCATCATAATTAGCTGTTAATTGACCATAATTCCCAATATAATCATTGGTTGATCTTGAAGCATATCCACCTATTCCGTTTTTCGTAGTAGAGATATGATTTTTAGTCTCGTAATAGCCAAATATTCCATAATTCCCTTTTCTAGTATAGAGGGCTTGTAAATTGAGTGTTGGAAATAATTCATAAGTGAAATTTCCTGTAAATTGTAGGTTTCGCTGTCTGTTATCCTGGTTTGATTCTTCAATCAACCCCACCGGATTATCGTAAAAATAAACATCTCGTTCATACCATGTGCCACCTTCATTCCTAACTGGCTCGGTAGGGTTTCGAATCAATGCTTGACGGTAAGCATAATTGGGAAAGTCATAGTAAGATTGTTCGCTTGCAATAACCTGAAAATTTGAATTTAATTTGCCATCAAACATTTTATGATTGACATCAATCCTACCTGTAATTCTTTCGTTATCAGACTTTATAAATATCCCCTCATTGTCACGATAATTTATCGAGGCAGTAATATTAGAAACTTTGTTTCCTGCCCTAAATGTCAAGTTATGAACATTACTTAAAGGAGTACGTGTGATTTCATCAACCCAATCTGTCGATGCTCCAAAATCTTCTACATTCGCCCCGGTAAATTCATACCCTTCATCATATAAATCCCTTAATTCTGTAGCATCTAAAAAGTCAAGTCTCCTGCTAATCTCCTGAATTGAAACATACCCATTATAATCAATAGTAGGAACAATTTCACCATCTCCACCTTTGGTGGTTATTAAGATTACTCCATTAGTACCGCGAGTTCCATAAATTGCTGTAGCGGAACCATCTTTTAAAACGTCTATAGATTCAATATCTTCTGGAGCAACTGTTTGTAAACTTCCCGGAACACCATCCACTAAAACTAATGGTTCTGAACTAGCATTTATTGAAGAAACCCCGCGCAAAATTACCTGGGTTCCATCAAGAGGATCTCCGGAAGGGTTAGATATTGTGAGCCCTGCGACTTTTCCTTGAATAAGCTGTGCAGCATCTTTAACATTACCCTGAATAAAATCTTCAGATTTAACACTAGCAACAGCACTTGTAACATCACCTTTTTTTTGTGATCCATAACCAATAAGAACTACTTCTGAAAGTGCTTCCAGATCTGCCTCCAACTTTACGTCGATCGTACCCTGACCATTATAATCAAGCTCTTCCGTTTTAAATCCTACGAAAGAATAAACAAGAGTGGGATTATCAGAATTTAAAGTAATAGAATAATTACCATCAAAATCTGTAACCACTCCATTACTTGTATTTTTCTCCATAACGGTTACACCCGCTAAAGGCACACCTTCCTGATCCTTTACAATTCCTTTTACTTCTTGTGCAAATACTTTACTTGAACTAAGTGCGAATAAAACTCCTAGTATTAAGAGAGTTTTAGACCACCGATAGTACGGTGGAGGAAAAGAAAACTTTGAAAAATTCATATGACATTCTTTTAGTTAGTAATTTATTTTTAAATGATTTCTATTATAAAATGTTTTAAATACACTTATAAATTTAAGCCAATATTTAATCTTTCTTCAATCGATATTATCAATTACTGATACTATATTAACCAAACCCTAATTTTTTGTTAAATTAAATATCTTCCCACTGGAATAGCAAGCATTAAACCGATTCTTACCGAATTGATCAAATCTCATCTCACTACCATTTCCATCAATTACAAATTAAATTACTTTGCATCCTGAAAGGTCTTTCTCAAGACTACTATCGGTGAATGGATGTTTCAGAAGTCCATCTATTGATGATAGTGGACCAGTCATGACATCTACGCCAAGCTTTGCACAATTGTACTCCTTCTTTAATGATCTTGTCAAATTTGGTAGTGATCACTTCCGCAGAAACATTCCCGGTCACTATCGCACAGATCTTTTTGTAATGATCCAGGATAATAATCTTTCTGGTAACTCCTTCTTTAACCATCAAAGAATGGTTGGTGGTAACTCCTTCCATGACCCTGGGCCTTCTTAATCTGATCAAGATTTCTTTTATCTATAAAAAATTTCATTACTGTTATAAGAATTACACAGAAAAGGAAAAACCAAGAAGCGAAACTCAAGAAATTCATATTACCAAATGCATATAAAATACCATTTGGACCCAGAGAATCTTTTATCAATTCCATAAAGATTCTGAGTGCAGCTACCACAAGTCCAGTTACCAAGTTTACAAATGCCCCTTTTTGCATTTATCCTTTTTGAGAGAATACCCAGAAGGAAGTTGTAGTAATTGGTGGCGCTATCTAAGACTGAATATTTTGTAGATATTCATAAATTACCCCTGAACTATTTGTCATAATCGGAATCCAGATAATTCCGATGATTATGATGAAAACTGTCGCAATTTGTCCTGCTCGTACCAGTTTTTTTCAGGAGTTTTTGGCCTGAGCTTTTTGTAGATATCCACCGTAAATAAAGTTAAACAGGAATTGAATATTGAAGCTAAGGAACTTATTAAAGCGACCAAAAATCCTGCTGCGACAAGTCCGCGAAGATCAGATGTCAATAAATAACTCATTAATACCGTGAATACCTCATCACCTGAATCCCAATGCAGTTCTCCCCTCACTTTTAAAGTAAGGGCAATAATCCCAGGGATTAAGAATAAAAATACCGGTAGTAATTTTAATAAAGCTCCAAAAGTAGAACCATGTTGTCCTGGCTGAATAACTTCCATTACTTCGTTATCTGCAAGAACTGCAGAAACAGGATAATTACCACCGGAAAGTACTCTTTCCACGATATATTGATCTGTACACCAGTACCAGATACCGGTAATCGTACTTTCGATCAACAATGGAGCCCATGGGAAATCGGGATACTCATTGGTCTCCACATATCGAGGTATTCTGGTCCTACGGTATCAGCCATGCTTGCAACCACCAACTTCATCAAGACCAATAAAAGTAAGAGCTCCGGCACCAATTACAAGAATAATCGCTTGAAGAGTTTCTGTATAAATAACGGCACGCATTCCTCCTAATACGGTATATAAACCGGTTATAATCCCCGTTCCAAGAGCGCCGGTCCAAAAATCAATATCTAGTAATGCTGATACTACAATTCCTCCTGCGTATATAGTTACCGAGATCTTAGTTAACACATATGCAGCAATTGAAAATATTGAAAGCACCCATCATGATCTAGAGTCAAAACGTTTTTCAAGAAATTCTGGCATGGTAAATACGCCCATTCGCGCATATAATGGTAGAAATACACAACCAAGAATCAATACTACCAGGCTTGTATTTCATAAATAAGCATAGGCAATTTATCACCTACTCCGGCACCTGCAAGGCCTACTACATGTTCTGAACCAATATTCGAAGCAAAGGTCGATGCTCCAACTACAAACCAGACCGGATTTCTACCAGCAAGGAAGTAATCTTCAGTATTGGTATTTTTCTTTCTGATCACCCAAATGGCGATTCCAACCAGTATGGCAAAATAAATGGATATGGCAATCCAGTCAAAAGTATCTAATGTCTGCTTATTATTTTACGGAGAATTTATAACTAGTTTCTGATGTGTACTTATCTCCCAGTTCAAGAATCACAGATAGGAATTTTTCTTGATTCGGTGTATCAGGATAGTGTTGGTATACATGCAGAATCCCGTGCGTCCTTCATAGTTGCCGCCACCTTTTGCTGGCAGAGTACCGTCAAGGAAATTCCCAATATAGAATTGAAGCGACGGCTCATTTGTAAAAACCTCCATAAAGCGACCGCTATTTGGCTCGTAGGCAGAAGCATTCCAGTATCCTGCTCATTCAACACCCAGCAATGGTCAAAACCAGGTCCTCTTTTCAATTGCTCATTAGTTTTTTCAAGCTCCATTCCTTTAGCGATAGCGATAGCTGTTGGTTCAGAAAAGTCAAATGGAGTATCCTTTACAGGCATTAACTCTCCTGTTGGAATAAGTGTTTTATCACCGGTAGGTATTCATCAGCATTAATTTCAACTACATGATCAAGAATTTTCTTACTGAAATCTCCGGAAAGATTAAAATAGGAGTGCTGAGTAAGGTATACGATCGTTTTCTTATCTGTAGTACCTCATACTGGATATCTAGTTCATTGTCTGAAGTTAGCGTATAGGTTACCGTGGTTTTCAAGCTACCTGGATATCCACCTTCACCATCCTTACTGGTATAAGCTAGTTTGAAGATTACTGAATCTCCAACTGAAGACGCTGACTGACCTGCCTCCAAGCCAACCATTCCTGGAATAACCGAACCATCCACCTGTCCGCAAATTCCCTTTACCGTGGTATCTCCGATTTCTTCATCTTTTGATACATTGATATCGCAGGTAGAAGTTCCCATGACACTTACCAGGGCATTCTCATCGATCTGCGCTCCAACTGCACCAGAGTGCGCGTCAAAAGTCCCTACAGCAATTACGCAATCTGTTGAAAGGTCTAATTTATCTGCCCATTCCTGGCTTAGATTTCCCGCCACCTCATCTGAGGTATAGGTCTTATCAAAAAGCTGGCTTCTCAGTTTCGCTAAATATGATCCAGTTTTTTTAGAAAATCTTCGGAAGGTAGGCCACCCCAGCTCTCATGCCATATGGCTTTATGCCCCGCAGCGCACCGACTTCTTTTTAATTTTTCAAGATCCTTACCGCCAATGACCATATAGGTCATCAAATCACAGTGTTACATCCAGGACAATGCCGCATTTTTAATACTTTCATCTTCACAAGCTACATGAAGTATCTTGGCCCAGAACCATTCAGAAGAGTAAATACCTCCATCATATTTTGTATAATCTTCTCCGCTCCAGCTACGAGCCAGATCGTTGAACTCGTTAGCTTCGTTGATGGCTATATGGTCTTTTTACAATACCATCATTGCATTGGGATTTCCTTCAAAACCAGGTTCCAACGCAAGCGCCTTTCCATCACGGGTTACAGGAACCGGAGAAGAACCAGTGGTATCAATACAAATTCCTTTTACATACGGTCCATTAATCCCGGTTTTCTGCAGCACCGATTTAATGGTATCCTCCAAGCCTTCTATATGATCTAAAGGATGCTGACAAAACTGATTTTTTGATGGTTCACAATATTTGTCCTCTTTACATCGAGAGTACCAGTGGGTGCCGAAGCTTCTTCCTTTCCTGTATTGGTATTTACCAGCATCACTCGTACCGAATCTGAATCATAATCCAATCCTATCACATAATTATTCATCTTTGACTTTTAAAAAATCTTTCAATTTCTTAATCAAACAAATTAAATCCTTCATTTATTTACCATTCAGTAATTAACAATTCACTCCTTAAAGGGAAGCCATACCTTCATTTTACCAATCCCCCGATTTGACCAGGCATAATAAGGTATACCCTTAAATCCCTGAAAACTAATAGTGTTTACCCCGTGTAATAGATCCTGTTCCTTTTCAATCTTGAAAATATTAGTGGCAGCTACCGATAAATCTTGATAATTAGATTTGTTGTCTATCTCCTCAAAAGCGTAGACAATTGGACCATATTCTAAAGCTACTTTTTCCCTATCATCAACAACCCTGGCATCGGCTTTGACCTTACGTACCTGCATAGAAAAATTAATTTCGATTTCATCCCCACTATCCCATTCTCTGTGCATAGAAATATAACCTCCATCAATAGTATTTTCAACAGGCTCACCATTTAGATGAACTTCTGGAGCTAGATTCACCTCATCTGTATAGGAGTATAAATTTCCGGGTAAAACCTCATTTCGACTCCAACCCGGAACCCTTAGCTTTAAGGAAAACTTGGATTTTACGGTAGGATCCAATTTAATTTTCACATTTCCATTCCAGGGATAACTTGTTTCCTGAGAAATGTTTACCACTTTATCACCCAAGCTAATTTCGGCTGAATTAGAAGCATATAGATTTATATATATATCTTCATTAGACTTAGAGTAAATCAATTTGGGAATTGAAGGGATGAAACGAATAATATTTGTAGGACAACATGAGCAATCAAACCACCCCTTCCGACTACAAGCACGCTGATTGAATTCATAAGTTCCATCCGATTCTAACGGATTAGGGTAAAAGAAATTCTTCCCATCTAATGATAAACCTGAAATTAAACCATTGTAAAGGGTTCTTTCAATTACATCAAAATATTTCACATCACCCGAAATATTGTGTAATCGATGATTCCAGTAAACATTCCCAATGGATGCACAAGTTTCATTATAAGCTGAAAGATTAGGAAGTTCATAATTTCCTCCGAAAGCTTCACCTTCATGTTTTGCTCCTATACCTCCAGTTATATACATCTTTTTATTAACCATATTATCCCAAAGTGCATTGACAGCTTTAAAATAGGCTGTATCTTGTTCGATTGCAGCTATATCAGTCATGGCTGCATACATGTAAACCGCTCTAACAGCATGACCTACTACTTCTGCCTGTTCAGTAACTGGAAGATGGTCTTGAGAGTATTCTCCAAATAATTTGTGATTATCAGGATTACCCCTATTATCAAGAAAATATTTTGCTAAATCGAAATATTCCTTTTTACCGGTCACCTCATAAAGTTTTATTAATCCGGTTTCTACAATCTGGTGTCCCGGGACTGCACTGATCTTTCCTTCTTCATCGCCAAAGGTATTAACCATAAGGTCTGCATTTTTAAGTGCTATATTCAAAAAAGTACGCTTACCGGTCGCTCTGTAATGGGCTACGGCTGCTTCGTAAAGGTGGCCCGCGTTATATAGTTCGTGGCTCATACTTAATCCTTCCCAACGCTTTCCTTCCTTTACCTCTACCCAGGAAGCCGGTGGTTCAGAAGGATTTATGGTTCTCCAGGTAGTCAAATACCCATCTTCTTCTTGCCCTACTGCTATAATGTCTATTAAATTATCCATTGCTCTGGACAATGTATCATTCGGGGCACTTATTAGTGAAGATGATGCTCCTTCTATAATCTTATAAACGTCCGTATCGTCAAAAGGCATTTGGCCTTTAACCTCACCTTTCATTTTTCCTCCTGCAATTAAAAAGTTATCTAACCTTCCCTCCTCTTTAATCTTTTTAATTGCATAATTGATAGTTTTATCCTGCACTCTTTCGATAATAGGAAGCCAGAATTCATCTGTCATCTTAACGTTTGTAATGTCAACAGGTTCCAATTGATAGGTGATGGTCTTTTTAATTTCTTCTTTCATTGAATTCTCTTTATCTGTTTTACAACCTAAAAGCGATAATGAAAGAGGGATTATTAAAATAAAAGGTTGTAAGTGGCTATTAACTTTCTTCAATACATTCATAATTCGGAAATATTAATTAGTTAAGAGTTTTCCTTAAATCATATTAGGTCAACAACAAAAAGATCATACATATGAAATGTAAACGTTTACATTCTATATCATTCTCAAAAACTAGCACTTATCGAGAAAACTGTTAAATTATTGTTATCGATTAATAGTAAAACTATTTGTAACATTATTAATTTCCAAATTTAAACTTAAATAAATGTATTTTTAACATTTATAGTGAGTGGTTTTTTCCAAATTGATAAGAATCACTTCCGATGGTTATATTTCAAAGTTTTTACTTTAGAACAAATACTGAAAACTGCGATATTTTGGGAGGGCGGAGGCCCAGATCCATTGATCTCCGAATTTTTCAGTAATAATTATAGAGAGTTTGATTAAGAAAAAAATAGTACTATTCATGATATATCTGAACATTTGAACCTTAGTATTGCCACGGTTTCTAGGGCTTTAAATAATAGTCACAAAGTGAGTCCACCACCAAGGAAAAAAAGCTAAGAAACTAAACTACAAACAAAATCAAATTGCTAATGTTTTGAAAAGTGGCCAATCAAAATTTGTAGGTGCGGCGGTTCCCTTCCCAACCAATAATTTCTTTTCCAATTTTATTGGTGGTATTGAAAAGAAATTATGTCCGGAAGGATATTATGTAGCTATTTATCAAACTCATGAAAATTATGAAACCGAAAAGAAACATATTCAGGCTTAATGAAGGCACAATTTGATGGTATTCTTCTTTCCGTGCCGAGGAAACCGAGAACCATGAGCACGTAAATGCGGTAATTAGGATGAAGAAACCTCTAATATTTTTTGATCGTAAGCTATCGGTTCCTGGAACCATTTCAGTAACAATTATGATTACAGCGGAGCATATGAAGCTACAATTCATTTAATACATCAAGGAGCAAGGAAATTACCCATTTTGCAGGAGGTCTTAATCTTGAAGTATATAAGAAAAGATTTGAAGGGTATTTTCAAGCATTAAAGAATAACAAACTTTAATTTGATAAAAGATTTTTTTATCAAGCCCATGCGGAGGTAGAACCTGGGAAAAAAGCAATGAAACAAATTCGGAAATATAAAGATAAGCCAGATGCAATATTTTCATCAAATGATTTTGCACTGGCCGGAGCAACACAGGTAATGAAAGAAAATGGAATCAGGATTTTTCAAAATCTTTTAATCACTGGCTTTAGTAATGAACCTTTTACCCAATTTTAGAACCTCCTTTGAGTACATTTTACCAATGCCTTATTAAAATGGGAGAGAAAGCAACCGAGGTTCTCCTAAATAAGATCTATATGAAAGAGCCATAGGAAATAGAAAATCATATAGTTTTAAAACCAAATCTTATCATTCGTGGTTCGTCATTGAGAAACTAATACAGTTCAAATTCCGAAAACTCTAAAATAATTCAATGAAAAAATTAGTGAACTATTCAGAAGAAGATAAGGTATTTCTCGCTGTGGATTGTATAATCTTTGAGTTTGAAAGGGAAAAACTCAAAATCCTACTAATTAAAAGAGATTTTGAACCTGAAAAAGGAAAATGGTCCCTGATGGGTGGATTTCTCAAAAAGAAAGAGAATCTGGATCAAGCTGCAGACAGAATTCTTAAGTCGCTTACAGGGATCAACAATGTTTTTCTCGAACAACTCCATAGCTACAGTAAAGTGGATCGGGATCCTGCAGAAAGGACAATCTCTGTAGCTTACTATGCTTTGATCAACATCGAGGATCATAATGAAGAGTTAACAGAACAATATTCTGCACAATGGTTTAGCATTTCAGACGCACCAAATCTTATCTTCGATCATGAAATCATGGTTAAGCATGCTATTAATAGGCTTCGCTACAAAACTTCTAAAGAACCAATTGGTTTCGAATTGTTACCTCCTAAGTTCACTATGAAACAACTCCAGAAATTATATGAATCTATCCTGAATGAAAAATTGGACAAAAGAAATTTCATCAATAAAATAAATGCGTTGGATATTCTCGTTAAACTTGACGAAAAGGACATGAGTTCATCAAGAAAGGGTTCCTTTTTATACCAATTTGACAATGAAAAATACGGTGAGAAAAAAGGGAATGGATTTAATTTTAAAATTTGAAATAATTTAATTCTCGAGGTATATTCAACCAAGTCATACAGACTGAGTTTCCAAATTGGACCAATAATGAGTAGTAATCTTTCGAGTCTACCAAACCGACGTTTCCCTTAAAACAAATAATCAATCAAATTAAAGAAGATTAAGAGGTTTTGAATTCCATTTTTATAATTTTCTTTTATATCGAATAAGATACAGAAACCAGAGATCAAAGTGGCAGGATAACAAGATTTCAACCTACAATTCTCATGCTTAAACCATACTGCTTGGAACGCGTAATCCAGTAATTTAAATTACTAATTTCCACAATTTCACTTAATTGTTAAAATTAGTTATCAGAAAAGTGATTCATGAAATTATCGGGATGAGCCCCTGTTCTGGTGTTATCCTCCAGCCTATCGATTTTTTGTACATCTGAATCTGTTAATTGAAAATCAAAAACTTTGGCATTTTCTCTTATTCGCTCTTCATGTACACTTTTTGGGATTGTCGCTACTTCCTTTTGAAGATCCCATCGAATTACGATTTGAGCCTCAGATTTATTATATTTTTTAGATGGGTCCTTAATTAATTCGTTGTCTAAAATCTCTCCTCGCATTAAAGGTGACCATCCTTGGTATTGAATATTATTCTCTTTACAATAATTTATAAGTTCTTGCTGTATCAATTTAGGATGAAATTCATTTTGTAGAACCATTGGCTGTACCCCGCCTAAATTTTTTATACTATCCAACTGATGTTTAAGACAGTTACTAACACCTATTGCCTTTACATAACCTTCCTCATAAAGTTGCTGTAAAACTTTCCAGCTCTCAAGATGTTTCTCTGGAACTGGCCAATGAATGAGATATAGATCCAAATAATCTACCCCCAATTTTTTCCTGCTTGATTCAAAAGCTTTTCTTGTAGTATCAGTTCCCTGATCATCTATCCAAAGTTTTGAAGTAACAAAAATTTCTTCTCGTGGAATCCCACTATTGCAAATAGCCTCTCCTACTCCTACTTCATTATCATAGAAGGCAGCAGTGTCAATAAGTCGATAGCCAGCTTCAAAGGCATTCTTTATAGAAGATTTGACTTCTGAACCATTTTTAGCTTTATATACTCCTAAACCCAGATAAGGCATTTTAACTCCGTTTGACAATTCAACCTTGCCTGTAATATCAGTTATTTTCATATTGCTAAATAAAAAATTATTAAAACTTAGACTAAAATATTGTAATAAAAATAAGATATTATCAGAAGCCTAATGAAATAGACATTGAGCCTAATCTTTAAGCCATGACATATAATGATTAGCAGCATTTGGAATTTCATTTAAGTAACTTTTTAAAATTTGTATTTGGCTTTATTTAGCTCCTATAGTATAAAGAGATAGTCCCAATGCAAAAATTAGAATAATGTTAAGGAGAATGAGATAGGAATATTTCACAGAACGACCCCTCTTAATTTGATCTAATGGTGGTTTATTAGATTTGGTCAGCTGTTCCTCCAACTTCTTCCAAGAGTTCATTAATTCGTCATTATGTGATTTTTTAATCCTTTCGAACCTATCCAAATCAAATATGACTTTAATGTCATTGATTTTAGAAATTGAATTCTCTAAAGACTTACTATGCTCACTCATATCATTCTTAAAAACTTCCATTTCCTTTAAAAGTGAATCAACTAGTTCTGGTATTTTGGGTTGTGATTTTTTTGTCATTATTTCTTTTTTTAGTTCTTACCTATTTCTTCCACGTTTCCGGTTCTTATTTGGATCTTTCTCCAAATAGTAATCTAGTTGGGATAAAACTGAATTTAGAAGAGTCAAATTCAATCTGAATTCTTTTAGAGATAATTCCTCCTCTAGCCCCTTTTTTCTCGAAGGATTTTCCTGAGTATATAGCTTATGTAATTTTAATTTTCGATCAACTTCACTAGCTTTAAGATTAGTTTTCGTCTTTAGATGCATGAATCTAAAGCCTTGTATATTTCCTTGCTTATTAATGGTCGGATTAACTTCGATATTAAACTTTGCCATTTCTCTCTGGAATTCATTAAGATTCCGAGGATGTCGTTTTAACACGTAATAGCAAGCCTTTTTAATCTCCTCTATAATTTTCTTGTTTTCTATTTTTCTCTTATTCTCTTTAGCTTCCTTAATCTCTTTTGCGGAAATAAGACCATATTCTTTTGCAACAATATGAGCGGCTCTTTGAGTTCTATTGCTTATCCTATGATCTTTAATTAGTGTACCATCTGGAAGAACTCTATTCATTACTAAATGAATATGCTTATGTTTTTTCTCAGTATGCACATAAGCTAGAAATTGACGATTGTTAGGTTCTAAGTTCAATTCTTGTAGAACGTCTTCTGTAAAATTCCGAAGCTGCATATCAGTCATTTTAGAGCTATCTTTAATTGCAGGAGAGATAACAATACTTATTGTGTTATTTATGCATCTTAAATTCTGCTTTTGTATAATTGACATTTCGGTAAAAATTTCTTTTGGAGTGTTTCCGAATAATTTATTGCGAAAGAGTTCATAACCTTTATTTTCTTTCATTATATATAGGAACAGAGCTGTTCCCCCTGGGCAGGCTTTAGCTTTACTTATCATAATAGTTTATTTAAATGTTCCCGAATTAATTTTGCAGTTATAATACATTCCTCTTTAACCCCAGTTACATCACCGAGTTTAAAAAGGTTTTTTATTCTTCTGAAGTTATCTCCATATTTAATTAATTGGTCATATACTTGTAATTCTTCTGGAGTAAGCTTATTTGAAACTGGATAATTCATTGAAGTATTACGAACAAAGTCTGAAATAGAGCTCCCAGTTTTGGTTGATTTATTCTTTATTATGTGATACTCTGTTAGAGTAACTCTGAATTCTATTCTTTTAATTCGTTTCATAATTCTAAATTTTAGATTTTGCGACCTTCGGGAGTAAAACGAGATGTTGTGAGCCGTTAAATCAATTGATTTGTACGGTAATCAACCCCTCTCGATATAGAATGACGGATAAAACGCCATTTTTAGAAGATCTTTATCTTTTAATAAATAGTTTGGAAATAAGGCTTAAAAAGCTTGGTAGTATTTTAAAATACTCTGATAAGATTGGATTTAAGTTTTGGAGATCAATAGGAAATAAAGCTTCTATATTATAATCCTATTTTATATTATTCCGAGTTTAATTCATTAATACATTATTGCAATACTATTTTATAATATTAATACTTTATAGTATTCTAATATTCTTACATTATTATATTGCAGTATTAATACCTTATATCAATGTTCTTTTATAGTATTTAATCATTAAGGTAAAAATGTATTAATTAGCCTAACCTTTAGACCCCCAAACAACATCATCCAGACTTTTTTCCTTTCAATAATTGCTTATTAAACTCATCTTCCAAAGTCTCTTCAGTGTGATTGTTTCTACCCAAAAGCCATTTATCTATTTCCTCTTTACAAAAGAATTTATGACGAAGGTTTTGATTAGATCCTGTAGGTATTAATCCCTTTCCCGTTAGTTTATAGATTTTACTTTTTGAGAGTCCAGTATATCTATGTAGATCATCTACATTAAACACCTTTTTGGTAAGATAAAGGTGATCTCTAATTTCAATTAGAACTTCCAGTCCTTTTGATTTGTCACTCATGTTTTAAATTTTAGGTTATTAAAAATGAGTAAATGGCCATTTACTTCCTAACAAGTATATGACCTTAAATGACACTTAATCAATACACTAAATTGATTATTCTAATATTATCCTATTATTATTTATTTCTTGTTCTATAAATTCATCATACGTTGAATATCTTCAATGGATTTTTGAGATTTTTCACTCTCTAACTCCTTTTTCCAACTAGAAAAACTTGATTCTAGAGTACCAGGATTAATAGGTTGACCATTCATTAAAAATGAATCTTCGACCAAATTGAAAAACCCTTTTCTTTCTTCGGTTGAAAGATCATTCAACCCATTTTGAGATAGAATGTGGAGTATGAAAAATAATGTACGATGATTAGCCGATTGTTTACTAAGATTAGGAATTTTGAAGTTTATCTTATTTTCTACTTTTCTACCTGTAAGAAGTCTTTTGAAATCTCTTTCTTCTTCTTTATTAATATATAGACTACTATAATTAATTTTATTTGACTTCCATGTTTTAAACTTAATTCCATAATAATAAGTTTTCCTACTTCCTTTACTTTGATAATAAGCTGCTATTATTATTAGGAGTACAAATGCAAGTAAAAGGTAGCCTGCAAATATTAATGTTTTTAATATATCACTTTCTAAAAAGCTTAGATTCAGAAACGATATTGCTAAAATGGCGGGAAGAATTAAAAGAATTAGAATAAACCCAATGAATTGAGTTGTGGTTTTCATGTTCCAATGAAATAAAAATCTCTCTCTAAGTTCAAATAAATGATCAAATCCTTTCGCGGTAGTTTTAATTAGTTTTTCCATGGTTATTAGATTTTGGGGATAATAAATGTAACCAAAAGAAAATTAGCTTGTTGTACCTATGTTGTACCCGCCTAAAATAAAAAAGCCTTCCAGTTTCCTGAAAGGCTTTCTATCACTGCCGTGGTCCCACTTGGGCTCGAACCAAGGACCACCTGATTATGAGTCAGGTGCTCTAACCAACTGAGCTATGGGACCGGATACGTATTTGTATCGAGAGCGCAAATTTAGATAATTGCTTTGTAGCGAGCAAAACATTTTTAAATAAATATACACGGCAAACCGTTTATGCTCCCTTCCCTTCGGGGAGGGCTGGGGAGGGGCTTTCCTGGCACAACTCTACCAACACTCCATTTGCATCTTTTGGATGCATAAACGCCATCAGCTTATTGTCGGCGCCCGGCTTTGGATTTTCATTCAGTAATCTGAATCCTTCTCCCTTAAGTCTCTCAATTTCAGCATGAATATCGTCTACATAAAACGCCATATGATGAATACCTTCGCCTCTTTTCTCTATAAATTTTGCAATGGGACTATCAGGATTCGTTGCGGCCAGTAATTCAATTTTACTTTCACCTATTCTAAAAAAAGAGGTAGCAACTCCTTCACTTTCTACCGTTTCGGTCTTGTAATGTTCCGCGCCCAAAACCGCTTTATAAATTTTATTCGCAGCCTCGAGGTCTTTTACCGCGATTCCTATATGTTCTATTCTCTTCATTTTCCTTCAATTTATGAAAACAAATATCAATATTTAATGTTATATGATTCAAATTCATTTATATGAACACAAATGACAGTTAAAAATTTTACTTTTGTAGCATGGAAGAAACAAACAGACAAAAAAAGATAGGTGGATTGTTGCAGAAGGATCTGGCTGATATCTTACAGAATTCTCTAAGAGAGAGCGGCCGTACAGGAATTTTGATTTCTGTTTCGAAAGTTCGGGTTACTACCGATCTTTCCATTGCCAAGGCATATGTGAGTATTTTTCCTTCCAAACATCAGCAAGAAGTGATCGATGAGATTAACGAAAGTAAATCTCAGATAAAACATGAAATGGCGCAGCGTACCAGGCACCAGCTTCGCAAAATGCCCGATCTTAATTTCTATATTGACGATTCGCTGGAATATATTGATGGCATCGAAAAATCGATTAAAGGAAAAGAAGACCCTGTAGCGAATCCAGATCTTTTAGATAAGAGGAAAAAATCGTAGTTTGAAGTTTCCTCTCTACATCGCCAAAAGGTATTTGTTTACCAAAAGCAAAAGTAATGCGATTAATATCATTACTATTATTGCGGCGATTGGAGTATTCGCGGGAGCATTTTCCCTTTTCATAGTGCTTAGCGGATTTTCGGGTCTGCGGGATTTCAGCCTTTCTTTTTCAAATGAATTTGACCCGGATTTAAAGGCTTCTCCCATAGAGGGCAAAGTGCTGAAAATTTCTGAAGACCAGATTCGGGAACTTGAGAAAATTGAAGGGATTGCTGAATTCAGTAAAGTGATTGAAGAACGGGTCATCCTGAGTTATAAATCTAAGACCAATCCTGCTTTTATAAAGGGGGTTGATGAAAACTACCGGCGGGTAAATAAAATTGACAGCTCCATTGTTTTTGGAACCTGGTTTACCGATAGTGAGCCACAAGTGGTTATTGGTAACGGCCTTTCCAGGCTTTTAGACATTGGAACCTTTAATTACCAGAATCTGCTCAAAATCATGGTTCCAAAGCCCGGAAAAGGCCAGATCACGCTTACCAATATTCAGGATGCATTCAATAGTCGGCAGACCATCGTTAGCGGTATATATAGCGTAAACGAAGAACTGGACGATAAATATGTTTTTACGCATATTAATTTCGCCAGGAACCTTCTAGGTATGAGCGATGATGAATACTCAGCCGTTGAATTTAAATTGAAACCGGAGGCCTCAAGCGATGATGTTTTTGACGAAATAGACGAGGTATTTAAGGGAAAAGCACAAATAAAAACGCGTGCAGAACTTAATGATGCATTGAATAAAATGCTGAATTCAGAAAACCTCTTTGTTTACCTGATCTTCACTTTGGTACTGACCATAGCATTATTTAATGTTGTAGGTTCTATAATTGTGATGATCCTGGATAAGAGGGAGAATATAAAAACCCTTCATTGCCTGGGAGCCACCCCAAACCAGATTAAAAATATCTTCTTTTTACAGGGAATGCTAATGACCGGCCTTGGCGGTTTAATAGGTCTTGGAATTGCGATTATCCTAATCGTGCTTCAAATGAATTATGACCTGGTGATGATTACGCCGAATTTACCCTATCCAGTACAGATGAAATTAAAGAATATTCTTATCGTACTCTTTACCATTTTAATCCTCGGTTTTATCGCGTCCTATATCGCTGCGAGCCGAAGCAAAAAAATTCTGAATCCTTCTTAAAATTTTTATCAGGTAAATAACCTATCGATTTTCGTTTTAAATTGGCATTTTCTAAGAGAAGCTAAAAATGCACCTATTAAAACAGAAACTTTCTTTGAATTCAAATCAAAAAATATTCTTTTGCTTCCTGATTTTATTCCTCGTCTATCATATCGCGGAATACTGGATCATGTTTCATAATAACATTTTACTATTCTTTATTTTCCAATTTCTATTTTTTGCCCTGGCTTTTGTCTTGGGTCACTGGTATTCGGGTAACGGATTAACTGCATGGCGACTTCCTTTCAAACCAAAAATTATCCGCCGTGCCCTATTGGGAATCGTCCTCGGAGTTTTACTATATGGAATCCCCTTTATGCTGGCCTTGATCCTGAGAATAGAAACGATTGCTGAAACTCCTTCTGGCTTGGAAATTCTGAAAAATAGCCTCCCATTTGCCTTTGGAGTATTTCTAACTTCCTTTTCAGAAGATATACTTACCCGAGGGGTTTTATTTGCTCATTTTAAAGGAAAGATAAAGCCCATATTCCTGGTGCTATTTTCGGCTTTAGTCTATTTGCTAAACCACATCTACAGGTGGAATGATGGCTTTGAAACCTGGAGTTATCTCTTTCTTCTCGGAATCATTTTTATGATCCCTCTTCTACATTCAAAAGATCTGTGGACCACCGGTTTTATGCACTGGGCGGGAAATGTCTTTTTTTACATCAGCCATGAAGTGATCTTAGTAAGGGAAACTTCGGGTGCTCTTAGCTATAATGTTCTTTTTTCGATCACTCTTATTCTAATGATTCCTGTGATCTGGCTGGTTACTCGAAAAACGGTTTCTAAAGAAAATAGAATAAATACCAGAGAAGATTATGCAAATTCGTAACCAGAGAATTCTTTTTCAACCTCATCGAAAGCTTTAAAAACGTCTACAGAATCATCGCTGGTCACCATTTTCATTCTATATTCCTTAAAGTGCGGAATTCCCTTGAAGTAATTGGTATAATGCCTTCTGGTTTCAAATACGCCCAGTTTCTCACCTTTCCAGTCGATCGCCATTTGAAGATGTCTCCTGGCGGCATCTAAACGCTCCTTCATGGTTGGAGGCGGTAAATGTTCACCGGTTTCGAAATAATGCTTTACTTCTCTGAAAAACCATGGATAACCAATACTTGCCCGACCTATCATCGCTCCGTCAAGACCAAAATCATCCCGCATTTCCATAGCTTTTTCCGGAGAATCTACATCTCCATTTCCAAAGACCGGAATATGCATTCTGGGATTATTCTTCACCTCGGCGATCGGTGCCCAGTCAGCTTCGCCCTTATACATTTGAGCTCTGGTTCTCCCATGAATTGAAATAGCCTGGCAACCTACATCCTGAAGTCTTTCTGCGACCTCAAGGATCTTAATAGAATCGTGATCCCAACCTAACCTGGTTTTTACGGTAACCGGTAAACTCGTATGTTTTACCATAGCTTCCGTCAAAGAAACCATCAGGTCCACATCTTTCAGAATACCTGCACCTGCTCCTTTAGAAACCACCTTTTTCACCGGGCACCCAAAGTTGATATCAATAATATCGGGACCCGATTTTTCTACAATTTCAACAGATTGCAACATCGATTCCAGGTTGGCTCCAAAGATCTGGATGCCAACGGGGCGTTCCTTTTCGTAAATATCAAGTTTCATGGTGCTTTTCGCCGCGTCGCGAATAAGCCCTTCAGAAGAGATAAATTCAGTATAAACCACATCTGCTCCCTGTTCCTTACAAAGCGCACGGAATGGCGGGTCACTCACATCTTCCATTGGTGCCAAAAGCAACGGGAAGTCTCCTACATCTATATTTCCAATTTTTGCCAAAGCTTCTGTTTTTCAGATTGCAAAGTTAGAAATTTAAAAGGAATCATTATATGAAATAAAAAAGGGACATTTTCCGATTGAGAAAATGTCCCTTTTAGATAGATAAATTAAGGTTTATTCTGGTCGAATTACCATTGGACCGGTGCAACCCATTCCATATTTTACAATAGTTCCATCACTCATAACTCTGGACTTACACCCTTTCTCTACTGCTAATTCTTTTTCAGATTTTTCTGAATGAGCAAAAATTAACAGAGCAAAGATCGAAAAAACATACATTACTTTTTTCATAATTTAGTGGTTTTAGTTAGTAATTAATCATCAATAGTTAATTCTTCCAGGCGGTTATTTTCTTCAACCGTTGCCGCGTCTGAGGCGTTATCCAGTTTAAAATTACCGAACTTATATACAATTCCGAAACGGATTTTCTGAGACTCAGGTTGTGCGTAATATGAATTGTTCTGATTCAGATATTCTGATCTTAAAGGAATATTCATAGAATTGAATATATCTTCAGCATCTATCGTGGTAACTAATCTTCCATCGAAGAAGGTTTTTCTGAAGCCTATGTTTAAACCAAATTGTGCTTCCTCAAAATCATAAGATCCGGCGATAAATCCAGGTAAATAAGATACAGTAACTAAAGAACTGAAGGTTCCCTGTTTATCTAAATAAAAAGCATTTTGAGAACTTAGATAAACTCCCAGCAAATCATTTTCTGCATAAACAGGATCGCTTTCCAGCGCTTTGAACTTTTCCTCCAGTTGATAGAAAGAGAAATAACCATAGAAATACCACCAATCAGTTATAAAGTCGTAATATTCAATATCCAGACTATATTGTTGCTCAAATTCTTTGTTGATAGGTACGGTTCTAAAATTATGCTGAATATTATTCTGGTATGGCATCAGGCCTAAGGCATCATCCATTCTTTCCCAGTAAAGGTTAAAAGACAACTTGTTCTTATAAATATAGTTTAAGTTGATTTTATCTGTGGCTTGTGATCTTAAATCAGGATTCCCCTCGTTAAAATTATCTTCGGTGAGGAAGTATCGATATGTATTCAAACTTTGAAAACTTGGCCTGCCAATTCTCCGGCTGTAATTTAATGCGAAGGAATGGTTTTCATTTGCAGAATACATTAAGTAAAAGGTTGGAAATAATTTAAAATATTCCTGGGAATTCACTTCACCCAGCGATTCAGAAATTCCTTCTGTATCTGTATATTCTCCTCTTAAACCAGCTTTTAAACTTAGTTTATCCCAATCTTTGGATACGCTCAAATAGGCAGCATAGATCTTTTCATCATAATTTAAATTATCGGAAAGCAAAGTATTAAATTCCCGGGAATTGTTATTTATATCGTAAAAATCCTGGCCTGATTCATTTTTAAAACCAGAGTATTTGATCCCCGTTTCCAAATTTGATGATCCCCAGGGCGTTGTAATATCCACCTGACCTGTGTAAATATTACTATTCTGCTTACCAACGGTGTAAAAGGAGTTTCTGTTAAGCAAAGATTCATCTGCAGCATAATAGCTTGTTGCAAGGTTCTGAATTTGATCATTATCGTAATTGATAAAGTTCCCAATTACAGACAGGGTTCCATTTTCCCCTAAACTGGTATAGTAAGTACCATTTAATGAGATGTTATTCGTTTCAGATTTTAAACGGCTATCGGTTGTGTACAAAGAATCTAAGGAGTTCTGTGGATTATAAATATTAGTTAATCCGTCGATATCTGAATCAGACTTGGGAGTTAACTGAATATTTGCACTTAGATTCAACGTGCTATTTTCACTAAGTGTAAAATCAAGTATAGAAGTGATGGAGTGGGAAGTTGATTGAGTATTTCTCTCAAAATTGGTGAACCACCTGGAATCAACATCTCCATTAGGCATATAGTATTCTACAAAATTCTCATCTTTTTTATAATCATTTCTTAGGTTTAGATTATAACTCCCAAAAATACTTAGCCAGTCGGTCTTATAATATTGATTGGTTCCCAGGTTATACTTAGGTTTTACAGCAACAGTATTTGAAGCATTCACACTCCCCTTGTATCCAATGGAAAGATTTTTAGAGGTTTTAATATTTAGAATCGCTCCCCCATCGGCATCATATCTTGCCGGCGGGTTCGTAATCACCTCCACAGATTTTACATTTGTTCCTGAAAATCCTTCTAATAATTGCTGAAGTTCCTGTGAGGAAAGATAAACCTTGCGGTCATTGATATATACCGTAGCAGGCTGGTTCTTTATTAAGAGCTGGCCCTGGCTTATAATCACACCGGGAGTTCTTTTTAGAATATCGTACGTATTACCGGTAGATAAAATAGTGTTCTCTACTTCAAATACCAGGCGATCCACCTGCCGGGTGATTTTAGGCTTTCTGGCATTTACGACCACTTCTTCCAGAGCATCTGAAGCTTCCTCCAGCGTAATGGTTTTAATACTCGTATTTCCATTTACTTTAACTTTCTGAAGATTCTCTGCGTAACCAACAAAAGAAACTTTTAATAAGTAAGTACTGTCCTTTACATTTTCAATTAAAAAGCTTCCATCCTCTTCTGAGATGGTTCCTTTATAAACACTGGTAGAATCTTCAGCACTTAAAAGAATAACATTCGCAAAAGCAACTGGCGCTTTATCCTGACTTTGGATACTTCCGGTAAGTGAATTCTGAGAAAAGAAAACATACGGAATTAGCAGAATAAGAAGGGGGGTGAACTTAATTTTCAGCATAAGTAGGTTGAAGTAATATTCAATAAAATCTCGACAAATATAAAATTTATTGAATACTTCAACAGCTTTTTAATAAGACTCTCGCAAATTCCTTCCTTTTTTTAAGAATAAGCGAAATAAAACTCCGCCTATTGCTCTATAGATTCATAGAGTTTCTGCTGGATCTGAGTTCTGGTATTTAATTTATAAAGGCGCGTATTTTCCCGGGTTGGAAGCACCCTGTTCGATAGAAAAATATACAAAAGATCTTCCTCCGGATCCATCCATACCATAGTCCCGGTAAATCCAGTATGTCCAAAACTTTCTGTACTCGCATCTTTTGCCGTATTACTATCTTCTCCCTTATACTCAAGGTAGGGCTTATCAAATGCTATGGCTCTGTGATTATCATTTTCAGGAAATTGAGTTTTGGTAAACTCTTTTAAAGTAGCTTCATTTATATACCGAATTCCACCATACTCGCCCATGTTAAGATACATTTGCATGAGTTTTGCCAGATCGTTAGCATTGGCGAAAAGTCCCGCATTTGCTGAAACTCCCCCCATCATGATCGCTCCTTCATCGTGAACATTTCCATGAATCTCTTCGTGTCTGAAATTAAAGTCACTCTCTGTTGGAACAATTCTATTCAGCGGAAATTTTTCGGAAGGATTATAGGTAACGGTTGCAGCTCCTAATTTATCATAGAAATTATCATCGAGATATTTCACGAAGTCTTCATTAGTAAGTCTTTCAACAATGGTTGGTAAAAGATAGAACAGCAGGCCTGAATATTTATATTTAGCTTCCTTTTCTAAAGGAGACTTTTTGATCGCTTTGAAAATTTTCTTCTTATAATTTCGGTGTAGCCAAAGATCCTCACTTACCCTCACCGGATATCTTGCAGAAGAATCCTTTTTGAAAGTATTCCATCTAAAACTGCCATTATCCCTTAGCGTATTTTTCCAATAAGGGATCCAGGGTTTAAAACGGGCCTGGTGCGCAAAGATCTGCCTGAATGGAATTCCTGCTTTATTCGAGTTTCGAAAATACGGGAGGTAATCATCTATTCCAGCCTGAAGATCAAATTTTCCCTCGTCATAAAGTTTCATGACTGCCGGCAAAGCAGTTGATATCTTACTTACTGAAGCCAGATCATAAAGATCTGATCTTTCTACTTTAATGGTGTCACTATATTTATGAAGCCCATAAGCCTTGTAAAAAACCACTTTCTGGTTCCTGGCCACCAAAACAACTCCCCCCGGAGTTGCCTTAGCCTCTATCGCTTCATTCATAAGCGAATCTATAGCGGTTCCCAGTTTTTCAGAATTCATTCCGGCGTCTTCAGGCACCGTATATTTAAAACGCAAGCCTGCCTTTCAAGTCTAGACCATCTCCTGCTTTAAACTTTTCGCCAACAGTAACCGGTAATTTTCCGGAAGCTCCTATTCCGCCAAAGATCAACTGGGCGGCGAGTTCCTGGGTAAGTTCAGAATCCTGGTAGGCTTCAATTAAAACCCTAGATTTCTCAATATTTTCAAGTTTATCAATCACATAAGGATTCTTGAATAAGCTGAAAATCGTATTCTCTTTTAATGAAAGATCAGAAATAAAATCCTGAACATCCTTAGAAAGATCGATCTCGTTCCTTGGCCTGATGCTGAAATCATGCAAACCGATAATGACCAGATTATAATCTTTTAGTTCCTTCTTTAGCTCAGTAATTTCTGAAGCTTTCGCATTTACGGTCTAATTGATAATTTTCAACTTTTGTATAAAGATTTAAGTGCCTTTTGAAATTCTGTGGTTTTTGAGGCTCCAATAGAAACTGAAGCTATTTTTAAAGTGTCCAGTTGTTGTAAAGGCAGCAGCGAATTCTCATTTTTCAAAAGGGTAAGAGATGCTTCTACCAGTTTTCGGTTTAGCCATTTAGCGTTCGGGTTGTTCACGTCCTTTTCAACATTCTTAACGCGGCAAAGGCTCATATTTATCTAATCCCACCCATTGTTTTACAGCCAGGATCTTCCTGCAACGACTGTCAATTTCAGCCTGAGATATCAAACCCTGATCAATGGCTTTTCTAATTTCAGCAATAGCCTTGGGAACATCTTCTGAAAATTCTAAAAGATCGTTTCCGGCAAGAACTGCATTCTTATCTACTACTCCGGGTTCATTCCCTTCAGCCACTCCTTTCATATTCATCGCATCGGTAACAATTAAGACCTTTAAACCCAAGACGTTCTTTTAAAATTCCAGAAATAATAGGTTTTGATAAGGTTGAAGGAGTTCCGGTAGAATCTAAAGCAGGAATATCCAAATGGGCCACCATAACACCCCCAATTCCGGCATTTATAAGTTCTTTAAAAGGATACATTTCAAGATTATCCAGTCTTTCAAAAGGATGATTTATCTGGGGTAAAGCAAGATGAGAATCGGTATCGGTATCTCCGTGACCCGGAAAATGTTTTGCCGTAGCCAGTAAATTCTCGCTTTGCATTCCCTTCATATAAGCAATTCCTTTTCTTGGTAACATTCAACTTATCTTCTCCAAAAGACCGGTAGTTGATCACCGGATTCTGCGGATTATTATTCACATCTACTACAGGACCAAAATTGATATGAAGCCCGGTACGCTTTATTTGTTTTGCGATCTCCACGCCCATTTCATAAATAAGATCTTCTCCCTGAATAGCCCCTAAAGCCATTTGATAAGGAAAATTAATCGTATTTTTAAGTCTCATGCCCAGGCCCCATTCAGCATCTATTGCTCCAATTAGCGGAACTTGTAGCAGCTTGTTGGTAATCGTTCATGAGCTCTAGCTGGCTTTTTGGATCGCCCTGCATAAAAATGAGTCCGCCAATCTTATATTCTTTAATTTGTTTCAGGATCTCCTTTTTATGCTCTGCACCTTTGTTTGAAAATGCCGGAATCATAAATAACTGGGCGATTCGCTCATCGGGAGATAATTCAGTCATCACAGAATCTACCCATTTACTGTTTTCATACTTTAAAAATTCAGGTTTCTTAATAATTAAATCCTGGGCATTAAGATTTATCCCGAATAATAACCCGGCGAGTATTAACAGTAAGATTTTATTTGATCGCATCTTAATCGAATCTTTAAACTTTTATATAAATATTTTTTCTATCGAGAATAAACCCAATTAACCACATAAGCAACATATAGCTAATAGCAAAGGCTAGTGAGGCATTGTAATCATTTAACCAGCTTAAATAAAGATTATCGTAGAACCATGATTTCATAGGCTGACCATCGATAAAAATTATTGCCATAAGCGTTATTACTACTCCCGACATGATGAAGATGAATAAAGGGTTTTTTCCGAAAGCTTCGAAAAAATAGGTCCATTTTTTAAAGCCAAAAACTTCAATAATTAAAATAAGGAAACCTATAATAATTAGGTCCCATCCTGTACTATACAAGACAAAAGTGCTTGTCCAGATACCTTTGTTTATAGGGAAATATTGTGACCAGAATAAGGCTATACCCAAGAAGAATCAATCCTGGTACAACTAATTTTAAAACAGTCTTTTTATTGTTTCCTGATTTCTGAATGAATTTTCCGGCTGACATAACCCGCAATTACATTTACAATTGCCGGAATGGTACTTAGTAAACCTTCAGGATCGAATGCTCTTCCAAATCCTCTCCATAAATTTTCTGGTGGAAATATAAGACAGGTCGAACTTTAAAGCAGCATTATGCTCCAGGCTGTAAGGGTCTGGATGTGTTCCAAAATACCACATGATGAACCAGTAAACCAGATAGAAGGATCGAGCCTAAGTAATCAAGACTTTTTTAACTTTAAATAGTGAAGAATTAGCGACCCAAATAAATAGCAGAGAGCAATGCGTTGTAATACTCCCATAATCCTAAGCTTGCTGAAATCTTTCAACAAAAACTCACTCCCTTCCCGGTAAACGAATGGAAAAGCATTAAGCAGCAGTCCGATTAAAAAATATCAGGATGCTTCTTTTAAAAACCTTTTTTAGAAAAACAGTTTCAGATTGATCTTCATACTTACGAAGACTAAAACTTGCCGCATTTCCTATCACAAATAAAAAAGTTGGAAAAACCAGGTCCGTCAGGGTAAAGCCATGCCAGGCGGCATGTTCAAAAGGAGCGTAAATAGTATTCCAGCTACCGGGCGTATTAACCAATATCATTAGTGCTATCGTCATGCCCCTTAGCACGTCCAGAGCAAAATACCTTTTCCTGTTGTTTTGTACTATATTTTGCTCGGTATCTTTCATTTATACTAAACGAGATTTAATAGTTATACTTAACTTATATATACAATCCCTTAAACTATAAAAGTATAATTTTTTATTAATTAAAAAATCTTAAGTAAAATTTTTATTTAATTGTTTTCAAAAATGGATTTTTTTTATAATTTTAAATTTGGCCTCATGGAAATTAAATAATTAAAGTATTTTGGGCTGTTTTTAAAAATTCTCAAATCACTATATGACTAAAAATTTACATGATTTCCTTATAACAAAGGAAGATCTGTCTGATATAAGTAATATCGAAAGAAAAAAGTTTCTTCAGAAGATTAAGATCATCAAGCACCTTTTTTTAAATGGCAGTACTTCCAATGCTGATATATGCGGAAAATTCAATATAAGCCTCCCCACTTCCATGGCGCTTCTTAACCAATTGATGGAAAGCGGAATAGTCGTAAAATCGGGCCAGGGAAAATCTGAAGGAGGTAGAAAACCAGATTTATATGGTCTAAAAGAGCGCTCCTTCTTTGTATTAAGCATACATATTAAGCGCTTCAAAATAAAGATTGCAGTTACAGATAATAATCATTCCATAATTATGGAGGAGGCGATTACTACAGAGATCTCTCCAAATTCAAATATCGTAGATCTTCTCCATGAAAAGGCACAGGAAGTTGTTGATAATTCAGGAATAGATCCCGAAAAACTCCTGGGAATTGGTATAAGTATGCCCGGACTAGTATCTACTACAGAAGGGAAGAATTTCACCTATTATTTAACGGAGCAGGAGCCAGAATCTCTCAGGGATAAATTTGAAAAGAAGTTCGAAAAACCCGTCGTAATATTAAATGATACTAAAAGCGCATGCCTTGCCGAATATAGATTTGGTATTGCCAAAGACAAAGAAAATGTGCTGGTAATTTCAATGGACTGGGGTATAGGCCTTGGAATTATAATGGGTGGAAAAATGCATACCGGACATTCCGGTTTTGCAGGTGAATTTGGTCACATTCCAATGATTGAAGATGGTCTCTTGTGCCATTGCGGAAAAAGAGGTTGTCTTGAAACAGAAGCGTCTGGCCTGGCATTGGTTCGTAAAGCTAAAGAAGGCCTTAAAAAAGGTGAAACTTCATTATTGAATAATCTTAAAGGTGAGGATTTTGAAAAAATGGATCCCGGTGTTATCATAACAGCGGCAAATAAAGGAGACCAGTTTGCGATTAATTTATTATCTGAAATTGGAATAACCCTGGGAAAAGGAATTGCGATCCTAATACAGATATTCAACCCGGAATTAATAATTCTGGAAGGAGAGATAGCGCACGCAAAGCAATTCATAACCACTCCAATTCAGCAATCAACCAATACCTATTGTATGATGCAGCTGAAAGAAAGAACGAGTATTGAGTTATCCAATCTGGACTCGAACTCAAGTTTATTTGGAGGAACGATCGCGGTAATGGAGGATATTTTTAAAGACCAGGTTAACATGCTAAAGTCAAATTTGAATTAGAACAGATGAAAAATTAATCGTTTAAGAATATGGCTAGATTAAACCTTTTAGAGGAAACCCGGTTTGAAAAATTAGCGGTGAGCGTTTTTCAGGATGAGCATATCGCATCTAAAAAAGTTGCGCGTAGAATTGCAGATATTATTATCTCCAAACAAAACAAGGGAAAAAATGCTGTTCTTGGTCTGGCTACCGGGGCGACTCCTGTGGAGGTTTATGCCGAATTGGCCAGATTGCATAAGGAGGAAGGATTAAGCTTCCAAAATGTGATTACCTTCAACCTGGACGAATATTATCCCATGAATCCTGCGGCTAAGCAGAGCTATGTTAGGTTTATGGATGAACAGCTTTTTGATCACATAGATATTCAAAAGGAAAATATTCATATTCCCGATGGTACTCTCAAAAAGGAAGAAATTGCCGATTACTGTCTTAATTATGAAAAAAAGATAACTGAAGTAGGAGGATTAGATTTACAGGTCCTGGGAATTGGTAGAACCGGACACATTGGTTTTAATGAACCCGGGTCTGCGCCTAACTCAGGCACAAGATTAGTAACCCTGGATGATCTTACCCGCCGTGATGCTTCAAGGGATTTCGGAGGTAAGGAAAACGTTCCTACCAAAGCAATCACCATGGGTATTGGGACTATTTTCAAGGCGAAGGAAATTATACTCATGGCCTGGAGCAAGAAAAAAGCTCCGATCATTAAAAAAGCTGTTGAGGGGGAAATCTCTTCCAGCGTTCCAGCTACATTTTTACAATTATCAGATAACGTAGAATTTATACTCGATGAAGATGCAGCTTCTGAACTTACAAGATTTGATACTCCGTGGCTGGTAAAAGACTGCAACTGGACACCTCAGCTAATCAAAAAGGCGGTAATATGGTTATCAAGGACGGTAAATAAACCCATCTTAAAATTAACAGAAGAAGATTACAATTCTAACGGCATGGCCCAGCTGGCAACGGAACAGGGGCCGGCTTACGACATAAACATCAATGTATTCAACCAGTTACAGCATAGTATCACCGGTTGGCCGGGTGGTAAACCCAATGCAGATGATTCTCAGCGACCAGAAAGAATGGAACCTTCTCACAAGCGTTCTTTAATATTTAGTCCACATCCCGATGATGATGTGATCTCCATGGGAGGAACTTTTATCCGACTGGTAGACCAGGGACATGATGTTCATGTGGCTTATCAAACGTCAGGAAATACCGCTGTTTGGGATACTGATGTTCTACGATATATGGAATTTGCTATCGATTTCAAGAACAGTATTGGAGAAGATGTGTCTAAATTTGAATCCATCTATGATCAAATGCGAACCTTCCTGAAATCGAAACAGCCAAATGATATCGATCTTGAAGAGATTCAGGAAGTAAAAGGATTTATCAGGAAAACAGAGGCCATCGCCGGAGCTCGATATGCGGGTTTAAAAGATGATCATATACATTTTATGGAACTTCCCTTCTACGAAACAGGAAAACGTAGAAAAAATCCGGTTACAGAAGAGGATATAAAACAGACCATAAAGCTCCTGCAAAAAATAAAACCTCATCAGGTCTTTGCTGCCGGAGATTTTGCCGATCCACATGGGACTCATATTGTATGTTTCAGAATTATCCTTGAAGCATTAAAACGTTTAAAAGAAAACTGAATCCTGGGTAAAAGACTGCTGGTTATGGATGTACCGTGGTGCATGGGAGGAATTCCAGGTTCATGAAATTGAAATGGCAGTCCCATTATCTCCGCAGGAAGTGAAGCGAAAAAGACATGCTATTTTCCAGCACCAGTCTCAAAAAGACAGACCGGTCTTCCCGGGTGATGACGAAAGAGAATTTTGGGTAAGGGCTGAAGAAAGAAATCGCGAAACAGCCGTAAATTATGATAAACTAGGTCTGGCTAATTATGAAGCGATGGAAGCCTTTGTTCGATGGAAATTTTAACCTGATCAACTATTTTTTTGAATGAAGCGATTATCATATTTCAGTTTTATAATTTCAGTGCTTCTTATTTATTCCTGCGCTTCAAACCCTTATAAAAAAACAAATAAGGTTTATAAGAAACAAACTAAGGCATACGCGAAGCAATTAGAAGAATTCACTCCTGAAAAAGACAAGAAAACCGATACGCTTAATTATGGGAAATATGCGGTTGGGACCACAAATTTTAATTTGAGAAAACCCAATTATGTGGTTATTCACCATACTGCCCAGGACTCGGTAGGCCAAACACTTCAGACCTTTACCTTACCCAGAACCCAGGTTAGTGCGCATTACGTGATTTCCAGGGACGGAGAAATATATCATATGCTTAACGATTATTATCGCGCATGGCATGGAGGTGTTGGAATGTGGGGGAATAATATGGATCTTAATTCGTCTTCTATAGGCATTGAATTAGACAATAATGGTTCTGCTACTTTCACTGAGCCACAAATCCAAAGTCTTTTGGATGTTTTGAAACAGTTAAAGGAAAAATATAATATCCCCGCAAAAAATTTCATTGGGCATTCAGATATAGCGCCAAGTAGAAAAGTAGACCCTAATGCTAATTTTCCGTGGGAACGACTTGCGGAAGAGGGATACGGACTTTGGTATGACCAGGAAGAAATAGATGATCTTAAAATGGGAAATGAATTTTTTCAACCCTTTCCTCTTGGTTTTGAACTTGAACCTGACCATAATACCCTTCCATTTTTAAATAAATATATATTTCCAAACGTAGTTCCTGCCGACTTTGACTATGAAATGGCCCTAAAAATTATTGGATACGATATTTCCGATCTGCCTTCGGCTATTAAAGCCTTTAAACTGCATTTTATCCAGGAAGATTATGAAAATCCTTATTTGAATGAGCATGATCTTAAGGTGCTTTATAACCTGTATCAAAAGTATTTGTGATTTTAATTTTCCATTAAAATTAAAAAAGCGACCTGATTAAGATCGCCTTTTATATTATTTACACCGAAAAATATTTATTCTGAAACTTCTTCGGAAGAACTATCATCAGTGAAAATATCCTTCTGCTTAAGATAAAGCAGTTTATCATCAGTCTCATTGAAAACTCTTTTACTTCGCAGGTAGCGGTTGTAATTATATTCATCAAAATCTGAAGAAGTAGAATCCATGGTGCTGATATGAACATCTCCCATGGAGTGGATAAATTGATTGTCTCCTATCCACATTCCAACATGCACCACTCTTTCTGAAGTTGAATCTGTGGCTGGTCTTCCGAAGAAAAGCAAATCGCCGGGAATAAGATTTTCAAAATTTCTAGTGGTGTCTATCAATTTTCCTGTATGTACCTGTTGTGAAGCATCTCGTGGAATCACCATCCCATTCAGGAAATAAACTGTTTTAGTAAAACCACTACAGTCTACTCCTTTTGGCGAGGTTCCTCCCCATAAATAAGGAAGACCCATCAATTTTTTAGAAGTTTCAACCAGATCTTCTTTTTCCATATCTAAAGAAGAAAGCCATTCTTTGTAAGGTTGCGCTTCCGCTTTCGCTATAAAGGCTTCTCTGCCATCAGGGTACTTTGCCTTATAAAAAGCTTTTTCTTCGCTTAGAAGCTCTAAAATGTCTCCTGCTACAAGATCTGCCACACTTTGAGAACCGGTATCTGGTTCTTTATATGAATTCCCGAAAGGTTTCAGGTAAATTAATTTCTTAGCCGATTTCCATTCTGAAAATTCTTCATTGGTTTTATTCGCAATTCCACCATAATCTACCCAGGCCAGGTAACCATCAGGAGTTTGAATATAGTACCAGCTCCCCTCTTTTTTATAAACTTTTAAAGGCATTCCCAAGGTCGCCTGAGTAACCAGCTGGGCAGAGTGTTTTGGCTCATCCCTAAGGTTTGCTACGGAAATCTTAACCACTCCCATCGTTTTACCTTCTAATCCTTCATTATCTGGTAGCATGCTAATACTATCAGTAAACTTCAGGTTTTCGGCTTTCATCTTTTGCTTTAGATCTTCAACAGCATCGGGCAGGTTAGATTCTCCTTTTAAAGTATAAGACTGGTCATTTTTAACAGCTTCTATATCGAAAAGTGCTACACGGCTATCTGGCGCATACTTTTCACTAACCTGTGCAATAACCTCATCAGCTTCATTGGTGGTTTCCTTTTCAGTTTTTTCCTCACAGGAAATAAGCACCAAAAAGGCCAATATTGCTATATAGTTCAACTTCATTTTCATAATATTTAAAGTTTTATTCAAAATTAAACAATTTTGCCCCGGTTCCGTTTCTATCCGGAAAATGTACTTTGCCATCATATACTTTTACTCCATCAGCAATGTCGTTACGAATAAGCAGGCCGCCATCCATATCTACATAATCCAGCATTGGTAATAACTGACCAATAGCAGACATGGAGACAGTAGATTCGGTCATACAACCAACCATTACTTTTAAACCAAGATCCCGGGCTTTTTTAATCATTCTTCTACCCGGTGTGATTCCAGCACACTTGGTAAGCTTTATGTTCACTCCGTGAAAATAAGGCGCACATTTCTCGACATCATTTTCAACAATACAACTTTCATCTGCAATCAAGGGAAGTCTAGATTTGCTATAAAGCTTTTTCATTCCCTCTAAGTCATCAGGCTTCAATGGCTGTTCCAGAAACTCTACATTCAGCTCTTTTAAAGCATCACTGTTTTTAATCGCCTGCTCTAAAGTCCATCCTGCATTGGCATCTAATCTAAATACCGAATTTGTATGTTTCCGAAGCTCCTTTACAATCGCAATATCATCATTGGTACCCAGTTTAATCTTGTAAAGCGGCCAGGGAAATTCCTTAATCTTCCTCACCATATTTTCTACAGTATCTATACCGATGGTGTAATTGGTTAGAGGAACCTTGGAAATATCGAGTCCCCACATTTTATAGAGCGGAAGACCATTTCTTTTCCCATGAAGATCGTGCATGGCAATATCCAGCGCACATTGTGCGAAAGGATTGTCTTTCAGCTGCGGAAACGTAAGTTCCCATAATTCTTCAGGGGTACGATGAATATTTTCAGCAATAATGGGTTCAACTGCTTTAATGGAAGCGATCATTTTCTCTACAGTTACGCCATAATAAACGGTGGCAGCAGCTTCTCCATAGCCTGTAAATTCACCCTCAGATAAAATTACAATAAGCGTTGGCTGAAAATCACGTGAACCATGACTAATGGTGAAGGTGTTCTTCAGTTCAAGATTAAATGATTTATATGCTATTTCCATTTGAAAATATTCAGAGAAAATCCTAGAGATTATTATTTAACAACGGGGATTTTCAATCGCCATTTTAAATATACTCAGGCTTTTTATTATATAGAAACCAAAGCCCCATAAATGTAATCGCGGCATTTACCAGTAAAATTTCAAAACCGAACTGATATCCAAAAAACCATTGTTCAGAATTAAAATCTAGAATAACTGAAATAATTGGCGACAGCACACAAACAACCGGAACCAGTTTATCCTTCACCGGACGTTTAGTTATAAGACCAAAGGCAAAAAGTCCCAATAACGGCCCATAGGTAAAACCCGCTACTTTAAATACCGCACTTACAACGCTGGAATCGTTTAAACTATTAAAAATTATGATTACCAGGAACATGAGAAATGTAAAACCTATATGAACCCACAAACGTGTTCTTTTTTGGTGGGTCTTTTTATTAGGAAGATCAAGAATATCTACACAAAAAGATGTGGTTAAAGCGGTTAGAGCTGAATCGGCACTGGAAAATGCCGCGGCGATAATTCCCAAAAGAAAGACAATACCGGCAAGAATTCCGAAGTGATTTAAAGCGAGTAAAGGATAAAGATCATCAGTTCTTTCAGGAATGGTAGATATTCTGGTCTATCGCAAACTTATAAAGCAACACTCCGAGCGAAAGGAACAATACCGTGGAAACAAAAAAGGTAATAGAAAACCAGAAGATATTCTTTTGTGCATCCTTTTGATTTTTGCAGGTAAGATTCTTCTGCATCACATTCTGATCAAGTCCATTCATCGCAATGGTTATAAATATACCGGCAAGAAAGGTTTTATAAAAATTACGATCAGAGCGCCAGTTCCAGTCAAAAATAGTTGACATCTTACTTTCTGAAACTGTAGAAATCACTTCAGAAAAACTAAGGTTCATTTGATCTGTGATCATCACGATACTAATGACCACGGCTAGTAGTAGAAAAGTGGTTTGTAAAGTATCTGTCCAGACGATCGTTTTAATACCACCGCGAAAAGTATAAAGCCAGATGAGAATTATGGTTGCTAATACAGTGATGAAAAAACGGTATCTCCAAAAGCATCAAAAAAGGCTATTTGAAGACCGACAGCTGCCAGAAATAATCTGAAAGAAGCTCCAATGGTTTGAGAAATGAGGAAAAATACAGAACCTGTATAATATGATCTTAGCCCAAAACGATCCTTCAAATATTCATAAATTGATACCAGTCTAAGTTTATAAAAAAGAGGAATCAGAATAAAAGCGATTACCGCATAACCAACCATGTTCCCCATCACAAACTGCAAATAAGTCCAGTTAGAATTTCCAACCTCACCAGGCACAGAGATAAAAGTAACTCCAGAAAGTGATGCTCCCACCATTCCATAAGCTACCAGAAACCATGGTGACTGCCTGTTAGCAGTAAAAAAAGTATCATTATCAGCTTTCTCCGAAGTAAAATGGCTTATCCCTAACAAAATGAGAAAGTAAACTGCAATCACTCCAAAAACCAGTAAAGGACTCATCTACTTATTTTTTAAATCTATTTCTTTAAAATCGCTTTGATTTCCCATTCTATCTACCGCGGTGATTCCTATTATATCCATAGCTCTTTTTTTCTCATTTTCACCAACAATATTCTGAAGACTATATGCAGTGAGATTTCCATCTAAAATCTTATAATCCCAGTTTCCATCTTCATATTTAAACCAAAGAACAAATTTAGATACCTCCTCAGGCTGACTGCTCTCCCAATTTATTATAAGTCTATCATTCTGAACCATTGCACTCATTTCTGGAGCTTCCGGGGCAGAATCATCAATCCAGGGACTTGGTGGAATGAGGACCTTTTTTCGATATGGTCCATCCAATAGAGCCTTTGCAAGATTTTCCTGCTTCATAAGGGGGCCAATACTCCAATGAACCGTGCCCGGACTTTCCGGTAGCATTCCCCGGGTGATCATGATCTGGTTGATAGTTTCATCCACATTTTTCTCATCGCCGCCAAGACCAACATTAATGCCTGGCCAGAGATGCCTGTTCTTAGTATTTTCTGATTCCCACCATCCTAATAACTCCGGGAAACTTTGACCATATTGATTTATTCGCCAATATAGCTGGGGAGTAAAATAATCTATCCAACCTTCATTTAGCCAAAGTTTTGCATCTGCATAAAGCTTGTCATACTGGTCATAACCAGCTACCGATTGAGGATAGCCGGGGCGCCATATTCCAAAAGGACTTAAACCGAATTTAACATAGGGTTTCTCTGCTTTAATTTCCTTATAAATACGTTTAATAAAAGTGTTTACGGCATCCCTTCTCCAGTCTCCCCTACTTAATTTTCCTTCATTTTGGGTATAGGCATTCCAACTATTATCATCAGGAAAATCCTTCCCATTGTTATAAGAATCATAGGGATAGAAATAATCATCAAAATGAACCCCGTCAATATCATATCTTTTAACAATATCCATCACCACCGCTGCAGAGTGATCCTGGGTTTCTTTTTTGGCGGGATCCAGCCACCACATACCGTTGGCCAGTTCTACCACAAGTTCAGGTCTTTTTTTAACGATTGAAGTAGCTGTTATTTCTCCTCCTGTGGTGTGATGAGCTCGATAGGGATTTAACCACACATGTAACTCCAGTCCTCTTTTATGAGCCTCGTTAATCCAGAAATCCAAAGGGTCATAAAATGGCTCCGGAGCCTTTCCCTGTTCTCCTGTTAAAAAATAAGACCATGGTTCCAGGTCACTTTTATATAGTGCATCTGCCTGTGGCCTTACCTGAAAAATCACTGCATTAAAATTATGCGATTGTAGAAAATCCAGCAGTTTTATCGCTTCCTGTTGTTGCTGATGTGTTGAAAGTCCTCCTTTACTGGGCCAATTGATATTTGCCACAGTCGCAACCCATGCAGCTCTAAATTCTTCGATATTTAGAGGTGGCTCCTGTTTCTTTTCTTTAGAAATTATAATTTCTTCTGCAGGAATTTCCTTTGGTATTTCTTCAGAAATATCTTTCGGAGCTTCTTCTTTCTATTTTTTCATCTACTATATCCGGTGTTTCCTCTTTTGCAGGTATCGTTGATTGTCTAGACTTGCAACCAAATATTAAAAAAACAACAACTAAAGGCAGGATTCTTAATCTCTTTATCATTCAGGGCAATAATTAATTTTCAGAATTTTTTATCTCATTATCTATAACATCCAGCAAACCATCAGGCTCTATCACCTGACAATTGCCAGAACATAATTCCGCCGAGTTCATTTTCTAAGGCATATTTCGTTTTACCTGAAATAGAAAGGGAATCGTCATAGGTTACTAAAAAGTCCCTTTTCGGCATTGTAAATATATGGAGACTGGGCTTCCGAATCCCAGAAATATTCAAATCCCGGTGAACTTTTTACATACGCATCTAAATCTTTGTAAAGTACAGATTCCTTAAATTTTCCTTTTTGATAAAGTCCGTTTACTGAATCTCTTACCTGCTCCCAAACTCGTCCATAGAAAGCAGCTCCAATAACCATTTTTTCATGAGACACTCCAATGGAATCAAGATATTGAACGGTATAGTCTGTAGAATTTTTTTGGTTTTTAGTAGAATACAAAGAGGTATGATGACCTGTCCCGGAACTTCCTCCATTCACTATATCATAGGTCATTAAGTTTACGTGGTCCACTACTGGCATCACCTCATTCCATTCAACAGATTTTTCAAGATATTCCTTAAATCCTCCTGCAGCAAAACTAATTATAGCATTGGAACCCAATACATTTCGCAAATCCCTGACAAGCAAAGTGAAATTCCGGCGATCTTCAGGCTTAAAAGAATGTCCGTCATATCCCGCAATTGCAGGATATTCCCAATCAAGATCAATACCGTCAGCATTATATTTTTGCAATATGCTTTTTACCGACTCCGTAAATTCCTTTCTCCCGTCATCGGTAGAAAACACCTCTGAACAGGTTTCACATCCTCCCCATCCGCCAAGGGAAACCAATACTTTTAAATCTGGGTTAACTTTTTTTTCTGACACCAGATATTTTAGATGAATTGAATCTTTAGCGGATACTTTCAATCTATTTCCTTCGAGATGAAGAAAACTATAAATGATCTGATCCAGCTGTAGAATACTCTCCCGGTCTATTTTCTTATCTGAACCGGTCCAGTAAGCGATTACTTTAAAATCTTCTTTCTGAACAGGGTTCCTTTTTAAATCATCCTTTTCATTCCCGGAGGCCCGTTCCAGACATGAACAAAAAGCCAAGCTGATACCCGCTAATATGACTAAATACTTTTTCATTAGTATAATTTTTAAAAACCTGAAATAAAAAAGATCGCCAAAAACTCTATTTGGCGACCTTCTTTGCTAATCTTTATTGAAATTAATTTCCTGTCTGCCCACCAAAGTTCAGTTCCCTGTTCATCAGGACCTTGAATCTGAATTGCAGCTTCTACGTTTGTCCGTTGCTGTTATATTCAACATTACCATATCTCATTCTTTGAGGATACTCCCCATTCAAGAGAACCTGCAGCATAAATATCATAATCAGATACTCCATTGGCCAATTCAGTCGGATAGCCTGTATCACGAACTATCGCCCATGCTTCAAAACCATCAGTATAAGCGGCAATCCATCTCTGAATGGCAATCTTCTCCAGATTTTCTTCTATACTTCCATCTAATTGCGCCATAGATTCATTTGCCAGAAATTCTGAAATAGCTCCTTCATCCACATTCCAAATAAGCATAGCCTGTCTAATCCCTTCCTGATATAATGCCTGTGCATCTCCGGCACCTAAACCTTTAACCGCTGCTTCTGCCTGTAAAAAGTTTCCTTCAGCTGCAGTCATCACAATTTCCGGAAATATAGGAGCACCACTATTCTTAGGATTCACTACCCAATCTGCAGGTGCAGAAAACAACTCATATTTAACATGTGGATAAATATCGCCATTTAACCTTGTAGGTTGACCAACATAGTAAGTACCGTCAGCAACAGAAATGGTGAACTCATCTGCTGAACCACTCTTAGTGTAATCTACTCCGGCATTATCAAGTTCGTCCAAGAATAAACTCTACATATTTATCAAACAAAGCTACTCCGCTACCTTCTACAGGCCTTGTAAAAGTCACGTCCCCACCAATAATTGGCTCGGCATAATGAGGATAACCTTGGATCATTATTATTTCTTAAATAATCTACTAGCGTTTTACCAATTTTCCATTTAGAACCAAGTCCTCCGAAATTATGCCAGATATCACCATAGGCGGCATTTCCGAACTGATCAATTTCATATCTTTTTCCATCAGAGCATTGTCTTCTGCTGTAGAAAGTAAAGGGTTCTGTAGGGCTTCGGAAATTGCTGAAGAAGCAAAATCGGCTCCAGAAGCACCCTGAGCTCTAAGACCCATACGCAATTTTAGAGTATTGGCCAGTTTTTTCCACTTCTGAAGATCTCCATTAAAGAAAAGGTCATTTTCTCTCAACAATTCAAGCCCGATTCCCAGTTTCACTTTCGTTCCCCGATAATATTCATCGCTTCATTAAATTCTGAAATTACTCCCTGATAAATTTCGGCCTGAGTATCAAATTTAGGCGTTAATATATCTGGATTTGAAGCTTCAGCAATAAGGTACCATTCCAAACGTATCAGTATACATTTGATAGTATAGCCCTTTCATTATTAACCCTATGGCATAGAACTGTCTCATTTTCAATTCTCCTCCTGGTTCAACAAAATTTTGATAAGTACTAAACTTGTTTAAATAACCAGACATCCAATCGTAAGCGGCATCGGTATAGCCTACATTATAGTCATAAGATAATCCGCCGGTCCACCAGCAACCATTATAGCCAAAGGCAAACTGACCAGCGTAACGATCGGCATGAATTAATTGTGCTCTCCAGTAAGGGAACCTGTTTGGAGCATAAAGTTCTATCTGCAATCCGGTTAGAAAATATTTCGCACTTACCTCCTCTGAAGTAAAAGCATCCGGTTTGGTATTAATTTCTTCGAAGTCTGAACAGCCTGATAACAAAAGACCAAAAGTAGCAGGCCTCTGCTGACAAATTTTACATATTCCTTTCATAATATCTTTTTTAAAATTTAATATTCACATTCACTCCTATACTTCTAAGGGTTGGGGCATTATTCAGAGAAATACCCTGTCCGGAAAGGCCAGTCCCAATAGAAGAATCAGGATCTATATCTTCTGCATCTTTATAGAAGAAAGAATAAGTTTCTTCCTATTAAACCAATAGAAGCCTGGTTTAAACCAATACCTTCGATCATGTTAGTTGGGAATCTATAATTTAACGCAAATTCTCTTAATCTAACATTAGTTTGATCATAAATATAATTGGCAGTAATTCCAGAATAACCTCCCCAATATTGCTGCGCGGTAATTGAAGCAGTATTTTGTTCACCAGTTTCTTCATTAATGGCATCTACAACTACCCCACCATCTCTGTATTGAAGTGCTTCTTTCTGAAACCCCGGCAGCATCAAGATAGGAAGAAGTAGCGGAATAAATTTCTCCGCCAAACCTGCCATCGACTAAAAATCGTAAACTCCAGTTATTTAAAGTAAAGGTGTTAGAGAAACCACCTATCCAATCTGGTTGAGCATTTCCAAGTTTTTCAACTTCTCCTGCTAAAGGCACTCCATCTCCATTTACAAGCAATTCTCCATTCTCATTTCTTTTCCAGGTACTACCATACAGATCATCCAAATCCTCGTCCCTACACTTACTCTTACTGAAAAGCTTCCAAGTGTATTAAGAGTCAAAAGATTCGAAATCTTCAATTAAGTCAACTACTTCATTCTCATTTTTAGAGAAATTCACTGAAGCTTCCCATTTGAAATTCTCTGTACGAATTGGCATACCTCCAAGAACCGCTTCAAATCCATTATTTTTTACCTCCCAACATTTTCTTTAAAGAACTGAAATCCAGTACCTGGTGGAACAGGAACATTAAAGATCATATCGGTTGTTCTAATACAATAGATAGAAAAATCTCCGAATAACCTGTTATCGAACATATTAAATTCAAAACCAAATTCTGAAGACTGAACACTTTCAGGTTTAAATCTGGGTTTAACCTGCCTCTGGTCCGTTTAAAACTGTTAACCAAGGTAACCTTGTGTAGGTACACTAAATGTTTGATATAACTGATAAGGTTCTGTATCATTACCAACATCTGCCCAGCTTCCTCTTAATTTCAACATATTCAAGAAATCTTTATTAGGATCAATAAAGCGGTCTACCAACACAGATAAACTTGCTGATGGATAGAAATAGGAACGATTATCTTCGGCTAAGTGTAGAAGACCAGTCATTTCTCCCGTAAGGTCCAGATACAAAAAATCATCATAATGAGAAGTTCAATTGACCATATAAAGAATTAATTTTCTTAACCTGAAAGGATTGTGCGTACTGGTCTGAATATTTGTGTTATTCAAGAATACTCGTGACGGCAAACGAAAATCCTGACCTCTAACAATCACACCTTCCGAAGTATCTTTTAGATAAACTTCCCCCAACATTCACCACCAGATTAATTTATCTGTGATATCTCTGTTAGCTGAGAAAAGGAAATCACCGATTCAATTCGGTATTCTTAAAAGTTCCGTAGTTCAATCTACCGCTATAAAAAAATGATGACCGTAATTTTGAACATATTCCGTTCTTGTAATTGGTAACATCTCCCCCAAGTCTTCCGAAGATGGAGAGCCAGTCGTTAAATTCATAAGTGAGTTTGGTAGAACCCAAGAAATCGATCTCTTCGTTCATCATTCATATCCTCGTTCAGCATCCAGTATGGGTTACCAATACTTTTATTTTGTCCCAGCATAACTAATTGCGGCATATTCATCTCCAAACATGCCAGGATCATTCCCATAATGAAGGCTTATACTTCTTAAGATCATCTATACTTAACATTTCTTGGCATACTGTAAACAAACGCAAGCACACCTTCAGTTCCAAGATTTACCCTGTTATCAACATCCTGAGTAAAAAAAGTTGCCTTACTATCAATATGAAGTTTATCTGAAAGATCTAACAATCCTCTTAAATTAAAGTTATGGCTCTGAAGATCTGAGTTTGGCAACACTGCACTGGTAGTGTTATTAGTATAAGAAAAACGGGTACTGTAATTCTCTCCCCCTTTTCTAAGGCTACCGTATTAATGGATTGCAAACCAGTTTCAAAAAAATCGTCTACATTATCTGGCTGAGCGGAGTATAAGGTCTTTCTTCTCCGGTATAATAAAGCTGGTTAGACCCATCAAATCTTGGACCCCATGAAGAACCTCCGAAATTTTCAAGATCGGCATAATAGGCTCCATTGCTTCCCTGTCCATATTCATTCTGAAAATCGGGCAAGAACATTGGATTTTCAAAAGTAGTATTAGAATTTAAAGAAACTCCCAAACCTCTTCCCATCTTACCTTTTTTGGTAGTAATAAGGATCACCCCGCTAGCAGCACGGGACCCATAAAGCGCGGCTGCGTTAGGTCCTTTTAATACCGAAATAGATTCAATATCAGATGGATTTATATCGGTGATCCCTCCACCCGATACTGTGCTATTAAAAATACTTCCGCCGGTTTCAATACCCTGAGTCATCAATAGGAATACCATCTACTACAATCAAAGCCTGGTTATTTCCAGTAATGGAGTTATTACCACGAATAGTAATTCTTGAACCAGAACCAACTCCACTGGACTGATTCACCACCAAACCTGGTACTTTACCAACAAGCGAGTTCGCTACATTATAATCTTTTACCTCATTAACCTCTTCAGATTGTAATTCGGTAACGGCATACCCAAGAGATTTTTTCTCTCTGGTAAGGCCAAGAGAAGTTACCACAACCTCATCCAGAGCTTCTGCATCGGCTGACATTACTACATCTAAAGTAGTTTTTCCTTCTAGTGGAATTTCCTGCTTTCCATAACCCATCATAGAAAAAACAAGAATTGCATCCGGCGGAAGTTTCAATAGTATAGTTCACCGTCGAAATCGGAAACCGCTCCATTGCTGGTTCCTTTTTCAACGATAGCTACACCCATAAGAGGCATACCGGTTTCCCCATCGATAACAGTTCCCTGTTACGACCTGTTCCTGAGCGACAATGCTTTGAAAAAATAAAAACATCACCGCCAACATGTAAGGTAATTTTTTGACCATTGGTTTTAGTTTTAGTGAATAAAATCTGAGCGATTTACTTTCGCTCGAAAAATGTATTAACCAGTTAAATTATGTTAATGAAAACTTTTAATATTTTAGCAATAACCATCTACCTATCAATCTAATATATAAAATATACAAGTAAATTTAAAAAATTATATTAAAACTGATTATACTTTTTTAAATTTTTTATAGAACCAATACTAGATAAATAAAATTATAATATTTAAATATGTAAAGTGTTTAAAGTTTAAGATGGAATATAAACGAGTATTCTTAAATTATTTAACACTAAAACTAGTACGAAACTGCAGTAATATTGTCCACTATTGGGCATTTTTGATGACCTGAAGATGTTCAGCCGTTAAGAGCACCACCATCAAAAAATGAAATTCCTTTTGCACCATTGGTTTTAGCCTGATTAATAGCTTCTTTAAGCTCTGATGCACTCATGGCCGGCACAAAAACTCCGGTATGCAGTTCTGTATTCTTAGATTTTAGATCTCTAACTCCCTGTCTTGTGGCAAAACCTATCCAGTCTAAATCTTCATTGTAAAAATTGTGATATATCATTGGCAGGACAGCATCAATATCCCACTTATCCCATCGCTGTCTCACCATATGGTCTGCCATTTCTGGATATGGAAAAACAGCTGCGGTTAAAATTTTACCATTTTCATGCACTATTTTATAAGCGTCATCTACCACCGCTTTTATTTTATTCAAACGAAATTGTTTCCATTCAATATCCAAAGCGGGGTTTTCCATCTCTCGTCGGATCCTTATGATGAATTTTTTCAAATTCTGAAACGCATACATCACAATAACAAAAGTCAAATTGCGGAAGTTCTTCTTCCTGCTCAAGATCATATTTCGGCAGAAGACCAATGGGAAGAAAAATATCTGGTAATCTTATGTAATCAAGGTGTACACTGGTTACCCCTTCTACTTTTGAAAGCCCCTCAACCAGGCTTAAAACATGATTACGTGATGCCTCACGGGTAGGACATAACCACTGATAGTAATCTACATACGGCCTGGTCTCAAAAGTTGATTTTCCTTCCCTGCTCACAGCATACCAATCTGGATGCTGCAACGCTACACTATCTCCCGGACGGTTCATCGCCATGATCCAGGCATGTACTTCCAAACCCTCATTTTTAGCTAAAGAAGCTACCCTGGAAAGTAATTTGGGATCTGTATTCGTATTGATTAAAACCGCATCAATTCCGTTTTCGCTGTATTTTTTATATTCAGTAGTATAGGATGAATCTGCTCTTTCATTATTTGCTCCGGTCCAAACCCAGTATTTAAAATCCTCGGCCTTTTCAATATCTTTATTAGAGGCAAGAGCTAAATCATCTCGCTTTTCTTCGGAATTCTCCCCGCAGGAAATTAAGAAGAGTGAAAAAACTAAAATTAGAAGTTGATTAAGTTTCATAATACTGAATTTAGATTGTTATTAGTCTCCCTTCTTGGGTAATCACATAGGTATTTCCCCTATCAGGACTTTCGATCGAAATATTCCAGCCAGCGAGATGATTTTCTAATTCGGCCTTAATTGATCTGCCATTTATTATTAAAGGTTCTTCAATTATATTTTCCAATTGTTTAGCCCACTCTCCGTGTTCATTATGATAGGCTTTCTGATTTCTGTAAAGTTGAAACAAGTACCACTTAATTTTTTCATCTTCCGGAATCTCAAATTGAATTGTATTACCTACTGTTTCAGAAGAAAAAAATACATAACCCCAATGTTCCGGTTCATGCATATTTATAACTCCCTGCGGTGACCACACCCAGTTATTTTCCGGCAGAAAATTGCCATTTTCGCCTGTTTTTCTTGAATATGTTTGGTTTTCTATTTCAAAATCCCAGTTAACTCTTGAAAAGTTGATGCGCCAGAATTTATTCGCATGCCCATTTCCATACACATTTGCCTCTTTAAGTGCCTCCCAGGGCATGGCGACTTCCACACTCCAGAATTTATCCTGATTTGAAGGATCGTTTAAAGAACCTTCTATATGAACTGCAGATTTTAAACCCTTAATGTCCCAATTGTCGATTATTGGCGACGGCTCCCTGTAAGGTTTTACTATGAAAAGGTCCCAAACAGTGTTGAGCGCATTCATCTCAAATTCCATATAATTTTGAGCATCTCCATCAGGATCTATAAAAATCTCAAAATCGTTATTATAAAAAATCACGGTATCTCTTTGCTTTAGGGTAGCCCAGATATGAGGTTCTTCCATTTTTGCATAAAAATAGAGATAGCTATCATCCCAAAGCATTTTCACATTTGTTTGATATTTTGGAGTTTTCACCCCTTCAATATCTATAAAATCCTCACTGAAATCTGACTTTTCCCAGGATGCTTCCTCAGCAATACCATCAATTATAAGGGTATCAACCGTTCTATAGGCAACATAGCTTCTAGGCTCACTCCTATTTTGAGAAAACAGGAAAGAGGAGGTAAAAAGGAACGAATAAACAAGAAGAATACTTTTCTTCATTGGAAGCCCTAGGTTTTGATGAATGAAAAGGCATTCAGTTTAGCTAAAGCATACCGAAAATTGCCTATTTATTATTTTGATAGTTTATCAGAACATTCCGAACACTACCATGTTCTTTTAAAAGTTGGCCTGCTTCATCTTCATCAATAGCAAGTTCTTCCATGATCATTCGAATTCCGCGGCCTACCAGCTTATCATTGGAAAGTTGCATATCTACCATCTTGTTTCCTTTTACTCTTCCCAGTTTGATCATTACCGAAGTAGAGATCATGTTTAATACAAGTTTTTGAGCGGTACCCGCCTTCATTCGGGTGCTTCCGGTCACGAATTCAGGACCTGTAACCACTTGAATGGGATATTCTGAAGCTTCGGCCAGCGGACTCCCTGAACTACAGGTAACACAACCGGTAATAATTCTATTTTTTCGCGCTTCCTTAATTCCTCCGATTACATACGGAGTAGTTCCTGAGGCAGCAATTCCAACAAGTACATCTTTTTCTGAAATACCATATTCCTGAAGATCTTTCCAGGCCTGACTGGTATCGTCTTCCGCATTTTCCACCGCATCTCTCAGAGCTTTATCTCCACCAGCTATTAGACCAATTACAATCCCAGGGCTAACCCCAAAAGTAGGAGGACATTCTGAAGCATCCAGAACTCCCAGCCTTCCACTAGTGCCCGCCCCTATATAAAACAATCTTCCTCCCGCCTCAATTTTTGGAACAATCACCTCTACCAGTTTTTCGATAGAAACGATCTCTTTTTTTACATTTCCCGCAATGCTTTGATCTTCTTTATTGATATTTGAAAGTATTTCAAGGGTGCTCATCTTTTCCAGATGATCATAATTTGAAACCTTTTCGGTATCTGGACTTTTCTTATTCATTTTTTATTCTTTTGAAAGCTTTTCAGAAAAAACTCCTTTTTCTTTAGGAGTTTTCCACTGCACTTCCGGACTTTTAAAATATTTTATTCCAAGGTTATCTAATCGCAGGGCTTGCTTTGCCAGCCTTTCCGTAAAATCCTGAAAATTTCGGTTAGAGGCTTTGGTCCAGGCAACTTCAGCTACGGCAATACTTCGGGGCCATAAACGATCATCAGCACGATCATCGCTGATCACTAATTCACTCCACATTGGGCCTTCAATGCCTATCACACGATCATCATCTGTATCATAGCTGTATACAGTTTCCAGGCTAAGCCCTTCTTTTGCACACCATTTATAGGTATTTTCCTGATCGGTTACATTCCCGTGATCTAAATAGAAAAATTTACAGAAGGAGTCAATGATTTTCTGCCCCTCCTCTATTTTGGTTTCACCATTCCATCGTTGCACGATAAAACTATCACTCAATTCTGCCTTTGCGCTTTCCTCCCATCCAATCCCGGTCTTATTGTATTTTCTAACAATGGAATCGGCCTTATGGATAAATTCTTCATATAAAGGATCCTCAATTTCATCTCCTCCAATATGTATCCATTTTCCCCTTGTAATTTCAGATAGTTCTTTGATTATAGCATCCACGAATTCATAGGTAGAAGGATCTTCCAGGCATAGTCTCGTCCAGCCAACATTATAGCCATCATAAAGCTCTGGTGGCGTTGCCCTCTTTGGATCTATATTTACATTGTTCTCACAGTTAAGCTCTGGATAAGAAGCCAAAGCCGCATAAACATGCCCCGGCATATCTATTTCAGGAACAATGACGATATTCCTTTTTTCAGCGTATGCCTGTAATTCTGCATATTCCTTCTGTGTAAGATATCCCGAGCGGCCATTTTTAACAGCGCTGCTCCCTCCTATTTTAGCAAGATCTGGATATTCTTTGATCTCGATGCGCCAGCCCTGATCATCGCTCAAATGAAGATGTAGTCGGTTGAGCTTATAAAGCGCCATTCTATCAATATGCTTTTTAATATATTCTTTCGAAAGAAAACTTCTGGCAATGTCCAGCATACTTCCTCGCCACGAATATTCAGGCATATCGGTAATTTCAACGTGCCTAAGTTTAATTTCTGAACTTAATTTTCCGGTTTCAATCTCTGCAGGGAAAAATTGTCTTAGCGTTTGAATTCCATAAAACATTCCTGCTTCGGTACCACTTTCCAGGCTAATTCCAGAACTGTTAATTTGAAGTTTATAGCCCTCTTCTCCTAATTGCTCTTTTAAAGCCGAATCTATATCAAGTCTCCAATTACCACAATCTACTCCTTCTTTTAATTCAAATTCAGCATTAGCCGCGTTCATTAATTTTTCTATCCACTGAGTCGAATTTTTACTCTTGGGAGTATAGCAAATGCTATTTTTCTTCGGAAGAATATACATTTCTGAACCCCATTTTACTGTTTGAGGGGCTGGAATAATTGCAGGAATCTCATCTTCTATGCTCTTTCTTTCCGATGAATTTTGCATCCCGAACCCGGAAAAATTCAGCATTAGGACCAAACTGAAAAATAGGGATCGTTCAATTAGCTTTGAATTCATATTTATAAGTTTTAAGACATTAAATCTATTTAGCTACTCATATCTATTCTCTATCTCTACTTCAGAAATTTCCACAAATAAATCTGAAAGTTTTTCAGAAACGGCATTAAAAAAGCTTTCCCCTTTTTCTTTCGTTGCTTTCTTGGGATTACCAATGCCGGTATCATCGGTAACCATAGACCATTGTCTTTCAGCCCAGGCCCAACCTTCTTTTATGCCGGTAATTTTTGATTTTCTTTCGCTACCTTCTCCGGCGTCTTTCAAATCTGAAACAAGCTCAGACTTCAGGTGAAGCATCAGGCTGGTTTCCATTTCATCCGCATGATCACCTTTTTCTTCAAAAAATTGAGATTTATCTAAAACGTCAAAGAAATTCGTCGTTACAAGTAGCATTTTTGGATATTTCAATCCCAATTCTCTCAAAATCGGCTTGAAATTATTCCCTCCATGGCCATTCAGCAATATTAATTTATATATATTCTGGCGGTTCAAAACCTCAATAATATCTGAAAGTATGGCTAGCTGGGTACTGGGGTTTAAATTGATATCCAGCTTTATATCTGCCTGGCCCGTATTAACTCCAAAAGGAATGTTCGGTAACACTTTTAATTTTGCGCCTTTTTGCCAGGCTATTTTTCCTGCTTCCGCAGCAATTGCTTCTATCTGATAATTATCGGTACCGTAAGGCAGATGGTAATTATGAGCCTCGGTGGCACCCCAGGTTAAAACAGCTACTTCTGTTTTTTCTGCTTTAACCGATTTCCAATTACTTTCAGATAGAATATAAGGTCTCATGCTTTTCTAATTTTATATCCGGAAACAGCAAAATATAGAATGAATAAATAACAAGGTATTAGTACCCAATATGCTTCCTGCGGGTTCAAGTTTTCAGCCAAAGCTCCATATATAAGGGGAATAATTGCACCACCGGCGATCCCCATTACCAATAAGGAAGATGCTGCTTTGGTGAATCTCCCTACATCGGCAAGCGCCAAAGGCCAGATGGCGGGCCACATCAATGAATTTGCCAGACCCAGTAAAGCTATAAATGCAAGAGAGACATATCCGCTAGTGAAAATGGCTAATATCGAAAACACAATTCCTAATAATGCTGAAACTCTTAATGCATTCTCTTGTGGAGATGAATTTTGGAATACTGATAATACCAAGAATATAGCCTATCACCATCGCCACCATAGTTCCGGTGGCAAAATATTTCGCGGTGGTAAGAGCTATGCCCTGAGATGAGCCATAACTTATGATCGTATCTGCAGCAATAACTTCCACTCCCACGTAGAGGAAAAGGGTGATTACTCCTAAAATAACGTGAGGAAAATCAAAGACACTATTTTTTCCCGCATTTGTTGAAGAAAGATTTTCATCTTCTTCATCGGTATCAATTTCCGGTAAGCTCGATTTAAAAACCCATAGCGCTAAAAGTAATAAGACGATAATAATCCCAATATAAGGTGGAATTACGCGAAGAGCCATTTCATTTAATTCGTTAATTCTTTCTGCAGAAGTTAAATTAGCTATTTCAGACTGTAATTCGTCTGCCTTTTCCAGCTGTAAAAAGAATCCAATTAATATAGGAGCAATAGCACCTGCGAGCTTATTACAAATTCCCATGATACTAATACGCTTGGCAGCACTTTCAGCCGGACCCACAATGGTTACATAAGGATTGGAAGCCGTTTGTAGAATAGCCAGCCCACTCCCCATAATAAATAAACCAGACAGAAACAGGAAATAAGTTCTGGTCATAGCAGCAGGTATAAATAATAAGGCTCCAAATGCCATAATCACCAGCGCAACAGACATTCCTTTTTTAAATCCCAGTTTATTAAGGGTTCGGGTAGAAATAGGCGCCATTACTACATAGGCGATATAAAAGGCGAAGGTTACAAAAAAGGACTGAAACTTGGTTAATTCACAGGCAATCTCCAGGTACGGAATCAACAGGGAATTTAGCCAGGTAACAAATCCGAAAATAAAGAATAAGGCTCCAATAATAATGATGGAACGCGTGGTATTATTATTTACCTTATTAGAATTCGTTTTTTCTTTTGCAACTGAATTTGTCATCTTTTAGAAATGAAGTTTAAGGGATGATTGATTTTTTTTCGTCTGAATTGTTCAATTTCTGCTCTTTTTCTTCTGAAATAATAAGAGCGGCTGCCCCTAATATCGAAATATTCTCCATATCTGAAGCTTGAATCACTAATTGATCCAGTACTTTTTTGAAAGGAAAATCATCCAGGGATGTACGTAAGGTATTTTCAAAATAATTAAAAGATCTGCTTACAGAACCGCCTAGAAAAATAGCTTCCGGAGAAAGTATAAAAAGGATTAATTTGATCGCATTTCCAAGATGATGCCCAAATTCTTCCAGGATCTCCAACGCATGTGCATCTCCTTTCTGTGCCCGATTGTATACCTCACCACCTTTTAAATTATGTTGATTTCTAAAAAATTTTCCACTGCAATAATCTTCGATGGTTTTATCTAAGTAGGGAATACTTCCCAATTCTCCTGCACTGGATAAGGTTCCGGAGTAAAGTTTATCATCGGCTATAATCCCAGTTCCAAAACCGGTTCCCATGGTTATACCCACCATATTTCGAAAATTTCTTCCTTCACCGAATATTTTCTGGCCAAGAGCAAAAATATTGGCGTCATTAGTGATCTTTACCGGAATTTTGAAATGATCCTCCAGGTGTTTTTTCAGATGAACTTTTTTCCAGGAAGAAATATTCAATAAGTCATAAACAATACCTTGTTTTTCATCAACCAGACCAGGCACCCCGATTCCAATTCCCTGAAAATCATTTTTACCCAACGATTCAATTCCATTTATAAGATTATGGATAATATCTTCCTTTGAAGAACCTGAAAGTGTAGGAAACTTAATTTCTTGCATTACCCGGCTATCTTGAACGATCCCAAGTTGTATTTTTGTAGCACCAATATCTACACCTAATATTTTCTTATCCATTTGTAGCTTATTAACAGGTATTTATCAATGCTTCTTTACTAAAAGAACAAATGAGCTTTAACAAAGTATATATATTATTTTAATATAAACAAGTACTTATATAAATTTTTTATAAAAGTTTCTTGTTTTTAAATAATATTCAATAATCTAATATAGAAAGCATGGTCCTTCTGGAAATATTCTCTGAAGACATACAAATAAACTATATTTGCAAACTTAATCGAGTTAGTTATTATTATTAATTAACTGTGAAATTTGAAGATGAAGAACATTCGAAACTTTTGCATAATTGCACATATAGATCACGGTAAGAGTACCCTTGCCGACCGTTTACTGGATTACACCGGTGCTGTAACTGAAAGAGAAAAACAGGAACAGTTGCTGGATAGTATGGATCTGGAACGGGAACGTGGAATCACTATTAAATCTCACGCTATCCAGATGGATTATGTTCATGAAGGCGAAGAGTTTGTTTTGAACTTAATCGATACTCCTGGTCACGTGGATTTCTCCTATGAAGTTTCACGTTCTATTGCTGCCTGTGAAGGTGCTTTACTGGTAGTTGATGCGGCGCAGAGCATACAGGCACAAACAATTTCGAATCTATATCTCGCTTTGGAAAATGACCTGGAAATTATTCCGGTTTTGAATAAAGTGGATCTTCCGAGTGCGAATCCTGAAGAAGTTACCGATGATATCGTGGACCTACTAGGTTGCGATCCTTCTGAAGTTATTCCGGCCAGTGCTAAAACAGGGCTGGGAATTAAAGAAATACTGGATGCGATCATCAATCGTATTCCTGCTCCAAGCGGGAAGGTTGATGCTCCTTTAAGAGCTTTGATCTTTGACTCGGTTTACAACCCGTTTAGAGGTGTTGAAACTTATTTTAGAGTGATCAATGGTTCTATTAAGAAAGGTGAGAAAATTAAGTTCGTAGCCACCAATAAAACCTACGATGCAGATGAAGTGGGAACACTTCGTCTAAAACAATTTCCTAGAAAAGAGATCAAAACTGGTGATGTTGGTTACCTCATCACCGGAATTAAAGATGCCCGCGAAGTAAAAGTGGGTGATACTATTACAAGTGCCGTAAATCCTACTACCGAAGCAGTTGCAGGATTTGAAGATGTAAAACCAATGGTTTTCGCCGGAATTTATCCAGTTGACACTGAAGATTACGAGGAACTAAGAGCTTCTATGGAGAAGCTTCAGCTAAATGATGCTTCACTGGTATTTACTCCGGAAAGTTCTGCTGCTCTTGGATTTGGTTTCCGATGTGGATTCCTGGGGATGCTTCACCTGGAGATCATTCAGGAAAGACTGGAACGTGAGTTTGATATGACTGTAATTACCACGGTTCCTAACGTGTCTTACCACGCATACACCAACAAAAACCCGGATGATAAGATCCTGGTAAACAACCCTTCAGATCTTCCCGAACCTTCAAGTTTAAATAGGGTTGAAGAGCCTTTTATTAAAGCGACAATCATTACCAAAGCAGATTATGTTGGGAATGTAATGGGCCTTTGTATTGAGAAAAGAGGAGAGATCACAAATCAGACTTATTTAACAACAGAGCGAGTTGAATTAACTTTTGACATGCCTTTAGCGGAGATCGTTTTTGATTTCTATGACCGTCTAAAAACTGTTTCCAGAGGTTATGCCTCTTTTGATTATTCACCAATTGGAATGCGTCAGTCTAAACTTGTAAAAGTTGATATGCTTCTTAATGCGAATATAGTAGATGCGCTATCTGCATTATTACACGTAGACAATGCCTACGATATAGGTAAGAAAATGTGTGAAAAACTGAAAGAACTTATCCCAAGACAACAGTTCGATATTCCTATTCAGGCGGCTATCGGAGCAAAGATCATTGCTCGTGAAACAGTAAAAGCACTTCGTAAGGATGTTACCGCAAAATGTTATGGTGGGGACATTTCACGAAAAAGAAAGCTACTCGAAAAGCAGAAAAAAGGTAAAAAACGTATGCGCCAGGTAGGGAATGTAGAGATCCCTCAGGAAGCATTTATGGCGGTTCTGAAGCTGAATGATTAATTAGTCTTCAGATCTTTAGTCGGTAGACTTTAAGATCTAATTGTTAAGGTATTTCATCAAAGAAGATATCATTTTGGATAATTCTGAAAGATCATTACTGGCTTTTTTATATTCCTGAACTCCAAAAAAGGATTGATGTTTAGAAATTTCTGTACATACAACACATTCTTTTATAGAATTCAATGAGATTTGCAAATATCTACGAAATTCGGGATTAGTACTACCTGCTCCTTCTGCTATATTTAAAGCGATAGAAGAGGCTGCTCTTCGAAATTGAGAAGTCAAACCATAAATTTCGCTTCTTGGAAATTCCTTGGTAAGCTCGTACATACATAATCAATAAAAATCAAAGATTTTTGATACACCTTTAATTCTTCAAAATTGAATTTCTCCATTTCCTTAGATCTTTAACTAAAACTAGGCTAAACTATTCATTTCCAATAGTTTTGTAGCAATTATTCTTGTGTGTACATTTTTTTAACTTTGTAGTTAACTCAAATTTTTAATTTATAATCGGTAGAAAATCTACCGACTAATAACTAAAGACTACAGACTAACTTATGGCCGGACATAGTAAATGGGCAAATATAAAGCATCGAAAAGGAGCGCAGGATAAGAAACGAGCCAAGCAGTTCACTAGGGCGATCAAGGAGATCACGGTAGCGGTAAAAGAGGGTGGAGGGCCAGATCCTGAAACCAATCCTACGTTAAGAAATGCTATCCAGAATGCCAAGGGTGTGAATATGCCCAAGGATACGATTGAACGTGCTATAAAGAAGGCAAGTGGCGCAGATGCCGATAATTATGAAACAGTAACTTTTGAAGGATACGGCCCCAACGGAATCGCCATTTTTGTTGAATGTACCACCGATAATACTAATAGAACTGTTGCTTCAGTAAGATCTATTTTTTCTAAGAATGGCGGGAGTCTTGGTACTAATGGATCTCTGGAATTCCTATTCGATAAAAAGGGAGTTTTCGTTCTTGAAAAGGAAAAGATCGAAATGGATCTTGAAGAATTTGAGCTGGAATTGATTGAAGGTGGTGCTTCCAGGTTTGAAAAAGAAGAGGATTATCTCACAGTATATACAGATTTTACAGATTTCGGACTGATGTCTTCTAAACTTGAAGAGCTTGAGATAGAGCCCAAAAATTCAGAAGTACAACGTATTCCATTAAATACATTAGAACTGCCGGTAGAAGACGCGAAAAAGATCTTAAACCTGGTTGAAAAGTTCGAAGACGACGATGACGTTCAAAACGTTTATCATAATCTCGAAATTACCGATGAATTGATCGAGGAAATGGAAGAGGAATAGGCACTAGTCCTGTTCGACATTTTCTTCAATATTCTCCTTTTCTTCACTATCGCCAGGTTCCATCTGTTTACCTAGATAAACCAGCATAAAACCTTCTTCTATATCCACTTCCATGCTGTTTGAAGGGATTATGCTCAACTCTCCTTCAGTATCTTTTACAAACAGCGGAATGATATCAGGATCTGTCTTGCTAATCTCTATCAGACCTTCATAATGCTCTTTTGAATTAAGTTCAATCTCATGAATAGAAGGGTACTTACGGGCAAGATTCGTAAGCTTTATATAATCATCAGTTTGTGAAAAAAGGCCTTCTTTTGGATTGCTTTCAGGATCATACATTTCATCTGAAGAAACCACCCTAAAAGAACCATTTTCACCAAAGTGTTTTCTGAATTTCTCTATGGCATTCAGGTTAACTTCGTTATTTCCAGTCATCGCCATAAGATAACCTACATCGCTCAATTCAATATTATTAATAAGATCATCTGAATAAACATTTTCCTGAATTGCATCCAGACCAAGATCTCGTGCTTTACGAATATTAGACCCGTTGCTATCTACCAAAACAACATGTCTCTTATTCTTTTTCAAATATGAAGCTATTAATCTGGAGATGGTTGAAGCGCCAATAATTAGAATTCCCTGAGAATTTTTCAGAAAAACTCCTACAAGCTGAGCAAATAATCTTGCGGTGGTCGCATTAAGAAGTACGGTACCTAGCACAACCATAAAAACTAAAGGAGTAATATATTCAGCTCCCGGAACTCCCTGGTTTGCCAGTTCAATACCGAAAAGTGAAGCGATACCGGCGGCCACAATTCCTCGAGGCCCAACCCAGCTAATAAAAAGCTTTTCATTCGTCTTTAAAGAAGAGCCAATACTGCTTACAAACACTCCCAGAGGCCTTACAATAAGAACAACCGTGGCAAATAATATTAATGCATTTATATTATATATTAACAACAGATCTTCCATATTGATATTTGCCGCCAGCAATATGAAAAGTATAGAAATTAAAAGCACACTTAGTGACTCTTTAAAATAAAGTAGTTCCTTCAGGTTTGGCAGATTGATGTTCCCCATCACCATTCCCATGACCACAACGGCTAAAAGTCCACTTTCATGAGCAAACATATCAGCCAGCACAAAAACTCCAAGTACAGTTGCGAGGGTAAGCACGTTTAAAAGGTAATGCGGAATTATATTTTTCTTGATAGCATAGCCCAGGGCATGAGCAAAAGTAAATCCGAACGTAAACCCAAAAAGAACGATTTTCCCGAATTCCATAAGAGCGGTTTCCGTAAATTCAGTTCCCGTGCCGGCACTAATAAATTCAAACATTAATACCGCAACGAGTGCTCCTATAGGATCTATAAGAATCCCTTCCCATTTAAGAATCGCCGAAACATCCTTTTTTAAAGGTATGTTCCTCAAAATAGGCGTAATTACTGTGGGTCCTGTCACAATAATCAGAGCGGCAAAAAGAAAGCTTATCTGCCAGGTGAGGTCAAATATAAAATGAGCAGCAACTCCGGCTCCCAGAAATGTTACAACGACTGCTATTGTTATAAGCTTAAGTATTACCGGCCCTACATTTAGAACTTCTCCTTTTCTTAAGGTTAAACCTCCTTCAAAAAGAATAATCCCAATAGCCAGCGATACAAAGTAGAAAAGGCTTTGCCCAGGAAACAATCCGGAATTTCCATCCCATATAGGTTCTATCAACTTAGATCCATCGGCCGTAAAAAAAGTGGATAAAGGTCCTACCGAGAGTCCAACAAGGATTAACGGAAGAATAGCCGGGATCTTAAATCTCCATGCTAACCACTGAGCCATTATACCCAAAATCACTATTCCCGCTAATTCAATCATATATTCCCAGTTTACTTCTAGAAGCTAAAAATATTAAAAATGTTTAACTATGAAAGCTTATTGCCTCAAGGCTTTCAATAATATTATCTTGTTAAATGAATGGAAAATAATTCGAAAAGGCTTTAAGATTTTATATTTTGCGGAGAATTTTTAAAAATTTCTCGATGAAACTTTATCCCATAGAAGCAGGAAACTTTAAACTTGATGGAGGAGCTATGTTTGGAGTGGTTCCAAAAAGCCTCTGGAATAGGACAAATCCGGCAGATTCTAACAACATGATAGATATTGCTGCCAGATGTTTATTGATTGAAGATGGAGATAAACTTATTTTGATCGATACCGGGATGGGGGATAAGCAAAGCGAAAAATTCTTTAGTTATTATTACCAATGGGGTGATGATACTATCGATAAGTCCTTAAAAAAATACGGTTTTCATCGTGATGACATCACCGATGTCTTTATGACACATCTTCATTTTGATCATTGCGGAGGAAGTATTCAATGGAATAAAGACAGAACTGGTTATGAGCCTGCCTTTAAAAATGCTAAATTCTGGAGTAACAAAGATCACTGGCAATGGGCTACACAGCCAAACGACCGGGAAAAAGCTTCTTTTTTAAAGGAAAATATCATTCCAATGGAACAGAGCGGAAAGCTGCATTTTCTTGAAAGAGAAGGAAATGAACTTTTTTCCGTCAGTGATCATCTGGGCTTTGGCGTATTATTTGCAGATGGACATACCGATAAGCAGATGATACCTCATATTGATTATAAAGGAAAAAAACTTGTATTCATGGCCGACCTTCTACCAACCGCCGGTCATATTCCATTACCTTATGTCATGGGATTTGATACAAGACCTTTGCTCACCCTTCCGGAAAAGAAAAATTTCCTGGAAACCGCAGCCACAGAGAACTATTACCTGTTTATGGAGCATGACGCTCACAACGAAATTATAACCTTAAAACACACGGAGAAAGGTGTGAGGCATGATAAAACTCATACTTTCAACGAAGTATTTAATTAAAATAGACATGAAAATTCCTTTTTTTAAACCATTTCTGGCCGTATTAGCGGCAGGAATTATTACAGGATGTAGTAGTACTGCTCCTAAAATATTATCAACTCCAGTAAGCAATATAGATTCAATTCCTTTAAAGGTAAGGGATCTATCCGATGCACAGCTTAAAGACTGGACAAGTGCCGATCTTGTGAGCGATACCATCCCGGGTATGAGCGTAAATAAAGCTTATGCCGAAATTATTAAAAATAACAGGCCTTCTCCTGTGATCGTTGGAGTAATAGACAGCGGTGTGGATATAGATCATGAAGATCTTAAAAGTGTGATCTGGACCAACACTGATGAAGTTCCCGGTAACGGAAAAGATGATGATAACAATGGATATATCGATGATATCCATGGTTGGAACTTTTTAGGTGATGCTGTAGCTGAAAATATGGAGTATACTCGTATTTATAAGAAGCTTAAGCCTAAATATGAGGGTAAATCTGAAAGCAGTATTAGTACTGCCGATCGCGAAGAATATAAGCTTTACCTATCTGCTAAGTCTGAATACGACAAAGAATATGCTGAAGCAGTTCAAACCCGTGATCAGTATCTTCAGATAGAAAGTCAGATTACTGCTGCGCATGATGCCATTTCTAAAGAATTAGGCACTGAGGATTATACCAAAGAGCAATTATCAGATTATAAGCCTCAGGATCAGCAGATGACTCAGTATAAGTCGATTCTTACACAAATTCAGTATAACGTAAATGAAAATATCCCTGAAGCTCTTAAAGAATTAGAAGAGGCTATAGATTATTATAAAAGTCGTTTAGCAACTCACTTCAATATGGATTTGAATGGTCGTGCTAAGACCGGAGATGATCCTTATGATATTACAGACACCAATTACGGTAATAATCAGGTTTCAGGTCCTGAAAAGGATAAAGAACACGTAAAGCATGGTACGCATGTAGCAGGTATAATTGCAGCTGATAGAACTAATAATATTGGTATTAAAGGTGTTTCTAACAATGCCAGAATTATGGTAGTTAGAGCCGTGCCTGATGGTGATGAGTATGATAAAGATATCGCTCTTGGTATACGATATGCCGTAGATAATGGGGCAAAGGTTATTAATACAAGTTTTGGTAAATATTTTTCTACGAACCCTGAATGGGTTATAGACGCTATTAAATATGCAGCCGATCATGACGTTCTAATCGTAAATGCCGCAGGAAATGAAGGACTGAATCTTGATGAGAACAGAGTGTATCCTAATGATCAGGATCCTGTAAATACCACTGAATTTGCAGACAATTTCCTTACCGTTGGAGCGCTTAACTACGAATATGGATCTGGATTGGTAGCCGATTTTTCAAATTATGGTAAAACCAATGTGGATGTATTTGCTCCCGGAACAAAGATCTGGTCTACTACTCCTAATAACACCTATGAATATCTTCAGGGTACTTCTATGGCTTCACCAGAAGTTGCAGGAATTGCTGCTATCATAAGAGGGTATTATCCAAATTTAACTGCTCCGGAAGTAAAACAAGTTATCATGGACAGTGGTTTGAGTACTAAAGCAAAAGTAATTGTAGGCGGAGAGAGAGGCAATACTCAGGATTTTAAAAACCTTTCAACTTCCGGAAATATGGCAAACCTTTACAACGCACTAATCTTAGCCGACCAAATCTCGAAAAACAATTAAAAATGAAGAAAATAATAGTTAGCTTTTTACTAATTACAACAGGCTTTATTCAGGCCCAAAACAATACTTCTTATTGGCAGCAACATGTAGACTACACTATGGATGTAGATGTGAATGTTGATAATTTTAAATATACCGGAACTCAGGAATTGGTCTATACCAATAATTCGCCAGATACTTTAGACAGAGTTTTTTATCATCTTTATTTCAATGCCTTTCAGCCGGAAAGTGAAATGAATGCACGTTTAGAAAGCGTTCCAGATCCAGATGGAAGAATGACCATGAATAAAGGGACCAAAGAAAATCCGGAGATCGTAAGTAGAATTACCGGGCTTTCTCCTGAACAAATAGGGTATCTGAAGGTTAATTCTCTTTCTCAGAACGGAAAAGAACTTCAATACAAAGAAGTAGGAACCGTTTTAGAAGTTGAGCTTGACCAACCAATCTTACCTGGAAAGAAAGCTACTTTTAAAATGGACTTTGAAGGTCAGGTTCCGGAACAGATTAGAAGATCGGGAAGAAATAATGCTGAGGGAGTAGCGCTGTCTATGAGCCAGTGGTATCCTAAATTAGCCGAGTACGACTTCCAGGGATGGCATGCAGATCCTTATATTGCCCGTGAGTTTCATGGAGTATGGGGAGATTTTGATGTAAAGATCACCATTGATAAGGATTATATACTTGGAAGCACCGGATATCTTCAGAATCCACAGGAAATAGGATATGGTTATGAAGAAGAAGGAACCAAAGTAAAAAGAAAAGGAGATAAACTTACATGGCATTTTAAGGCGCCACAGGTTCATGATTTCACCTGGGCTGCAGATCCTGACTATATTCATGATAAACTAGTTGCTGAAGACGGAACTGTACTTCACTTCCTTTATAAAGACAAAGAAGAATTAAAAGAAAACTGGAAAAAATTACAGCCAAAGACTGCTGAACTTTTAGCATTTTATAATGAGCATATAGGACCTTATCCATGGGATCAATATTCAGTTATCCAAGGTGGTGATGGCGGTATGGAGTATGCGATGCTAACTCTTATTACCGGTGAACGTTCTTTCGGAAGTCTTGTAGGAGTAACCGCTCATGAATTTGCACACGCCTGGTTTCAGCATTTATTAGCTACCAACGAAAGTAAAAATGAATGGATGGATGAAGGTTTCACTTCTTACATTTCTGACGAGGCTATGAATGCGATAATGGATCAGAAGTCTGAAAACCCTCATAGCAATTCTTACAGAGGCTATTCTTACCTGGCAAATTCAGGAAAAGAACAACCGCAAACCACTCATGCCGATCGTTATGCAATGAATGGGCTTTATGGAGCTTCAGCATATTCCAAAGGAGCTGTATTTCTTGCTCAGTTAGGATATATTATCGGAGAGGAAAATCTGGCTAAAACTTTGAATCGTTATTATGATGAGTGGAAATTTAAACATCCAACACCAAACGATTTCATCAGAGTTGCTGAAAAAGTTTCCGGAGCTGAACTTGACTGGTACCTGACTGACTGGACTCAGACGACCAATACCATCGATTACGCTATAGATTCAGTAGAAAAAAATGAGAAAAATACGGTCATTAAACTTCAAAGAAATGGTTTAATGCCAATGCCTGTAGATGTTAATGTAACGTATACAGATGGCTCTAAGGAAACTTTCTATATCCCATTAGAAATGATGAGATGGGAGAAACCTGCGAAAGAAGGGGTTAATAGAACTGTAGAAAAAGACTGGGCCTGGGGATTTCCTTCTTATAAATTAGAGATTCCTGCTTCCAGGGTAAATGTTGCATCGGTAGAAATAGACCATTCTCAAAGAATGGCAGATATCAACAGAGCTAATAATACCTGGAAAGCCTCTGAAACTGAAAATTCAGCATCTCAGGATTAAAATCCATTTTTAATGAGAATTATTGAGCCCTTTCTTAACGGAAAGGGTTTTTTTATACCATTGAAGATCTTCATACAATTCAGTTTTGGAGACTCTGTCTCTACTGGAAACTTTAATAAAATTGGGGCCTAATTCTCTACTTCTGTAGCCTAAAAGATGAAAAATCTGTTTTGCCAGGAATCGCGCAATTCTCAAATCAATGATCAAAGCCGATTTATCCGAATTTTCCCATTTAACTCCTGGCAAAAGAGTAAGAATATTATCTGCCTTGATATTTCTGATTAAGGCCGATAACTTCAAAAAGAAGGGTTCTATTTTGCGGATAAGGTAATAGCCGTCTTCTCCTTTTTTCTGATATAAAGGCATAAAAAGAGTTGCTTTTTTTGAGAGATAAATATCCTTATCATCACTCGTAGCCAATAATGTACCTTTTTCTTGCAATTCAAAACTTGAAAATCCGGGTTTCATTTTAAAATGTTCGTTTTTCAGAATATTATACCGGTAGATGATCTCGTAAATTTTACTATTGCCTTCCGCAGATTTTTGAAGGGTATTATACTCTTTTTCAATATCACTGCAATCAAGCACCCCGGAATAATACATAGCCAGTTTTATGAATGCTCTTGCATTGACAACTGCCTCTTTCGAGATGTGTTGCCCAGATTCAAATCCTAAAGAAACATATCCCAGTTTATTGATATAACTTAACAAAGGACCTTCCAGGTATTCCTCTATACCAAGGATTACAGGAACCGGAAATAATTTTGAGAATCTCCTGTTTATTAGGCTGTCATTGATCGTTATAAATGGCAGGGTATCACTGGAAGTTGTGTGTAGATCAATAAAATAAAGGGGCGATTTATGTTCTTTTATAATCTCGTTCAGTATTTCATTCAATTCATGTTGTTCTTTGTCTTCACTATAAATTTCCTTTTCAAAAGACTTTTTCATCATTCTTGCTGAGGTCCACATCCTGTTCAGATCACAATCCAGAAATCTTTTATTTTTAGAAAGTGCCTTCAGATTTCCTGAAATTGCATAGATACTTCCCTGTAATTTTTCAGTATCCAATTCATTCAGAAAATGTTCGAAGGCAATTATTCCTGCATGCTCATTCCCATGAATTCCCGCAAAAAATATGATTACCGGGCCTCCCTTCTTATTTTTAAGAACTTTTAAAAGTCTCCTGTTCTTAATATTCTCCATAATAGGTTCACTATAAAATTCAGGGATCATAAGTTCAAATCGTTCTTGGTTAGAATCGCAATTAGTTTATTTCTATTTATTACAGGAAGACAGCCAATTTTATTGATTTTCATTAGTTCTATAGCTTCTTCTAAAGGTTGATCCTGAGTAGTGGTGATAAGATCTTTCTTCATTACATCTTTTACACATAGGAGCTGAGTATCTGTATTTTCAACATATTGCTCTACATCTTTCCAGCTTAGAAGACCTATGATCATTTTTTTTGAATTGATAACCGGCATATGATGAATATTATTCCATAGCATCATATTTATAACCAGTTCCAGGCTATCATTTGCATCTACAGAATAAATATTGGTATTCATGTTATGTTTTACGATCCTCTGAATTTGGAAATGCGTACTTAGATCTGGCTCCAGGATTTTCCAATCACCAACAGGGATATCCTTCATCTGGTTTTCATAAATATATGAGGTTAACACCTGCGTAGCTTCCAATGGCTTTTTATGTAACTGAAGATTTCGAAAGCTTTTAACGATCCATTCGGCACCATTCCAGCTTTTCAATCTTTTTTCGATAATACCCAAATAAAGATCAATATCAGCCTTTGAAATGTTAGAGTTTTCGAGTCCTTTTCTGGATGTGGGAAGTAATTCATCTATAATCAATTCCTTCGCGGTGATCTGTTTCTTATTCCAGGTAAAAATTGAATCTAGTCCCGTTCTTCCCGCCTTATAAAAATTTGCTCTTACATTTTTAAAATCTTCCTTTTCATGAATATTTTTAAATTCTTCGGGCTGTCCCATCATTAATCCTACCCAAAAAACCATATTTGCCACCTCATCTGAAACGCTAGGTCCTGAGGGTATATAACGGCATTCTATACGCACATGAGCTTTATTTTTCGCCACTCCGTAGCATACGCGATTCCAACGGTAAACTGTCCCGTTATGAAGATTCAGAGCTTTTAGATCAGGGACAGTATTTTCAGCAATTTTGCTCATACTGTCATATTCAAAATCAGAGGTGAGAAGGCTTCTAAATCTTGATATGTTATCCTTAAAAATATCTGTGATCCCTTTAGTTTCCCAATGAGATCCAAAACTTACCCTGGCCTGCTTTTCATTGAGAACAAAAGAATTAGCCCGGGTATCTGTACTTTGATTAAAAAGTGCAATTCGGGTTTCTGCCCATAGCTCCTTCCCGAATAAAATTGGGGAATTCACACAGGCACTTAATACAGGTCCTGCAATGGCCTGGGCCCAGTTATACTTATCTATAAACTCATCTGGATTAATTTGAAGGTGCATTTGAAAACTGGTATTACAGGCTTCCAGCATAAGAGAATCATGTAATAAATTCAATTCATCTACACCCTTGATATGGATCCAAAAATCCTGTTGTCGGGATTTTTTTATAGCTTCACTAAGTGCGAAATATCTTTTTTTAGAGGTCATATACTCTTCTGAAATATGGCGCAGCCTAAGGGTTGGTAAAATACCTGTTAAAACTATCCTTGACTGGTGATCTTCCGCAATCTTTTTGACTTTATCCAGATATAAATTAAGGTTTTTATGTAGTTCAGAAAAGCAGGAAGATCCTAGTTCTAAAGGATCCAGGTTTAGTTCTAAATTATATTTACCAATTTCTGTAGTAAAATGAATATCCGCCAGATCTTCCAGAATATCCATAGAAGTATTCACCGGTAGAAAGAAATTATTTACCAGGCAAAATTCCTGTTCGGCTCCTATTCTTATTGGAGCTTTTTCAATAAGATCATTTTTTATTAAATGATCAAGGGCCTGCAGATCGTTAATTAACTGATGCACATACTTTGCCCTGTCTTTTTTGCTGCTCAATACAGAAACTTCAAGATTTCCCATATTATTAAAATGAACCAACAAGTAACTGATTATCAGTAAATAAAAATATGACCACTATCATATTTGAAGTATGTTCATTAGTTGCGGAATTGCTACTTTTACGACATATTCAGCAATATGAACCAGCAATTTGGAAAGAAAGACCGTTTAAAGAGCAAAAAGCTTATAGATAAATTATTTGTAGAAGGAAAGAGCGTAAAATCATATCCACTAAAACTTGTGTATACCTCTTTTGATAATTCTGAAAAACCAGAACTTAAAACAGGTGTCTCAGTCCCAAAAAAACTTGTGAAAACCGCCGTTGCCCGGAACAGAATTAAGAGGTTGATGCGAGAAGTTTTTAGAAAAAATAAGTATCTTGTTAATAATCAGATATCTACTTCCTATGCATTGATGTTTATCTATATTTCCCGGGAAGAAATAAGCTATGATAAACTTGAAAAATGTATGATAAAAACTCTGGAACAATTCATTGATAAAAATTAGTCATATGAAAAAGCGCATCAACAAATTAATAATCCTACCGGTTGTATTGATAGGAATCTTCATAGGAACGGCAAGTTTTAAATCAGACTTTTTCGAAATTGCCAAACAGATAGAGATCTTCACCACGCTTTTTAAAGAGATCAACATGAATTATGTTGATGAAACCAATCCGGCGGCTTTGATGGACACCGCTATAAAATCTATGCTTACAGATCTTGATCCCTATACCAATTACTGGAATGAACAGGACGTGGAAGCTGCAAGAATTAACAGCGCCGGTGAGTATACAGGAATAGGCGCTTTGGTAAAAACCGGACCCGAAGCTATCACCATTGTTGAAGCGTATAAAGATTATCCTGCCGATAAAGCCGGTTTAAAAGCCGGAGATGAAATCCTGAAAATTGGAAATATAAATGTGTCTGATTTTAAAGAAGATGCGGGAGAACTGCTTAATGGAGCTCCGGAAAGTAATATTGAGATTACTTTTAGAAGACAGGGAGAAATAAAAACCACAACGCTGCAAAGAAGCGCAGTAGAGTTAGATGCTGTTCCTTTTTTTAAATTATTGGAAGATAATTCAGGATACATCGTTTTATCCAGATTTAATGCTAAAGCTTCCACTGAAGTTGCCAGAGCACTAAAAGATTTAAAAAATAAAGGAGCTGAAAAAATTATTCTTGACCTTCGAGGAAATCCGGGAGGATTACTCAATGAAGCCATCAACGTAAGCAATATTTTTATTCCGCAGGGAGAGCTTATTGTAACAACAAAATCGGTAATTGAAAAGTATAATCGTGAATACTTCACTCAAAAGGAGCCTATAGATACTAAAATTCCACTTGTAGTGCTCGTTAACGGTCGCAGTGCTTCTGCCAGTGAGATCGTGGCAGGATCTATCCAGGATCTGGACAGAGGTGTTATTGTTGGTGCAAGGAGTTTTGGGAAAGGTCTCGTACAGAGACCCCGCGAGCTTGCCTATGGAACCCAGTTAAAAATTACCATTTCAAGATATTATACACCAAGCGGTAGATGTATTCAGGCGCTGGATTACCGAAGAAGAGACGAAGATGGTAAAGCTATAAGGACCAGAGTTGAAGATTATAATGAATTTAGTACCCGCAACGGTAGAAAAGTTTATGATGGCGGTGGAATTATGCCCGATGTAAAACTTGAAACTTCTGAATTTAGTGATATTACACAGTCACTCTTGCTTCAGGATGCAATTTTCGATTATGCCACGAAATATTATTATTCACATGAATTGAATGATCCTGAAGATTTCAATTTTCTTGAGGCAGATTTTAATGATTTTAAAAATTACCTGGCATCGTCAGATTTTCATTATGAAACGGCTACTGAAAAAGAATTGAATGAAATGCTGGAAAAAGCTGAAGATGAGGAGTTAAAAGCCAATATTTCTTCAGAAGTTGAAAAGATAAAATCTCAAATTTCAGCGTTTAAAAAACAGGAACTTGATAATAAAAAACCTGAAATAGTAAGTCTTTTAACCGATGAGATCATTAAAAGATATTTCTATAAAGAAGGCTTGTATGAGTATTATACCGCCAATAATCCTGAAATAGCAACAGCAAAAGCGATTCTCAACAATCCTTCTGAATATTCTAAATTATTAAAGTAGGAGATAGGCTTTGGAAACTTTTCTTTCATTTTTCGAAAATATGCCGAGCTGGCAAAAGCTGGCCTGGGTCAGTTTGGTTTTAGGTGGTTTCTGGATTTTAGAAGGTTATTATGGACTGGTAAAATTCAGCTATAATAAGTGGAGGCACTCCAGAACAAATTTCCTTCTACTGGGATTCGTATTGTTAATAAATCTTGTTTTTGGAATCATCACCGGCGGAATTTTTATCTGGCTTGATAATTCAAATTTCGGTTTGCTTCATATTGTTCCGATGCCGGTTTGGGTGGAGTTAATACTTTCTATACTGGTATTGGACCTTATTGCACAATATTCTGTTCATTTTCTTCTACATAAAGTGAAATGGATGTGGCGTCTTCACCTGGTGCATCACAGCGATACGCATGTAGATGCAACCACCGGAACAAGACATCATCCATTTGATTTTATGATACGTGAAAGTTTTGCCTTAGTTGCAGTATTAATAATGGGAATGCCGGTTGGGTTTTACCTTTTCTACCGAATTTTGAGTGTTTTCTTTACTTATTTCACTCATGCCAATATCAGGCTTCCGGAAAAGCTGGATCACTTTCTAAGTTATCTTATTGTCACCCCTAATATGCATAAATTTCATCATCATTATCAATTACCCTGGACCGATAGCAACTATGGAAATATGCTTAGTATCTGGGACCATATCTTCGGAACCTTTGTATACGATGATACCAAAAAGATAAAATATGGGATAGATATAGTAGAGGATGAAAGCTCCGATAATTTTAGATATCAGCTTGGAATACCTTTCAATAAATCTATTAAAACGAAGAATTAATCCTTTATCATGGCAATATGTGGAATACCATCTTCGAGGTATCCATCGCCTGTAGTTTTATATCCGTGGGATTCGTAAAATTTTATAAGGTATTGCTGAGCAGATAGTTTGATATTTGAAGTATTATAATACTCTTTAATAGCTTTATCTGAAGCATTCATTATATCATGACCATATCCAAATTTTCTTTCCGAATCTTTAACAACCACCCTGCCTATAGCTGCTTCATCAAAGTAATATCCGGGTTTAAAACAACGGGTATAAGCCACGATCTTATCATTCTTAAATCCAATTACATGTAAAGCTTCGGCATCCTTACCATCTATATCCTGGTAAACACAATCCTGTTCCACTACAAAAACCTCAGATCTCAATTGTAAAATATCGTAAAGTTCAGTGAGGGTCAATTCACTGAACTTCTTTACTTGAATTTTTAAATTCATAGGTTATTAACAATACTTTTTTGCAGGAATTTTATCGACTCTTCTTTGATGACGTCCACCTTCAAACTCAGTATTAACAAAGATTTCCATCATTTTGGTTGCCTGTTCTTCAGAAACAAATCTAGCAGGGATACTTAAAATGTTCGCATCATTATGTTCCCTGGCAAGTTTCGCGATCTCCTCATTCCAGCATAAAGCAGAACGAACTCCCTGATGTTTATTTGCAGTCATATTAGCACCGTTTCCACTTCCACAAATAATAATACCAAGATCTGCTTTCTTGTTTTCAACATCTTCTGCAACGGGATGAACAAAATCAGGATAATCTACGCTATCCTCAGAGTTTGTACCATAATTAGTTACTGTATGTCCCATAGACTCCAGCTTTTCCTGGATCATTTGTTTATAACCGGTACCGGCATGATCGTTTCCAATAGAGATTTTCATAATTGTGTGGTTTGCCGCAAAGTTAAAAAAACACGCTGTTAACCACCTTAATTTTCATTGTTAATTACTTTATAGAATTCCTTTATTTTCAACCTATTAATATTGACACATCATTGTGTAAAACATCTGATGATTTAGTAATAAAGAAATTTGGTATTTAAGAAAATTATAACAATACAAGCATGCTTTCCAATAAAGCAAATTATAACTACGGAATTTTTTAGATAGTTATGAGCACTTAAAAACAGGTTATCGACAATTGTTGATAGCATACTTTTCAATAAACCTTCTTAAAACAATTTTAAGAAATTTTGTTAAGTAAATCTTAAAACACTTAGAAAATCAACCAGTTAAGAATTTACAGCTATGTTGATAAACTGTTATCAAAAAATAACAAGTGAAAGAACAAACAAAATGCAAAATTTTTGTTGTACAAATTAACACCCCATCATATAACATCATTTAAATTTTTATAAAAAGAAGAAATAATAAATATGATATATAATGTTTATAACTAAACGATCCTTAGATGAGATGATTTGTCATTTAGAGAATCTATTATTTGTTTTGCTTTAGAAATATCGGATGGATGAACCATGAGTCTTATTCCGCCAAAGGCAAAGGAAGATAAGGGAAGAAGGCCTATGAGCGTTTCATTTTGGAAATAGTGGCGTATGGCCGCATCTTCAAATTTTAATTTAAGAATCAAATATTCGTGGTGGTAAGTAAAAGTAGCCAGACATTTATAATCTTTCATAGCTATAGAATAAGCAATCTAAATATATACTTTATTCCTGAATTGTAGTAGCCAGGTTTTTGGAAGTATGTGGTTGTTGAATATAGTATCCGGCCTTTTTGTTGAGTGAACGGTTAATAGTAGCCACAAAGAAGATTATTCCGAAAATAAAGATCAGAAAAAATAAAGCCGAGTATTTGACAGACTTGCTGAGTTTCATAATAGTATAACTAAAATAGGGGCTGTCGATCGGGGGAATGTTAAAGTAAAATTAAGAAAAAATTAAGAATTATTCTTAAAAATATGAAAAATGGTAAAAAAAATATTTTTCACGTTAAAATATATATTGTTTTATAGTCCAATGACTTAACAAAACTTTAAAACGAAATTGACTGTGTGTTATTATTATGGCGTAATTTTATCGTATACTAAGTGATAATGAAGAAAAACAAGAAGAATAAACCTAAAATACAAGGCAACCTTTCCAGAAGTATCATCGATATACTTCGTAACAATTCAGGAAAAACATATAATTACAAACAAATTGCTTCCGTGCTGGGAGTTAATGATGCCAGTAGCCGTAATCAAATCATAAAAAAACTTGCTCAATTAGCTGCTAAAAAGCAAATTGAAGAAGTAGAACGCGGTAAATTTAAGATTGAAGGAAGTAAAAACTATCTTACTGGTGTTCTGGATCTAACCACAAAAGGCTACGGTTATGTGGTTGTGGAAGAACTTGCTGACGATATTTTTATCGCCAATAAAGATCTTAATGCTGCTTTTGATGGAGATACTGTAGAAATTTACGTCTATAATCGTAGAAGAAGTAAAAGATCGGAAGGTGAGATCACTAAAATTCTTAAAAGAAAAAGAACTGAATTTGTTGGAATTCTTCAACAGAAAAAGGATTTTGGATTTGTAGTGATAGATGATAAATCTATGTATACAGATTTCTTTATATCTGGAAATAAACTGAATGGAGCTGAAAACGGCGATAAAGTTGTAGTAGAATTTGAAGAATGGCCGGATAAGGCAGATTCTCCTTTTGGTAAAATTACCAGGGTTCTTGGTACTCCCGGAGAACATCATACAGAAATACATTCAATTCTTGCCCAATACGGCCTGCCCCATGATTTTCCCGAGGAAGTTGAAGAATTTGCTAATAAAATAGACACTTCAATTAATGAAGAAGAAATAAGTAAAAGAAGGGATATGAGAGATGTCCTGACCTTTACCATAGATCCAAAAGACGCGAAAGATTTTGATGACGCCATAAGTTTCCAGACGCTTAAAAACGGAAATCATGAAATAGGAATCCATATTGCCGATGTTTCTCATTATTTGCAACCAGGAACTATCCTGGATGAAGAAGCTTATGATAGGGCCACGTCTGTTTACCTGGTAGATAGAGTAGTACCCATGCTTCCTGAAATTCTTTCAAATAATGCGTGTTCATTAAGACCTGAAGAAGAAAAATTTACTTTTTCGGCAGTTTTTGAAATCGATGATAATGCTAATGTAAAAGATCAATGGTTTGGAAGAACGGTAACTTATTCTGATGAGCGTTTTGCATATGAAGAAGCTCAGCACATTATTGAGACCGGAACAGGTACCATTCCAGAAGATGTTTCAATAAGAAATCATTCTTATACAGTGAAAGGGGCTATTGTAGAATCGGTAGTTACTTTAAACCGACTTGCGAAGAAAATGCGTGCTAGAAGAATGAAAGATGGTGCACTCTCTTTTGATAAGGTTGAAGTTAAATTTAACTTAAATGAAGATAATGAACCTGTTGGAGTTTTCTTTAAGACAGCAAAAGATGCTAATAAGTTAATTGAAGAATTTATGCTGCTGGCGAATAGGAAAGTGGCTGAATTCATCGGAAAACAAAGCCCGAAAAAGACTTTTGTGTATCGTTGTCACGACGAACCTGATGATGCTAAACTGGCTACGCTTCAAAATATAGTTGGAAGATTTGGTCATAAGTTAAATCTTAAAGATCGCAGTACCACTACATCTTCTTTGAATAAATTACTAGAAGATGTTCAGGGAAGGAAGGAGCAAAACATGGTTGATACACTTGCTATTAGAACCATGAGTAAAGCTTATTATGGTACCGAGAATATTGGGCACTATGGTCTAGCTTTCGATTATTATACTCATTTTACCTCGCCTATTAGAAGATATCCTGATGTGATGGTTCACAGGTTGCTTCAACATTATTTAGATGGAGCAAAATCTGCCGATGAAGAAGAATACGAAGCAAAATGTCACCATAGTAGCGAGATGGAAAATCTTGCTACTAATGCTGAACGTGATTCTATTAAATACATGCAGGTTAAATTCATGCAGGATCATGAAGATGAAGAATTCTTAGGTGTTATTTCAGGTGTTACTGAATGGGGAATATTTGTTGAAATTGTTGAGAATAAGTGTGAAGGAATGATCCGTTTGAGAGATATGAAAGATGATCATTACGAATTTAACGCTGATGAATTCTCGGTAGTTGGAAAAAAGACGGGTCAAACTTATACACTCGGGGATGAGGTCTATGTGAAAGTTAAGAATGCCGATCTTATAAAAAGACATCTTGATTTTACATTACTAGGGAATAGAGCTGAAGTGGAAGCAAATTAGAATTATATATTCTATTGCACTGACAAACAGTGTTTAAAACCTAGGTTACTCTTAAAGAACAAAAAGTATACATTTGCAAAACAACTTAACTAGATGTTACAGGACGTTTTAGCTGCCGTACCGCTAGGTATATTTTTGGCTTTTTTATTCGGGCCGGTTTTCTTTGTATTACTGGAAACCGCTGCCATAAAAGGATTTAGAGCTGCTTTTTCTTTAGATGTGGGGGTGATATTTGCCGATATTATATTTATTATGATCGCCTATTTTAGTACCACTAAACTACTTGAAAGGTTAAAAGACGATCCGGCACTTTTTATATTTGGAGGAATGATTCTCACTACCTACGGTGTCATGAGTTATTTACAGACTAAAAAAGTAATTCAAACCGATGAAGAAACCCCTGAAATAAGAAAATTAGGTAAAAGCGACTATTTCAGTCTATTTGCAAAGGGTTTTCTGCTTAATTTTATCAATATAGGAGTTCTGGGCTTCTGGTTAGGAGTTATTATCGTATTTGGTCCTAAAATGCAAATGGAGACGGAGAGGATCACTGTTTTTTTAACCAGCGTTTTGATTACATATTTGGTGGTTGATGTTGCCAAGATCTTACTTGCTAAGAAACTGAATAGAAAATTGACCCCAAATCGTATTTATGTGATGAAAAAGACGATTAGTCTTTTTCTGGTTTTATTCGGGGGGATATTAATATTCCAGGGAGTTTTTCCAAATCAGGTTGGTGAGATTAAAGATCAGATAGAAGAAATTACTCCAAACGATTCTCTTATTGGAAAGATTGAGAACTTCACTGCTAACGAAGAAGACAAATAAAAAAAGCTTCCTGATATCAGGAAGCTTTTTAGAGGCATCGAGCGGATTCGAACCGCTGTACAAGGTTTTGCAGACCTCTGCCTAGCCACTCGGCCACGATGCCCTTTTACAGGATGGCAAATGTAATAAAAATTTTAAGTTTCAAAACTAAAATCTACCTTGATTTCGTCCTGCATACACTAACCATAGCAACATTCCCGCCAATAGGTGGATTAATTTTCGAAACTTCTACTTTAGCCTTCTGAACCATAATCAATTCATTTATCACTCTTTTTAGAATCCTTTCAGCAACACTTTCAAGAAGTTTAGATCGTATAGCCATTTCTTCTTTTACAATTTTGTTCAAATGAACATAGTCTATAGTATCGCTTAGTTTATCGGTTTTTGCTGAATGAGATAGATCTCCGTGAACTTTAAGATCTACCCTGTACTCACTACCAATCTTGCTTTCCTCATCAAGACATCCATGATAGGAAAAGACCTTGATATTCTTAAGTTTAATTACTCCCACAAATTATTTTTTACAAAGATAAGATGCCTTTTTGAGGTTTTCAATTATTGAATCTGCTTTTAAATAATAGTATTTGCAAGTAATTACTGGTATCGACTTAAATTTTGATAAATTTGACTTTTATTTTAAATCAGTTATGGCCGAAGGAAAAAAATCGCTCAATTTTATAGAGCAAATCATAGAAGAGGATCTAAATAATAATTATAAGAAAGAGGAACTAAAATTCCGATTTCCACCAGAACCAAACGGTTATCTTCACATAGGGCATGCATCTTCCATTTGTTTGAATTTTGGACTTGGCGAAAGATATAGTGCACCGGTGAATTTGCGTTTTGATGATACAAACCCGGCTAAAGAAGAGCAGGAATATGTAGACGCCATCAAACGCGATATTGAATGGTTAGGCTTTAAATGGGCAAAGGAGTGTTATGCTTCCGATTATTTTCAACAGCTTTATGACTGGGCGGTAGAAATGATCAAAAATGGTGATGCTTATGTAGATAGCCAGACTTCCGAAGAAATAGCCATTCAAAAGGGAACACCAACTCAGTCTGGTGAAGAAAGTCCATATAGAAACAGATCGGTAGAGGAGAACCTGGACCTTTTTGAAAAGATGAAAAATGGCGATACGCCAGAGAAAGGCGATGTTCTTAGAGCTAAGATCTCAATGGGCGCAACAAATATGCTCATGCGAGATCCTGTCATGTACCGATGTTTGCATAAAAGTCATCACCGCACCGGTGATAATTGGAAAATTTATCCAATGTATGACTGGGCTCATGGGGAAAGTGATTTTATAGAACATGTTTCTCATTCCTTTTGTACCCTGGAATTTTTACCACACCGTGAATTATACAACTGGTTTATAAAAAAAGTTAGTAAACCCGGTGATTTTGAACCAAAACAGCGCGAGTTTGCAAGAAGAAATCTGAGTCATACCATTGTAAGTAAAAGGAAATTACTTCAATTGGTAGAAAAAGGATTCGTTGATTCCTGGGATGACCCTAGAATGCCAACTATTTCTGGCTTAAGAAGGAGAGGTTATACCCCGGATTCTATTAGAAAATTTGCCGACTCTATTGGTGTTGGTAAAAGAGAAAATCTTATAGATGTTTCACACCTTGAATTCTGCGCAAGGGAAGATCTTAACAAAATTGCTCCAAGGGTAATGGGAGTTTTAGATCCTGTCAAGTTGGTAATAACCAATTATCCTGAAGGAGAAGAGGAATTGCTGGAAGCTGAAAATAATCCTGAGGATGAAACCGCAGGAAGCAGAGAAATTCCTTTTTCCAGGGAACTTTACATTGAACGTGAAGATTTCAAAGAAAGTGCAAACAGGAAATTTTTCAGATTGACTCTTGGTAAAGAAGTTAGATTGAAAAATGCCTATATCATCAAAGGAGAAGATGTAGTAAAGGATTCTGAAGGGAATATTATTGAAATTCATGCCACATACGATCCTAAAAGTAAAAGTGGAAGTGGAACTGAAGAATCGCTGAGAAAGGTGAAAGGAACCCTGCATTGGGTATCTGTAAAACATGCCATTGAAGCTGAAGTTAGGCTTTACGACAGGTTGTTTACAGAAGAAACTCCTGATGGAGTAAAAGATAAAGATTACCTTGATTTTGTAAATCCTGAGTCTTTAAAGGTGGTAACCGGATATCTAGAACCTGGCCTGAAGGATTCCAAAGAAGGGGATAAGGTTCAGTTCCAAAGGATTGGCTATTTTTGTGTAGACAGAGATTCTACAAGCGCCCGACCGGTTTTCAATAGAACAGTCACCCTACGTGATTCGTGGGCTAAGATCAAGAGCTAAGGGAGGATAAATTTTTTAAGAATAATTTAGCATACGATTTTTAACATATTAACCGGGTATTAACAACCTATAGTAGACGTATCCGTTACCTTTGGGGGAATAATAACTTAAAATTCAAAAACTTATGGCAAATACAGGAAATACACTTTTAGCATTAATTACTGGAGCGGCGATTGGTGCCGGAGTAGGTTTACTATATGCTCCAGATAGTGGTGAAAAGACTCGCAAAAAACTTAAAAAGGATGCTCAAAAAGCTCAGGATAATTTGAACAAGCGTTATCACGAAACCAGTTCTAATTTGAGCGATAAAGCTAAAAAGGCTAGAGTAGATTTTGAAGAAAGACTTGAAGAGACTTTATCTTCAGCAAGCCATAAAGCAGATGATATTTTATCGGCAATGGAGACTAAACTTGAGGAATTAAGAAAACAAAATGCTAAATTGCAAAAAGATAAAGCGAGTAAGTCTGGAAGTTCTCCAGATAAAGCAGTAGTATAATCTTTATATGGCATTTGAAAAATTATCTAACAGTGTTCACGATTTAAATAATAATGTTCAGTCTTTTCTACACAGTAATTCTGAATATTATAAATTAAAAGCCTTTAAACAGGGGATGAAGGGAGCTACCTCTCTCGTTCGCTTTTTAGTAATGGGTTTTTTACTGAGTACTGCCGGTGTAATGATTTCTTTTGCATTAGCGATAGTCATTAGTGAAGCAATAGGAACTCCAAGTTCAGGCTATTTTATTGTAGGTGGATTTTATCTTATCATTTTTGTATTAATATTCATTTTTGGTAAGGAACCTATTGAAAAGCTGGTTCTAAGAAAATTCTCGAAAGCTGTATTTAACGATAAAGACGAATAATGAGAGTATATTCATCCTTTGAAGAAATAGATAAAGATCTTAAAATTCTTAAACTTCAGACGGAGATAGACAAGGAAGAGATCAAATTGAGTATAGATCAAACCAAAGATAGTTTATCGCCAATGTCTATAATTGGAAGTACTATAGGCTCAATTATTCAAAAAGCTTTGGTATTAAAAGCCGTATCAAAAATAGTGGGAGTTAAAAAAGTTGTTACCTCTACGAGGAAGTAGCAAATTATCCCTTAAAATATCTAAAAGCCCCGATTGGGGCTTTTTTTATTCTTCTCTTTCATCAGATTTCTTATTAGATCTGCCTGCCTGTTTCCGGTTTTGTTCTTTCATGGATTCTCCTATTTGATTGGAAGCTGTGAAGGATGCTACCATGTTATTTAGCATATCGCTGCCGGCTTGTGGTGAGTTTGGGAGTAAAATTAGATTACTGTTGGTTTCTTCACCAAGAGCCTGTAATGTGTCATAATGCTGAGTAACCACAATTAATGCGGAAGCTTCCTGGGAGTTAATACCAACATTATTAAGAACGTCCACACTCTCTTCCAGACCTCTGGCGATCTCTCTCCGCTGGTCTGCGATTCCCTGTCCCTGTAAACGTTTACTCTCGGCCTCGGCTCTTGCTTTCGCTACAATCCGGATCCTGTCTGCTTCTCCATCATATTCTGCGGCTACCTTTTCTCTCTCAGCAGCATTAATTCTGTTCATGGCTGCTTTTACCTGTACATCGGGGTCTATATCGGTGACCAGCGTCTTGATAATATCATAACCATAGGATTGCATTGCTTCATTCAATTCGCGGTTAACGGCGATTGCTATGTCATCTTTACGCTCGAATACGTCATCTAACTTCATTTTAGGCACTTCTGCGCGCACTACATCAAATACGTAAGCAGTTATCTGGTCATGAGGACTTTCTAGCTTGTAAAAGGCATCATAGACGTTATTACTACGAACTTGAAATTGAACAGAGATTTTAAGTTTTACAAAAACATTGTCTTTGGTCTTCGTTTCTACCATTACATCAAGTTGCTGAACCTTTAAATTAATTCTTCCTGCAACCTGGTCTATCAATGGAATTTTTAACTGCAGTCCCGAACTTCTAATACTTGTAAATTTCCCAAATCGCTCTATAATTGCAGAAGTTTGTTGCTTTACAATAAAGATTCCGGAGAAAATAATCAGAATTAGAAAGACTATTAATACTGGTATTAACACTAAATTAAGCATGGAATAAATATTAAATTATATATGCTTCAATTTAAGAATAAAAGGTTGAATCCTTATAAAATAAAAAAGCCGACTCCATTTAATAAAAAAGTCGGCTTTAAAAAGAATTAGTTTACCTCTATTCCAAAGTATCAATAGCATTTTGGATACGCTTCAAAGTTTCGTCTTTACCTATGAATTCTGAAATTTTGTATAGATCTGGACCTTGTAATGCGCCAACTAAAGCTACACGTAGAGGCATCATCACTTTACCGAAGCCTATTTCTTTATTTTTTATCCATCCTTTCACTGTATCCTGAAGTTTATCCGAATTAAAATCATCTACAGATTTTAATAATTCATGTAATTCGCTCATCAGTTCACCAGTATCTTCTTTCCAGGCTTTTTTAGAATCCTTAGGATCGAATGAGGTAGGAGCAATAAAGAAAAAATGTCCCTGATCCCAGAAATCTTCAACAAATACAACACGCTCTTTAATAAGAGCAACCACTTCAGAAATAAATTTCTTATCGGCATTTATCTCTTTTTCTGTTAGATATTTCTCAAATTGTTCAGCTAAATATTCATTATCAGCTTCCTGAATATAATGTTGTTGGAACCATTTAGTTTTTTCAGGATCAAATTTAGCACCTCCTTTATGAACTCTTTCCAGTTCAAAAGCATTTACTAATTCATCTAATTTGAAAAATTCCTGTTCCGTTCCAGGATTCCATCCTAAAAATGCCAGCATATTCGTAACTGCCTGCGGAAAATACCCTTCTTCGCGGTAACCTGTAGAAATGTCACCAGATTTAGGATCTTTCCATTCTAAAGGAAATACAGGGAATCCCATTTTCTCACCATCTCTTTTACTTAATTTTCCCTTGCCCTGAGGCTTAAGAATTAAAGGAAGGTGCGCAAATTGAGGAGCATTCCATCCAAAAGCCCTATAGAGCATATAGTGTAGGGCAAGAGAAGGCAACCATTCTTCACCTCGAATAACATGTGTGATTTCCATTAAATGGTCGTCCACAATATTTGCGAGGTGATAAGTAGGCATCCCATCACTTTTAAAGAGAACTTTGTCATCAAGAATATTGGTATCGATTTCCATATCGCCCCGAATAACATCTCTTAAATTCAAAGTTTCGTCCTGTGGAGATTTAAAACGGATCACATAATCTTCTTCAGCATCAATCTTTTCCTGAACTTCTTTCTGGGAAAGGGATAATGAATTTTTTAGTTTTTGACGATTATGCCAGTTATAGATAAAAGTTTTTCCTTTTTCCTCATGATCTTTTCTATGAGCATCAAGTTCATCGGCAGTATCAAAAGCATAATATGCGTTACCTGATGCAATAAGTTTTTCAGCATATTCACGATACTTATCTTTACGCTCACTTTGTCTATAAGGTCCGAATCCTTTTTCTTTACCAGGGCCTTCGTCATAAGGAATTCCGCACCAATTAAGGGATTCAATAATATAATCTTCTGCTCCTTCTACATAACGGTTTTGATCTGTATCTTCAATTCTCAATACAAAATCACCACCGTGTTTTTTAGCAAATAAATAGTTATATAAGGCTGTTCTTACTCCACCAATGTGCAATGGTCCGGTGGGGCTTGGAGCAAATCTTACTCTTACTTTAGAAGACATATTTTTCTGATTTTTGAAGGCAAAGATACAACCTTATTAGTCCAATCCTAAACAGATGGAAAGGCATCCTTACCAAGAATGAATTTTATTGTATTTTTAAGGAAAGATTGCCGTAAAAATGGAGAATTTCGGACTGGTGCAGCAAAAACTTGAGGCTTTTATAAAAAAGTATTATTTCAATTTAATACTTAAAGGAGGCCTTTTGTTTACTGGTATTGGATTGCTGTATTTTTTATTGATCGTGTGTCTGGAATATGTTCTCTGGCTTTCTACTACCGGAAGAACAATTCTTTTCTGGTTTTTTATCCTGGTTGAAATCTCACTTTTAATAAAATTCGTTGGCATTCCATTTTTCAAATTGATGAAAATATCGAAGGGAATTGACGAATTTCAGGCTTCCGAAATTATTGGAAACCACTTTTCAGAAGTAAATGATAAACTTACCAATTTAATTCAGCTTAAAAATAATTCTAAAAAATCTGATCTTCTACTGGCCAGTATAGATCAGCGTTCCAGTGAACTTACTCCAATTCCTTTTAATAATGCTATAGATCTTAAAGGAAACCGGAAACAGTTGAAATTCGTTCTTTTTCCCGTGCTAATTATTCTTGGTCTTTTTATAGCAGGAAAGGCAAATGTAATTACGAATAGTTTCGGCAGGATCTCAGACTATAATACCGTCTACGTAAAGCCCGCTCCTTTTAATTTCATCATTTTGAATAATGAGCTTGAAGTCAGGGAGGGGGAGATCTTCAAACTTCAGGTGAAAACTGTTGGGGATTATAACCCTGAGACAGTTCAGATAATTACAGGAGGTAATGAGAATTTTATGAAACAATCGGCCCCGGGTGTTTTCGAATATTCATTTGCCAATCTTAACAAAGATGTAGATTTCCAGTTTAAGTCCAATGAAGTAAGCTCTATAGATTATAACTTGAGAGTGGTAAAAGTTCCAAAACTGTTGAATTTTGAAATGGATCTGGATTATCCTGCTTACACCGGAATGACTGATGAAAGGTTAGACGGAACGGGAAATATCACAGTTCCCGAGGGTACAAGGATCCAATGGAATTTTAATACCAGAAATGTAGACAACCTTAATTTCAAATTACTGGATTCGGTTATAAACATTCATGTTCAGGACGATTTTGCTGGATATAATCGAAGGATAATTTCAAATTTGACGTATTCCGTAAGTTCCTCGAACAGGGAAATTAAAGATTATGAGAATCTGGATTATTCAGTAAAAGTGATTAAAGATCAATATCCTGAAATTTCGGTTTTATCTGAAAAGGATTCATTAAATATTGATATACAGTATTTTAAAGGGAATGTTTCCGATGATTATGGTTTAAGAAAACTGGAGCTTGTATATTTTCATGAAACCAATAAAGAGAATCCCGAAACAGTTAATATTCCAGTTTCTAAGGAAAGTTTTGATGAATTTCATTTTAGTTTTCCGGGTAATCTTTCTTTAGAAAGCGGAAAAAGCTATAGCTATTATTTCAGAATTTTTGATAATGACGCTGTAAATGGTTCCAAATCTTCCAGATCAGAAACCTATACATACAGAAAGAAAACAGGTGAAGAATTGGAAGATGAAAAGCTACAGGAGCAAAATGATGCTATAAATAATATTGGTGAAAAACTGGATGATTTTGAAAAGTCGGAGAAAGAATTGGAAGAGATTTCCAGACTGGAAAAAGAAAATGAAGAGCTCAATTATAATGAAAGAAAAAAGCTCGAAGAATTTCTAAAACGGCAGAAGAAACAAAATGCTATGATGAAGTCTTATTCGGAAAAACTTGAGAAAAGTTTAGAAGAGAATAAGAAGGATGAAAATTCTCCGATGGAAAAGGAGCTAAGTAAGCGGTTAGAGAATAATGAAAAAAGGCTTCAGGAGAATGAAGAACTACTTAAAGAACTGGAAGAATATTCAGAGAAAATTGAAAAGGAAGATTTAGGTAAAAAACTCGAGAAATTATCAAAGCAAAATAAATCAAACCAGAGAAATCTTGAACAATTACTTGAACTTACCAAGAGATATTATGTAGAAGAGAAAAAGCAAAAACTTTCAAGAGATCTCGAGAACCTGGCTGAAGAGCAGGAGCAACTTTCAGAAAATAAAGAAAAGAATACTCAGAAAGATCAGGAAAAGCTAAATGAAAAATTTGATGATTTTAGAAAGCAAATGGATGAACTTGAAAAGGAGAATGACAAACTAAAATCACCTCAGGAGTTGGGTAGGGAAAAAACAGATGAAGAAAGCATTAAAAAGGATCAGCAGGATGCTACAGATAAATTAAACCAGGAAAATAAGGAAGGAGCTCAGGAAAAGCAAAAGGATGCGGCAAAAAAAATGCAGCAAATGAGTGAACAAATGCAACAATCTTCAATGCGGGGAGGTGAGCAACAAATGCAGGAAGATGCAGAAACGTTAAGGCAGATTTTAGATAATTTGATCGTTTTTTCTTTTGAACAGGAAGATCTTTTAAACGATTTCAAGATTACCCAACAGAACAATCCAAAGTTCGCAGGTAAACTAAAAGAACAAAGTAATCTTCGTGAAAATTTCAGGTATATCGATGATAGTTTGTATGTCCTTGCCATGAGGAATCCTATGATTAATGAGGTTATTACTGATAAACTCACTAACATAGAATTTGATCTGGAAAAGGCAATTGAAAGACTTTCCGAAAATCAGATTCCACAGGGCACTTCCAGTCAGCAGTATGTTATTACAGGTGCCAACGACCTGGCGAATTTATTGGATAAGATACTTGAATCCATGCAGGAAATGATCGCTAATCCTCAGTTAGGGCAGGGAAAAGGTGCACAGGAATTTCAACTACAGGATATTATTGAACAGCAGAAAGATTTACTGGAACAGATGAAGAAAGGTACTGAAGGAAAACCAAAAGAAGGACGGGAACAAAGGCAGGGCGAAGGTGAAGGTCAGAGCGGGGAGGTTTACGAAATATACAAGGAACAGCAAATGCTTAGACAGGAAATGGAAAGACTGTTGGAACAAAATGGGGTTAAACCCGGTAACAATCCTACGGAGGAAATGGAGCGCATTGAAGAGGAATTATTAGATAAAGGTTTCGATCCCGGAACCTTGGAAAGAATGCAGGAGCTTCAGTACGAATTATTGAAATTTGAGAAAGCTTTTAAACTTCAGGGAACCGATGATAAACGAAAGTCTGACACCAATAGACTGGATTACGAAAACACTCTTCAGGATCAGATTGATAGCGCAAAAGAATATTTTAATTCTACTGAAATTTTAAACAGACAAATCTTACCTTTGCGCCAAATTTACAGAGAGAAAGTAAAGGACTATTTTGGAAAAGGGAGAAATTAATTTTTTTAGTGAGAATGATTTTGTGCTTAATAACGAAGAACGTTATAAAGATTGGATAGAATCTATCATAGAAACGGAGAACAAATACGTTGGTGATATTAATTTCATCTTTTGTGACGATGAATATCTTCATGAAATTAATCTAAAATATCTTTCTCATGATACCTATACTGATATTATAAGTTTTGATTCTACAATAGGAAATACGTTGCAAGGCGATATTTTTATAAGTACCCAAAGAGTTGCTGAAAATTCAGGTAATTTTAATGTTGAATTCACCGAAGAATTGAAACGGGTTCTCGCCCACGGAATTTTACATTTTTGTGGTTTTAAAGATAAAACTGAAAGGGACCAGGAAGTAATGCGACGCAAGGAAGAAGAAAAAATACTATTGTTCCACGTGGAACAATAGACAAAAAATTGAATTAGGATATGTTCGAAAAGGAGTATGATGTTATAGTAGTTGGAGCAGGGCATGCCGGAAGTGAGGCTGCAGCCGCGGCTGCAAATATGGGTAGCAAAACCCTACTCATTACCATGAATCTTCAGAACATTGCCCAAATGAGTTGTAATCCCGCAATGGGCGGTATTGCCAAAGGGCAAATTGTTAGAGAGATTGATGCCATGGGTGGTTATAGCGGTATTGTTAGTGATACTAGCGCTATTCAATTTAAAATGCTGAATAAATCCAAAGGACCTGCCATGTGGAGTCCGAGAGTTCAGAGTGATAGAATGCGGTTTGCTGAAGACTGGCGATTGAAGTTGGAACAAACACCAAATCTTGATTTCTACCAGGAAATGGTTGCCGGACTTATTATTGAAAAGGATAAAGTTGTTGGTGTTAGAACTTCTTTAGGTTTAGAAGTATTTGGTAAAAGTGTTGTTTGTACTAATGGTACTTTTTTGAATGGTCTTATACATATCGGAGATAAACAATTTGGTGGAGGCAGAGCAGGAGAAAGAGCGGCTACCGGAATTACAAAAGATTTGATCGATGTGGGTTTTGAAGCCGGAAGAATGAAGACCGGGACACCTCCGAGAGTTGATGGAAGATCATTGGATTATTCAAAAATGACCGAGCAACCTGGTGATGATATTCCTGGTAAATTTTCATTTTCTGATGAAACTAAGCCTTTATCAAAACAACGTTCTTGTTACATGACTTATACCTCAAACGAGGTGCATGAAATATTAAAGGAAGGGTTCGATCGTTCTCCAATGTTCAATGGTAGAATAAAAAGTATTGGTCCAAGATATTGTCCTTCTATCGAAGATAAAATAAATCGTTTTGCAGATAAGGATAGGCATCAGCTTTTTGTTGAACCTGAAGGGTGGAATACCGTAGAGGTATATGTAAATGGTTTTTCAACTTCTTTACCGGAAGATGTCCAGTTTAAAGCTTTGCGGTCTGTAGATGGTTTTGAGAATGTAAAATTCTTCAGACCTGGATATGCGATTGAATATGATTATTTTCCGCCAACGCAATTAAAACATACACTGGAAACAAAACTTGTGGAAGGGTTGTATTTTGCTGGCCAGATTAACGGAACTACCGGTTATGAAGAAGCAGCTTGCCAGGGAATGATGGCGGGAATAAATGCCGCTCTAAAAGTTCAGGAAAAGGATGAATTTATTCTTAAGCGTAATGAAGCTTATATAGGCGTTCTAATCGATGATCTTATTACCAAGGGTACAGAAGAGCCATACAGGATGTTTACTTCCCGTGCAGAATACCGAACTCTTCTTCGACAGGACAATGCTGATTTCAGGTTAACCGAAAAATCTTATAATTTAGGTTTGGCATCTGAAGACCGAATGAGAAAGATGGAAGAGAAAAAAGATAAATCTTTCAAGTTTGTTCAATTTCTTAAAGATCTTAGTGTTGTTCCTGAAGAAGCAAATCCGGTTCTGGAAAAAAGAAAATCTTCTTTAATGAAACAAAGTGATAAGGTTTTTAAAGTTTTTTCGAGACCTCAAATCACTATGGAAGATGTTAAAAATTTTAGTGGGGTAGAGCAGTTTATTTCTGAAAATGATCTGAACGAAGAGATGATCGAGCAGACCGAAATCCAGGTTAAATATTCCGGATACATCGAGAAAGAAAAAAACAATGCTGATAAATTGAATAGGCTGGAAGATATTCGAATTCCAAAGGATTTCGATTATTCTAATATTAAATCCATGTCTTACGAAGCTAGGGAAAAACTAAAAAAAGTGCAGCCTGCAACAATTTCTCAGGCATCGAGAATTAGTGGAGTAAGTCCCAATGATATTTCCGTATTATTAGTGTATATGGGTAGATAATTTTATAATGTTCCACGTGGAACAAATGAATCAATTCTTGGTAACAATAGAGCAAAGTAATAAATCTGTAAGTCCTGAAAAACCATTTTTGATCTGCAAAGATCATTTAGTTAGCGGGGAGGATTTTAAAATTTCAGAATACGAAACAGGGATTCTGAAGACTCATCCATTTCCGAAAAATCTTTCTAAATATTACGAAAGTGAGGATTACATTTCTCATAGCGATTCCAAAAAAAGCTTTCAGGATAAAATCTATCATTCGGTCAAATCACACATGCTTTCCAAAAAGGCTAAATGGATAAGAAATTTCGTAAAGCATGGGAGAATTTTGGATTATGGAGCAGGGACCGGAGAGTTTCTGAATAAGATGAGAACTCTTTTATTTAATGTAGAGGGAGTGGAACCGAATGAAACTGCACGGGAACTTGCAATTTTAAAAGGGCTTGATTTAAAACCTGAACTTTCAGATGTTTTAATGAAGCAATTCGATGTTATTAGTCTTTGGCATGTGCTGGAGCATATCCCTGACTTTGAAAATAAGATTTCTGAATTCAAACAGATATTGGCAGAAGAGGGTATTTTAATTATCGCTGTTCCTAATTATAAATCTTACGACGCTAATTATTATAAACAAGATTGGGCGGCCTGGGATGTGCCAAGACACCTTTGGCATTTTTCAAGAATCGGACTGAAACAAAAAATTGAGAAGCATGGATTTGAGTTGGTGAAAGAAAAACCTCTCAAATTCGATTCTTTTTATGTGAGTTTACTAAGCGAGAAAAACAAACCTGGTTCAACAAATTTAATAAATGCATTCTACAGGGGATTCTTGTCCAATATTAAGGCAAAGCATTCTGGAGAGTATTCTTCCATTGCTTATTTCTTTAAAAAAGTGAATATTACTTAAAATAAGCCGTTTTAAGAGCGTTAGGTATGTTTGGTTAAGATTAGATAACTTATTTTTTAATTAAGCCTTCAAAACCCTTTATTTTCATTATTTTTTAATAGTTAGGCCTTATATTGAATTGCGTGTTGATTGAAAAAACTTATAATTAAATTTTATTTGTCTTTTTCACAAAAATAGTTTTATACATTTGCCATTCAAAATGATAAAATTATGATCAAAAGATTTATTGGAATTGCAGCTGTTGCAATTATGATGGTTTCTTGTAATGAGCAAAAAACAGCTTACGTAGATACCACGGTATTAATTAAGGAATATAAAGAGATGAAAGATGTGGAGGCTGACTTCACTACTAAATCAGATTCGGTTAGAAAACAATTAGATTCTGTAGCAAGAGTTTTTCAACAGGAAGTTCAGGCGTATCAGTCTGAAATGAAATCAATGTCTGAATCTCAGCGTAAGGAAAAGGAACAGGAATTAATGCAAAAGCAGCAGATGCTACAACAGCAGCAACAAATGCAAAGCAACCGTCTTAGAGAGCAAAGTTCAGCAGTAATGGATTCTGTTGTAACTAAGGTGAAAGATTACGTGAAGGATTATGGAAAAGAAAATAACTACACTTATATTTTTGGATCTAATGAAAGCGCGAATATCATGTACGCGGAAGAAGGTTTAGATATCACTCAGGAAATTTTATCTAAGCTTAATGAAGATTATGGAGGAGATGATACAATCGAAGAAGAAGTAGAGGAGTAGAAAGGCTCTATCAATATTATATAAAAAAAGCTTCAGATTTTTCTGAAGCTTTTTTTATGTTTTGAAATTAAATTAGCGTTTAGCTTAGAATAAAAACTCCAAGAATTGAAACTATAAAATAACCGGTTAGGGTGAATGCACCTGCATAGTCTTTCGCCACGCGCTGACCAAAAAGTAACATTAATAAAGTTACACAGGCAAGAACACAGGTATAAAGAGCAAATGATGCCTCGTTATAAGCTAAAAGATGCACAATTCCTGCGATGGCCAATATACCGGTTATAATTTCTATGATCATTATGATACCTACCATTAACGGAACCAATCCCGAGAGGAAAGTACCTGAGAAATGATCATTCAACCATCCTGTATTTCCTTTCCAGTCGGCTGCTTTGTCTATTCCCGATTGTAAAAAAGTTATCAGGATAAAGAGTAGAATTAAAATTTCAGTAATGTTGCCTGTTAAGTTTTCCATGATTAAGCTGCTTTTTTGTGTAAAAATCTGGTTAGTTTAATTGAAAGATTGGTTAAGATGATCTTTGCGTTTCCGTTTCTTTCAATATGATAAATTGCTGTTTCTAAAGCCTCGGTAATTTCCATAATATTATTGCCGTGAACAAAAGGAGCAAAATTCTCCAATTTAAATTTTTCAGCGGAAGGTTCAAGATAAACAAGATTTTTTGCCTTGTAGTTCATCAAAAGAGACTGACGAAAAAAATCAATACAATAAAGTAAAAAGCTCTTTTGAGTTTCCCTGCCTAGAGCAGCAATTTCATCACTCCAGGCAACCAGCTCCAGTACAGTAGATTTATTTCCTTTAGCTTTAAATGCACTTCGAACCCAGCTTATGAACCAGGCTTCAAATTGCTCATCTCCGGAATTCTTTCTTAAGATGTGGGTAGCTTTGGTATAATCTCCATTGGCCTGGTGGGCAATTTTCTTAGCGGTGGAATGATCACAGTGCTCTCTATCTTCAAGTGCCTGGGCAATATCTGCTTCACTTAAAGGAGGGAAATGTAAACTTTGGCAACGGGAACGAATTGTTTGAATAATGTTCTCTTCATCTTCCGTAATCAGCAGAAAAACAGTATTATTTGGCGGTTCTTCAATAAGTTTCAGAAGCTTATTCGCAGCTGGAATATTCATTTTTTCAGCCATCCAGATGATCATTACCTTAAAGCCTCCTTCGTAAGCCTTCAATGATAGTGATTTTACAATATCGTGAGCTTCGTTTACGCTTATTTGTCCCTGTTTATTTTCAATTCCAAGATTTTGGTACCAATCATAAAGACTTCCATAAGGATTGTTTTGCATGAATTCTCTCCATTCTTCTAAAAAATGGGACGAAACCGGGTTCTTTTTTATTTTTTCATTTACAGCTACCGGGAATGCAAAATGAAGGTCGGGGTGGGCCAGATTTTTGAATTTCATATTGCAGGCGCCAGCCTTTTCATTGTTATTTTCCCCAGCAGTGTTTTTGCAAAGTATATACTGGGCATAGGCAATTGCCATAGGAAGAGCCCCACTTCCAGGTTTACCCGTAAAAAGTTGGGCGTGAGGAATTCGGTTTCTGTCGGCGGTGGTCGTCAGGTGATTTTTTAAATGCGGAAGACCAATTACATCGTTAAAAAGCATAGGCAAATATAAAATTATATGCGCTTTATTATCTTCGGAAAAATTTATATTTGTAAGAAAGCAATACTATGAAAACTATAGACGACTACAATTTTAATAATAAACGGGCACTTATTAGGGTGGATTTTAATGTTCCGCTAAATGAAGAAATGCAAGTGAGCGATGCGAATCGTATTGAAGCAGCTAAACCTACTATTATTAAGATCCTGGAAGATGGTGGGAGTGTTGTTTTGATGTCACACCTTGGAAGGCCTAAAGGGAAGGAAAGTAAATATTCTCTTCAGCATATTACCAGTAAGGTCTCAGAAGTACTGGGTGTAGAAGTGAAATTTGTGGGAGACTGTATTGGCGAGGAAGTAGAAAATGCCGCTAAAAATTTGAAACCTGGGGAGGTTCTTTTACTGGAAAATCTTCGTTTTCATGAAGAGGAAACTAAAGGAGATGAAGAATTTGCAGAAAAACTTTCAAAACTGGGAGATATTTATGTGAACGATGCTTTTGGAACTGCTCACCGGGCTCATGCTTCAACAACTGTTGTTGCTAAATTTTTTAAAGATAAATGTTTTGGATATCTACTGGCAAAAGAGATCAAGAGTCTGGATAAAGTTTTAAATAGTAAGGAGAAGCCGGTTACCGCTGTACTTGGTGGAGCAAAGGTTTCTTCCAAGATCACCGTAATAGAAAATATACTCGATAAAATAGATCACTTAATTATTGGAGGTGGGATGACCTATACTTTCATTAAGGCCCAGGGAGGACATATTGGAAACTCACTGGTTGAAGATGATAAGCAGGAACTCGCTCTTGAAATTCTGAAAAAGGCTAAGGAGAAAGGGGTGGAAGTACATCTTCCGGTAGATTCTGTAATTGCAGATAGTTTTTCAGAACAGGCAAGCACTCAAATTGAAAGTGTGGACAATATCCCTGATGGCTGGATGGGACTGGATATAGGGCCTGAAACTATTCAGAATTTTTCTGATGTTATTCGCAACTCTAAGATCATTCTTTGGAATGGACCATTAGGAGTTTTTGAGATGGATACCTTCGCTAAAGGAACTATTCAATTAGGCGAAGCCATCGTGGAAGCTACTAAGAATGGTGCTTTTTCATTAGTTGGTGGGGGAGATTCAGTTGCGGCTGTTAAAAAATTCGGATTGGATGACAAGGTTAGCTATGTGTCCACCGGGGGTGGCGCGATGCTTGAGATGCTTGAAGGAAAATCCTTACCAGGAATTGAAGCTATCAAAGCCTAACGAGGTACGAATTTTGATAAGTTTTCGTTTGTTATTTGTAAAATGAATGTATGCTGAAACGAAAAATAGTATTGTTGTTACTCCTTGCGGGAATGTCTACTCTCGCTCAGGAAAAAAAGAATAAGGAAAGGGTTGAAAAGGCCAATTTTAGAGTTCAAATTTTCCAAAAGAGTGACGATACCGAGATCAAACTGGCTCAGCCTGATCCGGAATTTAGAGATAAACTGCCAATTTCTGCTGCAATACGGGACTCCTCAAAGGTTAAACTTGAGGATCTTCCTAAAGCCAAGACCATAGATTCTCTCTGGACACTTGAACTTACAAATTCAGATCTGTTCGAGAAGATGCAGAAATCTATTCGGGAACAGGATTATGAAGAAGTGGTTTATAAAGACCTTCCAACAGATACTCTTAAAGCTCGTTTAGCCAAGCTGAATGCGCGGACTCCTTTCAATATCGAGTATAATCCAATTCTCGAAAGTGTAATAAAGTCTTATCTGAAGAGAAATAAGCAGAGTATGGAACGCTTAATGGCTCTTAGTACTTATTACTTTCCGTTATTTGAACAGGAGCTGGACAAATATGATATTCCTTTAGAGATAAAATATCTGGCAATAGTTGAATCTGCATTGAATCCCAAAGCAAAATCCTGGGTGGGTGCAACCGGTTTATGGCAATTTATGTTTACTACTGGTAAAATGCATGGCTTAGACGTTAGTTCTTATGTAGATGAGCGTATGGATCCTGCAAGATCTACAGAGGCGGCTGCGCAGTACCTGGCGAGCTTATATAAGGTATTTGGTGATTGGGACCTTGTACTGGCCTCCTATAATTCAGGACCCGGGAATGTCTCCAAGGCAATAAGAAGAAGTGGTGGTTCTACTGATTACTGGCAGCTTAGAAGATATCTTCCACGTGAAACAGCCGGATACGTCCCTGCTTTTCTGGCTACTCTTTATTTATTTGAATATGCCGATGAGCATAATTTTCAGCCTAAGCAGCCCGATGTCGTATTTTTCCAAACAGATACCATTCAGGTAAAACAACTGATTACTTTTGATCAAATTACCAAGGTTACAGGAGTTGAAAAAGAAATGCTTGAATTTTTAAACCCAAGTTTCAAGCTTGATATTATTCCTTTCGTAGAAGATGAAAAGTATAGTCTTCGACTTCCAAAACAGGCGAGTGGTAAATTCGTAAGCAATGAAAATGCTATTTATGATTTTGCTGAAAATCAATTAAAGGAAGCGGAAAAGGAACTTCCAAAATATGTTGAAACTGAGGACCGCATAAGGTATAGAGTAAAACGTGGAGATTATTTAGGAAAAATTGCTGAAAGATATGGCGTAGGCATAAGCAGTATCAAAAAATGGAATAATATGAGGAGTAACAACCTCAGAGTGGGACAATATCTAACAATTTATCCCAGGAAACCTGTAGAGGTAGCTTCCAGTACAAAAGCCTCCAAATCAAGCAAAAGTTCAAATCCAGAATTTTATACGGTAAAGCAAGGAGACTCTCTATGGAGTATTTCTAAGAAGTTCCCGGGCGTTACGGTACAGAATTTGAGGTCATGGAATGATATGAACAGCAGTAGCCTTAAACCGGGAATGAAACTTAAGATTTCCAAAGGCTAAAAAACCAATAATCAAAACCGAAAAAATGAAACGTAGCCTAATCCTGCTAGCCAGTATTTTCCTTTTAATTTCCTGTAATAACCAAGAAAAAAAGCAAGGTAAGAGTGACCGGATCTTATCTGATTCTTCAGGAAACATAAATCAGTTAACCGTAGTTATCGAAAATGAAATGTGGGAAGGAGAAGTAGGAGAAGCTATTCGGAATAAACTGGCGGCACCGGTAGACGGACTTCCACAAGAAGAACCTTTATTCAGCCTTAGCCAGATACCTCCGGAAACCTTTACTGGATTTGTTAGGAATACCCGGATTTTTCTAAAAATTGAGGAAGATGGTAAATCTGGAATGACTCTAATTGAAGATGAATTTTCAAGACCTCAAACAGGAATTGTAGTTCAGGGTAGTAATTCCGAAGAGATCATAAACGTTATCAACAAACAATCAGATTCCATCATCAATATTTTCAAAAAGACGGAGCTGACTGAAAAGCAAAGGAGAATTCGTAAATCCCTCAAGAAAGATGAGTCTTTAAAAGAAAAATTCGGACTCAATCTTAAATTTCCTTCAGCTTATAGGTATGCAAAAGAAGATGATCATTTCGCCTGGATACGAAAAGAGATCCCTAAAGGAAGTATGGAAATTCTGATTTATGAAGTGCCTATTAGTAAAATAGAGAATGATTCAAGCGTTATTGCTAATATTATTAAGATGAGGGATTCTATTGGAGAAGCTAAGATTCCCGGAAGACTTGAAGATTCTTATATGATCACAGAAAAAGCCTATGCGCCTTATCTTTTTGAAACCAAAATAGATGGCAAATTCGCCTATGAAACCCGTGGTACATGGGAAGTTGAAAATGATTTTATGGCGGGACCTTTTGTGAATTATGCCGTTAAAGATGAAAAAAATAATCGCTTTTTGATTCTTGAAGGTTTCGTATTCTCTCCATCCAGAGGGAAACGGGATAATATATTTGAGCTGGATGCGATACTGCAATCAGCTAAATTTGAATAAGTATAAAATAAAAAAACCCAACTGAAAAGTTGGGTTTTTTGTTATCGTAAGCTCAGAGGTTACTTATTTTCTTCGGGTACTTTCTTATCCTTTGGGTTTGTATCGTTTTCATCCTCTTTGGAAGCGTCTTTAAATTCCTTTATTCCACTACCAAGACCTCTCATCAATTCAGGAATTTTACGTCCTCCAAAAAGCAATAATATAATAACCACAATTAAGATAATCTGTGGTGCTCCTATAACCAAAGGCAAAATATTTGCATTCATGTCTTTTAATTTTGTTTTACAAACTTAACAAGAATTAAGCAATCTAAACGTTAAGAAGGCAATAAATTGCCAATGATGAAAGCATAGCCTAATTAGTCTTTCAGGAGTATTCAACGGCAAATTATTTAATTTATCTTTGTAATACCTAATTTTAGCTATGGCTCAAAATAAGAAGACAAAAAAGAAGTTCGCGAAAAAACTACTTCACAAGTATAGAATGGTTGTTCTTAATGAAGATACGTTTGAAGAACGATTTTCCTTTAGATTAACAAAATTGAATGTCTTCGTAGTAGTTGGATTATTGACAATATTTTTGGTCGTTGCAACCACAATTTTAATCGCATTCACACCATTACGGGAGTATATTCCGGGTTATTCTTCTCCAGACTTAAAAGAACGGGCTGCAAACCTTGCATATACTTCAGATTCCCTTCAGAATGTGATAAGGCTGAATGATCAATACCTGAATTCCATAAAAAATGCACTTACCGGGGAGCTGGATCTTGAGAAATTGAATAGAGATTCAGTTTTAAGCCAGCCAATTACCGATGTTGAATATGAAGAAATAAACCGGATTAAAGCAGATTCTCTGCTTAGAGAAGAAGTGGCTCAGGAAGATAAATACAATATTTTGCCAACCGCTACAGATAATATCAACTTTTCATTATTTCCGCCGGTTAAAGGATCTATTTCTGAAGGCTATAATCTAGAAGATAAGCATTATGCGGTTGATATTGTTACCACCAGGAATTCTCCGGTAAAATCAGTGGCCGATGGTAGAGTTATCTTTGCTGAATGGACCGCAGAAACAGGCTATGTATCTGATCATTGAACATAGCTACGGCTTGCTTTCTGTATACAAACACAATGCATCTATTAACAAATCTCAGGGCGCAATGGTAAGAGCCGGTGAAGTTATTGCTACTGTAGGGAATACCGGTGAGCTCACAACCGGTCCTCATCTTCATTTTGAACTCTGGAATGAGGGTAATCCAGTAGATCCTTCAGAATATATTGATTTCAATTAACCTATGTCTATAAAGTCTTATTCAGCAAAAATCTTTGCATCCAAAATCAGAAAAAAGATTGATAAATGGGCTAATAACCCTCATGATACTCAGCATAGAGTGTTTAATAATCTTATAAATAATGCGAAAAACACCAGGTTTGGAAAAGATCATCACTTCGAAAATATTAGGTCACATAAAGATTTTGTAAAACATGTGCCTGTTCGGGATTATGAAGAATTAAAGGAGTATGTGGACTTGATGGTAAAAGGCGAAAAGGATGTATTGTGGCCGGGGAAACCATTGTATTATGCTAAAACTTCCGGGACCACCAGTGGGGCTAAGTATATTCCGTTAACAAAAGAATCTATGCCCACTCATATAAACGCTGCGAGAAATGCAATACTTTGTTATATCGAAGATACCGGAAAGGCAAAATTTGTTGATGGTAAAATGATCTTTTTGCAGGGAAGTCCTGAACTGAGCGAGAAAAATGGCGTAAAACTCGGTAGGCTTTCCGGAATCGTAGCTCATTATGTGCCCGCTTATCTACAAAAGAACAGGATGCCAAGTTGGGAAACTAATCGTATTGAAGATTGGGAAACCAAGGTGGATGCGATCGTAGATGAAACTGTAAAGGAAGATATGTCGGTTATTAGCGGAATTCCATCCTGGGTTCAGATGTATTTTGAAAAGCTTATTGAAAAAACCGGGAATAAGGTTGGTGAGATTTTTCCAAATTTCGATCTGTTTATTTACGGCGGGGTGAATTATGAACCTTATCGCTCCAAATTTGAAAGCCTAATTGGCCGGAAAGTGGATAGTATAGAGCTTTATCCGGCTTCCGAAGGATTTTTTGCCTTTCAGGATAAGCAAAAAGAAAACGGAATGCTGCTTCAGCTGAATTCCGGGATGTTTTACGAGTTCATAAACGCAGATGAATTTTATGATGAAAATCCACAAAGATTATTACTGAAAGACGTTAAAGTAGGAGTGAACTATGTGATGATCATTTCTTCCAATGCAGGTTTATGGGCGTATAATATTGGAGATACCATCCAGTTTACTTCCTTAAAACCTTTCAGAATAATTGTTTCCGGAAGGATTAAACACTTTATTTCAGCTTTCGGAGAACACGTTATTGCGAAGGAAGTAGAGGAAGCTATGCAGGCTGCGGTGGCAGAAACAGGAGCCGAAATTAGTGAATTTACGGTTGCTCCACAGATAAATCCGGAAGGGGAAGAACTCCCTTATCATGAATGGTTTGTAGAATTTGAGCAGGAACCGGAAGATTTGAATAGATTTGCTGATATTATTGACAAATCTTTACAAAAACAGAATTCTTATTATTTGGATCTTATTGAAGGACATATTCTTCAGAGGCTTAAGGTCACCCAGGTACCAAGAAATGCCTTTCAGGATTATATGAAGTCTATTGGCAAGCTAGGAGGTCAGAATAAGCTTCCAAGGTTGTCTAACGACCGTAAAATTGCTGATAAACTGAAAGAAATTATTTAAAAAACTACTATGTCTATATTAAAATTACAAGGCAGAACAAGAGCTCAGGAAAGTTCTGGCGCAATTGAACGTATGTATATTACCATGCGTCATCTTTTTAACCGCGGTTTCTATAAACCAATGGGAGTTTCAGGAGAAACACTAAGAGAATCATTATTTACGCTTAGACCGGAAATCTACGGTTCTATTGCCAATGATAAAGCAGAACTGGAAGGATTGCTTTACGTGATAGACAGACTTCCGAAAGGAATTGAAGAATGCCGGTTTATTAACCTTACCAGTGATGAGGGTTACGGAAACTCTCACTTTAAGCCTATTATTCCTCCAAAAAGACGAAGAAATTGTTATCGTATTGATGATGAGCAGATGAATATTGAGATCACCAGAGGTAGATCAGAAATTTATGATATCCTTACGCATTTAACCTTTCTTTTTATTGAATCTCATAAGATCATGAAAAGAGTTTTAATAGATGAAGATGGCAGTGTTAACCGTGATTGGGAAAAACTTGAATTTGCCGTAACTCAAACTGAAGACTTAACCCAGGCTCAACGAGAGGTGGCATTAACCCACACCGCCAGTATTTTAGGAAGAACGTTTAGTGAAATAAACAAACTTTATCCTAAATTTTCAACTAACGATAATCCCGATCGTTTTCTTAGGCTTGTTTGGTCATTAGGAAAAATGGCTATTCGTGAAGCGATCGAAAATGAAAAAAGGATCATCACCTTCAGTCCCGTTCTAAGAGAGCGGTTAGGGCACCATATTCATGGAGAGATCTGGGCAAACGACATTAAATATAAGCTTATGGAAAATAAGCTAATGGATCGGCCAGTGCATATTATCAGTGCTAATATGCACAGTGTGATGAATACTTTGTATACTCCTTCTGCTCTAAAAACCGAATTAAAGAAAAAGAAAGCGCTGGATCTTTACGAGGAGTTAAGTGATAGCGGGAATGGCCCTTTAAGAAATAGGGTAACCAAAACGGCCCTGGAGAAAGGAATGTTCTTTATTGAAGATAAAAGTGGAACCAATATCGATGTTCAGATATTTGATACGGCAAAACTTGAAGATGGCTTTAGCAATACAAAGTTCAATGATCTGAAGACTAAAGAAAAGCCTGTAATTATCGTAATGGATTATGCTTTTGGAGAGCAGGCGTATGAAACTATGGATGAGCTTTTAAAACCTTTCAATTACGAGGATAAAGAATTGAAAATGAATGTGAAGTCTATTTCCATAATGGGAAAAGCCGGAATTCTGGAAGGCGGGAAAGGTGATATTATGATTCCCGATGCACATTTATTTGAAGGAACTGCTGATAATTATCCATTTGAAAATCAACTAAAAAAATCTGATCTTGATGGTCGGGAGATTAATGTGGTGGATGGGGCTATGATTACTGTTTTAGGTACATCTCTTCAGAATAAAGATATTCTGAGATTCTTCCATGATTCAACCTGGAATGTTTGCGGACTCGAAATGGAAGGAGCACATTATCAAAAAGCGATTCAGGCGGCTTCAAGATTACGCGGAAGTATAGATGAAAATGTAAAAGTAAGATACGCCTATTATGCCTCAGATAATCCTTTGGAAACAGGAAGCACGCTGGCCTCCGGAGGACTGGGAACTTCAGGTGTAAAACCAACATATCTAATTACAGAGAAAATTTTAGAACAGATTTTTAATTCATAAACTCATTAAATGCAGGTAGAAAAAACACCACTAAAAGATTGTTTTTTAATAAAACCTACAATATTTGAGGATCATCGGGGGATTTTTCTTGAGTCCTATCATCGGCAACGCTTTGCAGAACTTTCAGGGATAGATGAGGAATTTGTTCAGGATAACCAGTCGGTTTCCAGGTATGGAGTACTTCGAGGGCTGCACTATCAAAAAGGTGAATTTGCCCAAACCAAAATTGTGAGGGTCATCTACGGAAAAGTATTAGATGTGGTGGTTGATCTTAGGCCGGATTCTCCAACTTTTAAACAGGTACATTCCGTAGTTCTGGATGATGAGAACTTATTTCAACTCTATGTTCCTAAAGGATTTGGTCATGGATTCGTAACTCTTTCAGAAAAGTCAGTTTTTGCCTATAAGTGTGATCATTATTATACTCCGGGCTCTGAAGCGGGAATTATTTATAATGATCCAGACCTGAATATTGATTGGAACTTTCCGGAGCGTGAAATGATCCTTTCAGAAAAAGATAAAGTTTTACCCACTTTTAAAGAGGTATTTGGATGAAAAACATTCTCGTAACAGGAGCTAACGGTCAGTTAGGGCAGTGTTTTCAGAAACATTCAAAAGAATATTTGAGATATAAGTTTTTGTTCTGTACCTCAAAGGAATTGGATATTACCTCCATGAATTCTCTGGAAGATTTTTTCAATAAGAATAAAATTGATTACTGCATCAATACCGCTGCTTATACGAATGTTGAAAACGCCGAAATAGAAAAGGAAAAAGCATTTGCCGTGAATGCTGAAGGGGCCAGGAATATAGCAAAAGTCTGTAAAAAGCATGAGATGGTTTTATTCCATTTCTCTACAGATTACGTGTTCAATGGGCAGGCTATACATCCTTATAAGGAATCTGATCAGGTTGACCCAATAAATATATATGGAGCTTCCAAATTGAAGGGTGAAGAAGAAATTATCTCAAATTTGGATAAATATTTTATCTTTAGAACTTCATGGCTTTATTCTGAATTTGGTCACAACTTTTTCAGAACAATTCTTCGCAAAACTGAAGAGAATGCTGAATTGAATATAACAGCATCTCAGAAAGGAACCCCTACAAATGCGAACGATCTGGCCAGATACGTTTTAAAAATTATTGGTTTGAAATCCAGCGCTTTCGGAATTTATCATTTTAGTAATGAAGGCGAAGCTACGTGGTATGATTTTGCAAAAGAAATTCTGGAATATTCTGGAAAAATAGATCTGGTTTCTCTGAATAAGACCGGTTTTTTTAAGACCTTGGCAGTAAGACCGGAATATAGTGTGCTTTCAAAAGAAAAGGCTATCAATGAGTTTGGGGCAATCATGAATTGGAAGCAAAGTCTTCATCAGCTGATGGATGAAAATTAATTAATTTTTTAAAAATTATGATATGGCTAAAAGAATACTGATTACCGGAGCGGCGGGGTTTCTAGGTTCACATTTATGTGATCGTTTTCTTAAGGAAGAGTTTGAAGTGATAGGAATGGACAATCTTATTACCGGAGACCTTAAGAATATTGAACATTTGATGAAAAACAAAAATTTTGAATTTCATCATCACGATATCACCAAATTTGTGCACGTTCCCGGCAATCTGGATTATATTCTACATTTTGCTTCTCCAGCCAGCCCCATCGATTATTTGAAAATTCCTATTCAGACTTTAAAGGTTGGTTCTTATGGAACACATCACTGTCTCGGACTCGCTAAAGAAAAAAATGCAAGAATTCTTATCGCTTCAACTTCTGAAGTTTATGGAGATCCTCTGGTACATCCACAAACAGAAGAATATTACGGAAATGTAAATCCTATTGGGCCTCGCGGTGTTTACGATGAAGCCAAGCGTTTTCAGGAATCTATTACCATGGCTTATCATAGATTTCATGGCCTGGAAACCCGTATCGCCAGAATTTTTAATACTTATGGCCCAAGAATGAGGTTGAATGACGGCCGTGTAATCCCGGCATTTATCGGTCAGGCACTTAGGGGAGAAGATCTTACCGTTTTTGGAGATGGCATGCAAACCAGGTCTTTCTGTTACGTAGATGACCAGGTGGAAGGTATTTTCAGACTACTGCTTAGTGATTATTCAGAACCGGTGAATATTGGAAATCCTGATGAGATTACTATATTGGATTTTGCCGATGAAATTATTAAACTAACCGGAACCGATCAAAAGATTGTCTTCAAGGAGTTACCAAAAGACGATCCTTTACAACGCCAGCCGGATATTTCTAAAGCAAAAAAGATACTGGGATGGCAACCAAAAGTTTCCAGGAGCGAAGGCATGAAGATCACGTACGATTATTTTAAAAGCCTAAGCCAGGACGAATTAGAAAAAAGAGAACATAAAGATTTTAGAGAACACATCAGGAGATAATATGAAAGAAAATGGATTGGTTTCAGTTGTGATGCCTTCCTACAATTCGGAGGCGTTTATAACGGAGTCTATCCAATCGATCATTAATCAAAGCTATTCCTACTGGGAGCTTTTGGTAGTTGATGATGCTTCTACTGATGCCACGCCTGAAATCATTCAGGAATTTGCTTCTAAAGATTCCCGAATACGTTTAATTAAGAACTCATCCAATCTCGGTACACATCATAGCCGGAATAAGGGAATTGAAGCTGCTTCAGGAGATTTTATTTCTTTCCTGGACTCAGACGACCAGTGGAAACCCAGAAAGCTGGAAATTCAGCTTAAAACGCTTTCTAATGAAAATATTGCGGCTTGCTTTTCCAGTTACGATCTTATCTCGGAAACAGGACAGAAATTAAACAGACATGTTCGGGCACTACCCGTGCTAACGTATGACAAACTTTTGAAGGCGAATTATGTTGGAAACCTTACCGGGATTTATAATGCCACGATTCTTGGTAAAATTTACTGTCCTGAAATTCGGAAACGACAGGATTGGGGATTATGGCTGAAAGTTATTGAAGAAGGGGGCCCCATGGAAGGAATTCAGGAGTCTCTGGCAGTTTATCGCGTTAGAAGAAATTCCATTTCCAACAATAAATTTGAAATGTTGAAATACAATTTCAAGGTTTATCATCGTGTTCTGAATTATAGTTTTTTTTCCAGCATGTGGATGATGCTGATCTTTCTTAAAGAACAATTCTTCGTGAAATCAAGGCAAATAAAGACTAATCCAGATGAGAAATAAATTGTTTTAATTTCCCGCTTCGGCTTCTTTTTAAAATATCCTTTCTTTCGAAGTGAATATGAAGATTGTCTCCTACGTAAGTTCTCACCGCTTCCAGGATTTTGATCTTCTGGTCTTCTGAAAATTCATGGTGGCTCACATATTCTATCTTAAAATGATCAATTTCGGTTTGAATAATTATAAACTCCTTGATATTGCCATTATCCTCGATGATAGTCTTGGTCACATAGTAAAACGTTAATCCCGGAACCACTTTTCCGTCGGGCAACCTTGCAATATCATTGGTTCTACCGATAAGTTTTTCCAGAATTGGCTTCTTGAGTGTACTTTCTTTGGAGAGACAGCCAATATCTCCAATATCGTATCGAATCATGGGATGAGCCTTATTATATAAGGAAGTGATCACCACGCGACCTTCTTCTCCGTAAGGTAAAATATGGTCATTTTCATCCAGAATTTCGAGGTATAGATCTTCAGAATTCACAATCCAGTGATTTTTTGAATCCTCAAATGCGATAAGTCCTACCTCACTGGCTCCATATTCGTTGATAACGGGCACGCCCATAGCCGCTTCAATTAGCTGCTTGTCCTTTTCGAAAAGTCTTTCAGAAGTCACGATACAAATATTCAAACTAGGGCAAAGCTCTTTTAAAACAATATTTCTTTCTGTAAGAAATCTTGCAAATAAAACAATAGCACTGGTGTAACCATTCAGGTAATTGAAATCAGACTTTTTAAATCTCTCCAGAAAGTCTTCCATTTTCTTTTCGCTGAGGTCGAAAATGTTGAACCTGCGCCTTAAGCTTATACGATCTTTTAAACGCTCCTGGATGTTGCCATAAAAATCCAGGGGAATACCATAAAAACGTGCTTGTAAAGACTTATTCAGATCGATATCATACCAACGATAACGATCCTGAAAACCAGCCCAACTCAGGGCATGGGCAAATCTGTTTTTCGCAAAAATGAAAGGATGGCCACTACTTCCGGAAGTTTTACCTACGTAAGCGGTTTTTGTATTGTAGGTGTCGCTCAATCGCTCGGCAAGAGGATGCTGAAGATCGGCTTTTTTCATGATGGGCACTTTTCCCCAGTTATCATAGCCTTCCCAATTAAAAAACTCACGATAAAAGTCATTATGCTGAATATGATAGTCTATAATCGCATGTTTACGCTTTGTTTGATATTCTGCATAGTGTTCTTCAGGAATATCCTGAATTTTTTTCAGGGTATGCTGAGCCCTTTCAATCGGGAATTTGTTAAGCTGTAGTGAAAGTTTGAACCAATCCAAGGGCAGAAAAGCTTTTTTAACGAATTTATTGGTGCTTCAATTTACAAACAATTATTTTTGAAGCAATATTAAAAATGATAACTCCATGAATATTCTTATCCTAGGTTCCGGTGGTCGCGAACATACTTTTGCATATAAGATCGCTCAAAGCAGTAAATGCGATAAACTGTATGTAGCTCCGGGCAATGCGGGAACTTCAGAAATTGCTGAGAATCTGCAGGTAAATCCAATAGATTTTGCAGCAGTTGGAAACACCGCATTGGAAAAAGACATTCAAATGATCGTCGTGGGACCTGAAGATCCTCTGGTTAAAGGGATTGTAGATTATTTTGCAAAAGACGAAAGGTTAAAGGATATTCAGATCATTGGCCCGTCCAGTCGCGGAGCACTTCTCGAAGGAAGTAAGGAACGAGCAAAGGAATTTATGGCCATGCATAAGATACCAACTGCAGCCTATGAAAGCTTCAGCTTTGAGAGTCTTGGTGCAGGAAAGAAATTTTTGGAAACTCTTAAACCTCCTTATGTATTGAAAGCAGACGGTTTAGCCGCAGGAAAAGGAGTTTTGATTATAGATGATCTGGATGAAGCCAAGAAAGAATTAGAAAATATGCTTTCCGGAAAATTTGGAGCTGCCAGTGAGAAGGTGGTGATAGAAGAATTTCTGGATGGAATAGAATTAAGTGTATTTGTACTTACAGATGGAAAGAACTATAAAATTCTTCCTACAGCCAAGGATTATAAAAGAATAGGGGAAGGAGATACCGGTTTGAATACTGGTGGAATGGGAGCTGTTTCACCCGTGCCGTTTGCAGATGAAACTTTAATGCAAAAAATTGAAGATAGAATTGTTAAGCCGACAGTAAATGGTTTGCAGAAAGAAGAGATCGATTATAAAGGGTTTATTTTTATTGGGCTTATCAAGGTGAATGAAGAACCATATGTGATCGAATATAATGTAAGAATGGGAGATCCTGAGACGGAAGTGGTGCTTCCAAGAATAAAGACAGATCTTGTTGAATTGTTGGAAAAGACCTGGGAAGGGAAACTAAATGAATCGAATTTGGAAATCGATGAAAGAGCAGCAGCCACGGTGATGATGGTTTCTGGTGGATATCCTGAATCTTATGAAAAAGGAAAAACCATTACGGGTATAAACCAAATTGAAGATTCAATCGTTTTTCATGCAGGGACTAAGAAGGAAGGAGAGGACGTTGTAACCAGTGGAGGCCGCGTAATAGCGATAACTTCTTTCGGAGAGGATTACAAAATAGCACTAAAAAAATCTTATCAAAGTGCAGATAAACTACAATTTGATAAGATGTATTTTAGAAAAGATATAGGTTTTGACCTAGCCTAGGAAAGGCTTTGGTTTTGTTCTGTCGTTTCTTTTATCCTCATCGTGGAAGATCTTAAGTTGTTTCATCCAATATCCAAAAGCAAGGATTCCTATGATTACAAATATCCAGTTGATAACGTTCGCAAGAGCCCATGAATCCATTTGCAGGTATCTTAAGGCATCAAGAGGATAAAAAAGTATATTTTCGAATAACCATGCTATTCCCTCAAAAAAATCTTTCATTGTGTGATCTTTGTTTGTGAGTACAAAAATATAAAAAACCCTAATGCTAACAAGCTTTTTTAGCAAATCAAAACCTTTAAACCTCGCAGTCATCATTTTGCTGATGTCTGTTTTCTACCTCGGAGCTAATTTTACTCAGTGGAATAATGGCTTTACCTGGATAGAATTTTTTGAAAAAATTGGCGTATTACTACTCCTGGTTTTAAGCTTACTTGTGCTGAATTTTATCGCTAAGAAGAATGAACTCACCAAGCGGAGTGCCTATAAAACCCTCCTATTTGCAATATTTTCGATATCATTCATTAGTCTTTTAAAAAATGAATCGGTGATAATTTCCAATCTGTGTATACTTTTTGGTTTAAGACGAATTATTAGTTTAAGGAGTCACAAATTTGTTCAGAAAAAGATTTTTGATGCAACATTTTGGATTAGCATTGCCACACTTTATAATTTCTGGTCTGGTTTATTTTTCCTTATAATCTTCTTTGCAATATTGAATTTTGCTTCAAGCTTTAAAAATTGGCTTGTACCTATAGTAGCATTTACAGCGGTTGCTTCCTTAACTATTTGCTTTCATCTTTTGGCATATGACCATTTTTATACATTTTACGATTGGTTTCAGGTAAGTAATTTCAATTTTGAGAAATATGGAGATTTAAAACTCCTGGTGCCACTAAGCATTATCCTTGGATTGCTTATTTGGACCTTATTTCAGTATTTTTCTGCGATTCAAAAGGCAAGTATTACCAGAAGGCCTGTGCTGAGTATGGTACTGTTTAGCTTGGTTGTAACGATTAGCGTAGCGATATTGGCTCCAACCAAAAATGGGAGTGAACTAATTTTCTTTTTTGTTCCATTGAGCATTATAGCTTCTAATTATTTTGACAGCAAAAAGGATAAGATCTTAAAAGAAGTTATTTTAATTACGCTTCTTCTAATGCCTTTTATGGTAGCCTTTTTCCTGTGAAATCAATGTTTACTGTGAGTTTCAATAGAATCTCTTTTTAAAATAATATCTTTGTACCCACAGAGTTGAAGAGTTAATTCAGCTTTAAAAACCCAGATAAAGAACAGAATAAATAAAGTATATGTTTTCAGATAAAGCCAACAGAATTTTTAATGAAGTAATTGAAAAATATCACGAAAAAGATAGTGTAGATCAGGAATTCAACAATCCTTATAACGCTGAAAAAGATCTTTTGGAGCATCTGCTTTACAGAAAATGCTGGATAGACACCGTGCAATGGCATTACGAAGACATAATTCGTGATCAGAATATCAATCCAGAGGCTGCACTAACTCTTAAAAGGCAGATCGATGCTTCCAATCAGGATCGTACCGATACCGTCGAGTATATTGATAGCTACTTTCTTGAAAAATATAAGGATGTTGAAACGAATACCGACGCGACTATAAATTCTGAAAGTCCGGCGTGGGCAATAGACAGATTGTCTATTCTGGCTCTTAAAATTTACCATATGGCGGAAGAAGCCAATCGTAAAGATGCTTCTCAGGAACACCAAATGAAATGTAAAGCGAAACTGGATGTTCTTTTAGAACAAAGAGTAGATCTTTCTACGGCAATTAATCAATTGCTCGAAGCGATCTCTAAAGGAGAGAAGTATATGAAGGTTTACAAACAGATGAAAATGTACAACGACGACGAGTTGAATCCTGTACTAAGAGGTAACAAGTAAGTATTATGAACAGCTCTGATAATGTTTCAGCTAAAAATAGCGGAAAAGGGCTTCATATTTTAGTGATACGTCTTTCTGCAATGGGAGACGTTGCCATGACAGTGCCGGTTCTTAGTGTGTTGGTGCATAAATATCCGGAGTTAAATATCACCGTACTTACCAAGCATTTCTTTAGACCACTTTTTAGTCATTTACCCAACGTAACTGTTTATGAAGCAGATCTAAAAGGTGTACATAGCGGAGTTATTGGACTCGGGACTTTAGCAACCGAACTTCGGGATGAAGAAATCGATGCCGTTGCCGATTTGCACGACGTGTTGCGTACAAATGTTCTTAAATCTCTCTTTTATTTCTACGGAATAAAATTTAAACAGATCGATAAGGGAAGAGCTGAAAAGAAAGCCTTAACCAAAGAACACCATAAGGATTTTAAAGAGCTTAAATCATCACATCAGCGATATGCAGATGTTTTCGAAGAATTGGGTTATCCGGTAGATCTTTCAACCTATGTCCCACCAAAGCGAAGAGAATTACTGCCCAAGGTTTATGAAGTTGTAGGGAAGCAGTCACAAAAATGGCTGGGAATAGCTCCGTTTGCCCAACATGAATCCAAATGTTATCCGGCAGATCTAATGGAGAAAGTGATATCTGAACTTTCTGAAAAAGGGAATATCAGGATCATTTTATTTGGCGGAGGTGAATCTGAAAAGGAAAAACTGGAAGCCTGGGAGCAAAAATTTCCAAACACCATAAGTATAGTTGGTAAATTGCGGTTTACCGAAGAATTAAGCCTTATTTCTAATCTTGACGCCATGCTTTCTATGGATAGCGGGAATGCTCATCTCGCCGCCATTTATGGAGTTCCTGTGATAAGTCTTTGGGGAGTAACTCATCCTTTTACCGGTTTCAGGGCTTTTAATCAGCCGTTGGAAAATTGTATTTTACCGGATTTGGTTCAATATCCAAAAATTCCAACTTCAGTCTACGGAAATAAAGTTCCGGAGGGCTACGAAGATGTGATGCGCAGCATTCCTCCGGAAAAAGTCATTCAAAAAGTTCTGGAAAACATATAGATTATTTTTCACCTCTCCAAAGGAGAGGTCGGAACTGTTTTTAACAATTCCAGGTGAGGTAAAATAAAAAATATTTGGTTTCGGGACTTAGCCTTTAACTATAAGCTTTAGATTTTTTTATTTATACATCGTCAAAATCTACCTTCAGAGTAGGAGTGGTTGGATGCGCCTGGCAGGTTAATACAAAACCTTCTTCGATCTCTTCATCTGTTAAGATTTGATTTTTGCTCATTTCTGCTTTTCCTTCAGTGATTCTGGCCATACAACTACTACAAATTCCACCCTGGCAGGAATAAGGAACATCAATATCATTTTCCAGAGCGATATCCAGAACAACAGCTTTTCTGTCCATTGAAAAAGTGAATTCTTCATCATCCACGGTTATAGTAACGGCAGTAGCACCATCGGTATCACCCTCAATTTTCTTTTCTTCAGCAGTAGTGGTAAAAAGTTCGAAAAGAATTTGATCCTTACTCACCCCATTATTTTCAAGTACTTCAGAAACGTGATTAATCATAGGTTCCGGTCCACATAAGTAATATTGATCAAAAGAATGATCCTTAAACTTATTTTTTACAATGTAATTCACCGTACTGGTTTCAATTCGTCCAAAATGGGCATTTTCTTCACGTGTTCTACTGTAAACAAATTCAACGAACAACCTGTCTGGAAATTCAGATTGTAATTTCAGTAACTCTTTAAAGAAAATAGTATCATCTATAGATTTGTTTCCATAGGTAAGTACGAACCTACTATGGGACTCATCTCTTAAGACAGTTTTTATGATGGAAAGAATAGGAGTGATCCCACTCCCGGCTGCAAATGCAGCATAGTTTCTAATTTTATCTCCGGGCTTAAAAATGAATTTACCTTCTGGTGGATGAACTTCCAAAACATCACCTGCTACAAGACGATTATTTGCAATTACCGAAAAGCGACCGCCTTCTACCTCCTTAACCGTTACTTTAAATTCATCTGAATTTGGAGCGGAACACAGAGAATATGCTCTTCGTAGTTCCTCACCATCAGCTTCGGTCTTAATAGTAATATATTGCCCGGCGAAAAAACTGAATTCTTCCTTTAAGTTTTCCGGGATCTCAAAAGATAAACTTACCGCCTGTGATGTTTCGCGAATTATTTCCTTTATTTTTAGCGGATAGAACTTACTCATTATTTTTTTGTTTGTCCGCAAAAATACAAAGTATGGAGGTTTTAGAAATGTAACAAAAGTTTAAATTTCTATACCAATTCAATAAATAGCGTTTTTATGTTTAATAAATTCCTTTGGCTGGAGTGGAAATCTTTCCTTAGATCGGCCAGTTTTGGAAAAAGTTTGGGCCTTAAGATCTTAATGGTTTTTCTGGCTTTATATTTTTCGGCGATGTTTTTATTTCTGGGAATAGCATTATTTCCCATGCTGAAAGAAATATACCCTGAAAAAGACCCTTTAAGAGTGGTGAATGCCTTTGCTCTTACTTATTTCGCTTTTGAGCTGCTTTTCAGGTTCTTGTTGCAAACCTTACCCGTTATAGATATTAAACCTTTATTGATCCTGCCTTTTCAGAAACGAAAGGTGGTGAATTTTGTATTGATAAAATCCCTTTATTCTTTTTACAATTTTTTACCGCTATTACTTGTAGTACCCTTCGGTCTTTACTGTATTCTGAAAGAAGGCTATCCGGTAGAAAATATGCTGGGCTGGATGATTGCGATGTATACGATAACCTTGTGCGTTAACTACTTCAATTTTATTATAAAGAAACGTTTTACTGAAAACCTGAAAGCGCTGATTCCGGTGATAGGAATAGGCATAATTATAGCGCTTATGGATTATCTGAAAATCTTTCAGGTAACAGATTATTTTGGTGGAATACTGAATTATCTATACTTAAATCCTCTTTTTGCGGCAATTCCCGTTCTATTGCTTATCATATTATTTCTCTGGAACTATAAAAATCTATTAGGAAAATTTTATCTGGACGCAGGTTTAAAGGGAAAAAGTAAGACCGCTGATACCAAAGAATTTGGATGGACTAAGAGATTTGGTAGTATAGCGCCATTTCTTCAACAGGACCTTAAGCTCATCTGGCGAAACAAAAGACCAAAAACAACAATATATTTATCTTTAATTTTATTGGGCTATGGGCTTATTTTTTATCCAAATGAGGCTTATGAAGGAATGCCTGCCTTTTATGTTTTTGTGGGTATTTTTATGACAGGTATTTTCATGATCAATTTTGGGCAATTTGTTCCTTCCTGGGATGCTTCTTACTACCCCATGATCATGGCTCAGAATATCCCGATGCGCCAATATCTTGCTTCCAAAATAGGACTGATCACATTTAGTGTAGTTGTATTGGCCATTTTAACCACGCCTTATGTTTATTTTGGATGGAATATACTTTTAATTAATATCGCCTGTGCTATTTATAACATGGGTGTTAACATCCCCTTGCTCATATTTGCAGGCTCATTTAATAAAAAAGCGATAGATCTTGATAAGAGTCCGTTTATGAATTACCAGGGCACAGGGGCAACTCAATGGCTGGTGAGCCTCCCATTATTATTGCTTCCTATATTTTTCTTCTGGCTAATTAACAAATTTGTGAATTACGAGACCGCTGTTGGAGTGCTGGCTGGTCTGGGGGTAATAGGCCTTTTATTAAGGCCTACACTACTTACTTTTCTTGCACAGCGTTATCGCCAAAGAAAATATGTGATGATACAGGGATTTAAACAAAAAGGGGACTAAAAATTTTACCATGATAACAGCAACAAATCTTTCGAAATTATATAGTGGAAATAAAGTACTTGATATAGAACATCTGGATATTCCTTCAGGACAGAGTTTTGGATTGGTAGGAAATAATGGAGCTGGAAAAACTACATTTTTTAGTTTGCTTCTGGACCTTATTCAGCCAACAACTGGAAATATATTTAATAATGAAATAACCGTTAGTCAAAGCGAAGACTGGAAGCCATTTACATCTTCTTTTATAGATGAAAGTTTTTTGATTGGCTACTTAACTCCGGAAGAATATTTTTATTTCATTGGCGAATTGAGAAACCGGAATAAAGCTGATATTGATGCTTTTTTAACCCAGTTTGAAGACCTTTTCAATGGTGAAATTATTGGGAGAAAAAAGTATTTAAGAGATCTTTCCAAAGGAAACCAAAAAAAGGTTGGCATCGTTGCGGCCCTGATTGGTGATCCGGAAGTCGTAATTCTGGATGAACCATTTGCAAACCTGGACCCTACTACTCAGATAAGGTTGAAGAAATTACTAAAGGAACTTTCTTATACTACGGGAACTACCGTGCTTATTTCCAGTCATGATCTTATTCATGTTACTGAAGTGTGTGAAAGAATTGTTGTCCTGGATAAAGGTGTCATCGTCAAAGACATGAAGACTTCTGAAGCTACCCTCAACGAGCTTGAAGAATACTTTTCAAGAGAAATTGCGGAAGGCTAATAAGAGCATCTATTGGACTTTAGAAAAAGAAGTTTACTTTTACATACTAAACCAGATGTATCAAAGTTATTCATGATACCACAATAGGTTCATTTTGAATACGTTTACCAGATTTACTCTTTTTTTATTGCTTTCTACGGCTATTTTCAGCTGTTCCAGAAAGAAGGATACCTTTATTAACCGGAACTACCATGCCGTTACTGCCGAGTATAATGCCTTATACAATGGGCAGGTAGCACTCGAGCAGGGCAGGGAGGAGATCAACCAGAATTATGCCGATAATTACTGGGATATTTTACCTGTGGAAAGACTGGACGTTGATGAAAAAATATTACTTCCAGACAGTGTTCGGAATTCAAATTTTGGAAGAGCTGAAGAAAAAGCGGTAAAGGCAATTCAGAAGCACTCCATGCTAATTAGCGGAAAGCAGCGAAATCCTCAAATGGATGAAGCTTATCTTTTGCTGGGAAAAGCGCGATATTTCGATCAAAGATTTATTCCTGCCCTGGATGCTTTCAATTATATTCTTTACAGATATCCAGCCAGCGATAATATAAACCATGCAAGGATCTGGCGCGAAAAGACGAATATCAGGATTGGTAATGAAAAACTGGCGATCACCAAGCTTAAAAAAATTCTGGAGTCAGATAAATTGAAAGATCAGGATGTGGCAGATGCCAATGCGAGTTTAGCCCAGGCTTATATCAACCTTAACCAGATAGATAGTGCCGCGGCACCCTTACAAAGTGCTGCCGATTTTACTGATATCAATGCCGAAAAAGGAAGATATTTTTACATTCTGGGACAGCTTCATAACCGTCTTGGAGAAACGGCTACAGCAAATGCCGATTTCGACAGGGTGATAGAACTGCATAGAAAGTCTCCCCGGATCTATTATGTAAACGCCTATATTCAAAAGGCCAGAAATTACGATTATCAGTCTGGGAATAATCAATATTTGCTGGATCTGTTAACTGAAATGGAACAGGATAGAGAGAACAGGCCTTATCTTGATAAGATCTATTTTCAACTTGGGGAATATTACACGAAAATAGATTCTACTGAAAAAGCTATTGACTATTATAACAAATCGTTGCGATCTCCTTCCAGCGATGTATATCTGAAATCGATCAATTATGAGATTCTTGCCAATTTCAATTTTGATCGCGCCAATTATCAGAATGCGGGCAAATATTTTGACAGTACTCTTACTAATATGTCTCCACAACTATTGGAATACAGAACAATTAAAAAGAAAAGAAACAATCTTGAAGATGTAATAAGATATGAGCAAATAGCAGAGGAGACCGATAGCATTCTTAGACTGGCAGGATTATCTGAAGAGGAGCAATTAGCCTATTTTTCTGGTTATACCGACGATCTTAAGGCTAAAGCTGTAAAAGATATGGAGGCAGGTGAACTACCGGTTTATACGGCTACTATTGGATCAAATAATAATTTTCCCTCCTCAAATGTTCCGCCTGCCGGGGAGAACAATTCAGGGAATACCTTTTACTTCTATAATCCACTGAGAGTTTCCAGAGGAGCCCAGGAGTTTATGAGGATTTGGGGAAACAGGGAACTGGCGGATAATTGGCGATGGGGCTCATCTGCATTGAATCAAAATTCGATAAACACTCAGGAAAGATTAATGGATATTAACCTTGATAATGATCCTCTTTATGATCCTATGACCTATGTAAGTCAGATACCCGGTGATCAGTCAATATTGGATAGTCTGGCAACTCAACAGAACCTTGCCTATTATCAATTAGGAATTATCTATAACGAAAATTATGGTGAGTATGATCTGGCTGCAGAACGCCTGGAATTTCTCTTAGAAAATGACCCTGAAGAAAGGCTTGTGCTTCCGGCTAAATATAATTTATATAAGATTTACGGTGCTCAGGGTAAAATCAACGAACAGGAAAGAATTAAGAAGGACATTCTTTCGAATTATTCAGATTCCCGTTATGCTGCATTTATAAAAAACCCTGAAAGTATTCAAAGAGATGAAAACAGTCCCGATATTCTTTATAAGAAATTGTTCCAGAAGTATGAAGATCAGAAATATGCTGAGGTTATTGAACAGGCGGATAAATATATTTCCGGTTTTACAGGAGATCCAATTGTCCCAAAGCTTGAATTATTAAAAGCACAGGCAAATGCCCGATTAAATGGTTTGGAAGCTTACGAGAAATCTCTAAACTATGTGGCGGTCACTTACCCGCAAACCGAAGAAGGTCAAAAAGCTCAGAAAATTATAAATACTAGCATTCCTGAATTGAAGACGCTGGAATTTACTTCAGATAGTTTAAAGGGAAGTTATAAACTTATTTATCCAGTAGAAAATTCCGAACAGGAAATAGCGATGGAATTAAAGGATACCATAGAAGATGCTTTGTCAGAATTATCTTACAAAGATGTTTCTGTTTCCATTGATTTTTATGACAATCAGCGATCTTTTGTGGTTGTTCATGGATTAAGGGATAATTCAAGGTCTTTGGGATTTCAGGAATTATTAAGGGAAAATAAAAAGTATAAAATAGCCAGGGAGGCTTTTGTTATGTCCGCGGAAAATTATAGAATTGTACAAATTAAGAAAAATTTAAGAAGTTATCTGGACAATAACTAACCCCAACCTACTATGTTTTCAGAAGCCAAAAAGACCAAACCATCCAGTAATCAAAATGAACAAAATAGAATAGCCGCAGGAACTCTTATAACAGGAGAGATCTCAGGAAAAGGTTGTTTTAGAATTGAAGGAACTCTTGAAGGAAGTTTAAAAACTCCCGGTAAGGTCGTAATAAGCGAAGGAGGATTAATAAATGGCACACTGGAATGCGAAAATGCCGATATTGAAGGAAGCTTTAAAGGAAAGTTATTTGTAAAAGGAACTCTTAGTTTAAGAGGTCCGGCTAATATTGAGGGTGAAGTTGTGGCTGGAAAGCTGGCTGTAGAACCCGGAGCGGTTTTTAATGCCACCTGCGAAATGAACGGCGGTGTAAAACCTCTAAAAAAAGAAAATGAAAAAAGATCAGCGTAATAAATATCTCGGCTTTGTTAATATTGCTCTTCAAATGGGCATTATTATCGCAGTTGGAGTATTTGTTGGAGTCTGGTTAGACGGGAAATTCCCAAATAAATATTCAGTTTATACAATCTCTTTATCCTTATTGGGAGTGTTTATAGCGCTCTATCAGGTATTCAGAGCAGTAAAAGATCTGAATGAAGACGAATAAATGCAAGCTAAACTATTATCCTTTTTAAAATTATTTCTTCCATTTTCTTTCCTGCTTTTTATAATTCAGTTTTTACTGGTCAGGTACTTTTTTGAAGAGCAATTCTACTATTCAACAATAGCTATCTATAGTTTTCATGTTATAGCTACTCTTCTAATTTTTCTCTTTCTTGTCTTTGTAAATAAATCCTTTAGCGATAAGACGGGATTTGCATTTATGGCTTGCAGCCTCCTAAAAATGCTGGCAGCAATATTGTTTTTATTACCAATGATGCTAAACAATGCTGCCAATCCATTTCTGGATTTACTCGCTTTTTTTATTCCCTATTTTCTATTTCTTATTTTCGAAACAATTTATGCTGTAAAGCTTATTAATAAGCAATAACTGATTGTCTTTCAGTAAAATCGTTAAAATTTCAGAAACTACTAAAAAATTATAGGGTGGGCTTTCACATAAAAATTAAAAGTATACCTTTGCACGGAAATTTAGAGCCCATAATTTTTAAGTAGAACAGGTACTATGACAGCACAGAAATCTTTAGTGATTAGCTTGTACTTTGCATTAGCATTTGCCATTTTCCCTTTATTTTCCTTTGCTCAGGAGCACGAGCAGGAACATAAGTCACTTCAGGAGGCTGAAGAAGAGTTTAACGCGACCGAGATGATCATGCACCACATTGGTGATTCTCATGAATGGCATTTCTTTGGTGAAGGAGAGAGTTCAGTTACTCTTCCGTTACCTGTGATTCTTTATACTGATGGAGGTTTGGTAACATTCATGTCCAGTGAGTTTCATCACGATTCTACAGGTCATAACGTTGTGGAAAAAGGTGGAATGCGTTTCGTTAATTTACATGAAGATATTTATAAGTTAGATGCTGGCGCTGAAGCTGTTGAATTTGATGCTGAGCATCATCCTTTGAACGCTGCTAAACCCTGGGATCTCTCAATCACTAAGAACGTTGCTGCAATGTTCTTAACGGTGATCTTAATGCTTCTTTTCTTTACAGTAGGTTTGGCAAGGCATCATAAGAAGAATGAGCACGCACCAAGAGGTTTTAATAATGTTCTTGAAACTTTGGTTTTATTTGTAAGAGATGAGATCGCGATCCCACAGATAGGCAAGAAGAAATACATGACATTCATGCCTTTCTTATTAACTGTGTTCTTTTTTATATGGATCACCAACTTAATGGGGCTTTTACCTGGGGCGGCAAACGTAACGGGTAATATTGCAGTTACTTTTTCCTTAGCTCTTTTCACCATGTTGATCATGATCTTCAATGGTAATAAAGACTTTTATAAGCATACCTTCTGGATGCCAGGCATTCCAACCTGGGTAAAGCCTATCCTTGCAATTGTGGAAGGACTAGGATTGCTTATTAAGCCGGCGGCACTTATGATTCGTCTTTTTGCGAACATTACTGCGGGACACATTATCATTCTAAGTTTAATTGGATTGATATTTATTTTAGAAAATGCGGGCATTGCCGGAGTTTCGGTTCCGTTTGCCTTATTTATAACAGTACTGGAATTGTTAGTAGCATTCCTTCAAGCGTTTATTTTTACGATTCTGTCGGCCCTGTTTATCGGGATGGCAGTTGAGGAACATGAACATCATTAATTTTAATTTTTAAATTTTTCTATTATGGAATTATTGTATGTAGGTCTTGCAGCTTTAGGAGCTGGACTAGCGGTTCTTGGAGCCGGAGTAGGTGTAGGTAAAATCGGTGGTTCTGCCATGGATGCTATCGCACGTCAGCCAGAAGCTTCTGGAAAGATCCAGACAGCTATGATTATCGCTGCTGCACTTGTAGAGGGTGTTGCTCTTTTTGGAGTAGTTGCCTCTTTATTGGGTGTATTAAGATAATTAATTTCAAAGAGTCCCTTTCGCAACGGTTGGTTGCGAAAGGACTTCTTTAAATGATGTTTTTAACTATTATTATTTAACACTATGGATTTAATAACTCCCGAAATTGGCTTGTTTTTCTGGCAAACCATTGTTTTTTTAGTATTGCTTTTCCTTATGGCGAAATTTGCCTGGAAACCTATTCTTAATTCAGTAAGAAATAGGGAAAACTCTATTAACGATGCTTTGGCTTCAGCTGAAAATGCACGTAAGGAAATGCAGAATCTTAAATCAGATAATGAGCAGCTTATGAAAGAAGCTCGTGCTGAAAGAGATGCGATCCTTAGAGAAGCCCGTGAGTTAAAAGAAAAAGTGATTACAGATGCTTCTGATGAAGCTAAAGTAAAAGCTGATAAAATTGTTGCAGATGCCAAGAGAAGCATTGAGCTTGAAAAGCAATCTGCTATGGCCGAATTGAGAAATCAGGTAGCTGAACTTTCAGTGGAGATCGCTGAAAAGATCGTTCGTAAAGAACTTTCTGGCAAAAATGAACAACACCAAATGATCGAAAAGATGCTTGGTGATGCTAAGCTAAACTAAGATATGAGAGGAACCAGAGCCGCACAACGATATGCAAAGGCGATCCTTTCTTTAGCAAAGGATAAAAATTCAGCGGAAGCTGTAAATGAGGATATGATCTCAATTTCCAAAACTGTTCTGAACAGTAAGGATCTTGAAAATATGCTTACCAGTCCTGTAATAAAAAATAGCACTAAGAAGAGCGCGTTGCTTGAAATTTTCAAGGATGTAAACGCGGTTACTAAAGGTGCAATTGATATTTTGTTAGAAAACGGAAGAATTGCTATTCTTCATATCGTGGCAAGACAGTATATCATCCAGTTTAATGAATTGAATAATGTACGGCAGGCTGTGGTAACAACTGCTGTGCCTTTAGATAAAGAACTTGAAGCTGTGATTCTCGCTAAGGTTAAGGAATTAACAGGTTCAAAAGCCAGTCTTAAAAATATCGTTGATGAAGATATCATCGGTGGTTTTGTATTAAGAGTTGGGGATTTGCAGTATGATGCAAGTGTGTCACGTAACCTCACAAGGCTAAAAAGAGAATTACAAAACAATACATACGTTTCAAAAATTTAATTAAAACCGGTATGCCTAGGCGTACCATTTTATCTTGAATAATTATGGCAGAAGTAAATCCTGCTGAAGTATCAGCAATATTAAAACAACAATTATCAGGTTTTGAATCCAAGGCCTCTTTAGACGAAGTAGGTACCGTTCTAACCGTAGGTGACGGTATTGCTAACATTTATGGATTGGCTAATGCTCAATATGGAGAATTAGTTCAGTTTGAAAGTGGTCTTGAAGGGATCGTTTTGAACCTTGAAGAAGATAATGTTGGGGTAGTACTTTTAGGTCCCGCAAACGAGATCAAAGAAGGTTCTACTGTAAAAAGAACTCAGCGTATCGCTTCTATCAATGTCGGAGAAGGAATTGTTGGCCGTGTGGTTGATACCTTAGGTGCTCCAATTGATGGTAAAGGTGAAATTGAAGGTGAAACTTTTGAAATGCCACTTGAGCGTAAAGCTCCCGGGGTAATTTATCGTCAGCCGGTAACTGAGCCACTTCAAACAGGAATCAAATCTATCGATGCCATGGTACCGGTAGGAAGAGGACAGCGTGAGTTGGTAATTGGTGACCGTCAAACTGGTAAAACCGTAGTTTGTATTGATACCATTCTTAACCAGAAAGAATTTTACGATGCTGGTGAACCAGTATATTGTATATATGTAGCTATTGGGCAAAAAGCCTCTACAGTTGCGGCAATTGCCAAGACTCTTGAAGATAAAGGCGCTTTAGCTTATACTACTATCGTTGCGGCAAACGCATCAGATCCTGCTCCAATGCAGGTTTATGCTCCTTTTGCCGGTGCAGCGATCGGTGAATATTTTAGAGATACAGGTCGTCCTGCATTGATCGTTTATGATGATCTTTCTAAGCAGGCGGTTGCTTATCGTGAAGTTTCCCTTTTACTTCGTCGTCCACCAGGACGTGAAGCATATCCTGGGGATGTATTTTTCCTTCACTCAAGACTTCTTGAGCGTTCGGCTAAGGTGATCGCTGATGATGATATCGCAAAACAAATGAACGACCTTCCAGACAGTCTTAAAGACAAGGTAAAAGGTGGCGGATCACTTACCGCTCTTCCAATTATCGAAACTCAGGCAGGTGACGTTTCAGCATATATCCCAACTAACGTAATTTCGATTACAGATGGGCAGATATTCTTAACTTCAGACTTGTTTAACTCGGGTGTACGTCCTGCAATTGATGTGGGTATTTCTGTATCTCGTGTGGGGGGTAACGCTCAGATCAAGTCTATGAAGAAAGTAGCTGGTACTTTAAAACTTGACCAGGCTCAGTATCGTGAACTGGAAGCATTTGCTAAATTCGGATCAGATCTTGATGCTTCAACCATGAGTGTGATCTCTAAAGGTAAGCGTAACGTGGAGATCCTTAAGCAGGGACAAAATGATCCATATCCGGTAGAAAACCAGATCGCGATCATCTATGCAGGTTCCAAGAACTTGTTAAGAGACGTGCCTGTAGAGAAAGTAAAAGAGTTTGAAAGAGATTACCTGGAATATCTTGATGCTAAGCATAGGGATACCCTGGATACTCTTAAAGCAGGAAAATTAACTGATGAAGTAATTGATACTTTAACTCAGGCTGCTAAAGAACTTTCATCTAAATACAAGAACTAGTATTGAGTACAGAGATTTGAGATATTAGATCTTAGATAATTGTATTTACAAATGAAAATCATAAAGGTATTGAGTAATTTATAACATCTAATTACTCAATACTCAATACTAAATAAAAATGGCAAACTTAAAAGAATTACGTAGCAGGATCACTTCGGTTTCTTCAACGATGCAGATCACCAGTGCCATGAAAATGGTATCGGCCTCAAAGTTGAGCAAGGCTCAGGATGCAATCACATCTATGAGACCTTATGCTGAAAAGCTGACCCAGTTGCTACAGGATTTAAGTGCTACTCTGGATGATGATTCCGGCAGCAAATTTGCTGAAGAGCGTGAGGTGAACAAGGTTTTAATTGTTGCTATTTCCTCTAATAAAGGTTTGGCCGGGGCCTTCAACACGAACATCATCAAGAAGGTAAAAAGTAAGATTCAGGAAGATTATCAGGGTAAACACGTTGAAGTGTTCACTATTGGAAAAAAAGGAAACGATATTCTGAAAAAGACCTTTGAAATTCACAAGAATAACAATGCGATCTTTGATGACCTGACTTTCGAAAATGTTTCTGAAATCGCAGAAGAGTTAATGCAATTATTCCTTGAAAGGAATTACGACAGGATCGATATCGTATATAACCAGTTCAAGAATGCGGCAACCCAGTATATTATGGATGAACAGTTTCTTCCAATCGAGAAATTTGAAAGTGAGGATAACAAACAGTTAGACTATATTTTTGAGCCTTCTAAAATCGAAATAGTTAAGGATCTTATTCCTAAATCTCTAAAAATGCAGCTTTTCAAAGCGCTTAGAGACTCTTTCGCGGCAGAGCATGGTGCACGTATGACGGCGATGCATAAAGCTACAGATAACGCTAAGGAACTTAGAGATGATCTTAAACTTTCTTATAACAAAGCTAGACAGGCTTCTATTACTAATGAGATCCTTGAAATCGTTGGTGGTGCTGAAGCATTGAATGGATAAAACGTCATCCTGAACTTGTTTCAGGATCTCTAAGCAGCTGATATACCTGAGGTTCAGGGACAGCTCGACATAAAATTAAAAGCCCTCATTTTAGAGGGTTTTTTTGTTTGGTATGAGTTTTGTTTTTATACCTTCAAACCTAAAAATCTATAACGATGAAAAAAGCACTACCCTTAATAACCGGAATTTTTATTCTGACTCTTTTTGCATCCTGCGGAAGCAATAAAGACCTTCAGGAACGTGCACCAGCTCAATTCAGTGAGGTTTATTATACCTATAATTCCGACGGAATAGAATTGAACATTCCTATTGCTGCAATCCAGGATCAAATGATCAGTATGGATGCTGTATATTTTCACGGGATGAAATCTTCATTGAAACAAAGTGAGGAAAGGCCTAATCTGTATGTTGCAAATTTCCGCATGGGAACAGGGGATAAGGTAATGCATAAAGATCCTAAAGAGGAGTATGGTAATGAACCACCTCAATTGCCCGAAGAGAGCCCTTTTAATATAGAGGATGATGAAGCTATTCTGGTTTTTACACAAGACGATAAAATCAAATATTATAAGCTAACAGGAATTGTGGAAAAGGATTAAGCCTAAAGCTTTTATAATTCTGATTTATTCAGATATTTGTAATAAACCAACCCGCTCCTGTTGAGTACCTTTAAGAAACTCTTTCAGCAAACATTTATTTATGGACTGGCAACTGTGCTACCAAGGATGCTCAGTTTCTTACTGGTTCCATTATATACCAAAGTTTTACCTACCGCAGAGTATGGTGAGATTTCGGTGATCTTTGCTTATTTCGTTCTCTTTAACGTAGTTCTGGCTTATGGAATGGAAACCGCATTTTTCAGGTTTTATAATAAAAAGGAGGATAAAACAGATGTTTTAAGTACCTCAGGCTGGTCTCTGGTAATTTCTTCACTTTTATTTTTTGCTATTGCGTTCTTTGCTAAAGATTTTATAGCGGCCATTACCGGTATACCATTAAAATATATTCAGCTGGCCATCTGGATCTTATTACTGGATGCGCTGGTTATTATTCCTTTTGCATGGCTTAGGGCTGCAGAAAAGCCTATGCGATATGCTATAATCAAAATTATAAACGTTGCTGTAAACCTTGGCCTGAATGTCTTTTTTCTTTTGTATCTGGAAGACCTTGCCAGGACAAATGAAGTATTTCAAACCATATATGTTCCCGATTTTAAGATAAGTTATGTATTCATTGCAAACGTTATTGCTAGCGGATTAACGCTATTAATGATGTTGCCCTTCTATTTCAGGATACAGTTCAGTTTTAATTCCGGATTGTGGAAGAAAATGATGAAATATGCATTTCCTGTTCTTATTGCCGGTATTGCATTTTCTGTCAATGAGGTTTTTGACAGGATTATGCTGGACTACCTTTTGCCGCAGGATATTGCAAGGTCGGAAATTGGAGCATACTCGGCCTGCTATAAACTGGCGTTATTTATGACCCTTTTTGCAACGGCATTCCGCCTTGGGATAGAACCCTTCTTTTTTAGTCACGCCGAATCTAAAAATGCGTCCCAAACCTATGCCCAGATCACGAATTATTTTGTTGTTTTTGGCTCTATAATTTTATTATCGGTAATTGTATTTGCCGATCTTTTAAAGGTTGTTTTAATCCAGGATGATTCCTACTGGAAAGCGATGGAAATTGTGCCTTTAATATTGCTGGCAAATCTTTTCCTTGGAATTTATCATAATCTTTCAGTTTGGTATAAGATCACCGACAGGACAAAATTTGGAGGATATATCTCGATGGCGGGAGCGATTCTAACTATTGTTCTAAATATTATTTTAATCCCGGTTATTGGTTATACCGGCTCTGCCATTGCTACGCTTGCTGCTTACGGTTTAATGATGATACTTTCATTCTATTTTGGCCAAAAGCATTATCCTATACCTTACAACATGAGAAAAATAGGAGGATATCTTTTCGTTTCTATTCTATTTTCAATTCTCTCATTTTATTTTTTCCGCGGAAATTATTTCGTTGGAATCCCGTTATTATTAATATTTATTGGGATAGTCTATTTTTCTGAAAAAGACCAGATTCTCAAAATCATACAATCTTAACTTATGGACGTAAAAATAATAAACAAGTCGGCACACAAATTGCCGCATTATGAAACAGATTTTTCAGCCGGAATGGATCTTCGTGCTAGTATTGAAGAGCCAATTACTTTAAAGCCTTTAGAGAGAGCGATCGTAAAAACCGGACTTTATGTGGAATTGCCTTTGGGCTTTGAAGCCCAGGTAAGACCAAGAAGCGGACTTGCAGCTAAAAAAGGGATCACGGTTTTAAACGCACCTGGTACAATTGATGCAGATTATCGCGGAGAAATAGGCGTGATACTTGTAAATTTGTCCAACGAAGATTTTGTGGTGAACAACGGTGAGAGAATTGCCCAAATGGTCATTGCTAAACATGAACATATTTCCTGGAAAGAAGTAGATATTCTTGGTGAAACTTCACGTGGAGCCGGAGGATTCGGAAGTACAGGACATAAATAAGAATTAATTTAAAAAATTGAAATGAAAATTATTGTACCAATGGCAGGTCGTGGTTCACGACTTCGTCCACATACTTTAACTGTACCAAAACCGTTAATTCCAATAGCCGGGAAACCCATCGTACATCGCCTTGTAGAAGATATTGCCAAGGTTCTTGATGAAAAGATCGATGAAGTAGCTTTTATTATTGGAGAAGATTTTGGAGAGCAGGTTGAGAAAGACCTGATGAAAATTGCCAACAGCCTTGGAGCTAAGGGAACTATTTATTACCAGGATAAACCTCTTGGTACCGGGCATGCGATCATGTGTGCTAAAGAATCACTTAGTGGCCCTGCCGTAGTTGCTTATGCCGACACTCTTTTTAAAGCAGATTTCAACCTGGATAAATCGGCAGACGCCGTAATGTGGGTGAAGAAAGTTGAAAATCCTTCGGCTTACGGAGTAGTGAAGCTGAATAACAATAATGAGATTACAGATCTTGTAGAGAAGCCGGAAGAGTTTGTTTCAGACCTTGCAGTTATTGGTATTTACTATTTTAAAGATGTTGAAGTCCTGAAAAATGAGCTTCAGAATGTATTGGACGCTAAGTTAACACGTGGTGGAGAATACCAGATTAATGATGGGATTGAGGCGATGCGTAAAAGTGGTTTAAGATTCGTTCCTGGGAAGGTAGATGAATGGATGGACTGCGGAAACAAGAATGTGACCGTGGAAACCAATGGAAGGATGCTTAATTTTCTTCATAAGGATGGTGAAAAATTGATCTCAGATTCAGTTAAAATAAAAGATTCTGAAATTACAGAGCCTTGTTATATTGGGGAAAATGTAGAGCTAATTAATGCTAAGATCGGACCCAATGTTTCCATTGGAGATGGAACCAAAGTTGAAAATTCATCTATCAAGAATAGTCTTATACAGACGTTTGCAGATGTAAAAAATGCAAAACTGGATAATGCTATGATTGGAAACTATGCTAGATTTGATGGAGATTTCACCCAAATTAGTATTGGTGATTATTCTGTATTGGAATAAAAATTAGATATGAAAAACCTGCTTATCATCCTGGTAATGGCACTTTTGGCAATTCCTGTTGAATCTCAGGAATTGCCTCAGCTTTTAAAGGATGTTAACCAGGACGATCTTGGCAATGTAAGTGATGAATTTCAGGAATTGTTCTTTGAGGCTCTTAAGCAAAAAGGGATTGAAAACCATGAGAAAGCGATCACTGCCCTCGAAAAATGCCTTAAGCTTAATTCGAATCAGGCTATTGTTTATTTTGAATTAGGAAAGAATTACCGGGACCTCGAACAGTTTGATAAGGCAATTCAAAATTTCAAAAAAGCCAATCAACTTGAACCGGAAAAGGAATCTATACTGGTCTATTTATTTCAGACTTATGGGATGATCGAAGCTTATGAGGGGGCCATTTCAACTATAAAACAATTGATTCCATTCGATAAAGCCTATCGGGAAGATCTAGCCAATTTATATTTGTTGAATCAGGATTATGACGCTGCATTAGCTTTACTGGATGACCTTGATGAGGAACTCGGCGTAAATACGTACCGAAATTCTCTAAGAAGACAGATCTATGCGCGAACCAATAATACCGGTGCACAGATAGATAATTTACAACAAAGTATTTCCTCTAATCCCGAGATCGAACAGAACTATCTTAACCTTATTTACATTTATAGTGAACAGGGCGCCGATGAAGAAGCTTTTAAAGTCGCTCAGGAGCTTTTAGAGCGAAATCCAGGCTCTTCGCTTGCGCATTTGGCTCTTTATAAGTTTTATCTCGATAAGGGTGATACTGAAGCTGCTGTAGCTTCAATGAAAACGGTTTTTGAAAGTGAAGAGATAGATACAGAGTCGAAATTTAAAGTTTTAAATGACTTTCTGAATTTTGTTCAGGAGAATCCTGAATATGATGATGACCTGATTGAAGTTGCCGGAAAATTAACCGAGTGGGAAGATGCTCCCAAATTATATGAGCAGCTCGGTGCATATTATATGAAAAAGAATAACAGGCAGGATGCCTTGAAATTCTTTGAATTGGGATTGAAAGAAAATCCGGATAATTTTGATTTAATAAAAAATACGCTTTTGTTGCAACTGGAATTTCAGAAATTTGAGGCGGCAAAAGAATTGAGCTCTGAAGCTATGGAAAGCTTTCCTTCCCAGCCAATGCTTTACCTGTTTCAGGGAGTAGCGCTTAATAATTTAAAAGATTTCGAGGCGGCCAGAAACAGTTTGAGTGATGGGCTGGATTATCTGATAGACGATATTCTTATGGAAATAGATTTTTATTCGCAGCTGGCCATAAGTCATAATGGTATGAATAATGCAGATAAAGCTGCAGAGTATCGCCGTAAGGCAGAAAATTTGAAAAAAGAAATTAACTGATGTTGAAGAAGATATTTGCCCTAATCCTGTTCTCGGCTCTGATAGTATCCTGTGGAAGCAGTAAATCAGCCGGAAAAATAGTTACTAAAGATGCAGAAGCAGTTTCAGTAATTAAAAAACATTATACCACCGAAACGCAATTCAAAACCGCTTCTGGAAAACTGCGTGCTGTCTATCAGGATGAAGAAAAAACGCAATCTGTAAATCTTAGTTTTCGAATTGAGAAGGATAAAGCCATATGGATGAGTGCCAGTATTCTTGGTTTTCCCGTGGCTAAAGCTTACATCACCCCAACAAGTGTTAGTTATTACGAGAAGGTCTCTCAAACCTATTTTGACGGTGACTTCAGCCTGGTAAGTGATTTTCTTGGAACTCCTTTGGATTTTCAAAAGCTGCAGAATCTATTGATAGGCCAATCTATTTATGACCTGAGAAATGAAGAATATAATTTCACACAATCTCCTCGCGGTTTTCAGTTTGTAAAGGATGAGGGGAACAGAATGAAAAAAATGTTTCTTCTGAATCCTGTGAGCTATAAAGCGGAAGCGCAACAATTAGCCCAGGAACAGGAAAACAGAAGTCTTACTGTTACGTATTCAGATTACCAGGAAGTGGATGGTCATGTTTTTCCTGATAACATCAGGATCATAGCGAGTGAGGGCGGTACAAGTACTAATATTGATCTTACTTACAGAAATATATCCTTTAATGAAGATGTTAGTTTTCCTTTTAATATTCCTTCAGGTTACGAAGAAATCAGTTTAAGATGATTGGAAGAAAATATTCAAGATCCCTATTATATTTATTGTTTTTCGTGCTAAGTATTCAATTTGTGAAGGCTCAGACGAATCGTGAAGAACTCGAAAAAAGACGTGTTGAACTACGGAATGAGATAAGCCGGATCAATGAGCTGCGTATTTCCAATCAAAAGAAACAAAGGTCAGTGCTGGGCCAGGTGGAAGACCTTAATCAACAGATAAAAAGTACCGAAGATCTTATTAAGCTTACCAATCAGCAAGCTAATCTGCTTAATAGGGAAATTAATACCAATACCAATAAAATTGGTCAGTTAAGAAAGGAACTGGAGAAATTGAAGGAAGATTATGCCAGGATGATCGAGAAATCCTATAAAAGCAAGTCTCAGCAAAGTCGGGTTATGTTTCTGTTGTCCTCAAAAAGCTTTTTGCAGGCTTATAAGAGAGTTCAGTATATGAAGCAGTATACGAATTACAGAAAGCAGCAGGGAGAGCAAATAAAAGCTAATACCCAAGAACTTCAGGAACTAAATTCAAGGCTGGTTCAGCAAAAAGAAGAAAAGGAAAAGCTTATTTCTGAAAATCGAAAAACCAGGGCTCAGCTTGAAAAGAATAGAAAGTCTCAGCAAACCTTAATGTCTACTATCAAGAAGAGAGAGGGAGAATTTGCAACACAAATTAGAAAGAAGCAAAATGAGATTGATGAGATAGACCGTGCCATAGATAGGATGATACGGGAGTCTATAGCCAAGGCAAATAAGGAAAGCGGTTCAACTTCAAGAAGCACTTATGAGTTGACTCCGGCTGCAAAGGCTTTAGCTGCAGATTTTAATAATAATAAAGGGAAACTACCCTGGCCTGTTAAATCTGGAGTCGTTACTATGCGTTTTGGAAAGCAGCCTCACCCGGTTGTTAAATCTGTTATGGTAAATAATAACGGCGTTCGTATAGATACAGATAAAGGTGGTAAGGCCCGCGCTGTATTCAATGGAACGGTAAGTGAAGTTCAGGCCGTAAAAGGCGCTAATCAGGCGGTGATGGTTAGACATGGGGATTACATTACCATTTACAATAATCTTGAAGATGTTTACGTAAAAAGAGGGGATAAGGTTACCACAGAGCAGGAAATTGGTGAGATCGCTACCAGCAAGACTACCGGAAAAACCACATTACACTTTTTACTCTATAGGAATGATCAGAAAATGGATCCGGCAGACTGGATTTATAGAATGTAATTTTTTTGACGCAACCTTTCGAAAGGATGGTCATCTTATATATATAATAATCTATTATGCGTAAAATTGGTGTCTTTTTATGCCTTTTCGTGATCGTACCTATTCTTAAGTCCTGCACGCCGGTTTCCATTGCCGATAACAGACGAATTCAGGTTAAAGGAACTGTAATGAGCAATCCTGATGAAATTCAGGATAATGTGACCGTGGGCACTTATACTTACGTTGGAGGACATGTTTTATTTTCATATCCTAATCTTAAGCAAATCAATTCTACAATTACAAATAACGATGGTAGTTTTTCTTTAACATCCCTCGACGTTAACCCTGGAAAATTTGTAGTTAGTATTAACAGGGAACAACGGAATGATTTACAATCTTTAGCTTATCATGATTCAGAATCGGTAAGACAAAATGCTTTGATCGACCTTGGAAATATTATTTTGAAAAAGAGGATCGATTTTCAAATTATGGTAAACATCGCTGAAGATATCCCCTATACCGTAATTTATGCAAATCAGGATCCTGTAATTCTTATCAATAACTGGAAAGAAATGCAGGAACTGGAAGATGAATATATCAATTCGAAAATAATAGAAAGAGAAGGGAGTCTTACAGCGAACGAAAATGGAGTTCGTGCGCTAAACGTTCATACACTTGAGGAAACAGAAATTATCCTAACTCTTTATTATGAAGGAGAGGAGAGAATTTTTAATATCTCTGCCGACTCCCAAAACACGCCTTATGAAGTTAATTTATAGTTGCTTTTTATTTACTTTTCTAACAATCTCTGCTTTTTCACAGGAACGCGATTCCACAAAGATCACCCCACATCATCCTGGACGATTACAAATAGAAACCGGGGTTTTTGGGAGTACTGCTTTGGGTGACACCTTCATTTCTGATGCCTATAAAATGAAAGTAGGTTTTGAAGTTGGGATGGATGTATTTTTAAATCCTCAATGGTTACTAGGTTTTAGAATGGATTTAATGAATACCGAAATAGAAAAACCTAAAAATATTGGAAATTACAAGTCTACCTATATTACAACCATTGGTGTTAATGGAGGTTATGTTTATAGTTTTTCGAATGCTTTAGATTTAAGCCTGGTTGGCGGAATTGGATATGCCAGTTACAATAACGAGTCGAATTTTGCAACCAGGTTTCATGACAACGCACTGGCCTTATGGTTTCAGCCAAAGTTAGGTTATAGAATCACTAATAATATAGGAATTTATGGAAATGTAAAATTAAGAAATGATTTTCTCAGTATAGAAACATCTCCAGACCTTGAAGATTATTTTAATAATGCCAGCTTTCTGAATTTCGGAATTGGCATTAGAATTTCTACTAATTAATTATCGAAAAGTACTTTTAACTTGAAATACCTAACCCTAATGGGTAAAACTATTCAAATAGTGCTTTTAACTCCGTAGCATCAGCTGGTTTCATTTTTCCGGCAAGAACAAGACTTAACTGTTTTCTTCTTAAGGCAGCTTCATAACGTTCTTTTTCCAGGTCCGTAACCGGTTTCAGGGCAGGAATTTGAATAGGAGTTCCTGTTTCGTCTACAGCTACAAAGGTATAGATAGCTTCGTTTGCTTTACTTCTGCGTCCACTTTCGCGATCTTCCACCCAAACATCAATAAAGATCTCCATAGAGCTCTTAAAAGCTCTGGAAACAGCTGCTTCTACCGTTACAACACTCCCAAGAGGTATTGCCTTGTTGAATGCAACGTGATTAACAGATGCGGTGACCACAATCCTACGGCTATGTCGTCTCGCGGCGATACTGGCAGCACGATCCATTCTGGCAAGTAATTCACCCCCGAACAGATTGTTCAATGGATTAGTTTCACTTGGTAAAACAAGATCGGTTAAAGTAGTGCGTGATTCACTAGGTGGTTTAGCCTCCATATTAATTTTTTTTGCAAAAGTAAGGAGGATTATGGAGGTTAGCCCGTTAAGAAAGTATTAAATTAAAGTTCCTGAACTAAAAGCCAGGCAGCATCGTTGCTCTTTTTAACTTCATACAATTTGTTGATGGCATCTCTTCTGTTTTGATGACTGGAATATACAACCTGATGTAAACCATATTTATTGGCTCCAATATATCTGGCTTTAAAACCATCTTCTCTAAGTTCATCAACTTTCTTATGTGCATTTTCTTCTACTCGAAATGCACCGGCAACAATATGATAATTACCCGATTGTTTTTCAACTTCAAAAGTTACCGCCGGTAGTGGATTATCGATTACGAAAGTAGCCTGCTGGATTTGTTGTTGAAGTTGACTCTCGGCTTCCTGTTGCTCGGCGATATTATGTTTTGAAACCTGACTGCTGTAAATATTCAGTCCTGCAAAACTTGAAACTCCAAGAGCGATCAATCCAATAGCAGCATACTTAAGAATAGAAGATCTTCTTCTTTCAGGAGTGAAAAGAAGAGGTGTTTTCTCTTCAATTTCTTCCACCTGTTTTTTGTAAACTTCCCTGTTAACAGGTAAAGCTTTATAAGAATTCAACCCAAAAGATTGAGTTAAGAAATTAATTTCTGTAAAGGGTTCGAACTGAAGTTTATCTTCATTGTCCAGGTAGAATCTACCAATATTTGCCAGTTCAGCCTTTGCTTCGTTCTGCAATGAATTTTCCAGGTCATACACAAATTCCTGGATCATGTTATTTGCTGAATTATATTTTACAGATTCCACCTCGGCAATGTAATTCGCCAGGAGACCATCATTCTTGATCAGTTGCCTGTTAAAGGAAACAACCTTGCTGGGTGGATAAAATTCATTTGAACTGTCGTCTATATATGCGGACTGCTTTTGCGAAAGGAAAGCACCGAAACCGGGCAACACTACGCATTCATATCTATAAAGCAGATCTTGTATGTGGCTGGAAATATTCATTAGTCGCAAAAATATAGGTTATTGGTAGTGGGTTAAAGTTACCTAAAGAAATTTTATTAACAAATGTTTTTTTCTGTAATTTTAATCAAATTGGCCTGAATGGATTTTAACAACTTGCTTTACACCATGGCGCTGCAACATATTCCAAACCTGGGAGATATGAGTGCCAAAAAACTTATCGGGAAGTTTGGATCTGCTGAAAATGTCTTCAGGGAAAAAAAGGCGAATCTTCTAAAAATTGACGGAATTGGCAAGATTAGAATTCAGGAAATCCATGATTCAAAACATCTGAAAGCTGCTGAGGAGGAAATTGAATTTATAATGGCCCATAAGATCGATTGCCATTACTTTCAGGACATTGATTATCCTGAAAAATTAAAACATTGTCTGGATGGCCCCATCCTGTTATTCTCAAAAGGAAATATTAATATTCAAAAAAAGAGAATTATCAGTATTGTCGGGACGCGCCGTATCACTCAGCATGGAATTTCTTTTTGTGAAGAGCTTATTGCAGATCTTGTTGTGTTGGATCCTGTAATAATTTCAGGCTATGCTTATGGAGTAGATATTACTGCTCAAAAGGCCGCGATGAATAACGGTTTGCAAACCATAGGATGTCTTGCGCATGGATTGAACCAGGTTTATCCCAAATCTCATAAAAAGTACATGGCCGGAATTGAAGAAAATGGTGGATTTTTTACAGATTTCTGGAGTTCCGATCATTTTGAAAGGAATAATTTTCTAAAACGCAATCGCATTATCGCAGGGCTAAGTGAAGCGACCATAGTTATTGAAAGCGCCGAAAGGGGAGGGGCACTTGTCACAGCCGATATTGCCAATTCTTATGATAGAGAAGTCTTTGCAGTTCCCGGACGGCCTTCAGATAAGTTTAGTCTGGGTTGCAATAATCTTATAAAAGCGCAAAAAGCACATGTTCTAACATCGGCGGCCGATCTTGCATATATTCTTAACTGGCAGATCGAGGAAGGCCCGAAACCTGTTCAAAAGCAACTATTCGTCAATTTGGAAGAAGATGAACAAAAGCTTTATGAATTTTTGAAAGATCAGGGAAAGACAGAACTGGATCATCTTGCCCTGAACTGTAATTTTCCAACCTTTAAAACCGCATCCTTATTATTGACTATGGAATTAAAAGGAGCAATACGACCTCTTCCCGGTAAGCTTTTCGAAGTTATCTAGTAGCCGAGTTTAGTTCTCACTCTGCCCAGAACTTCATTGGCCACTTTACGTGCTTTTTCTGCTCCAAAAGATAATGCCTTGTCTACCTCTTCAAGATTATTGATATAATATTCGTATTTCTCTCTTGGTTCCTGGAACTTTTCCTTTACCAGTTCAAAAAGAGCCTGTTTTGCATGGCCATAACCATAACCTCCGGCTTCATAATTCTTGCGCATTTCCGCTATCTGATCATCATTCCCCATAATCTTATATAGAGCAAAAACATTACAGGTTTCAGTATCCTTAGGTTCTTCCAGGGGAGTACTATCGGTTTCGATACCCATGATCTGCTTACGAAGTTTTTTATCTGTCTGGAAAATATTGATGGTATTTTCTTTAGACTTACTCATTTTGGCTCCATCGGTTCCCGGGATATACATGGTGTCTTTCTGAACATTCGCTTCTGGCATTACAAAGACTTCACCCATTTTAGAATGGAATCTTGAAGCCACATCCCTTGTCATTTCAATATGTTGCAGCTGATCTTTTCCAACAGGAACAATATCGGCATCATAAAGTAGGATATCAGCAGCCATGAGCATAGGGTAGCTAAAAAGTCCGCTATTCACATCTTCAAGCCGGTCTGCCTTATCTTTAAAAGAATGTGCAAGGGTTAATCGCTGATAAGGAAAAAAACAGCTTAAATACCATGATAATTCAGTAACCTGAGGGATATCACTTTGGCGATAAAAGACGCTTCTCTCAATATCTAATCCGCAGGCAAGCCAGGTAGCAGCTACAGAATAGGTGTTTTGCCTAAGTGTTTCAGCATCTTTTATTTGTGTAAGCGAATGGAGATCGGCTATAAAAATAAAAGAATCGTTATCCGGTTGATTCGCCATTTCTATTGCCGGCATTATGGCCCCTAAAAGATTCCCTAAATGAGGGGTTCCTGTACTTTGTACTCCTGTAAGTATTCTGGACATTGAATTCTTGAATTTTGTTGCAAAGGTAATTTTTTTATAGAATTCACTCGGTTCATTTTACTACTTTTGGAGACTATGAGGTTTATTAAATCGGCGGCAATTCTATTATGGCGAATCTGGTTCTATATTTTGATGATCGTCCCCATTGTAATCATGCTTCCCTTTTTGATTGTTTTCACCTCTTCCGAAAAATTCTATCCTCAGTTCTTTATTTGTGCCAGGATTTGGGCAAAGGTCATTTTATACGGAATGGGATTCAGTATAAAAAAGGAAGCAGACCAATTACCTGAAAAACGAAAAAGCTATATGTTGGTGGCAAATCATGCATCCATGGTGGATATTATGCTAATGCTAAGCGTGATAAAACAACCCTTCGTTTTTATTGGGAAAAAGGAATTAGGAAGAGTACCGGTTTTTGGCTTTTTTTATCGTCGCACCTGTATTCTTGTAGACCGCAATAATCAAAGAAGCCGGTTGGCAGCATTTGAAGAAGCACAGCGAAGACTCAAACAGGAGAATAGTGTTTGTATCTTCCCCGAAGGCGGAGTGCCAGATGATCAGTCAATCATTCTCGATCAATTTAAAGATGGTGCATTCAGGCTGGCGATTGAGCATCAAATTCCAATTGTACCCATCACATTCCACGATAATAAAAAGCGTTTTTCTTATCGGTTTTTCACAGGTAGTCCCGGAAAACTGAGAGTTAAAATCCATAATTTTATCGATACGAAAAAACTGGAATTAACCTGTAGGAAAGATTTAAAAGAGCGCACGCATAAGATCATTCTGGATGAACTAACTAATCCTACAGTTCGTTAAAATCTAAAGTTAAGTCCCGAATACACTCCAAAATTTATAGGCTGGACATTATCAACATTGTTGAAGGTATTCAGTTGGTATTTGAAAATGGGTTCCACACTTATACTAAATTTATCTGTGAGCTTATAGTCCATTCCAAGACCAATATTGGTGCTGAAACTGGTGCTATTGATGTTTGAAGCTTCACCAAGTTCGGTTTTGCTATCGCCTGAAATTAGATTTACACGATTGTTATCCAGGAAAAGACTACTACCTCCTCCAATTATATTTAACCCGAATTTTTTATCGATCAGCGCGTATTCTAATTCCAATGGAACCTCAATAAACCCAAATTGCTGTTTTATTTCTCCGGGTACGGCAATTGAAGAGCCTGCAAACGAGCTGCTGCCAAACCCCGCAGAGGGTAATCCGCTGAGGTTATCCTGATCTGGGGATGGAGCTGCCTGAATATTTAAATTATCGTGGACCGGCTGGATGTTTTCAAAACCTACGGCCATTGCAGAAGGGGAATAAGAAATATTCTCGATATTGTAATTAACATCTACCTTGCTTATACCAGTACGTATTTTCAGTTTTTTGCCAATCGTATATGCAAATTTAACGCCGTAAGAAAGAGTAACTTCAGATGTAGAGGAATTATTAGAAAACTCTGAAGAGAGTTCATTTCCTCCTCCTATATTCTTATAGAATACCGGTGCAGCGAAGGTAGAAAGTCTCAATTTTTTAGAATCTCCAACTGTAGTTTTCTCTTTCTCTTCTTCACTTTTGTTTTTTTCTTCTATCTGAGCCAACGCATTTTCTGTAACTGTTTCTTTTAGAATGGAATTTGTTTTAGAGGAATCTATCTGTGTTTTTTCATTTGTAACAATAGCTTGGGAAACCCCATTTTTTGATATCTCCGAAGTGATTGCTAATTCTTCCTTTTTTTCTTTATTTTTCGAAGTAATCGGATGTGCATTCGCAACCGAAGCTTCTATATTTCTCTGTGATTGAGATCTTTTGCGTTTAGATATAGTATTTTTTGATAATGTCTCTTTTTGAGTTGAAGTAACTGCTGAATTTGTTGTTGAATTATAACCGGATTTTGAATTCAACTGGCCTTTATCAGAATCTTCATCGGAAGCGATTTCTTCTTCTGGAGAATTGATGACTGGATCACCAGAAGATTTAGTACTACTATCGTTATTTGATTTTTCAGGCTTCTCAAAAACGACTCCCGGATCGTTTGATGGCAGATTTTGATTTTCAGTAAAAACCAGGCTCGCAATTATCAGGGCCAAGATGGCGGCAACTCCCCCAACTTTTAACCATAAAGGAATGATAAGCGGTTTCTTCTTTTCTTTTTTATCAAGTCTGGAAGAGATGTTCTTCCACATTTCTTCACGTGGTTCCTCTTCAAAGTCTTTGAATTTTTCCTGAAAAATCCGGTCTATGTTTTTCTTTTCTTTCATAATGATTGAGCCGAATTTTTTATAGCGTCTTTTTTTTCAATTTTATCTTTTAAAACCTGTCTGGCACGCGCAAGATTAGACTTAGAGGTCCCTTCAGAAATTTTTAATAAACCTGCTATTTCTTTATGGGAATGGCCGTCTAAAACATAGAGGTTGAAAACCTGCCTGTATCGATTAGGCAATTCCTGCACACAGCTAAGCAGAAAATCTACAGAGAGATCATCTGATTCTATTTCAACTTCTTCTTCTTCTCTAAGGTTAGTTTCATTCGTAATCTCGTACATTTTTTGCTGTCTATGCTTTTGTAAGCATGTATTTATCAGGATCCTTTTCAACCAACCTTCAAAAGAACCATTATGGTTGAATTGGGAAATTTTCGCGAATATCGTTACAAATCCATCCTGCAGGTTATCTTCAGCCTCCTGCCGGTTATCAGAATATTTTAAACATAAGCCGAAAAGCTTTGCCGCATATAAACGATAAAGCTGTTCTTGTGCAGTGCGATCATTCATTTTGCACTGATGAATAAGATTCTTGATCTTAACCAATCTTAAGTTTAAATTCTGATTATCCTTATTTATTAAGGTTGTTCAACTGCCGGGTCTCCCACCGGAATTTCAACATCTGTAAAAATAGGATTTCCATCTTCATCCTTTCCGGTCCAGAGCTTAAAGGTAAAAACTTCATCCTCTGAAACATTCGCACTCACCATAAAATTTCGAATTGTGCCTTCTTTAGTAAGATTAGGATCTTCTGTATCACAATTGGCTGCTTCCAAATTTTTAGAAGTTATTGCATACACAAAGATTTCTTGCGAAGATTCGTCTTCCCTTCCTCCATCAAAACCATAAAATGTATGACAGGTACTTGGGAGTTGATACGTTAGTTTAAGATCATACGACTTTCCGGCTTCAAAAAATTCCGGCAAATCATAATCTGTGATAGGAGCAAGACCATATTCAATGTTTGGAACCCCGTCATCTGTTGAGCAGCTGGTCATAAAAAGTCCGAGTAGGACTAAGAGCATTAACTTTTTCATTTTCTTTTCATTATTTTCTATTTAATAGATGAAGTAAAAATGAAAAGGTTGCGTTTAAACCAAAAAAAATCCCCTTTCGGGGATTCTTTATCTATTCCTTAGCGAGTTTGATCGCGTTTTTGATCTTTTCTTCGAGCTCTTCCATGAGGTCTGGATTGTCTTTCAGCAATATCTTAACTGCATCTCTTCCCTGGCCAAGTTTTGTGTCTTCATAGCTAAACCATGAACCGCTTTTCTTTACGATCTCGTAATCTACTCCAATATCAATGATCTCACCGATTTTTGAAACTCCTTCACCATACATAATGTCGAATTCGGCTGTTTTGAAGGGTGGAGCAACTTTGTTTTTCACAACTTTCACGCGGGTCTTATTACCCATCACGTTGTTGGCACTATCTTTAATTTGTGTAGACCTTCTAATGTCAAGTCTTACCGAAGCATAGAATTTAAGTGCATTACCACCGGTAGTAGTTTCAGGATTCCCGAACATCACCCCAATTTTCTCTCTTAACTGGTTAATGAAAATTACCGTACAATTTGTCTTACTAATAGAAGAAGTAAGTTTTCTTAAAGCCTGAGACATTAAACGTGCATGAAGACCCATTTTGGAATCTCCCATTTCCCCTTCGATCTCACTTTTTGGAGTAAGTGCGGCAACCGAGTCAATAACAATAATATCTATTGCGCCTGAACGAATCAGGTTATCGGTGATTTCCAGCGCCTGTTCACCATTATCTGGTTGAGAAATGATCAGGTTGTCAATATCTACATCCAATTTTTCTGCATAAAACCTGTCAAAAGCATGTTCCGCATCAATAAATGCCGCGATCCCGCCTTTTTTCTGAGCTTCAGCAATCGCATGCAAAGTAAGAGTTGTTTTACCTGAAGATTCAGGACCATAAATTTCAATAACTCTTCCTCTTGGATATCCTCCAACTCCCAGCGCAAGATCAAGTCCTAAAGAACCTGTAGAAATAGCATCAACATCTACTACGACCTGGTCACTCATTTTCATGACGGTACCTTTTCCGTAGGTTTTATCCATTTTATCCAGGGTAAGCTTTAGTGCTTTTAATTTTGCTTCTTTTTCTTTATCGTTGCTCATGAGTGTATTTTAAAAATTGTAAAATAGGTCTGCTAAAATACTATAAGTTTTTTTGCAATACAATAAAACTTAAGACCCTTTTTTGGAATTATTCCAAATATTTGGAATAATGTAAATCTGATTAAAGTCTTGTGGTCTATTATAGGAAAAATGTATCTTTGCAAAAATTTTCTTTAACACTTAAAATATTAGTATAGCATGCAACTGTACAATAAATTGAGCGCTAAAGAAAGAGAAGCCCTTTTAGAAGAAGCCGGAGAAGACAGGCTTACGCTCTCTTTCTATGCTTACGCAAAGATCGGAAACCCCGAATTATTCAGGAATCATTTATTTATTGCCTGGGACCAGATGGATGTTCTGGGAAGAATTTATGTAGCACACGAAGGCATCAATGCACAACTTTCGGTACCCGCAAAAAGGTTTGCTGAGTTCAAAGCTTTTATAGATGAAATCTACTTTTTGGAAAATGTTCGTCTTAATATTGCCATTGAACATGATATCAAGTCTTTCCTTAAACTAAAAGTGAAAGTTCGACACAAGATCGTGGCTGATGGTTTAAATGATGAAACTTTTGATGTTACAAACAAAGGTGTTCACGTAGACGCTACGAAGTTCAATGAGCTTATAAACGATCCTAATACCGTGTTGGTAGATATGCGTAATCATTACGAAAGTGAAATTGGTCATTTTCAGGGAGCCATTACGCCAGATGTAGATACTTTCAGAGATTCTCTGGATATTATTGAAGAAGATCTTAAAGAGCATAAGGAGGATAAGAACCTGGTGATGTATTGTACCGGTGGGATTCGCTGTGAAAAGGCGAGTGCCTACTACAAACATCGTGGTTTCAAGAATGTTTATCAGCTGGAAGGTGGAATTATTGAATACACCAGACAGGTTGAGAAGCAAAAACTCGAAAATAAATTTATTGGTAAAAACTTCGTTTTTGACCATCGTCGTTCCGAACGAATTTCAGAAGATGTGATCGCGCAGTGTCATCAATGTGGAAAACCTTGTGATACTCATGTGAACTGTGCTAATGAAGCATGTCATTTATTATTTATTCAGTGTGAAGAATGTGCTGAAAAGATGAATAATTGCTGTTCTGATAATTGTAAGGAGATCGCTGCATTGCCCTATGAAGAGCAGAAAGCACTTAGAAAAGGTAAAGGTGCGAGCAATAAGATCTTTAAAAAAGGACGGTCTGAGGTTTTGCGATTTAAGCAATAGGTTTCTTTTCTAAAATGGTGGTGCCAATTAATATTGGTATATTTACTGTTGAAAATTTTTATGAACCTCAAGGAGGTGCTTTTTACGGTGCAGTAAGCTGAAATTTCAGCTGTTGAAAATGAAGGAGATTCTGCAATTATTACCTGAATGGTAGGACAGAATGATGTTTATAATGCACAAGAAAGTAACGTCCTCAATATATATAATATATGGCTTGCACAAGTTGCTCGACCGGCAAAGACGGTCAGCCGAAAGGATGTAAGAATAATGGAACCTGTGGAACCGACGGATGTAATAAACTTACCGTTTTCGATTGGCTTTCAAATATGTCTCTTCCGGGAGGTGTAGAACCTTTCGATTTCGTTGAAGTCCGTTTTAAGAACGGCCGGAAACACTTCTTTAAAAACACCGAAAATTTAAGTCTGAGTATCGGAGATGTGGTGGCTACTGAAGCCAGCCCGGGTCATGATATTGGCATTGTTAGTCTTACCGGAGAACTGGTAAGGGTTCAGATGAAAAAGAAAAAAGAAGATCCAGAATCTGGTGAGATTTTAAAGATCTATCGAAAAGCCTCTCAAAAAGACATAGACGTTTGGCAGGAAGCGAGGGACAGGGAAGAAAAAATCCAGCAACGTTCCAGACAGATCGCTATCAGGCTTAATCTTAGTATGAAAATTAGCGATATCGAGTTTCAGGGAGATGCTTCAAAAGCTACTTTTTATTATACTGCTGAAGATCGCGTGGATTTCAGGCAGTTGATCAAAGAATTTGCGCGCGAATTCAATACGCGTATCGAGATGAAGCAGATAGGCTTGCGTCAGGAAGCTGCGAGACTGGGGGGAATTGGGTCCTGTGGGCGTGAACTTTGTTGTTCTACCTGGTTGACCGATTTCAGATCGGTTAGTACTTCGGCGGCGAGATATCAGCAATTATCGCTGAATCCACAAAAACTTGCGGGACAATGCGGTAAACTTAAATGCTGTTTGAACTACGAATTGGATACTTATCTGGAAGCGCTAAAATCTTTTCCAAAAACCGACGTTAAGTTAAAGACGAAGAAGGGAACTGCGGTATGTCAGAAAATTGACATTTTCAAAGGTCTCCTCTGGTATGCTTACGAAGGGGAATGGATGAACTGGCATACATTAACTCCGGAACAGGCAAATAAAATCATTGCTAAGAATAAGAAGGACGAGACAGTTGGTAGTCTGGAAGAATATGAATTAGATCTTCAATTAGAAGAAACCGATAAAAAAGGTTTCAATAATGCTGTTAGTGAAGATAGCCTTACGCGTTTTGACAGACCAAAGCAACAGCATAAAAGAAGAAATAAAAAAAGAAAAAAACGTAAAGGAAATCAGTCAAAGTCTAAGAATGCGTAGTGCTTTTTTCGTTTTTATTCTAATGTTGGTCATTATCATGTTCTCGTCCTGCGATAAGGCTAGAGTTTATGATGAATATGAAAGTCTTACCAGTTGGAACAAAGATTCACTGGTAACTTTTGAATTGAAAAATATAGATTCCACCAGCGTTTATGATTTATTTATAAATATCAGGAATAACAATGATTATCAGTATAGTAATCTTTTTCTAATCACCGAGATCAAATTTCCGCAGGGAAAAGTGATAAGTGATACATTGGAATATGAAATGACCAAACCAAACGGAGAGTGGCTCGGTACAGGTTTTGGTGATGTAAAGGAAAGCAAACTCTGGTATAAGGAGAATGTGAAATTTGAAGAACCAGGTCAATATAAAGTAACTATTCAGCAGGCGATGCGTAAGAATGGAGAAGTTGACGGTATTCAGGAATTAGAAGGAATCACAGACGTAGGATTCAGAATTGAAAAAAGCGACAATTAATTTTTTTGACATAAATGGCCCGCACACCCAAAAAAAAGAAAAAACCTGCACACAGCAATCGTAAATATATTATCGGTTTCTGGACACTTTTCGGAGTAGGAATCCTGGCTCTTATTTTTGTTTTTTTACTGGCAGGATGGGGCGCATTTGGTAAAATGCCCACCTTCGAAGAACTTGAAAATCCTGAAACTAATCTCGCTACCGAAATATTTTCTTCTGACGGAGAAACTTTAGGTAAATATTACAGCGAAAACAGGACACCTATAAAATATGAGGATCTTCCGGAACACCTGGTGCAGGCATTGGTTGCTACTGAAGATGAACGTTTCTATCAACATTCGGGAATCGATGCCAAGGGTACTGTTAGAGCGGCGGTATTTTTAGGAACCAGAGGTGGAGCGAGTACTATTACCCAACAGCTGGCAAAACAGTTGTTCACTGACGATGTTTCCCAAAACTTTTTGACCCGGGTATTTCAGAAATTTAAGGAATGGGTGATCGCTACCCGCCTTGAGCGACAGTATACTAAGGAGGAGATCATTACCATGTATTTCAATAAGTATGACTTCGTTTACCAGGCGGTAGGGATACGATCAGCATCAAAAATATACTTCGATAAAGAGGCTAAAGATCTTAAAATAGAAGAATCGGCTGTACTTGTGGGAATGCTTAAAAATGCGGCATTATATAACCCGATAAGAAGGCCTGAGCTGGTAAAGGATAGAAGAAATCAGGTTTTCGAGCAAATGCAGCGAAATGGATTTATTTCAGAAACTGAAATGGATTCTCTTCAGAAATTACCAATGAAAATCGAATTCACTCCGGAAGGTCATGATGAAGGAATGGCTACTTATTTCAGAGCTTATCTTCAGGGCTTTATGAAAAACTGGATCAGAGGAAAACCCTAAACCAGACGGAAGTGAATATAGTTTGTATCGTGATGGTTTAAAGATATTTACCAGTATCGATTCTAAAATGCAGGAATATGCCGAGGAATCTGTGACAAAGCATATTTCTCATTTACAAAAGGAATTCGACAGGCAGAATAAAAATAATTCCACAGCTCCTTTCCGCGATATCGAGAAAAGCGAAGTAGAAGGTATTGTGGAAAGCGCCATGAAAAGATCGGAGAGATGGCGCAAAATGAAAGCTCAGGGAAAATCGGAGGAAGAGATAAGAAAATCATTTACAGAAGATGCTGAAATGCGAGTTTTTAGTTGGAATGGTACTATAGATACTGTCATGACTCCTCATGATTCGATCTTATATTACAAAGGTTTTTTACAGGCGGGAATGATGTCTATGGTTCCGCAAACAGGTGAAGTGAAAGCCTGGGTTGGAGGGACTAATTTCAAGCACTTTAAATATGATCACGTGAAACAGGGGAAAAGGCAGGTAGGTTCTACCTTTAAACCTTTTGTTTATGCTACAGCGATCGATCAATTGAAATTTTCTCCTTGTGATACACTTCCTAGATCCAGATTTACTATAGAAGCTGGTAAACATGGAAATCAAAACGATTGGTCTCCACAGAATGCCGGAAATGATGATTATGAAGGAATGGTTAGTTTAAAGGAAGCCCTTGCAAAATCTATTAATACGGTAACTGCAAGACTTATAGACAAAACAGGTCCTCAACCGGTAATCGATTTGGCAAAAAAACTTGGGGTAGATGTTTCGGAAATTCCGGCAGTGCCTTCTATTGCTCTTGGAGTTGCAGATCTAAGTCTTTTTGAAATGGTTTCAGCTTACAGCACTTTCGCTAACGAAGGTGTTTATGTAAAACCAGTCGTGGTGAATCGTATTGAAGATAAGAACGGAACGGTTCTTTATCAGCACGTGCCAGCAAACCAGGGATGTCCTTAGTAAAGAGGCTGCTTATGTAACCGTGAATCTTATGGAAGGGGTTACTCAATCATGGTACGGGAAGTCGTTTACGTGGTAATTGGGCAAAAAATGATTCATATTACAAAAAGCAATGACCGGATATCCTTATGACTTTAAAAATCCGATTGCCGGGAAAACAGGAACTACCCAAAATGGAAGTGACGGATGGTTTATGGGAATGGTGCCTAACCTAGCAACAGGGGTCTGGGTAGGAGCCGAAGACAGGTCAGTGCACTTTCCAACGGTCAGTTATGGTCAGGGGGCTACTATGGCCCTTCCTATTTGGGGAATGTATATGAAAGATGTTTATGCTAATGAAAAGCTGAATGTCTCGAAAGAAGATTTTGAAAGACCTGAAAATCTCGACATCCAAATCGATTGTTCAAATTATGGATCAGACAAGAAAACTGACAATTCGGTCCCTGATGAACTGGATTTTTAATTTTTTCATAGAAAAAACCTTCAAATTTTATCAATAAACCAATAAGTCCACAAATTCCGTTGTGACCAGATTTTTATTTTCGTATTTTCGGGTAAAATTCTGATAAAATGATCACAAAAACGGTTGATAATGTACAGGATGCTGCAAAAGGCGTTAAAGACGGAATGACCTTTATGCTAGGAGGTTTCGGTTTATGTGGAATCCCTGAAAATGCGATTTCTGAACTTGTTCGTCTTAATGTTAAAGGGCTTACCTGTATCTCCAATAATGCCGGGGTAGACGATTTTGGTCTGGGGCAATTACTCCATAAAAAACAAATTGATAAAATGGTTTCTTCCTATGTGGGAGAAAATGCCATTTTCGAAAAACAGATGCTGAGTGGTGAACTTGATGTTGAGTTGATTCCGCAAGGAACACTTGCCGCCAGATGTCAGGCTGCGCAACAGGGTTTTCCTGCGATCTATACTCCCGCAGGTTATGGAACAGAAGTAGCCAAGGGCAAAGAAACCCGTGAATTCGATGGTAAAATGTATGTTCTGGAAGAAGCCTTTAAGGCAGACTTCGCTTTTGTAAAAGCATGGAAAGGTGACCGTGCCGGGAATCTTATTTTTAAAGGGACGGCAAGGAATTTTAATCCTGTAATGTGTGGTTCTGCAACTATCACCGTTGCTGAGGTAGAAGAACTTGTAGAACCGGGAGAATTAGATCCAAATCAAATTCATATTCCGGGAATCTTTGTACAAAGAATCTTCCAGGGTAAAAACTACGAAAAACGAATTGAGCAACGAACAGTTAGACAAAAAGCATAATTATGGCACTCGATAAAAACGGAATAGCACAAAGAATAGCCAAAGAAGTAAAAGATGGGTATTACGTAAATCTGGGAATTGGTATCCCCACGCTGGTTGCCAATTTTGTTCGCGACGATATTGAGGTTGAATTTCAAAGTGAAAATGGGATTCTTGGAATGGGCCCTTTTCCATTGGAAGGAGAAGAAGATGCCGACCTTATTAATGCCGGAAAACAGACCATTACAGCCCTTCCCGGTGCAAGTTTCTTTGATTCTGCTATCAGTTTTGGGATGATAAGAGGTCAACATGTAGATCTTACCATTCTTGGGGCCATGGAGGTGGCAGAAAATGGAGATATCGCAAACTGGAAAATTCCGGGGAAAATGGTAAAAGGTATGGGTGGAGCTATGGATTTAGTGGCTTCCGCAGAAAATATTATTGTAGCAATGATGCATACCAATAAAGCCGGCGATTCAAAACTTCTTAAGAAGTGTTCTTTGCCACTAACGGGAGTTGGTTGCGTTAATAAGATCGTAACGAACCTTGCGGTTATTGAGGTTACTGAAAATGGATTCAAATTACTGGAAAGAGCCCCGGGAGTAAGTGTCGAAGAAATTGAAAAAGCTACCGAAGGCAAGCTGATAGTTGAAGGGGAAATTCCCGAAATGATATTATAAAAAATGATAAAGCCGGATTTTAGAGTCCGGCTTTTTTAGTTAAAACGATAAATTTTTATCGATGAAATAAATGATTAAATCGTTAAAATACACTATTTAACACTATTTTGTTAAATTTTTCCTACTTTGGAGGTATTAAAAACCAAATAAAACCTACAAAGTGAAGAAAAAATTACTCTACAATTCCGTATTAATTGCGGGATTATCTCTTTTCACCTTTCAAGCAAATGCGCAAGACTCCGACAAGGAGGTAAAAAAAAGATTTAATGACGATAAGGGGAAACCCACATTAATTGTCTTTAAAAAAGAATCTAAATTAAAAGCGCGCGATAACCGGAAGTTGTTTAAAGAGCAGCTGAAATTAAATGATCACTCCAAATTTGAGAAAGTAAAATCTGAATCGGATAACTCCGGTTTTAGACATGATAAGTATCAAATGTTCTACGATGGCGTGAAGGTGGAATTCGCAACCTATACCATTCATTCTGAGGGCCAGGATCTACAGTCTATGAGTGGAGAGTATTACCGTGTCGAAGATGTTGATGTAAAAGCCGGCATTCCTAAAGAGGTTGCTTTTAGAAAAGCACTTAAACACCTGGATGCAAAATCCTATTTATGGGAGGATCCAGCAAGTGCCTCAAAGATAGGTTATGAAAAACCGGAAGGAGAATTAGTACTCCTGCCAACCTTAAAAATTCAGGAATTGAATGGAAAGGCCTCTAAGGAAGAGGTTCGTCTTGCATACAAGTTTGATATTTATGCAACCAATCCTGTTAGCCGTGGTAACGTGTATGTTGATGCTCAAAATGGAAAAATTTTATTTTATGACGCAACTATTAAGCATATAGATAAATTCAGCCATGCTAAATCGGGAGGGAAATCAGTATCAAATAATACACTTTCTGAAAGTTCCATGTATGCTACAGGTAGTGCCGCGACTCGTTATAGCGGGTCTAAGAATATTCAAACATCCTCAAGTGGTTCTTCCTACATACTTTCTGATGTCACACGCGGAAATGGGATACAGACTTATGATATGAATACCGGAACTAACTATAGCAACGCTGTTAATTTCACTGATAATGATAATAACTGGACTTCAGCGGAGCATGATAATGCTGCAAAAGACAATGGAGCTTTAGATGCCCACTGGGGAGCTGAAAAGACTTACGATTACTGGTCCAGTGTTCACAACAGAAACAGTTTTGATAACCAGGGAGCGGCAATTAAGAGTTATGTTCATTTCGATAGTGGTTATGATAACGCTTACTGGAACGGAAGTGTAATGACTTACGGTGACGGGAGCGGAACTTATTTTGATATTCTTACCTCTATAGATGTTGCAGCTCATGAAATTGGCCATGCAGTTTGTGAAAAAACCGCGAACCTGGCTTATCAGAAAGAATCGGGAGCAATGAATGAAGCGTTCTCTGATATTTGGGGAGCCTGTATTGAATATTATGCAGCTCCTTCAAAATCTACCTGGTTAATTGGAGAAGATATAGAAAGAAGATCGGGACATGCTGCTTTAAGATCTATGAATGATCCTAATTCTGAAGGGCAACCAGATACTTATGGAGGGTCTTACTGGATAAATCCAAGCTGTACGCCAACAGATCAGAATGACTATTGCGGTGTTCATACCAATAGCGGTGTTTTGAACCACTGGTTCTATATCCTGTCCGTAGGAAAGTCGGGAACAAATGATCTTGGAAATTCTTATGACGTATCCGGAATTAGTATTGATAAGGCTGCGAAGATCGCTTATAGATTGGAGAGCGTTTATTTATCGGCTAATTCAACCTATGCTAATGCAAGAACATATGGTATTCAGGCGGCGATCGACCTGTTTGGTGAAGGATCGGCTGAAGAAATTGCTACTACCAATGCATTTTACGCAGTTGGAGTAGGATCGGCCTACGGAGAAATCAGCTACTGTACTTCTAAAGGGAACAGTGTATCAGACGAATATATTGGAAAAGTGCAATTGGGAAGTATAGATAATGCTTCTTCAGGAGGTAACGGATATACAGATTTCACCTCTATTTCTACGAACCTGACAAAAGGAAATTCTGCTTCAATTACAATTACGCCAACATGGACAGGAACTGTTTATAGTGAAGGTTATGCGGTTTGGATAGATTACAACCAGAATGGAGACTTTGGAGATTCAGGCGAATTGGTGTGGAGTAAGTCAGCTTCTAAAACCACGCCGGTTTCAGGATCTTTTACTATTCCGGCTTCCGCAGTAAATGGAGCAACGCGTATGAGAGTTTCCATGAAGTATAATGGTATTCCAACCCAATGTGAAGCTTTTTCATATGGAGAAGTTGAAGATTATACGGTGAATATTGGAGCGGGAGCAGCAGATACTGAAGCGCCATCTGCCCCTTCTGGTTTAACTGCCAGCGGAACCACCCAAACCAGTACGACGATTTCCTGGAATGCTTCATCAGATAATGTTGGAGTTACAGGCTATGATGTTTATATGGACGGAAGTCTGTTAGGCTCGACTACTGCAACAAGCTCAAACATTACTGGACTAACTGCTAATACGGCCTATGATTTTTACGTAAAAGCGAAAGATGAAGCCGGAAATATTTCAGCAAAATCCAACACGATCTCTGTAACTACTCAAAGTACTTCAATTTCTTACTGTAGTTCTAAGGGTAGCAACTCAAATTATGAGTGGATAGATCTGGTACAATTGAATAATCTTAACAATGCCTCTGGAAATGATGGAGGATATACAGACAATACTTCTTTGTCGGCCAGTCTGCCTTATGGATCTAATACAGTTTATATAAGCGCCGGTTTTTCAGGTACCGCATATACGGAGTACTGGAAAGTATGGATAGATTATGATAAAGATGGCAGTTTTGAAGCTTCTGAACTTGTTGTAAGCGGATCTTCTTCAAGCAGCGGAACTTTATCTGCAGGATTTACTGTTCCTAGTACAGCTGCTGCAGGGGCTACAAGAATGAGAGTTTCCATGAAATATAATTCAGCTCAAACAGCTTGTGAAACATTCTCTTACGGAGAGGTGGAAGATTATACGGTAGTGGTAGGACAAACTGCTGCTGCTATAGCAGATACGAATTACTCTCAAAAGCAAGTAAAGCAAATGGGCAATGAGCCGAACATTTTTGATGCTAGCTTATACCCAAACCCGGTAATAAGTGGAAATCAGTTGAACGTAAATATTCCTGATAACAGAAAACTGGATTATAAGATCTTCAATTCTGTGGGATACGAAGTAGATTCAGGTAAGGTTAACAAGGCAATTAATGTGTCTAAGTTACCTAGCGGAACTTACATCATCAGGTTTAGCGACGGACAAAAAGAGATCATTAAAAAGTTTATTAAATCATAGTTTGTAATTGCCAAAAGAGAAAGCCGGATCTTTAGATCCGGCTTTTTTTATTTAGATTACTGAAGTAGAATTTTCTTCTATATCTACCAGGAAGTCTATAGCATCATCCTGCGTGATCATTTCACCTCTGGAATTGGCCTGGGAAAAATACTCATACCAACCTACTTTCTTTAGGTTGGCTTCCAAAACCTTCACTTCTTCAACTGAAGGCATTTTCCAGACGGTCATATATCTATAATCACTTCTATAAGGAGTATGCTCGTCATTTCTTGCCCAGCCAAGGTTTTCAACACCGGTGGCTTTCATGGTTTGAATACGACCACGCATATTATCCATCATAGCCTTTCTTTCGGAATGATCGAGTTTCATCCATTTAGTAGTCACGTTCCACATTTCAATGTATAAATACATAATAAAGAATTTATTAGATTAGAATAAACTAAAGTTACGCATTTAGACAATGAATAAATAAATCTAACTTCTGAATAACAGTATTTTAAGAATAATTTATACCGAAACGATCTCCGATTCGCTGAGCAGATTTTCCTGTCTAAGTCTAAGCATCACTTGTGCGATTGCTATAACATCTCTTTCGCAATACTGAACGATCCTGTCCAGTTCTCCATTTTCATAGTAAACCTCTCTAACCATAGAGCCGTCTATATCTTCTTTGGGAGATGGAATTCCTAAAACGTGCGTGAGAAGCTTTAATGATGTGTAATGTTTAAAATCCCCAAATTTCCATAATTCAAGAGTATCCAGATGAGGTACTTCCCATGGTTTCTTTCCGAAAAGATCAAGTTTTGAGGGTAACCTCATATTGTGAATTAACATTCTTCTGGCGATATAAGGGAAATCGAATTCTTTTCCATTATGCGCACACAATAATTGGTAAGGCTGAAAGAAATACTCTTCCAGAAGCGCCGTAAAATCTCTTAATAGCTTTTCCTCTTCGCCTTTAAAACTGGTAAGCCTGAAGTTTCTGCTTCCGTTTCTATAACTAAAAAATCCCACCGAGATGCAAATGATCTTTCCGAACTCACTCCAGATACCGGCTCTTTCATAAAACTCTTCCGGAGTAAAATCATCTTTTCGCTGATATTTGGACTTTTCATCCCAGAGTAATTTTTTTTCGTCACTCATTTCAGAATAATCTCTGAATTCAGGTACTGTTTCGATATCCAGAAAAAGGATATTTTCCAGGTTCAGTTTATGAAGCATGATCTAACATTTTATAAGCTTCATCAATATACATATAAAAGTCTTTGTAGTGTTTATCACCGTTCGTACTTCTTATAAGTTTTCTGCCAAGCCTTACGATCACGAGATATCTTCAGGAATTATTATAACGTACTGGCCTAAAATTCCGCGCATATAGAAGATTTCCTTATCCATATAATCGCTTAACCAGAAGCCATAACCGTAATAGGGAGTTTCTTCAAATCGTGGTTTTGATGCTTTTGCTATATAAGCAGAATCAAGTAATTGACGATCGTTCCACTTCCCGTAGTTACTAAATAGCCTGCCGAATTTTGCGAAATTTCGGGCATTACTGGCTATACAGCAATAAGCCTTCTCCATAGCAGATTCTTTACTGTCTATCTGCCAGAGTGCATCATCGTTCATCCCAAGCGGTTTCCAGAAACTTTCGCTTAAGTAATTACTAAGACTCTTTCCGGTAGCTTTTGCGATTACCATTCCCAATAATTCAGTATTCCCGCTAAGATATTTAAACTCTTCGCCGGGTGCTTCCACAACTTCCAGTTCCAGGATCTGCTCCTGTATGTCATCATCCAGGTAAGCTCTGGCGGTGGAGGCGAACGGATTATAATAATTTTCGTTCCAGTCAAGACCGGAGGACATGGAAGAAAGATCGCCTATAGTAAGTCTTTTATCAAATTGCGGAAAAAAATCTGCTACAGGCTGATTGGTATTTTCCAGATTGCCATCCTGAATAGCTTTAAACATAAGAGCTGTTGTAATACTTTTAGCCATGGAAAAAGAATTGGTTTTAGACATTTCTTCATAGCCATTGTAATACTTTTCAAACCAGATGCTATCATTCTTAATTATCAAGAAAGCGGCGGTTTCCAGCTCATCATTGAGACTGTCTAAGGTTGAGGTCGCCTTTGTTTGGTTATATGCTTCAGATAAAGCCCACTCTTGCACTTTATCAGAATTCCGGACAACGTGATTGTCAAAATATGGATAATCGTCTATAAAGGCTGTTTTGTGGCCTGTAAAGTAAGTCGTTCTAATACCTTTAAAAATATATCCATAGCCCAGAACATATAATATAAGCGATGCGAAAAGTAAAAATCCTACAAATAATAAAAGTGCTCTGAATAGCTTTTTCATCTATATAAAGTTAATGGCCTAAAAAAGACTTAATGAGATGAAAATAATGATTTTAAAACAGACTCTGCTGCTTTGGTGGATTTTCAAGATCAAGGAGCCATTTTTTTCGATGAAGTCCACCGGCATAACCTGTTAAAGAACCATCACTACCAATCACTCTGTGACAGGGAACAATAATCCATAAAGGGTTTTTCCCATTCGCCGCCGCAACTGCTCGAATAGCTTTTTCGTCTCCTAATTCGCGTGATAACTGAAGATAAGAAGTAGTAGTTCCGTAGGGAATTGCTTCAAGTTTTTTCCATACTTTTTTCTGAAAATCTGTACCATGTGGATTTAGATGAAGATCAAATTTTTCCAGATCTCCTTTAAAATAAGCCTTTAGTTGTTCTGCAGCCGATTCTAATTCCGGTGGAAGTTCTTTGGAAGGTTCACCTTCATCCAGAATTTTAATTGAAGAAAGGCCATCAGCGTCCCCTTCAAGTTCTGCAATCCCAAGCGGAGTTTTAATCCTTGCTTTCTTCATTGGTTTTTTCTTCTTCTTCTGTTTTTGTTTCGGTTTCCTGATCCTGTTTTCTTTGAATTAGGCCAAGACGTTTGGCACGTCTTTCCCAGTTCTTGCGGGCCAACATCTGCATATCTTCCACACTGTCGCTTTCATCCATGATCTCCAGCCCAAGAAGAGTTTCAATGATATCTTCCATGGTCACAATTCCAGTCACATTTCCATATTCATCTACGATCATGGAAATATGGGCCCTTTTTTGAACAAAAATTTCAAACAACTCCGGAATAGGTGTATTGTCTTTAGTAACCAGAATATCTCTCTTAATGCCACGTAAGGGCTGCTCACCTTTTTCATCGATCATCTCTTCAAGAACATCATCCTTAAGAATAAAACCTGATACGTTGTTAGATTTCTCCTTGTAAACAGGAATTCTCGAAAACTTCAAATTCTTATGGCTTCTGTGAAATTCCTTCAAAGACATGCTCTCATCTTCAGTAATCGCAACTGAAAATGGTGTCATCACGTCTTTAGCTTCAACCGATTTAAAAACCAGCAGATTTTTAATAACGGTGGTTTCACTTTCTTCAAAAACCCCTTCTTCTTCAGCAGCATCGGTGATTGCTGCAAACTCCTCTTTACTCATGCTGCTTACATGGGCCGATTTTCCTATCAGCTTTGTGGTAAGCATCATAAGCCAAAGGAGTCCGGTATATTTCAAAGGGAAAATCATCAGTTTTAATGCTTTTGCAGTAAAATTCCCAAGTGATTTCCAATAAGTTGCACCAATGGTCTTTGGAATAATTTCAGAAAGTACAAGGATCGCCAGGGTCATAAGGGCGGAAACAATTCCCACGGAATTTCCTCCATCCCCAAAGGTTTTTTCGGCTTGTACACCTACTAATATTGCTCCAACCGTATGAGAAATGGTATTGATGGTAAGTATTGCGATAAGTGGTTTATCGATATCCTGCTTTAAATGAGCCAGCGTCTTAGCGTAACTTTTTCCTTCTTTCTTCTTGATCTTTATAAAAGATGGAGTAATACTGAGTAATGAAGCCTCCAGTATGGAGCACATAAATGAAAAGAAAATTGATAAAGTGGCAAAAAGAATTAATAAGCCCATATACTTAATTGACTGTTAGACTGGCTAATTTATGTATTCTGAAAGCAAATTTTTTAAAAGAAATGATAAAAGCCAATTAAAAAAGCCTTCCGTTTTAAAAGAAGGCTTTAAAAAACTAACTAAACCAACAATCAAAATGCAAGATTTTTCTGAAGTAAGTCGTCCCACTTTTTTGCCTCATTTAATCTTATTTCGGCATCGGTGCTATCATAATCGTCCTCATCATAAAAAGTGATCTCTGCCAACTTATTTTGTTTTTCTCCCGCTAATTCAAGAGCAAGATGTACGATTTTTTCTTTCTTGATATTTCCGGAAAAGCTAGTCTCCAGTTTTTTGGCAATTCTTATCTGGTCTACCTTTGTTAGATCTACAATATTTGAATTTTCAACGTTTCCATATTCTATGATCACGAGTTTCTTTTTTGAACTGTCCAGTCCAAGAGAGAGATGACCAAAAGTTTCAGTCCTGTCCAGGTTCAGGTCATTTTTAGTGGCTATAGTATTTAAAAGTTTTTTGTTTTTATTTTCCTTTGATTTTTGTTTCAAAAGAACATACAGGATTGGGAACATAAATGCGATAAAAAGAAGTATCCCGATAATTAAAGATGTTGTATCCATTTTTATTTTAATTAAGTAATTGAAAAGACACTCGATCAGGTGTGAGAACGAGGTATGTTGTGCTTGAAAAAGCCCGGAAAATGTTACTTAATTACCAGAAAAAATGGGAGGGGAAAATATGCCTTTTTAGCTGCTCTTTTCCATTGGGTTGATATTCGGAATAATGGTGTTCTCCCGAATAGGAATAACTAATACTAAAGTTGAAGAAAAGTTCAGGATTGAAAGAATGTAGATCATTCTCATTCTCAGAGGAGATCTGAACATCAGATTCCGAAACACTCTCTTCAAAAAGTACCGCTTTCCTGCTCTGATCTGTATGAAAGTATTCTTTGTGTCCTGAATCAGGAGCTAAAGAATAAACTGGAAAAGCAAAAACATTTGCTGAGGTCATTAGGAAGACCTGCAACAATAAAAAACTTATAAATAATTGCTTTTGTTTTTTCACATTACAAATCTATGTAGAAAATGAATTCGTTAATGTAAATTTTAGTTATAATTTTCTACCGATCAGGAAATTAATTTCACAGCTTCTTTTGCAAAGTAAGAGGCGATCATACTGGCACCGGCACGTTTAATGGCTGTTAGTTGTTCAAGCATAACAGCATCATGGTCTAACCAGCCTTTTTCTGAAGCAGCTTTTATCATGGCGTACTCGCCACTAACCTGGTAAACTGCAACCGGAACATTTACTGCATTTCTAATATCTCTTACAATATCCAGGTAGCATAATCCTGGTTTTACCATTACGATATCGGCGCCTTCATCGATATCCATTAAGGTTTCTCTGATGGCTTCATCACGGTTAGAAGGATCCATCTGGTAGGTCTTTTTATCCTTTGGAATATTCTGCGCTTCTACAGGAGCTGAATCCAACGCATCTCTAAACGGACCATAAAATGCCGAAGCATATTTAGCCGAATAGCTCATGATCCCTGTATCATGAAAACCTTCGTCTTCCAGCAAACTTCTGATTTCAAAAATTCTCCCGTCCATCATATCGCTGGGCGCCACAAAATCGGCTCCGGCTTTTGCGTGGGAGAGAGACATTTCCGCAAGAACAGCGGTAGTATCATCATTCAGAACTTTACCAGCGTCAATGATCCCGTCGTGACCATAAGCGGAATAAGGGTCAAGAGCAACATCGGTCATCACAACCATATCTGGAACTGCATTTTTCACAGTTTTCACCGCGCGTTGCATCAAACCTTCAGGATTAATGGCTTCTTTTCCCGCATTATCCTTTAGACCTTCAGCAACTTTTACAAAAAGCAAAACAGATTTCAGTCCAAGTTTCCATAATTCCTTTACTTCTTTTTCAATTAGATCAAGACTATACCTGTAATATCCAGGCATGGAGGCGATCTCATCTTTTACGTTCTTGCCTTCAACAATAAATAGGGGAACGATAAAATCATTGGGAGAAATAATAGTCTCCCTTACCATAGATCTTATGGATTCGTTTGTTCTTAGTCTTCTATTTCTTCGTAATGGATACATAGGATATCAATTATCAATTAACAATTATCAATTAAATCAAACCCAACTTATAGGTTTCTCAAGCACTTTAATCAATTTTTCTTCGGGACTTCCTTTTTCCGGATGGTGGTCATATACCCATTGTACATGGGGAGGAAGGCTCATTAAGATACTTTCAATACGGCCATTTGTTTTCAAACCGAATAAAGTTCCTTTATCATGTACAAGATTGAATTCTACATAACGGCCGCGCCTTATTTCCTGCCAGGTTCGGTTAGCAGAAGTATAAGATAAACCTTTTCTTTTTTCCACGATTGGCACATAGGCATCCAGAAAAGAATTCCCGACGTCGGTTACAAAATCATACCAGTCTTCGATCTTCATGTGGCTGTCTCCTTTCAAATAGTCAAAAAACAATCCTCCAATTCCGCGTGCCTCGTCCCTGTGTGCATTCCAGAAATATTCATCACACTTTTTCTTGTAGTCGGAGTACAATGAAAATCCGTGAGGATCACATGCTTTTTTGGAAACCTTATGAAAATGCTCGGCATCTTCTTCAAACAGATAATATGGGGTAAGATCCTGACCGCCGCCAAACCACTGGTCGATGACAGTTCCATCTTTATCATACATCTCAAAATATCTCCAATTGGCGTGAACGGTAGGAACCATCGGATTTTTAGGGTGTAAAACCAGGCTAAGTCCGCAGGCGAAGAAATCTACATCACCAACTTTAAAATATTGCTGCATAGCCGGAGCCAGTGGGCCATGAACCGCAGAAATATTCACTCCGCCTTTTTCAAAAACGTTTCCGTTCTCAATGACTCTGGTTCTTCCACCACCGCCTTCTTCGCGTTTCCAGATATCTTCTTTAAACTTAGCTTTACCATCAACTTCCTCAAGTTTTGAGGTGATCTTATCCTGTAAAGCTTGAATATATTGTAGGAACTTTTCCCGCATTAACTTAATGATTTTGCGTTGTTTATTTTTTCGATCAGGCCAAAGGAAAATGTGTTAGATTCGGTTTGAGAATATTCATAGAAGAAAATGGCTTTTTTCGCCAGGTTTTTCTGATGATCCGGTTCTACCAAAGCAATGTTCAGTATGAGATCTCCAAAATTCTCATATTGTTCTGCGTTGAATCTTTTTTCCTTAAGTTTTAGAAGTAGGATGTCGGGTGAAATTTCATAGAGTCCGGAAAGGCCGATTTCTAAAATTTCTTCCAGTGCATTATTAACCTTTTCCAGTTGCTTTTTTCTCCAGAGATCGGGCATTAATTCTTCTGACAGTAAACCTGTTAAGACTTCACCAGCCTTCTCATTTTCTTCGTCTCTAAAACTCTTACTGCTTATCATCTCTTAACTTGGCTGATATTCTTTAACGGCATTTACGAATGCTTTCGCATTATCCACAGGAATGTCAGGTAGGATTCCGTGGCCAAGATTCGCGATATAGCGATCTTTTCCGAAGGCATTTATCATATCGTTCACCATATATTTTATTTCTATTGGCTTGGAATACAGCCTGGCAGGATCAAAATTACCCTGAAGGGTGATTTGCTCCACCACTCAAATATCTGGCATTTCTTGGTTCACAGGTCCAGTCTACTCCAAGTGCAGAAGCTCCAGATTGAGACATTTCCTTCAGCGCAAACCAACAACCTTTTCCGTAAGCGATCACCGGCACTTCATCTTTTAACGCATCGATGATCTGTTGCATATATTTCCAGGAGAACTCCTGGTAATCTTTTGGTTCCAGAAGTCCACCCCAGGAATCAAAAAGCTGAATGGCATCTACACCGGCCTTTACTTTTTCTTTTAAATATGCGATCGTGGTATCGGTGATCTTTTGAAGTAAGGTGTGAGCAGCGATAGGCTCCATAAAGCAAAATCTCTTGGCTTTGTCAAATGTTTTTGATCCCTGACCCTGAACACAGTAGCACAGTATCGTCCATGGGGAGCCGGCAAAACCAATTAACGGAACTTCATCATTTAGTTCCTGTTTGGTGAGTTTTATAGCATCAAAAACATAACCTAATTCCTCATTTACATCCGGCACAATCACCTGTTCTACTTTTTTAGCAGAATCTATGGGGTTCGGCAACCAGGGACCCACTCCCGGCTTCATTTCTACCTCGATATTCATCGCCTGAGGCACTACCAGGATGTCACTAAAAAGAATAGCCGCATCAGGACCAATTTGTCTAATTGGCATAACCGTGATCTCAGTTGCAAGCTCTGGAGTTCTGCATCTGGTGAAGAAATCATACTTTTCCTTCAATTTCATGAAATCTGGCAAATACCTTCCTGCCTGTCTCATCATCCAAACGGGAGGACGCTCCACAGATTCTCCTTTTAAAGCTTTTAATAACAGATCATTTTTTATCATTTCCTGATGTATTTTATTCGTTTTTTAAATTCGAAACCACTTTTGCTATTACATTCTCAATTTTAGGTTTGGAAGCAATAATCACATTCTCTGAATGCTTTTTAACCTCGTTGGCAGTGGTTTCTCCAATGCAAAAAGCAATGGTATTTATTATGTTTTTTTTCGTAAAACTCTGAACAGCACTCGGACTAAAAAAAAGAATTCCGTCAAAATCAGATTCAAATTTATTAGGATTTAAACCTGTTTTGTAAACTGTGGTTTCCGAAAATTGAATGTCTTTTTCTCTTAATAGTTCCGGCAATTCTTCTCTTCGTTTATTTCCACAGAAAAAATGGAACTCCTTTTCGCTATGATCCTGAATTATTTTTTGAGCCAGTTCTTTAGCATTTTCAGCTCTTTCAGAGATCGAATATCCTTTTTCTTCCAGTAGTGCTGAGGTTTTCTCTCCCACACAAAAGCAATTCTCGATCTCAACATCTTTCGAGCTAATAGCTTTCACTGCATTCTTACTGGTGAAAATTGCATTTTCAATGAGCTTTTCCTTGTAGATCAAAACCGATGAACTTTATAGAAATAGCATCATATTCAACAAGTCCAATGCCGCTATTAAGCAATAACTCTTTTTGGTTCAGAGCCAGTTTTTTTGTGGAAAGAACCGTTGCCATCGATCAATTGTTTAGAACCGATTTGATATCTGCCATCAACTCTTTGCCACCATTTTTTAAAATTTCAAGAGCACAATCTTTTCCCATATTTTGAATTTCATCTAGTGGTAAAGATCGTTCTACTTCAATTTTCCTGGTTCCATCTAAACTGAATAAAGCTCCGTGAAAATGAACATGATCATTCACTACTTTTGCCAGCGCACCAATAGGAGCAGTACAACCACCTTCCAGTACTCTCAAAAATTCACGTTCTATATGTACGCAAATCTCAGATTCTTTATGATTTAAAACCGAAAGTGCTTTTCGGCAATAGTCATCATCTTGCATAGCAACGATGAGCATCGCTCCCTGTGCGGGGGCGGGAATCATCCAGTTAAGATCAATAAAGTTTTCAGGTTTTATCTCTATGCGCTCCAGTCCTGCGGCGGCGAAAATTGCTCCGTTCCAGTCATTATCATTGAGTTTCTTCATGCGGGTATTCACATTCCCGCGAAGATCGACTACATTATGCTTTGGATATTTATTTAGCCACTGAGCCTTTCTTCGTAAGCTTCCCGTTGCGATGGTGCCGTTTCCCTTTTGCAGGAAATCAACACCTTTATGAATAAGAATATCTTTATTACTGGCTCTTTTCATCACGGCGCCCTCAACAATTCCTTTCGGGAGTGCCGTAGGAACATCTTTCATGGAGTGTACTGCGATATCCACTTCTCCTTTGATCATAGCAACGTCAAGGGTTTTGGTGAATATCCCGGTAATTCCCATTTCGTATAATGGCTGATCCAGATTAAGATCTCCGGTAGATTTTACAGGAACCAATTCGGTCTTATGACCTGTTTTTTCAAGAGCATTTTGTACGGTTTTGGCCTGCCAGAGCGCTAATTCGCTGTCGCGGGTACCAATTCTTATCACTTTGCTCATTTTGTAACTTCTTCTAATTGAAATACTTTCTGGATAAGTTCCAGGCTTTCATCGGTAGTCTGGTTGTCTTCTTTTAAATGATTGGCGAAATGTTTCATGATCTTTTGGATGATCCTGTTACTTACAATTTCAGCCTGTTCATCGTTGAAATCGGTAATTTTCTTACGCTGAAAATCCAGTTCCGCATCCTTCATCATTCTAAGCTTTTTCTTTAAAGCTTTAATGGTAGGCGCGAATTTTCTGGTTTCCAGCCATTGATTAAAGTCATCTTCAACTTCAGCAATGATCTCTTTAGCCTGAGGAATGAATTGCTTTCGTCTTTCCAGAGTTTTATCGGTCATTTGGGAAAGATGATCTAAATGTATCAATTTTACGTTTTTCAGTTCATGAACATCGTCTGAAACGTTTTTCGGAATAGAAAGATCAAGAATTAAAAGTTCCTTCTTAGGATAGATAAGTTCTTTGGAAATCGTTGGGTTGTGAGCACCCGTCGCTACAATTAGGATATCAGAGTTTCTAATTTCTGCCTGAAGATCAGCGTAATCCTTAACAATAAGATTGAATTTTCCAGCAATCTTTTCAGCCTTATCCTTGGTACGGTTTATTAAGGTAATGTGATTGTTCCGGGTGTGTTTAACCAGGTTTTCACAGGTATTCCTGCCAATTTTCCCTGTTCCGAAAAGCAAAATGTTCTTTTCAGATACGTTTTCAATATGATTTAAAATATACTGAACCGAAGCAAAAGACACCGAAGTTGCTCCTGTAGAGATCTCGGTTTCATTCTTAATTCGCTTACTTGCCTGAATTACTGCATTAACCAGTCTTTCAAAAAATGCATTTACCAGGCCTAACTTTTTTGATCGTACGAAGGCTACTTTAAGCTGACTAATAATTTCAAAATCTCCAAGGATCTGACTGTCAAGACCGGTTCCGACCCTAAAAATATGAGAGATTGCCTGTTTGTTTTTATAGACGTATGCGACTTTTTCGAACTCCTCAACGGTACCGTGAGTGTGTTCGCAAAGTAGCTTGATAAGCTGAAATGGATGTTGTGCGAATCCGTAAATTTCGGTTCGGTTACAGGTGGAAGTCACTAAGATACCATCGATGCCTTCTTCCTTTGCCTGCTCAAGCAATCTTTGCTTGGAGTCCTCATCAAGGCTGAAATGGCCTCTTATCTCCGCATCGGCTTTTTTGTAACTTAAACCTATCGTATAAAAGTGCTTTCCTCTAGAAATATGATAATCTTCCATGTAATGGTTTAGTGAATACCGATGCAAAAATAGTATATGGCTTAATGAAAAAGTAACGCTGGAAGCACTAAATGTGTCGATAGATGATAATTATCATAAAAATAAGACTGAAAATACCAAAATGCCATACTTTTGTAGTAAACATAGCTGCTTTGGAGCTTTTTGTTTAGATTGATTCTAAATAAATAAAATTCGTATTCTATGGAAGAACATTTAAAAAATAACGCTGTAAGTATCTCTGAAGAGATTAAGATAGAAGATGGCTTTTTTATTCTTAAGTTTCAGAATGATACTTCAGATACTAAATTGATGTCCAGGGATATAGACAATAGTTTTATCCAGTTTCATTTTAATGTTAAGGGAAACAGCAAGTTCCTTTTTAATGATGGTAATTACGAATTGCCATTGCAGGAGGAAAACTCCCTTTTATTGTATAATCCGCAGCGAGACCTCCCGTTAAATGTTTCATCTGGAATCAGAATCATGGTTGATTTCCCTGGTAATTTCTATTAAAAAATTTCATGCTTTATTCTCCCAGGAAGCAGATTATATTACTTTTTTAAGTGCAGATAATAAAGATAAAAAGTATTATAAAGAGGCGCCTGTTTCTCCTTCTATGGCTGTTGTGCTCAATCAGTTAATGAATTTTAGTCTAACGCCCAGTATTAAAAATCTCTATTTCAAGGCTAAGGCTTTTGAATTAATGAGTCTGTATTTTAATAAAGCTGAAAATCCCGATCTGGAGCAATGTCCTTTTTTAAGTGATGAAGAGAATATCAAAAAGATAAGAAGAGCGAAAGATATTGTGATTGCACGTATGGCAGAACCACCGTCTCTTCAGGAACTTTCAGATGAAATTGGTTTAAGTCTGAAAAAACTTAAAGAAGGCTTTAAGCAGATCTATGGTGATTCGGTTTACAGTTTCCTTTTCGATTACAAAATGGAGTATGCCCGGAAACTTTTAGAAACAGGAGAATACAACGTAAATGAAGTAGGCTTAAAAGTAGGATATAGTACGGCCAGTCATTTTATTGCAGGATTCAAGAAAAAATTTGGAACCACTCCAAAGAAATATACCCTTTCCATCAACTAATTATATATGATATGAGATTTTTGTTTTCATTATTTATTTGTTTTGCCTTTTTCAACATTTCTGCTCAGCAGAAGCAGGTTTTGATATTTTCCAAAACAGAGGGTTTCAGGCATAATTCCATTGAAAACGGGATCCAGGCAATTCAAAGGATCGGGAACGAGATCAATTTCAAAAGCATTACTAGTCAGGACAGCAGGTTCTTTACAGAAAATGATTTGGATAAAATAGATCTGGTAATATTTTTAAATACCACCGGAGATATTTTGAATATGGAAGAGCAAACGTCCTTTCAAAATTATATGGATAAGGGCGGGAATTTCTTCGGAATACATTCTGCAGCAGATACTGAACATGACTGGAACTGGTATGGAGACCTGGTTGGAGCTTATTTTAAAGGGCATCCGGAGGTTCAGGAGGCGATCATAAATGTAGAAATGCCTCAGCACATGACAGTAGATCATTTGCCGGATGACTGGAAAAGAACAGATGAATGGTACAATTATAAAGATATAGGTAAGGGCTTGAATATCCTTTTAACACTGGATGAAAGTACTTACGAAGGAGGTGAAAATAGTGATTTTCACCCTATTGCCTGGTTTCAGAATTATCGCGGGGGCGGGATTTCAATTTACACAGGAGGAGGTCATACTACGGAATCTTATTCTGAACCTGATTTTCTGAAACATTTAAGCAAGTGTATTGAATTTGCTTTATCCAAATAAAATTATCTGATCATAGAAAACTCCGATGGTAAAACTGAGAGTATAATTATACAGAATATTAAATTTGAGCTGAAAAAGAAAAATTATGAGTAAAGGCGTATTGATGGTCAACCTGGGATCTCCAGATAGCACCGATCCAAAAGACGTTAAAAAATACCTTGGTGAGTTTCTGATGGACGAGCGAGTGATCGATGTTCCTTATTGGGCCCGTACTTTGCTGGTAAAAGGAATAATTCTTAATACGAGGCCTAAAAAATCTGCAGAAGCTTATCAAAAGATCTGGTGGGAAGAAGGATCGCCTTTAATAGTTCTTTCTGAACGATTGCAGTCTAAAATCGATGACCAGACTTCAGTTCCAATTTCGCTGGCAATGCGATATGGTACACCGAGTATCAAAGAGGGAATGCAGGAATTACATGACCAGGGAGTAGATGAGGTTTTACTATTTCCTCTGTATCCACAGTTCGCCATGGCCACTACTGAAACTATTTTGGTCCTGGCAGAAGAACTAAGGAAAGAGTATTTCCCGAATATGAGCTTTACCACAGTTCCTCCTTTTTATAATCATCCAGATTATACGAGAACGCTTGCGAATAGCATTGCGGAATCCCTGAAGGACAAGGAATATGAACACATCCTTTTTTCCTATCATGGAGTTCCTGAAAGACATATCAGGAAAAGCGACGTGACTAATTCCCATTGTAAAATTGATGGCTCTTGTTGCCAGTCGGCTTCTACGGCACATCAGTTTTGCTATCGTCACCAGTGTTATGAAACCACTCGCCTTGTAGCGGAATATTTAGGCTTAAAGGCAAATACTTATAGTGTTTCTTTCCAGTCAAGACTTGGGTTTGATCCATGGCTAAAACCTTATACGGATCGTACCATAGAAAGGTTCGGAAAACAGGGAATGAAAAAACTGGCAATCGTAACTCCTGCCTTTGTTTCAGACTGTCTTGAAACTCTTGAAGAAATTGCGATGGAAGGAGAGGAAATATTTCATGAAGTTGGAGGAGAAGATTTTACTGTGGTTCCCTGTTTAAATGATAGAGAAGAATGGGTGAAGGTACTTTCCCGATGGATTGATGAGTGGGCCCATCAAAAGCCCGTTGAGGCGTAATGGCAGTTAGAAACTCCAAGGAACTAGGCGAAAAGCCTATCGGTAAACTGTTAGTTCAGCAAGCCCTTCCCGCGTCTGTAGGGATTCTTGTAATGTCCCTTAACGTTCTGGTGGATACGATTTTCGTTGGAAATTGGATTGGACCTTTAGCGATTGCTGCCATTAATGTGGTACTGCCGGTATCCTTCTTTATTGCTGCTCTTGGTATGGCTATTGGAATTGGAGGTTCATCAATCATTTCCAGAGCATTGGGAGCAGATAATCATCCCAAGGCACTCAAGACCTTTGGAAATCAAATTACCCTTACCATTTTACTCGCTACCGGACTTGTAGTACCGGGACTTATCTTCGTTAATGATCTAATTCCTGCTTTTGGTGGAAAAGGAGAGATCTTTGATCCCGCAAAAATTTATTACATCATCGTTCTATGCGGTGTTCCGTTTCTGGCTTTAGCGATGATGGGGAATAATGTGATTAGGGCTGAAGGCAAACCTCGTTTTGCCATGACGGCAATGATCATTCCTTCCGTTGCGAACCTTATTCTGGACTATATTCTTATAAACAGGCTGGATATGGGCATGGAGGGAGCTGCATTGGCAACCTCATCTTCTTATGTATTCTGTCTCGGTTACATCATTTGGTTTTTTCTATCTAAAAATTCAGAATTAAGGATCAGTATTTCTGATTTTCGATTGGATCTTCCAATTTTAAAAGAAATATCTTCGCTGGGAGTGGTTACGCTCGCCAGGCAGGCAGTGGTTAGTGTCACGTATCTGTTGATGAATAATATTCTTTTCGATCTGGGAGGAGCAGATTCTGTAACAGTATATGCCATCATTGCTAGAATGCTGATGTTTGCGCTGTTCCCGGTTTTAGGAGTGACACAGGGATTTTTGCCAATTGCAGGCTTTAACTATGGCGCCGGAAAATATTCAAGGGTTCGCAAAAGTATCAATACGGCTATCCTTTATTCCTTTGTGATGGGACTGTTGATATTCTTTGGAATCATGTTTTTTGCCCCGAGTTTTGTAAGGATCTTTACCCAGGAAGCCTCGATTATTGAACAAACTCCTTCCGCGATGAGATGGGTGTTTGCAGCAATTCCGATAGTGACGGTTCAATTAATTGGCGCGGCATATTTCCAGGCAATAGGGAAAGCTGTTCCCGCATTTTTGTTGACTTTATCCCGCCAGGGGTTTATATTTATTCCGTTGATTTTAATCTTACCGGTTTACTATGGTGAAATCGGGGTCTGGATTTCATTTCCGATAGCAGATGTAATATCAACAATTATTACAGCCTATTTCCTTAATCGGGAGATTGTAAAGACCTTGAAATAAACCAGGAATGTAGATTCCCTTAAATCCTTATCTTTAAAACTTTCTGATCAAAAATCTTTATGAATAGAAATCTACTGCAGTCTTTTATTGGACGAAACTATTTCAATATTATCTTAGCTATAGATAGCACTAATTTTACTCCTTCAATAGATTAATGGAATACTATAATTATATAAAGGCGCTGCACCTGATCTTCGTAATCACCTGGTTCGCAGGTTTATTTTATATCCCAAGGTTATTTGTTTATCAAATTGAAGCAAATCAAAAAGATGAACCCGAAAGATCCATTATTATTAGACAGTTGAAGCTAATGACTAAGAGGCTATGGTTCATCATCACCTGGCCATCGGCTATTTTAGCAAGTATTTTTGCCTTTGCACTTTTATTTATGATACCTGACTGGCTGCAACAACCCTGGATGCATGTAAAGCTCGGTTTTGTAATCTTATTATATGCATACCATATCAAATGTCACTTGATTTATAAACAGCTTCAGAATGATGTGGTGAAATGGTCTTCCAACGGCATGAGAATATGGAATGAAGGATCAACACTTATACTTTTTTCGGTCATTTTCCTGGTAATAGTGAGGGATGCGATTAACTGGATTTATGGAGTTATTGGAATATTCCTTCTGGGAATCATATTAATGTTGGGAATAAAACTTTATAAAAGAATACGCGCTAAGAATCCAAATGCCTGATGTGGTGCGATAATTGTAATATTTAAGGCAAGTGAGTCTATATGAAACTGCTTAAACTATCCTTACGAACCCGTATTTTCATCTCCATGATTTTGTTGGTATTGGGAGCTTCAATCCTGATATTTGGGGTTACGGTTTATCAGTATAAGCAGGAAGCTGAAAACTACCATAAAGAGCGCCTGGAGAGAAAGCAGAAAGCTATCCTGGAAAATATAAAATTCGTGCTGGCCAGTACTACCTATGTGGTGGATACAGAGAATCTGGAGCCAATTTTTAGTGAAAACAATAAGATTGATGAAATGGCTGAGGTTCATGAGATGCAAATTCACATCTATGATCTTGAAGGACATCTTATTATAAAATCAGACGAATCATTTTTTAAGGATTCAACAACGGTAAAAATTCCGAACGAAACCCTCGAAAAGCTCCATAAAACTTCCGATAAAAGATATCTAAAGAAAACTGAGATTAACGGGCAGAAATATCAATCTTCTTATACATATATAACCGATCATAAGTTTAAACCACTTGCCATACTCTATTTACCATATTTGCAGGATGATAGTTTGCTTAACAGAGATCTTAACTATTTCCTGATGCGAATGGCTGAAGTGTATCTTTTTATGCTTTTTATTGCCATTATACTTTCATTTTTCCTTTCAAAATATATTACAAAGTCGCTTAAACTTATTTCTGAAAAGATCAATCAAACGCGATTGGACAAACGGAATCAAAAAATTGAACTTTCAAATGCTTCTGAAGAAATCTATGCGTTGGTTTCAGCATATAATAGTATGATAGACGAGCTGGAAGAAAGTGCCGTAAAATTGGCAACCGGGGAGAGGGAGCAGGCGTGGAGGGAAATGGCAAAACAGGTGGCTCATGAGATTAAAAATCCGCTCACACCCATGCGTTTAAGTGTACAAAGCTTTCAACGGAATTTTGATAAGAATGATCCGGATATCCAAAATAAAGTAGATGAATATAGTAATACGCTCATCAACCAGATAGATACAATGAGTTCAATTGCTTCGGCTTTTTCGAATTTTGCTAAAATGCCGGCGCAGCAGAATGAAACGCTCAATGTTCCAAAAATTGTAAAACTGGCTCTTGATATCTTTAATGAAAAGTACATCGAATTCAAATGTGAGAAGGAAGAGATCCTTGCTAAATTTGACAGAACACAGTTGATAAGAGTGATTACGAATCTTGTTAAGAATGCAACACAGGCCTTAAAAGATATTGAAAATCCTCATATTCTGGTAATGGTTGAAGAAGAGGAAGAGACCGTATGCGTTTCTATTTCTGACAATGGATCGGGAATTTCCGAAGAAAATAAAAGCAAGGTGTTTGAACCTAAATTCACTACAAAGTCAAGCGGAATGGGACTTGGTCTCGCCATGGTAAAAAATATTGTGGAGACCTATAACGGAAGCATTAGCTTTGTCTCAAAACAAAATAAAGGCACTATATTTAACGTACGATTTCCAAAATAAAATTTATGAGTTATAACAATATTTTAGAAGAGATTGAGGGTAATATCCTAACGATATCTATAAACAGACCAAAGAAATTAAATGCCCTGAACCGGGAAACTATTCAGGAGTTGCACGAGGCTTTTAAAGCAGCGAAAAGCAATGAAGAGGTAAAGGTGATTATCATAACCGGAACTGGTGAAAAAGCATTCGTTGCCGGGGCCGATATTAGTGAATTTGCAGACTATTCTCCAAAAGAAGGGAAAAGGCTTGCGGCCGATGGGCAGGAGAAGCTATTTAATTACGTAGCGAATTTTCCAAAACCTGTCATTGCCGCGGTTAATGGATTTGCCCTTGGTGGCGGACTTGAACTTGCCATGGCTGCCCATTTTAGAATCGCCAGCGATAATGCGAAAATGGGACTTCCAGAGGTTTCTCTTGGAGTGATCCCAGGCTATGGTGGAACACAACGTTTACCTCAATTAGTAGGTAAAGGCAGAGCTATGGAAATGATCATGACTGCCGGAATGATCGATGCTAAGCAGGCATTACAGTATAATCTCGTGAATCATGTTGTGGAACCTGATGAACTACTGGAATTTACTGAAGGTATTGCTAAAAAGATCATGAAAAATTCTATGGTCGCCATTTCCGATGCTATAAAAGCTATTAATGCAAATTATGAAGATGGAGTAAACGGATTCGAAACTGAGATTAATGGGTTTGGACGTTCTTTTGGAACCGAAGATTTTAAAGAAGGAACTTCAGCATTTCTAAACAAAAGAAAAGCTGATTTCCCAAATAAATAAAGAACCGGAAGAGGCGATTGGAAGTTTTAAGACGTCATCCTGAACTTGTTTCAGGATCTCTAGGAAGCTGAAACAAGTTTAGCTTGACGAAGAGGAAATACTACCAATCGCCTCTTTTTTTGATATAAAAACTAGGATAAAATCCTATAAAAAGGAAAAATTCCATATTTTTGTCTTCATGTCGTCAGAAGATTTTATAAAAGGAAGAGGGGCGCAATTGAATGTTTCAAACAGGTTTGATGAGCATAGTCATGAGACCAGGGATGATTTTCTCAATTATTGTGCTTCAGAAGGGGATGAGCCGGAAAATAATCGCACCACGATCATAGAAACTTTCCCTAAAACCATTGTAAACAAAGTAACCAGTCCAGATGTGGGTATGGATTTTTCCCTGAACCCCTATCAGGGCTGTGAACACGGTTGTATTTATTGCTATGCCCGTAATTCTCATGAATATTGGGGGTATAGTGCGGGAAAAGATTTTGAACAGAAGATCCTGGTTAAGAGGAATGCCGTTGAGCTATTAGAAAAGAAGCTAAAAAGTAAAAGCTGGGAAGCGAAGCCAATTGTACTTTCAGGGAATACCGATTGTTACCAGCCAATCGAAAAGAAATTGAAGATCACCCGAAGTTTACTGCAAACCTTTTTAAAATACCGGCATCCCGTGGGGATGATCACCAAAAATCTCTTATTCAGCGGGATATGGATATTCTTAAAGAGCTGGCTCAGGATAACCTGATCCACGTGAATATTTCTATTACTTCCCTAAAGGAAGAAACCAGGAGAATCCTGGAACCCAGAACAGCTAGTATTAAAAAGCGTCTGGAAACGGTTGAGAAGCTATCTGCGGCAAATATCCCGGTAAGCGTAATGATGGCGCCAATAATTCCATCGATCAACAGCCATGAGATCATGCCTCTGGTTAAGGAAATAGCCGAAAGAGGAGCGCTTGGTGTAGGTTACACCATTGTGAGACTGAACGGTGCCATTGGAGAAATATTTAGTGACTGGATTAGAAAAGCAATGCCAGACAGGGCAGACAGGGTTTTGAACCAAATTGAAAATATTCATGGTGGTAGTCTGAACGATAGCAGGTTTGGCACAAGGATGAAAGGTGAAGGAGAATTTGCCGATCAGGTAAAGCAGCAGTTTAAGTTAGCCAGAAAACTATATTTAAAAGATAGGGAAAAGCCGAAACTTAACTGTAAGCTTCATGAGGAATATAAGGATGGGCAAATGAAGCTTTTTTGATACTGATTGTTTTAAAAACTGAAATTTTCAATAACTTCAGACATTTGAATATTTTATTGACCCTGCGTCATGCCGAACTTGTTTCAGCATCTCATTTTGCAGTGGATGGTGAAATCTATGCCTTAACAAAAGACACTGAAACAAGTTCAGGAGGACGTAAATAAAGATAGATTAAGAATTTCTAACAAAGTAAATATTATGCCTGAGTTACCAGAAGTTGCTTACCAGAAAATATATCTAGATTCCACCAGCCTGCATCAAAGAATAGTAAAAGTTGACACAGGAGCAGATAAGATATTTCAGTCTCCGAAAAAGGATTTTGAAGAGCTGCTGTTGCATAACGAATTTGTTTCCAGTCATCAGATCGGCAAATATTTGTTGCTGGAATTAAAGGATAAAGGCTGGCTGGTGATTCATTTCGGAATGACCGGAAAGTTAGACTACTTCAAACATGATGAGATCCAGAAACACGCTCAGCTAACACTTAGTTTCGAAAATGGAGGTAAGCTTTCTTTTATCTGTCCCAGGAAATTCGGGAAACTGTTTTTAACCGAAAGTGTAGATGCATTTAAAAAGCAACAGGACCTGGGACCTCATGCATCTGACTTTAGCAAAAAAGAATTTCTGGAATTGTTTGAGAAGAAGAAAGGGAGTATAAAAACCGCATTGATGGACCAGTCGTTCATTGCCGGCCTGGGAAATCTCTATGTAGATGAAATACTTTATCATAGCGGGATTCATCCCAAATCGAAGGTGGAAAACCTTTCGGAAAAAGATCTGTCGGCAATGTATAATAATATGGTTGAAGTGCTGGAAATGGTTACTAAAAGTAAAACTGAAGGAACTAAAATCCCGGATACCTATTTGCGGCCCCACCGAACTGAAGGTGAGGATTGTCCCAACGGAAAAGGTAAAATAGAAATGATAAAAGTAGGAGGTAGGAGTACTTATTTTTGTCCTGAATGCCAGGAGGTAAAATAAGGCTTATTTTTCTCCATTCCATTCTGCATAAAATTGATCGAGATAACCAACCATAAATGCATGCCTGTCTGCGGCGATTCTTCGGCCGGTAGCAGTATTCATGCGATCTTTTAGCAAGAGTAGTTTTTCGTAAAAGTGATTTATGGTAGGAGCTTTAGAGGCTTTGTATTCTTCTTTGGTCATATTCAGCTTAGGTTCAATTTCGGGATCGTAAAGGGCTCTGCCTTTAAATCCGCCGTAATTGAAACATCTGGCAATTCCTATAGCTCCAATAGCGTCTAGCCTGTCGGCATCCTGAACTATATCAAGTTCTGCCGAAGTGAATTTTTGATTCGTATTTCCACCCTTAAAGGAGATATTTTCAATGATCTTTACCACATGATCTATCGTGTCTTTCGGGACTTCCTGGCTTCTTAAGAATTCTGCTGCCACTTTTGGTCCAACAGATTCATCGCCACCGTGAAATTTTGAATCTGCGATATCATGAAGTAATGCTCCTAATTCAACAATTTGAAGATCGGCCTTTTCGCCTTTGGCAATATGACGGGAATTATTCAGAACTCTTTCTATATGAAACCAGTCGTGACCGCCTTCAGCACCATCAAGAGTTTTCTTTACAAAGTTGATCGTATTGCCGATCAGGGTATTTTCAGGCATAAATAGGACTTAAATAATATCGGCGGTAATGATTCGCTCCACTTTGGCAGCAAGACTTTCGGGATTTTCAGAATTTACGGGAATGGGCTGATGGGTTTTCAGCTTTACATTCACCCCAAGATCTATAGGGTAACTGCCATGCTTGAAAAGTTTCCAGGAGTTATTGATGGTAATAGGTACCACTAACGCATCGGGTAATTTTTTAAATAACATCATCATTCCATTCTTTCTGAATTCTTTAGGCTCCCCAGTTCTGCTACGGGTTCCTTCAGGAAAGATCACGGCAGACCTTTTTGTCTCTTTCAGGTAATCCCCAAACTGACTCATTTTTTGCAATGATTCCCTTCGATTCTTGCGGTCTATTAACACCGAACCTCCATGTCTTAGATTAAATGAAATACTGGGGATACCTTTTCCCAGTTCTTTTTTACTCACAAATTTGGGATGGTGTTTTCTAAAATACCAGATAATTGGAGGTATGTCATATATTCCCTGATGATTAGAAACGAAAATACAGGTCCTGTCTACCGGGATATCATATTCATTTTCAATGGTAAAAGTAGTGCCCAATATATTTAGACTGCGCAGTAAAAACCAGTTGAAGATATCTACACTTTTCTTATGTGCCTGGTAACCGCCAATTTTCAAACATATCCATTGAATTGGATGAAAAATGAGCATACTTAGAAAAAAGAAAAAATAGAATAAGACCGATAAGGGGTAGGAAAGTATTTTTTTCATCTTGAGCCAAAAATACAAAATAACTATATTAAAGTGCAGGTATAAAAAAACCACGCAAAAAGCGTGGTTTTATAAATATCTAAATTGCTATTAGCAAAATTCGTTATAAGCTCCAATAAGGTTCTCTGCGATCATATCTGCAGGACGACCCTCAATGTGGTGACGCTCTAGCATATGAACCAGTTCACCGTCTTTGAACAAAGCCATAGAAGGAGAAGATGGAGGGAACGGCACCATCATATCTCTGGCTTTTTCTGTAGCTTCTTTGTCTACACCTGCAAAAACAGTTACCAGGTTATCTGGTTTTTTAGCATTCTGCAGGGACATTCTGGCTCCCGGACGAGCATTCGCTGCTGCACAACCACAAACTGAATTCACAACTACCAAAGTAGTTCCTTTAAGCTCCATTGCCTTTTCTACATCTTCTACAGTATGTAATTCTTGAAAACCAATACTGGTAAGATCTTCTCTCATTGGTTTTACTAATTCTGCTGGATACATATATATACTATTTTTTGTATTAAACTTTAGTGAAGCACAAAGATACCAAATTAAGTTCAGCTTGCATATCTCAAATTACTATGTGCTAATAGGTTCAATTTATAACGGAACCTAAGAACAGATAGGCTTAGATTACCAATTAAATATTGAAAATGTTATCTTAGCCGCAAAGAAAATTGCCCAATGATCAAATGGCTTGCCGCAGTTCTGGGATATATGTACTTCAGGTTTCCCGGTGCGATTTTAGGTTTTATTATAGGTTCTTTACTGGATAATTACATCCGGTCTTCCGGTGGTATTTTCAAATCGATGTTTGGGGAGCAGAAACAAAGTGTTTCTCCGGGCGATTTTGAATTGAATCTGTTATCTCTAAGTTCTATCGTGATCAAGGCAGATGGGCATGTTTCTCAGCAGGAACTGGATTATGTGAGATCATATTTTATTCAGGCTTACGGGAAGGAGCGCGCCAATGCTACATTCAGGACCTTCAATGAAGTCGTAAAGAACCGCCAGGTTTCCGCTTCAAAGATTGCCAGATATCTTGCCGCCAGAACAAAATATCCTACCAGGCTCCAGATCATCCATTTTCTCTTCGGAATTGCGCAGGCAGATGGTCGTGTTAGTGAAGCTGAAGCCGAAGTAATTAGTGATATTGCCGGATATCTTCAAATTGGGAGACGTGATTTTGAAAGTATCAAGGCGATGTTCTTCAAAAAAGCAGATTATGCTTATACCATCCTGGAAATTGATAAGTCTGCAAGTGATGCTGAGGTGAAAAAAGCTTATCGAAAAATGGCTAAAAAATATCATCCCGATAAATTGGGTCATATGGATGAAGCTTACCGTAAAGGGGCCCAGGAGAAATTCACGAAAGTTCAGGAAGCTTACGAACAGATACAGAAAGAAAGAGGGCTTTAGAAAACAGTCAATCATTAAGGCACTAAGCCTGTTTTTAGCCTTTTATCAACAGCTTCATTTTTTCTGAAGTTAGATATTGGTGACTCATTCTTTTTACTCTAAAATTTTCATCCAGTACCATCACTACCGGAAAAGACATCGGTTTATTTTTCCTTGTAGCTAACAAAATTGGGATCTCGTGGATACCATTTCTCTTTGTTCTGGCTTGCTTGTTGATGAATACCTGTCCGTCAAATTTGATTTCTTCCAAACTTTCAGCATCCATTTTAACCGGATAAAATTCGTTATTAAGATTGGCAACTATTTCTGGATCTTTGAAGGCATTACGATCCATCTTTTTACAATACACACACCAATCGGTATAAAAATAGATGATCACTGGTTTTGCTTCAATTTTTAGTGAATCTTCCAGTTCTTCAAATCCCATCCATTGAATTTCATCTTTTTGAGCGAACCCAGAATGTGAAAGGAAGATCGATAATATTAGAATTTTTATTCTCATCATTACCGGGGTTTAATCGTGCAGATTGCCAAATTTGATTCCGAAGAAAAAAGTACGGGGTCTGGAAGGTCCATAGATGAAATCTGAATCCCGTGTAGGGCCGGACTCAAAGTCATCCTGATATTCGTTGAACACATTCTGGACACCCGTACTTAGATTAATATGAAAATTCTCAGTTATATCTAAATGCTGGCTCAATTTTATATTCATGTCCCAGAAAGATGGGGACTCGATCAATTCCAACAGTCCGTTAGAATTAATTACCCTGGGGATAGTCATTTTGCCCGTGTAAGTTCCTGTTAGGTCAAAGGTAAAATCTTCAAAGGGAGAGGTATTAACATTTAAGTAGCCGTAAAAATCCGGATTCCTTACAAATTCTGAGATAATAATGTCCTGTTCTGTTTCTGAATTTGGACCTGATTCATACAGGATCTGGTCTTCCTTAAATACAGATTTCTGATAGGTTCCACCCATTTGAAAGGTCAAATCTGAATTTGGTGACACGCCTATTTCGAAATTTGTACCGGCGACGTAAGCCCCGCTTCCATTTCGCACTTCCTTCAAGATAGACCCATTAGGCAAACTGGCTCCAGTACTTATTGTAGTAAAAGGATCCTTAAGTTCGGTAAAGAAACCTTCCAGAAGAAAATCTGTTTGCAATTTATTTTTGCTTTTAGAGAAATTGAAAGAAGCGGTATACGCATTGGAATACTCGGTTTCCAGATCATTAGATAAGATCACAAATTGTGGTTCTCCACCAACCGAAGAAATATGCATATCTTCATTAAAAGCCTGGGGTGCTCTGAAACCTCGTGCATATCCACCTCTAAATTGTAATTCTTTGGTTAGATCATAAAGTATGGTGATCCTTGGGCTTAACACCGTTTGATCAATATTAGAGGATCTTTCGATATTCTCAACGGCATAATTACCTTTAATGTTTATATGATCGAGTCTTGCTCCTAATAGCGCTGTGAAATTTTCAATGGGTTTCCATTCATACTGGGCAAAAGCAGCATATGAGTTTACTTCCTGATCTATAAATCGTTTATAACCAGAAATATCATCTTCGGTATTGCTATGGTTATATTCAACACCTGTAGTAAGAACATCATTATTTTTAAAATTCCTTGTAAACTGAAAACCTCCCAATAATGCCAGGTCAGCTGTATTTCCATAAGCGTTTGAAGCAGAAATACTATCCTGTGCAGTTCTTCCGCCACCAAGGCCACCATAATAACTTTTTCGGTCTGTGTGCTGACCAGAGAAATAAACCGAGTAGTTGTTACTTCTTTCGGTATTTGAAAAGTCGTAAGTAAGTCCGCCGATGAATGTATTATGATCCAACCGTTCTGTAATATCTGTTAAATGAGGTGTAAGGTCCAGACGATCGCCACCTCTTCTGTATTCTTTTAGTGCGGTTAGGTCTAAACTGATCTTACTTGTTTCAGAAGGTTTAAGAAAAGCCTTGGCGCCAAGAGTATTGTTGGTAAGTTCGGTGATCTCGGTGAAGCCATCTCCGTTAGCGTCGAATGCCGCACGGTCACGATTCATCCCGTATATGGTTATACCGCTGTTAAGATCTTCTGCGACTACAGAGCCGGTGAGATTTAAAGTGCGGTCTGGGATCTCACCATCTATTAATGAAAGGTTAGAGGCTATGTTCCATGTATTTAGTACAGGTTCTTTGGTGATGATATTTACTGTGCCGGCAATAGCATTCGATCCAAATAAGGCCGATCCTCCACTACGAACTACTTCCACCCGGTCCAGAATTGAAGTTGGGATCTGCTCTAATCCATAGACGCTGTTCAAAGCGCTAAAAACCGATCGGCTATTTATTAAAACCTGGGTATAACTTCCGTCGAGGCCATTAAGCCTAACCTGGGTAAAACCGCAATTCTGGCAATTAGTTTCTACTCTAACTCCCGGCTGGAAATTTAAAGTCTCGGCAACCGAAACAGACTGGGTAGCGTTAAATAATTTTGAGTTTAGGACGTTTACTATTACCGGCGACTGTTTTAAGTCTATTCTATTCCTGGTAGCGCTAATGACAACCTGGTCCAGTCCCAGTGCATCTTCTTTCATGTGGATCTGTAATAGCTTATTCGAGTAGTCTTTTGAATCAATGCTTATGGTTCTGGTTTTAAATCCAATTGCCTGGATGGTTAGGTTTACTTTTTCTCCTTCTAGTTCAATTGAAAATCTACCCTTTAGATCGGCGCTGCTTCCCCGGTTTGTCCCTGCAATAAAAATATTAGCAAAAGCAACAGGTTGATCATTATGAGATACTATCCCAACAATTTCATTATGTTGTGCCATTGCGTTTGTACACAGAATGGATAATAATATTCCTTGTAATATTCTCACTTAGAGTATTTTTATGCAAACTTATAAAATATATTTAGGCTTATCTAAAAAATTGATTAATTAGATTTAAAAATGTATTTTTGGGCAATTAAAATTTAATTCATGTTCAGCTTATCTGAAGAAAATTATCTCAAGGCAATTTTTCACCTGGAATCGGCCTATAAAAGTGGTGTTAGTACCAATGCCCTTGCAGAAGAAATGCAGACTAAAGCATCCTCTGTGACCGATATGATCAAACGATTGTCAGACAAAGACCTGGTGAATTATAAAAGATATCAGGGAGTTAAGTTAAGTAATGCCGGGAAAGATGCCGCAATAGAAGTGATAAGGAAGCACAGGTTGTGGGAGGTTTTTTTAGTAGATAAACTCAATTTTAGCTGGGATGAGGTCCATGAGGTGGCCGAGCAGCTGGAACATATCAAGTCTGAAAAGCTTACCAATGAACTGGATAAATTTCTGGAATATCCTGAACGCGATCCACATGGAGATCCTATTCCAGATGCTAAAGGTAATTTCGCTGTGGCTAACCGGGTACTTTTATCTGATCTGAAAAAAGCAGAAAGCGGTATATGCGTTGGGGTAAAAGATTCTTCAGCAGAGTTTCTGCAATTTCTGGATAAGCATAATATTTCTCTTGGCAAGGAGATTAAAGTTTTGGAAAAAGAAGATTTTGACCAGTCCATGCTAATTAGGATGGATGGAAATGAATTAAGGATATCTAACCAGATATCTATAAACTTATTTATTAAAACAACACAGAATGGATAATATAATTAACTATTTCGGGTCACTAGATCCAGTTTTTGCTGCTTTTCTTGCAACATTATTCACCTGGGGTTTAACCGCACTTGGAGCAGCGCTGGTTTTTCTATTTAGAGGGATGAATCGTGCTTTCTTTGATGGAATGCTTGGATTTACCGGAGGTGTTATGGTTGCTGCTAGTTTCTGGAGCCTTCTTGCTCCAGGAATTGAAATGAGTCCCGGGGAAGGTTTTGTAAAAGTAATTCCCGCGGTAATTGGTTTTGGATTGGGAGCCCTATTCATCTTTGGTCTTGACAAGGTTTTACCACATTTACATGTTAACTTTAAGATGAGTGATTCGGAAGGGATAAAAACTCCCTGGCATAAATCTGTATTATTAACCCTTGCTATTACGCTGCACAATATTCCAGAAGGTTTGGCGGTAGGAGTTTTATTTGGAGGAGTTGCCGCAGGTTTCGAAGGGGCAAGTATTGGAGGCGCTGTCGCTTTAGCTATCGGAATTGGGCTCCAGAATTTCCCGGAAGGCTTCGCCGTGGCCATGCCGTTAAGGAGACTGGGACTTAGCCGATGGAAGAGTTTTAATTTTGGACAACTCTCGGCTATTGTAGAGCCTATGGCAGCAGTCCTTGGTGCCTGGGCTGTAATGACCTTTCAGCCTATCCTGCCATATGCACTTTGTTTCGCCGCTGGGGCCATGATCTTTGTAGTGGTAGAGGAAGTGGTGCCGGAAGCCCAGCAGGGCAATTTCACTGATATTTCTACAATGGGATTCATTGGCGGTTTTATGGTGATGATGACCCTTGATGTGGGATTGAGTTAAGAAATTCTGCAACGATAAATCTATTCAATCGTCTTTCTAATAAAGCTAATTATGAAAATTGCATTTATATTTCTTGCCCTTTTCCATTTTGTGATACCGGTTCAGGAAAATGAGCCTTCAGAATATAACATTTATTCGGCTTCATTGTGTACAGGAGATCAATTCTCGTTCGGGAATAAATCAATGAAATTTAAAGAAGTAGTTTCAGATTCCAGGTGTCCTAAAAATGTAACCTGCGTTTGGGCAGGCGAAGTAAAAGTTTTAGTTGAATTCTTCGAAAACGGGGTATATAAAGGGGATAAGATTATAAGTAATTCAGGAATCTCAATCGCTGAATTTTTTGAGGCGGAAAAGCTGGATATTATGGGATTTTCTGTTTCGCCATATCCGGTAACTGCCCGCAAAATAAAACCTGAAGAATATACGGTTAATATAAAGGTTTCAGAAAGACTGGAAACAGATTAATCACTACAACCGCAACCTGAAACTCCGCAAGCTTTCTCTTTTTTCTTACCTCCAATAAAAGAAGGTTTCCACACAAACTTTGTGAAAATGTATCCTGCAGCTATCAGGAAGGTGATGAAAACGAGTATTTCCTGTAAGATTTCCATGTTTTTTAAGTCGTTTTATATCTTATTCCTTACTATTTCAACAATTGAAATGCTATTAGAGCCACAACATAAGCAAAAGCACTCATAATCACTAATTGCAATATGGGCCATTTCCAGGTATTGGTTTCTTTCTTAACAATAGCCAGTGTACTCATACACTGCATTGCAAAGGCGTAGAATAACAAGAGACTAACTCCGCTTGCAAAGGTAAATAATGGGCCGCCAAGTACCGGATTTGTTTCTGCAGCCATTCTGTTCTTTATAGTTTCTTCCTCATCGCTACCAACACTATATATAGTAGCCAAAGTTCCAACAAAAACTTCTCTTGCTGCAAAAGAACTGATAATAGCAATACCTATTTTCCAATCATAGCCAAGAGGTTCTACAACCGGCTCGATGCCTCTACCCATTATTCCAATATAGGAATTTTTCAATTTATAGGAAGCAATCTCTTCTTCCAGTTCACCTTGAGTAATAGTGTTTTCAGAACTATATTTTGAACTTACGATATCTTCCGCATTATTGAAGTCATTGCCTGGCCCGTAACTTGCCAGAACCCATAAAATTACTGAAATGGCTAAAATGATCTTTCCCGCACCAAAGACGAAAGATTTTGTTTTTTCAACCACATTAATCGCCACATTCTTGATCATGGGCAATTTGTAATTAGGCATTTCAATCACAAAATAACTTTTGGTGTTAGCCTTCATTATTTTGTTGAGTAGCCATGCTGAGAATATTGCCATTCCAAATCCTAAAAGATACAGGATCATAAGGGTTATTCCCTGTAAATTAAGGCCCAGAAAGGTTTTATCTGGAATTACCAGGGCAATAATGATCAAATAAACGGGAAGTCTTGCTGAACAGGTAGTAAAAGGGACTACCAGAATAGTGATTAATCTTTCTTTCCAATGTTCAATATTTCTTGTTGCCATTACAGCTGGGATCGCACAGGCAGTACCTGAAACTAATGGAACCACACTTTTTCCGCTCAGGCCAAAACGCCTCATGATCCGGTCCATCAGAAATACCACTCGACTCATATAGCCTGATTCCTCAAGCATTGAAATAAAAAGGAAAAGAAAGGCGATCTGTGGAATGAAAATTACAATTCCACCCAGCCCAGGTACAATACCTTCTGAAATTAAATTTGTGAAGGCACCAGCAGGTAATGAGTTTTTGGTCCATTCACTTAAAGAAGCGAAAGTTGTATCGATCAAATCCATTGGATAGCTGGACCAGCTGTAAATAGCCTGGAATATCAGTAATAAGATTCCGAAGAATACAAGGTAACCCCAGACTTTATGGGTCAAAACCCTGTCTAGTCTCGATCTAAGATCGGTAGCTGCATTCTTATCAACTACCATTGTTTCTTTTAAAACGCCATTGATAAATTGATATCTTAAAATGGTTTCTTTTTGTTGAAGACGTTTTAGATCACTAATAGATTTAGTACTGAAATCTGAACTTTTCTTTAGTTCACCACGGTTAATATTTCCAAAATTTACATCTTGTGTGATAACCAGCCATAATTTGTATAAAGACTGGTTTGGAAACGCCTTTCTAAGATTTCCGAAATATTCCGGATCTATCACAGAAGCATTAACGCAGGGTTCCACCGGAAGGTGACGATAATTAATGATAAGTTCCTTTAGATGATCTATACCCATTCTCTTGCGGGCACTAACCAAAGCAACTTTAGTTTTTAAGCGTTCTTCTAAAAGTGGAATATCGAGGGAAATCCCTTTTCGCTCCATCCTGTCGGCCATATTTACAACTAGAATAGCAGGAATTCCAAGATCTTTTATTTGAGTGAAAAGGAGGAGGTTTCTTTTTAAATTTTCAACATCACTAACCACTACTGCAACATCAGGATAATCCTTGTCATTTTTGTTCAGGAGAAGTTCTATGACTACATTCTCATCAAAAGAAGAGGCATTAAGACTATAGGTACCGGGAAGGTCAAGAATATGAGCTTTTAAACCACGAGGTAGTTTACAGATTCCTTCTTTCTTTTCAACAGTAATTCCGGGATAATTACCCACCTTTTGATTAAGGCCGGTTAATTGATTAAATACAGAAGTCTTGCCGGTGTTGGGATTACCAATTAAAGCAACATTAATTTGCTTACCCATATTAGCCTATTAATTCAATTTCTATTAGAAGAGCGGTTTCTTTCCTAATCGCCAAATGACTGCCATTAATGTTTAAGTACATTGGGTCATGAAATGGGGCAGTTTGAACCAGCTCTACTTCGTTTCCGGGAAGGCAGCCCATTTCCAGAAGCTTGAGAGGAACCATATCAGCAGAAAACTCCTTGATGATTCCACGCTGACCTCTTTTTAAATTGGCGACCGTTACCTTCACTTTTTATTTAGATTGATTTTAAACAAGGCAAAAGTAATGGAATTTAGACCAATACAAAAGTTAAAGAGGGGAAATTATCAGCGGTACTCAGCCTTAAGAATTTTAAGGTCGCTCATTAGACTCTCTATAGCCTTGGGATCGGTACCATCATAGAATCCGCGAATCTGTCTATCCTTGTCAACTAAGACAAAATTTTCGGTATGAATCATATCGTATTTTCCACCATCTCCGGTAGATTTTGTTGCCAGGTAAGACTTTCGCGCGAGATCATAGATTTCTTTTTTATCTCCAGTGACCAGATTCCACTTTTCATCGATCACTCCTTTTTCTTCAGCATATTTTTTTAATACGGGAACGCTATCCGAAACTGGAAAAACTGTGTGTGAAAGAAGATAAACATCTTCATCGTCTTTTATTTTTTCCTGGATCTTAACCATATGATCGGTCATGATAGGGCAAATAGTTAAGCAGGTGGTGAAGAAAAAGTCGGCAATATAGATCTTGTCTTTATAATAATCCTGGGTGATAGTATCTCCATTCTGATTTATAAGACTGAAATCTGCAATTTTATGATACTTTCTAACATATTGAACAGTGCTGTCAACAAGTTCCGCCTGCACCATATCCGGTTGATAAACCGGGAGTCTTTCATCAGGAACTTTCAGCGTATAAATTATATAAACTATAATTGCTGAAAGGATAAAGAAAACTATGGCAAAGGTTTTGTATTTGGCAAAAAACTTGAGCATAGGTTTTAAATTTCTGCAAAGTTATATCCTGTGGTTTAAATTGTCGAATTCTCTTGATGAAATTTTCAGCGAAGGATAAATCACTTGAAACTTAAACTTTTGTAGGAGCTTTTAAAAACTTACTTTTGTGCGATTTTAAATTTGAAGTTAGCTGATGGATCCATTTTTAGTAAAAGCCATACAATTAATATTAAGCCTGTCTTTTTTGATCGTTCTACATGAATTAGGTCATTTTGTTCCGGCAAAGCTCTTTAAGACCCGAGTTGAAAAATTCTTCCTGTTCTTCGATGTGAAATTCGCGCTTTTCAAGAAAAAGATCGGAGACACTGTTTATGGAATAGGTTGGTTGCCCCTGGGAGGTTATGTAAAGATCTCCGGAATGATTGACGAGAGCATGGATAAGGAGCAAATGGCCCAACCACCAAAGGAATGGGAATTCAGAAGCAAACCGGCATGGCAACGACTTATTATCATGCTTGGTGGAGTTACGGTAAACCTTATCCTTGGTTTCCTTATTTATATGATGATCATGTTCGTTTGGGGAACTGCTTACGTGGGACCTGATGATATGCCTGAAGGCTTTGCGGTTGTAGATTCGTTCAAGGAATATGGTTTTGAAGATGGTGATAGGATCCTGGAAGTAAATGGAAAGGAATTCGAAAACAGCCTGGACATTAACAAGCATCTTTTTATGAGAGATGTTCAGAATATCACGGTTATTCACGATAATGGAACAAAAGAAACTATTGCTATTCCTGAAGAAATAGGAACAGAAATGTTCAAACAGGGAATAATGCAGCCATTCGTGCCAATTCAGGCACCCGTACTGGATTCTGTTCCTTCAGGATTTGCTGCTGAAAAAGCCGGCTTGAAAAAGGCTGATAAGATCATCTCTATTAATAATAAGGAAATTGGGTACTGGCATGAGATCGCACCGGTAACTTCTGAAAATAAGAATAAGGAAGTTGAACTTGTTTACGAAAGGGACGGTGTAATAAAAAGTACAAAGATCACTCCTGATGAAGAAGGAAAAATAGGCTTTATTAAAAACTATGATTTCGATATTAGGAGAAAGGAATATGGTTTTATGCAAAGTATCAGTAAAGGTTTTGATTATGGGTACTGGACTTTAAGAGACTATGTTTATCAGTTTAAATATGTCTTTACCAAAAAAGGAGCTACTCAGTTAGGTGGTTTTGGTGCTATTGGTGGTCTTTTCCCTGATACCTGGAACTGGTTTGGCTTCTGGAATACCACTGCCTTACTTTCTATAATATTAGCATTCATGAATATCCTGCCGATTCCTGCACTGGATGGAGGGCACGTGATGTTCTTACTCTACGAGATGGTGACCGGTAGAAAACCAAACGATAAATTCATGGAAATCGCCCAGATGGTCGGATTCTTTTTATTGATTGCTTTGGTTCTTTATGCTAACGGAAATGATATATACCGCTGGTTATTTGAATAAAAAAGTTTAACCTCTTCTAATTTTCAGCCAGAGATCTAACCCATCTCTGGCTATTTATATTAATATCTATATGAAAATTTCCTTATCAGAATTCCTGCGATCCTTTTCGGGAATTCTAAAGCTTTTAGTTCTTGTTGTATTTTTGAATAGCTGTTCCAATAGTGATAATAATATCCCGGATCCTATACCCACAGATACGCCTCAATCGATAGTGATTTTTACAATAAATGACATGCATGGAAAGATCGATAATTTTGCAAAGGTCAAAGCGATCATAGATAAAGAGAAAGAAACTGAAACCCAGGTCTTTTTTGTAGCTGGCGGGGATCTTTTTTCGGGAAATCCTGTCGTAGATTATTATCCCGATAAAGGCTTCCCTATCATCGATTTGATGAGTAAATCTGGAATGGATGTTAGCGCTTTAGGGAATCACGAATTTGATTATGGTCAGGAGATTTTAAATGACAGGATGCAACAGGCTACTTTTCCATTTCTGTGTGCCAATGTTCAAAATAATCAAAGCAGCCTGAATATACCCCAGGGAATGGCAAATATTGAAAAGGACGGATTTAAGATCGCTTTTATTGGAGTAGTTGAAACCAATTCGCCAGGAAATATTCCTTCTACCCATCCAAAAAAACTAGGGGGTTTAGAGTTTAATGAAGGTCTAGATGCCGTTGCTGAATACAGGGATAATGAAGAGGTTGAAAAGGCTGATCTTGTAGTAGCTCTTACACATTACGGTTACAATGGGGATGAAATGATTCTTAGGAATAATGATTTTATTGACCTGGTAATTGGAGGACACAATCATGCTGTTTATGACAGAGAGGTGGATGGCCATCATATGGTACAAAGCGGATCTAATCTTGAATACATGACAAAACTTAAGTTAGATGTTTTAAACGGGGAGATCGTTAATTATTATTATGAACTGATCAGCCTTGAAGATAAAACCCAGGAAGATCCTGAACTTGCCGAGCTTATTTTAGAATATAATAATAGGCCGGAATTTTATGAAGAAATTGGAACTTCACTACAGGATCATAATTCAGCCGAAACTGGATGTTTTTATACGGATGCCCTGCGAACGATAACTGGCGCAGATCTCGTTTTTCAGAATTATGGGGGAATCCGTGCTGGCCTTGATTATGGTACTATTACGCCTTTTGATATTTATACTATAGATCCCTTCGGAAATGGATTGGACACATTTTCAATGACCGTTTCAGATTTGAAGAGCTTTCTGAATAATTCTGAAGCACCTTCCCTGGCATATTCGGGTATCGAGATCTATCGCGAGGATGGAAGAGTGCAATTCTATGATGCTGAGGGGGAAAAACTAAAGGATGATGATGTGTTGATAGTTGGGTTGAATGATTATATCTCAAATGTTTATCCGGATAATTTTGGTTCTCCTATTAAAACCTTTGAAAAAACCACCGCTGAATATTTGATCGAATATTTAACGCAATATCAGTCAGTTATTGATTATGAAGATTGTAATAACGGGGTTTAATTAGATGTTATTAAAAAGGTTTTTAAGATGGATTATTCTTAGGCAGGGTTGATTGTCGATCAAAGAATGTTATTCAATAAAGACGTCTAAAATATTGAGTTTCTGATAGATTCAAAATCATAAAAATATTCTTTAAAAAAAATCGAAAAAATCTTTTGACGGCATTTAAAAATTGATTTATATTTGCAACCGCTTACAAAGCAAAACATTCCTCCTTAGCTCAGTTGGTTAGAGCATCTGACTGTTAATCAGAGGGTCCTTGGTTCGAGCCCAAGAGGAGGAGCAACAAAAGCCATTCGAAAATCGAGTGGCTTTTTTGTTTTTACTCTTATAGAAGAGTCCTCCCAGTTTTAATGATCATCATTTTTAATTTTAATTTAATATACCCTTGACAATAAGGTTAAACTGTTAAGCTTTATTTGTGCATTCAAAGAGGCACACTTAAAATCGTTAAAGTTTTTGTCGACTAGATTCAATAGTGTGTAGGGCTGCCTTTCGGGCGGCCCTTTTTTATTTTGTTCTGGAAAAAGATGGTGTAGGTTTAACTGTTAGGAAACATTAAGTTAACGTTGGTTTCGTTTCTTTGCCGCCGACAAAAACTTAATAACGATTTTCATGAAATATGCTATCTACGCATTATTCTTATGCGTGTTTACATCCCTAGGTTTGCATTCTCAAGAGATTAGTGATACCAAATTTGGAAAAGGGTTGATCAATTTTACTGCAAAAGACAGTTCTTTCAGCGTAAAGTTTGCTCCAAGAATCCAGTTTAGATCATATACCTCTTTTGATTACAATGGTGAGAACTATGAAAACCCAGAACAGGCATTTCTAATAAGAAGAGCCAGGCTTAAATTTGATGGTTGGGCCGTCACTCCAAAGCTTAAATATAAGATTGAATTAGGATTGTCTAATAATGATATTGGAGGTGTAAATAAATTTACCAATAATGCCCCACGTTATATTCTAGATGCCGTTCTTAAATGGAATTTCTACGAAAATTTCGAATTATGGGCAGGTCAAACTAAATTGCCCGGAAACGTTGAAAGGGTAATATCTTCAGGAAACCTTCAGTTCTTAGATCGTTCCATATTAAATTCCTGGTTTAATATAGACAGGGATATTGGACTTCAGCTACGTCACAAGATCAATATGGGAGAGAATTTCGTAATAAAAGAAAAATTAGCCCTGTCTCAGGGAGAAGGTAGAAATATTACCGTTGGAAACCTGGGAGGCTTACAATATACCGGGAGGTTGGAATTACTTCCGTTTGGTGAATTCCTTAAAAAAGGAGATTATTCCCAAAGTGATCTTGAACGTGAGCCAAGTCCTAAACTTATGGTTGGAGCGGTTTACGATTATAACAATAATGCGGTAAAGACAAGAAGTAACCAGGGAAGTTTTATGATCCTGGAGAACGGTAATCTTTATGAAACCGATATTTCCACAGTTTTTGTAGATGCAGTTTTTAAGTATAAAGGAATCTCCATGATGGCCGAATATGCCAACAGGAATGCCGATGATCCTTTAGCGATTGGAGAAGGAGAAAGCAATCTGCCAGAATATGTGGTGACAAAGGGGGATGCATTTAATATTCAGGCGGGCTATTTATTTAAGAATAATTACGAGATTGCTGCCAGGTATTCGATGAACGACTTTGATGAAGTGACTAATTTATTGAGAAATGAAGAGTATACTCTTGGACTTTCCAGGTACATTGTGGGCCATAAATTAAAGGTACAGGCAGATGTAACCTACGGAGAACAGGATTATATGGAAGATATTATTGAATTTAGAGCTGGTTTCGATTTTCATTTTTAAAAAAAATAACAATTTGGTAACAGTAAATCCCTAATTAGATTGGATACTTGCACCGTTTTTTAAACAGAACAAAATGGAAAATATTTATTTGTTAATGTTGGTAGCATTAGTAGTTCTTGCCATCGCAGATTTGGTGGTTGGAGTTAGTAATGATGCGGTAAACTTTTTGAACTCAGCTATTGGTTCCAAAGCGATCTCTTTCAAAACTATTATGATCGTGGCCAGTTTGGGTATTTTTATCGGAGCGGTATTCTCTAGCGGAATGATGGAGGTGGCCCGTAAAGGGATTTTTATGCCCGGTCAGTTCTATTTCGATGAGATCATGATCATATTTATGGCCGTCATGATCACCGATATTCTCTTGCTGGACTTTTTCAACACCCTGGGAATGCCTACTTCCACAACGGTATCCATAGTTTTTGAATTACTAGGAGCAGCCGTGGTAATGGCGCTCATCAAAATAAGCACTTCAGATACACAAACACTTGCAAACCTTTCCGGTTATATTAATACCGAAAAAGCCGGGGAAATTATCTCGGGTATATTCCTTTCAGTAATTATAGCATTTACCATTGGTGCTATTGTTCAGTGGCTTTCCAGGTTGGTCTTTTCATTCGAATATGAAAAGAAAGTGAAAAATTTCGGAGCCATATTTGGTGGAGTTTGTTTAACCGCTATTGGATATTTCATTTTCTTTAAAGGTCTTAAAGGAACTCCTTATTACGACAATTTTAAAGACATTCTTTCCAGCCAGGTGTATACTGTGATAGGAGTAAGTTTTATTTTCTGGACCTTATTTTCATGGTTATTCATGAAGATCACTAAAAAGAGCATCCTTATCATAGTGATTGCTGTAGGTACCTTCGGTTTAGCGCTGGCGTTTTCCGGAAACGACCTAGTGAACTTTATTGGTGTACCTATGGCGGCATACCATTCCTATGAAGCATGGGCTGCATCGGGTCAGGCTGCTTCCTCTTTTTCTATGGAGGTTCTTAGAGCTAAAGTACCGGCGGAACCTATCCTATTGTTTATCTCTGGAGGAATCATGGTATTGACCTTATGGTTCTCTAAAAAAGCAAGAAGCGTTGCTGAAACTGAAATTGGTCTTTCAAGACAGGGACACGGGACAGAAAAGTTCGATCCTAATATGCTATCCAGAGCGGTTGTTGCTGGAAGTACAAAACTTGCCGATGGGCTAAGACATATTCTGCCAACTGGAACAAAAAGTAAAATAAGTAAAAGCTTTGAGAAGCCTGATGATATACTTATAGGAGATAAAGCTGAAGAACAACCAGCTTTTGATATGATTAGGGCATCTATTAACCTTACTGTTGCTGGTGTTCTTATCTCTATTGCGACGTCTTATAAATTGCCGTTATCTACTACTTATGTGACTTTTATGGTGGCTATGGGAACTTCATTGGCCGACAAAGCCTGGGGAAGAGAAAGTGCTGTATATAGGGTTGCAGGGGTGCTTAACGTGATTGGTGGATGGTTCTTTACAGCATTTAGTGCATTTGCCGCTGCCGGGATTCTTACCTATATCATTTTCCTCGGAAAAGGACCTGCTATCGCCATCTTATTATTAGCAGCGATAGGCCTTCTTGTTAGAAATTACTTTACTCATAAGAATAAAGAGACTGCAAAAGCCGATAAGTCCGGGCTTAAAAAATCTGAAAGTAAAACGGTACAGGGAATTATTGCTGAAAGTGCAGACAATATTTCAAATGTTGTATCAAGATCCAATAAGATATATTCAGATGTATTAACCGGTCTTTCAAAACAGGATAAAAAGAAATTAAAGAAAAGTAAGAAGGGGGTTGATAAACTGGAAGCTGAAATTGAAGATCTTAGAGACCATATTTTCTTCTTTATTAAGAGTCTGGATGAAACCAGTGTAAGAGGGAGTAGTTTCTATATTGCCATTCTTGGGCATCTTACAGATATAGCTCAATCTTTAGAGTATATCTCTAAAAAGAGCTATAAACACATCAATAACAATCACAAACCTCTTAGATATAACCAGATCACAGATCTTAAGGAGATTGACGATACTCTTAGTGAGGTCCTTAGTAAAATAGATAGGATCTTTACAGAAAAGAAATTTGAGGAGATCAGCTCTATTGTTGCTTCTAAAGAACAGATCTTAAATAGTATTTCTGAAAAGATCGAAAAACAGGTTTCAAGAACAAGAACAGAAGAATCAAGTCCTAAGAACACAACTTTATACTTCAATATTTTACTTGAAACAAAAGAATTGATGCATGCTATCATGAACCTTATGGAAGAATATAACTCAAGTTATAAAAAGGTTTAACGAGATTATTAGATTTAAAGCAAAAGCCACTTTCATAGGAAAGTGGCTTTTTTTATAACTAAAATCAAACCTCAGTTTTCTGGGATAATATTGGCGGTTATCGCATGCAAGGTAAGTATGTATCCCTTTTGAAATTTTCATTCAGGTAATTCGGATAAAGCTTTTTCTAAATGAGGGGCTTTTGCATTTTAGAATTAAATTCAGATCATTTCGATAGGTAAAACAAGTATTTCATCGAGAAAACGCGGAAAATAAATATTTTGAAGGTTTAAGTCCCGTAAGGGAAAGAAGATTGTCTCTATTTTATATTCATTTTCTTTAATGAGGTCGTCTGGAGAGTAAATATTCTGGTTAGTGCAAAAAAGGAAAATGAAAGATAAAATTTTCAAAAAGTCTGTTCTAACTATATGTTTGAGTGCTTTTATGCTTAAAAAAATTTCTTTAAAATATTGAAAAACAGTTGTTTATAAATTTAATCCGCATAGTTTATCTGATAAATTTTGATGAATAATTCATCAAAATAGATATTTTTTAAAAATTTGTAAATCGTCAGTTTCTGACTCTAAAAACTCGAAAAAAATGTATTTAATCGATTAAAATGAGACATTTGTAGAAAAATTCGCAAAAGATTTTTTCAATAGACTTAATAAAGATATTTTCGTGCACCCCCCGATCTATTCCGATATGGCCTACTATATCGAACAATAGAAATGAAAATATTTAAAAAAGTATTCGCTGAAAGCAATTTTACTTCAGTATTAACTCGAAAAGGTTCTTTCAATCAATTTTGTAAGTTAAATGTATCTGTAGTCCTTTTTTTATGTTTAACTAGCTGTAATCCAGTAGCTTTAGTTAATCCAGATAGTTACGGTGATAAATGGGACAATACCTATTTGTGGTTTAAGCCGGGTGATTTGAATACCATATATATTTCTGATAATGGCGACCCTACTACTGCAGAACCTATTCCTAACGATAGCGAATTTCTAATTGAATTCAACAAAAAGAACAGAGTATACAATCTTAAGGTGACATCTTATTATAAGGATATAGATTTCGCCTGGTTTGAAGGTTATGATGCAGATGATTCTGAAGAAATTCCCTGGATTCAAAATGGAAACACTATTGAATTGCAGAGTGAAAAATTACTGGAGCCATCTGCAATCGGAATGTACCGAATCTCAATTTCAGACGATCTTAAAGACTAATTATTCTATTAGTCTTTTCAGCTTTTTTTATTATTATGTAAATTATACCTAAAAAGTATGATTTATACCTTGCAGAACATTGAGCTGGAAGTGGCAAAAGGCGATATTTCAGCGCAAACCCATTTGGATGCGGTCGTAAATGCTGCAAATGCTGAATTAACTACGGGAGGAGGTGTGGCTGGAGCTATTCATAAAGCAGCTGGTCCGGAACTCTATGAGGAATGTAAGCCTTTGGCTCCAATCCAACCGGGACAGGCAATTATCACCAAGGCCTATAATTTACCCAATAAATACGTTATTCATTGCTTAGGTCCTGTTTATGGCCGGGATAAACCTGAAAATGAATTGCTGGCTTCCTGTTATAGAAACTGTCTTAAACTGGCTGAAGAAAATTCGCTTGAGTCAATTGGGTTTCCTGCCATCTCAACCGGTATTTTTGGATATCCCTCGGAACTTGCTGTGGAAGTAGTTTTTAATACAGTTTTAGCAGAATTACCCGGAATTGAACATCTCAAAAAGATTAAATTTGTGGTATTCAACAATGAAGATCTTCAATTATACAAATCTAAACTGAAGAAGATCAGCATCGGCTAACCAATTTCAAGCTTCCATGAATAACTTTTCCGCAACCTATACAGATCAGTATCAGCTGGCTATGGCGCAGGTTTATTTTAAAAAAGGCCATAAAAATCATAATGCCGTATTCGATTATTATTTCCGAAAACTTCCCTTCAATGGCGGATATGCAATATTTTCCGGGCTTGAGGATTTACTGGAAATTATTACCAATCTCAGATTCAATGAAAAGGATCTAGAATTCTTAAAGCTTCAGGGTTTTGAGGATGATTTTTTAAAATACCTGAAAGAATTTAAGTTCAGGGGAACCATATATTCAGCCAAAGAAGGCGATGTTGTATTTCCAACAAGACCAATCCTCCAGGTTGAAGCGAATATTATTGAAGCTCAGATTATTGAAACAATCCTGTTGAATCTTCTTAATTTTCAAACTCTTATTGCAACTAAAGCAAGCAGGATAAGGCTCGTAGCCGGGGATGCGAAATTGTTGGATTTCGGATTAAGAAGAGCGCAGGCTACCGGTGGTTATTTTGCCACAAGAGCTGCTATGGTTGGCGGTTTTGATGGGACCAGTAACGTGGTGGCGGGAAGAGATTTTGGTATTCCTGTTTCAGGAACTATGGCACATTCCTTTATTCAAAGTTATGATGACGAGTTGGAGGCATTTCGGGATTTTGCAGATGGAAGACCTGAAAATTGTGTTCTTCTGGTAGACACTTATAACACCTTAAAGAGCGGAATTCCGAATGCCATTAAAGTTGCTAAGGAAATGGAAGGCCAGAGGCCATAAACTTTTGGCGATAAGGTTAGATAGTGGCGATCTTTCTTATTTCGCAAAGGAGAGCAGGAAGTTGCTTGATGAAGCAGGCCTGGATTATGTGAAAATTGCAGCTTCCAATCAGTTGGATGAATATGTGATTAAAAGTTTACTGGAGCAACAGGCGCCCATAGATATTTTTGGAATAGGAACCAATTTGGTTACAGGAGATCCGGATGGCGCCCTGGATGGTGTCTATAAGCTTTCCTGGTCTAATGGGAAACCACGAATTAAAATTTCCGAGAGTATTACCAAAATAACTCTTCCGCATAAAAAGCAGGTTTTCAGGGTTAAGGATGATGAAGGAAAATGTATAGGAGCAGATGCCATTGGATTGTATCATGAAAAAAGAGTAGATGAAATGTACCATCCTTTTGAACCTTTTAAGTCGATGCGCCTTGATAAATTTGAGCAAGAGCCAATTCTGAAAAAGGTGATGATGAATGGAGAGATTCTTATTGATAGGAGGTCGTTAGATGAAATTGCTGAATATAGCCTAAAGAGGCTTTCGGAACTTCCAATCGAATTTAAACGTTTCAATAATCCACATATTTATAAGATTGGTATTAGTGCTATTTTGAAAGAAGAACGTGAAAAACTCATTAAATCATTTAAAAGTTCGCTAAAATGAAGGCTTTATTACTTATAGATGTACAAAATGATTTTATGCCCGGAGGTGCGCTGGCGGTTCCTAATGGAAATGAAATTATTCCTGTTATAAATAAGTTACAGGAAAAATTTGATCTGGTGATCGCTACGCAGGACTGGCATCCAAAGTCACACGCCAGTTTTGCTTCATCCTATGAAGGGGCTAAACAATTTGAAGTAATTAAACTGAATGGCCTTGATCAGGTATTATGGCCAGATCATTGTATCCAAAACACTAGCGGAGCAGAATTTCATCCTGATCTTAACACCAAAAATATTGAAGCGATCTTTAGAAAAGGAATGAATCGGGAAATTGATAGCTATAGTGGTTTTTATGATAATGCACATTTAAAATCGACAGGCTTAACTGGATATTTGAAGGAAAAGCAGGTGGATGAGGTATATTTTGTTGGTCTTGCTGCCGAATATTGTGTCTACTTTTCAATAATCGATTCCCTAAATGAAGGTTTCAAATCAATACTTATAGAGGATGGTACAAGAGCTTTAAATGATAAGGAGTTCCAAAAAGCAAGGATTGATATTCTTAGAAAAGGAGGGAAAATAATAAAGTCAGAAGAATTAGGCTTTTAAAAATCCAGGTAGTAGATATAACCAAGGTTAAACCATAGCACAAAATCATTGAATTTGTTCTGAGGTCCCTGCACATCAAGCCCGTCAATCTTATCAGAGTTGTAGTAAGTAGCCCGGGCTTCAAGCTGCAAATCGTTATAACGGCCCAACCTGTATCTAACGCCGGCACTTCCTAAAATTGCAAAAGTATCTCCTTCTTCAAGAAATAACCCATTTTGAAAGGTGTTGAATAATACTTTTGGGTTGTCTAAAGGACCTAAATCTGAATAGGCGCTGGGAGTGTAATGAACGTAATGTACGCCAAGCCCTATATACGGTGCAAATAGAACTGCAAAATCCCGAGCTTCCTTAATTCCGAATAGATGATATTCAAGAGAAACTCCCGCTTCTAGCAGCCAGGTGTTCCCATGCATCGCTCTGAGTTGATTTCCTCCCATAGTATTCTTTTCGGCTACAGGCCCGTAATGATCAAGTTTAGAAGTTAAATAGTCTATTTCACTACGTATTCTGAAGTGTTTAGTGAAGAACAACTTTGTTGGTAGGCAGCTGCATTCCGGCTTAAAAGCAAAGTTCATATAATGCACCAGTCCAACCCCGAAACCTGCATTCTCAAGGTTGTTTTTAACATTCCAGCGTTCGCCATAGTCGGTAAAAAAACTGGCAGGACCAGCAAGAACTCCTACTTCATTGGAGATACTTAATTGACCAAAAGCCTTGCCCGACCAAAGCGAGAAAACCAAAATTGAAACAAAGATTGCTCTGGTATTAATCATTAGAATTGGCTTGCAGTATCAGCAAATATAACAAAACTACATTAACAAAAACTTAAGTAATGTAAGTATAAAAAGGGCTTCGAATAGAAAAGTTAATTTTATATCAAATACTGGAATGAAACTTTTAATCCTTAAAGAATATTTATATTTGCCTCACAAAATGGACATAATTTTTATAATTTAATAATAGGACCAGTCATTATGGAAAAAAACATCAAAAATTTCCTGGAAAAGGTGTCAACCAGAAATCAGAATGAGCCCGAATTTATGCAAGCGGTTCATGAGGTTGCAGAAACCGTCATTCCTTTTATAGAAAAAAATAAAAAATACCAGAACAAGATGCTTCTGGAAAGAATGGTAGAACCGGAGAGAATGGTGATGTTCAGGGTGCCGTGGTTGGATGATAATGGTGATATTCAGGTGAATCGCGGGTTCCGTATTCAAATGAATTCAGCAATTGGCCCTTATAAAGGTGGTTTGCGTTTTCATCCTTCCGTAAACCTTAGTATCCTGAAATTCCTTGCTTTTGAGCAGGTTTTCAAGAATAGTCTTACAACTCTTCCTATGGGTGGTGGTAAAGGAGGTTCAGATTTTGATCCTAAAGGAAAATCTGATAATGAAGTAATGAGATTTTGCCAGAGCTTTATGACCGAGCTTCAGAGACATATTGGAGCAGATCGTGATGTTCCTGCGGGAGATATTGGTGTTGGAGGTCGTGAGATCGGTTACCTTTTTGGCCAGTATAAAAGAATCCAGAATGAATTTACCGGAATTTTAACCGGAAAAGGTCGTTCTTATGGAGGATCACTTATAAGACCGGAAGCTACAGGTTACGGAAATGTATACTTCACTGAGAATATGCTGAAAACCAAAGGTGAAAAACTGGAAGGAAAAACAGTGGTGATCTCAGGAGCAGGTAACGTGGCTCAATATGCCGCCGAAAAAGCTACTCAGCTTGGAGCTAAAGTAGTTACCATGTCAGATTCCGGAGGATTTATCTATGATAAAGATGGAATTGATAAAGAAAAACTTCAATTCATCATGGAATTGAAGAATGAGAAAAGAGGTAGAATTAGTGAATATTTAGATAAATATTCTTCAGCTGAATATCATGAAGGTAAAACTCCGTGGGGAATTAAGTGTGATATAGCACTTCCTTGTGCAACTCAAAATGAGTTACAGGAAGAGGATGCAAAAACATTGGTTAAAAATGGATGTATTTGTGTTGGTGAAGGTGCTAATATGCCTTGTACTCCCGAAGCAATTGAGGTTTTCCATAAAGAGAAGATTTTATTCTCTCCTGGTAAGGCATCTAATGCCGGAGGTGTTGCAACTTCAGGATTGGAAATGTCTCAAAACTCTATGAGATATAGCTGGACTGCAGAAGAGGTGGATAAGAAACTTCATGAAATCATGAACGACATTCATGAGAAATGTGTGGAGTATGGTACTACTGAGGATGGTTATGTAGATTACGTTAAAGGAGCAAATATTGCCGGTTTCGTTAAGGTTGCCGATGCAATGCTTTCTCAGGGTGTTGTTTAATCACAGATTTTACATAAAAAATAGAGAGCCGCTTGAGAAAGCGGCTTTTTTTATAAATTCACGGCAAATTTTCCTCAATGCTTATCCAAACCAAAGCAATTGTAATTAGTGCTTTAAAATATGGGGAGGCCGATCTTATAGTGAAGGCCTATACACTGTCTAATGGCTTATGCACCTATATGTTGAAAGGGGTGCTGAAGTCTAAAAAAGGAAAATTTAAACCTTCAATGTTTCAAAGCTTAACCCAGCTTGATATTATTGCCAATCATCGTGGAGGAGGAAAATTGGAGTATTTAAGGGAAGCTAAAGTAACCGGTAATTATCAGACCCTGCACACCCATCCTGTTAAGCTTACCATGGTAATGTTCCTGGCAGAAATGCTTCGTAATACCATTCATGAAGAAGAAAGCAATGAAGCGCTTTTCAATTACCTTCAATATAGTTTTCACTATCTGGATGCTGCCGATAGGATTGCCAATTTTCACCTGCTTTTCCTGTTAAATCTTACCAGCTATCTGGGATTTCAGCCGGAAATGGGGATAAAAGATCTTCCCGTTTTCAATATGCTGGATGGGATTTTCCAGGATTTTTCTTCGAATGATTATTGTATAGAAGGTAAAAATGTAGATTTGCTGAAAAGTCTGCTGGGCATTGAATTTGATGAACTTCAGCATATAAAATTGAACCAGGCCTCCCGCAATGAGTTTCTAAATATGCTCTTGTTATATTATGAATTACATATTGAAGGTTTCCGAAAACCAAGGTCGTTAAGTGTATTAAAAGAAATATTCGGTTAAATGCGATTACCTCTAATTAGTTTATTCCTTATCATTTGTTCGGTAGCCTCTTCTCAGGAGATTACAATTTTAGATGAAAATACGGGCCAACCCGTTTCTGATGTTAGTATCTACAATAAAGACCGGTCCCATTCCACAATTTCGGATATTGAAGGAAAAGTAGATATTTCAGCTTTTGAAGATACCGAAGTGATCATTTTTAAATCTGTTTTATATGCCGAAGCGTATAGAAGAAAAAGGGAGATCCTTAATAATAAAAATATTGTTCTTCTGGAGCCGAATGAAAATCAATTGGACCAGGTAACCCTTTCTGTCGCCCGGTTTAAGCTTAAAAAAGACGAAATTCCTCAAAAAATTATCAGTATTGGGCCTTCTTCTATTGAATTGGCCAGTCCGCAGACTTCAGCAGATCTACTCGAAAGCACTGGTCAGGTGTATGTGCAAAAAAGCCAGTTAGGAGGTGGCAGTCCCATGATACGCGGATTTTCAACGAACAGATTGTTATTAACCGTGGATGGAGTCCGTATGAATTCCGCCATATTCAGAAGTGGAAACCTTCAAAATGTGATCTCGGTAGATCCTATGATGCTGGAAAGTGCAGAGGTTCTTCTGGGTCCGGGATCGGTAGTGTATGGGAGTGATGCGATAGGAGGAGTCATAAATTTCTATACACTAAAACCGAAATTTAGCTTTAAAGAGACCGCTTCTTTTTCTGGAAATATCTATACAAGATTTTCAACAGCGAATAATGAAAATACCATACATGCAGATCTGAATGTTGGCAGGGAAAACTGGGCTTTTAGAACCGGTCTCACCTATTCAGATTTTGGAGATTTGAGAATGGGGGAGCATGGCCCCGATGATTATCTAAGAACAGATTATGCAGAAAGACAGGATGGCGTTGATGTGATGGTAAAGAACGAGGATCCTTTGGTTCAAAAACCAACCGGTTATGACCAGCTCAATCTGCTTCAGAAAATAAAATACATGCCTTCCAAAGACTGGGATTTTAATCTTGGTCTTGTTTATTCCGAAACTTCAGATTTTCCTCGTTATGATCGTCTTTATAGAAAAAGGGATGGAGTGCTTCGTGCTGCAGAATGGTATTACGGACCACAAAAATGGTTTTTGGGGGATGTAAATATTAACCATAGAAGCAAATCTGAGTTTTACGATAAGGTACAATTTACGGGTGCTTATCAATATTTTTCTGAAAGTAGAAATGACAGAAATTTCGGGGAGACTACGCTTTTTACTACTGAAGAAAATGTGGATGCCTACTCGGCAAATTTTGATTTTGAAAAAGACTTTTCTGAAAGCAAATTATTCTATGGTTTCGAATATGTTTTGAATAATGTTTCTTCTGAAGGCAGTTTTAGAGATATTCAAACCTCTGAAACTGGTGAAACTGCGAGCCGATATCCTGATGGTTCAAATTGGCAGTCAATGGCGGTTTATTCAAGCTACCAATGGAAGTTGACCGAAAAGTTTTCTTTACAATCCGGAGTGCGATATAATCATATTTTAATAGACGCTAGTTTCAATGACAGGTTTTATAATTTTCCATTTGAAAAGGCTGATATCAGTACTGGTGCACTTACCGGAAGTCTTGGTTTGAACTGGAGACAAAATAATTTTGTTGGCTGGAGACTGGGTCTTTCAACAGCATTCAGAGCTCCGAATATTGATGATATTGGCAAAATTTTCGATTCTGAACCTGGGTCGGTAGTGGTTCCAAATCCTGGGTTAAAACCGGAGTATGCCTACAATGCTGAGCTCGGAGCAGATTTCAATTTTTCAGATAATATTAGACTGGGTCTAACAGGTTATTATACCTATCTGGAAGACGCAATGGTTCGTCGCGATTTCGATCTTGATGGCGTTACTGAAATAGAATACCAGGGAGAACCTAGTAGGGTTCAGGCGATCCAAAATGCTGCAAATGCATATGTATATGGAGTTGAAGCGGGACTGGAAATTGATTTTTCTGTTGCCCTTAGGCTGAAGTCTCAATTCAGTTATACCCATGGTGAGGAAAATGAAGGCGGAGAATATGTGCCTTTAAGGCATGCTGCGCCGATGTTTGGAAATACTCATTTGATCTGGAATAAAAGAAGGTTCAAATTTGATCTTTTTGCAGAATATAACGGGCAGTTTGATTTTGAAGATCTTGCGCCCGGAGAGCAGGATAAACCTTATTTATATGCCCTGGATAAAAATGGAAATCCATATGCTCCGGAATGGTATACTTTGAATTTAACCGGGCAATATGAATTGAATGCTAATTGGCTGGCTACGGTTTCCGTAGAAAATATTACAGATCAGCGCTATCGTACCTATTCATCGGGGATAGCAGCTGCAGGAAGGAATTTGATCATTGCTTTATCTTATACTTTTTAAGTTCCCATTTTAAAAACAATTAAGCTTCAGGTTTTTAAGTTTTCACTTAAGAATAATATCACAAGTATTTTAGCTTAGAATAATATCTTCTTTTGTTAAAATTCCTTATTTTCGCACATCATTTGAAAAAAGGAGAAAATGAGCAGAAGGTTCCCTGAATACAAAGGTCTTGACCTGCCCAAGGTGGCAGAAGAAATCCTCAATTATTGGGAAGAAAATGATATTTTCGAAAAGAGCGTGTCTACCCGAGAAGGTAAAGAACCATTTATATTTTTTGAAGGTCCGCCTTCAGCCAATGGTTTGCCGGGAATTCACCACGTGATGGCACGTGCTATTAAAGATATTTTTTGCCGGTATAAAACTCAAAAAGGTTTCCAGGTAAAGCGTAAAGCCGGATGGGATACCCACGGACTTCCTGTGGAGTTAGGAGTAGAAAAGGAGCTTGGAATTACCAAAGAGGATATCGGAACCAAAATAAGCATTGAAAAGTATAACGAAGCCTGTAAAAATGCGGTGATGCGTTATACCGATGTATGGAACGATCTTACTGAAAAGATGGGTTATTGGGTAGATATGGAAGATCCATATATCACCTATAAATCCAAATACATGGAAACTGTTTGGTGGTTGCTTTCTGAGATCTATAAGAAAGATCTTATCTATAAGGGCTACACCATTCAGCCATATTCTCCAAAAGCAGGAACAGGATTAAGTTCTCATGAGCTTAACCAGCCGGGAACATACCAGGATGTAACCGATACTACGGTTACTGCGATGTTTAAAATCACCGATACATCAGCCTCCCCATTGCGGAGAGGTTTGGAAGGGGCTTTCTTTATTGCATGGACCACAACTCCATGGACCTTGCCTTCGAATACTGCGCTAACAGTTGGTCCTAAGATCGACTATGTAACGGTTAAAACTTACAATCAATATACTTTCGAACCGATTACTATTATCGTGGCGAAGGAACTTGCTGAAAAGCAATTTGATAAAAAGTTCAGAAAAGCTGAATCTGAAGAAGACCTGAATTCTTATTCCAAAGAAGATAAGAAAATCCCTTATTTGATTGGCGAATAGCTTTTCCGGAAAAGATCTTGTTGGGATAAAATATGAGCAATTATTGCCATATGCCCAGCCGAATGATAATCCTGAAAATGCATTCAGAATAATTTCGGGTGATTTTGTGACGATAGAAGATGGTACCGGAATTGTACACACCGCGCCGACTTTTGGTGCAGATGATGCCATGGTTGCCAAGCAGGCAACCCCGGAAGTTCCGCCATTATTGGTGAAAGATGAAAACGGAAACCTTGTGCCACTTGTAGATCTTCAGGGGAAATTCAGACCAGAAATGGGTGAATTCGCCGGGAAGTATGTGAAGAACGAATATTACGACGAAGGTCAGGCTCCTGAAAAATCTGTTGATGTAGAATTAGCTATAAAGCTTAAAGAAGACAACAGGGCATTTAAAGTTGAAAAATATGTTCACAGTTACCCTAATTGCTGGAGAACAGATAAACCTATATTATATTACCCACTTGATTCCTGGTTTATAAAAGTGACTGAATTCAAAGACAGAATGCATGAGCTTAACCAGACGATCAACTGGAAACCTAAATCTACCGGGGAAGGGCGTTTTGGAAACTGGCTTGCCAATGCCAACGACTGGAACCTGAGCCGAAGCAGATATTGGGGAATTCCGCTTCCTATCTGGAGAACAGAAGATGGAACCGAAGTAAAAGTTATGGGCTCCGTAGCTCAGCTTAAGGAAGAAATGGCGAAAGCTGTGGAAGCCGGAGTTCTGGAAAAAGATATTTTCGAAGGTTTTGAGCCAGGAAATATGAGTGAAGAGAACTATGATAAAGTAGATCTTCACAAAAATGTAGTGGATACGATCACTTTGGTGTCCGATTCCGGAAAACCGATGAAGCGTGAAGCAGATCTTATCGATGTATGGTTCGATTCTGGTTCCATGCCTTATTCACAATGGCATTATCCATTCGAGAATAAAGAAAAAGTAGAAGACAAGTGGCGCAAAGCCGACTTTATTGCAGAAGGTGTAGACCAGACCCGTGGTTGGTTCTATACGCTTCATGCCATCGCAACCATGATCTTTGATGATGTTGCTTATAAAAATGTGGTTTCTAACGGTCTTGTATTAGATAAGAACGGACAAAAAATGTCCAAGCGTTTGGGGAATGCGGCAGATCCATTTGAAACTATTGCGGTTTATGGGCCAGATGCCACCCGCTGGTATATGATTTCCAATGCGAATCCATGGGACAACCTTAAATTTGATATCGAAGGGATTGGAGAAGTTCAGCGTAAATTCTTCGGAACCTTATATAATACCTATTCATTCTTTACCCTTTACGCGAACATCGATGAATTCAGCTATGCTGAGGATGATGTTGCTTTAGAGGAAAGACCTGAAATAGACCGATGGATACTTTCAGAATTGCATACACTTATTGAAAAAGTGGATAAGTTCTATGCAGATTACGAACCTACAAAAGCTACCCGGGCAATTTCAGAATTTGTTCAGGAGAACTTAAGTAACTGGTTTGTACGATTGAGTAGAAGGAGATTCTGGAAAGGAGACTACGAACAGGATAAGATCTCTGCATATCAGACGCTTTATACCTGTCTTGAAACCGTTGCCAAGCTTGGTGCACCAGTGGCGCCATTCTTTATGGATAGACTGTTTAAAGATCTTAATGCAGCGACTGGAAAAGATAAATCTGAATCTGTTCATATTGCTGATTTCCCCGTTTATGAATCAAGGTTTGTTGATAAATCTTTGGAGCGTAAAATGGAAAAAGCTCAAACCATCTCTTCTTTAGTTCTTTCACTTCGTAAAAAGGAAATGATCAAAGTGCGTCAACCACTACAAAGGGTAATGATTCCGGTGCTTGATGAAGCTCAAAAGCAGGAGATCAAGGCCGTTGAAGACCTGATTAAATCTGAGGTGAACGTTAAAGAAATTGAACTAATTGATGATGCTTCAGGATTATTGGTTAAGCAGATAAAACCTAATTTCAGAATTCTTGGCCCGAGATTTGGAAAGGATATAAAGTTGATTGTCAATAGGATAAACGAATTTACCGCGGAAGAAATTTCAAAAATTGAACGTGACGGCGAGATTGAAGTGGAAATTAATAAAAATTTAACTAAATTGTCTCTTGAAGAAGTAGAAATATCTTCTCAGGATATTGAAGGATGGTTAGTTGCCAGTAGCGGCAATTTAACAGTAGCCCTGGACGTTAGTATCAGTCCGGAGTTGAAAAAGGAAGGTGTTGCCAGAGAGCTGGTGAACAGGATCCAGAACCTCCGAAAGGATTCAGGCTACGAAGTGACTGATACGATTGACGTAACCCTACAGAAGGACGGTATTATCGAGGATGCCGTTAACGATAATATAATATATATAAAGAACGAAACATTAACTGCAAATCTCGAATTTGCGGAGGTGGTAGATAAAGGCGCTGAGGTTGAATTTGACGATATTGCCACCAAATTGTTTATCAAAAAACATTAAGCCATGTCTACAGAAGTAAAAGAACGTTACAGCGACGCTGATTTAGCAGAGTTCAAAACTCTGATTAAAAAGAAGATTGAAAAGGCTCAGGAACAACTTGAGATCTATCAAACTGCTTATAAAAACGATGGAAATAATGGTACTGATGATACTTCCCCAACGTTTAAAGCCTTTGAAGAAGGAAGTGAAACAATGAGCAAGGAAGCGAATTCGCAATTAGCAATAAGACAGGAGAAATTCATTAGAGATCTAAAAAACGCATTGTTGAGAATTGAGAATAAGACATATGGTATATGTAGAGTAACTGGAAAGTTAATCGCCAAAGAGAGATTACTTTTGGTTCCTCATGCAACTCTTAGCATCGAAGCTAAGAACATGCAAAAATAAAAACAATTTTAATAAGCTTAAAACGTCCAACTCTTTTAGATCTTGGACGTTTTTTGTTTGGAGGTGAAGAATGAAGTGGAGATTATTTTTGGCAGTTTTTATTTTTGTTTCCGGGGTCATCTATGCTCAAAGAGATACCAGGGAGGTTATCGATGCATCCAGTATTAAAAATATTGAGATAAATACAGATGAGGTTTACCTCATAACCATTAGCACTACAAAAAGCTCAGAAATCAAAATTAATACACATTCTGAAGGAGAGTATTATGATGATATCATTCTTGAAACTTCCATTAAAGATAATAAGTTAAATATATCTACTAAATATCCTGAAAGACTTACCGGTGGCTTCGATAAGCTCAGTGCTCATAAGGTCTTCTCTCTGGAGATAACCCTTACAATTCCTGAAAACTTAGAGATCAGTGTGAATTCAAATATTGCGTCTTTAAGTGGGAAAGGTAAGTTTAAATCGATATACGCCAATTTAAAGCAGGGATATTGTAAACTTTTAGATTTTTCCGGAGCGGCTGTAATTAATACCTATACCGGCAATATTCTTATTGAAACCTCTTCAGGTCTTATTGAAGCAAATAGCAGAAATGGAGTGGTGGATATTCCACAATTTCTAACTGGAAGAAAGCCTTTAAGACTCACTAGTATAGACGGTGATATAATGGTGCGTAAAAACTAAATAATATTAGTATTTTTGACCCGTTTTCAAACAAAATAGATTCATGTCCCTTAAAAAAGCCGGATTCCTTATAGTGCTGATTCTTCTGGTAGATCAGATTTCCAAAATTTATATCAAAACTCATTTCGCCTTAGGAGGTGAAGTGGAAGTATTCGACTGGTTCAGAATTTTATTCGTTGAAAATGAGGGTATGGCCTGGGGAACTAAGATCCCTGGAGCATATGGTAAACTGGCCTTAACGCTTTTTCGTCTTGCGGCAATCGTTGGAATAGGTTACTGGCTTTGGGATGCAGTTAGAAAAAATGGTTCAAAGGTGCTGGTAATCTCTATCGCATTGATTTTTGCGGGAGCTTTTGGTAATATTATTGACTCTGTTTTCTACGGAATTATCTTTGATGATAGTTACGGCCATATAGCGAGCTTTTTACCAGAAGGCGGAGGTTATGGGTCTCTGTTTCATGGGAAGGTGGTAGACATGCTGTATTTCCCATTATGGAAGGGTTATTTGCCGGGTTGGATACCTTTCTGGGGTGGACAATATTTTACTTTTTTCGAACCAGTATTTAACATAGCAGACTCTGCAATAAGTATTGGAGTTGCGATGCTTTTGGTGTTTAACAAGAAAGCTTTTCCCAAGCACCCTGAAAAGCAAGGGAAATAGTTTTAATTAAGCAGCACTTCTTTCGAAGATCTTTTCAAACTTTTTTAATTCAATAGGCTTTATAAGGTAGTCTGTTACCAGGTTGATAGACCTTGCTCTTTCCAAATCTCTTGGGTCTATGGAAGAGCTTACCACATAAAGTGTGATCTTTTTATTGAGGTTATTTTTGATCTTGATAAATTCATTAAGAAATTCCCAGCCATCCATGACGGGCATGTTAAGATCCAGAAAAATGATATCCGGAAGTTTATTTTCATCCGTAGCATTTTCCATAATTTCCTTAAAATAATCCAGTGCTTCCTTACCGTTCTTGTAGATGAGTAAGTTTTCAGATAATTTTTTGATCTCAATGATCTTCTTAACCAAGTTCACGTATATCTTGTCGTCGTCAATGATACACGCTAGTTCTACCTTTTGCCCCATAATAAATAGATCTAGAATTTTATTTTAAAAGTAGTACCAATATTAAGGGTGCTACTCACAGATATTACTCCCCCAAGAGCTTCTACCTGGTTTTTAGTAATGAACAAACCAATCCCTTTTGCCTCAGGATTGTTTTGGTGAAATGTCCTGTACATGCCAAACATTTTATCACCATATTCCTCAAGGTCAATTCCCATCCCGTTATCGCTAACTTCCAAATATTCTTTGTCGTTCTCGATATAGGTCTGTATAAAAATGACTGGTTTACGTCCCGGTTGTCTATACCGGATTGCATTCGTGATTAAATTTAGTAAAATACTTTCAAGATATTCAGGGATATAGCAAATTTCTTTCAAATCTTGAAATTCAGCGACGATTTTTGCATTTTCTCGATTAATGAGTGAGGAGATTGAAGCTAAGACAATCTCAAGGGCCTCCTCAAATTTAATTTTAACTCTTTTCTTTTTCAGGGAAGTTTGAATGCTAACGATATTGTTAAGTCTGGATATGGCAGAATCAAGATTCCCTGCAACGTCTTCAACATTTGCTAAAAGGTCTAATTTATCTCTATCAGTCTTCGATTCCCTTAAAAGTTCGACGATGAGGCTAAGATTGCTGCTGTGTGATCTTAAGTGATGTGAAACAATATGGGCAAAATTAAAGAGTCTCGAATTTTGAGTAGCGATGATGTCCAGAGAATTCTGAAGATTTAGCTCATTATTTTTGTTTTCATCGATATTCTGAAGAACACCTCGAATACCAATTACCTGTTGTTCATCATTGTAAACCGGTTTTCCCGTAAGTCTTACCCAGAATTCCCGATTTTGAAAGGAGACCATTTTCAGTTCGAGTTTAAATGGTATTCCAAAATTCTCGCACTTATCAAATGCATTGCGCATACGATTATGATGTTCCTGTGCGTAGAACTTCATGCGCTCCTCGTAATCTGGCTGAAAATCTCTTGGACAGTCTACAATTTTTTTAGAAACATCATCCCAGTAAATATTCTTATTCACCGTATCTACATACCAGCCTCCGGTTGAAGTCATTTCGGCGGTTTCCCGGTAATAGAAGAAATTTTCTTCGATGGTATACTGGTCGCGCTTGCTTTGATGAATATTCACAAACAGCAGAACGGCAGTTTCTCTAAAGTCCTGTTCTACCTTGTTTTTTTGATTTTTACATTCAAACCAGCGGTATTTGCCATTTTCAAGCTTCAGCTTGATCTCAAAACTAAAAGGTTCATTCTCCTTGATTAGTTTTTCAAAATGGATTCTGAAATCGTATCGGTAATCGGGGTGAAGTATATGATTTATAAAGAATTCAAAACGATCCTCCTCAATTTCCGGATCGCCTACGAGAATATTGAAATGATCAGACCACGATATTTCCTTTGAAAAAAGATTAATCTTCCAGTAGGCAATATCAAAATCCTGTAATATACTGTTTAATTGCAGGTCGTTAAGCATTCAAGCGATTTGGTCAGGTTAAAAATAACGTATTAACCTTACCAATGCAAAAATTATTTATCCGTGAAATCATAGACCTTATCGGTTGTTATACAGTAATTTAAGGGGATATCACTGCTAAATACCTCTTTTATTTCCTCCACCGGACCGAAAAAAGATACTCCAACTTTCACAATATCAGGTTTGCATTTTGCCAGAAATCGGTCATAGAAACCTTTTCCGTAGCCCACGCGATGGCCATTTTTGTCAAATGCCAGAAGAGGAAGAAATACTACGTCCAGTTTATCAGGGGGAATTTCAATTCCATCCTGAGGCTCGGGGATATTCCATCTGTTTTTTTTGATGACGGTTTGATCTGTTAGTAGAAAGTTGATCATTTTCCCTGTTTCGAAATCAGATCTTGGAATGATAACTTCTTTATCTTTCCCTTGCAGAATATGTAGTAGAAATTCAGTGTCTACTTCTTTTTGCTCGGCAATGCTTAGAAAAATATGATAATATCTATAATTCCAAATTGGTAATTCCAGTGCTTTATTGGCAATATCCAGGCTCATTTTTTCAATATCCTCTTTACTGAGCTGGAGCCTGAGATCTTTAAATTTTTTCCGCAGCTTATCCTTGTTCATGATCCTCAGTTTTCGGTTGCATGGAAATATGGAAAATGGCATCACCCTGATATACGATAGGGGATTCATTTACATTTATTACGTAACCTTCGCTGTTGCTTTTAATCTTATGACTGAATTTTCCATAAGGATCGGTAATAGTCGCCAGGTATTCTCCTTTTTCAACATGTTTGCCACAAGGAATCTTTACGTGTAGTAATCCGCTGTATTTTGCGCGCAGCCAGGAACTGCTTCCAATAAGAACCGTTTCTTTTTTAACATCGGGATATCCAAATTTCGAGTTCAACATATCCAGATGGCTGAGGATTCTCATCGCTCCCTCCACGCCACATTTTGCAACTTCCTTATTGCTGTCCTGAGACTTTCCGCCTTCAAAAAGTAGGACTGGAATCCCAAGTTTTGAACAGGTTTCTCTAAAGGATTTTGTTATTGTTTTTGAATGGATTGTGAAGGGCGCATTAAAGATCTTAGCGTATTTAATACTTTGTTCATCGCCTTTCTTTACTCTTATCTGGGGCGCATTGAACCTGGCCGCTCCTCCAGTATGAAAATCGAGACAAAAGTCTGCTATGGGTAATATCTTCTTTACAAATTGATAAGCAAACCGGCTCGCCAGGGAACCATGCTTGGTACCTGGAAATACGCGGTTGAGGTCTCTCCCATCCGGAAACTCTCGTGCCATATTTAGAAAACCGAAAATATTGACGATTGGAATACAGATTATGGTTCCAATCCTGGGTTTATTGATTCCTTTGGAGATGATCTGTCTTACGATCTCAACTCCGTTAATTTCATCACCATGTATTCCCGCCGTTAGTAAGACCACCGGACCGGGCTTTTTTGCGCGTTCAATGATTACCGGAACTTCTACAGAGGTAGTCGTGTAGAGCTTGGCCATATTGAAATTGATGGTAGCTCCCTTTCCCGGTTGTACTTTTTCACCTAAAATTTCAAGAACATTGTTCTTGTCTATACGAGGCATATACTAGACGTTTCGTTCAATATATCGAATGATGGTTTTAGCTATATCTTTTCCGGTGGCTTCTTCTATTCCTTCCAAACCGGGAGAACTATTCACTTCAAGAATTAGCGGGCCCCGCGCACTTTGCAGCATGTCTACTCCAGCAACTCCTAGTCCCATTGCCTTAGTGGCTTTTACGGCTGCAATTTCTTCTTCGTCGCTAAGTTCAAAGACTTCGGCGCTTCCACCGCGATGCAGATTGGAGCGAAATTCTCCTTCTTTTCCCTGTCTTTTCATGGCTCCCACAACGTGCCCGTCAACAACAAAAGCCCTAATATCAGCACCTTTAGCTTCTTTTATGAATTCCTGAACGATTACCCTCGCCTGCAAACCGTTAAAAGCTTCAATAACCGAGGAGGCGGCATTTTTAGTTTCGGCTAGAACTACACCTACTCCCTGGGTCCCTTCCAGAAGTTTTATTACCAAAGGAGTGCCTCCTACCTGTTTGATCACTCCCTCTACGTCTCTGGAATAATTAGTAAAAACTGTTTTTGGAAGCCCGATCTTGGCTCTGGAAAGTACCTGAAGACTTCTCAATTTATCCCGGCTTCTTACTAAAGCTTCAGAATCTGTAGTAGTGAAAGATCCCATCATCTCAAACTGGCGAACCACCGCGGTGCCGTAAAAGGTTACTGAGGCACCGATTCGTGGAATGATTGCGTCTACACCTTCAATATAACCTCCTTTATAATAAATATTGGGTTTTCGTTTTTCAATAACGATGTCACATTTCAAAGGGTCTATAACTTCAACATCGTGATTTCTTTTTTTGGCTGCTTCTACAAGCCTGCTTGTTGAGTATAATTTAGGATTTCTTGATAGAATTCTTATTTTCATCTAGCTTTTGATTAAAAGACACATCGATTAATTCTGTGTCCACAATAAATTTTTTGGTTAAAAACTTTCTTCCTATTAAAACCGGATATCTCATTTCCTGCCTGTCTGAGAGAGAAAGTGAAATTTTAAATACTTTCCCGAACAATCTGATATTTGAATGAACCATATATCTTTTCTGAATGATTCCATTACTGCTCCTTACAAAAACCACATCGTAGTCTTCAAAGACAAACTCTTTCTTGTTATACACCGGGTGTTCATCATCTAAAAAAGAGCAATGAATCACATTGTCTTTTTCAATAATATTGTTGCAATGAATAGAGGAAGTGTATGCTCCGGTATCTATTTTTATGGCAATATCGTTAAGATGTAAAGCGGGGAAATCTGCTTTATCAAACCTACCGATCACTATTTTTTCCATATCGCAATATACTAAAAAGGCATAAGACCTAAGGCTGTGCAAAGTAACGGAAAGAATATTCAAATCTTCAACTCCTTTTTTTTAAATATTCTTAAAATTTCGCAGCTAACTGAAAAAAGGTTTAGCTGGCTGTATTTTATGCTTAAATTTGAACTGATGGAAAAACCTGCTCTGGATGTACAGCTAAAAACTTTGCCCAATAGCCCGGGAGTCTATCAGTACTTTGATAAGAACGGGAAAATACTTTATGTAGGGAAGGCTAAAAACCTTAAAAAACGTGTCACTTCATATTTTACAAAAAGGCATGACAGTCATCGCACTGGAGTGCTGGTTAAGAAGATACATGAGATAAGGCATATCGTGGTGGCCTCAGAGACAGATGCCCTTCTCCTGGAAAATAATCTTATTAAAAAACTTCAGCCACGTTTTAATGTCATGCTGAAGGATGATAAGACCTATCCGTGGATCTGCATTAAAAATGAACGTTTCCCCCGGGTTTTTCCCACCAGAAGATTGATCAAGGATGGTAGCGAATATTACGGACCATTTACCAGTTTTAAAACGGTAAATACTTTGTTAGACTTAATAAAAGGTCTTTATAAATTAAGGACCTGTAATTATGATCTCGCTGAAGATAAGATCAGAAATGAGAAATATAAGGTCTGTCTTGAATATCATTTGGGGAATTGTAAAGGACCCTGTGAAGGCTTTCAGCCGGAAGAGGAATACAACCAAAATATTGAAGCTATCCGCCAGATCGTAAAAGGAAATTTTAAGGATTCTCTACAACGTTTCAGAAATCAAATGAAGGAGCATGCTGAAAAGATGGAGTTTGAGGATGCTCAACGGATCAAGAACAAAATTGAGGTTCTGGAGAATTACCAGTCAAAATCGACCGTAGTAAACCCTAAGATCAATAATGTTGATGTTTTTTCAGTGGTAACCGATGAGGGATATGGCTATGTGAATTTCCTTCAGTTATCACATGGAGCGATTATTCGCTCACATACCATCGAGATGAAAAAGAAGCTGGACGAAAGTGATCTTGAGCTTCTCGAGCTGGCTATTGTGGAAATTCGTCAGCGATTTAATTCCAACTCAAATGAAATTTATGTTCCGTTCAAGGTAGATGTTGGGGAAGGTCTTAAGATCACCGTGCCTAAACTTGGGGATAAGAAAAAGATCGTTGAATTATCTGAAAGAAACGCCAAGTATTTCCGCCAGGAAAGGTTCAAACAAATGAAAATTGTAGATCCAGACAGGCACGTAAACCGGGTCATGGCGCAAATGAAGGAGGATCTCAGGCTGAGCAAGGAGCCAAGGCATATTGAGTGTTTTGATAACTCTAATATTCAGGGAACTAATCCTGTGGCGGCTTGTGTAGTTTTTAAAAACGGGAAGCCCAGTAAAAAAGATTATCGTAAATTTAATATCAAGACGGTAGAAGGGCCTGATGATTTTGCCTCTATGGAAGAGGTTGTTTTTAGAAGATACCGTAGGCTTTTGAATGAAGGGGAAGACCTGCCGCAACTTATCATTGTAGATGGAGGAAAAGGCCAGCTTTCAAGCGGAGTTAAGGCATTGGAAGCATTAGATTTAAGAGGTAAGATTGCTATTATTGGTATCGCAAAGAGGCTGGAGGAAATATTCTATCCGGGAGATTCCATTCCGCTTTATCTCGATAAAAGGTCTGAAAGCCTTAAGATCATTCAGCAGCTAAGAAACGAAGCACATAGATTTGGAATTACATTTCACCGCAATAAACGAAGTAAAACAGCGCTTAATACAGAGCTGGAAGCTATTCAAGGTATCGGAGAAAAAACGGTAGTAGATTTATTAACGCATTTTAGATCATCTAAAAAGGGTAAAGGAAGCTTCACATGAAAGACCTGGCCGATGTTGTTGGGGCTTCAAAAGCAGGAATTATATATAACCATTACCATGCAGGATAAATGAAAAAACTTTTAGCCTTCTTATTTTTCAGTTTCACTTTACTGAGTTACGGTCAGGAAAAAGATGAGCCAAAAATAGGATTGGTTTTAAGTGGTGGTGGAGCGAAAGGGCTTGCTCATATTGGGGTTTTAAAAGTTCTGGAAGAAGAAGGGGTTAAGATAGATTATATTGGAGGAACAAGCATGGGAGCTATCATTGGTGGTTTATATGCTTCTGGTTATACTGCTAATGAGCTTGATTCCATTTTCAATCAGACGAATTTCGATATTCTTATTCAGGATGATCTCCCAAGACGTGCGAAGACTTTTTATGAAAAGGAAGATTCCGAAAAATACGCTATCACCTTACCTTTTGATAATTTCGATATTTCATTCCCTACCGGACTTTTTAGAGGTCAGAATATTTATAATCTAATGTCCCGGCTTACTATTCACGTGAGTGATGTTAATGATTTCAGTAAGCTTCCAATTCCTTTTTTTTGTGTAGCCGCTAATGTTGAGACAGGGGAAGCTGTAATTCTGGATAAAGGATCCCTGGCTAAGGCAATTTCGGCAAGTGGTGCGATTCCAACGATTCTAAGTCCGATTAAAATTGATGACCAGCTGCTAACTGACGGGGGAGTGGCTAATAATTATCCTGTTGAAGAACTGAGGAGAAGAGGCGCCGATATAATTATTGGTGTAGATGTGCAGGATAGTTTGGTAAAACGGGAGAAACTGCGAAGCGTTTTTGAGATCATGTCACAAATAAGCAATTTTCGTACGATCAATGATATGAAGGAGAAAATACCTTTGACGGATATTTATATCAAGCCAGATATCAGTCCTTTTTCGGTAATGTCTTTTGATGAAGGAAATGCGATCATAGATTCAGGAAGAGTGGCAGCACTGCATAAGTTAAATGAAATACAAAAGCTTCCTTATAACCGGGATGAAAAATATGTACGGGAAAAGATAAAAAAGGTGGACACCTTCAATATTAGCGGGCTTTCCTTAGAGGGAAATAATACCTATCCCCGAGCTTATGTTCAGGGGAAATTAAAACTGGATTATGATGAACCTTATAATTTTGATGACCTCAATATTGGATTAAACAACCTTTCAGCCACAGGAAACTTTGAAAGGATCAATTACCAGTTGCTTCCGGAAGATGATGACGGCAATTATGTGCTGGCCATGCAAATTGAAGAAAGTGAAAATAAGATGTTACTAAGGCTGGGCTTGCATTATGATGAGCTTTATAAAAGTGGCGCTCTGGTGAACCTCACCCGCAAGAGTTTACTGTTTACAAATGATGTGGTTTCTATGGATTTCATAGTGGGCGATAATCTCAGGTATAATTTTAATTATTACCTGGATAAAGGTTATTACTGGAGTGTAGGTTTTAATTCCAGGTATAATACTTTTGAGAAATATTTAGAACTAAACTCTATTAGAAGCGTGAAAGAACCTGATGAACTGCAGCAGTTCCGGGAGCTGGAAGTTAATTTTAAAGATTTCACGAATCAGCTGTATGTAGAGACGCTTTTCCAGCAGGTATTTTCAATAGGAGCAGGGTTTGAGCATAAATATTTAAAGTTAAGCAGTGCTACTTTTAATGATCAGAATCAGAATTCTGAACTCGTCTTCGATAATAGTCATTATGCAAGTGCTTTTAGTTATTTGAAATTTGACTCTTACGATAATAAGTATTTTCCAACTAAAGGCATCAGCTTTAATGGTGATTTTCATGTGTACCTTTACTCTTCAGATTATAACAGCAATTTTGAGGAATTCTCTATAGCGAAAGGAGCAATAGGATATGCAGTTACGCCTTTTAATAAATTCACCACCCGAATTTCTACGGAAACCGGTTTTAAAATTGGAAATGATGGGACCGAGGTGCTCGATTTCTTTCTGGGAGGATATGGGAACGATTTTATTAATAACATAAAGCCCTTCTATGGGTATGATTTTTTAAGTCTTTCCGGAGATAGCTATATAAAAGCGCTGCTGGAATTTGATTATCACATATTCCGAAAGAATCACATTATGGCTGGTGTTAATATTGCGAATGTTGAAGACAGGTTATATTCCTCAGGAAATTGGTTTAGTACACCAGATTTTACCGGTTACGCATTAGGTTATGGATTAGAAACTTTTATGGGGCCTTTAGAGGTGAAATATACCTATTCTCCTGAAATTAAAAATAGCTACTGGTTCTTTAGCCTCGGCTTTTGGTTTTAGATACTTAGCTTATTCCCAATATTTTATATTTCACACCCTGTTTTTAGAGTAGATTTAAGATTGTTTCGCTAAATTTTCATGATATTTGTATAAATCGAAAAATAAAGTCGATTTTCTCCTGATCTTTTAAAGATTCATGAATTTTAGGTCGATTTAAAAACAAATTATTATGCCTTTTTATCATAAACTTGGTAAAATTCCACATAAACGCCATACGATTTTCAGAAAACCAGATGGTAGCCTTTATTATGAGCAGTTATTTGGTACTATTGGTTTTGACGGGATGTCTTCCAATTTATATCATGAACACCGCCCAACTCAGGTAAAAGAGATCAAGGGTAGTTATGATGTAAAGCCGAAGATTGCTGTGGATAACAACCTTAAATCGTATAGATTTAAAGGTTTTCAAATCACCCCGCATCCTGATTATTTAAAAAGCCGTAAACCGGTTTTAACGAATTCAGATTGTGATATTATCCTGGCGTCCCCTCAGGGTTCAACAGAAGATTATTTTTATAAGAATGCTGATGCTGATGAGCTTATCTTTATTCATAAAGGAACAGGAAAGCTTCGCACACATTTAGGAAACCTGGATTTTAAATATGGGGACTATCTTTTGATCCCGAGAGGAACGATTTACAAGATAGATTTTGATGATGAAGACAATCGTCTTTTTATAGTTGAATCCAGAAGGCCTATTTATACTCCAAAAAGATACAGAAACTGGTTTGGCCAGTTACTGGAACATTCGCCGTTTTGTGAAAGAGACTTGAGGCAGCCTTATGAGTTGGAAACAAATGACGAAAAAGGAGATTTCCTTATCAAGATCAAAAAACAGGGAGAAATATTCGATATGGTCTATGCTACACATCCATTTGATGTAGTAGGGTATGACGGATACAATTATCCTTATGCTTTTTCCATTCATGATTTTGAACCTATTACAGGTAGAATTCACCAGCCACCACCAGTACACCAGACTTTTGAAACCGATGCCTTTGTGGTTTGTAGTTTCTGTCCCAGAAAATATGATTATCATCCAGAGAGTATTCCGGCACCCTATAGCCATAGCAATATAGATAGTGATGAGGTATTGTATTATGTAGATGGCGACTTTATGAGTAGAAATGATATTGAAGCCGGTCATATCTCATTGCACCCTGCCGGTATTCCTCATGGACCGCACCCTGGAGCCGTAGAAAGAAGTATTGGTCAGGTTGAAACTGAAGAGCTGGCCGTAATGGTAGATACTTTTAAGCCGCTAAAGCTTACAGAAGATGCGATGGAAATTGCCGATGAAACCTACCACAAATCATGGTTGGAAGACGGGCATGATCATTAAAATGAAAGAAGATTTATCAGCACAGGACAGAGCGATGTGGTAAACTTTTGAAACTAATCTTCAATTCTTTACAATATCAATAATCCTTAAAAAATAAAATAAAATGTCGACAGATAAAACATCATTAAATTTAGAAAAAGTTGTTCAGGATGCGGAAGATTTCCTTCCAATTCTTGGGACAGACTTCGTTGAACTGTATGTAGGAAATGCAAAGCAGGCAGCATATTATTATCAGCATGCCTGGGGTTTTCAGCCAGTAGCTTTTGCAGGGCTGGAAACTGGGAAAAAAGATAGTGTTTCCTATGTAATGCAACAGGGGAAAATTAGGATCGTATTAACCTCTCCTTTATCCCAGGACGGGAGTATTAATGAGCATATTAATAAACACGGAGATGGAGTAAAATTTGTTGCTCTTTGGGTAGACGATGCCAGAAAAAGTTACGAGGAAACCACCAAAAGAGGAGCTAAATCTTACGTAGAACCATATGAGTTGGAAGATGATAATGGTAAAGCCGTGATCTCTGGAATTCATACTTATGGCGAAACAATTCACTTATTTGTTGAAAGAGGTGAATATGAAGGCCCTTTCCTGCCTGGATATAGAGCATATGCTACGAAGGCAAAATCTGCAGATACAGGTCTGAAATTTATTGACCATATGGTTGGTAATGTTGGGTGGAATGAAATGAACAAATGGGTGGAATTCTATGGAAAAGTGATGGGATTTGCTCAATTAGTGTCATTTGATGATAAAGATATTTCTACTGATTATACTGCTCTTATGAGTAAGGTGATGAGTAATGGGAATGGCCGTATCAAGTTTCCAATTAACGAACCTGCAGAAGGGAAAAAGAAATCTCAAATCGAGGAATATATCGATTTTTATAATGGAGCTGGTGTTCAGCACATCGCTTTAGCTACCGATAATATTATCGAAACGGTAACACAACTTAGAGACAGAGGTGTTGAATTTCTTTATGTTCCGGAAACATATTATGACGATCTTCTGGATAGAGTGGGAGAAATTGATGAAGAACTTGAGCCTCTTAAGGAGCTTGGGGTTCTTGTAGATAGAGATGATGAAGGTTATTTACTTCAAATCTTTACAAAACCTGTTTTAGACAGGCCAACGATGTTCTTCGAGATCATTCAAAGAAAAGGAGCTCAATCTTTTGGAAAAGGAAACTTCAAGGCTCTTTTTGAGGCAATTGAAAGAGAACAGGATTTGAGAGGTACATTAAATTAAGATTAAAAAACTGCTAAAAATTAAGTGAGAAAAACAAATTTCTGATAATCACATAATTTATAAGTTAAAGTTTATTTAACGTTTGCGGGTAAGGTAGAAATACAAGACTTTTGCACCGCATTTTTGGAGTGGTTACCAGGAATGTTTAAATTTTTTTCATAATTTAAGTTTTAGTTGGTTAATAAGATAAAATTCCCCGTCATTAATTTGATGGGGTTTTTTGTTTTAATACTTTTGGAATAGTAATTGTAATTAGCGTATAAATACTGAATCCTAGGAAATTTATTATGATAAAAAGACTTTTTACAATTGCCCTTATATTTTCAATTTTCAGTACGCCTTCAATATTTGCTCAAGAAGCATTCGATTCAGGAGAGTGGTTTAAATTCCGTATTCATTATGGTCTTTTCAATGCTAGCTATGCAACTCTAGAAGTTGATGAGGCTAATTTAAATAATACTCCTGTATATCATATTAAAGGTAGAGGACAGTCTACCGGCCTACTTAGTCTTTTCTTTAAGGTAGACGATGATTATCAGACTTATATAGATAAGAGGACAGGGAAACCTTACAAGTTTATTAGAAAGATAAATGAGGGTGGGTATACCAAAGATCTGGAAATAGACTTCGATCAGCAGGCAAACAAGGCCCATGTACACAATAAGAAAAACAGTGAGAGAAAAACATTTTCTGTACCCAATAATGTGCATGATATGTTATCGTCATTTTATTATATTCGCAACCAAATTGACAGTGACGATCTGGAACGTGGAGACGAGATGAGAGTGAATATGTTTATCGATGACGAGAACATAGATTTTAAGCTTGTTTTCCTTGGAAGGGAAGTTATCAAAACAAAATTTGGAAAGGTGGCGACCTTGAAATTCAGGCCCTATGTACTAGCGGGAAGAGTGTTTAAGGAAAAGGAAAGCCTTACTTTTTGGATAAGTGATGATAAAAATAAGATTCCTGTAAAAATAGAAGCCGATCTCGCTGTTGGATCTTTAGATGCAGATCTTGAAGCATATAAAGGATTGAAGCATCAATTTAGCATCATAATGAATTAAATATGGAGATAAAACCCGAAATCGCGGAACGAATTGTAAAACTGGAAGAAAAGTTTAAAAATTCGGGACAGGATATGGGGTCCTATTTGGATGGTCTTCTTTACGACCGTTACTTATCCTATTGGGATTATATAGAAGTAGACACACTACTAAGTCTGCAAAAAACAAATACACATTTTCCAGATGAGATGATCTTTATAAGCTATCATCAAATCACTGAATTATATTTTAAACTAATTATCCATGAGCAAAAACAGATCATAGAAAGCCAAACGCTTACTGCGTCTTTCTTTACTGAAAAGCTCAACAGGATAAACCGTTATTTCAGAATACTTATTGATTCTTTTGATGTGATGATCAAAGGGATGGAAAGAGAGCAATTTTTGAAATTCAGAATGGCATTATTGCCTGCCAGTGGATTTCAGTCTGCACAATTCAGAATGATCGAATTGTATTCAACTCCATTAGAGCATTTAATTTCACCAGATATTCGGGAAAATTTTTCCGCAGACAACAGTCCCGAAGAGCTTTATGAGAATATTTACTGGAAAAAAGGTGGGATAGATTTGGAAACCGGTGAGAAAACGCTCACTTTAAGACAATTCGAAAAAAGATACACTCCCCGGTTTTTACGTATTGCTAATGATGTACATGATAATACTATTTATCATCGTTATTTAAAATTGCATGAAGATGACAGGAACAATGAGGATCTTGTAAAAGCGATGCGAAACCTGGATGTAAATGTGAATGTAAATTGGTTGTTAATGCACATGGGGGCTGCATATCGTTATCTAAGTAAAGATAAAACAACCGTGAAAGCTACTGGTGGCACCAACTGGAAGAAATTCCTTCCGCCAAGCTTTCAAAGAATATCCTTCTTTCCGAATCTTTGGACGAAAGAAGAACAAGAGGATTGGGGCAAACAATGGGTAAATCATACTTTTAATACAGAAAAATAAAAAGTAAAAAAATTGAAAAAACTAGGCTTACTTGTAATGATGATGCTGGCATTAGTTGCCTGCGAGGATGAGCAAAAGGATCAGGCTGTCAAAGAAGTTAAAAAAGAAAAGCTACCTCCTGTAGAAAAGGAGTATGGCTTTGTTCTTAACGATTTTGAGGTGTTAAAGGATACGATTGAATCTGGAGATAGTTTTGGTTTTATTATGGACCAAAATGGTGTGGGACACGGGAAAGTGTTTGAAATTTCCAATAAAGTGAAGGATACTTTCAATCCTGCTCGAATAACTGCCGGAAAGAAATACATGATCTTAAAGGCGAAAGACTCCGCGAAAACGCCTCAATATTTTATTTACGAAAACGATAAGATCAACTACACGGTAGTGGCTCTTGGGGATAGTATATATGCCGAAAAGAAGAAAAGACCTGTTACTATTAAGAAAAGAGAAGTTTCGGGTGTAATTACCTCTTCACTGTCTGAAGCTATGCAAGCTCAGGGATTGAGTAATTTACTGGTATATGAATTATCTAATATCTACCAGTGGAGTATAGATTTCTTTAAGCTTCAAAAGGGAGACCAGTTTAAAATGGTCTACCACGAGAAATATATTGATGACACGATTTTTGCCGGAGTAGAGAAGGTAGATGCAGCTGTTTTTAAACATTCAGATAGACCTTATTATGCTTTCAGGTATTTAAGTGATACTATTTCAGGAAAGCCCAGCTTTTACGATTCCGAGGCGAAAGCATTACAAAGTTTCTTTTTGAAAGCGCCACTCAATTATTCCCGCATATCTTCCAGATATACCAAGAGACGTTTTCATCCTGTTCAAAAAAGATGGAAAGCTCACCTGGGTACAGATTACGCTGCTCCTTATGGAACTCCTATTGTGAGTACTGCTAACGGTACGGTAATAGCCTCAAGTTATACATCAGGGAACGGAAATTACGTGAAAATACGCCATAACAGTAAATATACAACGCAGTATCTTCACATGACCAAAAGAGCGGTAAGAAATGGACAGGCTGTGAAACAGGGTGATGTGATTGGGTATGTGGGAAGTACCGGTCTTGCTACCGGGCCTCATGTGTGCTATCGTTTCTGGGTAAATGGGAGACAGGTAGACCCATATCGTCAAAACCTGCCCTCAGCCAAACATATTGAAGATGAGCTTAAAGATGAGTATTTTGCTTATATAAAGCCGTTACAACAAGAATTGGAGCAAATTCCCTACAAAAACATTTAGATGAAAAATATAAATCCAACCACTACAGAGGCCTGGAAGGAGTTAAAAAATCATTTTAGCGAGATTAAAAATGAACATATGCGAGATATGTTCAGTAATGATGAGAATCGCGCAGAGAAATTCACGATAAAGTGGGAAGATTTCTATGTAGATTACAGTAAGAATAGAATTACTGAGGATACGAGAGCTTTATTACTGAAGCTGGCCGATGAATGTCATTTGAAAGAAGCTATAGAAAGTTATTTTTCGGGAGACTCAATAAATCAGACTGAAAATCGTCCGGTATTGCATACTGCTCTTAGAGCAAATCCAGATGCCGATATTAAAGTAAGGGGAGAGAATGTGATTCCTGAGGTTCAGGAGGTAAAAGCTAAAATTCGTGATTTCAGTAATGAGATCATAGATGGCACTAGAAAAGGATTTACCGGAAAGGCATTTACAGATGTTGTGAATATTGGTATTGGCGGGTCAGACCTTGGCCCGGCTATGGTTACTGAAAGTCTAAAGTTTTATAAAAATCACCTGAATCTTCATTTCATCTCGAATGTTGATGGAGATCACGTTCATGAAATCCTAAAAGATTTAAATCCTGAAACCACATTATTCCTGGTTGTTTCCAAAACATTTACCACGATGGAAACCTTGAGTAATGCCACTACTGCCAGGGAATGGTTCTTAAAATCGGTGCCGCAAAAAGAAGTTTCAAAACATTTTGTAGCGGTTTCTACCAACCTTCAGAAAGTTGAAGATTTTGGAATAGACATACAGAATGTTTTCCCAATGTGGGACTGGGTTGGAGGTCGTTTCTCATTATGGAGTGCGGTAGGTCTTTCCATAAGTCTTGCCATTGGATATGATAATTTCGCTTCTCTATTGCAGGGAGCTCGAAAAATGGATGAGCATTTTAAGTCCACTCCATTTAAGGAAAACTTACCTGTTCAATTAGCTTTATTAACAGTTTGGTACAACAATTTTTTCAAAGTTGAAAGCGAAGCTGTAATTCCATATTCTCAATATCTGGATAAGTTTCCATCCTATCTGCAACAAGCGATTATGGAAAGCAATGGGAAGAGCGTAGATCGTAATGGTGAAAAAGTTAATTATGAAACCGGCACAATCATCTGGGGGGAGCCGGGAACTAATTCGCAACATGCCTTTTTCCAATTGATCCACCAGGGAACAAAATTAATTCCTGCTGACTTTATCGGGTTTAAAAAGTCACTATTTGGTGATAAAGGACACCAGGACCAACTAATGGCGAACTATTTTGCCCAAACCGAAGCTCTTCTAAATGGTAAGAATGTTGAAGAAGTTGAAGAGGAGCTAAAATCAAAAGGTTTTAGTCAGGATGAGACCGATAGAATCAAAGCTTTTAAAGTATTTGAGGGGAATAATCCTACAAATACTATCTTAATTGATAAATTAACTCCGGAGAGCCTGGGAAAACTGATTGCCATGTATGAGCATCAGATATTTGTGCAGGGAGTGATATGGAATATTTTCAGTTATGATCAATGGGGGGTGGAGCTCGGTAAGCAACTTGCAAATAAGATTCTAGCCGAATTTTCAGCAAAATCAGTAAATAGCCATGATTCTTCTACAAAAAGTCTTTTAAATTTCTATCTGAAATAAGACGAATTTCTAATTGTTGAAAACATGTTTGTATTTTAAAGCGCTTGTAATCAAGCGCTTATTTTTTTATGTTAGCTTTAGGTAGGCAAAAGTTAAAATTTCTGATCTTAACATTTCGGTAATTTTTCTAATATAGGAATTAGCGTTTTTTGCAATAATTATCTAACTCTACAAACAATAGAACAATGAGAAAATTTCTACTTTTTGGGATGCTGCTGGCATCTTCTACGATTTTTGCTCAGGGTACAATTACCGGAACGGTAATGGATTCTGAAATGGATGGTCCCTTGCCTGGTGCAAATGTTACGGTTGTTGGTACACAACAAGGTACGATGACCGATTTTGATGGTAAATTTATTATTGATGTTGAGAGTTCAACGGGTAAAATAAGGATTAGTTTTGTTGGCTACGAGCCAAAAACTGTTCAGTTCAATGTTAGTGATGGTCAATCTGTGAATCTTGGACAAATCGTTCTTAGCCCGGATGCCAATGCATTATCTGAAGTTGTGATTACGGGGGTTGTGGATCTTGCTAAAGATCGTGAGACTCCTGTAGCTGTCTCTACTATTCGTGCAAGTCAGATTCAGGAAAAATTAGGAAACCAGGAATTCCCGGAAATTCTTAATACCACTCCTTCTATTTATGCAACTAAACAAGGGGGTGGGTTTGGAGACTCTCGTATTACCATTCGTGGTTTTGATACGCAGAACTCTGCCGTGATGATCAACGGTATTCCTGTGAATGATATGGAAAACGGATTGGTTTACTGGAGTAACTGGGCGGGTTTAAGTGATGTTGCTACGGCAATACAGGTACAACGAGGACTGGGCTCCTCTAAACTTGCGGTTTCATCCGTTGGAGGAACAATTAACGTAGTTACCCGTTCAGCCGACAAAACGGAAGGGGGATTTGTTAAGGCCAGTCTTGGAAATGATAGTTATTTAAAAACTATTGCTTCATATAACACGGGATTAGGCGAAAGCGGTTGGTCTGGATCATTTTTATTGAGTAGAACTTCGGGAGACGGTTATGTGAACGGGACTAAATTTGAAGGATACAACTATTTTATAGGAGTTGGTTATAAACCTAATGAAAATCACGATTTCAATTTTATGCTTACCGGTGCCCCACAGGAGCATAACCAAAGAGGAGGTTTTACCAGTCTTGAGAGTTACCTGGAGTATGGAAAAGACGGAGAGCCTAATGAAAAGTACAATCCGGATTTTGGATATCGAAATGGTGAAGAGTTTACCTTCGCCGGAAACTTTTACCATAAACCAGTTCTTTCTTTGAGCTGGGATTGGGATATTAGTAGTATTTCTAAATTGGCTACGAGTGCCTATGCTTCATTTGGCCGTGGTGGATCTATAGGCGCTATAGGGCAGGTAAATGGTTTGCAATCCTTTTTATTACCCAAAACCGCTGACGGGTTATTACCAATAGATGATGTTATTGCATATAATTCAGGGCAGAGTGTTCCTTCAATCGGAACCCGGGAAGGTTATACCGGTCCCGGAGGTTTCCAGGGAGATTTTGTAAATTCAGATGATGGAGATGCCGAGAGTGCCGAAGAGAATGCTTTCTTAAGAGGGCCTGAAAATGGTATTTCTCAGCGATCATCTGTAAATTCTCATAACTGGTTTGGGATAATTTCAAATTTCGAGACAGAACTTTCAGACAATATTACCTTGAGTGCCGGAGCAGATTTGCGTTCATATAAAGGTTTCCACTACCGTAGATTAGTGGATCTTATGGGTGGTGATGTATATGTAGATAATGACAATGTAAACGATTTGCCAAGATTTGTGTCTGAGACTTATGCGCCGACTGTTTCTAACACAATAAATGTGTTTAAAAGTATAGATGATGAGGAGAAAATCGATTATTACAGTGAAGGTTATGTTAGATGGCAGGGTGTTTTTGGCCAGTTAGAATATTCAGATGATGTGATTTCAGCTTTTATTCAGGGATCTTTATCTAACCAGGGTTTCAAGAGAAAGGATTATTTCCTTTATGAGGTAGGAAATCAGGAAACAGATTGGGAGAATATTATAGGGGGAAATATCAAAGGAGGTATGAACTATAATATTAATGCCCAGCATAATGTCTTTGGGAATGTAGGTTATTATTCTAAACAGCCCTTGTTTGATGCTGTTTATCTTAACAATACCAATGAGAAAAACAACGATCTTACTAATGAACAGGTATTTGGAATTGAATTGGGATATGGATTCCGTTCCCAATATTTTAATGCAAACGTAAATATCTATAGAACCTCGTGGGCAGATCGATTTGAAACAACTTCAGCAACATTCTTCGAGGATACTCCTGAAGAAATTAGAGGGAGTGCTAACCTTCTAGGGATCACTCAGGTTCATAAAGGCTTCGAGTTTGATTTTTACGGGAGAGTGACAAATAAATTTAAATGGAATGCAATGCTCTCCTTCGGAAACTGGGAATATAAAGATGATGTAACAGCTACATACGTAGATGATGGGCAGAATGCAATTCCAGGTATAGATCCGGCAGTTTTAAATCTTGATGGTGTAAAAGTGGGTAACGCAGCTCAGTTCACGGCTAGTTTAGGTGCAGACTATAATATCATAGATAATTTAAGCGTAGATGCAACCTACCGTTATGCGGATAAACTTTATGCCGATTTTGATGCAACAGATGCATTAAATGAACCAAATTTTGAAGTTTTCGAGCTGCCTTCCTACGGTCTTTTGGATCTTGGTGCTACTTTCGGATTAGATCTTGGAGAAAACAGGCTGGACTTTAGAGTAAACGTAAATAATGTTACAGACAATATTTATATGTCAGAGTCTCTTACGAATGTCATAGCTGGTCCTGGTGACGATACCTATGATGGAGTGAATGTTAGGAATAACGTTTACTTTGGCTGGGGTAGAACCTGGAATGCAAGTGTAGCCTTCAGATTTTAGAAAGAATTTCTTATAGTTTAAAAAAAGCTCCGGTTTTGCCGGAGCTTTTTATTTGGCAAAAATGTTATTAACAATACGTTACAACTTACGCGAATAAATAAAAAGTTGGTAATCAGACATTTTAAGGTTTTTTTTGTAGGTGAAATCCATCCTTTATCCTATTTCACTGCCAATATTGGCAATTTTCAAGCGTAAAAAGTTAAAACTCTTAACACTTAGATAATGCTAGTTATGTAAGAATTGTGTTTTTTTGCACCGAATTTTAATCAAACACAAACTATTAAACAAATGAGGAAATTATTACTGCTGGCGATGTTATTTGCATCTGCTACGATTTTTGCTCAAGGAACTGTTACCGGTACGGTAATCGATTCTGCAACCGACGGACCGCTTCCGGGCGCGAACGTTATGGTAACTGGTACGAACAACGGTACCATGACTAATTTTGATGGAAACTTCTCACTGGATGTTGACAAATCTACAGGAACAGTTAAGATTAGCTTTGTTGGTTATAAGGCCAAAGAAGTGAAATTTAACGTAACAGAAGGAACTCAGAATTTAGGAAATATTAATCTGGAAGCAGATGATAACGCACTGGATGAGATCGTCGTTACAAGTTATTCTTTAGCGATAGACCGTAAGACTCCGGTTGCTGTTTCAACTATTAAAGCCAGTGATATTGCCCTGAAACTGGGAACTCAGGAATTTCCTGAAATTTTAAAGAACACTCCAGGTATCTACGCTACAAAACAAGGTGGTGGATATGGTGATGCTCGTGTGAACATTAGAGGATTCTCTTCAGAGAATGTTGCTGTTATGATCAACGGTATTCCTGTTAATGATATGGAGAACGGTGCTGTTTACTGGAGTAACTGGGCTGGTCTTGGAGATGTAACTTCTACTATGCAGGTTCAAAGAGGACTCGGAGCTTCTAAAGTTGCTGTGCCTTCTATTGGGGGTACCATTAATATTGTTACAAAATCTATTGATGCTGAAGAAGGTGGAAATGTTTATTCTTCTTTAGGAAATAATGGTTATGTAAAATACGGTATGACTTATTCTACTGGTTTATCAGAGAATGGTTTTGCTGCAACAGTTTCTGCTGCAAAGATCCAGGGAGATGGCTATGTAGACGGAACTGAATTCGAAGGGTATAACTACTTCGTTAACCTGTCTCAGCAAATCAATGAAAACCACTTGCTTTCTTTTAACGCATTTGGTGCACAACAGGAACACGGTCAACATTATAGTAGAGCAACTATTGAAGATTACAATAGAGCCGAATCTGGACCTAAACGATTTAACCCAGACTGGGGGTATAAAGAAGGAGACGTAGAATATACTTCTTTCAACTTCTATCACAAACCTCAAATGTCTTTAAACCACTACTGGACTCTTAGTGAAAATACTGAGATTTCAACTGCCCTTTATGCATCTTTTGGTTCTGGTGGTGGAAGAAGAACCAGAGGTGACAAATTCAACAATGACGAATACAGATTAGGTGGTTTTGATCAGCCATTGGATTTCGACAGAATTGTTGATGAAAACATGGAGCTAGGTGCTCTTGGAGCATCAGATATTATCTATGCTTCTAAAAACAGTCATAACTGGTATGGTATCCTTTCTACTTTCAAAAACTTTACTTCAGATAAACTTACTCTTTCTGGAGGTATAGATGGTAGATATTATGTAGGATCTCACTGGTACGAAATTACAGACCTTTTAGGTGGTGATTATTACCTGAACGATTCTTCAAGTGACCTAAACGGAGGTCAGGGTCTTGTTGTTGGTGATAAATTTGGAAAAGACTACGACGGAACTGTTCTTCGTGGTGGTTTATTTGGTCAAGCTGAATATGAAATTACAGACGATTTCAACATATTTATGGCTGCAGATATATCTAATACTTCTTACAGTGTGGAAAACTTCATGAAATATGAAGCCAATGATCCTGAAAGAGAATCAGAAAAGGTAGACTTTATGGGTTACGGAATAAAAGGTGGGGCTAACTATAACCTTACTTCACACCACAACGTTTTCGCGAATGTTGGATACTTCTCTAAGGCGCCATTTCTTACTAATGTATTCCTGAATACTACTGGTTCTACTGAGGCGAATGCTGATGCTAAGAACGAAAAAGTATTTAGCGCAGAACTAGGATATGGTTATAGAAGTTCAAAATTAAGAGCTAATTTAAACGTATACCGTACTTCCTGGATAGATAAAGCTATCACAGGTAGTTATAGTGTTCCTGGCGATCAAAGCACAAGATTGTTCTACAACCTTGCCGGAGTAAATGCTTTACACCAGGGAGTGGAATTAGATTTCTCTTATAAATTAACTGATGATTTCAAAGTATCAGGTATGGTTTCAGTAGGAGACTGGACATGGACTAATAATGTTTCAGCTACCCTTAAAGATCAGGATGGTGCAATTATTATGGATGGTGATGAGCCAAGAACGGTAGATGTATATTCTGAAGGTCTTAAAGTAGGTGATGCTGCTCAAACTACTTTTGCTTTAGGAGCAAGTTATGATTTCGCTTCTACTTCAACAGTATTTGTAGATTACAATTATGCAGGTGATATGTATGCTTCTTATTATGTAGATAGCAGATCTGAGCCTGGAATGGGAGATACCTGGAAAACACCAGCATATGGTCTTTTCGATCTTGGTCTTAAACATGATTTCGCTATTGCTTCTTTAGATGCTACTTTACAAGGTAAGGTGAATAACATCTTTGATACTGAATATATTTCTGATGCTAACGATCAGGGGAACGGTTACAGAGATGCTTTAGTTTATTACGGAGCAGGAAGAACCTTTAGTGTAGGTTTAAAACTTAACTTTTAAAAAGAAATAAAATGAAAAAGTTATTAATATTAACTGGTGTAATAATCAGTATGATATCTGTAGGGTGTGAACCTATGGAAGAGATCAACGATCAAATCAATACTGATTTAAGCGTTTCAGGAGCTATAGATTATACTCTTACAGATGAAGATTACGAAGAGTTAGATCTTAATTATGGTAATTTTAATAGCATTGCAGATGCTAAAGAAATACTTCCTGAATTTTTAAGTAATAAATACCCTGTATGGGGTAAAGGATCTTTGGCAAATGTATCCTTCAAAGTTTATGCTCCTAAGCAGGACGAGAAAAGTCTGATTGTTTATGAGGCAACAAACGATGATTATGATATGTATGGGGATGATGATTATGCCAATTTCGATGCAACTTGGCAGGTAGTTGACCTTATCGAGGATAAATTCTCTGATGCGCCTAACAGAACTTTGGTTTCAATCACCTATGATTATTATAGTGGAGGAACCAGTGAGGTAAACAATGGTTATTTATTATTAGATGGAGAGTGGGTTATGATCCCAGGTATTACTTTAGATGAGTACAACCTTATGGGAGAAAGCTATGACAATTTCTCTAGCGAAGATGAAGCTGAGGAGAAATTACCAATATTCTTAAAGGAAACTCAAAAATATGGTAATCCTAAGGCTGGTGAGATCAAGCCTATCATGTATAAGCTGTATACGGATGATGTAGACGATATCGACGGGGACGGTAAAACAGATGATAACGCTACTTATAGCTACGTAAAATATTTCATTTATGATGGTATGTCATGGTCTGTTTACAACAATACTGTTGTAGAGTCAGTTCAGTTTGGTCATGATGGTACAACATGGGTTCCAGATAACACGATCCAATATATGTTCACTACTGAAGATTATTCTTTAGTTGCCAGTGGATTAATGGATACTTACCCATCTCAGGCAGGTAACCTTGATAGTTATGGTAACTTTAACAGATCTGGTGGTGCTACTAGCTGGACTGATGAAATGATGCTTGCAGGTTTTAATATAGTATTAGATAACCTTGATCCAAATGCAGAGGTTGGTCAAAAATATGTATTAACCTATGTTATTTATGCTGGTGGATACACTAATGAAACTAAAGCTGTAATCAAGGATGAGAATGGAGACTGGGTTTACCAGGATTAATTCTTCAACTTAACTTGAAATAATAAAGAACCTCCTGTGTTAATGCACAGGAGGTTTTTTTATTCGGTAAATGCTTAAAATTTAAGATATTTGCAATCCAATTATATTCAAAAGAAAAGCCCAAAATTTACTTTCATGAAGAAAATATTCATTCTGGTTATTGCCCTAATTACTTTTGGTTGTAGTACGGAAGATAATCCCGCTCCCAACCCCAACCCAAAACCTGAACCAACGCTTAAAGATCCTGTTGCCAATGATGATACCTATTCCGGATCTGAAGATGAAGAAATTGTTTTAGCCGGTTACCAGGATAACGATAGTCTTGAGAACAATGCAAAACTTAGTTCCTTTGACAGTGAAACTGCTAATGGAGGCGAAATAAAAGATAATAGAAATGGGAGTTTTACCTATATACCGGTAGCAGATTTTACCGGGGAAGATTCCTTCACCTATACCATTTGTGATTCAGATGAAAATTGTTCTACAGCCAGTATAACTATTAATGTTGCTGACAGTGGATCTCCAACGGCAAACAACGATGAGACCAATACGGTAGCTGGTAAAAGTCTCACCTTAAATGACCTTGGAGATAATGATGATCTGCTTGATGAAGCTGAAATTACTGGGGTAGATTATTCCTCTTCTCATGGTACTGCCGTGTTAAATACAGATGGAAGTGTGACTTATACTCCTGAAGCAAATTTTACAGGAACAGATACCTTTACTTATACTGTTTGCGATGATGACGCCGAAGCAACCTGTTCTACTGCTTCAGTAACCGTGAATGTTTTAGAGGGTATTGCTTTTGATATTCCGGCAAGTGTGGCCGATTATTATTCAGATCTAAGCGTGACTACAGATAAAGAGCTGAATTACGAGTTTGTTTCTACACATACAATTTCTAAACATACCGTGATCCTGGAGTATTATCAGCGCCATGATTACCTTTATGAAGCAGATGAAGATCCTGATAATCCAGATAATGTGATCCTGATGTATTCTGGAGAGAGCAGATACTGGAAAGAACATCAATCTTCTTCTAACGACTACAGTCCTCAAACATTTAATACCGAACATATCTACCCTCAATCTAAATTAAGTTCAGAGGGAGCGGTAACAGACCTACATCATTTAAGATCTGCCGATGCCGATATAAATTCACTTCGATTAAATTATCCTTATACAGATGGAAGTGGAGATTACGATCTTGTAAATGATTCAGCCTGGTATCCGGGAGATGAATGGAAAGGTGATGTTGCACGAATGGTGCTCTATCTTAATATTAGATATAACGAAACCATAAATAATGTAGGTAGTCTTGAATTATTCTTAAAATGGAATATTGAAGATCCTGTATCAGCTTTCGAAATACAACGTAATAATGTAATTGAAGGTGCTCAGGGAAACCGAAATCCTTTTATTGATAATCCATATCTTGCGACCCTTATCTGGGGTGGAGAGGATGCTGAAAACCGATGGGAATAATAAAAAAGCATTTAGTATTTTAGCGGATACCAAAAATTAAAAATTATGTACGAAACGGTTCAGTTTATTCACTCATATTGGGCATACCTGGTTTTGTTTATGCTCCTAATAGCAAGTTTTAATGCTATTATAGGCTTTGCTGCCAATAAGGAATACTCGGCTACAAACTTTAGAATTGCTCTATTTACCCTTATTGTTTCTCATATACAGTTACTTATCGGGATCGTTCTTTATCTAACACCTTCCAATCTTGCCCGTTTTGATGCGGGAATGGGGGTGGTTATGAAGAATTCCAACTTAAGACTGTATTTAGTAGAGCATCCCTTGATGATGATCATTGCTATTGCCTTGATCACCATTGGATATTCTAAACACAAAAAGAAACTTACTTCCAGGCCTAAATTCAAAATGCTGGCTATATTTTATGGCTTTGCACTGGTAGTGGTGCTTTCCAGGATTCCTTGGACTGCATGGTTCAATTAATAATAGAAATTATCACATCACATTCAGCGTAGTTGAAGTGTGAATTAAATAAAAAAACCTCCGATTTTTTCGGAGGTTTTTTTATTTAATTTGCTTTTACTTCTCTTATCAAATAGAGGTAAACTGGAAAATGATCGCTGTATCCGGGTTCGTAACCAGAACTACCGTAGGTTCTCAAGGGATATCCACGGTATTGACCGGTTTGGGTTATTACATACGGCGGATTAAAGATCCCGGCTTTGTAAAGCTGAAATCCATCAAAATTTCTTGAAACTACACTCTGAGAAAGATAAAATTGATCGAAAAGGTTCCATGAATCGCGATAGGCAAGCGTACCTTTGCCATTTTTCAGCATGTTTTCCATAGGATTATAGAGTTCCTTTTCCTTCAATTCTTTAATTTCAGATTTAGTTTGTAGGAACTTTTTAAAGCTTTTATTAGTAGGATCATCGTTAAAATCACCCATGCCAATAATTCTGGCATTGGAATTTTCCCTGTACAGGGAGTCGATGATCTTTTTATTCAAAAGGGCTGCCTTTTCTCTTTTGTAACTGCTTTTGGCTTCACCTCCAGATCGCGACGGCCAGTGGTTTACTATAAAATAAAATTCTTCTCCATGCATTAATCCACTAACCACTAATTGATCTCTGGTGTAATCCCGCTTATCAGCCTCGTAGATCATCAATTTTCTTGGCTGAGAGTTTAAGGGGATAAATCCTTCTTTTCTGTATAATAAAGCAACATCAATCCCTCGTTCATCTGGAGAATCAAAGTGGATGATACCGTAATTCTTTCCCTCTAAATATTTATGAGAGACTAGGTCTTCCAGGACCCGCCTGTTTTCAATTTCACATAAGCCAATAATTAAAGGAGTATTACGAGCTTCATCTTTTCCAATTTCAGAAAGAACCCGGGCGATATTTTCGATTTTCTTTTCATAGCGCTCCTTTGTCCAGCGATCTTTTCCTAAAGCTGTCCTATCATCATCAAAAGTCAAAGTGTCGTCTACGGTATCAAAAAGGTTCTCTACGTTGTAGAAAGCCACGGTTTCTATCTGATAATCTTTCAGGTTCTGACAATATAGACTATTGCCTGAATAGACGATCAGGTTAAAAACTAAAAAAATCGGTATATGGTTTGGTTTCAAATTTTAATTATGAATAGACGAGTTTAAAGTACTGATATTTTGCTAGTTATAATATAATTTCCTAACATTATATCACATTTCGTTGAAGAGGCACTAAATGAAAATTTCGATTTTCTGGGTGTTTATTTTCATACTGCTTTTCTTGAAAATGAACGCTCAGCAACCTGTAATAAATGGCAGGTTAGTAGATGCAATCACCGATGTGCCCTTACCACTGGTTAAAATTGCAGTTGAAGGTTCTTTTGTTCAGACCTTCTCTAACTCCGAAGGATTTTTCTCTTTGGAGCTACCTACTATTGATAACACCGATCTTATTCTGGTTTTCTCGAGGAATGGATTTATTACCAAACGCTTTCCTGTAAAATTTAGTAACGTAGATAGAGAACTTAACGATATTAGTCTTCAGCCAGATCCATTTTTGGAACGGGAGCAAATAAACAGTATTAGTCTATCCGATTCTGATATCTTATCTGATGAAGGAGATTTTGATAATATTTCCGGTATTCTCCAGGCTACACGTGATGTTTATTTAAATGCCGCTGCTTTCGATTTTAGTCAAACCTTTTTCCGGGTAAGAGGTCTTGGCTCAGAATATGGAAAACTCCTCATCAACGGCATAGAAATGAATAAGGCTTTTGACGGAAGACCACAATGGAGTGATTGGGGCGGATTAAATGATGTTCAACGAAATCAGGTCTTTACAAATGGTCTCCTGCCAAACGATTATGCATTCGGAGGTCTTGCAGGTACTACCAATTTTATAATGAGAGCATCTAAATATCAAAAAGGTTCAAGGTTTTCATTTTCTTCTTCTAATCGAAGTTATACGGGGCGTGCCACGGCTACCTATGCATCAGGTGAAGAAAAGAATGGCTGGTTCTATGCATTTTCTATAGGAAGACGTTATGCGAAAGAAGGTTATGTTGATGGAACTGTGTATGATGCCAATTCTTTCTTCCTTTCCCTGGAGAAGAATATTTCTAAAGTTCACTCAATTAATTTTTCAGGGATCTATACTCCAAATACCCGGGGAAAGTCGGCACCGCTTACCGATGAAGTGTTTGAGTTGAAGGGAAGAACCTATAATCCTTACTGGGGATTTCAGGATGGAGAAATTAGGAATTCAAGGATTAAGGAGGTAAAGGAGCCAATTTTGATACTCAACCATTTTTGGAAAATTTCAGATCAAATAGATCTAAATACAAACCTGGCCTATCAATTTGGTGAAATTTCAAATTCCAGGATCGATTATGGAGGAACCACATCAATCAATTTAAACGAACAGGAATCCTTTTTGGGTGGGGGAGCAAATCCCGATCCGGTATACTATCAAAAACTACCCAGTTATTTTTTCAGGTTTGAGAGCAATCAAAATTTTGAAGCGGCCTATCGTGCAGAGAAAGATATTCAGGAAAATGGACAGCTTGACTGGAAGCAATTGTATGTTGCAAATCAAGCCATTGCTGGCGAAAACAATAATGCTATTTATGCTCTAGCCGAGGATGTGAATAGAGATAAAACTCTTACTGCGAATTCTATTCTTAACTGGAGCTTCAATGATAAACTGAAACTGAATTCTACCATTAGTTTTACAAATTTAAAGAGTCAGAACTTTGGAAGGATTGCCGATCTTTTTGGAGCAAAGGGTTTTTTGGATATAGATGTTTTTGCTGAAGAAGACCTTGATAATCCACTAAGGCAGGCTGCACAATCTGATCTGCAGCAAGTTAATAGAGTTGTTGGGGAAGGAGATCGGTACAAATATGATTATGATATTTCTTCCGTTTCTGCGGAGGTATTTAGTCAACTTCAATATAAATTTCGAAAACTGGAGTTGAGTTTAAGTGCAAAGTTGGGAACTACTAATTACGAAAGAACGGGAAATTTCCAAAATGGACTTTATCCGGACAATTCCATCGGAGCTGGTGAAAAGGTAGATTTCTTTAATTATGGAATAAAGTCAGGCGTGATTTACAAGTTTTCCGGAAGGCAAAATCTGGAGGCTAATCTGGCTTATTTCACCAAGGCCCCCGGCTTTAAAAATGCATTTGTAAATCCTAGACAGAATAATGAAATAGTTGAAAAAATAACAGAGGAAATTATAAACTCTGCAGATCTTAGTTATCGCTACCGATCAGGAAAATTCAATCTTAGACTTACCGGTTACTTTTCTCAGATTGATAATTCTACAGAAGTTTCCTATTACTATACTAACGGACTTTCAGGGTTGGGAAGGGAAGATATTACTGCATTCGTACAGGAGATTTTAACCGATGTAGATAAACAGTATTTAGGCATAGAGTTAGGTGGGGAATACCAGGTAACTTCAACATTAAAAGTAAAGGCAGCCGGTTCGCTGGGACAATTTATTTATTCCAATAACCCGAGACTCTACATGACCTCTGCTTCATTCACCGGGGTGGTTGATTATGGAATATCTTATTTAAAAAATTATCGTCTGGCTGGAGGCCCTCAAAGGGCTGGCCAAATAGGCGTGGAATATCGTGATCCGGATTATTGGTGGTTTGGCGCAAGCTTGAATTATTTCTCCCATGCATTTATAGATGTAAATCCGTTAACAAGAACAGCCAATTTCAATACCGATTATGATGGTCTTCCAATTTTGGAATATGACGCTGAAATTGCTCGAAATTTACTTTCTCAGGAACAATTCGACCATTACTTTCTTGTAAATATGGTTGGAGGGAAGTCCTGGAGGATCAAAGATAAATACCTCGGATTCTTTTTGAGTGTCAATAATGTTCTTGATGAATTATATAAGTCAGGAGGTTTTGAACAGGCTCGAAATTCGAACTATAGAACTTTAAAAGAAGACCGGGACCGGGAGATGCCGGTTTTTGGGAATAAATACTGGTATGGCTACGGCACCAGCTTTTTTGCAAATGTGTATTTAAGATTTTAAGGAAGATGATGAAGTTAAAAATAATAGCGTTGTTAGCTCTTGTGATGTTATTACAAAGCTGTGTACAAACCGATGATTTTGAAATACCGGACTTAAGTATAAATGAAGTTGAAATTGAAGGTTCATTAACGAGTATATCGGCGGTAAAAGGAAATTTTAATTTTGAAACAGGCGAGATTTATAATTTTCAGGAAACCGATACCTGGTTCGAAGCTTATGTCATTAGCAGCGATGCCGGAGGAAATTTTTATAAAGAATTGATCCTACAGGACAAACCTGAGTATCCTACTGCCGGAATACAGATTCTACTGGATGAAAACTCCCTTTATGAAACTTTCGAGGTTGGCAGAAAAATCTATGTGAAACTTGATGGATTAAGCCTTGGTTTTAATAATGGGACTCTCCAGCTAGGTATTCAAAATAGGGGAGATGTGGTAGGTATTCCAAATTCTTTGATAGATGATCATGTTATTAGATCCGGCGAAAAGCAAGAAATAAAGCCAATAAAATTGGCTATTTCAGGGTTCAATACGGAATTTTTAAATCTATTTATTGAACTCGATCACGTTCAGTTTGATCGAAACCTGGTTAAAGACGATCATGTCTATTCATTCGCATCAAATTCGTTTGATCAATATGACGGTGAACGACAGTTAGAAAGTTGCGAAACCGGCGAAACTGTTTTAATGAGCACCAGCACCTTTTCTAATTTTAAATCTTTACTAATCCCACAAGGTTCTGGAAGTATTCGTGGAATTTTAACACGCGATTTCTATGATGAACATTATGTAATTGCGGTGAATTCTCCAGATGCTTTGAAGATGAATGACGAAAGATGTGATCCTGAATTTCTGAATTGTGGGAATAATTCCGGGACCGGTAACATAGTTTTACTGGAGGAAAATTTTGATGGAGTGACTTCTAACACCACCTTAGCTTCCAGACATTGGACCAATGTTAATGTAAGTGGTGGCGAAAAGAAATTCACGCCAACTCTTGCTAGTGGAAATCGAATCCTGCGGATATCGGCATATAATACAAATGAAAGTCCCTTAGAAGCCTGGTTGGTCACTCCGGAAATTGATCTCGATAATTCGATGAATGAGGTACTGAGTTTTGATATTCTAGCTTCTTATGATAACGGACTTTTATTGGAAGTTTTCATCACGACCAATTTCACTGGTGATCCCAGGACAACTCACTGGCAGGAATTGGATGCGAATATTCCTCTGGGTCCGTCCGGAGGATTCACTAATATTTTCAGGAATTCAAAAATTGATATTTCCTGTCTGGATGGAAAAATATGGGTTGGTTTCAGATACCTAGGCGCCGCGCCAGATAAGACAACTACTTACGATCTGGATAATATTAGGGTAACCGGAGAATAAAAAAAGCTCCTTCCCTAAATTTTAGGGAAGGTGTTCAGCTGTAGCTGAACGGATGGGTCAAAACTGGAATCAACATGAAAAGAATTCACAATCGTAAATATTTGGAAACCTATCGTAAGAAATTAAGAAAATCTCTAACTCCTGCTGAGGCATTTCTATGGAAACAATTGCAGAATCGAAAGTTTGAGGGAAGAAAATTTAGAAGACAGCATAGTGTAGAAAATTATATTCTAGATTTTTATTGTCCTCAAGAAAGATTGGCTATTGAGTTAGATGGTCAGGTTCATTTTAATAAAATGGCCAGGGAATATGATAAAAAGAGAACCGAAGATTTAAATAACCTGGGAATTAAAGTTGTGAGGTTTGAAAACAGAATGGTATTTGAATTCTTGCCTCAGGTATTGCAGGCAATAAAAGATAATTTTAGAAACTGACCTCCCCGTCCTTCGGACACCCCTCCTAAATCTTAGGAGGGGTGTAAAAATATAAAAAGAATTCCTTCCCTTTCAGGGAAGGTGTCCCGCTACAGCGGGACGGAAGGGTCAGACAACTTCTTCCTTCTTCTCTCTAAAATCTAACGGCTGCAATACTTTTAAAGCTTTTTCTACGGAAGTAATTCTATCAAAAGTAAGCAGGAGTTTTAGTCCACCACGGGTTTCTTTTTCTTTCATCGTGCAATTTTGCCTGTGTGTTTGCACATATTGTAACACCCTGGTGAAATTATTGGTTTGGTAGAATCTCGATTTCTGGTCAGAGATAAAGTAGCCTACCAGTTTGTTCTTTTTCATGATCACCCGTTCCAGACCTATTTTGGCAGCGATCCATTTTATTCTTACTGAGTTCAGAAGATCAACAGCCTGGATTGGCAATTCACCAAACCTGTCAACTAATTCAGCTTCAAACTTCTGAAGTTCTTCTTCAGTCTTCAGTTCATTCAGCTTAGTATAAAGGTTAAGTCTTTCCGTAATATTATTGATATAATCATCAGGGAAGAGTAGCTCAAAATCGGTGTCGATCTGGGTATCTTTTACAAAATCCTTGTGCTCTACATCTTCAGTTTCGGCATATAGATCGCGGAACTCATTCTCCTTTAATTCCTCAATGGCTTCGTTCAGGATCTTCTGATAAGTGTCAAATCCAATATCGTTGATAAATCCGCTTTGTTCACCACCAAGCAAGTCTCCGGCACCACGAATCTCTAGATCTTTCATGGCTATATTGAATCCGCTTCCCAATTCTGAGAATTGTTCCAGGGCAGTTATTCTCTTTCTGGCATCTTCAGTCATTGCCGAGTATGGTGGAGTAATGAAATAACAGAATGCCTTCTTATTACTTCTTCCCACACGACCACGCATCTGGTGGAGATCAGACAGTCCAAAGTTATTGGCGTTATTGATGAAAATAGTATTGGCTTCAGAAACATCAAGTCCGCTTTCAACAATAGTGGTAGAAACCAGAACATCGAACTCTCCGTTGATAAAACTCAACATCAGTTTTTCCAGTTTTTTACCCTCCATCTGACCGTGCCCCACACCAATTTTAGCATCCGGCACTAATCTCTGGATCATTCCGGCAACCTCTTTAATATTCTCAACCCTATTATGAATAAAGAATACCTGGCCACCACGCTGAATTTCATAAGAAACGGCATCGCGAATGGTCTCTTCAGAGAAACGTACCACATGGCTCTCAATCGGGTAACGGTTTGGTGGAGGAGTGGTGATCGTAGAAAGGTCACGCGCGGCCATCAAACTGAATTGCAGCGTCCTTGGAATTGGCGTCGCCGTTAGCGTTAGCGTATCTACATTTTCCTTTATAGTCTTCAGTTTATCTTTTACTGCAACACCAAATTTTTGTTCTTCATCAACAACGAGTAGTCCAAGATCTTTGAATTTCACGGCTTTACTAACCAGTTGGTGGGTCCCGATAATGATATCAACCTTTCCGGCTTCTAGGTCTGCTAAAGTTTCTTTACGTTCTTTAGCGGTTCTAAAACGGTTCAGGTAATCTATTCTTACAGGAAAATCCTTTAATCTTTCAGTAAAGGTTTGATGATGTTGAAAAGCCAGAATCGTGGTTGGGACTAAAATCGCCACCTGTTTATTATTATCTACAGCTTTGAAAGCGGCTCTGATAGCAATTTCAGTTTTACCAAAACCAACGTCTCCGCAAACCAGGCGGTCCATTGGGCGTTCATTTTCCATATCAGCCTTTACCGCTGCGGTAGCTGAACTTTGATCTGGAGTATCCTCATACATAAATGAAGCTTCCAGTTCCAGTTGCAGATAGGAGTCAGGATCATATTTGAAACCTTTCTCTAATCTACGTTTTGCATAAAGTTTTATAAGATCGTAAGCGATATGCTTTACACGAGCTTTGGTTTTCTTTTTCAGATTTTTCCAGGCGTTGCTTCCAAGTTTATAGATCTTTAGGAGGCTTGCCATCTTTCCCATTGAATTTGGAGATCTTATGCAGCGAGTGAATACTCAAATATAAAATATCGCTCTCCCCGTAGATAAGTTTGATAGCTTCCTGCTTTTTGCCTTCTACATCTATTTTTTGAAGCCCACCAAATTTTCCAATTCCATGGTCGATATGGGTCACATAATCCCCAACTTCCAGATTGGTCAGTTCCTTTAAAGTGATCGCCTGTTTTTTGGCGTAACCATTCTTTAAATGGAACTTATGATAACGCTCAAATATCTGGTGGTCTGTGTAACAAACCGTTTTTGAATCTTCATCAATAAACCCCTGGAACATGGAAAATACCGGGGTCTGATATTTCACTTCTTTCTCCTGATCTTCAAAAATATCATGGAAACGCTTTGCCTGCTGCTCACTTACGCAACAGATAAAATTAGTATAACCAGCTTCCTGGTTTTCAATAAGATTTTCAATGAGTAATTCAAATTGCTTGTTGAAGGAAGGTTGCGGTTTGGTATTGAATTCAATCGTATTTCCAGCTTTCAAAAAGGCTTGTGAACTTAATTCAACTGAAGAATATTCCAGTAACTGTTTTTTGATAAGCTCCCCATTACAAAAGAGTTCTTTGGGTTCACTATGCTTAACGTCTTCCGAAAGTCCTTTAAAAGCTTCTTCAGCCTTTTTATAGAGCTTATCAGCCTGGGCCGAAAGCAGGTCAAGATTCTTAATAAAAACAATAGTCTTAGCTGATATATATTTCAGGAAACTTTCTCGAACTTCATCCAGATGCTTGTTCTCAACATTTGGCATTACAGAGATCTTCTTCTTTTTATCTGTAGAAAGCTGGGTTTCCACATCAAAGGTCCTGATGCTGTCTATTTCGTCCCCAAAAAATTCAATTCTATAAGGTTCATCATGGCTGAACGAGAATACATCTATAATTCCACCTCTTACCGAAAACTCACCAGGTTCGGTAACGAAATCAACTCGTTTGAACTGGTATTCAAAAAGCACCTCATTTACAAAATCTATAGAAAGCTCATCACCAACGGCAATTTTCAGCGTGCTTTTGTCAAGTTCTTTCCTGGTGACAACCTTTTCAAACAGGGCGTCGGGATAGGTAACAATTAAAGCTGGTTTTTTTCGCGAGTTAATACGGTTTAAGACTTCTGCACGTAAAAGTACGTTCGCATTATCGGTCTCTTCGATCTGGTAAGGCCTGCGGTAACTTCCGGGATAAAAGAGAACATTCTTTTCACCAACCAGTTGCTCAAGATCATTCAAATAATAAGCAGCTTCCTCTTTATCATTAAAGATCATCAGGAAAGGATGATCAGATTGCTTAAAAGCATCTGCTACTGCAAATGACAGGGCTGAACCTACGAGGCCTTTAAGATGAATATTAGAAGGGTTTTTTTCGGAAGCGGCAATAGCATTTCGCAGTTCCTGCTGTTGCGCGGACTGTGCAAATTTCTGGGCGATAAGACTTGTACTCATTACGGCAAATATAATTTCATCTAAATTGCCTTACAACCAGTTAATTGATTTTTAACTATTAAATAGCATTTGCCAATTTTTACCATTTTCATAACGTAAACTCCATCCTTTCTTAACTATTTTCACTGAAAGGATTGGAAATTATGGGATTTGAAGAATTTGATGTTTTTGTGATAGGTACCGGAACCGCTGGAAAAAGTGTTGCAAAAGAATGTGTTTCGGAAGGTTTAAAGGTGGCTATTGCCGATAATCGGGAATATGGCGGCACCTGTGCAAATCGTGGATGTGATCCAAAAAAGGTTTTAGTTGGGTTAACGGAAATTCTGGATAGAGCAAAAAAAATGAAAGGTCATGGAATTACATCAATGCCTGAATTCAGCTGGAAGGATCTCATGGAATTTAAAAAGACCTTTACCGGTGCTGTTCCGGCAGCTACTGAAAAGGATATGAAAGCACTTGGTATAAAAATGTATCATCAGTCCCCCAAATTTTTAGATGAGAATACGTTGTCTGTTGAAGGGAAAACGGTCACCGCCAAAAAGATCGTCATAGCCACAGGAAATAAGGCTTTAGAGTTACCCATTCCCGGAAGAGATTTGCCAATAATCAGTGATGATTTCCTTGAACTTGAAGAACTCCCTGAAAGCATGATCTTTATAGGTGCGGGTTATATAGGGATGGAATTTGCCCATATTGCCGCAAGATGTGGAGTAGAGGTGACTGTAATTGACGGCGAATCCAGGGCGCTGAATAATTTTGATGAGGATATGGTGAAACATCTTCAAAAGGCTTCAGAAGAAATTGGCATTAAATTCATTTTTGATGCTGAGGTGAAAGAGGTTGAAAAACTTCAGACCAATTATAGAGTAAGCGCTGACCAGCAAGGGAAAAAGATAGAAGTAAAAGCCAAATTAGTTGTAAATGCAGCCGGAAGGGTTCCTTCTATTGATGAACTGGATCTTGAAAAAGGAAATGTTGAATTTTCTAAAAAGGGCATTACAGTTAATGAGCATTTGCAAAGTCCTAGCAATAAAAATGTATACGCCTGTGGAGATGTTTCCGCAAGCGAAGGTCTTCCTTTAACTCCATTGTCGTCTCAGGAGGCTAGAATAGTGGCAGCTAATATTCTTGACAAAGACAGGGCTAAGAATGTAGATTATCCTCCGCAACCTTCGGTTGTATTTACGCTACCAAATCTTGCTTCAGTTGGATTAAATGAAAAGCAGGCTAAAGAAAAAGGCTACGATTTTAGGTTGGAGCAGAAACTCGTTCCAAAATGGTTCAATGCCAAAAGGATCAATGAGGATTATTATGCTTATAAAACGCTGGTGGATAAAAAAACCGGTCTTGTGCTTGGAGCCCATCTTTTAGGCCCTGAGGCTAGTGAAATGATCAATATGTTTGTGATGGCTATGTGCGGGAAACTGAATTGCGAAACTTTAAAGGGAATGATATTTTCTTATCCCAGCTGGGCTAGCGATATAAAGGCTATGGTCTAGATTTTTCACCATGAATAAATCGATACATAGGATTTGTTTTTCTGTTAATAAATCCATGATAGCCAATATTCAGAAATAATAGAATAGCTCCGGCCATTGCTGTCTTTGCGATCAATTCTTCAGTACCCTGATGTCTTATGTAAATTGCAATCAGAGCCCAAACGCCTACCAGAGCGAATTCTCGCATGTTTCTGAAGTAGATCATGAGAAGATTTATGATAACGGCCACAGTTATCATAATAACTGTCCATTCAACTTCTGAGAAAACAGCTCCATCCCAACCAATCTCGGTTAACCAGGCGGCCATATTAGCGATACTAGCTACGGTGATCCATCCCGAAAATAAACAGATCGGCCACCAGTAGAATACGATAACTTTAAACGGTGCATCCCAAACTTCCATATCGTTGTTGAAGATGACCTTTAAAAGTTTAACTAGAATAAGGAACATGATTGCGACTGAAAGACCTGTATATTCATATATCCAGGCGATCACCCAGAGACTGGTTCCTATATTTGCGACAATAAACCAGAAAGAAGTCTTACTTATAAAATCTGTGAATTTTCCATTGCTAAAAGCCTGGTAAAGCATAAATACAGAAAAGGATAGTAATCCAATGTAGATCAATCCCCAAATTGAAAAGGCATAATCTGCCGGGGTGAACAGGTTTGAATATTTACTGCTAACCTCGCCAATTGTTGTGTTGTTAATTTTACCTGTTTGCGCGAAAAAATTAGTTGTGATTGCTATGAGTACGGACAGGAAATTAAAAACGGCTAGTCTTTTTACCATGTGAGTATTTTAATTAATCGGAAAAACTTCCTTCCCGGTGATGGCAAAAATACGATCTCCCTCCTCGGGCTCCATAAAGTAGTTTCCGGTAAACTCTCCAAAGGCTGGAAGAATCATTTGATTTTGGCTCTTAAAGAAACAAGATAGTTTTATTAATTGTTTTCCATCTCCTTTCATCTTAAATCCGGGATGAACATGGCCGCAGATATTAAAATGATTATTAAGTTCCTCTGGATGATGACTTAGGTGAAATCCAGCTACCTTAACATCTGAATAGATTTTTATACCTAACTCCTGATATTTTAATGGAGAAATAATATCGTGGTTGCCTGCAATTAAATGCACCCGGTTGTCAATACTACCAATCCATTCCTCAAACATGTTCCATTCCATGTTCATGGAGCTATGAAATAAATCGCCTAAAAAGACAATATGTTCAGGATCGAATTCTTTTCGTAACTGATCCAGTTTTATAAAGTTCTGAGAGGTTGCTTTGAGAGGCACCGCACTGCCGTGTTTTCTAAAGTGAGAGACTTTCCCCAGATGAACATCGGCCACGAGTAAAACCTCCTGTTCGGGCCAATAAGCAGCGCCGAATGGATGTAATACGAAATCCTGATCGCGAATTTTAATGTTGAAGTTCATCTATAATTTACAAAGTATTTCCGCAGCCTTTTCCAGGGTATCATCTGTTTTTGCAAAACAGAATCTTAACTGGCTGTTATCCTTTTCATTAATATTAAAAACTGAAACGGGTATAGAGGCTAACCCATGTTCTTTCACTAATCTCTCAGCGAAATTTACATCATTTTCATCGGTTATTCCAGAAAAATTTAAAAGCTGGTAGTAGGTTCCGCTCGATGGGGTAAAAGTAAATTTTGAATCTTTTATCAGATTGAGAAATAGATCCCGTTTTGTCTGGTAAAATTTAGAAAGTTCTAAATAGTTTTTGGGATTTTTTAAATATTCAGCATAAGCTCTTTGCATGGGATGGTTTACAGAAAAAACCGTGACCTCATGTATTTTTCTAATTTCCTTCATTAATTTTTCAGGAGCTACGCAATATCCTGTTTTCCAGCCTGTATTATGGAATGTTTTTCCGAAGGAAGCACAAACGATAGACCTTTCAGATAATTCTGGAAATTTTGAGGCACTTTGATGTTTATTTTTGTCAAATATTAAATGCTCATACACTTCATCGCTTAACAGAATTATAGGGGTGCCTGAAAGGATATCCTGAAGTTGAAGCATGTCTTCTTCGGAAAGTATAGTTCCTGTTGGATTATGCGGAGTATTAATAATGATCATTTTCGTTTTTGAAGTGATCGCCGATCTCACCTCGTCCCAGTCTGCTTTATAATTTTCACCTTTGAGCTGAATTTGCACGGGCTTGCCTCCATTTAATTTAATGGTTGGTTCGTAGGTGTCATAAGCAGGCTTTAAAACGATCACTTCATCATCTTTGTGCACAAAGGCAGTAATTGCCGCATATAAAGCTTCGGTTGCTCCTGAAGTAACTGTTATTTCAGAATTTTCATCATATTTTTTACCATATAGGGATTTGATCTTCTTAACGATTTGTTCCCTTAAAACCTGCACGCCTGAATCTGGAGGATATTGGTTATAACCATCATTCATGGCTTTAGTAACAAGATCCTTCAATTTTTGATCGGTTTCAAAATTCGGAAATCCCTGCGAAAGATTGATGGCTTCATAATCGTTCGCCATTTTACTCATTACCGAAAAAATACTGGTTTTGTTCTGAGGTAATTTGGATGTAATTTTCACAGAATCTATCATAAAGATCATTTTAATTAAGATGCATAAAAAATCCCAAACTCTGAAAAGAATTTGGGATCGATTTATATTTAATTTGGAATTTAGTCTAGCTTTTTGTAGTCGCCGCTAAGAATTCACGGTTCATACGAGCGATATTTTCAAGAGAAATTCCTTTAGGGCATTCAATTTCACAGGCACCGGTATTGGTACAGTTTCCAAAGCCTTCTTCATCCATTTGTCTCACCATGGCTTGCACACGCTCAGTAGCCTCAATACGTCCCTGAGGGAGTAAGGCATACTGTGAAACTTTTGCGGAAGTGAATAACATAGCGCTGGCATTTTTACATGCCGCCACACAGGCTCCACAACCTATACAGGTCGCAGCGTTAAAGGAAGCGTCGGCTTTTTCCTTTTCTACAGGAATGCTGTTCGCATCGATGGTATTTCCAGAAGTATTTACCGAAATATAACCCCATGATTGCTGAATACGGTCAAAAGAACTTCTGTCTACCACAAGATCTTTAATTACCGGAAAAGCTTTTGCTCTAAAAGGTTCAATTACAATGGTATCTCCATCTTTAAAAGAACGCATATGAAGCTGGCAGGTTGCTACCAGTTTCTCAGGCCCGTGAGGTTCACCATTAATCTGAAGAGAACAGGAACCGCAAATACCTTCACGGCAGTCATGATCAAATTCTACGGTATCTTCGCCTTTAGTTACCAGTTGTTCATTAAGAACATCCAGCATCTCAAGGAAAGACATATCACCGTCTACTCCGTCAATCTGGTAATCAACAAATTCACCTTTTGCTTCGGCATTTTTTTGACGCCATATTTTTAATGTAAGCTTCATATTTTATTAGTATTGAGTAGAGAGTAGTTAGTAATGAGTACTTAATACTCTATACTGAATTCTCAATTCTATTATTTATAACTTCTAGTTTTCAATTCGATATTTTTAAATACAAGATCTTCTTTGTGAAGGATCGCATCTGCAGGATTTCCTGCAAATTCCCAAGCAGCTACATATTTAAAGTTTTCATCATCTCGAAGAGCTTCCCCTTCTTCTGTTTGATACTCTTCACGGAAGTGGCCTCCACAGGATTCTTCACGGTGAAGTGCATCTTTCGCAAAAAGTTCACCCAGCTCCAGGAAGTCAGCTACACGGCCTGCCTTTTCAAGTTCAGCATTCTTAGAGTCGGCAGTTCCGGGAACTTTTACGTTTTTCCAGAAATCTTCTCTCAATTCAGCAATTTCCTTAATAGCTTCTTTAAGACCTTCAGCATTACGGGACATACCACATTTGTCCCACATGATCTTACCTAATTTCTTGTGGTAAGTATCTACCGAGTGATTTCCGCCGGCATTCATCAATTTATTGATTCTGTCGGTAACATCTTTTTCGGCAGTCTCAAACTCAGGAGAATCGGTCGAGATGGCTCCTGTTCTAATATCTTTGGATAAATAATCGCCAATAGTATAAGGCAATACGAAATAACCATCTGCAAGACCCTGCATTAAAGCAGAAGCTCCAAGCCTGTTTGCGCCGTGATCAGAGAAATTAGCTTCTCCGGTGGCATAGCATCCAGGAATAGTGGTTTGTAAGTTATAATCTACCCAAAGTCCTCCCATGGTATAGTGAACCGCAGGATAGATCATCATTGGAGTTTCGTATGGATTTTGCGCGGTAATTTTTTCGTACATCTGGAAGAGGTTACCATATTTGGCTTCCACTACTTCTTTTCCAAGTTTTAAGATCTCCTCATGTGAAGGATCTTTATGTCCTGAAGTGTAAGCTTTTTCTTTTCCATATCTTTCGAAAGCACTTCCAAAATCAAGGAATACGGCCTGTCCTGTTTTGTTAACTCCAAACCCGGCATCGCAACGTTCTTTTGCGGCCCTGGAAGCCACATCACGAGGTACAAGGTTACCAAATGCAGGATATCTTCTCTCCAGGTAATAATCTCTGTCCTCTTCTTTTAACTGAGTAGGTTTTAATTCACCTTTTCTAATTTTTTCGGCATCTTCTTTTTTCTTCGGAACCCAGATTCGTCCATCATTACGTAAAGATTCAGACATAAGAGTCAGCTTAGACTGATGGTCTCCAGAAACCGGAATACAGGTTGGGTGAATTTGAGTATAACATGGGTTTGCAAAATAAGCACCTCTTCTGTGCGCTCTCCAGGCAGCCATAACGTTACTTCCCATAGCGTTCGTAGAAAGGTAAAATACGTTACCGTAACCTCCTGACGCCAGTACAACAGCATGACCAGAATGTCTTTCGATCTCTCCGGTTACCATGTTTCTTGCTATAATTCCACGAGCTTTCCCGTCCACCAGCACCACATCCATCATTTCATGACGGTTGTATGCTTTGATCTTCCCACGGTTGATCTGACGGTTCATTGCTGAATATGCTCCAAGCAATAATTGCTGACCGGTTTGTCCTTTCGCATAGAAAGTCCTCGAAACAAGTACTCCACCAAAAGAACGGTTGTCAAGATACCCACCATATTCACGTGCAAAAGGTACTCCCTGTGCTACACACTGGTCGATAATATTTCCTGAAACTTCAGCCAGACGATAAACGTTTGCCTCACGTGAACGGTAATCTCCACCCTTTACGGTATCATAAAAAAGACGGTAATCTGAGTCACCATCTCCCTGGTAATTCTTTGATGCGTTGATACCTCCTTGTGCGGCAATAGAGTGCGCACGTCTTGGAGAATCCTGATAGCAGAATGTTTTTACGTTATATCCCAGTTCTGCAAGAGTAGCTGCTGCGCTACCTCCGGCAAGTCCTGTTCCAATTACAATAATATCAATATTACGTTTATTCGCAGGGTTAACCAGGTTAATGCTATTCTTATGGTTGGTCCACTTTTCGGCTAACGGGCCTTCCGGTATATTTGAATCTAAAACTGACATAAATCTTTCCTATTAAACGTTATTAATGTAATGAAAAAGGGCGATAAATACGAAACCAAGAGGAATGATAATAGAAAAGGCAACAGTACTTTTTCTAATACCTTCTTTGTTTTTGCTATGCCATCCCACCGACTGGAAAGAGGATGAAAATCCGTGAAGCAGGTGAAGGCTCAGGAAGACGAAAGAGATTACATAAAGAATTACCCTCCATGGATCCTGGAATTTTGCCACTAGTTCCGGGTAATATCTCGAAGGATCTTCCGGGTTTACTTCCATATATTTATGAGCGATTTCCGGGAACCAGAAATCATAAAAATGCAGCCCAAGAAAAGCCAGCACTACAAGTCCTGTCCAGATCATATTCCTGGACATCCAGGTAGTATTAGCGCTCCCATTAAATTTTTTGTATTTCACAGGTCTTGCCTGGCGGTTATTATATTCGAGCACAAATCCCATGATAAAATGGAAAACCACACCTAGGATTAATATAGGTTGAAGTAAAAACTGAACAAAAAAGTTGGTTCCCATAAAGTGGGACCATTGATTAAATAAGCCCGGGCCAAAGACGGAGGTAAAATTTATCGTAAAGTGTTGAAGTAAAAAGAAGACCAAAAAAAGTCCCGATAAGGCCATAGCAAATTTTCTTGCTATTGAAGATTTAAGGAATCCACCCATTGGTTTGAATATTTTTGTGAAAATTTAACAACAAAAGTACTGTTTGCTTTAATTACTTACAAACTTTAACCTCTCTTTTAGCCTTAATTTAGAACTAATTCAAAGTAGTTTATATTTTGTTTAATCTTAGAATTTAAAAGGCTTGCAAAATATTCCCGCTCAGGTTCTTAAATACGCAATTTCGGTTTTGGGAAAAGCTTAACTGCGTGAAATAGTCAATTTTTGTAATTTTCTTGTTCATCTATCCCTACAATGAAAAATAAAACCAAAGAAATAATTAAATCTCTTTCAGAAATATTCGAAGGCGAACCTTGGTATGGCGATTCGGTAATGCGAAAACTTGAAAATGTTCCATATATTATTGGTTATAAGACCTGCAACCCTGAGTCTCATAGCGCTGCTCAAATTGTTGGGCATCTCATTGCATGGAAAACTTATGCCGTTGAAAAATTAAAATGTAATAATGAATTTTCAATTGAAATCGATACCGAAAAAGATTGGCCTGATGTTGAAGTGAATACTCAGGAAGAGTGGGAGAATCTAAAGCATAAGCTGGTCGCGGTTCAAAGTGAAATATATGAATGCCTGAATGAGAAAAAGGATGATTCTTATCTTAAGGAAAAGGTAGAAGGTGAAAACTATGATTTTTCTTATCTTTTAAAAGGAATTATCCAGCATGACATATATCATATTGGTCAAATAGGTTTGATCGAAAGTCAGCTTAAAAATAAGGAAATTGATTCGGGTATATTTAAAGCTTAAAACAGATGGTTTAAATGGATTTTATAGATTACTACAAACTTTTAGAAATCGATAAATCGGCTACCAAAGCCGATATTAAAAAAGCATACAGGCGGTTGGCTCGAAAATACCATCCCGATCTTAACCCTAATGATAAAGAGGCCCAGGCAAGATTTCAGCAAATAAATGAAGCTCATGAGGTCCTGAGCGATCCTGAAAAGCGGAAGAAATACGACGAATACGGAAAAGACTGGCAGCATGCCGATCAATTTGAAGAGGCAAGAAAACAGCAGGCCGCTTCTGGTGGTTTTGGAGGAGGCTTTGGAGGAGGTGGTCAATCACGATCATATTCCGGTAATTTTGATGACGATACATTTTCAGACTTTTTTGAACAGATGTTTGGTGGGAAGAGCAAGAGCGGGAGGCTCACATAGAGGTGCCCATTTTAAGGGACAGGATTTTAATGCCGAACTTCAATTAAGACTTAGTGAGGTTCATAAAAGTGAAAAACATACGATTACTGTTAATGGTAAGAAGATCAGGCTTACGATTCCTGCCGGCGTAGAAAACGGGCAAACCATAAAGATCAAAGGCCATGGCGGCCCCGGAGTTCAGGGCGGGCCTAAAGGAGATTTGTATATCACTTTCAATATTTTGAATGATACTTCCTTCCGAAGAGAAAAGGAACATTTGTATTCTACTGAAGAAATAAGTTTAAGCACCGCAGTATTAGGAGGTGAGATTCACGTGAAGACTTTTAATGGAAAGGTGAAACTAAAGGTAAAGCCGGGAACTCAAAATGACAGTAAGGTTAAATTAAAGGGAAAAGGATTTCCGAAGTATAAAAAGGAAGATCAGTTTGGGGATCTTTATATTACTTATAGAGTAAAAATGCCTGAAAATTTAACCGAGAAACAGAAAGAATTATTTCAGGAACTTAAAAAAACGGGAATATGAGAAAAGATGATCTGATTCCTGCCGAAGAAATTTGTGTACGCTATAAGGTGGAGCGACAGTTTGTGAGTTCACTTTATGAAAGCGGGATTATAGAAGTTGTAACTATCGAGGAGACCGAATATGTTCATTGCGATCACCTCGCGGAATTCGAAAAGATGATGCGGCTGCATCATGAGCTGGATATTAATATGGAAGGTCTGGAGGCAATTAATCATTTGTTGAAGCAAATACAGGAACTTCAAAAAAATAACAGGCTTTTAAAAAATCGTTTAGGTCTTTATGAGTAAGATCCTTTATAATTTAAGATGATAAAGAAACAATTCTTCCGGGTCGTCCGGGATTCGTATTCTTTCTTTAAAGTCAAATCCTAATTTTTCCAGAAGCTTTCTGGATCCGGTGTTTTTTTCTAAGGTAATGGCGTTTAGCTCCTCGATGTCGAAATCATCTTTTGCAGCTTTAAGTATAACCGAAGTGGCTTCAAAGGCGAAACCTTGTTTTTCAAATTCCGGTAGAAAAGCAAACCCAATATCGATCCCGTTCAAACCCTCCCGATCATATAGACCACAGGTTCCTATTTTTAAATTATCAGATTTTCTAATTACCGTATAATTTGAGAAACCAAGTTTTTTGAGTTGTGGATGCATCCTGTTTGAAATGTAGTTTTTGGCATTTTCCACACTTCTAATTTTCCTGTCCCCAATGAACTGCAACCATTTCGGGGAATTAAAAAGTTCGAATATAAAAGTTGCATCTTCCAGGGCTGTTGGTCTTATAGTGAGTCTTTCGGTTTCAAATATTTTATGATTCTGTATTTGCATGAATAAGATCAGTTTCCGCAGTAAGTCTAAATTAGCAAAACTCCGGTTTATCCAAAATTTTAAATAGCTTTAATAGCTTTTGCATTTAATTCCTTTAATTTTGAAAAAATTGAAAAGATTTATTTATGAAATATGATAGAATAGATTCGAAACTCTTTATAAAAAACCGAAAAAACTTCATGCAGAAGATGAAGCCAAAAAGCCTGGCGGTTTTTAATTCCAATGATATTTATCCAATTGGTGCCGATAGTACAATGCCTTTTCAGCAAAACCGTGACATTTTTTATTTAAGCGGTGTAGATCAGGACGAGAGTATTTTGGTTTTATTTCCGGATGCTCCCGAAGAGAAGCACCGTGAAATTCTTTTCCTTACCGAAACCAATGAACATATTGCGGTTTGGGAAGGAGCAAAACTTACCAAAGATGATGCTTTTGAAGTAAGCGGGATCAAAACCGTTTACTGGATGAAAGATTTTGAAAAAGTGTTTTTTGAAGTAATGACGCAGTGTGAAACAGTGTATCTCGAACACTAATGAGCATTATAGAGCAAATCACGATACCGAAACCAGGGATGAGCGTTTTATTAAATGGTGTAAGGAGAAATATCCTGCGCACCAGGTAGCAAAAGCAAATCCTATTCTCCAGAGATTGCGTTCAGTGAAAGATCCTATTGAGCTAGATCTTATGCAGAAGGCTTGTGATATCACCGATAAAGCTTTCAGAAGAACTTTGAAGTTTGTAAAACCGGGAGTTTGGGAGTATGAAATTGAAGCCGAGTACTATCATGAAATGATTAGAAATCGCTCAAAAGGCTTTGCATATACGCCAATTATTGCGAGTGGTAATAATGCAAATGTTCTGCATTATATTGAAAACAGACATCAATGTAAAGAAGGGGATCTTATTCTTTTAGATACAGGAGCTGAATATGCTAATTATTCCAGTGACCTTAGTAGAACAATTCCTGTTTCCGGGAGATATACAGACCGTCAAAAGCAGGTTTATAATGCGGTAAATAAAGTGAAGAAGGAAGCCACAAAATTGTTAGTTCCCGGGACGATGTGGAAAGAATACCATGTTGAGGTTGGAAAAATGATGACTTCTGAATTGCTTGATCTTGGATTACTTGATAAAGCAGATGTACAGAATGAAGATCCGGACTGGCCTGCATATAAAAAGTATTTTATGCATGGTACTTCTCACCATATTGGTCTTGATACTCACGATTACGGAATTTTAACTGAGCCTATGCAGGCAAATCAGGTGTTTACCGTGGAGCCAGGAATTTATATTCCAGATGAAGGTTTTGGAATTAGACTTGAAGATGATGTGGTTATTCAGGAAAAGGGAGAGCCTTTCAACCTGATGAGAAATATTCCTATAGAAATTGAGGAGATAGAGGATATCATGAATTCTTAATCTATAGTGACTTAATAATTATTTAAACAATATTATTTGCCGCGAATTCCTGAATTTTTATTCTTGGGTTCGCGGTTTTTTAGTTTTAGATATGAGTACAATAGTATATAAAGGAGCAAAAATTCATTATTCAAGACATGGTAAGGGACCCAAAGTTCCTTTGGTGTTGTTGCACGGATTCCTGGAAGATTCTAAGATATGGGATCCAATTGTTAAAGAGCTTCAGGAGGAACGGCAGATTATTTGCATTGATTTACCCGGTCATGGAAAGTCGGAAGGAATTGCAGAGGTGCATAGCATGGAGCTTATGGCTGATGTTGTTCGAGAGGTGCTTAAAGCGATTGATATTGAGAAGATTAGCATTGCGGGGCACAGCATGGGAGGTTATGTAAGTTTGGAATTTCTGAAAAATTTTCCTATGATATTAAAGAGCGTGATGTTGATGAATTCAACACCAATTGAGGATACTGTAGAAAAGCGGGAAATTCGTGATAGATCTGTGGAACTGGTCGGGAAAAATAAGGAGGCATATATAAGTATGGCTATTTCAAATTTATATCCTGAAGGAAGTAAAAGAAAATTCACTTCAGAAATTGATGATTTGAAGTCCCGGGCAGTGAAAATGGAGGCAAAAAACATCCAGGCTGCATTGATTGGTATGAAAATTCGTACAAATTATTTAGAAGTACTTAAAGGCTTTTCAGGACAGAAGATTATTGCGGCAGGAAAACAGGATCCAATATTGGAAATCATTGAAATAGAAAGGGTTGCCAGAGGTTGTGGATGTGAATTCCATGTGATGGAAAACGGTCATAATTCCTATATGGAAGATATCAACAATTTAAGAACAATTATGCATTTCATCGATTAATTAACGCTTTTTGTCGAACTATTAACTTTTTTTTATAATTTAGTAATCTAGAAACCAGAAATTTAACCTTATATGGAAAAAGAACATTCTACTTCGTTTTCATTTGCACAGGTTTATTGCAGCATTTTTGGGCACCAATTAAGAGTGTCAAAAAACATTACCAATTATGTCCATGAGTACAAATGTAAAAAGTGCGGAATGGAAATGACAGATACTGCAGATGGCCTATTGGCAAGGCTTACTCCAAAATTTAAAGAAACAAACGCATATCTTGCTAAGATTCATAAAAGACGCAGGCGCGTAACTTTAGCCAAAGCTTCTTAATCTTCTTCCTCTAAATATTCTATAATTCTCTCTTTGGTTTCGAAATCGTAACCTACATAAATTGGCTTTGAACTTTCTGAGAAATGTTGATAAATCATGCCATCTAACGTGTTTGAAGACCCTACTTCATACAATCTCACGAGAACAGCATTAATATTTTCTTCCGGTATGACCAAAACACCATTTTTTTTATAACCTTTTACAGCATATTCGTGAGTGGAAAAAGGTTCATTGTTACCTGCTCCAATCCCTATCCCATAGGGGTATGTTATAATTTTATTGTAACCATTCGTTTCTTCCACTTCTACTGAAAAGCTTACTTTTTTTGTACTGTCTTTTGTAAACACTCTAACCATATAAATATAATCCCGAGTTTCTGTTAGGTCTTTAAAATCATATAGATTCTCCTTACTACAGGAAAGAATTAAGATAAAAATGATAAATCCAAATATTTTTTTCAATTTTTGATGTTTTTTCGCAATATATTAAGATGTCTTTGAAAAATATGTATTATTGTTGAAAATTCATTGTCATTATCTATTCGTCTTTAAGGATTACCATCTTTCTATTCTTAATCTCTTATTTCATTCAGACTCCTAATGTCAATGCGCAGAATGATCTCCAGGCAGGTATTTATAATATTGGTGTTGGAAGTGTTCTTGGAGGAGTGGGAGCTGTTATCAATAAAGAGCCAAATGAAAAGTTTGGGAAAACGTTTTTAAAAGGACTAGGGCAAGGAGCCCTTGGTGGTTACCTGGTTTTTGAAAGTAAAAGACTGATCAGGGAATTTTCGAAATCTGGAGATTTCGGTTACATCTGGCCTTCCAAAATAATTAATTCCACTGGCTCATCGATTATTGAAAATGCCGCTGCGAATAGAGATTTCTGGGCGCGCTGGCATATCAACATTGGCTTCAACAGGATCGAGGTGAATGCAAAGAATAACTTCCGGCTTAGCTATCGTATTATGCCACTGGATCTAATGGCTACAGCCTGTCAGGCTATCGATTCCAGGCCAGACTGGGAACTTAGCCTGAGGACAGGAACTTTTGTGTTTAGGTCTAATAAATCTATTGAAGATCTTGATTTTAATGGCAGAGCTTTCGGGAATTCCATACAGCTTCTGGATGGCAGCCAGGGAACAGCTTCACTTCCGCATGAAATAATTCATACTTATCAATATGAGCAATTATCTGGCTTCAATGCTTATTTCTCAAAGACTGAAGATAAGTTTGCTTCCAGATATAAACTTGTAGAACAGTATCAGAAAATATTTTATAACGACTATAACCTGGTTCTTGGAACTATTCTTTTTGTAGTTTCAGATCCTGAAAATATCGGAAGAGGTTTTGCCCAGAAAGAAGCATACTATTTTGGAAATACTTCTTCTACCGATAAAGTGAGATAGGCTATTGATCTTCTTTATTCTCCATAGAATTCCAGCCTCTTGCGATCAATGGTAATTTCTGATTGGCTCGAGTAACAAGGTGCATACCTTCATTCTCTTCAGTCATATGCCCAATAACCGTTAAGTGCGGATTCCCCTTAATTTTATCATAATCATCCTGTGAGATCGTGAAGAGTAATTCATAATCTTCACCACCGCTTAACGCGATCATAGTACTGTCGATCTCAAATTCTTCACAAACTGAAATTACTGCAGGATCCAGTGGAATTTTTTCTTCAAATATATTTGCCCCTAGTTTTGAATTCTTACAAAGGTGAATCACTTCAGAAGAAAGTCCGTCGCTAATATCGATCATAGAAGTTGGTAGAACACCAAGATCTTTTAGAAGTGGCGCGATATCTTTTCTTGCTTCCGGCTTCAATTGTCTTTCAATTAAATAGGTGTATTGATCAAGATCGGGTTGAGAATTTGGATTGGCTTTAAAAACCTCTTTTTCGCGTTCCAGCACTTGTAATCCCATATAGGCAGCTCCAAGATCACCGGTTAAAACCAGAAGGTCATTTGCCTTCGCTCCGTCACGGTATACGATATCTTCTTTTTCGGCAACCCCAATAGCGGTTACACTAATCATTAATCCGGAAGTCGAAGAAGTGGTGTCTCCGCCTATCACATCAATATTGTATATTTTGGAAGCCAGTTGAATTCCGGCATAGAGTTCTTCAAGCGCTTCTACCGGAAAACGGTTTGAAACTGCTATAGAAACAGTAATTTGAGTGGCTGTCCCATTCATGGCATATATATCTGAAAGATTTACCATAACAGCCTTATAGCCCAGGTGTTTCAGCGGCATGTAAGCCAGGTCGAAATGCACCCCTTCAACAAGAAGATCTGTGCTAACAATGGTTTGTTTGTTTTCAAAATTCAGAACTGCGGCATCATCGCCAATAGCCTTTACTGTTGATTCCAGCTTCGGGCTAAAGCTCTTCGTTAGATGGTCTATCAAACCAAATTCACCTAATTCTGAAAGGTTTGTCTTGCTTTCCTGACTATTCTCAAACATGCAATTAAATTTTAAAATGCAAAAGTACGATTATAAAATTCAATGAAGAAGAATGAGGTAAAAGCTTTAAGTATTGAAGGAAGTGTTTTAAAACCGCTGGAATTAGGCGATATTTTTGATTGACGGACTCTATATGTCAATTCTTAAAACATATGCTTTCTCTATGGTAAAACACATGCTTTGTAGTATATTTGTGCCCAATTTAGAATTAATCTTTATAGCTTATGATTAAAGTTAGCGAAGAGGCTAAAAAGAAAATTTCCGCCCTTATGTCTGAAGGAGGTTTCAATCCTGAAGCCGACTATGTACGTGTAGGAGTAAAGAGCGGAGGTTGTTCTGGCTTATCTTACGAATTGAATTTCGATAAAAGTCAGGCTGAAGGCGATAAAGTCTTCGAAGACAATGATGTGAAGATTGTTGTTGATAAACGCAGTGTTCTCTATTTAGCCGGAACCATCCTTGAGTATTCAGGAGGGTTGAACGGTAAGGGCTTTGTTTTTAATAACCCAAACGCACAAAGAACCTGTGGATGCGGTGAGAGTTTTTCGCTTTAGAGTGAGAAAGCTTAAAGTTTAAATGTTCTTAAAGTAGATGTCGAAGTTTAATTCGTTTGAAGAAATTAAAGCCTGGCAAAAGGCTAGAGAATTAAACTCTGAAATCTACGAAATAAGTAATAATGGCCTTTTTAAGGCAGATTTTGATTTAAAAAGTCAGATTAGAAGGTCCAGTATTTCAATTACTTCCAATATTGCAGAAGGCTTTGAAAGAGAGACTACAAAAGAATTTATTCGTTTTTTATATGTGGCTAAAGGCTCGGCCGGTGAATTTCGGTCTCAATTGTATTTAGCGCAGGATTTAAAATATATAAATGACGAAAAATTTGAAAGGTTAAATATAAAAGTGAATGAAATTTCGAAAATGATTAGTGGACTAATAAAGTACCTGAATTCCACTTTATAACTTTTAACCTTCCAACTTTAAAAACAGAATATGGCATATACTGAAGATGATTTAAAGAAAGAGCTCGAAACCAAAGAGTATGAGTATGGATTTTATACAGATATAGAATCTGATACCTTTCCTGTGGGCTTGAACGAGGATATCGTACGGGCAATTTCTAAGAAGAAAGAAGAACCGGAATGGATGACCGAATGGCGATTGGAAGCTTATCGCGCATGGGAAGAAATGATTGAGCCGGAATGGGCAAATGTGAAATATCCTAAACCGGATTTTCAAAATATTTCTTATTACTCCGCACCGAATAAAAAGCCGAAATATGACAGTTTAGATGAGGTAGATCCCGAATTACTGGACACCTTTAAAAAACTGGGTATTTCTTTGGACGAGCAGAAAAAGCTTGCCGGAGTTGCGGTAGATGTTGTTATGGATTCTGTTTCTGTAACCACTACTTTCAAAAAGACACTGGCAGAAAAAGGAATTATTTTCTGTTCAATTTCAGAAGCTATTAAGGAGCATCCGGAATTGGTGAAAAAATATTTAGGGACCGTAGTTCCTAAAAAAGACAATTTTTACGCAGCACTTAATTCGGCTGTATTTAGTGACGGCTCTTTCTGTTACATTCCAAAGGGCGTTCGTTGCCCAATGGAGCTTTCTACCTATTTCAGAATTAATCAGGCCGGGACCGGGCAGTTCGAAAGAACGCTTGTGGTTGCAGATGAAGATAGTTATGTAAGTTACCTGGAAGGTTGTACTGCGCCCACCCGTGATGAAAATCAATTACACGCAGCTGTCGTGGAGCTTGTAGCTTTAGATGGTTCAGAAATTAAATATAGTACCGTTCAAAACTGGTACCCCGGGAGTAAAGAAGGTAAAGGAGGAGTTTTCAATTTTGTAACAAAAAGAGGGCTTTGCGAGAAAAATGCTAAGATCTCATGGACACAGGTGGAAACAGGATCTGCTGTTACCTGGAAGTATCCCAGCTGTATCTTAAAAGGAGATAATTCAGTAGGAGAATTTTATTCCATTGCCGTAACCAATAACTGGCAGCAAGCAGATACCGGTACAAAAATGATACACCTTGGTAAGAATACCAGGAGTACGATCATTTCCAAAGGTATTTCCGCTGGACAATCTCAAAATTCTTATCGTGGACTTGTTCAAATTAACGGTAGAGCACATAACGCCAGAAACTTCTCGCAATGTGATTCCCTGTTAATGGGTAATAAGTGTGGTGCGCATACTTTTCCTTATATCGAGGTGAAAAACAAGTCAGCTCAGGTAGAACATGAGGCTACCACCAGTAAAATTGGAGAAGATCAAATTTTCTACTGTAACCAGAGAGGTATTGATACCGAAAAAGCGATCGCATTGATCGTAAATGGTTTTAGCAAGGAAGTGCTTAACAAACTTCCAATGGAGTTTGCGGTGGAGGCTCAAAAATTACTTGAAATCTCACTTGAAGGTTCCGTTGGATAATTAAAGCTGAAGCCAGAACTGCCATGAAGAAGTTAATTGGATTATTAGTGATCGCCCTGACTTTTCTTGCTTGCCAGGATGAAGACAGAAAGGAATTAATGTCACAACCGGAAGTTGAAAAAGTACCGGATAGCATACAGGTCCTGGAAGGCGATTTTGTTTATGTGGCAGATGCTGCAGTACTAAGAGGAGATGGGTTTGTTTACGGTGTAATGCTGGATTCCATGTCTCAGGCACTTGCAGACAGAGTAACTCCACTTAAGGCAGATGATTTTGAAATGATTCCGGTTACGGTAAAAGCTAAGATTCTTCCAAACCCCGAACAGGAAGGTTGGGAAGAGGTGATAGAAATTAGAGAAATTATCGAAGTTCCTGAAGTTGAAAAAACTTCAGATACAATAGAAAAAAAATAGAAAATTAAACAATCTGCCTTGGCAGATTCAGAATTGATAAACATGCTTAAAATAAAGAATTTACACGCCAGCATAGAAGATAAGGAGATCTTAAAAGGAATTGACCTTGAGATCAAACCAGGAGAGGTTCATGCAATTATGGGACCTAACGGCTCCGGGAAAAGTACGCTATCTTCAGTAATTGCAGGAAGGGAAGAATATGAAATGACCGATGGAGAGATGATCTTTGAAGGAGCAGATCTTCGCGAAATGGATCCTGAGGAAAGAGCTCATAAGGGTATTTTTCTTTCTTTTCAGTATCCGGTAGAAATCCCGGGTGTTTCAGTGACGAACTTTATTAAGACAGCTATCAATGCTCAGAGAAAGGCTCACGGACAGGAAGATATGCCAGCAAATGAAATGCTGAAATTGATCCGTGAAAAATCTGAAATGCTGGAAATTGATCGTAAATTTTTATCTCGCTCTCTTAATCAGGGATTTTCAGGAGGTGAAAAGAAACGTAATGAAATCTTCCAAATGGCAATTCTGAACCCAAAATTGTCAATTCTTGATGAGACAGATTCAGGTTTGGATATCGATGCTTTGAAGATCGTTGCCAACGGAGTAAACAAGCTTAGAAGAGAAGACAATGCCGTATTGCTTATTACTCATTACCAGAGATTGCTGAATTATATCGTACCAGATGTGGTTCATGTAATGGTAGACGGGAAGATCGTGAAGTCAGGTGGAAAAGAACTTGCTCATGAACTTGAAGAAAGAGGTTACGATTGGGTTAAGCCGGAAAAAACAGTTTAAAATTCAATTGACTGGATTTTAATTGTTTAATATGAAATTAGAAAGTAATGGAATTAAAAGATAAACTTATCTCATCATTTTTGGCCTTTGAAGAAGGGCTGGAACCTGATAATGGAATGGACTCCATAAGAAACCAGGCCATCAAGGATTTTGAAAGCCTTGGTTTTCCGAACAAAAAGGATGAGGATTGGAAATATACTTCGCTAAACTCTGTTTTAAAGCATGATTATAGCGTATTTCCCAAGAAAGAAGATGCGATCGACTATCGTGATATCAAAAAATACCTGATCCACGATATAGATACTTATGATCTTGTTTTTATTGATGGGATGTTTTCTTCTCATCTTTCTCAAACTACGCATGATAAGATAGATGTTTGCCTAATGTCGTCTGCTTTGACGAAGGATAAATACAGACCGGTAATTGATAACTATTTCAACAAAATAGCTCCAAAATCTGGTTTAAATTCTTTGAATACTGCATTCGCAAGAGAAGGGGCATTTATTCATATTCATAAAAATAAACAGGCAGATAAGCCTATCCAGATCATCAATTTTGCAACTGGAAATGAATCTTCTTTAATGTTGCAACCAAGAAATTTGGTGGTGGTAGAAGAGAATTCTCATGTTCAGATCATTGAGAGACATCAAAGTCTTACAGAAAATCCGGTGTTTACCAATTCGGTGACCGAGATCTTTGCAGATAAGAGAGCGATGGTTGATTATTATAAGATCCAGAATGATAAAAATTCAGCTTCACTGATCGATAATACCTTTATTGAGCAAAAAGATGAAAGCAATGTTTCTGTTCATACCTTCTCATTTGGTGGAAAGCTTACTCGTAATAACCTTAATTTTTATCAAAAAGGTGAGCGTATAGATTCTACATTAAAAGGTGTTACAATTATTGAAGATAAGCAACATGTAGATCACAATACTCTGGTTCATCATATTGAACCTAATTGTGAGAGTCACCAGGATTATAAAGGAATTTTTGCCGATAGCTCAACAGGAGTTTTCAACGGAAAAGTTTTGGTAGAAAAAGAAGCTCAAAAGACCAATGCATACCAGTCTAATAACAACATTCTGGCAGATGATAAAGCGACGATCAACTCCAAGCCTCAGTTAGAGATCTTTGCTGATGATGTAGCTTGTAGCCATGGTTGTACCATTGGGCAACTGGATGAAGACGCGTTATTTTATCTTCAGTCCAGAGGTATTCCCAGAAAGGAAGCTCGTGGATTAATGATGTATGCATTTGCCAATAATGTACTGGAAAGCGTTAAGATTCCTGAAGTTAAAAAACGAATCAATAAACTTATCGCTTCAAAGCTAGAAGTAGATCTGGGTTTTAACAACCTGTAATATAAATTCAAAAAAACGTAAGGGATGAGTCAGCAAACTCAGGCTAAAACTTTTGAGGTGGAAAAGATCCGCAAGGATTTTCCAATTCTAAACCGCAAGGTTAATGGCTATCCCTTGGTTTATTTTGATAATGCGGCCACGGCCCAGACGCCTAAACAGGTAATGGATGTGATCGTTGATTATTATTCAAATTATAACGCCAATATTCATAGAGGTGTTCATTCTCTTTCTCAGGAAGCTACCGATAAGTATGAGCAGGCCAGGATTAAGATCCAAAAGCATTTCAATGCTGAAAAGGCTCATGAGATCATATTCACCTCGGGTACAACCCATGGAATTAATCTGGTAGCGAACGGTTTTTCTTCAATTTTGAAAGAAGGAGATGAGATCCTGGTTTCGGCAATGGAGCATCATTCCAATATTGTTCCCTGGCAGATGCTTTGTGAAAAGACAGGGGCTAAATTGAAGGTGATACCAATGGACCAGAAGGGAGAGCTTGTCTATTCTGAATTTGAAAAGCTTTTAAATTCCAAAACAAAGCTGGTTTTTCTTAATCATGTTTCTAATGCTCTGGGAACAGTGAACCCGATTAAATCAATTATTGATAAAGCACATTCTGTTGGTGCTGCGGTATTGATAGATGGGGCTCAGGCTGCGCCTCATATTAAAGCTGATGTGCAGGCACTGGATGTGGATTTCTACGTGGTTTCTGCACATAAAATGTGTGGACCTACCGGAGTTGGTGTTCTTTACGGAAAAGAAGAGTGGCTTGAAAAACTTCCGCCCTATCAGGGTGGAGGTGAAATGATCGCCACGGTTTCTTTTGAAAAGACTACCTATGCAGGTCTTCCGCATAAATTTGAAGCCGGAACCCCTAATATTTGCGGAGGCATTGCCTTTGGTGCGGCCATAGATTATATGAATGGTATTGGCTTCGATGAGATTGCTGCTTACGAACATGAGCTTTTAGAGTATGCTACAAAGAAACTCAAGGAGATCGATGGGATGAAGATCTACGGCGAAGCTTCAGAAAAAACCGCGGTGATATCTTTCAATATTGAAGGTTTACATCCTTACGATATCGGGACCCTGGTAGATAAGATGGGAATTGCAGTTAGAACAGGCCATCATTGTGCTCAGCCTGTGATGGATTTCTTTAAGATCCCCGGAACGGTGCGAGCATCTTTCTCTTTTTATAATACATTTCCACGAAATAGATCTTTTTATCGATGCCGTGAAAAAGGCTAAAATGATGCTTCAATAGTAGTCTATTTCTAAATTTATTATCTTTCTTTTCAAAATTTAACATTTGGGTTAATCCGACTAATAACATGTATTCACCGATGAAATGCATTCTTATCGGAAGTAAATTGTTTTGTGTAAGTTAAAGATTACTTAAATATTTAGCTATATTCGGTTCGTATTTTTCAGAAATTTCGCTGAAATAGTGTCAAAAACTTTAAGCTTAAACCAAACAATTAGCAAGTCGGTATTTTTCATTTTTTGGCCAATACAATTTTAAGATTACCGACGGGAAATAATTTTAACCCTAAAACTTTTACTTAATGAAAAGAATTTATTTACTCGCCTCGGCTCTGACCCTAGTCTTCGCTTCCTGCCAGAAGTCTTCAGAAGATACCCCTGAATCTATGGAAGCGCAACAGGAAACTCTTGACATTGCCGCAGACCAATGTGGAACTATGGGCGTTCTTCAAGAGAAGATTGCTGAAAATCCGGACCTTGTTGCAAAAATGGCTGCTGTGGAAGCGCATACCAAAAGCGCTGTTAATAATGGATGGACTAAACGTCTAGCTTCAGATGGAAAAATTGAGATTCCGGTAGTGTTCCATGTGATTTATAAAACTGCCAGTGAAAACATTCCAACTTCTCAGTTAGAAGATCAGGTTGCAGCTTTAAATGAAGATTTCAACCTTAATAATCCGGGTAGAAATTCTATTCCGGCAGAATTTGCTACTGTAGAAGGAAATATCGGAGTTCGCTTTGTGCTTGAAGACGTTATTCGCGTGAAAACTAAAAAACGTCAGTGGAGACCAGACGATAGTATGAAGTTTACTTCCAGTGATGGGTCTGATGTTGTAAATCCTCAGGAATTCCTGAATATCTGGGTAGTTAGTAACATGCCATACCGTGGCGGTAACATCCTTGGGTATGCTCAATTCCCGGGGGGAAGTTGGTCTACCGATGGTGTAGTGCTAGACCATAGGTTCACAGGATCTACTCAGTATTCTACAGGAAGAACCGCAACTCACGAAGTAGGTCACTGGATGAACCTACGTCACATTTGGGGTGATGGTGGATGTGGAGCTACAGATTATGTAGATGATACTCCAGATTCTGATGCTGCTTCAAGAGGTTGTCCAACGTATCCTACTGTAAACTGCGGAACTGCGGATATGACTATGAACTTCATGGATTATTCTGATGATCCATGTCTTAATATGTTTACTGAAGGGCAGAAAGCCAGGATGCTTAGTGTATTCTCTAACGGAGGTTTCCGTGAGACAATGGCTGACTAATCTTTCAGTTAATAATAATTTAAAAAGGCACCCTTGTGGTGCCTTTTTTTGTAATATGTCATTAATCAATAAAACTTATAGATATGAAAATTTCCTTTTTGGCAATTGTAATTATGTTTTTTGCAGCGAATAATTGCAGTAATAATAATCAGGATGCAAACATGATATCTTCAATAAATTATGAAACTTTCACCAGAGGTTCCTCAACCATGTACAAATTAACGCCTGAAATGATGGAAATTACGTCTACTGGTTTGAATAAATCTGAGAGTAGTTTAGAGCTTACTAAGGAGGAATGGAACTCACTTCTTACAAAGGTGCAGGGTCTAGAAGTTTCTCAAATTAGCCAGTTAAAGGCTCCTTCAGATTCAAGAGCTTCAGACGCGGCATTGCATGCTATTTTAAGTGTGCGTAAGAATGATACGATTTATAAGACTAATTCCTTCGATCATGGCAATCCACCAGCAGAAGTAAAACCATTAGTTGAGGCTATCTTAAGATTGGCAGAAAATGTTGAATAGCACTAGTTCTTATTGTACTTTTGCTTAAAATTCAGAATATGACGATTCAGGAGAAACAGCAGGAAGTAGTAGACGAGTTTTCAATGTTTGATGACTGGATGCAGCGCTATGAATATATGATAGAGCTAGGGAAGTCGTTACCCCTGATTGATGAAAAATATAAGATCGACGAGAATCTTATAAAGGGTTGTCAGAGCAAAGTATGGGTTCATGCTGAACTGGATGGTGACAAACTTGCTTTTACTGCTGATAGTGATGCGATCATTACCAAAGGTATTGTAGCAATTCTTATCAGAGTATTTTCAGATCAGCATCCTTCAGAAATCATTGAAGCTGATACTAAATTTATCGATGAAATTGGTCTAAAAGAGCATTTGTCTCCAACTAGAGCCAATGGATTAGTTAGTATGATCAAACAATTAAAAATGTATGCAATAGCATACCAAACTCAATTGAATTAAAATGGAACAGGAAATAAATACACAGGAATTAGGGGAAAAGATCGTAACTGTTCTTAAGACAATATATGACCCTGAGATTCCTGTAGATATCTACGAACTTGGACTTATCTACGATGTGATGGTGAGCACAGATTATGATGTAAAAATCTTAATGACACTTACTACTCCCAACTGTCCTGTAGCTGAAACACTGCCATTGGAAGTTGAAGAAAAGGTGAAGTCTTTGGATATGGTGAAAGATGCGGAAGTAGAGATCACTTTCGATCCGCCATGGAGCCAGGATCTTATGAGTGAAGGAGCAAAACTGGAATTAGGACTATTATAAGATTACAGATAGAATGGCCGAAGAAATCGTAAATCGAGTCGCTCAAAGTAAGCTGATAACCTTTAATCTTGAGGATCATTATCCGAAAGGTCAAAGGTTTCTTTTTGATCTTAGTCAGTGGTTGCATGAAGGCTTCGTGTTAAGAGAAAAGGAATTTAGAGATCATGCTAAAGAGCATGACTGGTCACAATATGAAGATCAGTTCATTGCTTTAAATTGTTCAACAGATGCTATTGTGCCTGCCTGGGCATATATGCTTATTTCCACATACCTTGATCCATACGCTAAAAAGGTTGTGATAGGGGACCTGGAAAATCTTGAAAGTCACATTTATCAGGAAGTGATCGAGAGCCTGGATGTTTCAGATTTAAAAGATAAACCGGTTATTATTAAGGGCTGCTCTAGCAAACCCGTTCCAAAGAATGCTTATATTTTTCTGATCAAAAAGCTCCAGCCTGTTGTGAAAAGCCTGATGTATGGAGAAGCCTGTTCATCGGTTCCATTATATAAACAACCAAAAAATTAGATATGAAGAAAATTTTACTACTTACTTTTTCATCTTTGCTATGTACAGGAATAGCATTTTCACAAGAAGAAAAGGAAAAAGATTCAATTCCGCCTAATGGCTGGACCAAAGAAGGAAATGTTCAGTTGCTTTTTAACCAATCAGCCTTCAACGCGGAATGGACGGGAGGTGGAACTTCAAGTATTGCAGGAAATCTTACGGTAGATTATCAATTCAATTATAGACAGGATGATTTTACCTGGGATAATAAAATTATTGCAAATTACGGGATGACGAAAGTTAACGGAGACGAATTTGCAAGAAAGACCAGTGACCGTTTGGAATTGAATTCAATCGCTGGGAAACAGATCAGGGAAACCAATTACTATTATTCCTGGTTTCTGAATTTCAGGACTCAGTTTGCAAAAGGTTATCAATATTCTGAAGATCCGGATACCGGGGAAACCCTTCGTAACGAAACCACACATTTTATGTCACCGGGTTATTTACAAACCGGTCCGGGTATTATGTATAAGAAAAGTGATAATTTCGTCCTGAACCTGGCACCCGCAACTGCAAGATTTATCTTTGTAGATAAAGATTTTACCAGTATGCCTGGTTATGTAGATGGAGATTATTTTGGAGTAGACCAGGGAGATTCCATGAGGTTCGAATTAGGCGCGTCTTTAAGTGCGTATTTAAGCTATGAGATTCTTGAAAATGTTAATATGGAGCACTCTTTAGCTTTATATTCTAATTATCTTGAAGATCCTCAAAATGTGGATATAGATTACTTACTGAATCTTCAGATGGGAATCAACGACTATTTATCTGCTAATTTTATTTTCCAGGCCATTTATGATGATAATGCTGTGGCTGCCTTTCAGGTAAGAGAAGTATTTGGGTTAGGCTTGAATTTCGGATTCTAGAAAAATTAATAATATTAGAATATAGGGGCCCGCGAGATCGCGGGCCCTTTTTCAGTTAAATTTTTGTTGAAGTATACAAGCTGCTAATAGAGTAGCTTTCTATTGATTACCTTTGTACTTATGATTGAAAAGACCGATTTAGCTTATGAAAGAACCGTTCTTGTTGGGATAGTTACCAAAGAACAGGATCAGGAAAAACTGGAGGAATATCTGGACGAACTGGAATTCCTAACATATACTGCAGGAGGTGAAGTTATAAAGAGATTTTCACAGCGATTGGACCGGCCAGATCCCAAGACTTTTATTGGATCCGGGAAGATGAATGATGTGAAGGAATTTGCCGCAGAGAATGATATAGGCGCGGTGATCTTTGATGATGAACTTTCTCCGGCACAGCAAAAGAACATTGAAAAGCTCTTGAAGTGTAAGATTCTGGATAGAACCGGTCTTATTCTGGACATTTTCGCCCAGAGAGCTAAAACCAGCTATGCAAGAACTCAGGTGGAACTGGCACAATATGAATATTTACTTCCAAGACTTGCCGGTATGTGGACTCACCTTGAAAGACAGCGTGGTGGTATAGGTATGCGTGGTCCCGGGGAAACAGAGATAGAGACTGACCGTAGGATAGTTCGTGATAAAATTTCCCTGCTTAAGAAGCAACTGAAGACCATAGATAAGCAAATGGAAGTTCAGAGGGGTAACCGTGGGCAATTAGTACGTGTGGCCCTGGTTGGATATACCAATGTAGGGAAGTCTACTTTGATGAATGTAATAAGCAAAAGTGAGGTTTTTGCTGAAAACAAACTTTTCGCAACCCTCGATACCACCGTTAGGAAAGTGGTTATACGTAACCTGCCATTCCTTTTGAGTGATACTGTTGGATTCATTAGAAAGTTGCCTACACAGCTTGTGGAGTCGTTTAAATCGACCCTGGATGAGGTGAGGGAGGCCGATCTACTGCTTCATGTGGTAGATATTTCACATCCAAACTTTGAAGACCATATAGATTCGGTAAACCAGATTCTAACTGAAATTGAGACTTTAGATAAGCCAACCATCATGGTTTTCAATAAGATTGATTCCTATAGGCCTGAAATGATCGAAGAGGACGATCTTATTACCGAAAGAACTTCTGCTCACTATTCCCTTAAAGAATGGAAAAAAACCTGGATGAACAGGATGGGCGATAATGTGCTTTTCATTTCTGCTTTAAATAAAGAGAATATGGAAGATTTTCGTAAGAAAGTATACGAAGCCGTAAGGGAAATTCATATCACCAGATTCCCGTATAATAATTTTCTTTATCCGGAATACGATAAGTACGGTGAGAAGAAGGAATAGCTTAGTAAAGCTTTAACTGAATTTCGGCTTTATCTTTTTAAATTTATGAGGATCAAAAACTTATAAATCATGAAAAGACTTTTTATACTTTCAGTGCTACTATTCAGTGTTACGGTTTATTCTCAATCTTTAAATGGTTCATGGAAACTTATCGAGGAAAACGGTAGGAACGTTACCGATAAAGAAGTTGTAAGGATCTATGAGGATAATTACTTCGCTGAAGGAGCGAAAAAGACAGATTCCAATGAATTTCTTTGGGCTCTTGGTGGTGAATATACCAGCGATGATTATACTACAACTCTTGATTTTAATACAAAAGCTCCTGAAAAGGTTGGTGAAACCTCAGATCCAAAACTCACTTTTACGAGCGATAATATAATTAAAATCAACGATGTTACAGAAGTCCAGGTCTGGGAGAGAATTTCTGACAAAGAAAATGACCTTACCGGAAACTGGGTTATTACCGGTAGAAAAAGAGATGGGGAATTAAATAAAATGACGCCCGGAGATCGCAGGACGATCAAAATTCTTGGTGGAGATCATTTTCAATGGGTAGCATTTAATTCAGCGACGGCCGAGTTTTTTGGAACTGGCGGCGGGACTTATTCTGCGGAAAACGGAAAATACACTGAAAATATCAAATTCTTTTCCAGAGATGATAGTCGGGTTGGGGCCAGCCTTGGTTTCGACTATGAAGTTAAAGATGGAGAATGGCACCATTCCGGAAAAAGTTCTAAAGGAGATCCTATGTATGAGATCTGGTCCACTTACGAAAAAGCTTACTCTAAATAGTTTCCGAAAATTTGAAATTCAGCTCTTTTCTCAGTTTTTCAGAGGAAATTTTCTTCCCTTTAGAGACCTCTGAATGATCAAATTCAGGTATATCCATTTCACGATCTGTTGCTATTTTGGAATAATATTCTTTTCTAGAAGGATATTCAGGAAAGACCACATTCCAGACTGAATTATCTTTCGGCTTTTGCATTAATTCGCGGATTACTGCAATACAGTCTTCCTGGTGCACGAGATTTACCGGTGCGTCAGGGTTTTTAATCCCACTCTTACCTGCTAAGTGGTTAATTGGATGCCTGTTTGGACCAATAAGCCCTCCAAACCTTAGAACTGAGGCATTAAAACTATCATTATTAAGAAATAACAATTCCGCATTTCTCAGTTGTATTGAAGTGTTATTTGAATTATCAGTATTAGAAGTCTCATCATAAACCGGGAAATTTTCGGTATCCTCGTAAACGGAGGTGGTACTGGTAAATATGACTTTCTGTACGTATGATTTTTCAATGTAGGGAATCAGTTTCCTCATCTTTTTTACGAAGTTGATGTCTGGATTTTTTCTTAATCCTGGCGGAACATTCACAATTAGAAGATTGGTTCCGGAGAGAAAGGATCTGATGTCTCCCTGGATCCCTTTTTCAAAAAGTTTGATGGTATAAGGAACAATACCGGCAGAGCGTACTTCAACCATTCTATCCATCCCTGTAACAGAACCTCTCACTTCATGGTTTTCTTTGCGAAGTCTTTTGCCCAGTTCCATTCCAAGCCATCCGCATCCCAGTATTGATATTTTCATCTTAGTCTTTTATTCTGATTGTTTTCTTTAAAATAGTGGCGTCATTCAAGACGAAAGGTCTTGGGATCATGCCGTCAGGTCTTTCTTTTACCTTTAAATCTTTATTTCCGATAAGGTCGTAAGTAGATTCATATAAAACAAATTCTGGCCTGTCTCCTTTTTCTAAACTGAATTCGATCCTTAAAGTATCCTGGTTCGAAGCGTAGTAGGTCAATAATCGTTCTTTCCAGCGACGTTTGAACATATGGAACCGATTATTTCCAAGGTAAACTTCATCTGCCTCAAGGCCATTTACTTTAAACGCCTTGAAATCCACATCCTTGGTCTCGTAGAGATCCATTCTATTAATAGACCTGTTAGGAGCGATTTTCATGAGATAACTTTCATTTTTCAAGCTATCAGGGCCTTTCTTTTCAATGACAATTCCCGGGGTGCTGATATTAATATCAGGGGCATCTGCCTGGAATGTGAAATTGCTGCCGTATTTACTGCTGAAATTTGATTCGGTATGAGATCTAATTTCGGGATTCTTTCCAAAGTATTCAGAAGTCCAGTCATCTACTACTTTGTCATAGGAATACCAGGTTGAGGTATTGTTATCCAGGTCTTTCAAATAGACCAGACTATCGGGTTTTGGCCTTTCAGAATTGAAATCGGAATAAAAATGTGCCACGAATATAAGTACATTAAAGATCAGAAAGGAAAGGAATGCGAATAATTTGAGTCTTCTAAAATATCCAAAGAAGGGAAGAAACAGGAAGAATAGAAGTGTTACCAGGATGCCGGTTACAAAAAGTAACTTTAAACCGAGGGCTACCGGTAAACTCCAGATAAAAGGTAATAGGATAAATATCGCCGGACAGGATAACAGAACCATAAGGATTCGGTTTGGTTTCTCCTGCCTTATCATTACAAAAAGCTGGAGCAATGCGAAGTAAACCGGTATAATAAAGTAAGAAGCACCCTTTAGATAAATTGCAATAAGCGAACAAATTATCAGCCATAAAGTTATAGGCGCTATAAATACTGAAGCTGTTCGAAGACTTTTTCTAAGCAAATGATAAATCGTAAAACAAACGCTTAGCGAAAGAAAGATGGAAATCGCGATATACCAGTATCCGTTATAGGTGAAACCATGCTCCATTTCAGAATATTCCGGATATATATAAAGGCAGAATTTCCAGAATGCCCATACCAGTAATCCTGAAAGAACCAGACTTAGCACCAGAGGTAAAAATCCTTTAAGAATTCCGATAAGACTGAGACTTTTTCTTCTGAATCCATATGCTAATAATACTAAGAAACCTAAGATTGCGAGGATTAGCATCGGGAAGATCCAGTTAAAAGGATAGCTGATAAATTCGCCAAAAGGCAGACTAAAATAGATAAGATCCCGGTCACTGGATAATTCACTGATATTGGTATTACTAAAATAGTTTAGCAAAGGCATAAGGTAGCTGCCCTGATGGGCAAGAGTTTCTTTATCCAGATTTTCTGGAAGGTCATTGGCAGTATGATAATCGAAATGATCATCTATAAATGCGAAATTATATCCATTAATATCGGCCTGCTCCCTAAGAACCGTAAGATCTGTGTCATTTGGAAGCATTTTATAAATACTGTAAGCAAGAGAATTGGATACGGGATATTGAACTCCGGCTTCCTGGAAGGCTTCGATAAGCCGGGCATTCTTTCCGTTAGTCTCCAATAGCATGAAGGGGTTTCCGCCACTTCCCCGAGCCTCAAAATTCAGGGCAAGTTTTACCTCTTTTGCCCACGGGTGGTCCTCTATAAATAGTGCCGCTCCGTTTAGTCCTAATTCTTCGGCATCGGTAAAGAGGAGAATGATGTCATTTTTTGGTTTAGTATTCTTTTCAAGAAAAGCCCGGATTCCTTCTAAAATTGTGGCAACTCCACTTCCGGCATCGCTGGCTCCATAGGATGAATGCATTGCGCTGTCGTAATGGGTCATTAGTAACAGGGCCTCTCCATTACCTGAACCTTTAATTCTTGCCAGAATATTTTGGGGCTTTACAAGTATCGCATCTTTATTAAGATTGTAACCTTCCTGGGTTTGAACTTCTAGCCCCATATTCTGAAGCTGATCTACGATATAATTTCTCACCTTACTATGAGCAGGACTACCAACATAATGAGGTTCTTTTGCAATTTCTTCTACATGTTGAAAGGCTCTGGAGGTAGAGAATTCTGTTAGGGATTTTTCGGTATCCGGTTTAAAATCAGGCTGGTCAAAATTAAAGCTTAGCCAAACCGCCAGGATGATAAGGAGAAAGGCAATTAAGCCGGTAAGTCGGTTATTCATAGATTCGGATTCAAAAGTCTTAAAGTTAAATAAGTTTTTGATTTAAAGCCACGAAATTCCAGAAGTAGTTGCTAATCTAAAAATCCTTATATTTAAATAATTAGTAATCAAAAGTTTAAGATATGGGTATTAAAAGTTTTATGGGCAAGCGGGCAGCTCCGGAAAAACCTGCTGAAACACCAATTTCGGTCCGGGATTATATGACAGTGAATCTTGTGACCTTCAGGGAAAATGAAAATATTATGGATGTGATGGAAAAACTGATAAAACATGGTATTTCTGGCGGATGCATTGTGAATGAAAAAATGGAATTACTCGGGATGATCTCTGAAGGAGACTGTATGAAGCAGATCTCAGACAGTCGTTACTACAATATGCCGATGGCAGATCTTACTGTGGGAAAAAGAATGGTAACGAAAGTGGAAACTATCGATGGAAATATGAATGTGCTGGAGGCAGCAAGAAAATTTACAGAGCTCAAACTACGAAGGTTTCCAATCGTAGAAAATGGCAAGCTCGTAGGGCAAATTAGTCAGCGGGACGTTTTAAATGCCGCTATAAAATTAAAAGCTCACACCTGGACTTATTAATTATTTCTTCTTATTTCCGCTTGCCTCATCGGCATGGAATCTATGAGATCAAAAAGTTTTTTGGTCTCTAATATCTCTTGTTGTCTTAATTTTACTCCTCCATCAAGGCCAATAAGGATTACTTCAAAGGCCTCTTCTGATTTCTTCATTTTTTGATATAGTTTTGAATCCTGCCACTCCGATTCATTGGGAATCACTGTTCTGTGCTTTTCGGGTAATGCATGAATCAAAACAAGTTTCCTTTCCTTGAATCCTTTTGGGTTATTTTGAAATCCTTCAAATTGCTCCAGTTGTTCTTTAAATTCTTTTGAATCTTTAGCTTCAGTGAAAATGACAACAATACGGTTTTTCCATTGATATTCAGAAAGAGATTGTGATGACATAGCCAGAGGAGTAATTAGGAGTAAAACTATCAATAAAAACTTTTTCATGTTTCTTAAGATAAGAAAATGACCTCATTACATTTCTCAAAGAAATGCTAATTCCTTTTTACCAGCATGTAAAAATCATTTTCCAGCTTTAGATATCCCTGGTCATAGACAAAGAAATATTGATTTCCGCTTTTAGTGTTATAGATGCTGGTAAAGAATTCAAAATTGAAACCTTTTGCAAGTAACTTCGTTCTGGAAACAGAGGTCTTCTCTTTGGGATTTAACTCTTCCAGAATACGATAATTTTTTCGAAGGAAGTTATTTGTATTCCTGATTAGTTTACTGGAATCCTTATTAGCATTATTATGATAGGCATTTCGGCAATAATCACTGCAAAACTTCTTATCGGTTCGGCCTATAATTTTTTCTCCGCATTCCGGGCAAGATTTTTCCATTTTTAAATATACTTAAAAAATGGAAAATTGAGTTTTTTGGAACTATTGCTTAATCAATAAGACGAAAAGTGCCGGAATTCTTCATTGCTATGGTAGTTACTAATTCTTCCTCTTCCTCAATTTCAGTATTTACATCAAAAGTGACCTTCCAGGATCTATCTCCTGTTTTGACACCGGTAATTTTACCATTTTTAATTTTCCTGAAGTCTGTATAAACACAGAAGCAAGATCGGCGAAAATTAGCCTGTATACTTTCAAAGTCTTCCGGACCGAAGCTAAAATCTTGCGTGCTCTTATCTATTTCGAAATAAAGATAGTGAGCAAATCCGCTATCTGCAAGATCAGGATCACCTGGGTCATCAAAAGTATATTCAAAAACAAACTTATCGCCAGCAACAATTTCTAAACTTCTCCTCTCATCAGTTTCGGAAATCTGAATTTCAGAGTCTGGATGGACTATAAATTGTGAATCTTGTTTGGGATCATTATCGTCAGATTTGCTGCATGATAAAAGGAATAATGAGAATACGGCAACTAAAATTATGTTTTTCGATTTCATAAATACAAGGTTTTAATCGTATTAGGGTAAGTTTGCTAGAGTTCTAAAGAAACCCGGTAAACTCCTGTTTCAGCTACCTGTTCAAAATCTGCTCCGGTAACCTGGAAATCGTCTACTCTTACACTTGAGCAACAATCAACAGTAATGCTCTCAGCTTCAATTGCGATCTGAAATATTTCTTCGTTAGAAACTTTCACGGAATAGGCGATATCATTGAAAGTGCTAATCCTAATTAGGTTGATGTCATTTTCACTCAAGAAATCCCAGTCTCCAATATTATTTCCTTCAGTTTGATTTAGTTGAAGATCAGATTCCTCAAATGTGCCATTCGTAAAAAGATTCTCTCCGGTTTCAGAATCTACCAGTTCCAGTTCAAAACTTGCTGGTCCCGAATTACATATAAGCTCCTCGCACTTATCATCATCGCAGCTGATGGTTAAACCGATAAAAAGTAAAAGCAGGACTTTAGATAAAATTTTCATTAGTTAGTTTTAATTGGTTAGTCTAAAGGAAGATGAGAGTTTTCCCTAAAGGTTGCGTGTAAAATCTGAAGAAAACGAATAATCTCTTTCTACCCTGGTAATTCTAATATGGTATTTATGGTACCATTTTTCTTTTCCTAACTTCTGAGCCAGCAGATGTTCGGTATTTCTTTTCCAGTTCCTGATGCTTTCCAAATCCTTCCAGTAAGATATGCTGATCCCTAACTCTGATCTGGCCGATTCAAATCCCAGGTAGCCCGTTTGTACTTTTGCCAGATGCTCCATTTTTTCAGCCATTTCTGAATAACCTTCGTGATCCTCATTGAGAGTAGAGGTGAAAATAACTGCGTAGTAAGGTGGTTCCGGCGTCTTTGCGATCATGGTTTTTGAAAAAGTAAGCTCAGTATTCTGGGGGGAGTATTTTCTTCTTCATCGAAAAACTCGTTGAGTTTTATAAGTTGAAAACTTGCTGAAGATGCCGCATCCAGAAATTCAGAAATATGATGAGTAAAAGTTACCAGCTCCACCAGTCCACTTTCAGCTTCAAACCTTGCTTTGGTGCCTTTATATTGTTTGAATGGATGCAATTCGGAAATGAAAAAATGTCCGCCTTTATTTAGCTTTGCGTATGCTGAGTTGAAAATGAAATTAAGATCTGCAATATGCTCCAGGATAAGATTGGAGGTGATGAGATCATATTTTTCTGAAGTCCAGTCCCAGGTTTTGGTAATATCAGCCTTTTGAAAAATGACATTTTCACTATTTATCTTCTTTTTAGCTAAATCGAGCATTTCTTCTGAAAAATCAACAGCTAATAATTTCGAGGCTTTGGTCTGTAGCCATTCCGTGTTTTTCCCTGTACCGCAGCCAAGTTCCAAAACACTATTGAAATCTAAATCTTGCAGAATATCCCGGGTGATCTTTTTGTCCAGGTCCCGGGTTCGGTTTTTATTGGTATCATATTGCGAAGACCATTGATCATATGCTTTTTCAATGCTCATACCTAAACAAAAAGTAAAATCAGGGTTAGAATAACTCCCCCTATGGTAAAGAAGATTCCTTTTCTAAAGATCTTGGTGGAAGGCATAAACATCCAGAAAGCAGAGATTACAAAGAATAACAGAGAAAGCCCGAAAAGGATATTCATAAAGAAAAGCGGCTGATTAGTATTTGCCTTATGAAGCTTCGTAAAGCTTTCTAAAATTAGAGGTAGTTCTTTAACCTGGTAAGTTGCAATTCCAGAAGATTTGTCCAGCACACCCTGCTCGAAATAAACTTTTTCGCCCTCCGTCTTTTCAACCTTAAAATCTCTAATTCTAAGTGTTTTTCCAATTTCCTGATCGCTAAGATCTGCCGGAACTTTTTTCTCTATGGTTTTTTCAATTTTGAATGCGTCAGTACTTCTGAAAATTAAAACGATACCGCTTATGGCATACATCGCCATGATACCGGCCAGAAAGAAACCCAGGTATCTATGGTAAACTCTGAATTTATTACTGACCTTACGATTATTCATTCTCTTGATTTTAAGATGTTAAAAATAGAATATCGAAAGGAATTTTTAATCAATTCCATATCTCAAATTATTAAATAGCCATTTTTAAACGTTTACAAACGAAAGTAAACAGATACAAATACTTTTCAGACGAATAAGGCCTGAAGACTGTCACATATTTGTCCTGTTGAAATGAACGAATGATTTTCAGCTGCAATAAATTCTATAGTTATGAGCACTTTAAGAAACACAGTACAATTGATTGGACACGTAGGTAATGAGCCTGAGATCGTAAATCTTGAATCGGGTAAGAAATTAGCCAAATTCTCGGTAGCCACAAATGAAAGTTATAAAAACGCCAAAGGTGAAAAGATCACAGATACGCAATGGCATAATATTGTTGCCTGGGGGAAAACTGCTGAGCTTGTGGAGAATTATGTTCCGAAAGGGAAGGAAATAGGAATAGAAGGAAAACTTACCAGTAGAAGTTATGAGGACAAGGATGGAAATAAAAGATATGTAACCGAAGTGGTTTGTAATGAATTATTACTTCTAGGGAAATAAGTATTGGAAAGAATAAAAAGGCTTTCTAAAATGTCTATCATGCTTCATCCTGGATTTACTTCAGGATCTTAACTAATGACAATCGATTTTTATTAGAAGCTGAAAAAGTTCAGCTTAACGAAAAACGGACATTTTAGAAAGCCTCTTCTTTTTTAATTATCTACTTGCTCTTTTTTCTTTTTTATGGTTTTGGGTTTTACAGGATTCCCATCCACATCGATTTCAATGATCTCGTCAAAATCCAATTCATCAAGTTTTGAGGCGATCTTAGCTCTATCTCCAATGATGAACCAGTTCACTTTTTCCGGATCTACCATTTCCTTACTTACTTTCTGCACCTCTTCGGCACTTAAGCTTCTGATATTTGCATCGTAAGTCTTGTAATAATCATCTGGAAGATCGTATTTGACCAAATTTTTAAGGGAAGCATTCACTGCAGCATTGGTTTCCCACTGTCCCGGGAGAGCCATCACCTGGTTTGTTTTCACCTTCTCCACTTCTTCTGCCGTAGCAGGTCGGGTAGTCACAAAATCTTTAATTTCTTTTCTTAATTCTGTAACAGATTCTGCCGATTTATCAGTTTGAACAGGAGCATACACTAAAAATGGTCTTTCTTCTTTTGTTCCCATTACAAATCCGCCAGCACCATAAGCCCAATGCTTATCTTCCCTCAAATTCATATTGATCCTGGAAGTAAACTCTCCACCAAGAATATTTACCATCTGTTCTACGGCATATTCAGGATTTTCACCATACTTAGAGGTTAAATGTCCAGCGATAATTACAGATTGTTGAGATTCCGGACGGTCCATCAAATAAAGAGTGTTTTTAGTATCTGTTTTAGGCTTATTGAAAGTGACTTTTGGCACATCTCCTTTTTTCCATTTTCCAAGAGATTTTTCAAGGTAGCGCTTAAGTTCAGCCATTTCAATATCTCCAGTTACAACCAGCGTTGCATTATTTGGTTTTAACCACGTGTCATAGAAGTTTACCACATCCTCGCGTTTAAGTTTCTCTACCGTATCTTCATATCCCGATCCGGTCTGAGGGCCGCTATAAGGATGATCTTCTCCATAAAGATATTTATTCATCACTCTAAGAGCCATCGTAATTGGTTGAGATTTCTCTCTTTTAATTCCGTTTAATTGCTCCGTCTTCAATCTTTCGAATTCCTTTTGAGGAAAAGAAGGATTTAAGATCACATCGGAAAATAGATCTATACTTGCCTCTAAACTTGGTTTTAAAGTTCTAAGGCTAACCGTTGAAACATCCATGTCGGAATATGTGAAAAGATCTGCTCCCAGTAATTGCAGTTGTTCACTAATTTCAAGAGAATTTAGATTTTCAGTTCCTTCATCAAGAAGATCCATGGCCAGAGAAGCAGTTCCGGGCTCGCCAAATAATCGGTTTTGAAACCAGCATCAAACATTAGATCCATAACAATGGTAGGAACTCCTTCGCGTTTGGCAAGGACAATCTCCATTCCGTTCTTTAAAGTGGCGCGTTGGACGTCTGGAAATTTAGAAGGCTTCGCCTCTGTTAAGTCCGGTAAAGAAGATCTGTCTACTGAAGTTTCAGTGATGCTATATTCTGGAAAAGGTTTTGCAATTAACGTATGCTTTCCTTTTGAAAGCCATTTTTTAGCGGTCGCCTGAAGATCCTGAACCGTAGCTTCTTCTATAAACTGAAGTTTTTTCTTGTAATAATCGGCATCACCATGATAGGTTTCATTAGAAGCTAAAACATCAGAAACTCCTCCAAATCCACCAATACGTTCCATACCCTTAATAAAATCAGCGAAGTACTCAGCTTTCACTCTTTTAAGTTCGGCCTCGGTTGGTCCTTCTTTAATGAATTTATCTATTTCAGAAAGCATTTCAGATTTAACTTTTTCAATGTCCGCTCCTGGTTTCACGTTCGCTTGTGCAATAAACTGACTCGCGATCTCTGAAGATGACTGATAAGCCTGAGCATAACTTGCGATCTGATTCTCATATACCAGATTCTTGTATAATCTTGAATTTTTACCACTGCTCAGAATTGCTGAAATAAGGTCCAATTGAAGATCTTCCTTCGATCCAAATTCAGGAGAATTCCATGCATAAAGTACCCTGCTTTCTGAAACTCTATCCTGGTAAACCTGATAAGTATCGGTTGGATGTTCCGGGATATTTCTTTCCTGTCTTTCAATAGTTGGCCCCGCTGGGATGTCTCCAAAATATTTCAAAACTTTTTTATGAGCTAATTCCGGTGTAATATCCCCAGCAATTGCGATCACGGCGTTATTTGGCCCGTAATAAGATTCAAACCATTCTTTTACGTCCTCTATAGAAGCAGCATTAAGATCTTCCATCTCTCCAATTACCGTCCATGAATATGGATGCCCTTTTGGATACATGGCTTTGGTAAGATAGTTCCATTGTTTACCATAAGGCTGGTTTTCGCCCTGGCGCTTTTCATTTTGAACTACTCCGCGTTGCTCGTCAAGTAATTCCTGACTTATCACTCCCTTGAAGTGACCCATTCGGTCTGATTCAAGAAAAAGTACTCTGTCTAAAGCGGATACCGGAACATTCTGGAAATAGTTCGTTCTGTCTGAATTTGTAGTACCATTCACGTCTGTACCTCCAATACGTTCAATAGCCTGGAAATAATCATCTTTAAAGTTTTCACTACCATTGAACATTAAGTGTTCAAATAAATGAGCGAAACCACTTTTACCGGGTTTCTCATTTTTTGAGCCAACATGGTACCATACATTAACAGCCACGATTGGTGCCTTATGATCTTCATGAACCAGAAGAGTTAAGCCGTTAGGCAAAACGAAGCGTTCATAATCGATTTTGATGTCGTCTGCTTTGAAATTTTGTGCCTGTGATGATCCAATGAAACAGAGGAAGGCGATTAGGAATAATGATCTTGTCATAATTGATAATTGATTAAAAAATTGATAAAAAAGATGAGTAGGGCTTTTAAATATAGAAATTAAAATATTACCAATCAGAACTTTGAATTGAATTGGCCAACTTTTGAAGTAAGAAACACGAAGAGTTTTCAATGGGAATATTGAAAAAATAAAAAATCCCATTGTCTAAAAATAGATCTCCTGAGCGAGCCTATAGGTATTAGCATGAGCCTCAATAATGAATTTTATTTCTTTGGAATAGCCTCCACCCATACTGCACTCAACAGGTATTCCGAGATCGTTACAGGTTTGTAAAACGAAACGGTCCCTTTCTTTACAACCTTCAATAGAGCAGGAGAGACGACCAAGTTTGTCGGTTTCTAAAATATCGACACCGCAGAGATAAAATATAAAATCTGGCTCGGTTTTTTCTATAAGATGGGGGAGTGTAGATTTTAATTTTTCTAGATAGGCCTTATCCTTGGTGCCATCTTCGAGTTCAATATCCAGATCAGACTTTTCTTTTCTGAAAGGATAATTTCCTTTGCCGTGCATAGAGAAGGTGAAAACAGAATCATCATTTTTAAAAATTTCTGCAGTGCCATTTCCCTGGTGAACATCAAGATCTATAATAAGTATCTTTTTTGCGTAACCATTTCTTTGTAGATACCTTGCACCGATAGCCTGGTCATTCAAAAGACAAAAGGCTTCAGCTCTATCGGTAAAGGCGTGATGCGTTCCACCCGCAATATTCATCGCAATGCCCTTTTTTAGCGCATAATCACAGGCTTTGATCGTCCCATCTGCAATGATCTGCTCACGATCTACCAATTCCTGGGAAAGAGGAAATCCGGAAACGCGGATCTCCTTTTTTGATAAGTCGAGATTACGCAGTCGATTAAAATAGTTTTCGTCGTGAACCGCTAATATTGGTTCTTTTTCCGGGAAACCGGGTTCGAAGAAATTAGCCTCATCACAGGTGCCTTCATGAAGTAATTGTTTTGGCAGCAGATCATACTTTTCCATAGGAAACCGATGACCTTCCGGTAATGGATGTTTATAAATTGGATGAAAAGCTATTTTGAGCATGTATTTGAAATACCTAATCGTTAACCGTCATCCTGAACTAGTTTCAGGATCTGTTGAAAGTTTATAGCATAAAAGAGAAGCTGAAACAAGTTCAGCTTGACTAAAATACTTAAGACAGGTTTGCTTTACCACTTCAGGGCTCCGCTTAATGTGCTAAAATTCGGTTTAATTTATTGTGGTTCCGCTTGTAACCCCTTCTTCATCGGGATTTACAAAAACCAGTTTTCCTTCAGCATTTTCGGTCATTAAGATCATGCCTTCACTTTCAACTCCGCGAAGTTTTCTAGGAGCGAGGTTTACCAGCACAGTCACTTTTTTACCGATGATATCTTCCGCTTTAAAATGTTCAGCAATTCCAGAAACAACCGTTCGTTGGTCAATTCCGGTATCAACTTTTAAAACCATTAGTTTTTTGGTTTTGGGCATTTTTTCAGCTTCGATAATGGTTCCTACCCGAAGATCCATTTTGGTGAAATCTTCGAAAGTGGCGATGTCTTTTTGGGGTTCTGCTTTCTGGTCTTCCATAGCGTTCGCAGTTTTAGTGGCTTCTAATTTCTCCAGCTGTTTTTCCATTTGCTCATCTTCGATCTTACTGAAAAGTAATTCAGCTTTCCCAATCTGATGACCTCCCGGAATAAGAGCTTCCTTAGTTCCTATAATATCCCAGTCTGGAGTATTATCTGAATTTTCATCAACGTGATTCAGCATCTTCTTCAGTTTCGCTGAGGTAAATGGAAGGAATGGTTCACTGATAATTGATAAAGCTGAAGCGATCTGAAGCGCTACATACATAATCGTTTTTACTCTTCCCTCATCGGTCTTGATCAGTTTCCATGGCTCCTCGTCAGCAAGATATTTATTTCCAAGTCTGGCCAGGTTCATCAATTCTCCCTGAGCTTCTCTGAATCTATATCTCTCAATAGAGCTGGCTATCACAGCCGGATACGCTTTTAATTCAGCGATCGTTTTTTCATCAATTTCGGAATAGGTTCCCGGTTCCGGAACAATACCATCGTAATATTTGTTGGTAAGCACCACCACACGGTTAATGAAGTTTCCGAAGATGGCCACCAGTTCATTATTATTTCTAGCCTGGAAATCCTTCCAGGTAAAGTCGTTGTCTTTTGTTTCCGGAGCGTTGGCTGTAAGAACGTATCTTAAAACATCCTGTTGTCCCGGGAAATCTTCCAGGTACTCATGCAACCAAACTGCCCAATTCTTAGAGGTAGAGAGTTTCTTACCTTCCAGGTTCAGGAATTCGTTGGCTGGTACATTTTCCGGAAGTATATAATCTCCATGAGCTTTCAACATAACCGGGAAAATGATACAGTGAAAAACAATATTATCTTTCCCAATAAAATGAACCAGTTTAGTGTTTTCATCTTTCCAGTATGGCTCCCAGTCTTTACCTTCACGTTCAGCCCATTCTTTAGTTGAAGAGATGTATCCAATAGGTGCATCGAACCAAACGTAAAGTACTTTGCCTTCTCCGCCTTCAACAGGAACCGGAATTCCCCAGTCAAGGTCACGGGTTACGGCACGTGCACGAAGCCCGTCGTCTATCCACGATTTCACCTGGCCATAAACATTAGATTTCCAGTCGGCCTTATGACCTTTCAGTATCCATTCTTTTAAAAAATCTTCATATTGATCCAATGGTAAAAACCAGTGTCTTGTTTCCTTTAAAGTTGGAACAGCGCCGGTAATTGCCGATTTTGGATTAATAAGATCTGTAGCATTTAGCGAAGATCCACAGCTTTCACACTGATCACCATAAGCTTCTTCATTCCCACATTTAGGGCAGGTCCCGGTCACAAATCTGTCGGCAAGAAATTGTCCTGCTTCCTCATCATATAATTGCTCGGTAGATTCTTCAATGAATTTACCATCCTCATACATTTTCTTAAAAAATGCTGAAGCGGTATCATGATGAGTTTTTCCGGAAGTTCGTGAGTAATTATCAAAACTAACCCCGAAATCTTCAAAGGACTTTTTAATGATCCCATTGTACTTATCAACTACATCCTGTGGAGTTACTCCTTCTTTTTTCGCTTTAATGGTAATGGGCACACCGTGCTCATCACTACCACAAACAAAAGCTACATCGTGCCCCTGCATTCGAAGAAAACGGGAATAAATATCTGCCGGAACATAAACGCCGGCTAAATGTCCAATATGAATAGGCCCGTTAGTATAGGGTAAGGCCGCTGTAATCGTAAATCTCTGAGGATTTTTGTTCATTATTCTATGTACTTTTTTAAGAGCCGTAAAGTTAAGCAAAGGTGTTTGAATACGCGTTAAATTCTTGTAAAAGGCAAAAGGCTTGTGGAATAACTTTCTACTTTTACCTGAAATTGAATCAAAATGCGTAAAATAATATTGGTTGCTGCAGTGCTTTTTATGGCTGCATGTAACAGTGCAAAAAAAGGAACATCGGGAAGTACTTCAAAATATACCGTGGAAAATCTCGGAAAAATGAATGCTGAAGATCTTGTTCAAAATTATCCCGATGCAAATATTACCGAAGGGACAGATATGTTTGAAGAAGGAACAGATGAAAGGCCTTTTACTATTTTGTATCCGGGAACTTCAGATGAGTTACATATAACCTGGCAGGATAAAAATAGAACCAGGATCCATGATCTTAGATATTCTGAAAAGGGTAAATGGGAATCTAAAACCGGTGTGAATGTGGGAACAACTTACGCCGAGCTCAATAAAATGAATGGTAAAAAGATCTCTTTTTACGGTTTTGGCTGGGACTACAGTGGTGCGGTAGACTGGAATGGTGGTAAACTTGAAAAAAGCGGATTGAGAGTTTTTCTAACTCCTGGAAATGATCCTTCAAATAAATTTTACGGAGATAAAATTATTAAAGCTACTCCAGAAGAAATCGAAGCTTTAGATCTGAAAGTTGGATCTATAGCGATTAATTATTCAGTATAATTTAAATTAGTGATCATGGCAGAGCATAATGAGCTTGGTAAAAAAGGAGAGGAGCTGGCCGTGGAATATTTGAGGCTGAAGGAATATGAGATCCTCGAGCTAAACTATCGCTTTCAAAAAGCTGAGGTTGATATTATAGCCAAAAGAGGAAATACCCTTATTGTCGCCGAAGTTAAAACAAGAAGCACCCCGGAATTTGGAAATCCTCAGGATTTTGTAAAACCCAAACAAATTCAGCAGTTGGTTAAAGCAATTAATCATTATGTTGAAGAAAAGGAGCTGGATGTAGATGTTAGGTTTGATATTATTGCAATTATTAAAAATAAATTGGGAACTAAGGTAGAGCATATCCAGGATGCGTTTCTTTATTTCTAAAATAAAAAAGGCCGGTAATTTAACCGGCCTTTTTATTATCTAACAATTATAAGATTACCAGATTCTAACTCTTTCCTCTGGCTTTACATACATTGAATCTCCTTCTTCAATAGAAAAAGCATCATACCATGCATCTATATTCTGAAGTGGTACATAAGCTCTGTACATTCCAGGTGAATGAGGATCTGTTTTAATCCTGTTCTTCATCGCTTCATCACGCATTTTAGTGCGCCACACCGTAGCCCATGAAAGGAAGAAACGTTGTTCAGGAGAAAACCCGTCGATTTTTCCCGGGTCACCGTTTTCTTTTAGGTGTAATTGAAGGCCATCATAAGCGGCATTTACACCACCTAGATCACCAATATTCTCTCCAAGAGTGAATTTCCCGTTGATGTATACGCTATCCATAACTTCAATAGCGCTGTATTGCTCAGCAAGGTCGTTACCTAATCCTTCGAATTGCTCAAGGTCTTTGTCTGTCCACCAGTTATTAAGGTTTCCTTCAGCATCAAAACGTGCTCCGCTATCATCAAATCCATGAGAGATCTCATGACCTATCACCGCTCCAATTCCGCCATAGTTTACGGCTGCATCAGCTTTGTAATCGTAGAAAGGTGGTTGTAAGATAGCCGCCGGGAATACGATCTCGTTGTATCTTGGGTTGTAATATGCATTTACTGTTTGAGGCGCCATAAACCATTCATCCTTATCTACGGGCTCTCCAAGATCTGCCATATTTTCGGCCACTCTCCATTTTTGAGCGTTTAGCATATTCTGGAAGTAAGAACCACCATTTTCAGGACTATTGATCTCAAGATCACTGTAGTCTTTCCACTCGTCTGGGTAACCTATCTTAACATTGAATGTGTTTAGTTTTTCAAGCGCCTTTTTCTTAGTGTCTTCGCTCATCCAACTAAGGTTGTTAATTCTATTTTCGTAAGCCTTAAGAATATTCGCAACCATTTCCTGAGCAGTTTTCTTTGCTTCCGGTGGGAAATTCTCGGCTACATAAAGTTTACCAAGTGCTTCTCCCAGTACACCATTAATAGATTGTAAGGCTCTTTCGTCCCTTGGTCTCTGTTCTTTTGCACCTTGCAGAGTTTTACTATAGAATTCCCATCTCTCTCTTTCAAGATCGGTGGTAAGCGCTCCAGCTGCAGAGTTAAAAAGATCCCATTTAAGGTAAGTTTTCCAGTCGTCAACCGAATTTTCAGCAAGAAGGTCTTGCATGCCTTTCATGTATTCTGGCTGAGAAACGATAATCGTATCCAGGTCCTTAGCTCCAATACCCTCAAAATACTCTTTCCATTGCATCGCCGGTGCCATTTTTTGAAGTTCGGCAATAGTCATTGGATTATAAGTTTTTCTGGCATCACGACGTTCTACCTTATCCAGGCGAGGTTCAGCTAATTTAGTTTCAAATGCAAGAATAGTTTCCGCGGCTTTTGAAGCTTCTTCTTCAGAATAATCTATATACTGAAGCATATCTGTGATATAAGCCTTGTACTTTTCCCTTTTGTCTTTAGAGTCTGAATCCTGAGTTAGGTAATAATCTCTTTCAGGAAGACCTAATCCAGCGGGATTAAGGTAAGCGGCGTTGATATCAGAATTTTTGCTATCGGCACCTACTCCAAATGAGAAGAATCCAGCACTACCATATTCACTCATTTCAACCAGGAAATTCTGAAGATCTTCTTTAGACTGAATAGCATCAATCTTAGCCAGGTAAGGTTTTACCGGCTCAACACCCTGTTCATTTCTGCTTACAGTATCCATGATACTTTTGTAAAGGAAAACTGCTTTTCCCGGATCTGTATTTCCGTCCAGACTATCGCTTTCCGAAGCTTTATTCAGCAGAGCCAGGGCATCTTCGTCTGTTCTTTGGCGCAGCTCATCAAAACTTCCCCAACGAGTTCTGTCATCTGGAATTTCTGTACTATCCAGCCATGCACCATTCACATAACGGAAAAAGTCTTTTTTAGGGCTAGTGGTTGTGTCCATATAAGCAAGGTTAATACCATGGACTTCTTCATCTTTTTCTTCTACTTTTTTATCATCGTTGCAGGACGTAAAAAGTCCGGCACCTACTACTGATAAAAGTAGAATTCTGTTTATTTTTTTCATTATTTTATTTGATAATTAGAAATATGAACGCTAAAGTATAAAAATCACAAAAATATCAAAGTCAGGTTGGGTGGATCTTTAACAGGAAAGAAGGAAATTTTAGGTTCAGCTGTCATAAATTGTAAAACAGAGGCTTAGATTGCTGTAATTGATAAAGAATCTGGTAGAAAAAATAAAGTAAGACTGAAATTTCTAATTAGCTTTCATTTTAGAAATCAGATCATCATCGAACTTCTTTTTCATTTTAGTGATCTCATCTACATTTTCATTTGGAATAGTGATAGAAAGAACATAATGATGAATTTTCCATTTTCCTTTTTCTTTCATAAGTACGCCTGCACCACGGCAAATTCCCATGTGCGTGTCTAGAAGTTCATCGAACCAGGCAACCCTTAGATTCTCATGAATATATAAGTTTCTGTTCAATGTAGAAAAGCTCCAGGCTTTTCCTGAATCGAAATAAGGCTTCGCAAATTTTTTAAATTCGGGTAGTGTCCAGTTTTCCGTTGCATCGGTACCAATAAAAACAGCATCGTCGGTCATTAGATTGAAGTAATGATCAAAATTGGCTTCTGCCGCGGCTTTATGCCATTTTCCAATTACTTTGTTCACCTGTCGTTCCACAGCACTTATATTTTCTTCGGTATTCTTAACCTGAGCATTCAGATTTTGAAAAAGGAAAGTTACAAGCAAACAAAAAATTAAAATTACTGGTTTTTTCATCGGTAATATTTTAAAGTAAGTTACCACTTTTTGATTTTTTTAAAGAGTATCCTTTTCTTTTTGTTCTTTTTCTTCCAGCTCTTTCCGTTCAATTTCATCCAGCTCTTTTTCAAAATCTTCAATTGTTTTTAAGAAAAGTTCATTCATTTGAAGTTTTAAATTGCTGAATTCCTGGTGTAACTCTTTAGCAGTCTGTTGGATGGCTTCTGCATCCGGTTTCTGTTTACCAGAATATTGTTTTAAAAGCTGGGCCTTTGTATTTATGACATTCAATCTTGCTTCAACTGGAACAGCTTTCAAACTATCTGGGATAGATGTTTTTAAAGATCCCATAATTTGAGCGATGGTAGGAGCATTATTCATCACCTCATTTATAGTCGCATCTTCCAGTTTGCTAATTTCATTTTGAGCAGTGATATATTCTACCCAGTTTAAGGCATATTTTCTTGCTTCCGGCTCCAGAGCAAAGTCTGGATCCTGAATTTTTATTTTTTTCTGAAATGCAGTTGTATCTTGTTTATTTTTGAGAGAGTCTTCTGCATCCTGCTCTGTTTTGCAGGAAATGATTGCAACAAGTGAAATAAAACAGATCAGTTTTTTCATAAGATGATTTCTATGTTTCACAAAGTTATTCATTATTTACTGATATGTTTTCAAATAAATTTTTATTGAAAGATTCTTAATATATAACATCAAGAAAACACTAAGATTGAGGTTTCCTCTTTATAATTAAATATATTTGCAAAAAATATAAATTTATGCCCGGAAGGATTTTAATTATTGGTGCCTGCGGACAAATTGGTACCGAACTTACTTTGAAGCTAAGAGAGATTCATGGAAACGATCAGGTAGTTGCCAGCGACATAAGAGAAGGAGCAGAGGAATTAATGGAATCCGGTCCTTTTGAGGTGCTAAATGCTACTGATGAAGCTCATATTAGAGAGGTGATAGAGAAATATGAAGTGAGGGAAGTTTACCTGATGGCTGCGATGCTTAGCGCTACTGCTGAGAAAGCTCCTATGAAAGCCTGGGACCTTAATATGGATTCTTTATTTCATATTTTAAATATCGCTAAAGAGGGTAAGCTGGATAAGGTTTTCTGGCCTTCCAGTATTGCAGTTTTTGGACCTACAACGCCAAAAGATGATACTCCACAAACAACAATTATGGAGCCGACTACTGTTTATGGCATAAGCAAGCAAACAGGTGAAAGATGGTGTGAGTATTTCTTTAATAAATTTGGAGTAGATGTAAGGAGCATCAGATATCCTGGAATTATTAGTTACAAAACCTTACCAGGTGGCGGTACTACAGATTATGCAATTGAAATATTCCACGAAGCATTAAAGAATTCTACTTATACAAGTTTTCTTGCGGAAGATGCAGCCTTGCCGATGATGTATATGGATGATGCGATTAAGGCCACTATAGATATTATGGAAGCTCCAGCTGAAAAAATAAAAGTTAGATCTTCTTATAATCTGGCGGCTATAAGCTTTACGCCGAAGATCCTTGCTGAAGAGATCAAAAAACATATTAAAAATTTTGAAATCTTCTACGAACCCGATTTTAGACAAAAGATCGCTGAATCCTGGCCTTCAAGTATTGATGATAGCGCTGCGAGAACTGATTGGGGATGGGATCATGAATTTGATCTGGACAAAATGACTACGACCATGCTAGATGGGGTAGGGAAGTCTCTCAAAGAAAAAGCATAGAAATAAAAAAGCCGCTGAAAAGCGGCTTTTTTACTTTGTACTAAGGAAAAACATTAGTCGATCAAACGTACTTCTGTAGCGTTTACTCCTTTTTTTCCTTCTGTTTCTTCGTACTCAACTCTATCACCTTCCTGGATGGTTTCGCCATTTAAAGCGGTAATGTGTACGAAAATGTCTCTTTTTGTGTCGTCGTTGGTAATGAACCCATAACCTTTAGATTCATTGAAAAATTTTACTGTGCCTTGCATAAAAATAATAATTAATAAAGCACAAACATAATAGATAAAATTTTAGAATCCGCTGAAAATCAGAATTTTTTATGATTTTTTTTGTCAGAGTTTAGTCAATTCCTTTATCTCTCATTTTTTTCATATTCTCCTCAGAGAGAGTATAATCCTTTAATTTTTTGCCTCTCCAGCGCACATATAAAAATATCGGCATCAGGATAAATGCACTCGCAAGAACAGAAATTCCAATGATCCTGTCACCGGCCAAAACCCGATCTGTTAACCGAAAATAGAATCCTACTCCAACGGCTATTAGAATTCCAATTCCGAGTATTTTCATAAATAAATTCATCTCTTTGTAATATTTTATGTTTTGGGTTTGAGAAGGATATAAATCTGATAACGATCAAATTTCTCACTAAACAGTCACTTCTATTAACTTTTCTCTATATGCGGTTAAGAGTTTGGATTTAGAAATAAAGCCAACATATTTGTCTTCCTTTACCACCGGTAAATTCCAGACACCACTATCCTTAAATTTCTTCATGATCTCTTTCATTCGATCATTTTCTATATCGATAATTTCGGGAGCTTGCTGCATGATATCCTGAACCTTTACTTCATCATACAATTTTTCATTGAACATGATAGATCGAATATCATCCAGTAATATGATTCCCATGAATTTACCATTTTCATCAACTACTGGAAAAATATTTCGGGAAGATTTTATTACTCCTTCGTGAATAACGTCTCCCAGGGTCATATTAACTTGTAATGAGATAAAATTCTTTTCAATTACCTGGGAAATATTCATCAGGGTTAATACCGTATGATCTTTATTATGCGTTAGCAGATCTCCTCGCTGGGCCAGTTCCATAGTATAAACCGAATGTGGCTGGAACCTGCTGGTAATCATAAACGAAATTGCCGCCGTGATCATAAGGGGTATGAACAGTTCATATCCATGCGTAAGTTCAGCAATAAGGAAGATCGCGGTTAAAGGTGCATGGAGGACTCCCGCCATGAGCCCGGCCATTCCCACCAGTGTAAAATTACTGACTGAAATATTATGTTTAAGCAATCCGGAATTATTCATTATAAGGGCAAAACAATGTCCCATCGCACTTCCCATAAACATCACCGGCGCAAATATCCCTCCAACTCCACCAGCACTAAATGTAAGCGAAGAAGCTACAATTTTAAAGACCACCAATCCTGCCAATAACAGGATCACTACCCAAATGTTCTCGAGGTAGTCATTAAAGAGGTTTGTTCCTAAAGCCTCCATATAATTTTCGTGCAAAAGGTTGTTCACCACATTATAGCCTTCACCATAAAGAGGTGGAATAAAATAAATAAGTATTCCCAAACCAAGACCAGCCATTAACATCCTGGCAAAGGGAGAAGTTATTTTTGCCAGTAGTTTGGAGGAGTTAAAATAAACTTTTGAAAAGTAGATCGAACAGACAGAGGCCAGAATACCAAGCATTATATAGAATGGCACTTCAGAAATCTGAAAGGTATCTTTTAATTCAAATGGTAGAAGGGTCTGACTTCCGAAGAAAAAGTAGGAAGTTAGTATTGCAGATACCGAAGCCAGTAAAAGTGGTAAAAGGGATGCCAGGGTAAGGTCAAGACTAAAAACTTCTATGGCAAAAATAATAGCCGCGATAGGCGCTTTGAAAATTGAAGACATCGCTCCGGCCGCTGCACAGCCAATTAAAAGCGTTCTGGAGGCCTGATTCATTAAAAATAATCTCGAGATATTAGAACCCAGGGAAGCTCCTGTTGCTACTGTTGGGCCCTCCAGTCCCACCGATCCACCGAAACCTACAGTAATAGGCGCAGTGATCACAGAAGCATACATCTGAAATCGTTTCATGATTCCTTTTTGCCTGCTTATTGCATACAGGGTTGTAGGAATACCGTGTCCCACATGATGCCTAATCACGAACTTTATTATCAGGTAAACGATAAGCAATCCTATTACTGGAAATATGAAATAGAACGCATCGTGATATTTAACAATAAACTCACCTTCCAGCAATTGCTGAATTAAATGAGTAAGGTTTTTGATAATTACCGCAAACAGTCCAGCTACAAAGCCAATTACCGCACTCAGCATCATCAAAAATTGCTTATGAGATAGGTTTTTAGTTTTCCAGTTTAAAAACTTGTGAAGTATGGATTTGCTATAATTTGGCACTCTTCTAAAATTAGTATAAGATTATAAAAACCCACGGTATGTGGGTTTTTATTTTTATAATTTCAAACGAAGATGTAATTCGTCCAGTTGTTCATTATCAAGTTTTGCAGGAGCGTCTATCATTACGTCACGGCCTGCATTATTTTTCGGGAAGGCGATAAAGTCCCTGATACTTTCCTGGCCTCCCAAAATTGCGACAAGTCTATCAAATCCAAAAGCGATACCTCCGTGTGGTGGAGCTCCATACTGGAAGGCATCCATCAAAAATCCGAATTGTTCCTTAGCCTCTTCTGGAGTAAATCCAAGATATTTGAACATCTGAGACTGAGTTTCCTTATCGTGGATTCTTATAGATCCACCTCCAATTTCATTACCATTCAGTACAAGGTCATAGGCGTTAGCCCTTACTTTACCCGGTTCCGTTTCCAGAAGAGCAAAATCTTCTTTCTTTGGAGAAGTAAATGGATGGTGCATCGCGTGGAATCTTTCAGTATCCTCATCCCATTCTAAAAGAGGGAAGTCTACAACCCATAATGGAGCAAACTCATCAGGTTTTCTTAATCCAAGCTCATTTCCTAAATGCATTCTTAATGCACTTAAGCTGAGTTCTGGTTTTAGTTGCTTCACCAGCCATTACTAAAATAAGATCACCCGGCTTCGCGCCGGTCTTATCAGCCCAGGCCTTTAGATCATCCTGAGAGTAGAATTTGTCTACCGAAGATTTTAAACTTCCATCCTCATTGTATTTCGCCCAGACAAGTCCATTTGCACCAACCTGAGGTCTTTTAACCCAGGATATGAGATTATCGATCTCTTTTCTGGTATAGCTTGCAGCTCCAGTAACGGCAATCCCAACTACTAATTCCTGCTGATCAAAAACGTTGAAACCCTTGTCTTTGGCTACATCGTCTAATTCTGCGAATTCCATCCCGAAGCGAATATCCGGTTTGTCATTCCCGTATTTTCTCATGGCATCATCGTAGGTCATTCTGGGAAATTCCGCTACGTCTACACCTTTAATTTCTTTTAGTAAATGTCTTGTAAGACCTTCAAAAATATTCAGGATATCTTCCTGGTCTACAAAAGCCATTTCACAGTCTATCTGGGTGAATTCTGGCTGACGATCGGCCCTTAGATCCTCATCTCTGAAGCACTTTACGATCTGGAAATATTTATCCATTCCTCCAACCATCAACAACTGTTTGAAAGTTTGAGGAGACTGTGGAAGTGCATAAAACTGCCCTTCATTCATTCTACTTGGCACTACAAAATCGCGAGCCCCCTCAGGCGTAGATTTAATTAAATATGGAGTTTCAATTTCTATGAAACCTTCATTAGAAAGATAATTTCTCACCTTCATTCCAACCTGATGGCGGAACATTAATTTATTCTTTACCGGGTTACGGCGAATATCAAGGTATCGGTATTTCATTCTAAGATCTTCCCCACCGTCTGTTTCGTCTTCAATAGTGAAAGGAGGAGTTTTGGAAGAATTTAGAATTTTGAAATCCTCTACAAGAACTTCAATTTCTCCTGTAGCAATATTTGGGTTTTTAGATTCCCTTTCAATTACGGTTCCTTCAACCTGGATAACAAATTCACGGGCCAGGCTTCCGGCTTTTTCCATGAGTTCTTTTGAAGAACGTTCCTCATCAAATATCAACTGAGTTAAACCGTAGCGATCACGAAGATCTACCCAGATCATAAAACCTTTATTTCTAACTTTTTGAACCCATCCGGAGAGGGTTATCTTTTCACCGATTTGCTGAGCGTTAAGTTCACCGCAGGTATGACTTCTGTACATCGTATCCTTAAAATTTTAGAATGGGCACAAAAGTAAGAAGTTAAACACTTTTACTGAACGTTTATGTATTAAAAATTAAAGGATTTTCCTCCAATGTTAAGTGTGAAGGTTGTGTTAAACCGCTGAAAAACAGTTAAAATGCTTTCCAATGTTAACTTAATGTTACCTGAATATTGCCTGTTTGTAAACTTTCTGTATCTTTGTAATGAGAATGTTAATAAAAAATGACTATGAAGACTATAAGAAATATACTAATGGCAGCAATTTTCGTTACAGGAAGTGTTGCTATGGCTCAAAATAAAGACTCTAAACCTACTTTTGAAAAGGAGGGAGATTTAATTAAAGGAACGTTTTATTATGAAGATGGAAGTATTAGGCAGGAAGGTACGTACAAGAACGGTAGACTCCACGGGAAATGGGTTTCTTACAACCAAGACGGTGATAAGACAGCCATCGCGAATTACGAAAATGGTGAAAAAAGCGGAAAATGGTTTTTCTGGTCTAAAGATAAACTTACCGAAGTGGACTATCAAAATAGTGTGATTGCAAGTGTTAACAGTTGGAAAAGTGAAAGTTCACTGGTTAGCAATCAATAACATTTTAAGCTATAAAATAAAAAACCCCGAAGCATCGCTTCGGGGTTTTTTGTTATCTAATATTTAAATTATTTAAGCATTTTATTCTGCATATTGCACTTCTTGCGGTTCACTCTTTTCAGAAATTTCATTATCCGAATTTTTAGAATGTACCCACATCTTAATTCTAATTGCCATATAAAACAATAAAGGAACTATAATTAAAGTAAGGAAGGTTGCAACCATTAATCCATAGATCACTGTCCATGCGAGTGGTCCCCAGAAGATCACATTATCTCCTCCAAAATAGATGTTGGCATCGAACTCACTGAATAGAGAGAAAAAGTCAATGTTAAGACCAATTGCCAATGGAATCAGTCCTAAAATGGTAGTAATTGCCGTGAGTAACACTGGTCTTAAACGTGCTTTCCCAGACCTTATAATAGTAAGGAGTAATTCTTCTTTAGGAAGATATTCCTCTTCAGGAATGCCCATTCTTAGCTTTTTTCGGTCTATAAGCAGCTGGGCATAATCCAGGAGAACCACCCCGTTATTAACCACAATTCCTGCAAGAGAGATAATTCCCATCATAGTCATCATGATCACAAATGGAGCGCCGGAAATTACGATTCCACCAAATACTCCAATAAGGCTCAAAAAGATAGCGATCATAATGATTAACGGCTTTGAAACCGAATTGAACTGGAAGATCAGGATAAGGAAAATTAATCCAAGTCCGCTAAAGAACGCTCCCATAAGAAAGGATTGTTGCTTGTTCTGTTCCTCGATCTGTCCGGTATAATCAACACTAATATTATCAGGAATTCCATGGAAATTCCGCATTTCATTCTGGATCTGGCTCACTGCGGCACCCGCATCTGTATATCCAGGCGTTAAAGCGGAATAAACAGTAACAACCCTACGAGTATCTCTGTGTTTAATGGCGCTAAATCCAGATTTGTTGCTTTTTGAAGTTACTGCAGATAAAGGAATTTCTCTTAACTGACCTTTATTGTTCCTGAAAGTTAGGGCTTGATTAAATAAAACACTGCTGTTATAACGACTGTTTTCATTGAATCTCACATAGATGTCGTAATCCTCTCCGCTTTCTTTATAAACACCTGCTTTGGTACCAAATATGGAGTTTCTCAGTTGTTGCCCCACCTGGCCGGCACTAACACCTAGTTCTCCGGCTTTTTCTCTGTCTACTTCAACAAGCATTGATGGCTTGTCTTTGTTTACATCAATTTTAAGTTCGTCTATGGCGGGAATGTTTTTGGAATTGATAAACTTCCTCATTTCCTCAGCAGTAGCAATCAATTCGTTATAGTCTTCACCTTCCAGCTCAATATTTATAGGTGCTCCCGCAGGTGGGCCATTCTGATCTTTTTCAACGGAAATAAGAACTCCGGGATAAATTCCATCCAGAGCTTCCTGAACTTTTTGGCGCAGCACTTCACTGTCTTTTCCTCTACGATACTTGTATTCCCTCATGGAAGCAGTTATCTTTCCTTTATGAGGCATTTCTGCAGCCGAACCTCCATCAGTTTGAGGATTTCCGGCTCCTTCACCTACCTGGGAAACGGCACTTTCTACCATGAAGTTGTACCCGTCATCCATGTATTCATCACCGTTTAAAACAGAATATACTCTCTGTTCAATTTCTTTGGTGATAGCATTGGTTTTTTCAATGGCTGTTCCTTCAGGATATTCAATATATACTATAATCTGATTGGGTTTATTGTCTGGGAAAAACTCCACTTTGGTTCGCTGGGATGCCAGGGAAGCACCGAAAGACATAAAGGCTGCAATCAATAACACGAATGTAGCACCAACAATCCAATAAGGGCGTTTGTTTTTAAAAGAAGAAGTTAGCCTTCTTTCGTACCAGTTTTCCAGTTTCACCAAAGAATTGTTCTGAAATTTATTCGCCCATTTTCTGAGAAATAATCTGTAAACCCAAACCATTATGGCTGTGAATATCATCAGAGATCCTAATGCGCTGTATTCACCACCAAAGAAGAATACTGGCAATCCAACTGCTACGATGATCAGGGAAACTCTAATAATAGTTTTTAGCGGCATATTTTTATCTTCAGTCCTCATGAATTGGGAGACGAGCACAGAATTGAAAAATATGGCTACAAACAGAGAGGAGCCCAGGACTACCGAAAGTGTAATTGGAAAATAGATCATGAATTGGCCCATTAACCCCGGCCATAATCCTAACGGAATAAAGGCCGCAACAGTAGTCGCAGTAGAAATGATGATAGGGAAAGCGATTTCCCCAATACCTTCTTTAGCGGCAGCGATTCGGCTCATTCCTTCCTCGTCCATGAGTCGGTAAACATTCTCCACTACCACAATACCGTTATCCACCAGCATACCCAGTCCCATAATTAATCCAAACAGGATCATCGTATTCATGGTATATCCAAGCTGATTCAATATCATGAGCGACATGAACATAGACATAGGAATCGCGAACCCAACGAACAGGGCGTTTTTAAATCCTAAAAAGAACATTAGCACCGTAACCACCAGGATAATACCGAATATGATATTATTCACCAGGTCGTCCACCTGACCAATGGTTTTTGAAGATTGGTCGTTGGTAATAGAGATATTAAGATTAGAAGGGAAGACATTAGCTCTGGCATCATCAACGATCTTCTCGATCTTTTCAGCTGCAGCAACCATGTTTTTTCCGGATCTCTTCTTAACATCCAGCATCACCACACTCTCTCCATATTCACGAGCGTAGGTAGTACGGTCTTTTGCCTGAAATGATATATCGGCAATATCCTTTAAATATACATTATCGCCATCTTCAGACTTTACTACAAAATTTTTAAGTTCTTCCGGATCGTCTATTTCTCCAAGTATCCTGATCGTTCTCCGTTGACCACTGGCAACAAAGTTCCCCGCAGACATCGTCATGTTACCATTGCTAATGGCACTGGTAATGTCATTAAAACTAACTGAAGAAGCCATCATTTTATAAATATCTACGGCCACTTCAATTTCCTTTTCCTGAGCACCACGGATATCCACTTTTTTGATCTCCGGTAAATTTTCAATTTCATCCTGAAGATATTCCCCGAATTCCTTAAGTTTCATTACAGGATAATCTCCGGAAATATTAATATTAAGGATCGGCATTTCCTCAGACATACTGAGTTCAAAAACATTTGGTTCTACCTTTGCGCCGTTGAAGGTAGGCCAGTCTTCTCCAGAAGTTTCCGAATCTATTTCATCTTTTACCTTTTGTTTGGCAAGTTCAACGGAAAGGTCTTCATCAAATTCTACCGTGATCATGGAATAATCTTCCTGAGAGGTAGAAATTATTTCCACCACGTTACTCACGGTCTTCAGTTTATCCTCCAGAGGATTGGTGATTAGTTTTTCAATATCTTCCGCTGTATTCCCGGGATAAACAGAACTAACATATATTTTAGTCTCTTTAATTTCAGGAAAACTTTCCCTGGGCATACTGAAATAAGCGGAAATCCCAAAGAACAGGATAAGGCCCATCGCCATGTAGATGGTCGTTTTATTCTTTATAGCCCAGGATGAAAGAGGAAATTCTTTCTCTAAAAATTGTTTCTTTTTAGCCATATTACCTTATTAGTAATTTATTAATTTGACGGTTTGACCTTCCTTCACGCTACGTGCACCTTCTTGAATGAGAATATCTCCATCATTCAAACCTTTCAGAACTTCAATTTTATCACCCTGTGATTTTCCGGTTTCAATGATCACTTGTTTTGCTACCGCTTTGTCTCCATCCAGGTCTTTTAGAATGTATAAATATTGTTCTCCTTCGGCATTTTCAGAGATAACGTTTTGTGGGACTAAAATGGCGTCTTCATTTGTATAATCGTTTATTTTTAGTCTTGCGGTTAGATTCGGTTTGATATTTTTATTCTTATTAGGAACTTCAATTTCAGCGTTGAATGTTCTGTTATTAGGATTTATATAATTTCCTGTTTGCTTCACTTTAGTTTCAACGGTTTCTCCAAGTACCGGGAACGTAACTTCTACTTTTTTACCCTCGGTAACATCAGAAATATAAGTTTCCGGTACATCTGTCTTAATATACATATCACTAAGGTTAACCAGCCTTAAAACAGGTGTTTGTCCTGGTGTTACCACATTTCCTTCTTCGGTGATAATATCGTCTACAACCCCGGAAAATGGTGCTGTCACTACTGATTTAGCCAGCTGGCTTTTCATCTGATTTACTGCATTCACCTGTCCTTCATAAGAAGACTTAGCTTGTAAATACTGCATTTCACTTCCAATTTTTTGATCCCAAAGACGCTTCTGGCGTTCAAAAGTGGTTTTTGCAAGATCCAGTTGGGTCTGCATTTGCGCTAATTGCTGGCTTAAACCACCATCATCAATTTTAGCCAATGTTTGTCCCTTAGCAACTTTTTGTCCTTCCTTAACATATACTCTTTCAAGAACTCCTCCCATTTCAGCATTTAGTACCACATTCTTTTTGGTTTCTACGCTACCCTGAAGTTCCAGGTAATGATTGAATTCTTCAGTTTTTACCTCATAAGAAGTGATCAATGGTATATTTTTTTCAGGATTTATTTCCTTCAGTTTCGCGTCAAGCTCATCTATTTCTGCTTCTACCGCAACCAGCTGATTGGTTAACTCGTCCTTTTTTTGCTGAATTTTTTCAGCATCATTACTTTCTAAAACCGCTTCGGTAGAATTCTTTTTTGGTTCCCCGCAGGAAACGACTACCAGGAGAAGTGAAAGCGATAGGGTGTAAAATATATTTTTCATTTGTATGAAGTTAATTCTTTTAATTTTCAGATGAATAGGTTCTTGTATCAAGTAAATTCTCGAGGTCTACCTTCGCAGAGATCACATCGAGCATGGATTGTAAATAATTTTGCTGTGCCGAATAAAGTTGTCGCTGAGCTTCATTTAATTCGAAACTGCTGGCTATACCTTCAAAGAATTTTATTTGATTCTTATTTTCAATTCGCTCGGCCAGTTCCAGATTTCTTACTGCATTCTGATAGTTTTCTATGGTAAACTCATATTCACTTTTGGCCATATTTATCTGTCCTTTTACTTCATTTTCTGTGCGTTCCAGATCCAACATTGCCTGCTCATATTCAATTTCCCTTTGTTTGGTTCGGGAACTTCTCATTCCACTGCTAAAAATTGGGATGTTAAGGCTTACCCCAAATATGGATTGGCCAAAATATTCCTGATCACTATTTAAAAAAGTGAACTTATCTGCATATCCCTGGTAACCATAATTCACAAACCCACTTAGAGTAGGCAGCGCTTTTGCTTTTTGAAGTCTTACCTGGATCCTGGCAGATTCAGCTGAATTCTTTGCTATACGATAATCTATATTATCTTCTACGGGAATCTGTTCCTCTAATAAAGAAGGTTGATAGAATTTCATGGCTAAGCCATCCAGATCATTGGTTAAGATTACCTTGTCTTCAACAGGAATCCCAAGACTAAGATTCAGCATTTCATAAGAGATATCCTCCATTCTCCTACTTCTGTTTAGATTATTCTTGAGATTAATAAGGGTTATTTCCAGTTGTTCTACATCTTCTTCTTCTGTTAGACCATTTTCAAAGATCTTTTTGGTGTCATCATAGGTTTTTTGAAGAGCTTCCACATTCTTCTCAAGAATTTCCACGCTTTCTTCAGCCAGAAGCACATTTCCGTAGGCATTGATCACCGCTTTTTTAACTTCCAGATCGGTCTTTGTTTTTGCATTTTCTGAGATCTGTAAGAGTGTTTTTACAGATTGGATTCCCACAATATAAGAGCCGTCAAAGATCAATTGGTTCCAGGTCGCGGTAGCATTCATGCTTTGCTTGGTGCCAAAACGCACTGGAATAAACCCTTCAGGAGTATTCACAGGAGTATCGTTTCTTTCAACATTATCAAAATAGTCCTGCACTACATCTATAGTACTTTGGGTATTATCAAATGCTGCCGCAGGTAATAATGTTACCGGTTGTTTTAAAAAGTTCTGATAATCTACCGCACCGTTAATTTGTGGTAAACCCTGGGCGATGATCTCCCATTTCTGTTTTAAGGCGATCTCAACATCTTTTTGCGCTATACGAGACTGGTAATTATTTTCGATTCCAAATTCTATGGCTTCTTCCAGAGATAAACTATAGGTTCCTGAAGTTTCTTCCTGGGCACTTATCGTGGCAGAAATCAGTAATAAAAAGCTGATAATTATCCGGGTATTATTTCTCATTTATTAGTTCTTCTAGTGTTTCAATTCCTTTTGGGGTACAAATTGCCCGCATGTGATACTCCATGAAATAATCCATTAGAGTGGAAGGGCTGTATAATTCGATAGGGAAGAGATCGGTATCTTTAATACCCATCATCCCCACAAAATGGATGCGGCTTATAAAATCTATCGGCATGTCTTTTCTATAATATCCACCTTCAATTCCCCGGTGAATATTGTCGCTAATGCAATTATCCAATAATTCAAACTGCTTGTTTTTAAGGCTTTCAAAGGCTTTTGGATAATATTTTTTCAGCTGAAAATGGGGAGAGGTCTTTGAATCTTTTAAATGATGTATCACATAACGTTTGATCTCGAAATTTTCCTTTATAGGATTTTGTTTTTTCTTGCGTATTTTTTCAATCCCGCAATTGATGTTTTCAAAAACATGGTGACTGGTTGCCAGTACCAGCTTGCTTTTTGTTGAATAGTGCGTGTAAATGGTTTTTTTAGATATCCCGAGTTTTTCGGCAATATCGTCCATGGTTACGCTTTTAAAGCCGTAATTCAGGAACATTTCTGCGGCCGTATTTAATATTTCTTCTCTCACCTGTAGAAAAATTTTTGGCAAATGTAGTCATGGAAACTTTAAAAACAATAAAAGTTTCCGAGGTTTTGCCATTATTTAACATCTGCTTAAAATTTGAATTACTAGCAATTATGGTATTTTAGCGGAAAATTTTTTATCCCATGCTTTCCATTTCCCAGTATAGAGAGGCTATAATCGACTATCTGCACGAGAAAATCAAGGTTAAAGAACCTGCAAATTTATATGAGCCAATGGTTTATATACTTGAACAAGGCGGAAAAAGACTTAGGCCCGTGCTGGTTTTAATGGCTTCAGAAATTTTTGACTGCGATTATAGAAAAGCCCTGGATGCCGCTTTGGCTATTGAAGTTTTTCATAATTTTTCTCTGGTGCATGATGATATTATGGACGACGCTCCCATAAGAAGAGGAACAGAAACGGTGCATGAGAAATGGGATATTAATACTGGAATTCTTTCGGGGGATGCGATGCTTATTAACGCATACCAGCTATTTGAAAGTTATGAAGGGGATACCTTTAAAGAACTTTCTAAGTTATTTACGAAAACTGCCATCGAGGTTTGTGAAGGCCAGCAATACGATATTGATTTTGAGACTCGCGATAATGTTAGTATTGATGATTATCTCAAAATGATCGAATATAAAACGGCGGTTCTGGTGGGTGCTTCCCTGCAAATGGGAGCGATCGTGGCTCAAACCTCTAAGGAATGTAAAGAAGCAATCTATCAATACGGTAGGTTGCTTGGAATCGCTTTCCAGCTTCAGGACGATTATCTGGATGCTTTTGGTGATCCGGAAACCTTTGGAAAACAACCCGGGGGGGATATTATTGAAAATAAGAAGACATTTTTATATCTGAAAACACTGGAGCTGGCTAACAGGAGTGAGGCGCTTCAACTAGAGCATTTATACACAATAAATCCGGTGGATAATTCAGGTAAGATAGAAGCTGTAAAAGCTTTGTTTGAAAGCAGTGGTGCTGCGGAACTTACCCGAAAGGAGATCGGGAAATATACCGATCAGGCATTTAAAATACTGGATAAAATTCAGCTCCCTGAAGCTAAAAAGGATCCACTTCGAAAGTTTGGTGAAATGCTAATGGAAAGACAGGTGTAAACATTCTTTTCTTATAGTTATCCTGCATTCTTCAGAAACTATCCAATTTTTAGCAGTGTTAAAATTCCTATAATCCAATAGAGAATTATCATAATGCCTGCAAGCTGTTTTTTTTAAAAATTGTATTTTTGCTATGTTTTCAAAACAAAAAGAAACATTTGTTTCAATTCTATGGATAGATTTTCATTTCTAAATGCTGCTCATACTGCATACTTCGCAGAACTTTACGATCAATATTTAAAATACCCTGATAGTGTGGAGCCCAGTTGGAGGGCTTTTTTCCAGGGATTTGACTTCGGAATGCAACAAAATGGCGTTTCTGATGAGGTATTGAGAGAAGCTCCTGTAGATTTTCTGAAGGGGAGATACCGGCACACGTTATAAAAGAATTTCAGGTAATTCGCTTAATTGACGGGTACAGAACCAGAGGCCATTTGTTTACCAAGACAAATCCTGTAAGAGAACGTAGAAAATATTCTCCTACCCTCGATATTTCCAATTTTGGGCTTGAAGAAAGCGATCTTCAAACAACTTTTAATGCTGGAGATATTCTTGGAATTGGCCCGACCTCTTTAAAAGAGATCATAAGGCATCTTGAAAATATCTATTGTGAATCTATCGGGATCGAGTATATGTATATTCGGAAACCTGAGGAGATCGAGTGGATTCAGAATAAGCTGAATGTCAATGAGAATCATCCGAAATTTGATGATTCGCAGAAGAAACAAATATTAAAAAAGCTGAATGAGGCAGTTTCTTTTGAATCATTTCTTCACACAAAATATGTTGGGCAAAAGCGTTTTTCACTGGAAGGTGGAGAAAGTTTGATCCCGGCTCTGGATGCGCTTATTGAAAAAGCTGCAGAATTTGGAGTAGAAGAATTTGTGATGGGAATGGCTCACCGTGGCAGACTTAACACGCTTACCAATATCTTCGGAAAAAACGCTAAAGACATTTTTAGTGAATTTGACGGGAAAGACTATGAGCAGGATATTTTTGACGGAGATGTAAAATATCACCTCGGGTGGACTTCCTGCCGAACAACAGATACTGGTAAGGATATAAATATAAATATTGCACCAAATCCATCTCACCTTGAAACAGTGGGAGCCGTGGTAGAAGGAATTACCAGGGCAAAACAGGATCGTCGCTATGAAGGTGATAATTCAAAGGTTTTGCCAATCCTTGTTCATGGAGATGCAGCTATTGCGGGACAGGGTCTTGTTTATGAATTAGTGCAAATGGCTCAGCTGGAAGGATATCAAACTGGCGGGACAATACATATAGTGGTGAATAACCAGATTGGTTTTACTACGAATTATCTGGATGCCAGAAGTTCAACTTACTGTACAGATGTCGGGAAAGTGACTCTTTCTCCGGTATTGCATGTGAATGCTGATGATGCCGAAGCTGTAGTACATGCCATTCTTTTTGCGCTGGATTTCAGAATGAAATTTAAAAGAGACGTATTTATCGACCTTCTTGGGTATAGAAAATATGGTCATAATGAAGGGGATGAGCCTAGATTTACTCAGCCTAAACTTTATAAAGCGATCTCAAAACATGAAAATGCACGAGATATTTATTTTGAAAAGCTGAAGAAAGAAGGAGTTGCAGACGATGATTATCTCAAAAAGTTAGAAGAAAAATATAAAGCAGCTTTAGAAGAAAAGCTGGAAGATTCCAGAAAAGAAGAAACCACCAGGATCACTCCTTTCATGCAGGATGAATGGGATGGCTTCCAGAATGTCCAGGAAGATGAAATGATGAAGAATGTAGATACTACATTCGATCTGGATAAATTAGATAAAGTAGCTGAAGCCGTTTCTCAATTACCGGAAGGTAAAAAGTTTATGAGGAAGATCCAGAAGATCATTGATGGTAGAAAGAAAATGTACTTTGAAGATAATAAGTTAGACTGGTCTATGGCCGAGCATCTGGCTTATGGTTCTTTAATGATGGAAGGTTACAATATTAGAATTAGCGGACAGGATGTTGAAAGAGGTACTTTCTCCCACCGCCACGCAGTTCTTAAAGTTGAAGAAAGTGAAGAAGAGATCATTCTTCATAATAATATAAAAGAAAGAGACGGAGATTTCTTTATTTATAACTCCCTGCTTTCAGAATATGGTGTTGTAGGTTTTGATTATGGTTATGCCATGGCTAGTCCAACCACACTTGCGATCTGGGAAGCTCAGTTTGGAGATTTCGTGAATGGAGCCCAGATCATGATAGATCAGTACATTTCTGCAGCTGAAGATAAGTGGAAATTACAGAATGGGCTGGTAATGTTATTGCCTCACGGTTATGAAGGTCAGGGAGCGGAACACTCCTCAGGAAGAATGGAGCGTTTTCTTCAGCTTTGTGCAAAAGACAATTTGTATGTAGCAGATATTTCCACTCCTGCTAACATGTTCCATATTCTAAGAAGACAGATGAAGGCTGAATTCAGAAAGCCTCTTATTATATTTACACCTAAAAGTCTTCTTCGTCATCCAAAAGTAATTTCAACTAAAGAAGAATTTGCTAACGGAAGTTTCCAAAGCGTTTTAGATGATCCGGAAGCTAGTGCAGAAAAGGTGAAATCACTGGTTTTCTGTACCGGTAAGTTTTACTACGATCTTCTCAAATACAAAGAAGAGAACGAAAGAGATGATGTTGCGCTGGTAAGAATTGAACAATTATTTCCATTACCTATTTCCAAAATGAAAGAGTTAATGGATAAGTATAAAAATGCTGATGATGTAGTGTGGGCTCAGGAAGAGCCACGTAATATGGGAGCTTATGCTCACTTGTTGCTGCACTTTGAAGAAGCTCGTAAATTTAGAGTTTGTAGCCGTAAATTTTACGGTTCACCTGCGGCAGGTAGTTCTGTGCGTTTTAAGAAACGACATGAACGCGTGATCAATAGCGTTTTTGATAAAGATTTAAACGAAGAAGAAAATAATTAAGAATCAATTTCCTGGAATTCAGGAGACTAAATAGATAACAATCATGGCCTTAGAAATGAAAGTTCCTTCACCCGGGGAATCCATCACTGAAGTTGAAATAGCCCAGTGGCTGGTAGAAGACGGGGATTACGTTGAAAAAGATCAGGCAGTTGCCGAAGTTGATAGTGATAAAGCAACCCTTGAGCTTCCAGCGGAAGCAAGTGGTATTATCACACTAAAGGCTGAAGAAGGCGATGTAGTTGGGGTAGGTGAAGTAGTTTGTCTAATCGATACTGAAGCTGAAAAACCCGGTGGAGGTGACGATAGCTCTGACGATAAGCCGGCTGAAGAAGAAGAGAAGGAACGCCAGGAGGAGACGGAAGATAAAGAAGATAGCGATAAAGCAGAAGCTAAAACTGAAACTCCTTCTAAATCCAGCACTCCAAGCCAGAAACAAGATACCTACGCTACAGGAAGTCCATCCCCTGCAGCCAAGAAGATACTTGATGAAAAAGGAGTGGACTCAAAAGAAGTAAAAGGTTCGGGTAAAGACGGTCGCGTAACTAAACAAGATGCGGTTGAGGCCAAAGCTTCTATGGGAACTCCAGGAACGGGTACCAGAGGAGAAGAGAAGAAGAAAATGTCGATGTTCCGTCGTAAACTGGCAGAACGCTTGGTAAGCGCCAAAAACGATACGGCGATGCTTACTACTTTTAACGAAGTAGATATGTCTCCTATCTTCGAACTTAGAAAGAAATATAAAGAAGAATTTAAAGAGAAGCATGGTGTAAGCCTTGGTTTCATGTCTTTCTTCACCTTAGCTGTAATTCGAGCTTTAGATGAATATCCTGCAGTGAACTCTATGATAGATGGAGATTACCAGGTAAGCTACGACTATAAAGATATTAGTATTGCCGTTTCAGGACCTAAAGGTCTAACTGTTCCGGTAATTAGAAATGCTGAGAACCTAAGTTTCCGCGGAGTAGAAGCGGAGGTGAAACGTCTTGCTTTAAAAGCACGTGATGGTAAGATCACTGTAGATGAAATGACAGGAGGTACCTTCACTATCACTAACGGTGGAGTATTTGGTTCTATGCTTTCAACACCAATTATCAATCCTCCGCAGAGTGCTATTTTAGGAATGCACAATATCGTTGAGAGACCAGTTGCGATTGATGGTCATGTTGAGATTAGACCGATCATGTACGTTGCATTGTCTTATGATCACAGGATTATTGACGGAAAAGAGTCTGTTGGATTCCTTGTGGCTATCAAAGAAGCACTGGAAAATCCTGAGGAATTATTGATGGATAATGATGTGAAAAGAGCTCTTGAATTATAAGAGTTTCCTGGAAATAAAAGATAAAAAAGGGGTACGCCATGGCGTACCCCTTTTTTGTTCTAACAAAAATTAAAACAAAACTAACAAACGGGTTATGTTCAAAACCAGGACAACCACAACCAAAATGGCTAGTATCAGGTATAAAAATTGTGAAATGACTTTAGTTTTGATAACGAAATAAGATATTAGTTGTAACTACCCAAATATAACTTTCAATAGATCGTAAGTCAAAGGGGATTTTTCCCTTTTATTTCAAATATAAAGCCTTGTTCTTATAGTCAATTACGGCTTTCCCTTTTTTAAGAATATCTGCACCAATTATTCCATGTACTTTTTCAGCTTTATGGTTAACCAGTGCTTCGTTAACGTGCTTAAGATCAAAAAGCACGAGATCTACCTTTTTCTTTTTCCAATCCTTGATTTCTATACGGTTCTTTTGAGAGATCTGAGTAAGCATATTGGTAGCTCCGGCTCCCGCAGCTTTTATATCACTGTCTTCTGAAAGTAGATCAAAATGTTCAACAGCGTCAATGCCTACACAGGTACTTGAGGCACCGGTGTCCAGAATAAAATTTCCTTCAATATTATTGATTTTTGCCACCAGCTCAAAATGATTGGTTTTGGTGTATTTCATCTTAATACGATGATATCCTTTTTCTTCTAATAGCTTCTTTAGAGACATTCTTTTTTTTACAAATATATAATATAGGAAATAGGGGGAGGGCTGATTAACTTTTCTGAAAGTTCTTAAATTTAATTTTTAGAAAAAATACATGGTATCTTTACGCCCTATGAGCACATTGGTACAAATTACAGCCTTACCACATGAACAGGATGATAATGAACTGTTATTGAACAGGGCAATTCGAAAATCGAATATTCGAAAAGATGATATTGGAGCCTGGCGAATTAGAAAACGTTCAATAGATGCTCGTAAAAAACCGGTGCGACTCAATCTTCAAATAGAAATATGGAAGATAGGGGAGGAAAAGGTTTCAATTCCACCATATGTGCCTCAAAATGTTTCTGATGCTCGAGAAATAGCCATTATTGGTGCTGGCCCTGCCGGTTTGTATGCAGCCCTTCGAGCTATTGAAGCAGGTTTAAAACCGATAATTTTTGAGCGCGGCAAAGATGTGAGATCCAGAAGATTTGATCTGGCGAAGATCAATAAGGAGCAAATTGTAAATCCCGAATCAAATTATTGTTTTGGAGAAGGAGGTGCAGGAACTTATTCCGATGGGAAATTATATACCCGTTCAAAAAAACGCGGGAATGTTTTAAAAGCATTGGAATGGTTTGTAGAATTTGGTGCAGATCCAGATATTCTGGTAGATGCACATCCTCATATTGGAACTAACAAATTGCCGAAGATTATTACTGCGATGCGAGAAGCAGTAATCGAGGCTGGAGGACAGGTTCATTTCAATTCTAAACTTACTAATCTTAAGTTAAATGGAGATCGTATTGAAGCAATTGAGATCAATGCTGAAAAATGGCATTCTTTTGAAGATGTAATTCTGGCAACAGGACATTCGGCAAGGGATATTTTTTATCTACTGCATGAAAAGAATATTAAAATTGAAGCTAAACCTTTTGCTTTGGGTGTTCGGATAGAACATCAGCAGAAATTAATTGACCATATTCAATATCATGGTGATGATGAAAATCCATATTTGCCTCCTGCCTCCTACAGTTTAGTAGAGCAGGTAGAAGGTTTGGGGGTTTATTCTTTTTGTATGTGCCCGGGTGGTATTATCGCCCCCTGTGCTACAGAACAGAAGGAAGTGGTTACGAATGGATGGAGCCCAAGCAAGCGTAATAATCCGTATTCTAATTCCGGGATCGTAGTGAGTATTGAGCCCTCAGATCTTCCCAATTACAGGCCAGACGATCCTTTTGTATGTTTGGACTTCCAGAAATTAGTTGAAAAGAATTGTTGGGAGGCTGCAGGAAAGACCCAGCAAGTCCCGGCACAACGCATGAAAGATTTCGTAGAAGGAAAGATTTCGAAGGATTTTCCGAAAACTTCTTACCAGCCGGGAATTGTAAGCGTAGATCTAAATAAAGTATTGCCAGATCTTATTGCCCGAAGATTGCGGAAAGCTTTTGTACAGTTCGGTAAAAAACTAAAAGGATATTATACCAATGAGGCGGTATTGCATGCGCCGGAAAGCAGGACTTCCTCTCCTGTTCTCATTCCACGGAATTCTGAAACTTTAGAGCACCTAGAGGTAAAAGGCCTTTATCCGTGTGGAGAGGGAGCAGGTTATGCTGGTGGGATTATTTCAGCAGCAATAGATGGGATTAATTGTGTAGATGCGATCGCGAAAAAGTATGGAATTCATTAATTTTTCTGTCACCTAAGCGCAGTCGAAATATGAGATTTTGGAACTTCCTATTATTTTGTTTAGAATGAAGTTCTTTTCTTAAAATTCGTCATGCTGAACTTGTTTCAGCATCTGGTTAAGACCCTTAAACTAGTTCAGGGTGACGTCCTGCTTTCGTTATTGCAAAGATAGTCATATGGAGCGCAGTCGAAATATAATTTTTAATTCCCAATTCCAGCCTTAAAACCAGAATCCACCAATCTTGGATCTGTATAGATTGCCTGTCTGGAGATCCATTTTGTATTGATTGAAATATAGCCCAGATCTTCACATACAGTTCCATAACATAGATAAATCCCTTTATGGATATGAGAGTATTTTTCTGCTACAACAGGAAAAAGAACGATATCAAAAATATTTCCTTCTACATCGTAGAAAGTTCCGAAGTACATATACTTTCCATTGGAGGTGCCAGTTTTTCTTGAGTTTACGAGATTTCCATAGATCTGGATGTTTTTCCCGACATAATCTTTAAGATCGTTTGCCTTCAAAGAGTTTTTTACCGGTTCTTTCAACAAATCAAACTGGCTACAGAGTGGAAAGCCGAGTAGTTCCATTTGATCATAGGCCTCTATAAGTTTTGAGAACTCGAACTCCGGCAGTTCAAAATCCCTGTGTTTGGGTTTAAAAAGTAGCGGCTGATTGCTTTTTGGTTTATTATTCTGAAGTTTAAAATAGGCCTTCCACAGTAAATGATGTTTATCAAATTTTGTAAATCTGAATGCATTGATCTTAAGTAATAGACTTATTTGTTCTATTGAGATGTTTACGCGATCTATAAAATCATCTAAAGATTTAAAAGGACCAAAAAACTGCCTGTTTTCAAGAATTTGTATGATGGTTTTGTTTTCAAGCTCCTTTATATATCCCAGCCCCAGGTAAACCTCTTTCCCGTCAATCGTATTAGGATGATCACTTTTATTAATACAGGGAGCATGAATTTCACCTCCGCATCGTCTTATCTCCTGAATATAGGTTTGCAGATCATAAAAGCCTCCACCGTTATTAATTGCCGCTACCATAAATTCCAGAGGAAAGTATTTCTTAAGATATAAACTCTGGTAACTTTCTACGGCATAGGAAGCAGAATGACCTTTCGGAAAAGCATAACCAGCAAAGGAGGAGATCTGCTCCCAGACTTCGTCCGTTAGTTGATTGCTATACCCTTTCTCTTTACAATTCTCCCGGAAAGTCTCTTCGATCTTTTCCATTTGTCCCTGGGAAGTTTTTTTTCCGCTCATTCCACGCCGAAGCACATCGGCATCATCCAGATCAAGCCCGGCAAAATGGGAAGCGACTTTCATCACATCTTCCTGATAGACCATCACTCCATAAGTCTCGGGCATTATTTTTAGCATTACCGGATGCGCCTGTTTTCTGCGTTCCGGGTCACGGTGCCGGTGGATGAATTCTTCCTTCATTCCTGCACTGGAAATTCCGGGTCTTATTACTGAACTCGCTGCTACCAGATTATCATAAGTATGGGTTTGTAGTTTGGTAAGCAGTCCGCGCATGGCGGGAGATTCTACATAGAAAACTCCCATGCAGTCACCAACTTTCAGCAGATCATTAATGGCCGGATCTTCCTTAAAAGCTTTGATATTCTCAATATCCTCAATTTTAGCATGTGGCTGATTCTGCCTGATAATTTCAACAGCATCGGTGATCTTGGAAAGTCCGCGCTGAGCAAGAATATCAAATTTATGAATGCCTACATCCTCCGCGATATTCATATCTATCTGTATAGTTCTGAAACCTTTTGGCGGAAGAAATGTCCCCGCGTAATTATGAACAGAATCATTCAGGATCAGGATTCCTCCGGAGTGAACACTCAGATAATTCGGAAAACCGGCGATCAGGCTGCTATATTGAAGGACCAGTTTCTCAAGGTGATCCAGCTCTTTATAATTGAAAAATCCTGAAGAAAGTCTATCAATATTTTCCTTTGGGAGCCCAAATACTTTCCCAAGCTCCCGAGCCACAGCTCTGCGCTTAAAAGTCACGTAGGTTCCCATTAGAGCTGTATGTTTATAGGTTTTGAAAATATAATCGGTGACATCATTACGGTCTTTCCATGAAAAGTCGATATCAAAATCGGGCGGAGAACTTCTGTTGGGGTTAATAAAACGTTCAAAATACAGATCGAGTTCTATGGGATCTACATTGGTGATCCCAAGAATATAAGCAACGATCGAATTTGCACCACTACCACGCCCGACAAAGGGATAATGCATCTTTCGGGCATATTCCACGATCCTGAGATTAATAAGAAAATAGGAAACAAAGCCAAGTTTTATAATGACTCCCAACTCTTTTTCAAGTCTTTTGTGAACGACTTCCTTAGCATCTGGATATTTATCCGGAAGATTCTCATAACACAGATTAATTAGTCTTTCTTTATCTTCTTCCGCACTGTTTCCGGCAATTTGTAAATTCCGGTTTTGACCTTTTCCGAATTCAAAATTCACTTTGCAGGAATCGAGAATATTTTGTGTATTTTCAATAATATGCGGGAAATCTTCAAATTCCTTTTCAATCTCCTGTAGGGGAATCATTTGGTGATGAAAAGAACCCTGTTCACTTTCTGGAAGTTTGCTTAGCAAGGCATTATTGTCTATTGCCCGAAGCAGGCGGTGAGCGTTATAATCCTTCTTATTTCTGAAAGAAACTGTTTGTAGCAATACCAGTTTATCTTTTAGCTTTCTATATTCCGAAAACTTTAATTTCCGAAGGCTTTCTGTGGAAACTCCAATAAACTCATTCTCCCGGAAATCTTTTTTTTTCTCGCAAATGACTTTTTCCAGCGGATAAATAATAAAACAGTCGGGCAGGAGAGGAGCTTCGGAAGGGAATTTTTTCTGCAGGTGGATATATTCCGATAGGTGCTCATTTAACTGCCGGTAACCTTCGTTGTTTTTAGCAATGCCTACGTATTGTTGCTCTGCAGCATTTCTATAATCGATTCCTACCAGCGGTTTTAGATCTGTTTCCTTATTTACTTTGATGAATTCCAGGCATGCCGAGGTGTTGTTGATATCGGTAAGGGCGAGTTGTTTTACTCCGTTCTTTCGCGCCAGTTCACAGAGATCCTGTACCGAAAATGTTCCGTAGCGTAAAGAGTAATATGTATGGCAGTTTAAATACAATTATCAATCAGCAATTATTAATTATCATCTTTCCTTTTCCGTCATGCTGAGCGTAGTCGAAGCATCTGTAGAGACCCTGAAACAAGTTCAGGGTGACGTTTTTTAATTATTTCAATCGTAGGAAGAAATCTAAAAATAGATTTCTTAGTCGCTTTGCTTCTTCGAAATTACCTGGTGTGTTGTGTTCGTCATGCTGAACTTGTTTCAGCATCTCATTCTAAATTCTATTTTTATTGACGTTTATTGATTACAGTTAACTGATCATTGTTTTTCAGTCATTTCGACCACAGGGAGAAATCTATCTTTTTCCTTTTCTTTTTCCATCGATGAAAAAGAAACAAAAAATCTAGTCTGCAGTTTCTTATTCACCCGTCACGGCTCAGAAACTAAAAGAATTGAACTCCCTGCGGTCAAGCAGCAATTCTTTTTTAACGCTTCTTTCGCCTACGGGTCCCGAAGCCGAAACTAAGGACATCCTTTTTCATTGTTATTTCGACCACAGGAAGAAATCTAAAAAGAGATTTCTCAGTCACTTTGCTTCTTCGAAATGACCTGGTGTATTGTGTTCTTCATGCTAAACTTGTTTTAGCATCTATTATTCTCAATTAATCTTTTTAACTGTCTAACATCTATTCACTGTTTCCTATGGGCAAGCACTACCGGCGGTTCTCCGTTAAATGGATTTCCCATTCGACCAATTGTTTTTACATCCATACTAACGGCACGCATTACACTATGTTCCCCGAACCTGTTTTTAATTTTATCCATCGAATTATAAAGGCTGAGCATTTCTTCGGAATCATCAAAAAGATTGATCTGATAATGCCCGCCCACGAGTCCGCTGAAACGAATTCCGATGAGTCTAATCAGCATTCGTCTCGAATAAAGCTGCCTGAACAATTCTTCCACCTTGGGAATAAGGATATGGTCGGCACTGGTATAGGAGATCTTTGCCTGTTTACTATAGGTTTGAAAATCTGAATAACGAATCTTGACACTTACATTCGAGGTAAGTTTATCTCCTTTCCTTAGCTGGTAGGCCAGACTTTCGGCCATCGCCACCAGGGTTGCATGAAGCCGAATCATATCTATAGTGTCCCGGTTAAAGGTTCGCTCGGTTGAGATCGATTTTCGTTCATGAAAAGGAATAATGGGCGGATTATCTATCCCGTGAGCTCTTTTCCAGATGGTACGGCCATTCTTTCCCAAAACACTTTCCAGCACTTCCACCGGCATTTTCTGGATGGTCTCTATTCGGCGTACTCCAAGATTTAATAATTTCTGAAAAGTTTTATTTCCCACCATCGGGATTTTATTTACCGTAAGTGGAGCCAGAAACCCCCTTTCGGTACCGGGATCGATGATCTTCTGGGCATAAGGCTTCCCTTCGCCGGTAGCGATCTTGGAAACCACCTTATTTTGGGAGAGCCCGAATGAAATAGGTAATCTGGTTTCTTTCAGGATAGTTTCCTGAAGTTCTTTAGCAAACTGGTTAATCCCGAAAAAACGATCCATTCCGGTAAGATCAGCATAGAATTCATCAACACTGGCCTTTTCAAAAGAAGGAACTTTTTCCTGAATAATTTCAGTCACTTCCTGTGAAAATTTGGTATAGATCGAGGCATTACCTTTAATTACGGTCGCGACGGGACATAACTGCCGTGCTACCTTCATAGGCATCCCGGAGTGAACTCCAAATTTCCTGGTCTCATAACTACAGGCTGCCACTACGCCACGATCTCCCAGGCCGCCAACAATGACCGGTTTTTCATTTAATTCGGGATGCTCCCTTCGTTCTGCCGAAACAAAAAAAGTATCCAGATCCAGGTGGATTATAGACTTTGTATTTTTCATAAATAGGAATTATTCCTTTTAATTGGAAATATTCCAAAATTATGAAATTATTCTGGTTGAGGATGTGGAGGAAGCGTTAAAAAATAATGGGGAGCATAAATGAAATACTTGAAAATATTTTTTTGTATCTTAATGAATTCTAACCACAAACCAAAAATTATGAAAAACTCTTCAGGTAAACGCAGGTTGGTAAAGAAATACGTATCAGAATTTATATTTTCCGAAAAGACCAGGTTTGTCCTGGATGGCACTAATTATCAGTTTTCCACTGATGAACCCGGCGGGAAATTCATAAAATTCCGGCTTGAAAAAAGTCCAAGACTGAAGAAACGGAAATACGTTTTTAAAGTTATCTATAAAATGATGAAGAACTTTCAGTCCTCACTCAACTAATAAAAAAGCTCTTTTTTGATTGAAAGAGCTTTTTTATTTCTTATTATCACAGGACTATTATTTACTTTCGTTCATTGTAAAAAAGCAGTAGGATTTTCAATAATTTCATATGAACTGGTGGGTGGTTGTATTCTAATTCGTTTATCACCATTTAGTTAGATGGTTTCAGGACGAAAATATTGATTAAATGAAGGTTTTATCTTTTCATTTGACCAACTGATTGCTGTGGATATTATGGTTAAATTAAGAGAAAGAAATTTTCAGCATGAATTACAGATTCTTAATTTTCGGCATTTCATTGTTTCTTTTCTCCTGTGCGAGGTCACAGCAAAAGAAGGAATACAGGCTAGTTGGTGGTCCTTGTGAAGGTTGCGAAGCAGTTCTTGAATATAAAGCTGAGCTGAATGCTATTGATACGCTTCCGGAGTTCACTTCCGCAGAAAATAAATTAAAACTTACCGGAACTATCTATGAGGCTGATGCTAAAACACCTGCTGAGGACGTAATACTATATATACATCACACCAATGCAGAAGGTGTTTATCCAACTAAAGGAAATGAAGAGGGCTGGGAGAAGAGACATGGATATTTAAGAGGCTGGATAAAGACCGATAAAGATGGGCGCTACACTTTTTACACTCAGGTGCCGGGAAGTTATCCCGATCGTACTAATCCGGCGCATATTCATCCGTTTATTCTCGAACCTGATGGAAGTTATTACTATTTATCTGCCTATTTCTTTGAAGGCGATACTTTGCTCACTAAAGATCATCAGGAAGATCCTCCGCGAGGCGGGGATGGGATAGTAAAGTTGCAACAGGGTGAAGAAATGGCCCTGGTGGAAAGAGATTTTGTTCTGGGCAAAGGCGTGCCTGGGTATAAATAGAAGGCCGTCAAAGCCTATTTAACGTCATTCTGAACTTGTTTCAGGATGACACGATATTTAAATATTTCAGACGGACTTTCTAATATATCTATAAAGTCTTATTTGGCTTCCGCGATCCATTTATCTATTTTGTTTTCTAACAACTGCAGTGGTACGCAACCTGTTTCGAGTACCTCTTTATGATATTCCCTGATATCAAAATTGTCTCCAAGCTTAGATTTCGCTTTTTCTCTTAGTTCCTGGATCTTCAACTGACCAATTTTATAAGATAGTGCCTGTCCCGGGTTGGCCATATATCTTTCGATCTCTGAGATAACGCTGGCCTTCGGTTCAGCTTCATTATCCAGGGAATACTGAATCGCTTCCTCTCTTGTCCAGCCTTTGGAATGCAATCCTGTATCCACTACCAATCTTACCGCACGATGCATTTCAGCACCCAGAGTTCCAAAATATTGATAAGGATCTGTATACAGTCCAAGTTCTTTTCCTAAAGATTCTGAATATAATGCCCAGCCTTCACCGTAACCACTGTACCAAAGTGTTTTTCTAAAATCAGGTAAATTCTCATTTTCCTGGGTTAGTGAGATCTGGTAGTGATGTCCCGGGATGGCTTCATGCAGGAACAAAGATTCATCGCTATATATGTTGTAGGTAGCAGCATCTGGTATAGGCACGTAAAAGATTCCGGGTCTGGTTCCATCTAAAGAACCAGAATTATATTCGGCACTGGCCGAATTCTCGCGGAATTCCTCAGTTCTTCTTACTTCAAATTCAGTTTTAGGAGTTACGCTGAAAAGTTTGCTGATGTTCGGTTTCATCGTCTCGTGGATCTCCTCAAAATGAGCGATCACTTCCTCAGGCTTGGTATAGGGCATCAAGTCCTTATTTTCACGCACATCATTGAAAAAGGATTTTAGATCACCTTCATATCCCACTTTTTCTTTTACCTTTTCCATTTCTTTGGATATTCTGGCGACTTCGTCCAAACCAAGCTGATGAATTTCTTCCGCAGTCATATCTGTAGTAGTATAAAGCTTGATCTGATGTTTGTAGTATTCCTCTCCATTTGGAATATCTGCTATTCCACTACTTGTACGTCCTTTTGGTAAATAATCCTGCTTTAAGAACGTATGCATTTTCTTATACTGTGGGATCACTTTTTCGGTGATCATTGTTTTATACTCTTCAGTAATCTTTTGTTTTTCTTCTTCAATAAAACTATCGGGAAAGTTGTTTACCGGTCCATAGAACAGATGCTCCTCAACATTAGAACCGGTCATAGATTCCATTTGCGGGATCACCTTTTGAATCAGGGATGCAGGTAACACATACCCCTGATCCATTCCCTCACGCATGTTTTTTTCAGCTGAATCCATCCAGGTTAGAAAACCTTCCACACGTTTTAGCCAGTTTTCATAATCTTCCACCGTCTTGAAAGGTTGAGCGCCAACTCCGCTGGCCAGCTGACCCATAAAAAGATTTACAGACCACATCTGGTCTATGGGCATATATTTGGATTTTTTGAATTCCATAGAAGCAAGATTGATATCGCACTCCCAAAGCAGGATATCCTTGCTCATTTTTTCGGTATCGCTAAGATCTTCGTTGTTTATGGTATTAACCTTATCTCTGTATTTGGTATAGTAGTTCCTCAGGCTATCCTCATATTCTTCAGAAAGAAAATCGGGAAACTGATCATTATAACGCATGTCCCCGGAAGTGGTTGCTGAAATTGGATTCAGCTTTAAACCATCTTCATAATAATTATTAAGGATTGTATCAAATTTTGCACTCACCTGATTTTCTTGCTTTTCGGTTGAAGTTTCAGGGCCATCATTTTTACATGCTACAAAGCATACTGCCAGGAAAAGGAGTAAGATGATCTTTTTGTACATATTTTAAATTTTGAATGTCTCCCTAATATATAAAAAAACAGGATTAGATTTCCGCCAATAAAAAAGCCCCACAAAATTGCGAGGCTTTTTCTCTAATATCTTAAATCTAAAGTCTAAGATCTATTCTAGTATCTGTAATATTCAGGTTTGAAAGGTCCTTCAACCGTTACTCCAATATATTCAGCCTGGTCTTGTTTAAGCTCGGTAAGCTCAACGCCAATTCTTTCCAGGTGAAGTTTAGCAACCTTTTCATCTAAATGCTTAGGTAACATATAAACTTCATTCTTGTATTCAGTTGTATTATTCCAAAGTTCCATCTGAGCCAAAGTCTGGTTCGTGAATGAGTTACTCATTACAAAACTTGGGTGACCTGTGGCACAACCAAGGTTCACCAAACGACCTTCAGCAAGAAGAATTATATCCTTCCCGTTAATGGTATATTTATCTACCTGAGGTTTGATCTCTACTTTAGAATCTCCGTGCTTTTCATTCAACCATGCTACCGCGATCTCATTATCAAAGTGACCAATATTGGCAACGATAGTCTTATCTTTCATTGCTTCAAAATGCTCCGGACGAACGATGTCTTTATTTCCGGTAGTAGTGATCACGATATCAGCCTTTGGAAGTACCGTTTCAAGTTTTTTAACTTCAAAACCGTCCATTGCCGCCTGTAGTGCACAGATAGGATCAATTTCAGTAATAGTTACTATAGAACCGGCACCTTTAAAAGACTGGGCCGTTCCTTTACCAACATCACCATAACCACAAACAACCACACGTTTACCGGCAAGCATCACATCTGTAGCACGACGAATCGCATCTACTGCGCTCTCACGACATCCGTATTTATTATCGAATTTTGATTTTGTTACCGAGTCGTTCACATTGATCGCAGGCATAGGAAGTGTTCCTTTTTTCATACGTTCATAAAGCCTATGAACTCCGGTAGTAGTCTCTTCAGAAAGTCCTTTAATACCTTTCCCAAGTTCAGGATATTCATCAAGCACCATATTGGTAAGATCTCCCCCATCATCAAGGATCATATTTAGTGGCTCACGCTCTTCTCCAAAGAAAAGGGTCTGCTCGATACACCAGTTGAATTCTTCCTCGGTCATTCCCTTCCATGCGTAAACAGGAATTCCGGCAGCAGCAATAGCGGCGGCAGCGTGATCCTGGGTAGAGAAAATATTACATGAACTCCAGGTAACATCGGCTCCAAGCTCTACAAGAGTTTCAATAAGTACGGCAGTCTGGATGGTCATATGTAAACAACCCGCAATTCTCGCTCCTTTTAAAGGCTTGGATTCTCCGTATTCTGCACGAAGCGCCATAAGACCTGGCATTTCTGCTTCAGCAAGTTCTATTTCACGGCGGCCATATTCTGCAAGCTCAATATCTTTTACTTTATAGGCGGTATACGGTACTGTTTTAGTTGACATATTATTATATTTGAATATTAGCAATTTTTGTGCTTGCAAAAATAAGGAAAAGCTTAGAAATTTTATGCCTCTTTTTAAAACAATAACAGTTGATGAACGTACTAAAGTCTTCATTTGGAAGGTTGAAGAATCTCTTGAATGGCTTTCTGATGGGATTGAATTAACAGATCATTGCCGGAAAAGAGTGGATGGTATGAAATCTGAAATCCATCGCCGTGGTTTTATGAGCATCAGGCATTTGATGGCTGAAGCAGGTTATACAGATCATGATCTTTATTACGATGATCACGGGAAACCGCATTTGAAAGATGACAGTTATATTTCCATTACCCATTCTTATAATTTTACAGGAATTATCATCAGCGATAAGGATGTGGGGATAGATATTGAAAAGCAGCGAAACAAGATCCTGAAAATTGCCAGTAAATTCACTCCGCTGGATGAATATCATACCCTGGCCAATGAGGACGCCCTTATTAGAAAACTTACGATCGTTTGGGGAGCCAAAGAATCGGTTTATAAGATCCTGGCTGAACCGGGATGCGGATTCCTGCAGCACATTAATGTCATCGATTTTGATTTCGACGATTTTAGAACTTTTACCCATGTAAGGTATAACGGCATAGATCGCTGGTTCGATATCTGGTTTCTGGAGATTGAAAATTTCACCTGTGTTTATGCCATGCCTTCTAATTCCAAGCCGAAAGCCTGATGATCGAAGTGCAATCTTATCTGGAGGAAATTCAGCAGGCCGACTCATGAAAACCGGAAGTTGCTGGCGGTTCTTATAGATCCAGATAAATTTGATGAATCAAAAGTTTCAGAATTTCTTCTGAAAATACCTGATTTAACCACCCATATTTTTGTTGGCGGAAGTACGGTTACTGAAGGCAGGACCTGTGAAGTAGTAAAAGCCCTCAAAAATCTTTGTGGGTTACCAATTATACTTTTCCCGGGAGATCATAGTCAGATATCTGCTCATGCAGATGCCTTGCTTTTTTTAAGTCTTATTTCCGGGAGAAATCCTGAGTTTCTGATAGAACAACAGGTGCGTTCTGTAGAAAAGATAAAGAACACCAGGCTTGAAATTATCCCCACGGGTTATATACTTATTAATGGAGGAAGAGAAACTTCAGTCCAGAAAGTGAGTAATACTATTCCTCTGGCTCAGGATAATATTCAACAGATTGTGAACACGGCCCTGGCAGGGCAATATTCAGGAAAAAAGCTGATCTACCTGGAAGCCGGGAGCGGCGCCCGGTTTCCTGTGTCTTCAGAAATAATCCAGGCGGTAAAAGAAGTTTTGGAAATTCCGGTTATTGTGGGTGGTGGCATCCGCAGCACAGAGCAACTTCAATTAGCCTATAATGCGGGAGCAGATCTTGTAGTCATTGGTACTGCTTTTGAAAATGGTTCTTTTCAGAATTAAATATCACTTCGACAGGCTCAGTGCAACATTTTATAAAGTGATTTACCTAATATGTCACCCTGAACTTGTTTCATGGTCTTATGAGATGCTGAAACAAGTTGAGCATGACGATTTATTTAAAATTTCATTTCGGCCGAAGGGAGAGATCTCCTGATATTTCTCCGTCGATTAGGCTCTACGAAATTACCGGAGTATCTAAAATTCAGTAATTAGTTTTAAATTTAATAGTGTTTAATCATAAAACCATTAATTATGAATGCTGAAAATCCGGTTGTTTGGTTTGAGATCTACGTAAATGACCTTAACAGGGCTAAGAAATTCTACGAAACGGTTTTTAAGACTGAGCTAACTGAACTTAGAAACCCCGAGGATGAAAGTTTAAAAATGTTGTCTTTTCCAGGAGATATGGAATCTAAAGGTAAAACTTCTGGTGCCCTGGTGCATGTAAAAGAAGTAGCGGCCGGAGGTAATAGTACGATCGTATACTTTGGAAGTAAGGATTGCAGTATAGAGGAAGCACGGGTGGAAGATGCCGGGGGTGAATTGGTAAGAGCAAAAATGTCTATTGGTGAATACGGGTTTATAAGTCTTGCTAAGGATACTGAAGGTAATATGATTGGGCTCCACTCCATGGAATAATTTGTTATGGAATATCGCATTTAGGCAGACTTGGCCCAATATGATTATATATAACATTTCGACCGCAGGGAGAAATCTCTAAAAGGTGCTATTTTATAAAAAGATTTCTCAGTCGCTATGCTCCTTTGAAATGACAATAATTGATTTGTTGCCAGAGCACTTCAACAGGCTTAAAACAATATTCGTCACCCTGACTTTATTTGATTCATCGAATCTTCGATTTCAGGATTCAATATTTAGATGCTGAAACAAGTTCAGCATGACGTCCTAAATGTTCCAATTTTCTGTCATTTAGACCGTAGAGAGAAATCTCTAAGGGATTATATTTTGAAAAGATTTCGCAGTCGTCAAATTCATGAATTTCACTAAAATCATTCGTGTTTCTACCTTCGTACTTCTAAATTTAAAATTTCCATTAAGTTTTGGCTAACTTTGGTTGGAAAACAGAAGACTATGAAAATTTCAGTAGAGCTAACCCTAACACCCATTCAGGATGATTATGAGCCGGCGATCATCAACTTCATCAAAAAAATGAGAAAATCCGGGCTTACCGTAAAAGAAAATCCGCTAAGCACCCAGGTTTATGGTGATTATGATGAGGTAATGGGATTATTAAATAAAGAGATCAAAAATGCATTTGAAGCGATAGACCGCGGACTTATGTATGTGAAGATCGTAAAATCTGACCGTAGCGAGTATGCAGCCGATTTTTGATTTTTTCTTTGATCAATATTCCGGATATCCCACTCTTTTTATCATTCTCGAGATCATTGCGGTGATCTTTGGCTTTTTATCGGTATGGTATTCAAAACAGAATAATATTCTGGTATACCCAACCGGGATCGTTAGTACTATGATCTTTGTCTACCTGCTTTGGCAATGGCAGTTACTGGGCGACATGATGATAAATGCCTATTATTTCTCCATGAGTATCTATGGCTGGTATATCTGGACCAGAAAGGTTGACGCTACCCATTTTACACCTATTACCAGCACCACTAAAAAAGAACAAACTCAGTCAATATTTATCTTTTTAGGAACTCTTTTATTTGTTTTTGCGGTCTATGACTATTTTGATAAATGGAATAACTGGACAGCCTATGTAGACACGATTACCACGGCAATTTTCTTTGTCGGCATGTGGCTTATGGCGAAACGTAAGATCGAAAACTGGATCTACTGGATCATAGGAGATATAATTTCAGTCCCGCTCTATTTTTATAAAGGTCTTACCTTTACCAGTCTGCAATACCTGGTATTTACTATAATTGCTGTATACGGTTATAAAGCATGGAAGAAAAACTTGCGCAACGACCTGCGTCCTGCCTAAAAATTGTCCTTTTCGGACCTGAATCTACTGGAAAGACAACGCTTTCCGAAGATCTTGCCAGTCACTATAATGAACCCATGGTAAAAGAATACATGCGGGAATATCTTCAGGAGGTATGGGATTCAGAAAAACGTATCTGTGAACCTAAAGATATTATCCCAATTGCTGAAGGTCAGATGGAAGCTGAAAACAGACTTTCCAGCAAAGCTAAAAAAGTACTTATTTGCGATACAGATCTACTCGAACTTAAAGTCTACTCTGAAGCTTATTATAATGGTTACTGCAACCCTCAACTTCTTAAACATGCGTTAAACAACATTTACGATCTCTACTTTTTAACGTATATTGATGTTCCCTGGACTCCTGATGATTTAAGGGATAAACCTTACGACCGTGAGGGAATGTTCCAGAGGTTTCAAAACACTTTGGAGAAACATCAAAAACCTTATTTTATTTTAAAAGGAAGCAGGGAAGAGCGTTTAAAAAGCGCAGTGAAAAAAATTGACCAACTAATTAAAAATAAGAACCGTGAATTTTAGTGAAAAAGATATTCTTCAAATTGAAAATAAGGGGCTTTCCACCAAAGAAGTCAAGGAACAGATAGATATTTTTAAACGTGGAAATATCAAAGTTAATATAACCGAGGCTGCCACTATAGGAAAGGGAATAAGCAAAGTGGAACCGGCTGATAAAAAAGAACTTATCAGCTTTTATGATTCTGAAAAAAATAAACATAGTATTCTGAAATTTATACCGGCTTCCGGTGCGGCCTCCAGAATGTTCAAGGCTTTGCACAATTTCGCAGATGAATTTGATCCTGAAAATGATAATTTAAGGGACTATCTCGATAAAACGGAAGACTCCGATTTGCAGCGGTTTTTTAATCATGTGGAAAAACTTCCATTTTACGAGCATGCTTTAGAAAAAACGAAGAAGAATCATTCCAATTATGAGGAGATGTCTCATGATGAACAACATAAGGTTTTGGTAAAGACCATTCTGGAAGCTGACGGATTGTATTTGAGTAATCTTCCAAAGGGATTGGTGCCTTTTCATAAATATAACCTGCACACCGCAACAGCTTTTGAGGAACATCTTTTAGAAGCAGCGAAATACGCCGAGGTAGACGGAGTTGCTAAACTTCATTTCACGGTAGCCGAAGGTGATAAAGATAAATTCCAGGGAGAATGGAAGGAAATTCAGGAAAGAGTAGAGGAGAAGACAGGGGCGAAGTTCCAAATTGAATATTCTTACCAGGATCCTAAAACCGATACTATTGCCGTGGATAATAATTTTGAACCTTTCAGAACTCAGGATGATAAATTATTCTTTAGACCAGGAGGACATGGTGCTCTAATTGAAAATCTGAATCAGTTAGACGAAGAGATCGTTTTTGTAAAGAACATCGATAATGTCGTGACTGAAGATGCACTTCAGAATGTGGTGAATTATAAAAAAATGCTTGGAGGAAAGTTATTCCAGGTCCAAAAGAAAATATTTGAATACTTAGAAATTTTAGATTCAGGAGAAAATTCAGAAGATAAATTGAGGGAGATTCATGAATTCCTTAAAAAAGAATTATTTCTGAAAAGCTCTTCAGGAAATGTTACCGCCGAATATCTAAAAGAAAAGCTCCATCGCCCGCTTAGAGTTTGCGGAATGGTTAAAAATGAAGGAGAGCCCGGAGGAGGCCCATTTCTGGTAAAAGATAAAGATGGAGAGATTTCCCTTCAGATTATTGAAGGAGCTCAAATAGACAATGATAACCCGGAACAGGCAAAGACAGCCAGAGAAGCTACTCATTTTAATCCTGTAGACATCGTCTGCAGCTTAAAAGATCACCATGGAAAGGGTTATGATCTTCACGAATATGTGGATGAAGAAATGAGTTTTATTGCCGATAAGACAAAAGATGGTAAAGCTCTAAAGGCATTGGAACGTCCAGGGCTTTGGAACGGCGGTATGGCCAGGTGGAATACGATTTTTGTAGAAGTACCTGTAGAAACTTTCAATCCAGTTAAAACGGTTTCAGATCTATTGAAAGAATCTCATCAGCCTCGATAGGATGAATGAAGAACAGATCCTTACAGAACTTGATTACAAAGCAGTACGTAGTTCAGGACCCGGTGGGCAGCATGCTAATAAAACTGCGACAAAAGTGGAGCTTAGTTTTGAGGTGTCGAGTTCAGAAGCTCTCTCAGATCTGGAAAAGAAACGAATTTTCACAAAGCTTTCCGGCAGAATCAATAAGGATGGGATCTTGAAAATGAATAGTGAGGACTCCAGAAGTCAACACACTAATAAAGATATTGTAACTCAGAATTTCATTTTTGAAATTAAAGAGGCTCTTAAAAAACCGAAACGGCGTAAAAAAACAAGGCCCACGAAAGCTTCAAAAATTAAACGCCTGAAGGCAAAGAAGAAAAAATCGGAGATCAAGGCAAATAGAAAAGATCCTTTAAAGTAAAAAAATGGGGATATTTTCCACAACTGGGATGTAGATTCTACATATTTTTTTGACCAGGTCCACGATGTTCCAAAATTTCAAAACCGGTTATATCCTTGTTTTTTAGTGCTTGAGGAGTTTGTTATTTATATTTTTTTGAGTGGTACGGTTTTTACTAATTAGTAAGTAGGTTAGTATTGGGAACGGAATAAATTATAACTAACTAATTTATTCTGTTTTATAATTTAGATTTTCGGATTGAAAAGGCTCCATACGGAGCCTTTTCTATGTTTAAAGGTTTTTTTCAATTTTCAGCTCGATGAAATTTGTAGTGTAGATTCCACACCTTTATTTTGAAATATCTGTAGTTTTCTACATAATATTTTGTGAAATAAATAATGTAATAACTCATATGTAGATGTTTTCCAGGTATTTAGGCTTTTTTGATCAAAATGGCATAATTATTCTATTATATCTGGTATAACATAATGATCAAATCAACAAGATCAATTAAATCAGAAATTATGAAAAAGATTGCATTAAGTATTATGACTGTAGGAGCCATGTTTTTTGCTACACAAAATATCCAGGCTCAGGACGAAGAAATGGAGGATATAGAAACTGAAGTTGAAGTTGAAGCTGAACAGGATGAATTTACGTCTCTGGATGTAATGGAGCTTCCTCAGGCAGTAACAGAAGCTTTAATGACAGATTATAACGGAGCTGTTGCTTCTGAAGCCTGGGTAAAAACGAAAGACGATACCAAGATCTATAAACTTAAGATCGATGTTAAAGGCGAAGAAGAGAAAGTGTATATCGATGAGGCTGGGAACTGGCTTGAAAAAGACGAGTAGGAATCTGAAAAGTAGATGTCCTTATTTAGGAGAAACCAACTCTGGGACAACAGATCAATGAAAAACTGAAAAGTAAATTTACCCCGGCAAACTGGCAAAAAAGTGACTGTTTTCAGGATTTATCCTGAAACTGACAACCAGAAAACTAACACTATAGGTCACTTTTTTGCTTGTTTTTTTAAATATGGGGTTTCGGAAAATCTGTGAAATGGGAATTAGATACAGGCAATTGATAACCACTTGAGATTGCCAGAAAAGAGAGGTTGCAGAACAACCTCTCTTTTTTATGCTATCTTTCAAAAACTAATGATATAAAGATTATTACCTTTGTTAATCTTTTTATATTTGATTTATGTCTAAAGTTTTAGTCGTTGAAGACGATGTAGCATTCGGTACCATGTTAAAAACCTTTTTGGAAAAAAGGGATTATAAAGTAGTACTGGTATATTCAGCCACTGAAGCCTTTAAAAAAATATCCTCTGAAAAATTTGAACTGGTACTTACCGATGTAAGGCTACCGGATAATGATGGTCTGGAAATTCTGAAAGATGTTAAAGAGAAAGATCCTTTAACGCAGGTAATTGTCATGACCAGTTATGCTGAAATAGGTATGGCTGTAAATGCTATGAAAGAAGGAGCTTTCGATTATGTCTCTAAACCATTCAGGCCGGAATCAATTCTTCAAACCATACAAAATGCACTTCAAACTAAAGAAGTAGCACCGCAAGTTGAAAAGGCCAAACCAGCGAAAAAGGCTAAGGGTCGAATTAATGAGAATCTTGATCTTGTGAACGGGGTAAGTGAACCCTCCAGAAGATTAAGCGATTATGTTGAATTGGTAGCGCCAACCAATATGTCTGTGCTAATTACCGGAGAAAGCGGAACCGGGAAAGAGCAAATAGCTAAAAGCATCCACCTTCAGAGTAAAAGGCATGCAGCTCCTTTTATTGCGGTAGACTGCGGAGCCATCCCTAAGGAGATAGCTTCCAGCGAATTCTTTGGGCATCTAAAAGGTTCTTTTACAGGAGCTATAAATGATAAGACAGGTCATTTTGAGGCTGCAAATGGAGGAACTTTATTTCTTGATGAGATTGGAAATCTTACTTATGAGTTGCAGGTTCAGTTATTAAGAGCGCTTCAGGAGCGAAGGGTAAAACCCGTGGGGAGTAATAATGAGATCGAGGTAGACATTAGAGTGGTAACGGCTACTAATGAGGACCTTTCCCATCTGGTAAAAGAGGGTGAATTTAGAGAAGATCTTTATCATAGACTGAACGAGTTTTCTATAAAAGTGCCAGCCTTAAGAGAAAGAAAAGAAGATTTGATGCTTTTTGCGAATCACTTTCTTGATGAAGCAAATGAAGACCTTGAAAAGAATGTCGTTGGATTTACGGATGAAGCGATCCATGCATTCAGAAATTATAACTGGCCCGGGAATTTACGTGAACTCAAAAATATGGTGAAACGTGCCGTTCTTCTTACCCAGGACGACCTAATACCTCTAAAAGTACTTCCTCATGAAATTGCCACTTCCAGCCGAACTAATGAAGAGGATTATGGTCTTTTCAAAAATAAAAATGAGGAACAACTTATCCTTGATGCGCTTGAAAAAACAGGCGGGAATAAGAGTAAAGCTGCAAGAATGCTTTCAATAGACCGAAAAACACTTTATAATAAATTGAAGCAATACGGTATTAAACTGTAATATCGGCTTCAAGGCTTAGCATAAGATCCTTAAATTTTTTCTGAAAATGGTTGAATTCAGATTTGGAAACAGTCTCTCTGGCTTCAAGTTTCCTTAATACAGTAATAACTTCTTTTGCTCTCATCTGGCGCAACATTGGCAGCATCCGGTGGGCAATTCGACCCATTTTATCGATGTCTTTCTGTTTGTAAGCAGCCTCCAGTTCTTTAATGCTGTTTCCTGCACCTTCCAGAAATGCCTGTAGAATAGTCTGCATAGCTTCATCATCCTGCCCTGAAAATTCATAAATATCGCTCAGGTCGTAATTATCTGATTTTAACTTCCCATGTTCAAGGCTTTCTGAAACTTTTTCATCCTTATACCTCAATTTGAGGATGGCAGCAATTGCCTGTTTAAGCTCATTAGGTCTGTAAGGTTTCAATAGTTTCTCGTTAAAGCCAAACTCCAGATAAACTTTCTTCTGAATATCGGTTCTGCCCGAGAGAGCGATCACCGGTAGTTCTTTCGTCTCTTCGTTGGAACGGATGTTCTTAATGAGTTGGAAACCGTCTAAAATAGGCATCTGAATATCAGTAAGGACAATATCGAATGGTTCTTCCTCAAGTTTTTCAAGTCCAATTTTACCGTTTTCAGCAGTTTCAATTTCAAAACCCATAGAGCGGGCCAGTTCCACAGTGAGTGATAACTGCCCAGGCTCATCATCAACAATAAGAGCTTTGTACCCTTGAGCAGTAAAGCTTTTGGAATCCATTTCCTCTTCCCTGGCTTTCTCCTTTTCAATTTCTTCACGGGTTTCAGAAAGCTTAATTACAGGGATGCTTATGATAAATTCACTTCCTTTCCCTTGTTCACTTTCTACTTTGATGTCTCCTTCCAAGAGGTGCGTGAGTCTTTTGGTAATGGCGAGGCCAAGACCTGAACCGCCAAATCGCTTCTCAATACTACTGTTTTCCTGAGAAAATTCTTCAAAAATACTCTCCTGCATTTCTTTGGAAATTCCTATTCCGGAATCCTTTACCCTGATCTCTAAAATTGAATTTTCTTTTGCATCCTTGAGCTCGGCTGCAATCTTAATACTTCCTTTTTCAGTAAATTTCCAGGCATTCGAAATAAGGTTCGCCAGAATTTGTTTGATCCTGAATGGGTCGCTCTGTATCTGTACATTTGTTTTTGAAGAAACCTCAATAATAATCTGTACATCCTTTTTCTTTTCAGCCGGGATAATATTATTTACAGTGTCGTTGATAAGCTTTTTAGGATTGAAGGAAATCTTCTCCACCAACATTTTTCCAGCTTCAAGTTTGGAAAGGTCCAGAAGATCGTTCACCAGTCTTAAAATGAATTCGGAAGATTTTTTGATCTGGGTTAAATAATGCTTTTGCTTATCGTTTAGATCTGTCTTTTGAAAAAGATCGGCATATCCCATAACCGTGGTTAATGGACTTCGAAGATCATGCGTGATGGCGGCCATAAATTGTTCCCGGCTGGCTAAAAGCGATTCCGCGAATTCCTTGGCTTCTTCCAGTTCAGAACGATATCGCTGGCTTCTGGTTATATCTCCAATAATATTTATGATGAAGTAAAGAATGATTAGGAGAATGATGCAGCCTCCCAGAATAATGATATTAGAGGTTTTATTTAACATATGCTGAAAAACCTCTGAGCGTGCAACAGAATTCTTTCGTTCTTTTTTTTCAAGATTCGTTAGAAGACTTTGAAGTTGCTGATTCAGGATCATATCATTGTTCAGGAGTTCATTTTCCTTCTGTATAACTTCATTCTGAAACTGCCGGTTTGCAAATTCCAGATCGGTAAGTACTCTTTTCACCGATTTTACAATAGAATCCAGGTGCTCTGTTGTAATTCTTTCCGCATTATCTTCCCTGGAATATTCCAGCCATTTGATCAAGACATCCTTCTGGTAAGGTTTTAAATTTTTGAACCTGTTCTCATAATTATAATCTTTAAAAGAGGCATCAATATTTTTAAGTTCCCGAAGTGCTTTGGAATAATAGTTCGTATTCCTGTCAGAATCCCTTAAAGCAACCAGCTCCTTAAGGTTTTCAGTCTTTTGCTCCAGAAGTTTTGTGATACTGTCGGCTTCGTTTTCAAAAGCAAATTCCTTATACGTCTTTTCGAGTTCCTTAAGTTTATTAGTAATAGTATCAATCTGTTCATTATAAAGGTCAAGTTCTTCCTTATTTCCGGTCTGGATTAACCGGCGGCTGGTGTTTTCAGATTCATTGAGGTTGGTGGAGATCTCGCTTACTAATAGGAGCTGCCTGTTATTTTGAGTGTTGGACTGGGCAATTTCGGAATAGGCAATTACCTGATTGTAGACATACCACACAGCAAGTCCTGCTAAAATGGCTACGATAACATATCCGGCGACTACTTTTACGGTGATGGAGCGTTTGGAACTTAACATTACTCAGGTTTTATCTAAAATTAAGCCAATTCTGTCAATTCTCTTCAAAAGTATTGTATTTCTAAAAAAGCATCATAAATTTGCAACATAATCTCATAAGGGGTGCCCGTTTGGGCTGAGATCATACCCAATGAACCTGGGCAGGTAATGCTGCCAAGGGAATTGCGCGAAAGCGCAGTGTATGCACTCCTGATTTTGCCAAATGGCAGCTTCAGGATTTTTTATTTATAAACTAAAAGAAAGAATAATCGCCCCTTTTATTCGTAAAATTTATTACGAATGAAATATGTATTATCTTTTGTAGGTCTGCTCGTACTTTCCATACAGGCCTATGCACAGGAATTCACCATTTCGGGAACAGTAACCGAAAATGGTGACCCAATCGATGAAGCTTCAGTTTATGTGGCAAGTTCCGGGAATGGGACGCTAACCGATGAAAATGGATCTTATTCACTAAAACTTCAGGAAGGAACTTATACCATTGTATTTTCCTTCGGAAATCAAAAAGCCAGAAAAATTATTCTGAATTCCAATAAGGTCCTGAATATGGATCTTGCTGGTGCCGAGGAAAGTCTGGATGAGGTGTTCCTTTCGGCAGTGCGGGTTACTGAAAAGTCTCCCATCACCTATAGCAATCTTAGTAATGAGGAGATTGAAGACAGGAATCTTGGCCAGGATATTCCGGTTTTGATGAATTACATGCCAAATGTGGTTACCACTTCCGACGCCGGTGCGGGAGTTGGCTATACCGGAATTCGTGTTCGTGGTAGTGACGCAACGCGGGTGAATGTAACTATTAACGGAATTCCATATAATGATGCCGAAAGTCAGGGGTCATTTTGGGTTAATCTTGGTGATTTTGCTTCTTCAGTAGAAAATTTGCAGTTGCAAAGAGGAGTCGGGACTTCAACAAACGGTGCCGGAGCATTTGGAGCCAGTTTGAATGTTCTTACCGATTCTTATAAAGAGGAAGCTCAGGGAGAAATTGCAAATAGTATTGGTTCTTACAACACCTTTAAGCATACTGTGAAATTTAGTACCGGTCTTATAAATGATCACTTTTCATTTACCGGTAGAGCTTCAAAAATTAGGAGTGACGGCTATATAGACCGCGCAAGCAGTGATTTGAAATCTTACTTTCTTCAGGGAACTTATGTAGATGAAAATACGCTTATAAAAGCACTCACCTTTGGAGGTAGCGAAAGAACTTATCAGGCGTGGTATGGTATAGATAAAGAAACTTTGGAAAATGACCGGACTTTTAATCCCGCCGGAATTTATACTGATGATGATGGTAATACTAAATTTTATGAGAATCAGACAGATAATTATAAGCAGGACCATTATCAATTTTTGTGGAACCAGGATTATAGCGCTAACTGGTCTTCTAATGTAGCTTTTCATTATACGTATGGAAGAGGTTATTATGAGGAATATGAAGAAGACGCCGATCTTCAGGAATTTGGTCTGCAGCCTTTCGTTGCAGATGGAGCAGAGGTAAACACTTCAGATCTGGTGGGGACCAAATGGCTGGATAATCATTTCTACGGAACGGTTTTCAGTCTAAATTATCAGAGCGATAATTGGGATATAACTTTTGGTGGTGGCTGGAACAAATATGAAGGAGATCATTTTGGTGAAGTCATCTACACGAGATTTGCGAGGAATAATGATCCTTATGAGCCTTATTATTTCAATCAGTCAGATAAAACGGACTTTAATATCTACGGAAAAGCGAATTTTGCAATTACCGATAAACTTGCCGGTTATGCAGATCTTCAGCTAAGAACCGTTAGTTATAAAACCGATGGTTTGCTGGATGACCAGTCAAGATTTTTAAATGATGATAATTTCAGTTTTTTTAATCCTAAAGCGGGATTAACTTATGAGATCAATCCTTTTAACCAGCTTTATTTATCCTATGCCAGAGCGCACCGAGAGCCAAGTCGGAATGATTATGAGAATGGCGACCCTGAGCCGGAGAAGTTGAATGATTTTGAGTTGGGATGGAGGCATAACTCCAAAAATGTCCAGATAAATACCAACCTGTATTATATGGGGTATCAAAACCAGCTGGTACTTACCGGTGGAATTGATGATGTAGGTTCTTTTATACGCGAAAACAGCGGAAATAGCTATCGTTTAGGTCTTGAAGTAGATGCAACAGTTAGGCTTTCCGATAAATTTTCGATAAGACCAAATCTGTCCTTGAGTAGTAATAAAAATGTGGATTTTGTTTCAACTTTTAATGGAGAGCTGGTAGAATACGGAAACACAGATATTTCTTTTTCTCCTTCAGTAGTAGCGGGTAATATTATCAATTTTCAGCCGGTAAGTGGGCTGGAGTTAAAATTGCTTTCAAAATATGTGGGAGAACAGTACATGAGCAATGTGGAAGCTGAAAACTCAAAGCTTGAGAGTTATTTCGTGAATGATTTTAATGTTCAGTATAGCTGGGAAAAACCATGGGTTTTTAAAGAGATCATACTAACCGGCCTGGTCAATAATATTTTCAACGAGAAATATGTATCTAATGGATATTATTACACCTTCAATATTCCCAATGAAGAAATTCCGTCGGGTGAGCAAACCCTGGATGGAGCAGGATATTACCCACAAGCCAATACTAACTTTTTAGTGGGACTTACCTTAAAGTTCTAGATGTTCTTTAATGGTTTTAGCTGCCTCCTTTTCTCCATTTTAGGTTGAAAAGGAGGCTTTTTTTAATTGAATACTTCCAATATATTTCCATTTCTACTAACCCGGTAAGGTTTCATCGTATACTGGCCTTCACCTTCTGATAATTCCCCGGTAATTACATTGTACTTATTATCATCACAACCGCAACTGGCAATCACTCCATTTACCGTCATTCCCGAGCAGCTACTAGGCGGATGGTTAGGATCGCTAAGTTCAAAAGCCACATATTGGGAATTATTAATATTGTAGATCACCACACCTTTCACGCCATAAGAATAAGTGGCATAAGAGTTACCTGGGAACTGGAGATCGTTATATTCAGGAAAATTAAGATTCAGTTGAAATCTGAAATTGATATCGGGAATATTTGGATTGCTTCTGTAATTATCATCTGAGGTGGAACAGCCTATGACCAACACAAATACTGCGATTAAACTGAAGATCTTTTTCATATAAAATAGAGTTGCCGCGAAAATAATATAATTGTTCCGAAAGATTAAATTTCTTACATTTGTTTAAAGAAATCCCGTGATAAATGGGATTTTTTCAGTTAATGATGCAATAGTTTAAACCCGGAGAGCTAAAACTTATAGAATCCGGGCAATCCCGCATCCTGGGATTCAAATTTATTACTAAATCATTATAAGGTATTTTTTCCGGTAACTGGGAGTTTTTCCCGAAGTCCGCGAATTATTAAAACGAGAAAGTCATGAGCAAAGTATCTTATTACACCCCTGAAGGGTTAAAAAAACTTAGAGATGAGCTTAATCATCTTAAGGACGTTGAGAGGCCAAAAGCTTCTCAGGCAATTGGAGAGGCCAGAGACAAAGGAGATTTGAGTGAGAATGCCGAATATGATGCCGCAAAAGAAGCACAGGGTTTACTGGAAATGAAAATTTCCAAAATGGAAGAAGTAGTAGCCAATGCAAGAGTAATTGACGAATCACAATTAGATACCTCTAAAGTTTTGGTGCATTCTCATGTGAAGATCAAGAATCAAACAAATGGGGCCGAAATGACCTATAAACTGGTGGCACAGAGTGAAGCCGATCTAAAATCGGGAAAAATATCTGTTGATTCGCCTATCGGAAAAGGCCTTCTTGGAAAACAGGTTGGTGATACTGCTGAAATTCAAGTTCCAAACGGGACCGTGAATTTTGAAGTCATTGAGATCTGGAGAGAGTAAAAGCCAGTAATTAAGTCAAAATATAATCCTTTTCTTTCATCTATATTTTCGGATTTGAGAAAAGGATTCTTTAATTTTATTAAAAACCAACCCAATTATGTCTACACTATTCACAAAAATTGTAAAAGGAGAAGTGCCTGCTTATAAAGTGGCAGAAAACAGTCAGTTTTTAGCTTTTTTAGATATCAGGCCAAATGCGAAAGGACATGTTTTGTGTATTCCTAAAAAGGAAGTAGATAAGATCTGGGATCTTGAAGAGGGAATGTATCAGGAATTGATGAGGTTTACCAGGAGAGTGTCTATCGCCCTGGAAAAAACTGTTTCCTGTAAAAGAGTGGGTATGGCAGTTGTGGGGCTGGAAGTGCCTCACACACATGTACATCTTATTCCGCTAAATAGCATGAAGGATATGGATTTTTCTAATCATGTAGAAATGAGCGACGAGGAATTTAAAGAACTGGCTTCAGAGATTTCTTCAAATTTAGAACTGTGATAGATTTTTCAGATTACAAGCTTTCTCTGGATTTAAGAATAGACTGGAGTGATCTTGATATGTATGAACATGTGAATAATGTTTCTTACATGCGATATCTCCAAAGTGGAAGAGTGAATTTCTGGGAAGCTTCTGGAATTCATGATTTCTATCGAAATTCTAACCAGGGCACCATGCTGGTTTCTACAAAATGTGATTTCAAAAAGTCACTTCATTATCCGGGAAATGCTATTATTAAAACTAAACTTGATTTTATCGGGAATACAAGCTTTGGATTAAAGCATATTATTCTGAACGAAAAGAAGGAGATATGTGCCGAAGGAATCGATGTGGTAGTGTGTTTCGATTTTGAAAAGAACAGCACTTTCCCCGTGCCGGACTGGATGCGGAAAAAGATCGCGGAACTTTAAAGTTTTTTTAGACTTATCTGAAAAGTGGTTCCTTTGTTAATTTCACTTCGGGCAACCTTTATTTTTCCCTTGTGATACTCTTCGATAATTCTTTTGGCAAGTGATAATCCTAATCCCCAACCACGCTTTTTACTGGTCTGGCCAGGTTCAAAAATTAATCGGAATTTATTCTTATCAATACCTTTTCCGGTATCAGTAATATAGATATGAGCTTGTTTAAGGTCCTGCTTGATCTCAATTTGAAGTTCGCCTTTGCCTCGCATGGCATCAATAGCATTCTTTACCAGGTTTTCTATGGTCCAGCTGTAGAGCTGCGCATTCAGCATTACCCAAATGGGTTGTCGGGGAGTTTTGATGCTGAAATCTATAAGATTGGAACTTCTCACTTTTAAATATTCAAAGCTCTCTTTAGTAGAGGCTACAATATCGGTTTCTTTAAGATTGGGTGAAGATCCAATTTTCGAAAATCTTTCAGTAATGGTTTTAAGCCGGTCGATATCCTTTTCCATTTCCTGAACGTAAGAGGGATCTACATTTTCCGTTTTAAGTATTTCGGCCCAGCCAATTAAAGAGCTCAATGGAGTTCCTATTTGATGTGCTGTTTCTTTTGCCATTCCCGCCCAGAGTTTATTTTGTTCACTGTTCTTTGTGGTGGTATAAAAAAAGTAAACTACGCCTATAAATAAAAAACCTATCAGGGTGAGGCCTATGGGATAATATTTCAACTTGGTAAGCGCGGGGGAGTTTCCATAATAGAGGTATTGAATCTGCCCTTCACCAAGATCAATAATAATAGGCTCATTTTCGTCTTTTAGGTCTTCAAGATATTCTTTGGTTTTCTCGGTATCTTCAACGACTGAAGGATCTAAATTAGTGGTATAGGCTATCTCCCCATTTTCATCGGTATGAATAATTGGGATGGTGGTGTTATTATTAAGAATTTCCAGGATAAGGCTAAGATCGGCATCTTCAGGAGCATTGTTCAGCTCCTCCTGGGCCTGGGCCCAGATATTCATTTTAGCCCTTTCATCTTCTTTAAGCCGCTGAAAAAATATACTGGTATTCCAGAGGACCAAAGTGATGACCGCAAGGCAGGAAATAATGATAAACCAGCGGTTAAAGCTGCGTTCGTCGGGTAAATTCATGTATTTTTTCCCTCTTTTAATCGAAATAAATATAAGCGTTTTAAAACTATTTTTATTGTATAGCTTTGCTTTTCATTCCTTGATCGATTCTTTATCTTTGGCAAAAATTAATCTATGTTTAGTATAGAACCTAAGGATGTAAGTGTCGGGAAATTACATCAATATCTTTTAGGAGCTATAGGTCCAAGGCCTATTGCTTTTGCAAGTACCATTGATGAAGACGGAAATCCCAATCTTTCCCCTTTTAGTTTTTTCAATGTTTTTGGTGCTAATCCGCCGGTTTTGATTTTTTCCCCTGCCAGAAGAGGAAGAGATAATACTACAAAGCACACTTTTGAAAACGCTAAAAAAGTGGATGAGGTGGTGATCAATATTGTGAATTATGATATTGTTCAGCAAATGTCGCTTTCCAGCACCGAATATGCTGAAGGAGTGAACGAGTTCGAAAAGGCAGGATTAACCATGCTGAAATCAGATCTTGTGAAACCTTTTCGTGTAGCCGAATCTCCGGTTCAGTTTGAATGTAAGATCAAAGAAGTTATTGAAACCGGAACCGAAGGTGGAGCAGGAAATCTTGTGATATGTCATGTCGTTAAAATGCATATTAAAGAAGAAATTCTTGATGCAGACGGATATATAGATCAGCATAAAATAGACCAGGTGGCCCGTATGGGTGGAAACTGGTATACAAGGGCTAAAGATGGAATGTTTGAAGTTCCTAAGCCACTTTCAACTTTAGGAATTGGGATAGATGCCATGCCGGAAGAAGTTAGAAAAAGTAAGGTTCTTACGGGGAATGATCTTGGAAAACTTGGGAATGTGCAGGCTTTGCCTGAAAATGGTGAAATTGAAGAATTCCTTCGAAACGAATACACAAGAGGCCGAACTTGTAAAAAGTGGTGATAAAGAAAAAATTCATAAACAGGCTCAGGTTTATCTTGAAAAAGATCAGCCGGCAGACGCCTGGAAAATATTATTAGCAAAATAAACGAGACAATGGAAGTACAGGGAAAAATTAAGCTTATTGGCGACACAAAAACATTTGGTAGCAACGGATTTCAGAAAAGAGAAATGGTTGTAACTACCGAAGAGCAATATCCTCAGCATATAATGATTGAATTCGTACAGGATAAATGCAGTCTTTTAGATGCTTTTCAGGTAGGGCAGCCAGTGAAAATTGGTGTTAACCTTAGAGGTCGTGAATGGGTAAGCCCACAGGGTGAAACAAAATATTTCAATTCTATCCAGGGTTGGAGAATTGAAAATCTTGCAGCGCAGCAGCCTTCAGGTGGTTCTAATGTGCCGCCACCAGACCAGTTTGAGCCGGCTAGCGATTTGAATGAAGAAGATTATGATGATCTTCCTTTCTAAAATAATTTGTAGTCATTATTCTAAAAGTATTCTTTGCGTCAATCTGAACTTGTTTCAGGTTCTCAAAAAAAAGGAACAGAAATATTTTAGATTCTGAAATAAATTCAGAATGACGCTTTAAAAGAGTTTTAATAAAAATTAAAGTCCGGTTTGAAAACTCACCGGACTTTTTTTATTTTCAGATTTTAAAATCAGAACATTTGTATTTTATTCAGCCATATGAAAAGCTTCCCCCGGTAACTTACGCAGATGCTGAGGGCTTACTAGCTGTTGGCAGGGATATTGGTCCTGAACGATTAAAAGAAGCTTATTATAAAGGGATTTTTCCCTGGTATAATGAAGGTCAACCTGTGCTTTGGTGGTCGCCAGATCCAAGAATGGTTCTTTTTCCTGAAAATCTGAAAATTGCCAAAAGTATGAGACCCTTTTTAAATCAGGATAAGTTCCAGGTGACTTTCAATAAGAATTTCGAAAAAGTGATGGAAAACTGCGGAAATGTTGATCGAAAAGGTCAGGATGGTACGTGGATCACCCCCGAGATCAAAGAGAATTATTTGAAATTACACCATGAAGGAATTGCCTTTTCTACTGAAGTTTGGGACGGATTTAAGCTTGTGGGAGGGCTGTATGGAATTTATCTAAAAGATAAGAATGTATTCTGCGGAGAAAGCATGTTCGCTAAAGCCAGCAACGCTTCAAAATTCGGTTTTATTAAGCTGGTTCAAAAACTTGAAAAAGAAGGAGTGAAGCTCATCGATTGCCAGATCTATACCAGTCATTTAGAAAGTCTGGGTGCAGAAGAGATTCCGAGAGATGAGTTTTTGGAATATCTTAAATAGTAAGAAATTTTCAGTTTCCATCCTTTTCTCCGAGTTTCTTCACTTCCTTATCTGAAACAATCAACCTGATGATCATTCACCATTCCGGTAGCCTGCATATGCGCATAGATCACCGTGGATCCAACAAACTTGAAACCTCTTTTCTTTAGATCCTTACTGAGTTTGTCGCTAAGCTCGGTAGTTGCCGGTGCTTTTTTATAATCTTTAACATCATTCTGAATAGGTTCCCCTTCTACAAAGCTCCATATATATTTACTGAAACTGCCAAATTCATCCTGGATCTTCATGAATTCCCGCGCATTGGTCACAGCAGCTCTAATCTTCATTTGGTTTCTAATGATACCTGCGTTTCCCATTAATTCAGTAACCTTCGCATCTTTATATTGGGCGATCTTTTTATAATCAAAGTTATCAAAGGCTTTTCTGAAGTTATTTCGTTTTCGCAAAACAGTGATCCAGCTTAATCCCGCCTGAAATGTTTCCAGGGTGAGAAATTCGAAAAGCGTCTCATCATCCAAAACCGGAACTCCCCATTCGTGATCATGATAAGCTTCGTAAAGAGGATCGCCTTCGCACCAGCCGCAACGTTTTAATTCTGTCATAATTAAGATCTAAAATGATAAGTGATGGTTCCGGGTTGAGAATTCCTGCCCGCAAGTTTACTAAATCTTGCCCCGGCGGAATATTGCAAAGCACGATCTGTTAGACATTCGTTTGTTGAGGTTGAACTACCTCTGTTTACCGATGAATCTATAACATAACCATTAGCGTCCACGGTAATATTGATTACAATTTTCCCGGCAGTATCACAGGTGTAAACCGGGTTCGGGATTTTTACAGCACGTCTTCCTTTTAAAGAAAATGAAATCGAACTATAGTCGTAAGCAGCTGACTTTTGAGAGGCATCTTCTGCGGAATCATCTCCATCTGAGCGTTTCTTCTTCTCTTCAGAATTTTTTTTGTTTACTGAATAGTTGCCATTAGAACCTTCGGTATTTTCATTCTCAGCCTGTTCCTGCTCCGCACTGTTCTTTTCGAAAATCTTATCCAGTTCATTTTTAAAGTCCGCCTCCCTTGTTTCTTTATCCTCATTATAGGCCTGGTTAGTCTGAATATTACGACGTGGGGCCTGTGCTTTTTCTTCAGGTTTTTCTGTTTGTTTTTCTTCCTCCTGCAACATTTTTATCTGATCCAGCTGGACAAGCATCTCACTTACCTCCTCGTTATTAGAAGAAAGTCTTAAGTTGTAAAGAGCCAGCATCAGGATCACAAATACCAGCGAAGTGATGATAAGCGCTTTATGCCTGTCGAAAAAATCCTCGAAAAAATCCATATCTAATTAACAGTCAGTCGACTTAATTATTCTCTCGTGAAGGTAGCAATTTTTCGAAAGATTCGATATCCATCGCTTTTTCTACAGAATAATTACCAATAGCAGTTCTTCTTAATTCTGAAAGATGGGCGCCACTATTTAAAGCCTGACCAAATTCATGGGCAAGACTTCTAATATAAGTTCCCTTACTGCAAACCACTCTAAAATCTATCTTCGGAAAGTTCTTGGAGTCTATCTCAAATTCCGAAATTTCTACCTTTCTGGACTTTACTTCAACTTCCTTGCCTTCCCGGGCATATTCGTAAAGTCTTTTTCCGTCTTTTTTTAAAGCAGAGAAAATTGGCGGGGTTTGCTCAATTTCACCAATGAATTTTTTGGAAGTTTCTTGAAGTAATTCTTCAGTAATATGATCTGTGGGGAAATTATGGTCAACTTCGGTTTCCAGGTCAAAAGATGGAGTAGTGGCTCCTAAAGTAAATGTACCCGTATATTCCTTGATCTGTCCCTGAAGTTCAGGAATGGTTTTGGTGAATTTACCCGTGCAAATAATCAGTAAGCCGGTGGCTAAGGGATCCAGGGTCCCGGCGTGGCCAACTTTGATCTTTTTGATATTGCAGCTTTTTCTAATAAGCCACCTCACCTTGTTCACGACCTGAAATGAGGTCCAGTTCAAAGGTTTGTCAAAAAGTAATACCTGTCCGGTTTTGAATTCTTCGGGAGTAAATTCCTTATTGTGCATACGCAAAAATAATAGCCGCAAGCCCCACTACAAAACAATAGATAGCAAACCATGAAAGTTTACTCTTTTTAACCAGTGAGATCATCCAGGTACAGGCTACAAGGCCTGCAATAAAAGCAGCTGCAAAACCGATTGCTAATATTGAGAAATCTATGGAGCTGTGTGTAAGTTCCCCACTTAGAAGGTCTTTGGCGATCTTTCCGAAGATCAAAGGAACCACCATTAAAAATGAGAATCTTGCAGCTTTCGTTTTATCGTTTCCAAGTAATACTGAAGTTGAGATCGTAGCACCACTTCGGGAAATTCCCGGTAACATGGCGATAGCCTGAGAAACTCCAATTACAAATGCATTGCTGTAGCTTACTTTTTTTCCGGTGTTTTTTGCTTTGTCGGCCAGCCATAATAGTAGCGCGGTTATCAACAGCATGAAACCTACAAAAAGAATATTTCCGCCAAATAAAGCTTCCAGTTGTTCTTCGAACAGGAGTCCTACAATTACTGCCGGGAGCATGGAGACGATGATCTTTAAAGAGAATTGAGTTTCCTCATTCCATTTGAAACTTAATAAGCCTCCTATGATCTGAAAAACATCTTTTCTAAATACTACCAATGTACTTAAGGCAGTTGCAAAGTGAAGTACCACGGTGAATAATAATGATTCTTCAGGAACACTGGTGTCTCCTAAAATAGCTTTTCCTAATTCTAAATGTCCACTGGAGGAAACTGGTAAGAATTCGGTAAGTCCCTGGATAATCCCAAGGATCACGGCATCTAATACGTCCAAACTGCTTATTTTTTATGGGGATTCAACAAAATGGCGTATACCTCGATAGCAAAGCCAATCAGCACCAGGGCTGGTGCAAGTCGAATTCTTTGAAAATTATAAATAGCATCGTTAAACTCATTCGGATCTTCGCTGCCACCTCCAGACATTAAAATAAAGCCCAGAGCGATCACTGCGATTCCTATAAACATAAAGGTATAGTTCTTCTTACCGAATACAAATCCGGTATTGAAGCTTCCTTTTATTTTATTTTTTTCTGCCATAATTTATTTATTTGCCACGAATGCACTAATAATTTTAGGAAAACTATATAGTGATAAATTTCTCTCTTGCAGGTCTATAATAATTAAACATTCGTGCATTAGTGGCTATGAAAATTATTAATAATAAAGTTCATCCGTTTTCAGGTTTAGAAAACGCGAAGTTGCAAAATACGTACTTATCCATGTAATCACAATTCCCATCAGGAAAATCCCGGAGAAGAGAATTGCCAGCATCTTTACATCTCCCAGAAGGTTTAATTCTGTGAAACTATTGTTCAGGTAATAAAGTACTGCAGCCATTCCTATTAATGCCAGGATAGCGCCAATAAGGCCCAGTTTCACACTTTGCCAAATAAATGGCCTTCTAATAAAACCTTTAGTGGCTCCAACCATCTGCATGGTCTTAATGATAAATCTTTTGGAATATACCGCCAGTCGAATGCTGCTATTGATCAGTAGAACCGCGATAAATGTAAAAACGGCACTGGCTATTAAAACCCAGAAACTGATCTTTTTCACGTTATCGTTTAAAAGCGCGATCAGGGGTTTGTCATAAACTACTTCGTCTACAAAATTCTTTGCAGTAAGATCTTCCGCAATCTTATCTACCTGTTCAGAAGAGACGAAATCGGCATTCATATATACATCTATTGAATTCTGAAGCGGATTATATCCCAGGAACTCCATAAAATCTTCCCCAATTTCCTCACTGTGTGCCTCTGCCGCATCTTCTTTAGAAACGTAATTGGTAGATTTGGTATAATCGGCCATGGCCAGGCTTTTCTTCAATTGCTCGATCTCAACCTCCTTTGCATTGTCCTTAAGGTAAACCGTGAGCGCGATCTGCTCTTTAAAATGATCGGCAACCTTTTTGGTATTCAACACCAAAAGGCCCAACATTCCTAAGAGGAAAAGGACCAGCGAAATACTGATAACTACTGAAAAATAGGAAGATACAAGTCGGCGTTTCTGATACCTTTCAAAAGATGTGGTCATAGAGTGACTTCAGATTTTTTGTAAAAATAAGAAAGTTCAGGATTCTTAATCTTTAAAACGTTTAAACTTTTGAAAATATTGGGAATGCCTTTATTTTTTCAATTTACGTCATACTGAACTTGTTTCAGCATCTCATCGTAAAGACCCTGAAATAAATTCAGGGTGAGGAAAAGTAATCTTTCACTGTTTTTCATTTCGGCCAGTGGGAGAAATCTCTTAAACCAGATTTCTCAGTCGTTCCACTTCTTTGAAATGACCTCAAATATTTTAAAACAGTCATGCTGAGCCTGTCGAAGCATGTTTTTAATTTTCTGCACTTCGACAAGCTCAGTGCAGCATTATTTCGTCATGTTGAACTCGTTTCAGCATCTTTGAAGAGGAAGATACTTAAATAAAATCAGGGTGACATTCATAGAATCTTTCCTAAATTTGATAAAAGCACAAAAATGGAAATACTGGTTTACGGAATTGGCGGCGTTGGAGGTTACTTTGGTGGAAAGCTCGCGAACGCGGGACTTAATGTAAGTATGATCGCCAGGGGAGAGCATCTAAAGCAAATCCAGAAACATGGCCTCGAGGTTGAAAGCATAAAAGGGGATTTCAAGATAAAACCGAAAGTTGCAACTTCTGATGTTTCTGAAGTTCCCAAACCTGATCTTATCATTCTTGGGATCAAATCCTGGCAAATCCCTTCGGTTGCAGCTGAATTAAAACCTATAATTGGAGAAAACACTGTGGTGCTTCCTTTGCAAAACGGAGCTGATAATTATGAGAAGCTCATTGAAATTCTTCCGAAGAAAAATGTACTTGCCGGGCTCTGCTTTATTGTAAGTTTTTTGGAGAAACCGGGAAAGATCAAGCATGCAGCCTATGAACCGAAAATTGTTTTTGGAGAGGTAGATAACTCGCAGTCCGACCGGGTAATGAAAATACGTGATATTCTTGATGAAGCAGGAATTGAAAATAATATTCCTGAAAATATTCAGTTGGAAATTTGGAAAAAGTTCCTGTTTATCTGCACAGTGAGTGGGATTGGGGGTTTAACCCGTGTGCCTATTGATAAGATTAGAGAGAGTGAATACCTTTTTGATATGATGAAAAGTTCTGCCAGGGAGATCATCAAAGTGGGAAAGGCTAAAAATATTCCACTTACAGATAAACACCTGGAATTGGTTTTTGATATCATAAATTCTCAACCCAAAGGAACTACAGCGTCCACTCAGCGCGATATTATGAACGGTAAACCGTCAGAGCTGGAAAACTTCAATGGCTTTATTGTGAGGCAGGGTGAAAAACTTGGTGTGGAAACTCCTGTCAACAGGTTTATCTATGAATGCCTGAAGCCCATGGAAAAGGAAGCGCGCAAAACTACCGAATAGAAACTTTATTCATTCCTTATAAGTCCTTGAAAATTGTATTTTTGCAGGCAGTTTATAAACCGTCACCCTGAACTCGTTTCAGGGTCTTAGTTTAGAAGCTGAAACAGGTTCAGCTTGACGAAAAGTAAAAGACAGAAAAGAAGATGAGTTACCACTTTAATAAGATCGAAGAGAAATGGCAGAAATATTGGGCAGAGAACCAGACTTTCAAAGCCTCAAACGATTCTGATAAACCAAAATATTATGTTTTAGACATGTTTCCTTATCCTTCGGGAGCGGGATTGCATGTAGGACATCCGCTGGGGTATATTGCCAGTGATATTTATGCCCGTTTTAAACGTCATAAAGGTTTTAATGTATTGCATCCCCAGGGATATGATAGCTTCGGACTTCCGGCAGAGCAATACGCCATTCAAACCGGTCAGCATCCTGCGGTAACTACTGAAAATAACATTGCCCGTTATCGCGAGCAATTAGATAAAATAGGTTTTTCTTTCGACTGGAGTCGTGAGGTGAGAACCAGTGAGCCAGATTATTATAAGTGGACACAGTGGATCTTTATTCAGCTTTTTGAAAGCTGGTATGATCAGGAAGCTGAAAAGTCTTGCCCGATAACTGAACTGGAAGAGATCTTTGCTTCTGAAGGTAATTCAAGATTGAATGCTGCATGCGATGATGACGTTGAGAAGTTTTCGGCAGAAGAGTGGAAAGCTTATTCCGATGATGAAAAGGAACAAATTCTTCTAAAATATCGCCTTACTTATTTAGCTGAAGCTGAAGTGAACTGGTGCCCGCAACTTGGAACTGTACTGGCGAACGATGAGATCGTGAATGGAGTTTCTGAGCGTGGAGGTTATCCGGTGGTTAGAAAGAAAATGACGCAATGGAGCATGCGTATTTCGGCCTTTGCTGAAAGATTGCTTCAGGATCTTAATAAAATTGACTGGACCGAAAGTTTAAAGGAAAGTCAGCGTAACTGGATCGGGAAGTCGGTTGGTGCGCATGGTTCATTTTAACCTGTATGGTGAGACCCTGAAACAAGTCAGGGAGACAGCCATCATGCTGAACTTGGTTCAGCATCTAAGTCAAAGATTTCTGTATTTACCACGCGTCCTGACACTATTTTCGGAGTGAGCTTTATGACGCTTGCGCCGGAACACGAGCTGGTAGAAAAGATCACTACCGAAGACAGAAAAGAAGAAGTTCAGGCATATATAAAAGCAAGTGCTAAGCGAAGTGAACGTGAGCGAATGGCCGATGTAAAAACTATCAGCGGTGCTTTTACCGGTGCTTATGCTGAACACCCTTTCACTAAAGAACCGGTGCCAATCTGGATCGGGGATTATGTACTTGCGGGATATGGAACCGGAGCTGTAATGGCGGTTCCATGTGGAGACCAGCGGGACCATGATTTCGCCAGGCATTTTGATCTACTGATTCCTAATATTTTCGAGAACGTAGATGTTTCCCAGGAAGCTTATGCGGGGAAAGAAGGTACAGTGATCGCAAATTCAGATTTCCTTAGCGGACTTGAATATAAGGCAGCCTTAAATAAAGTAATCCTTGAATTGGAGAAAACCGGTCAGGGTTACGGAAAAACAAATTACAGGCTTAGAGATGCGGTATTTAGCCGACAAAGATATTGGGGAGAGCCATTCCCGGTTTACTATGTGAATGGTCTGCCGAAAATGATCGATTTAGAGCATCTTCCTTTAAGGTTGCCGGAAGTTGAAAAATACCTCCCTACTGAAACCGGTGAGCCGCCATTAGGGAATGCTACAAATTGGGCCTGGAATACGCAGAGTAACAAAGTAGTTTCGAATTCAGAAATAGATAATGAAACAGTTTTTCCTTTAGAATTGAATACTATGCCTGGTTGGGCAGGAAGTAGCTGGTATCTTTTCAGATATATGGATGCCGGGAAATCCAGATCGTTTTGTATCGGAAGAAGCCCAAAAATACTGGGAGAATGTAGACTTATATATTGGAGGTAGCGAACATGCTACCGGTCACCTTTTATATTCGAGGTTCTGGACCAAGTTCTTACATGATCGTGGCTGGTTAACCGTTGAAGAACCATTCAAAAAGCTTATCAACCAGGGGATGATCCTTGGAACCAGTGCTTTTGTTTACAGGCTGGAAGGTGAGAATGTATTTGTATCCAAAAACCAGATCAAAGGAAATAATGTGCAGCCAATCCATGCAGATGTTTCTTTGGTGAATTCTTCAGATGAACTGGATATTGAAGGTTTCAAGAAATGGCGCCCGGAATTCGCTGATGCGAAATTTCTGACTGAAGACGGAAAATATGTAGTAGGAAGGGAAGTGGAGAAAATGTCCAAGTCTAAGTACAACGTCGTAAATCCAGATGAGATCTGTGATCATTACGGTGCAGATACTTTGAGAATGTATGAGATGTTCCTTGGGCCGCTGGATCAGGCAAAACCATGGAATACCGCCGGAATCACCGGGGTACATAACTTCCTTAAAAAGCTTTGGAAATTATATCATGAGGGAGAGGAATTCTCTGTTTCAGATGATAAAGCTTCTGCAGATTCTTTAAAGACTTTTCATAAGACCATAAAGAAAGTAACTGAGGATATTGAAGATTTCAGTTTCAATACTTCTGTTTCAACTTTTATGATCTGTGTAAATGAGTTAACGGCTCAAAAATGTAATAGCAGGGAAATTCTTGAACCGCTTGCAATCTTAATCGCTCCTTATGCTCCACATATCGCGGAAGAACTTTGGGAGAAACTAGGTCATTCAGAATCTGTGACTACGGCAAAGTATCCTGAATACGAGGATAAATACCTTGTGGAAAGCAAAAAGAACTATCCGGTTTCCTTCAACGGGAAGATGAGGTTTACGATGGAGCTTCCATTAGATATGGGTAAAGATGAAATTGAAAAAAATGTTCTTGCAGATGAAAGGACTCAAAAACAACTGGACGGTCGTACTCCTAAAAAAGTGATCGTAGTACCTGGTAAGATCGTAAATATTGTAGGTTAGACTTATTAGAGGTGTATATTGTCATAGACCGCTTTCGAAAGGGAGCGGTTTTTTTATTGATCATGGTCATGCTGAACTCATTTCAGCATCTATTAAATACTGAAAACTATAAAGGAAAAAATAAGTGAGGGTTTATCCTAAGTAAAGGTCAACCAGGCCTTCGGGGGTTGTTACTTTTACAGTTTTATTTTTCTTATCTACTTTTTCAATGAATTCATCATTCATAGGGATAAGGATCTGTTTGCCGTCTTTTTCGATTTCAAATAAGGCCTGAGCAGTAGAATCGTTAATGGAAACGATCTTTCCAATATTTCCATGTTCGGCGTCTACAACTTCGAAACCAATGATCTCGTGGAAGTAGAATTTATCTTCAGGAAGTTCTGGAAGCATGGTAAGTGGAAGATATACATCGGTGCCAATCATATCTTCGGCATCTATCTCTGTATCTATATCTTCAAATTTTGCACGAAGTAGCGTGCTTTTGTGCAGGTAGGATCTTTCAATAAAAAATGGAACCAGATTATCGTTGTATTCAACGAAAACTGATTCCATTTCTGTGTAAGTTTCAGGTTCATCGGTGTCCAGTTTAATGAGCACCTCTCCCTTAAAGCTAAATTTGGCTACGATTCTTCCAAGATAGAAGCATTCTTCCTTAGTCATCGCAGTTTGCTGTTTAAGCGTCTTTTTTGTCTTCAGTTTTAGCTTCTTCTGCAGTTGCAGCTTCCACTTCTTCCTCAGCATTTTCAACAGTAGCTTCGTCTGTAGCTTCTGCAGTTGCAGCAGCTTCAGCCTCAGCAGCAGCTTTTGCTTCTGCTTCTTCAGCTTCTTTGAATTCAGCTTCACGCTTAGCGTTAGCTTCTTTCTCAGCCTCAAGAGCTTTTGCTTTTTCAGCTTCTTTAGCTTTACTCTAAAGAATCTTTTTTAGCATCTACTTTTCCTTCTTTTTCTTCCATCCAGGCGTTGAATTTCTCATCAGCCTGTTCTTCAGTTAAAGCTCCTTTTGCTACTCCTGCAGCAAGGTGTTTTTTAAGAAGTGCTCCTTTATAAGAAAGGATAGCACGAGCGGTATCTGTTGGTTGAGCACCATTTTGCAACCACTTAACAGCTCCATCTACATCAAGTTCGATAGTAGCAGGATTCGTGTTAGGGTTGTAGATTCCCAATTTGTCCAAAAATTTACCGTCTCTTTTTGCGCGGGTATCCGCAGCAACAATCCAGAAAAAAGGTTTTCCTTTTTTACCGTGTCTTTGTAATCTTATTTTTACTGGCATAAAAATTAAATTTTGGGGTTCTCGACCCCGGTTATTAATAAGTGCGCAAAGATACTACATTTTTCTAAATTTCAAGTTATTATATAACTTAATTGAAGTGGCTTGTTAATAGGTCCCAGCACGTTTAGGACTAATAATTAGGAAGAATTTTAGTTAATAATAGCGATGCCTGTTAAAAGAGGTTAATTAGTGCTAAACCCTGTTAAATAGGTTGTTAGGCCGAATGTCGGGACTTATCTTTACTCAAAGAAAAACAGAAAAATAAAGCTATGAGTTATTCAAAGGAGATTTCTAAAAAACTAAATGAGTTATTAGAAAAGAATTATGATGCCGAAAAAGGATACAAATTGGCAGCAGAAAAAGTAAAAAATCAACAATTAAAGAGTTTTTTCTCTAAACGTGCTCAGGAGCGCTACGATTTTGGACATGAGTTAAAATCTGAGATCAAAAACTTTGGAGAAGATCCAGATAAAGGAACCAGTGTTAAAGGAGATGTGCACAGATCCTGGATGAACCTTAAGGCAAGTCTATCTAACGATAAGGATGAATCTGTACTTGAAGAGGCGATTCGTGGAGAAAAAGCAGCCGTAGAGGAATATGAAGAAATACTTAAAGAGCCAGAGATCCCTGCTTCTACAGGAAATATATTGATGAAGCAGAAAAATGCGATCGTAGCTTCACTCAATGAAGTGAAGACTCTGGAGAAACAAGCTTAATAATGCTACTATTGAAGTCTTTCGGGAAAATCACCCCAATGACACGATACTGAAGGATTGTAAACCCAAGATGCGAGCAATGTTTGATTGAAGTAGTAGTAGTTTTTAGTGTTCGTATCAGGCCTCACAAATCATCTGACTTTTCAGATTTTTGTGAGGCTTTTTTTATGGTTAATAATTCCTGAAAACAAAGTTTTATTTCAGGGATAAAAGTCCTTATTTTAGCCCGGATGGTTTAATTTTGCAAACCACGAAATTTTCTTCATTAAGGCATAAAATACTAAGAAATGTACCTCATTTTTGATACCGAAACCACCGGACTTCCCAAGCGCTGGGACGCACCGTTAACCGATTCTGATAACTGGCCGCGCTGTATACAGATCGCCTGGCAGGTGCATGACGAGATGGGGAATCTTATCGAAAATCAGGATTACCTTATTCAACCGGAAGGTTTCGATATTCCTTATGATTCTGAACGTATTCATGGCATTTCTACAGATCTTGCCAGGGAGCAGGGGATTCCCCTGGATGAAGTTTTGGAAAAATTCAATGAAGCCCTTAAAAGATCCAAATTCGTAGTAGGACAGAATGTTGGTTTCGACCTTAATATAATGGGTGCGGAATTCATAAGAAGGAATTTTGAAAATTCCCTTCAGGAAATGCCAGTTCTGGATACTTGTACAGAAAAGACAGCAAGCCTTTGCAAAATTCCTGGAGGCCGTGGAGGTAAATTCAAATTGCCAACGCTTACCGAACTTCATGAATTCCTTTTTGATGAAGCATTTGCGGAAGCGCATAACGCGACTGCCGATGTGGAAGCAACCACGCGTTGTTTTCTGGAATTGATCCGTCAGAGAATATATACAGTAGAAGAACTTGATGTTTCTAACGATTACTTTGAGAATTTTTCAGAAGAAAACCCGCAGCGAATTGAGCTGATTGGGCTGAAGCATATCAATTTAAAGAAAGCTTCAGATAAGATCAGGAAAAGGCTGGAAAAACAACAGCCTTCAGATGATATTTCCAATGAAGAGATCCAGGAAAACCTGGAAAAACTGGATGAAGTTCGATTTGCACATTTACATAACCACTCCCAGTTTTCGGTTTTACAATCAACGATAAGCATTCCAGATCTTGTGGCAGCAGCGGCAGAAGAAGATATGAGTGCAGTGGCGCTTACCGATCATGCCAATATGATGGGAGCCTTTCATTTTGTAAAAGAAATAGGCACTTATAATAAAAGTGTAAAAGAACATAATGCAACCGCCGAGGAAAATGGTGAGGACTTAAAAAAGCCATTAAAAGGAATCGTTGGTTGCGAATTCTTTGTTTGTGAAAATCACGCTGATAAAAGCAGGAAAGATAACGGATACCAGGTGGTGATGCTGGCCAAAAATAAGAAAGGGTATCACAACCTGGCGAAAATGTCTTCCAAGGCTTATACCGATGGGTTCTATTATGTGCCGCGTATAGATAAGGAAGTCATTAAACAATATAAAGAAGATGTAATTGTGCTTACCGGAAACCTTTATGGGGAAGTTCCGAGTAAAATATTGAATGTAGGTGAAAAGCAGGCTGAGGAAGCTTTGCTGTGGTGGAAAGAAGAATTTGGTGATGATCTTTACATCGAACTAATGCGTCACGATCAGGAAGATGAGAACAGGGTAAATCCTGTTCTGGTTGAGTTTTCAAAAAAGCATGACGTAAAACTAATCGCAACCAATAACACTTATTATTGGAAGCAGGAAGATGCCAATGCTCACGATATTTTATTATGTGTAAAAGATGGTGAAAAGCAGGCAACACCTATTGGACGTGGTCGAGGTTACCGTTATGGTTTGCCTAATGAAGAATATTACTTCAAGTCTGGTAGCCAGATGAAGAAGCTTTTTAAAGATCTGCCTGAAGCTATTAGCAATATCCAGGAGATCATTGATAAAATTGAACCTTTTGAGCTGGCCAGGGATGTATTACTTCCTGCTTTTGGAATTCCAGATGAGTTTTTAAGCGAAGAAGATAAAACTGATGGAGGAAAAAGAGGTGAAAATGCCTATTTAAAGCATATCACTTTTGAAGGTGCCAGGAAGCGTTATCCTGAAATTACTCCTGAAATAGAAGAACGTCTCAACTTCGAATTATCGGTAATTGAAAACACCGGTTATCCCGGTTATTTCCTGATCGTGGAAGATTTTATTCGCGCAGCGAGAGAAATGGGAGTTTCGGTAGGACCGGGACGTGGATCTGCTGCCGGATCTGTGGTGGCGTATTGTCTTTGGATCACCAATATTGATCCTATTAAGTACGATCTGCTTTTTGAGAGATTCCTGAATCCGGATCGTGTGAGTATGCCCGATATTGATATAGACTTTGATGATGAGGGTCGAAGCCTGGTCATGGATTACGTGATCGAAAAATATGGTGCAAACCAGGTGGCACAGATCATTACTTACGGTACCATGGCTGCAAAATCTTCTATTCGTGATACGGCAAGGGTACTGGATCTTCCTTTAATGGATTCCGACAGGATAGCCAAGCTTATTCCGAATACGAAACTAGGTAAGCTTTTCGCTATGGATGATAAGACGATCAAGTCAAAATTCCGTAGTGAAGAAATTGAGAAAATAAACGAACTCTTTAATATATCTGAAGGTGATGACCTGGAAGCCGAAACGGTAAACCAGGCTCGAATTCTCGAAGGTTCGGTAAGAAATACCGGTATTCATGCCTGTGGGGTGATCATTACTCCCGGGGATATTACTAATTATGTTCCGGTTTCTGTAGCAAAAGACTCTAATTTGTATGTGACGCAATTTGATAATTCGGTTGTGGAAAGTGCGGGTCTGCTAAAAATGGACTTCCTGGGTCTTAAAACCCTGACCTTAATTAAGGATACTGTAAAAATCGTAAAAGGAAGACATGATATAGATCTGGATCCGGATAGTTTTCCATTGGATGATGAAGAGACTTATAAACTGTTCCAGAGAGGAGAAACGATCGGGATCTTCCAGTATGAATCTCCCGGGATGCAGAAGCACATGCAGTCATTAAAACCAACGGTATTTGATGACCTTATTGCCATGAACGCTTTATATCGTCCGGGACCCATGGAATATATTCCAAGTTTCATTGCCCGTAAACATGGGGATGAAGAGATCTCTTATGACCTTCCGGAAATGGAAGAATACCTGGAAGAAACCTACGGAATTACGGTCTACCAGGAGCAGGTGATGCTACTGTCACAGAAGCTGGCAGGATTTACCAAGGGTGAAGCCGATATGCTTCGTAAAGCTATGGGTAAAAAATTGGTGGCGCTTTTAGCTCAATTAAAGCCGAAATTTATTGGCGGAGGAGAGGCAAAAGGACATCCGTCTGAAGTTCTGGAAAAGATATGGAAAGACTGGGAAGCCTTCGCTTCTTATGCATTTAACAAGTCTCACTCTACCTGTTATGCCTGGATCGCTTACCAGACCGCTTATTTAAAAGCACATTATCCTGCAGAATATATGGCGGCGGTACTTTCAAATAACATGAACGACATTAAGCAGGTCACCTTCTTTATGGAAGAGTGTAAGCGCATGAAGCTGAAAGTACTTGGACCAGATGTAAATGAATCTTATTATAAATTCTCTGTAAATAAAGAAAATGCCGTTCGTTTTGGAATGGGAGCTATTAAAGGAGTAGGTTCTGGAGCGGTGGCGACCATTGTAGAGAATAGAAAAGGAAAAGAAGGTCCGTATCGGTCAATTTTCGATATGGCTAAAAGAATAGACCTGAGAGCAGCTAATAAAAAGGCTTTTGAAAATCTTGCCCTGGCAGGAGGATTTGATGGTTTTGGAACAACCCATCGCGCACAGTATTTCCATGATGACGGTACCGGAATGAGCTTCCTGGAAAAGGTGGTGAAGTATGCTCAGAAGTTTCAGGAAAATGAAAATTCTTCCCAGGTGAGCCTGTTTGGTGAAGCAAGCGATGTGCAAATTCCTGAACCGGAAGTGCCGGGATGTGAAGAGTGGGGAACCATGGAAAAACTACGTCGTGAAAAAGAGGTGGTGGGAATCTATATTTCAGGGCATCCCCTGGATGATTTTAAGATCGAGATGAGCTATTTCTGTAATGGAAAATTATCAGATTGCAGGGATCTTGAGTCTGTCGTGAACAGGGAATTAACCATGGGTTGTGTTGTGGTGGATGTTCAGCATAGAGTTTCTAAGAACGGTAAAGGCTGGGCGATCTTTACAGTTGAGGATTATGATGAATCTTATGAGTTCAAGATCTTTGGTGAAGAATATTTAAGAATGAAACATTTCTTTGTTCCGAACAACTTCATCCACATGAAGATATTTGTGAAAGAGGGCTGGACCAATAAAGATACCGGTAAGAAAGGAGAGCCTAGAATTCAGTTTAGGGAGATTGGCCTCTTACATGATGTCATGGATAAGAATGCTAAGAAATTGACCATCCAGTTAAATATCAATGATCTTAAGAATGAGAAGATAGAGTGGTTGAAAGATACTTTTATGTCTCATAAGGGAGACTGCCATTTGAACTTCGTGGTTTACGAAATGGAGGAGCAGGTGAAACTGCGTATGCCTAGCAGGAAGCATAAGATAAGGATCTCTCAGGAGTTGATCGAGATGCTGGAAAAGGAGCAGTTTATGTATAAGTTGAACTAAACCCCTTCCCGGCTTTCCCTACAAGGGGAAGGTGTAATAGAAACTGAAACAAAGGTTAGTGGTTTCTGGGCCAGGGATTGAGGCGAGCTACCGTGTAGCGCCGAAAGCCCGACCCCGAGCGAGAGCGAGGGGAGGCCCCCAAATAAAAGGAACCAATATGCTCATAGTCAAATGTAATATTGGTGGTGTAAGGATTTTTTATTTAATTGACTACTTTTACGAATCAAATTAGAAACATAAAAAATAATATATTATGGCTGTTGAAATAACTGACGCGAATTTTGAAGAACAGGTACTTAAAAGTGATAAGCCTGTAATGGTAGATTTTTGGGCTGCATGGTGTGGACCTTGCAGAATGGTTGGACCGATCATCGATGAAATTAGTACTGAATATGACGGGAAAGCCGTTGTTGGGAAACTAGACGTTGATGCAAACCAGGAATTTGCTGCCAAATACGGTGTTAGAAATATCCCTACCGTTCTTGTTTTTCAAAACGGAGAAGTAGTAGGACGTCAGGTTGGAGTAGCTCCAAAGCAAACTTATGCTGATGCAATCGACCAGTTATTGTAATAACTGCATCTTAATAATTTAAAGCCTCGCAATTAGCGGGGCTTTTTTTATTCATAAAGTATAGGTACTTTCATGCCTTCTATGGACATAGAAAAGGAACTTCACGAAACCGGCGGATTTTTAAATCTGGATCTCCTGGCGAAACAGGTGGTGGAAGGTTATATTTCGGGAATTCATAAGAGTCCGTTTCATGGGTTTTCTGCGGAATTCGCCGAGCATAAGATCTATAACAATGGGGAAAGTACCCGGCATATAGACTGGAAGCTTTTTGCCAAGACCGATAAGCTGTATACCAGACGCTATGAAGAAGAAACAAATTTAAGGTGTCATCTTATTCTGGATAATTCGGCTTCGATGCATTATCCAGGGGTGAAGGAACAGAGTTTAAGTTCTTTGAATAAGATCGGATTTTCGGTTTTAGCCTCTGCATGTTTAATGGAGATCTTAAAGCGACAGAGAGACGCTGTGGGTCTAAGCGTGTATAGTGATGAATTTGAATTTTATGCTCCAGAGAAGTCCAGTGAGCGCCATCATCATATGCTTTTGAATAAGCTGAACGAGATCTTAAGCACATCTGCCCGAAAAAGGAATACTGATACATATACTTATTTACATCAGATCGCGGAAAAACTAAAACGCAGATCTCTGATTTTTCTTTTTACCGACATGTTCCAGGCTGATGCTGATGAGGAAAAATTATTCGAAGCTTTAAGGCATTTGAAATATAACCGCCATGAAGTCATTCTTTTTCATGTGATGGATGAAAAAAGGGAACTGGATTTTAATTTTGGGAATACTCCAAGGAGGTTTACCGATGTGGAAACCGGGGCTGAGGTAGATCTTTATTCAGATAATATCAGGGGAAATTATAAAAAAGCGGTGGAAAAATACCTTGCTGAACTTAAAATGCAGTGCGCGAAGTACCGGATTAAGTATGTGGAGGCAGACATCAATAAAAATTTTGATAATATTATGACGGCTTATTTGCTTGAAAAACAAAAGTTTGGATAGAGAGTGATTTTTTAGTTTGAAATATTTTTAAAAAAGGTTTGGTGAATCTAAAAAGGGGCGTATATTTGCCCTCGCAATAACGCAACGGTCTGGTAGTTCAGTTGGTTAGAATACCTGCCTGTCACGCAGGGGGTCGCGAGTTCGAGTCTCGTCCAGACCGCTTTTAACAAAGCAAAACAATACTAAAAGCCTCTAAATCAATGATTTAGAGGCTTTTTCTTTTTATTTAATGTCATATAATAGCAAATAAGTATAAGTAATTGGTGCTCAATTCGGTGCGTCTTTTTAAAGCAAAAAAAGACGCACCTCTAAACTCCTAACATACTGTTAATAAAAGCTTTGCACGTTTTCTTTAACACTTTCACGTCCCTTCATTTTGTACCTTACTGGTGAGTAATTTAAAAGACGCACCTATGGCAACTTTACTAAATATTCTTTTTTACCCAAAACGTGGAAGCATCAACGACCAGATGACATTTCGGTTAGTTTATACTCGGATTACTATCAATGGAAAGCGATCGGAATTTAGTACCGGTAGACAAATTGAGGTCCGAAAATGGAATAAGCAAGGAAGTATTGCCAGAGGTAATTCTGATGAATCCAGAGCTATTAATAGGTATCTGGATTCTATACGGTCTAAATTATATGAGATCCATGATAGGTTAATAAGGGATAATCAGCCTGTTTCACCTAAGATTATTAAAGATATATATTTCGGCAAAGGAGATGAGCAGGTACGAATGCTACTGGAAATTTTTCAGGAGCATAATGATCAAATGGAAAACCTAATTGGTAAAGGCTACACCAAAGGCACTATGCAACGCTATAATGCCTGTAAAAAACATATTGAGGATTACCTGCAATACGCTTACAAAAAGAAAGATATACCTGTTCAGGATGTCGATCATAAATTTATCACCGGCTTCGACCATTACTTAAAATCACAAAAAGACTGCGCACACAATACAGCATTGAAGTACATCGTGAACTTCAAAAAGATTATTCGTATTGCCTATGCCAATCAATGGATAGACCGGGATCCATTCTTTCATTGGAAAGGAACCTGGAAATCTGCCGAACGCGAATATTTGACTGATTTGGAACTTCAGAAAATGCTGGAGGCTGAATTTGATATGCCGCGTTTGGATTTAGTACGAGATATCTTTCTATTTTGTTGTTATACCGGTTTAGCCTTTGCTGATGTAAAAAAGCTTTCCGAAGATGATATTGTCTTAGGGATGAATGGTAAGAAATGGATCAAAACCAAACGCCAAAAAACAAAATCATTGAGTAGTATTCCTTTACTGGACGTTCCGGCTTCTATAATTGAAAAGTATAAAGATCATCCCCAGGTGAAAATTAAGAATATAATCCTACCTGTTCTTACCAACCAAAAGTCCAATGCCTATTTAAAGGAAATAGCTGACGTGTGCGGCATCAAAAAGAATTTAACCACTCATTTAGCCCGCCATACCTTTGCGACCACGGTAACCCTTTCTAAGGGTGTCCCAATTGAATCGGTTGGAAAGATGCTTGGTCATAAATCTTTAAAAACTACACAGATTTACGCAAAAGTGCTCGATGAGAAAGTTTCGGTAGGACCGGGACGTGGATCTGCTGCTGGATCTGTGGTGGCGTATTGTCTTTGGATCACCAATATTGATCCTATTAAGTACGATCTGCTTTTTGAGAGATTCCTGAATCCGGATCGTGTGAGTATGCCCGATATTGATATAGACTTTGATGATGAGGGTCGAAGCCTGGTCATGGATTACGTGATCGAAAAATATGGTGCAAACCAGGTGGCACAGATCATTACTTACGGTACCATGGCTGCAAAATCTTCTATTCGTGATACGGCAAGGGTACTGGATCTTCCTTTAATGGATTCCGACAGGATAGCCAAGCTTATTCCGAATACGAAACTAGGTAAGCTTTTCGCTATGGATGATAAGACGATCAAGTCAAAATTTCGTAGTGAAGAAATTGAGAAAATAAACGAACTCTTTAATATATCTGAAGGTGATGACCTGGAAGCCGAAACGGTAAACCAGGCTCGAATTCTCGAAGGTTCGGTAAGAAATACCGGTATTCATGCCTGTGGGGTGATCATTACTCCTGGGGATATTACTAATTATGTTCCGGTTTCTGTAGCAAAAGACTCTAATTTGTATGTGACGCAATTTGATAATTCGGTTGTGGAAAGTGCGGGTCTGCTAAAAATGGACTTCCTGGGTCTTAAAACCCTGACCTTAATTAAGGATACTGTAAAAATCGTAAAAGGAAGACATGATATAGATCTGGATCCGGATAGTTTTCCATTGGATGATGAAGAGACTTATAAACTGTTCCAGAGAGGAGAAACGATCGGGATCTTCCAGTATGAATCTCCCGGGATGCAGAAGCACATGCAGTCATTAAAACCAACGGTATTTGATGACCTTATTGCCATGAACGCTTTATATCGTCCGGGACCCATGGAATATATTCCAAGTTTCATTGCCCGTAAACATGGGGATGAAGAGATCTCTTATGACCTTCCGGAAATGGAAGAATACCTGGAAGAAACCTACGGAATTACGGTCTACCAGGAGCAGGTGATGCTACTGTCACAGAAGCTGGCAGGATTTACCAAGGGTGAAGCCGATATGCTTCGTAAAGCTATGGGTAAAAAATTGGTGGCGCTTTTAGCTCAATTAAAGCCGAAATTTATTGGCGGGGGAGAGGCAAAAGGACATCCGTCTGAAGTTCTGGAAAAGATATGGAAAGACTGGGAAGCCTTCGCTTCTTATGCATTTAACAAGTCTCACTCTACCTGTTATGCCTGGATCGCTTATCAAACCGCTTATTTAAAAGCACATTATCCTGCAGAATATATGGCGGCGGTACTTTCAAATAACATGAACGACATTAAGCAGGTCACCTTCTTTATGGAAGAGTGTAAGCGCATGAAGCTGAAAGTACTTGGACCAGATGTAAATGAATCTTATTATAAATTCTCTGTAAATAAAGACAATGCCGTTCGTTTTGGAATGGGAGCTATTAAAGGAGTAGGTTCTGGAGCGGTGGCGACCATTGTAGAGAATAGAAAAGGAAAAGAAGGTCCGTATCGGTCAATTTTCGATATGGCTAAAAGAATAGACCTGAGAGCAGCTAATAAAAAGGCTTTTGAAAATCTTGCCCTGGCAGGAGGATTTGATGGTTTTGGAACAACCCATCGCGCACAGTATTTCCATGATGACGGTACCGGAATGAGCTTCCTGGAAAAGGTGGTGAAGTATGCCCAGAAGTTTCAGGAAAATGAAAATTCTTCCCAGGTGAGCCTGTTTGGTGAAGCAAGCGATGTGCAAATTCCTGAACCGGAAGTTCCGGGATGTGAAGAGTGGGGAACCATGGAAAAACTACGTCGTGAAAAAGAGGTGGTGGGAATCTATATTTCCGGGCATCCACTGGATGATTTTAAGATCGAGATGAGCTATTTCTGTAATGGAAAATTATCAGATTGCAGGGATCTTGAGTCTGTCGTGAACAGGGAATTAACCATGGGTTGTGTTGTGGTGGATGTTCAGCATAGAGTTTCTAAGAACGGTAAAGGCTGGGCTATATTTACTGTGGAAGATTATGATGAATCTTATGAGTTTAAGATCTTTGGTGAAGAATATTTAAGAATGAAACATTTCTTTGTACCCAATAACTTTATTCACATGAAGATATTTGTGAAAGAGGGCTGGACCAATAAGGATACGGGAAAGAAAGGAGAGCCTAGAATCCAGTTCAGGGAGATGAATCTGTTGCATGATGTAATGGATAAGAATGCCAAGAAATTGACTATTCAGTTAAATATCAATGATCTCAAGAATGAGAAGATAGAGTGGTTGAAAGATACTTTTATGTCTCATAAGGGAGACTGCCATTTGAACTTCGTGGTTTACGAAATGGAGGAGCAGGTGAAACTGCGTATGCCTAGCAGGAAGCATAAGATAAGGATCTCTCAGGAGTTGATCGAGATGCTGGAAAAGGAGCAGTTTATGTATAAGTTGAACTAAACCCCTTCCCGGCTTTCCCTACAAGGGGAAGGAGTAATAGAAACTGAAACAAAGGTTAGTGGTTTCTGGGCCAGGGATTGAGGCGAGCTACCGTGTAGCGCCGAAAGCCCGACCCCGAGCGAGGGCGAGGGGAGGCCCCCAAATAAAAGGAACCAATATGCTCATAGTCAAATGCAATATTGGTGGTGTAAGGATTTTTTATTTAATTGACTACTTTTACGAATCAAATTAGAAACATAAAAAATAATATATTATGGCTGTTGAAATAACTGACGCGAATTTTGAAGAACAGGTACTTAAAAGTGATAAGCCTGTAATGGTAGATTTTTGGGCTGCATGGTGTGGACCTTGTAGAATGGTTGGACCAATCATTGACGAAATTAGTACTGAATATGACGGGAAAGCCGTTGTGGGTAAACTAGACGTTGATGCGAACCAGGAATTTGCTGCTAAGTACGGTGTTAGAAATATCCCTACTGTGCTTGTTTTCCAAAATGGAGAAGTCGTAGGACGTCAGGTTGGAGTAGCTCCAAAACAAACTTATGCAGATGCAATCGACCAGTTATTGTAATAACTGATATTATATAAATTTAAAGCCTCGCAATTAGCGGGGCTTTTTTTATTCATAAAGTATAGGTAATTTAAAGCCAGCTATGAATATTGAAAAGGAACTACACGAAACCGGCGGATTTTTAAATCTGGACCTCCTGGCGAAACAGGTGGTGGAAGGTTATATTTCGGGAATTCATAAGAGTCCGTTTCATGGGTTTTCTGCGGAATTCGCCGAGCATAAGATCTATAACAATGGGGAAAGTACCCGGCATATAGACTGGAAGCTTTTTGCCAAGACCGATAAGCTGTATACCAGACGCTATGAAGAAGAAACAAATTTAAGGTGTCATCTTATTCTGGATAATTCGGCTTCGATGCATTATCCAGGGGTGAAGGAACAGAGTTTAAGTTCTTTGAATAAGATCGGATTTTCGGTTTTAGCCTCTGCATGTTTAATGGAGATCTTAAAGCGACAGAGAGACGCTGTGGGTCTAAGCGTGTATAGTGATGAATTTGAATTTTATGCTCCAGAGAAGTCCAGTGAGCGCCATCATCATATGCTTTTGAATAAGCTGAACGAGATCTTAAGCACATCTGCCCGAAAAAGGAATACTGATACATATACTTATTTACATCAGATCGCGGAAAAACTAAAACGCAGATCTCTGATTTTTCTTTTTACCGACATGTTCCAGGCTGATGCTGATGAGGAAAAATTATTCGAAGCTTTAAGGCATTTGAAATATAACCGCCATGAAGTCATTCTTTTTCATGTGATGGATGAAAAAAGGGAACTGGATTTTAATTTTGGGAATACCCCAAGGAGGTTTACCGATGTGGAAACCGGGGCTGAGGTAGATCTTTATTCAGATAATATCAGGGGAAATTATAAAAAAGCGGTGGAAAAATACCTTGCTGAACTTAAAATGCAGTGCGCGAAGTACCGGATTAAGTATGTGGAGGCAGACATCAATAAAAATTTTGATAATATTATGACGGCTTATTTGCTTGAAAAACAAAAGTTTGGATAGAGAGTGATTTTTTAGTTTGAAATATTTTTAAAAAAGGTTTGGTGAATCTAAAAAGGGGCGTATATTTGCCCTCGCAATAACGCAACGGTCTGGTAGTTCAGTTGGTTAGAATACCTGCCTGTCACGCAGGGGGTCGCGAGTTCGAGTCTCGTCCAGACCGCTTATTGAAAATCAAAGCAACACTAAAAGCCTCTAAATCAATGATTTAGAGGCTTTTTCTTTTTATTTAATGTCATATAATAGCAAATAAGTGTAAGTAATTGGTGCTCAATTCGGTGCGCATTTTTATTGCTAAAAAATGCTCACCTTAATACTTGTAAAATACTGTTAATAAAAGACTTACGAGTTTTCTTTAACACTTTTCAGCACCTTCTTTTTGTACCTTCCAGGTGAGCATTTTAAAACTGTCACCAATGTCAAATTCATTTTCAATTCTTTTTTACCCAAAACATAGAGCTTCAGATTCTGAAGATTCAGCAGTGTTATACACTAGACTTACCTACATAGGTAAACGTGCGGAATTCAGTACCAGCAGGAGAATAGATATCAAGTACTGGGATAAACGTAGTAGTAAAGCCAAAGGGAACTCCGATGAATCCCGAAGCTATTAATAGGTATCTGGATTCTATACGGTCTAAATTATATGAGATCCATGATAGGTTAATAAGAGATAATCTGCCTGTTTCACCTAAGATTATTAAGGATATTTATTTTGGGAAAGGAGAGGAGCAGCGAATGCTTATAGAGATTTTTCAGGAGCATAACGATGAGATGGAAAAGCTAATTGGCAAAGGTTACACCAAAGGCACTATGCAACGCTATAATGCCTGTAAAAAACATATTGAGGATTACCTGCAATACGCTTACAAAAAGAAAGATATACCTGTTCAGGATGTCGATCATAAATTTATCACCGGCTTCGACCATTACTTAAAATCACAAAAAGACTGCGCACACAATACAGCATTGAAGTACATCGTGAACTTCAAAAAGATTATTCGTATTGCCTATGCCAATCAGTGGATAGACCGGGATCCATTCTTTCATTGGAAAGGAACCTGGAAATCTGCCGAACGTGAATATTTGACAGATTTGGAACTTCAGAAAATGGTGGAGGCTGAATTTGATATGCCGCGTTTGGATTTAGTACGAGATATCTTTCTATTTTGTTGTTATACCGGTTTAGCCTTTGCTGATGTAAAAAAGCTTTCCGAAGATGATATTGTCTTAGGGATGAATGGTAAGAAATGGATCAAAACCAAACGCCAAAAAACAAAATCATTGAGTAGTATTCCTTTACTGGACGTTCCGGCTTCTATAATTGAAAAGTATAAAGATCATCCCCAGGTGAAAATTAAGAATATAATCCTTCCTGTTCTTACCAACCAAAAGTCCAATGCCTATTTAAAGGAAATAGCTGACGTGTGCGGCATCAAAAAGAATTTAACCACTCATTTAGCCCGCCATACCTTTGCGACCACGGTAACCCTTTCTAAGGGTGTCCCAATTGAATCGGTTGGAAAGATGCTTGGTCATAAATCTTTAAAAACTACACAGATTTACGCAAAAGTGCTCGATGAGAAAGTGGGGAGGGATATGGAAGCATTAGAAAAGCAACTTTTAAGAAAGAAAGAATCTTAATCCATGTTTGTATTTAGATTTTTAGATCAGCTTTAAATCTTTTATAATGCTAATAAGATGAGGATTGGGATTGGCGGGAAATTCTTCCCGTAACTCTTTTGCCAGTTCTAGCGCAGTCGAGAACTATTGGTTGGATACCTCTATAAAATTAAATGTTTTTCATTCTGGCAAATAAGCCTTAGAAATTTTTAGAAAGGCAGGTATTTTTCAAAAATAAAGGAAGTTATGGAGCCAGTTTGTACGATGTTCTATCCAAATTAAAACATCATTTTTCATGTACGATATCTAAAAGTACTTGTTTTTCATGGGTGGTTAATATTTTTCATGTTATATTTGTAATGGAAATTCATAAAAATTTATCATGAATCATAATTTTTCACGAAAATTAACCAATTTTCATGGTAGAAATTTGCCCGAAATAGGATCTTTAGTTGGATATGCAGCCCTGATCCAATTAATAGAGGAACAATTCAACATAGCCTTACCATTACCCGATCTATTAGCGATGGCAACGGATAAACACCAGCGTTATGATCAGGATTCGTGGAAAGTTTTTACAATTAGACATAAACCTAAGGATGATCTTAAAGGTCATTTGGTTTTTGCTTTAAAATATGAAGCTTTAGATCTTTATATTCTAAAGAAACTCTTTGAAGTAGCCGGAAAAGATGTAGTTCTCAGGATGCTGAAGGAAGAGCCAACCAGCCAGTATACCAGGAGAGCCTGGTTTTTATACGAATGGCTATTGGACGAAAAACTTAATGTGCCAGACTTAGACAGAGGTTCTTATGTAGAAATAGTAGATGCCTCCATTCAATTCACAGGTCCGTCTTTGAACTCTACCAGACACAGGGTAAGAAACAATCTGCCGGGAACTCCCGGTTTCTGCCCTATGATCCGTAAGACTGAAAAGCTAAAAAATTATGTTCAAAAGGATTTGTCTCAACTTATTGAAAGAGGTTTAAAGAACAAAGATAAAAACCTGATAAAGAGAACAGCAGCTTTTTTATTGCTGAAGGATTCTAAAGCCTCTTTTGCAATTGAAGGCGAATACCCACCTAATCTACGAGCCAGAAATTGGGGGAAAGCAATAGGGCAATCGGGTAAAACCCCTCTCAGTATAAAAGAGATTGAACGATTACAGGATATTGTAATTGGAAGTAAAAAGCTCAAAAGTATGGGGATTAGGAAAGGAGAAGGTTTCATAGGTGAGCATGACAGGGAGTCTTTTACGCCCATGCCAGATCATATTTCTGCCAGGGCTGGAGATTTGCCTTTGCTTTTAAACGGCCTATTGGAGACCAATACCCTTTTACAAAATTCCGATTACGATGCAGTCCTGACAGCAGCATCTATAGCTTTTGGTTTCGTGTTTATCCATCCACTATCCGATGGTAATGGAAGAATTCATAGATATTTTATTCACCATATCCTTACCAGAATGGGATACACTAAACGGGGGATGATCTTTCCGGTTTCTTCGGCAATTTTAGAGCGCATTGACGAATATCAGGATATTTTAGAGCATTTTTCCAGCCCAAGGGTGGATTTAATTGACTGGAAAGCTACTCCAGATCATAATGTGGAAATATTGAATGATACTATAGATATCTACCGGTATTATGATTTAACCAAACAAGCTGAATTTTTATATGACTGTGTAGAAGATACTATTGAAAAAATTATACCTGCTGAATTAGACTATCTTGAAAAATATGATCAAATGACCCAGTTTATTAATGAGTACACTAGTTTGCCTGATACAAAGGTTGATTTGCTGATTAAATTTCTGGATCAGAATGGCGGAAAATTATCTAAGAAGAAAAAGGAAAAGCATTTTGAGGAATTAGGGGATCAGGAAATAAATATACTTGAAGAAAGTTTTGAAGAAATATTTATGAATGAATAATATTCCAGGGGTACAGTTTATCTTCGAATAAATCGGATAATTGAAACTTATAACTGGCACGTGCTTATATTAACTTCAAATCTTTCATAATCCCAATAAGATGCGGATTGGTATTGGCGCTGAATTCTTCCCGAAGTTCTTTTAAACGTTTTTCGATAGCACTTTTACTACTGGGTTTAATGTTTTTATTTTTTAATTCCTGTTGAATCTGATCCTGGGTGAAGCCATTGGCGAGATACTTTACAATATTGATTTCAAAATCATTTAATGTCAGGATATTATTTTGATTTAGAATTTTTTCGATGGAAGGGGAATTATAGGATTCACCATTATTCAAATGTAGAATTGCTTCCTTTAATTCTTTGAGTCCATGGCGATCTTTGCATACATACGCATCGATATTTCCAGAATTCCATAAATCCTTTACCGTTTGCGGATGGTCTTCAATAGAATTCACAATGATCTTTAGCTTGGGATCTTCTTTTTTAAGGAGTGCAATAAGTTCCTGGCCTGAGCCTATCTTTTCATCCCGGTGATCTTGTTTAAACGAAAGGTCACAGATAAGCATATCGAAAGCTTCGTTTTCCTGGATGGCCTTTTTTGCCATCAGCCAGGCCTGATCACAATACTGGGAATGTGCCACTTCCGCAATACCAAGATCTTTGAGTACTACAGCCACCGCTTGGTTGATGCTGTCCATATCTTCCGCAACTAGAACTTTTCTAAACATAACAAAATTATAACGGAACCTGGATCAAAATCTTCAATCCTTTACCCTGTTCGGTTTCAAAATTAAGTTTTCCATTGATAGAAAGAATACGGTTTTCCATATTCAGTATCCCATTTCCGGTTTTCAGATTTTGCATAGATGCACCCATTCCATTATCGGAATAATTGATATTCAGGTAATTTTTTTCTTCGGAAAAGATTACCGCTACCAAACTCGCTTTACTGTGTTTTTTCATATTGATCATGATCTCCTGAAGTACCCGGTAAAGAATGATCTTTTTTTCAGAAGCTAAGCTGCTCCAGTTGATATTGTTTTCACCCCGAAGGATCAATCGGGCCTCGTCTGGCACTGTAGAGCTAAGTGTGGAGAGTAAATGAGGCAGGTAATTTGTTCCGGTAGGGATACTACTATTTTCCCTGGAAATATTCCGGGTGCGATTATAAATATGTTCCAGTTTATCCATCATGTCACTTGGAACAATGGTTTGCATACTACTCATCACGTTATAAACGTCATTGGCCAGCTCATCATGAATCTTCTTGGAAATTCTGGATTCTGTATGGTGGGCTTCCCTTATCTTTTCCTTTTTATGCTTCTGTCTCAAATAATAAAATCCGAATCCGCCGCTTACCAATAGAAGAAGTCCGCCCAGCGAAACAATAACAATCTGATTATGTAATTCCTTAGCTTCTATTTTTTGTTGTGCTGTTTCGGCTTCCAGAGTATCGATCTCACTTTGTTTCTGTTCTTCATCAAATTTGATCTTGGCGAAAGTATTTTTAGCATTCAGATTGGCTTGCTGGAGGCTATCGTTCAGGTTTATAAATCTATTGGTATATGATTTTGCATTTTCTGGTGAAGAAAGTTTGATAATCCTTTTTAAAGCGTTGAGTTCTGAGTTTGGACTGGCATTATCCTGAGCTGTTTTCCTCCAATTTATAGCATATTTTAAGGCTTTGGCAGGATTGTTTTTTTCATAATAATTGGAAAGGTGATTATAGCTGGCAGTTAAACCATCTAAATCCTTAAGCTGTAGCCTAATTTGCAAGGCCAATTCCAAGTCTTCTAAAATATCCTTTTCAGGATCCAATAACCAACTTGTGTAGGCATGATTGTCTATAAATCTTGCCCTGGATTCCTCATCCACCCGGTCTACTTTGGTTAGGATATTTTCAAAAATCTTTAGTGCCTTTCGGTAATTTCCTTGCTCGCTATATACCAATGCGATATTATTTAAATAGGAGAGACTATCTTTCATGGAATTGGAAAATCTCAATCCATTTTTATATTCCCTTATCGCATCTTCCTGAAAATTCCTATTGGCGTAAGAAATGGCGATAATATTATATGCGCTACTTATAAATGAAGAGTCTTCTTTTTTAGGCAATAATTTGAGAGCGGTAGTCGCCGATTCCTGACTGCCCAGATTATCGGCCATTCTGGCTTGTGCATTGGCCATTTCCAGGCTCCTCTGGCCGGCCCTTAAACTATCACCTATACTCAAAAACTTTTCCCTGGAGATATAGTAATTTTTAAAAGCATTTTCTGAATTATTTTCAAACCGGTAGCTATTGCCTTTTCGATAGTATCCCAATGCTTCAAAATAGGTGTTATGTTTGGTCTTTGCTCGCTGGATCATCTTTTCAGAATAGACCATGGAGCTATCGTATTCTTTCAATCTATTATAGGAATGAATGATGCCATCTAGCAGATAGAATTCGATCGTATCATTTTCAATTTTCGCTGAATCAAGTCCATTCTTAAAGATGCAAAGCATTTTAGCGGGGTCTTTAGCTTCAAGGCCTTTTTTAAAATAAGCTTCTCCGGAATCAGTTTTGATATCAGCCGGAGTATTTTCAGAGGTTTTATTACAGCTGGTTATGGCTAAAAACAGTAGCAGCAGGATAGGAAGATATTGGGGGGATCTCATTTAGCGAAAATAGAAAAAAGCCGCAATTATTTTGCGGCTTTAAAAAATTAGATGATATATTTCTTAACCACCTATAGGATTTACTTCTGGATCTGCTTTGTCTTCATCTCCATCATTGGCATTATGATCTTGCGGATTATCCACTACGTCTGCTAAACTCTCTTCGTTACAAGAAATAATAGATAAATTTGAAATAAGTAATAATAGTAAAAGACTGATTCTTTTCATGACTTAGATTTTGAAAATTGACATTAGATTGTTACCCCGGCTTATGCGGGTTTTTCGAATTTGAGCTCATAAAAGAGCTATTGGGAAGTCATGAGTTGATAAGCCAGAAGTTCCTCACTTCCCTATAAGTTTTCCTGATTTATCAATCACAGGGCAAAGTAAATAAGGGAAGTGTGGTCAAGATTAGACAAGAGTTGGACAAGCTTTGGACAGTTTTGTCCAGCCTTAATGTCCAATAGATTTTATACTTTTACGAAGCTGAAATTCTAAGGAATGACCCACCAAATAATTATTGCTGCTTTCAAGAAGGCGGAGGCCGAGACTGAAAAAAACTCCATCAATGCCAATGCAGAATTTTTATCAGAATTTATTTTTGAAAAGTTCAAATACTCGATTTCTACAAAATCCCTGACACGGTATTATAAGGGTGAGTCTTCTCCCAATCAAAAGGTAAAAGATTATTTGTCTCATTATTTAGGCTATGAGAGTTATGATATTTATATAAAATGGAATTCAACTCCCAACCAAGAAAATGAACAGTTAGAAAAAGAGAAGAGTCGTTTATTTTTGAATAAGAAATTGATCGTTGCTTTAAGCTTCCTTATGGTAATAGCTACTTCTTCATATATAGGTTACTTAGGAGGGAAGGAAGAATGTATGATCTGGAATAATGATCATTATGTCAAAACTGAATGCAGCGGAAGCAATGAAGAACGAAAGTTCATTCCACATATCTATAATAACCTGAAAAAAGTGGAAGTTTCTGATACAACAGCTTTTTTTAAAAATGGTAAAGTTCAAATTTGGTACTATAAAAGTAATGGAGAATTAGAATATTTCTCATCTCCAGGAAAACATCCTGTAAGTAGCAAAACCTTAAAGCCAATTACAAAATATATGATTGATAAATACGTCAGGAATTAATTTTTTACCTGATTAATTTCTCATTTTACGGGAAACCGTATGATTTTATTTTTAGATGGCTTTAGTTTTACAACTGAATATTGAACAGATCAAATGCTCAACAAAAAACTGGAGTTTTCTTTTTGTCATCAATTACCTGAAAGATCTTTTTTCTTAAAGGGTAAACAATTCCCGGTTTGTGCAAGATGCACGGGTATCCATATTGGCTATTTAAGCTTTCCGATATTTTTGTTTGGTTTTCTCAACCTGAGTTTATGGCTCAGTATAGTATTTATACTCCCAACTGTTATTGATGGTTTAACTCAAGCTTTTTTTGAAAGGGAAAGTACCAATTGGCTAAGGTTTATAACCGGTTTAGCTGCTGGGATAAGCTGTATGTCCTTAATTTCCATTGTAGGAAAACAAATTGGAAATCTAATATTATCACTAACCTAAAATATTTCATATGTCTAATAATGACTACAGAGATGAACTTGGAACCGGATTAACAATTTTATCATTCTGTATACCTCTGGCCGGGGCGATCGTATATTTCTCAAAAAAAGATACCCAACCGAATAGCGCGAGGTCTGCTTGTCATGCTGCACTTTGGGGATTTGGTATAGGTTTGATTCTAAACATATTAATGACGGTAGCAGGAGGAGTCTAGTAAATTTTACTTGGAGTCTATTTTAACCTAATTGGCAATAAAATTATTTTTGTTTAACATAATTTTTGGAAGATTCATAAAAAAGGGCTACTTATGCTATCCCTACACCTATTACTAACTAACCTACTATCATAATGAAGCAATTTATTGCTACATCACTTCTGTGTGTCTTTTTTATCGCATTTACTTCCTGTAACAGAGACGGAGAACGTGATAAGAAAAAACATAATCCTAGCCTGCCAGAAAAAAGTAAAGTTCCTATTCCGGATAACGCAACTGTCAAAATCTACTTTGAGAATACTCTTAGTATGGATGGTTATATAAATGGAAATACTGATTTCAAAAATGTATTTCGTGATTTATTAGTAGCAGTTGAAAATGAAGGTGATATCGATTTTAATACAGAGTTTTATCTAATAAATGATCAGCTAACTCAAACAGATTTTGGAGCTGAAACAACCCGAATTTCAGAAAAACTTACCCCACAAAGTACTGCGGGAAAAGGAAATAAAGGAAGCAGTGATTTTGAAGAAATATTGGATAAAATTCTCGATAACCAAGAAGGTGATGCGATTTCCATAATAATGGCAGACTTTATTTATTCACCTGAAGGAGAATCAAATGTTCCTTCGGCTCTAGATAAGCTTAAAACATATACTCAGGATGCTTTTCTGAAAGCTGGTAAAGATGAGGATCTCGATACAAGAATATATCGATTTCGAAGTGATTTTCATGGTATTTATTACGATTATAATAATAGAAAAATCGCAAAAATTGAAGAAAGGCCATTCTATTATATAGTAATAGGACCTAAGAATTTAATGACTCTCTTTAACTCAGAGATTGCATCTCAACTCAAGGACAACTCTGATTTTGAGAATGAAGCTTTATTTACTGTTGCTAATTTCAACTCAATTCCAATTAAAGTAATTACTTCTGGAAATAATGGACGAATAAAAACTCGAGGCGGAGACCTGGAGGTTATAAGTTATCCCAGATCCGGAAATCTGGAATTCATAGCTTTAGTGGATTTGGAAAAATTACCTGTGAGTCAAAGTTATATTTTGGAAAGAACAAATTATCACCTTTCTAATCCGGAATTCAGTATAGCTGAGGTCGGAAAAGTTAAAGGGAAGAATATTGAATTTTCGAATTCAGGTGTCTTAAAAATGGATCCATCAACTTTAGTGGCTATTAAGGGAAAAGAATTTACTCACGCCATAAAATTTACTGCTGATGGTTTAGTCTCTGAAAATCTCAATTTTTCATTAAAGAAGAGAATTCCACAATGGGTTGAAAAAGTGAATAGTGATGATGACCGAGAGATTCAGTCCGACTCACTTGAGCAAACTAAGACCTTTAGTTTCGGGCATCTTATTTCAGGAATTTCAGAAGCCTATGAACAACAAAGTGGAAGCAATGAATATTTTAATATAACCATACCAGTAACCCAAAATTAAACAACCAAAAAATGCTTAAAGACCTTATCGCAAACTTCTATGAATTATGGGGAGCAGCTTACCTGGGAAATTTCTCAGATCAGATGTTCAACAATGATCTCTATTTTTCAGTTGCCCTTTATTCAATTTTAGTGTCATTCATTCTAACAATAGCATACTATTATGTAGTTGACCGCCCTGGGACAGCCAAACTTAGAATATGGTCCTTAAACTTACTAGTCGGTGCTATAATAAACTTCATTATAGCCTTTGTGTCGGCAAATAATGATCTAACCGAGATCTTCGCATCCATTGGTGAAGCAGTTCCTGCTTCTTTCACTTCAGATATGATGGTCTTTGCCATCATAAATTCAATGTGGACTGTACTCTTGATGTTTTTATTTTCCATGTTATTCAAATGGAAGAGTCCTAACTCATCATACGTTCCATTTTAAAAAAAAATAAAACTATGTCAAAATTATATGTTTTTGGTATTGGGGGAACCGGTGCCAGGGTATTAAAGTCACTTTCATTTTTATTAGCTGCAGGTGTTAGATGCAATAGTTCATCTGTAATTCCTATGCTAATAGATCCCGATGCTGCAAATGGAGATGTTAATAAAACAGTAGATATTCTTCAGCGATATAAGAGTGTAAGGGAAAAATTATCTTTTGATGGAGAAACCTCTAATGAATTTTTTAAGACCCCAATTGAACCTTTAAGCAAGAATTGCAGGATCAATATCCAGGACTCAAAGAAAAAATTTAAGGAGTTTATTGATTACCAGGACTTGGATAAAAAAAATAAGGCTCTTATTTCATTACTTTTTAGTAAGAAAAATCTGGAATCAGATCTTGAGGTTGGATTTAAGGGTAATCCCAATATGGGGAGTGTTGTTTTGAACCAGTTCAATACTTCTGAGGATTTCGAAAATTTTGCAAGTAGCTTTTCACAAGGAGATAGAATATTCATTATCTCATCAATTTTTGGAGGGACTGGAGCAGCAGGCTTTCCTCTACTTCTTAAAAATATAAGATCTGCCAGTCCAAATCTCAATAACCATTCTTTATTACAAACTGCACCTGTAGGAGCAGTATCGGTTCTACCTTATTTTGGAGTTAAAAAAGATGATGAAAGCGAAATAGAGAAGTCTACTTTTATATCTAAAACAAAGGCAGCTCTTAGGTATTATGAATATGGAGTGAATGATTCTGTTAACTCTATGTATTATCTCGGAGATAAACTGGTTAAGGATTATGAAAATAATGAAGGGAGTGTGTCTCAGCAGAATGATGCTCATTTTATTGAATTAGCATCTGCACTTGCCATCTTAGATTTTGCTAATGATACGGATGTTTCTACCAATAAGGTTAAGGAATTTGGAGTTGAAAATGAGACACCTAATATTACATTTAATGATTTAGGGGATGAGACTAAGATGGACTTAGTAAAACCGCTAAGCAAATATTACTTTTTTCACCTATATCTAAAAAATCAACTTAGGTCTAATCTGGGTGCAGATTTCGCTAAAACACTTAAAATTAAGGAACCATTCCTCAACGAGGATTTTTATAGAAAACTATCGAAATTCAATGATTACTACTGGAATTGGCTTCAGCAAATGAGTAATAACCAAAGGGGATTTGCACCTTACACAATGTCTACAGGTCAGGATATTTTTGATGGAATAAAAGGATATAAGGCACATAAAGGTTTTTTGGAAAAAACGAAAGATTATGAGCGTATAACTGCTTTTTTAAATAAAGAAGCAAAGAAAATGAATACTTCTGATAGTATTGAAAATAGGTTCCTTGAAGTCTTTTACGAGACAACTGATAAGTTAATGGCTGATAAATACAAATTATAATTATGGCATACGTTTTTAGATTTCACAGTGGAAAAAATTTAAAAGGATGGGAAGATTCTAATCCCTTGAATTCGGTTGCCATAAACGCAATTGAAGATCCAAATGGAGCTCACTCCAGTAGAGAAATAACTTCTATACCGAGTCCTTATGCGAGAATTGACCTGGTTAAGACTGCATTTAAGGAAGTTGCCAATTTAGGGCCGGAAGGAAATACAACCTTTCATAAAATGGTTTCTGATGCCTTAGATATTGGTCAGATCTTTTTCAATGCAGATAAATATAAGGATCAAATAGAAATTATAAGTTGGGATAGGAAAGCAGATCTTGATAGATTAATTGATTCCCCGAATCCACAACATAAACTCCTGGGTGAGAGCTTAAGGTTATACTTAGAGCAAGATGCCCAGACTTATAATTTTGATTCCCTGGCGAAACTCTATTTAATCAACTATACCAGAGGTCCGGAACCTCTAAACATTATCGGAGGAACGTCTCCGTCAACTCTTTTCTTTACTTCCGCAAATAAATTCGATTTAGCAGGATTTCAGGAAGGAAGTGATAAGCTTCTGGATGATGAGTACCAGCCGCTACATGAAAGAGACCCCGAATACATAAAATACCTATTTTCTCTTCGGAATAGTATATCGGGATTCTCATCCAAAATGAAAGAACTGGATGATTACTTTGAACTTACCTATAAACATCTTAGCAGGGAATTAAAAGATCAGGTTGGTCAATTAGGTAATCATTATGATAATCTACCGAATTTAAATATTGATGGGGGAGGAGAGATAGTAGAAGTTTTAGGTGTGAATCTGAAAAAAGCAAAAGGTAAAGAGGATGCCATCAAGGATAGTGATTTTGTAATAAAATCAGAAAGAAGCCAAGGTGATGAATATCCTCCATTAGTATTGCCTAATGAGGTATTTAATACACCCCTAAAATACGTAAGTGCTGTATGGGAATCTAAAGAAAAAGCTCCCCATTTCGATGAAAGATCATTAGAGGATAGAACCCTGCCTGTCGATGGGAATAAGTATCCTTACTTGACCATTAGTGATTTCTTGGAACCCGTTGTTATAAGAACAGAATTTCCTGTAGATAAAAATTATTTTATTGATGGCGGATTCAAACCCACAGATGAGGAAGGAAAAGGTTTTCTTTTACCAATTAAGCCTGCTTATTTTAAATATTTTGACATTTCAAGCCTAACCCAAACTATTAATGGAGAGAAGAGATTTGAATTGAATTCACTTTCAGGAGGTTATGTTGAAGCAATATTGAGAGTTCCGGTACAGAAAGGTCATCATATTACATATAGGAGAACCTATAATAATCCCGTGAATGAGGCCCAAAAACCGGAGTATAACGAACCCGCAAATAAAGGAGCAATTATAGAGAACAGAATTAATGTTGGAATTACACCATTCTATAAATTTCCTCAATCTATAAATCCGGAATATAACGTTGCCTTGTATGATGCCGATTTCATCTTTGATAATAACCAATTTGAACTGTCATATTTTGATCAGGATAACAAATTAATTCCTTCCAATCAGATACATAAAGTTCAAAGAAGATTTAAGGAAGAGGAAACCTATAATATGTTCGGAGATGTAGTCAAAGCTAACTTTGATTACATTCAGCTTAAACATGATTTTGCAAAGGGAATTATGGTTCCTCAATTCTTTGATCGAATCGGAGGTACATCAGAGTTTGCTTTTTCAATTGATTTCGGGACAACCAATACTCATATTGAATACTCTATTGATGGAGGTAAGCCTCAACCGCTAGAGATTGATAAATCTGAAAAATATCATATTGGAAGTCTTATTGCCTTTAAAGATCTCAAAGAAGGTTATCTAAAAGCATTAAGGGACGACTTAATGCCTGAAGAAATTCATGCTGAAGGTAATTACCAATTCCCGCAGAGAACGGCTATAAACTTTCATAAAAAAACGAATTTTAACCAGCCGGTTTTCTCACTTGCAAACATTAGCATTCCATTCAAATATGAGAAAGAGTCTTTTGATCTTTCCTCAAAAGTGAAAACCAATTTGAAATGGAATAGCAAGACAAGTGAGAATCAGAAAATACTTTTTGCGTTTTTTGAAGAACTAATCAAAATAATTCGAAATAAAGCTTTGTTGAATGGCGGATCTACCGATAATCTGGAAATCACCTGGTCCTATCCGGCAAGTATGCTCAAGTATCAGTTGAATCTGATGGAAAGCGACTGGGAAAAGATTATCCAAGCTTATTTAGGGGATAATGTCAAAATTAAAAAGGTATGTGAAAGTTTAACTCCCTACTATTACTATTATAAGTTTGAGGGAATACCTGCTATGGAAAAACCTTTGGTCTCTATTGATATTGGTGGAGGAACTTCAGATGT
>CAVZZT010000009.1:0-137816 GCA_963779835.1 uncultured Flavobacteriaceae bacterium
ATTAGTTTTAGCTGGGAAGTAAATTCCGGTAATCCTATCCAGGTAACAGCCATTGCCGACCAGGTGAATTCAGAGGGAGATATTTTAGATGGAAGTCTAGCGGTATCGGCTAGCGGTGGTGATGGTAATTTAACCTATAGCATGAGTGGAGCTCCTTCCGGTGTAAGCATAGAGCCTACGAATGGTCAGATAGGAGGAACTATTAATTCCGGTACGGCTGCCAATAGTCCTTATACGGTAACGATAACAGTAGATGATAGTGATGGTGAAACCAGTGATGCGAAAAGTATTAGTTTTAGCTGGGAGGTAAATTCCGATAATCCTATCCAGGTAACAGCCATTGCCGACCAGGTGAATTCAGAGGGAGATGTTTTAGATGGAAGTCTAGCGGTATCGGCTAGCGGTGGTGATGGTAATTTAACCTATAGCATGAGTGGAGCTCCTTCCGGTGTGAGCATAGAGCCTACCAATGGTCAAATAGGAGGAACGATCAATTCCGGTACGGCTGCCAATAGTCCTTATACGGTAACCATAACAGTAGATGATAGTGATGGTGAAACCAGTGATGCGAAAAGTATTAGTTTTAGCTGGGAGGTAAATTCCGGTAATCCCACAATATCGGCTCAGTTACCAGATCTTCAAAGAACAGTAGGTGCAGGACCGGAGAATATCAGTCTTCTGTCCTATTTTGATGATAACGAAGGGGTGGGCAATCTTACCTATAGTGTTACAGGAAATACCAATACGGCCATAGGAGCGGTAATATCGGGTAGTACCCTTACGATCAACTATCCTTCTTCACCGGCGGTTTCGAATATTACGATCCGGGCAACTGATTCTGATTCGAATTATATAGAGCAGAGTTTTAAAGTCACTGTGATAGAGCGGCAGGTAGTAGATCAAATACTATATCGTGTCAATGCAGGTGGACCAGCGATTCCCGCGATCGATGGGAAGTTAGACTGGGAGCAGGATACCAGGGCCAATAAATCTGCATATCTTACTCAAGCAGGGAATAACAATACCTATGCGGGAGGGATGACAAGTTATAATGCTGCTGTAGATCAATCCACCACCCCGGTAAGTATTTATAACACGGAACGCTTTGATAGTGGTAGTGGAGCCCCAAATATAACTTATAGTTTTCCGGTTGATAAGCCCGGCAACTATGAAGTGCGGTTATACATGGGTAATAGTTATTCAGGAACTGCGGCTGTTGGAAAAAGAATATTTGATATCTCCATCGAAGGAGTGGTATATTCATCCCTTGATGATATAGATCTTTCGGCTAGGTTTGGTCACCAGGTAGGAGGAGTGATTATCAAAGAAGTGGAAGTAACAGATGGGCTACTTGAAATTTCATTGATTCATGGCGCCATAGAAAATCCCTTGATCAACGGAATAGAGATCTTAGGTGTTGCCTCAGGAGGTCAAAACACACCTATCCAGGTAACAGCCATTGCGACCAGGTGAATTCAGAGGGAGATGTTTTAGATGGAAGTCTAGCGGTATCGGCTAGCGGTGGAGATGGTAATTTAACCTATAGCATGAGCGGAGCTCCTTCAGGAGTAAGCATAGAGCCTGCGAATGGTCAGATAGGAGGAACGATCAATGCCGGTACGGCTGCCAATAGTCCTTATACGGTAACCATAACAGTAGATGATAGTGATGGTGAAACCAGTGATGCAAAAAGCCTTAGTTTTAACTGGGAAGTTTCACAACAAGCTGAAACATGGATAGACAAAAATGAAAGTGAAAATTATACTGCAAGGCATGAATGTTCGTTTGTCCAGGCTGGAGATAAATTTTACTTAATGGGAGGACGTGAAAATGCACAGACAATGGATATTTATGATTATAGTTCTAATACCTGGACGTCCTTAGGAGGCTCGGTACCATTCGAGTTTAATCATTTTCAGGCAACTGAATATCAAGGATTGATATGGGTAATTGGAGCCTTTGGTGATAATGGATTTCCAACAGAAGTTCCTGAAGAATTCATATGGATTTTTAATCCAGCAACGAAAGAGTGGATAAAAGGCCCTGAGATTCCTTCAGCACGACAGAGAGGATCTACCGGATTAGTAGTATATAATGATAAATTTTATATTGTTGGGGGGAATACCGATGGACATAATGGTGGTGCCGTTGCCTGGTTTGATGAATATGATCCCGCTACCGGAACCTGGACTCCTTTAATTGATGCGCCAAGAGCCAGAGATCATTTTCATGCAGCTATCGTCGGGGATAATTTATACGCCATTGGTGGCCGATTATCAGGCGGAACTGGTGGTACCTTTAAACCAGTAATATCTGAAGTGGATGTATTCAATTTCACAAATAATACCTGGAGTACATTGCCAACTAATAAAAACCTTCCTACACCCCGGGCAGCTGCTTCGGTAGTGAATTATAATGATAAACTACTTGTGATTGGGGGAGAGGTAGAAAATGAAACCGTATATGGACAAAATGTAAGGGGAGCTCTGAAGATTACAGAAGAATATGATCCTATTACGCAAAACTGGAAAAGAATAGAAGATTTAAACCATGAAAGACATGGGACCCAGGCAATAGTTTCAGGTCAGGGAGTTTTTACGCTGGCAGGATCTCCTCAACTTGGTGGAGGATCACAGAAAAATATGGAATATTTAGGAGTGGATACCCCGGCAGGATCGCCAAGTTTGGCAAGTTCACTTGTAGTTCCTTCTTCAGTTCAGGTTTTAAAAGATTCAGATTCACAGATTTCCATAACGTTAACTAGTGGTAATATTGGTAAAGTAATTACCTCCATGGAAATTACAGGACCAAATAAAGATGACTTTACAATCATTTCTGGAAGCCTGACTTACGGACTATTAAAACCGAATAGCTCCCACGATGTTCATTTGAATTTCCTTGGGAATACTTCAAATGAAACTGCAAGTCTGGTTATTTATTATGATTCTGGGGAAATTGCAACAGTTGCTCTTCAAAGTATTTTACCTAATGGTTTAAAAAACAATGAATCTTCTGTAGCAATGTATCCTAATCCTGCGGTTGACGATGTAACTGTTGATGTTTCAGATTCATCTTTAACAGTTCAGGAAATTTATATTTACAGTTCTAGTGGAATATTATTAAGAACATTTACCTATTCAAGTTTAGATAAATCTGGTAAATATAATTTCAATGTATCTACACTTCCTTCAGGAGTTTATATTGTAAAATTAAAAACCAACAAAAACGACTTTATAAATTTAAATTTGATTGTCGGTAAATAGGATAAGTACATAAACGAAAAAATCCCTTCAATTTTGAAGGGATTTTTTATTGTAGCGAGACCGAGATTTGAAGTCGGGACCTATGGGCTTATGAAAAATCAGAAGGATCAATCAAAATGCGTTTAATCATCACAAAATCAATTAAATAAATGTTTGTTCATTATGCTTACAATCATAAAGAATCAATTAATATGGTTAAATGTTGTACCTACTTGTACCTAAATTTTTAGTAAATTTATGGAAGACCAATTAGTTGATATTATGGCTGCTATTTATCCCGTCCTTAGAAAAAAAAATCAAACAAATTTGGCCTATATCCAATTGCAATCCGTATCACCTTAAATCGCCGTAGTACTTATTTATATACTGGCCAGTATATCGAAGCTAAATTTTTGGATGATCAAAAAGGAAAGGTTAAAAATTCCCATCTTAACGCCTCGCGGTTAAATCACCTTATACTTTCTAAAATGGTCGAAGCTAACCAAAAGCTTCTTGAGAATGAAGCTTCTGGAAAGAAATTATCTGTAGGTAAATTAAAGGATTCAATCAAAAGAGAAGCCATTAATGATTTTAAAAGTGTTGCTGAGATTTATTTAAATAATATTAAGAATAGAAAGAAATCTAATCAATACAAAACAGAAAAGAATAGGGTAACAATTTTTAAATTTTGCAGGTAATGATATTAAATTTCACGAAATAGATGTAGCACTTCTGAAAAATTTTTCTTCTTTCCTCCAATTCAAAAAGAATAGAGCTAAACGTACAGTAGTAAATTTCATGATATGTATTAGAGCTATTTATAATTTGGCTTAACGGCAAATAGAGCCGATCGAAATGATTGTCCTTTCGCAAAAGGTAAATACCAAATCAAAATTCCTGAGGCAAAAAAAATAGGTTTGACAATAGCGGAATTGAAGAAATTAGAAAATGTAAAGGGCCTAAATGAACCAAATCAACATACCCTCAATGTATGGTTGCTCAGTTTTTATTTTGCTGGCGTTCGAATCACAGATATTATTCAATTAAAATGGAGCGATTTGAAGGATAATAGGCTGTATTATCGTATGAAGAAGAATGATAAGCTAGTCTCATTACAGATTCCTGTAAAAGCTCAAGAAATCCCTAAAACCTATAGCTTAATTAAATGTTCGACCACTGATTTGGTTTTTCCGGAATTGAGAGGTATAGATCTTTCAGATGATAATATGGTAAGAACTAGAATTAAGACCGTTACTCGGAATTTTAATAGACAATTGGGACGAATTGCTACAAAACTGAAAATTGATAAAAAACTTACAATGCATATAGCACGTCATAGTTTCGGAAATATCTCAGGTGATAAAATTCCAATTCAACTTTTACAAAAACTATATCTTCATTCTTCGGTTACCACTACTATGATGTATCAGTCAAATTTTATGACTAATCAAACTGATAAAGCCTTGAATACGGGATTAGATTTTTAATAACCTTTCTTTTCTCAATAGTTCTATCGAGAACCATATATTTTTTCTACAAAAACCGCTCAGCACATTCCCCTTCATTTCGCAAAAAGCTGCATTCCGGGAAAAAAGCTTCCTAAAAAGTCTTGGACACCATCCAAGATTTTAACTTTCCATTCTTTAACCCGATTCGCTATACCAACTCGGAACATCTCATTCCAATCCAAAATGCCAATAAGGTTAAAAACTTTATTTCTGAAATTTTTCCATTTCATCCATGGCAATGCTGGCATGAGCGTAAGCAGCTCCAGAGCGCATTTCTGCAGCTATCCAAATAGCCTCCATAATTTCCTCTTTAGATAAACCTTTTTTCAACGCGCGCCTGGTATGGTCACGTATACAGTAAGGGCATTGGGTTGTATGAGCGACCGCAATTGCAATTAATTCCTTGGTGTCAGCGGAAAGTGCACCTTCTTCGAAAGAAGTTCTGCTGAATTTCAACCATGCTTCTATATTTTTTGGAGCTAAAGCCGCTTTTTTCTTTAATAGATCTCTGTTTAAGTCAGGATACATCTCATCATTGTTCATACTTATATTTTTAGTTCAGGAAATACTTATTCATTTTATTTTTTAATTATTATCAAACCACTATTTAAGATCTTCCAATACCCCTTTTAAAACTATCGCCTGGTTGTGTTCCTCATCTTTGGCACCGTATAAAAGACAAACCCGTTTATCTTCTGCCTTTATTTTTATGCGCTCCAAATCTTCTTGTTTGTCTTTTAGTTCTTGTTTATAGCGCTTGGCAAATTCATCAAATTTGTCCGGGTCGTGATCAAACCATTTTCGAAGTTTATCTGAAGGTGCCAACTCTTTATTCCATTCATCTAATTGCGCGTCATCCTTTGATACACCCCGAGGCCAGATTTTATCAACTAGTAGCCGATAACCATCGTTGTTAGCAACACCATCATAAATACGTTTTGTCTTGATTTTTAACTTTTCACTCATCATTCAATTTTTTTTCTAAGGTTTCGGCTTTGGGAAACAGTATGTTGTTTTCTAGGTGGATATGTTTGTGGAGGTCTTCCTCAAATTCCTTAAGCAATGCAAATGTTACTCTATAAGTGTTGCAGGCATCTTCAGGAGGCATGTAATTATTGCTTAATTCATCGATTATCCTAAAACGTTCACCTTCTGTTTCATGTTCCATCATCATTTGTATTGGGTTTTGAACAGTGCCAAAATGAGGTTTTTCCAATTTAGTCCCGGTTTGTTTTGCCTGTACCATTTTACGAATGGCCGGGAAAAGGATAATTTCTTCTTTTTTCATATGGGCGGCGAGTTCGCCAGCAGATATGTTGAAATGTTCGGTAATCTTGAACAATTCGGGATGGCGTTCCCCATGTACGCGGCATAATTTTTCAAGATAAGGTTTTAAAACCGGTATTTTTTCTTCAACATAGCGATGGTGCTTTTTCTCAATATAATCGGCAAGTAAATCCAAGGGCCAGGATTTAAAATCTATGTTGCCTTCCTGCTCTCCTTGCTGTATCGCATGGATTTCGTTTATAATGATTTGCGCATCTATTTTCTTTTTTCTGCGGCAACCTGGATACTCCTGTTGCCCTGGCAACAGTAATCTATTTTGTGGTTTTTAAAGATTTGCGCAGTGCGATAGTCTTCAGCTACTATTTGTCCGATAGTTTTTCCACTAATTTTTCCATGATTACTTGTTATTTAAAATTAATATCAGAGTCTGTAGCCATTATAGCAATGGCTTTAAAATCATTTTTAATCTCCATGCTGTGTTCTGCTCCAGCCGGGATAATAAACACAGCTCCTGTCTTTAACCGATGGTCTACATTCGGCATTTTTAGTAGGGCCTCTCCCTCCTGAACAACAATTACAGCTTCTTTTGTGGTATAATGCGAGGGCATTCTCATTCCCGTTAAGGCAGTAATCTGTAATGTTTTTAAGGAATTTCCCTTATCCAGGGGCGTTAATTCGGGTTTTTGTATTGCTTCCATAGCTATATCTTCATTTTATCTTCCTCTAATGAATCTTTTTTAGTCCACAGCGAAGGGAAGAATTTTCGCTGCTGAAATTTAGGATGCAAATATTTTTTCCATTCTGAACCTCCGGTTGCCGCCTTATTTTCTCCTTTTTTGTCCAGATAATGTTCTGCGGTGTTAAGGTGTACCAAAGGCCATTCTATATTATAAAGTTTATCGAACTCCAATAACTTTTTCTGTAATGCTCCGGAAGGATTTCTAAGCATCAGAAATTTTTCTTCTAAAGTTTTACCTTTTACTTTTTTAGCTAATGCTATTAACGTGTCGAGATATTTTTCTTCAAACTGAAGCATAGTAAGGGTTTTGTTACCCGTTTTTTTATTTATACCTGCTTCCTTCCAGTAAATATTCTCGAAATACTCTTCTATTGAAGGCGAATCAGGCAAATGCTTCTTACCTTTTTGGTTCACTAGGTTTTCCAGTTTTGTGCAATAAATTTCTATATGCCTGAATTGTACACTTTGAAATCCGCTTGCAGGCGTTAATGTTTTTCTAAACTGGTTGTAATCATCATAATCCATCCCATCTTTCATGATAGCGAAGGAGTTGATGAGCATACTTACATAGCGGTTCATCCTACCAACTTTATCTATCCAAATCTCTTCGGAAAAACTATCGGTCTCCACCAGCTGTTTAATTTCATGAAGTAACATTTTCAAAAGGAGCTCGGTCATCTGATGGTACATAATAAAGATCTCTTCATCCTTAAAATTAGTACGGGGCCTTTGAAGTGACAAAAGTGTTTCCACTCCAATATAATCCCAATAGTTAATGGGTTTGGAATACAATAGTCCTTCAAAATACGTATCAGGATTTTCTCCTAGGTCGTTATATTTTTTATTTATTTTTTGATGTATTTGTGACATATTTAATTTTTTAAAATATAATTCTGAAGGAAATTAAAAGTGATTATGAGAAGGACATTTTTATATTAAAGGTTTGGAATTGGTTTGTTGATAATGCGCGATTTTGAGCTGAAACATCTGCGCCATTTTATTGGCACGCCATTTAGCTTCTTCAGCTTTTTTGCCTTCAAATAACTCATCCAGGGTTTCGTAGAACAAAATAAGCCATCTGTCGAAATGTTTTTTATTAACCGGAAGGTTTAAGTGGGGCATAAAAGGCGCGCCATAGTAAGTATGCTCATCCAGAAGAACGGTTTGCCAGAAACTGTACATTTTCTCCAAATGTTTTGGCCAATTATCTTGGATCACATTATTAAAAATACCTGCCAGCAGTTCATCCTGCCGTATTTTAGCATAGAAGTTGTCTACCAGGTTCTTGATATCATCAATATTTAAAATTTCTTTCTGCATAAATTTCTATTTGTTTCATCGTTGGATGTTTTTTTGAGACTTCCTTAAGATGCTCGATTTGCTATTCAGGTAGCAAATGGCTAAAAAAATGATTTATATAGTTCCGGGCTCCAATACATAATTATATAGAATAGTCCGAAAGCCATAAATATAATTAGCAGTGCCCATACCCAGGCAGGAATTGCTTTAGGTGTTTCAGAACCTCTAATCACAAAAAAATCGTTGGTCTCACTGCCATAGGCATTGATAGTAATTGGGATTTGAGTATCTATTACTTCATTTTCTTTTAAACCCACTACCGAAATAGCCGGGCCATTTCGTACAACAAATGGAATTTCCCTAATTCCTTCAACTCCATTGGAAGATTTTGCCACGATTTTTAATTTATGCTTACCATCGGGAATTTTTGTGCTGTCAAATACAATTTTTACCGGTGGCGCAAAAGCTGCAAACGGTTTTGGGTCATCATCCAGAAATACTTTTATGATCCTATTATCTTCCATTATTAAAATCCTTCATTTTTCACAATATTTTTAATATGCCCCGGGTTATTCTCTTGTGGTTTTATAAGATATTTGATACTTAGAAAAAGGGTTATTCCAACAATAATAATTGCAGACCAAATGATTATATAATCCAATGTTCCCGATGGACCAGTACCATGGGTAATATTTTCAAAACCTTTGGGCTGATTTTTTTTACATAGCTCACAGGCATTGGCAAAGTCAAAACTTAATAAAAATATGGCTGTTACTAGAATAGTGATCTTTTTCATTTTTTATTGGGTTAATTCATTATTGATGTAATCCCTTATTTTCTTCACTTCTTCTTCTGTAACGGCAGGGGCATCATTACCCCAGTTACTCCTCTCGTGAGTGGCAATAGCCGCGATTTCTGCATCAGTGAGCTGATCGGCAAAAGGGGGCATCACTCCAAATTCACTTCTTGCGTCATATCCCTGAAGAATAATTTTAATAAGCATTTCAGGATTATCATCATTTACAAATCCGCTACCCGCAAGAGGAGGGAAGGCGCCAGGTACTCCTTTCCCGTTTGCCTGATGACAGGCTACACAGGTGGCATTATATAATTTAGCCCCATTAAGACCGGTACTAGCATTGCCATCGCCCATAGTTCCTGCCTGAATTTCCTTCAAAGCCGGGATAAAAGTAGGATCACTCCCGTCGGGTAATTCAGTTTGTTTTAAGGATTTTAAATAGGCTACGAGATAAAGTGCTTCTTGGGATGCGATGATTTTTTTACCGGGATTATTAAAATATTCCTTCGGAATCGAAAGAACGACATCTTCTTTAGTAACCGCAGAACTATCTACTTCTGAAAACAACCATGTATAGGATGGCATAATAGATTCTGAAACTACCGAGCGCGGATTATATAAATGAAGTAAATGCCATTCCTCACTGGGTTGGCGTGCACCGATACTGGTTAAATCAGGACCTGTACGTTCACTGCCCAAAACTGATGGAGATTGTCTCCATACATCCAGGCGTTGTTTGCTGTAATAATAGTCTGATGGGAGGGAAGGTCTGTCTCCCCACATATTATCCATTTCGATACCGCGTACCTGTTGTGTATGACAGGCAACGCAATTTTCAGAAACATAAACACGTAATCCTTTTTCTTCCTGACTTGTTAATGGCTTTTGCGATGGTATTGGGATCGTCGCCTGCATTTGATAAGCAGGAACGATTGCCACAAGAATGCTTAAGGCCACAAATATTATAAGGGCTGTAAGGACCAGATTTTTATGTTCTTTATGAAAATTCAGCATTATTAAAAATTATATTAAACAGTAATGTCTTCTACAGGTTTTGTGGCTTCGGATACCAGAATCTTTTTTCGGTTTTTAACTATGTAATAGAAATTATACGTGAAAATGAGATGGGATGTAAACATCAGTGTCCCTCCAATGGCTCGCCATACCCAATAAGGCTTCATTAATATTACAGATTCGATAAAGGCATTTCCTTCTATCCAACTTAATCCTTTATAGGTGCCACCTGCCATTAGGGAAACCATATATGCGAAAAGCCCAATAAATGCCATCCAAAAATGTGCGCCCACCAATACCTGAGGGGGTTCTTTTCCGGTCAATTTTGGTAAAATAGCGTAGATCGCGGCCCATAAAAAAAATGCGATGATACCATACATGGTCATATGAGAGTGAGCCACATTGAAATCGGTGAAATGCCAAACGAAATTGGTAAACCTAAAAGCTTGTAAACTTCCCTGGGTAGACCCTACAAAATAAAATATAGTTCCTACCAGAAAGAAGGGTAACACATAACTTTTGGAGATATGGCTCCAGCTCCCTTTCATCGTCATTAAAAAATTAGTGGTGCCGGCCACGACTGGGATAAACATTCCAGCACTAAATACGATAGCAGTTGTTTGTAACCACCAGGGTAGTGGACTAAATACAAAATGATGTGTCCCGATCATGGTGTAAAAAAGCATCTGTGTCCAAAAAGCCAACACTCCCAGAGAATAGGAATAAATTGGTTTGTTTAAGGCAGAGGGTAAATAATAATATACCAGGCCCAGGGTGAAGGTCATAAACCACATTCCCACACCCTGGTGCATATAATATCCCTGTATGACCGTTTCTCCAAGCCCATTCTGATAAAAAGGCAGATACCCTATAATAGCCAGAACAATTGTCCAAATCAACGAAGCCAGTATAAACCAGTTTGAAATGTATATTTCTGAAATTTTCCTGGTAGCGACAGTTTTGTAAAAATTAAAAAAAGTGATCACAAGAGCGATCGCGAAGAGTAGCATGACTGGCCATATGTATTCTCGATATTCACCACCACCGTTATTAATTCCCGCCATTAAAAAAATACTTCCCAGTAAAACAGAAGAATTGATAAGCAACCATGCTCGCCACGCCCATTTATAACTGTGGATGATCGTGTTGGAGGTACGTGCTATTACAAAATAACCTAAACCAATCATGGCTAGGGAAGACCATCCCCAAAATACCATGTTCGTATGTACAGGGCGTAATCTTCCAAAAGAAAGCCAGGACTGGTTATCCATTTCGGGCCAGATAAATTTCATTCCTAAATATTGCCCTATTAAAGTTCCCAATACCAACCATCCAATGGCTGCACCAATGTAGTAAATAACAATTTTCTTAAGGGGTTCCGGAGTTTCCAGACTAAGGGAAGTTTTCTTTTTTTCATCAAAATAGGCATTATCAGGATCGTTAGTTATTTTTTGGATCAGTCCCTTTTTATCGAAAACTTCATTTTCTCCGCTTAGCTCATTTCCTTTTAATTTATAGTTAAGGGCGGCTTTTCTTTTCTCAAGAATAGTATCAATTTCATCACTTTCCATTGCCACAAGCTCATCATCAAAAGCTAACCGGGTTTTAGCCATTTGTTTCTTTTTCATGGAATCCAAATATGAATTGATTCGGCTTAGAAAAATAACGATGGCAACGACCAGAACAATGGTTATAAGTAATATAGTGCCTAAAATACCTGGACTTGTTATCCAGCTCTCTGTAGAAACATTCTTACCTTGAGCAAAGATTATATCCGGTAAGACCAGCGTAATAATTAAAGTTATAAGATGAAATATTTTCATAAAAACGATATTAAGACCTTTTTATCTTATTTAAATATAAATTTTTTATCTTTTTAAGTAGGTGAGACCAATTTCCAATCCCGACGTTAATTCATAAAGACTTGTATTTTGTAACATTTCTCTAAGTTCATCCCTAATACCAACAAATTTGTTGTGCAAAGGACATGGTTTACGGGCATTACATTCATTAAATCCTAAAGCGCATCCTGTATAAACTGAATCCCCGTCTATTGCATAAACAATAGCAGCCAGCTTAACCGCATCTATCTTTTCTTTAGGTATATGAAATCCACCATAAGGTCCTTTAATCGATACCAAAATATCATTCTTGGCCAATTGGTGCAATATCTTAGCGGTAAAAGCTATGGGGGAATCAATTTCGCCTGCGATCTCCTTAAGGCTCACTCTTTTTCCTTCTATCGATTTTAAGGCTATAAATGAACAGGCCTTAATTCCATATTCACAAGCTTTTGAAAACATTCTTATAATGATTAGAAATTTATTCCAAAGGTATATTATTTTCTTATTTCGGACAAAATTATCATAAATAAGAATGTGCTTTTTATTGTTCTCAGTTAATTCTAAATTTCATATTCCGTAGTATTTAAAATTATAGAAATAAAAATAAGGCTAGCTCTGATTATCAAAAATCCAAAAGTTCAGCGTTGATTATTAGAAGATAAATTTTTCACCAGTAAAATGCCTGGATCTGTCGGGATTAAGGCACTAATTACCAGATTGGCAACCGTTCTATTCTTCAAAGTTTCCAAAACAGGGGATTTTTAATTGCTCAAAATTTCGATAAAATGAGAAATGTTAAATATGATACCTGTCATAAAAAGGATAAAATTATCTGAAATAGAATTAAAATTTTTGGTCTTGATTAATTTTTTCCCAGAAGGGATCTGGATAATCATCTTTTGGACCAGCTTCAAAATGTATTTCTTCAATTTTTTCGAATTCTTCCCGCGTTGCTGCTTGTTGAATTTCAGTAAACAAAATCCTTTCTTCAAAATGAATATGAGCTTCCAGTTCTTTTTCTAAGAGGCTGAGCGAATTTTGCGGATTTTAGTGATCGTTGAAAAGACCCTCGATACGGCGGTGTTCTTTTAAAGCACGTTTTACCAGTGGATGGCTGTTTCCTAAAATTGGAAAAACATATTCTTCTTCAATATAAAAATGAGGCTGAATTTCGGTTTTGAAAAACCAATTTGAATAAGATATTAACCGATCAATAGAAATATCTTTCGCAAATCCTTTCCTGAGTTTCCAAGAAAAAAGCAATCCAAAATGATGTTGACGGCTTAATGGTTTCAAGACATCGTGACGTTTTAGCGGTTTTTTATTTACCATAATTCTATTTCTATTTAGAGTTTTAAAAATGTTTTCCAGGATTCAAGTTTATCTGCCATGACCATAATTTCCATTTAGTAGGGGAACGCGGATTTGTCCGCTTAATTTGTAATAGTTGGTCAAGTTAATTTATTTTTAACTGTACCGCCTATTTGCGATAACCGCGGGTACTTGGTTTGGCAACCTAGTCTAGTGAGACCTGTAACCAGGCCAATGCTGCTATACAGCAAAACTTATTATGAATAATATCGGAATTAAAAAAAGTAAGTTCTAAAGTTCCAATCTTGAATAGGGCGTTGGTTTAGTTAGAATCACGATTGGACTTTTTTGAATTTAAGTTGAATCATGTTTTTAGCGGAGTCAATCCAAATAATGTCCTATATCCATCCAAATATAGAATTCGAGGCGAGAACGTTATGGGATAAGCGAAGGTTATGTTGTACCTGAGAAAATAAAAAAGGCTTTCGATTTTTTGAAAGCCTTTTTTTTCTAGTAGCGAGACCGAGATTTGAACTCGGGACCTCCGGGTTATGAATCCGACGCTCTAACCAACTGAGCTACCTCGCCATAGCATTTTTTCATTTCTTCAATCCTGCGAAATACCTCGTTATAAAAGGCTTTACAGGATTTCTTCAATGCGGGTGCAAATATAAAAACAATTTGTTTTGAAGCAAACTTTATTTTCTAAAATATTTATTTTGATTTCTTTTTATCTTTCCAATTAATATCTATATTGCCCGAAACTAATTAATCAAGAATGGAAGATAAGATAAAATACGAAATGGAGTTTCCTATTCAAGCTTCTCCTTCATTACTATACCAATATATTTCAACTCCCTCAGGTTTAAGTGAGTGGTATGCCGATAACGTGAATTCCCGAGGGGAATTTTTTACTTTTATATGGGAAGGTAGTGAAGAAAAAGCAAAGCTCGTTAGTAAAAAAAGTGATGAGCGCATCAAATTCAGATGGATTGATGATGAAGACACTCCATATTTTTTTGAATTGCGTATACAAGTAGATGATATCACCAAGGATGTTTCCCTTATGATTACCGATTTTGCCGAAGATGATGAAGTCGACGAAGGAAAAATGCTTTGGGAAAATATGGTTTCAGATCTTAAACAGATCCTGGGATCAGCATAAAAATCTCATTATAAATAGTAACTTTGCCCCGTTTAAAACGGGGTTTTTTTATGATCAACTTAGACGGAAAAATTGTAAAGAGAGAAAATGCGAAACTTTCGGTTTTAAATCGAGGCTTTGCATACGGAGATTCAGTATTTGAAACTATTCGTGTAATTAGCGGAAAAATAATGTTCTGGGAGGATCATTATTTCCGTTTAATGGCTTCTATGCGAATTATGAGAATGGAGATTCCTTCCAGTTTTTCTCCTGAATTTTTAGAAGAACAGATAAAAGATATTATTGAAGCCAATGAGCTATCTACTGCACCTGTCCGAATAAAATTTGCAGTTTATAGGCTTCAGGGAGGTTATTACACTCCGGCGACCAGGGAAATTGGTTACGTTATTATTGCTGAAGAAATGGAAAGTTCATTCTATCTTTTCCACGATAATGATTACGAGATCGAACTATTTAAAGACCATTATGTAAATAGCGGACTGCTTTCTACAATCAAATCAAATAATCGCGCGGTGAATGTTCTTGGAAGCATTTATGCGCATGAAAATGATTATGACAACTGTCTTTTATTAAATGAGAAAAAGAGTGTAGTGGAAGCTCTAAATGGAAATATCTTTCTGGTAAAAGGAAATACGATTAAAACCCCGCCACTTAGTGACGGTGCATTAAATGGAATAATTCGGAAACAGCTATTAAATATTCTGAAAAAGACAGAAGGCTATGTTCTGGAAGAAACCTCTATTTCTCCGTTTGAACTACAAAAGGCTGATGAGCTATTTATTACGAATGTTGCACAAGGTATTCTACCAGTAAGCAAATACCGTAAAAAACACTTTGCTCACAAAGTTTCAAAGGATCTCTTAAGCAAACTTAATGTAAAAGCCAGGTTGGGTTAATTGTAAGTGGGATTTTCTGGTGAATTAGACCAAAGCAGATACTCTCCACCTAATTCCAGCATTTTATCCTTCCAGAAAGAATTGTAAGGTTTTTCAAGCAAATCTTTGTTGTTTTCGTTTACTGTAATAACCCAGGAACGAGAATTTAATTCCTCGTCTAACTGGTGCGCATCCCAACCGGAATAACCAAGGAAAAACTTTATTTGCGTGTCATCTATGCTGTTCTTGGCAATAAGATTCATGACGGCTTCAAAATTACCTCCCCAATAAATTCCATGAGCTATTTCTATGCTGTCTGGTATAAGGTCTGGAATCTTATGTATAAAGTATAGATTGTCCTGTTCTACAGGCCCACCGTTGTATACTTTAAAGTCACCTTTAACTTCAGGGATAAGATCTTTTAGTGTAAAGTCGAGAATTTTGTTCAGAATAAATCCAACCGATCCATTATCTGAATGGTCAGCGAGCAGAACTACAGAACGATTGAAGGAGACATCTCCAATTATGGAAGGTTCTGCAACTAAAAGATGCCCCTTGGTTGGTTTTAACGCGATCATTGTAGCAGTCTTTTTATCTAAACTAAATATTAAATATAAAAAATGCAATTCTATTCTTAATATTTTGAATAAAAAAAGCCTTCCCGAAGGAAGGCTTTATAATTTTACTAATGCAAATTATTAGTTTACAGCTTTTTGTAAATCTGCTCCGGCTTTAAATTTCACTACATTTTTAGCAGCAATTTTAATGGTTTTTCCGGTTTGTGGGTTTCTTCCTTCACGAGCAGCTCTTTTAGATACAGACCAAGATCCGAATCCTACTAATGATACTCTATCTCCTTTTTTAAGGGATTTTTCTACGTTTTCAAGGAAAGACTCTAATGCTTTTTTTGCTGCTGCTTTAGAAATTCCAGCGTTTTCAGCCATTGCATCGATTAAATCTGTTTTGTTCATAATTTGAATTTTAAATTAATTGTTGGTTAAACATTCTGTTAAACTGGTATACAAATTTATACGGATTTCTTGTTCACGCAAGTAATGACAAGGGAAAACACCCTTTTTGTTGATAACTTGGTGGTTTTGTTAATAAAGATAATTGTTTTTTATTAAAATGCAACAAATTCAGTGTTAATAAGGCTTTAGCGCATTTTAGCATCCGGGGCGAAATTAAAACCATTTAAAAGTGCTTTCGAAAGCATTTTTCTTTTCCCTGGCAACTGGATTTCATTGATTAGAATGTAACCATCCAGAGCTGCTACTTTTATTCTGTCGTCATTTATAATTACAGTACCGTTTGGATGATGATGTTCCTGCATTAGCTTTTCAATATCATATATTTTCACCTGCATTTCTTCAGATGAGTTTTCAAGAAAACACCAGGCTGCGGGATAAGGATTAAGTCCTCTAATTAAATTGTATATAGTAGTTACAGGTTTATTCCAATCTATTTTGGTATTCTCCTTAGTTAATTTTGGTGCTTCCCTAAGATCTGTATTTTCTGTTTGCGCTTCCGTCTTTACTTCATCTTTTGCTATAGAATGCAAAGTTTTTACGACGAGTTTAGATCCGGTTTCCATCAAACGGTCATGTAGTGACTCCACATTTTCCGATTCTTTAATTACAATTTCCTCCTGCATTATCATCGCACCGGTATCAATTTTTTCATCAAGAAAGAAGGTTGAAACCCCTGTCTTTTTTTCTCCATTAATAAGTGCCCAGTTAATTGGAGCTGCTCCACGGTATTGTGGTAGAAGAGACGCATGCAGATTAAAAGTTCCAAATTCAGGGTAATTCCAAACCGATTTTGGAAGCATCCTGAAAGCTACAACTACCTGAACATTTGGATTTAATTCAGTCAACTGAGTTTGAAATTCCTCAGATTTAAGGTTGGTGGGTTGTAACACTTTAAGATCTTTAGACTTTGCAAAAGTTTTAACTGCACTCTCTCTTAATTTTCTTCCTCTTCCTGCTGGTCTATCCGGGGCGGTGATAACTCCAACCACATTAAATCCTGCATCTAAAATGGTTTCCAGGCTTTTTACTGCAAAATCTGGCGTTCCCATAAAGACTATTCTAAGGTCCCTCATTTATTATAATATTTTATACTTGTTATTAACTGTTCTATCTAAAATTCCTTTTTCACAAAGTAAGCTCAGTACTTTTAAGATGGATGCTTCTGTATATTGCAAGCCTGATACAATTTCCCTTGAATCCCTGGGACCATTTTTCAGGAATCTAAGAATCCCTAAATAGATCTCATTCATATCGTCTCGGGAGAGTTCCTTATTTTCTTTCGTACAAACTGAACATTTTCCACAGGCCTTTAACTCTTTTTCTCCAAAGTATTTTAATAATTGAACCTGCCTGCATACCTTATCATTTTGAACAAAGTTAATGACAGCTTCAATTTTTTCCTTTTTTGTTGAATTGTACTTCTTAATAAATCCCGCGACGGGATTTATAGTGGTCTCATCCTCTCTAGGAACGAGAAATGTAATACTGGCATCATGTCTTGCCAGATTAAATTCAATAATTTCCTTATCATTCAATTCTTCCAGAATCTTTAGACTTTCGATTTCTGATAGATTTGATTTTTCGCAAACCGATGAAAGGTTGAAAGGAATCAGGTTGTCAAATACTCCACCGTAGTTTCTTAAAATCGTTCTTACGATATTAGCATAGCGGGGATTTTCATCCAGATAATTGTCCAGATGGTTTCCTGAAAGTATTATTCTTATTTCCGTTTTCTTCTGAAAATTCTGCGATAGCCTTAAAATACTGCATCTGTCCAGTAATTGTAAAGCATTATAGGCTTTATTGGAATTGAATTTATACTGATTGCAGAAATCTGAAAAATTGAAATCATTAATGGTGTTTTCACCTTCACCATAAGCAATTCGGAAATAGGCGTTAAGCTTACGATATACCAGTTTAACATCCTCAACCGACGCAAGGTTATTCAAAAACTGGCTTTTTAGTACGGGAACATCTCCGGCATTAGTAAGAATAATTGCTTTCGCTGGTTTTCCATCTCTTCCTGCTCTACCAGCTTCCTGAAAATAGCTTTCCATACTTTCTGGAAGGTCTATATGAACCACGTTTCTAACATCGGGTTTGTCAATCCCCATTCCGAAAGCGGTAGTGGCGACCATTACGCTTACTTTATTAGTGAGCCATTGTTCGAATTTCGAAGATTTATCTTCTTTTTTTAAGCCTCCATGGTAGGCAGCAGCGGTTATTCCGTTTTTATTTAGAAAACCTGAAATCTCCTGAGTAGCGTTCCTACTCCTTACATATATAATGGCGGATTCTTTCCCGAGAATCTGAGTTAAACGAAAATTCTTGTCTTCTGTTTTAATTACGTCATATTGAAGGTTCGATCTTTCAAAAGATTTCTTATGAATTATAGGGTCTTTTAAAAGAAGCTGTTCACAAATATCACGTACTACCTCTTTGGTGGCAGTAGCGGTAAATGCCGCGATTTTTACTTCCGGAAGAAGTTCTCTGATTTCGGCAATATTCCTATAGGCCGGTCTAAAATCATGTCCCCACTGGGAAATACAATGTGCTTCATCAACAGCGATCAAATTTATATTCATCTGCTTCATGCGTTCACGAACAAGCTCCTGTTGCAGTCTTTCAGGAGAGAGGTAGAGGAACTTATAATTTCCGAAGATGCAATTATCAAGGTTTCTGTCAAGATCGGCATAAGATATCCCGCCGGTAATAGCCATCGCCTTTATATTTTTCTGCTGAAGTGCATTTACCTGATCTTCCATTAGAGAGACTAATGGCGAAACCACTATACAGATACCGTCCTGGATTAAAGTAGGAACCTGAAAGCAAATAGATTTTCCGCCACCGGTAGGAAAAAGAGTGAGCGTATCGTTTCCTTCGAGGATAGATTCCACGACTTCCAGTTGTTGAGTTCTGAACTCGTGGAAGCCCCAGTATTTCTCTAATATTTTTAAAGCTTCCTCTTGCAAATTTTGATTATATCTTATTCAAAATAAATTCAGTACGTTCTTCCACACTCAATTTTGGGACTTCAATGGGATCGTACCCGTACCTTTTATAGGTAGAATAAAGATAAGACGAAATTTTTAAGGCTTCTTCAAAACTCTCGTATCGTTCGTTATCACTGGTGTAAATCTCTTTCCAGGGAGGAAGGATAAAGATCTGATCATAGGAGTGTTTTTCACAGGTATGATCAAAAATTTCAGGATAATCTGTTTTGAAATATTCCATATAAGCTACTACATCTGGTAAGCCGCGATCTATAAAGATATGATCTGAGTTGTATTTTGCAGCTTCATGGAATTGATCAAGCCTTCCTTCAAGTAATTTCTCACTGAATAGTAGGGGCTTCGTAAGAAACAATTGAGCTATTCCTTCCTTTTGAGCCTCAAGGGTTACCTGCCGGGATACTTCATGAAGACATCTTTCGCCTTTTTCTTCCAGTTTATGAACTATAGATGATTTTCCGGTTCCGGGTCCGCCGGTAATAACAATTTTTTTATTTTTCACGTTGCAAATTTCGTCATTTGAATTTGATTATAAAAATGCTATCATTCCTTGTATCTTTGCAAGCAAACGAAGGAGAAAAACTATGAGTGAATCTAACAACCCCGAAGAATTTTACGCAAAACTTAAGAAACAACTTCAGGATACGGCTATGTGGCCCTCAGAGTATCTATATAAATTTATAGTTCCCACCAAAGGAGATCAAACAGATCAGGTGGAATCTATTTTTAACAGTATGGGCGCCGTAATAGAAAAAAAGCAATCAAAAAAAGGGAAATATACGAGTGTATCTATAAATGTAAGGATGAAAAATCCAGATGCGGTAATAGATAAGTACAAAGAAGTCGCCGAAAAAGTAGAGGGGGTGATATCCCTTTAGCCAACTATATAAAAGAAACCTTTTTATTGTGGTTCTTTATTAATATTTAGTATTTTGCGGGCAGGAGTAAACTTCAATATAATTACCTAATTAAACTTCAATTTTGACAAACGCATTAGAATATAACTCTGAAAGGAGTAAACTGATAATTCCCGAATATGGAAGACATCTTCAAAAAATGGTAGAACATACCGTAAGTATAGAGGATGATGAAGAGAGAAACAAGGTTGCGAATTCCATTATCGCGGTAATGGGAAATATGAATCCTCATTTACGTGATGTGCCCGACTTTCAACATAAACTTTGGGATCAGTTATTCATTATAAGTGATTTTAAACTTAATGTTGATTCACCATTTCCCAAACCAACCCGGGAAATGCTTGCTGAAAGGCCAGAGATGCTTGAGTATCCTGAGAACAACCCTAAGTACCGTTTCTACGGAAACAATATTAAAAGAATGATCGATGCGGCTAAAGATTATGAAGAAGGTGACTTTAAAGAAGCCCTTGTTCTTACAATAGCTAATCACATGAAAAAATCTTACCTGAACTGGAATAGAGATTCTGTAGATGATGAAGTTATTTTTAACCACCTTAATGAACTTAGCAACGGTAAAATAAATCCTAAGAAACTTCTTGATGAAGATCTTAGTCAGGCTTCAGATCTGGTAAGAAGTGGAGGAACTAAGAAAAAATACTCTAAGAATCATAAAAAATCCGGCCGCAAAGGAGGTCGTAAACGCCACTAAACTCAACAACTTTTAATGGGAACATTTCAAATTGAAGGCGGTCATCGTTTGAGCGGGGAAATTCAGCCCCAGGGAGCAAAAAACGAAGCACTGCAGATCTTATGCGCAGTATTGTTAACGGATGAAAAAGTTACAATTCATAATATTCCTGATATACTTGATGTAAATAAATTGATCAATTTACTCCGAAATCTTGGAGTGAAAATAGAAAAAATAGGGAAGGGTAGTTATACATTTCAGAGCGATGAGCTTAAGATGAGCTATCTAAATAGTGAGCAGTTTAAAATAGATGGAGGCGGACTTAGAGGTTCAATTATGATCGTTGGACCTATGCTGGGTAGATTTGGGAAAGGTTTTATTCCAAAGCCTGGCGGCGATAAGATTGGTCGAAGAAGACTGGATACTCACTTCGAAGGTTTTATGAAGCTGGGTGCCGACTTTAGATATAATAAAGAAGAACGATTTTACGGGGTTGAAGCTCCAAATGGTTTGCACGGTGACTTTATGCTTTTAGAGGAAGCGTCTGTAACTGGAACAGCAAATATCGTAATGGCTGCAGTTCTTGCCAAAGGTACTACCACTATTTATAACGCTGCTTGTGAACCATATTTACAACAACTTTGTAAGATGTTGAATTCTATGGGAGCTAACATCCAGGGAGTAGGCTCTAATCTTCTTATTATTGAAGGTGTGGAGAAACTTGGTGGTTGTGAGCATCGTATTTTACCTGATATGGTGGAAATTGGTTCCTGGATTGGTCTTGCCGCCATGACGAAAAGTGAGATCACCATCAAGAATGTGAACTGGGATATGTTGGGAATTATCCCGACTACTTTTAGAAAACTGGGAATCACTGTAGAGCAAAAAGGAGATGATATTCATATTCCTGCGCATAAAGATGGTTACGAGGTTCAGAGTTTTATTGATGGTTCTATCATGAATATTAGCGATGCACCCTGGCCGGGATTTACTCCCGATCTTTTAAGTATTATTCTGGTTATTGCCACTCAGGCAAGAGGTAGTGTACTTATTCATCAGAAAATGTTTGAAAGCAGGCTATTCTTTGTTGATAAGCTTATAGATATGGGAGCGAAAATCATCCTTTGTGACCCTCACCGGGCTACCGTTATTGGTCATGATTTTAAATCTCAGTTAAAAGCGACTACAATGACCTCTCCCGATATTAGAGCTGGTATTTCATTATTGATTGCTGCACTTTCTGCAAAAGGAACTTCAACTATTCATAATATTGAACAAATAGACAGGGGTTATGAAAATATCGAAGAACGATTAAAAGCTATTGGAGCTAAGATTACAAGAGTTGATTAAACATAAATCGCTTACATATATAGCAATAAAAAAGCTGTTCAATTGAACAGCTTTTTTATTTGCAATTATTTATGGAAAGTTTAAACTTCTTCGGTTTTTGCTTTTTCCCTATTTTCCTGATAATGAAAAAGATTTTTTTCCTTGATCATTTTGGTGGTTTTTTCGGGAAGCATTTCTTCCCAGCCTTTTTCACCATCTGAGATCATTTTAAGAACCTCTCTGGAGTAAATATCAAGAATTTCAGGATTGTAATTTGTGATATCCTCCACACGTCCATTATACTTAAAGAATTTATAAAGCTCCTTCATTCGAGGATGAACTTTAAGTGTGTCGCTATTTCTTATTTCCCCTGTATCAGGATCTTTAAGAGGGTAGAGGTATACCTTAAGATCTTTAAAGAACAGTTTACCAAAGGCCTCTAAAATTCCTCCACTTAAATGACGATAATATTTCTCATCAAAGATATCTACCAGGTTATTTACTCCCATTGTAAGTCCCATTCTTTGTTTTGAATATCTTGAGAAATATTCAACAACTCTATAATATTCCTGGAAGTTCGAGATCATTACCGTTTGGCCAAGAGAACATAATAGTTCAGCTCGGTCCATGAAATCTCTTTCGTCAATTTCTCCCTCAGCACGAAGATTAGAAAGTGTGATCTCAAAAATAATTTCCGTATTCTCTTCAGACACTTTGCTTTCACTCAAGAACATTTCTTTAGATCTCTCGTACATATCCATATTCACCTTGGTTACAGGTCTAAAACTACCTCTTAAGGCAAGAATATTCTTTTTGTAAAGAATCTTAGCAGGAAGTACGTTATTTCCGTCGGGACCGAACATAACAGCCTCTGTCATCCCATTTTTAACAAGCTGCAGACTCATTAAGCGGTTATCTACTTTTTCAAATCTTGGTCCTGAAAAGTTGATCGTATCAATCTCGATCTGGTCTTTGTCTATATGATCGTAAAGATATCTTAATAATTTCTTGGGATTATCATACTTGTAATATGCGCCGTAAATAAGATTTACACCTAAGATCCCCAGCGTATTTTGCTGATGCCTCGCATCATTTTCATGAAACCTTACGTGTAATAGAATTTCATTATAATCTTCTTTAGGATCTACCTGGTATCTTATTCCTACCCAACCATGACCTTTATATTTTTTAGCGAAGTCTATGGTTGCTACGGTATTAGCGTAAGTGAAAAATAATTTGTTAGGATGTTTCTCGCGAGAGATTCTTTCTTCGATAAGCCTGGTCTCATGACCTAGCATTTTTTTGAGTCTGGCTTCAGTAACATAACGCCGATCATTCTCTACCCCGTAGATCGCGTCACTGAAGTCCTTATCATAAGCACTCATAGCTTTTGCAATGGTACCTGAAGCGCCACCGGCACGGAAAAAGTTTCGAACTGTTTCCTGACCTGCACCAATTTCTGAAAACGTCCCGTAGATATTCTCATTTAAATTGATACGAAGGGCTTTGCTATTAATAGAAGGAACATTTTCAAATTCCTTATCGCCCATTATGGTAATTGGCATATATTTTCTTTTAAATAAACAATTTAGTTTGCGTTCTTCAAAAGTACTAAAAGCGGTAGGCATACAAAAAAATATATTTACTTTTGTGTTAAAAATAACAACGTTTGGAAGTAATATTTTTAGGAACAGGAACATCTCAGGGAATACCAGTTATAGGAAGTGACCATCCGGTTTGTCTAAGTGATAATCCTAAAGATAGACGACTTCGGGTTTCTATGCTTATTAAATGGAATGATTTGAATATTCTAATAGATTGTGGTCCTGACTTCAGGCAGCAGATGCTAACAAATAATGTCAAGAAACTAGATGCAATCTTTTATACCCATGAGCATAACGACCATACGGCCGGGCTGGACGATATAAGGCCGTTTTTCTTTAGACAGGGTGATATTCCGGTTTATGCACACGAAAGAGTATTAAAGGCGCTTAAAAAACGCTTTGATTATATTTTCATTACCGAAAATAAATATCCCGGCGCTCCTGGGGTTTCAGAGCATATAATTGAAAACAGCCCCTTTAATTTTCATGGTCTTACCGTAACTCCGGTTGATTTTATGCATAATAGATTGCAGGTTTTTGGTTTCAGGATGGAAGATTTTGCATATCTCACCGATCTTAAGAGTATTGAAGATAAGGAGGTTGAAAAATTAAGTGATTTAAAGGTGCTAGTTATTAGTGCCTTGAGAATTGAACCGCATCATTCTCATTTTAACTTAGAAGAAGCTCTGGCTTTCATTAGCAGAGTAAAACCGGAAAAGGCCTATCTCACTCATATTAGCCATATGATGGGTTTTCATGAGGAGGTAGAGCAGCAGCTTCCGGAAAATGTATTTTTGGCTTACGATAATTTAAAAATAACAGTTTAGCATGGGCAATAAGATCTTAATGTATCTTTTTATTTTTTCACTTTTGTTCACCATTTTCATATATGTGAATGATAAGAAAATTCTAGATTCAAAAGAGGAGAGGATTGAAAATCTGGAGACCAAATTGGAGGAAGTAGAGACAGAGTTGCAAACTTCAGATTCATCTTCAGAAATTGAGCCGAACTATTTCAGTTTAAAGAACAATGAAGATGCGATCACTTATTTTGAAAATAAAGGGATAGATTCAGAAGACCTTATTCTGAAAATTGAAGATGCCATTATTAGTAAGAATAGCGCTGAAGAGGATAACCCTTTGGTTCCCCATGATGGAATGGATGGCGCCATGCGAATCAATAAAATCAAGGTGCTAAACCATAAATGGATCATTGCCGATTTTACAGATGGAACTTATTGGGGAGAAATTTTTCTTAGTTATGAGGTAATGGATAATGGAGAGTTAAAATTTCAGACTGAAAAATCTTTCTTATATCCAACGTACTAGATTCTATCTTCCAACCACTTTTTAAGTTCAAAAAAGTTTTGGGGAGCTACACCATGTCCAACCGGAAATTCCGAATAGGAGTTATCAATGTTGAGATTGTCAAGAAATGGTTTTGTTTTTCGGGCCCATTCTACAGGAATAACCTGGTCTACAGAGCCATGAGAACAGTAAAATTTCAGGTTTGAGAAATTATTATTCTCAAATCCATTTTTAAGAATACCCTGATTAATATAACCGCTTAAGGCAACTACGTTTTTAATCTTTTCAGGATAGGAGAGTGCCACGGCGTAGCTTAAGATACTTCCCTGGCTGAAGCCTAATAAATTTATATTTTCAGGATCAACAGGATAATTCTCAATTACTTCATCAATAAAATCCCTGATAGTATCTCTTGATGTTATGGCCTGCAGATCATCACTAAATTTCCCGTCTTTATTGTCAAAATGAATTGCATACCAGGCATTACCATATGGTTGCATAGAATACGGCGCTTTAGCAGAAATAATGAAAAGCTCTTTTGCTAATTCATCTGCAAAAGAAAACAGGTCATTCTCATCACTCCCATAGCCGTGGAGCATGATCAATACAGGAGCTTTTTCTGATTGTGTTTTGGGTTTTCTGATTATATGTTGAAGTGAAAAATTTTTATCCATTATGAAATTGTACTAAAAAATTTTTGAAATATCGGCCCTAAAACAGGCACCTCTTTGGTTTCACCCTTTATTGCGTAAAATAATCCGTAGCCCCATAAAACAAAAAAGAGAACATAGAATGCACCAACGATAAAACCCTGATCAAATAAACCCATAAGAGCTCCGATCAAATAAAAAGTGATATTAATCCCGAAGGCCTGTCTTAAATGAAAACTGGCAAATTTGTATTTTGGATCCAGATTCATGAAATATGCAATGATCGTTCCTATGATGGTGATATAAGCCACGACCGCTATTGTTTTTGCCTGTCCTGTAGTTTCCATGATGAAAAATTATATACTAATAAATCCTTTTTGAGTAATCACTCCAAAAGCTTTTCCTTTAAGTTGTTTATTCAGAAAAATGCTATTTTTTGAGGAGGAAAGAATATCCTTTTCCGCAAATATATATTCTGAACCCGGAACAAATAAACTAAGATCTGCGGGTTCTCCCTCTTTGATTTCATATTCCTCGATACCGAAACGTTTTTTTCCGCGGGTAAGGAAATTTATAGCTTCTTCAGGCTCAAAAATGTTTAAAAGAGCACCGAATGCAGATTCCAAACCAATGCTTCCATAAAGGGCATTATCGAACTCAAGCTTCTTATGTTCAACATCGATTGGATTATGATCTGAAGTCACCATATCTATAGTTCCGTCCTTTAGCCCTTTAATGAGCCCTTTAATATCTTTTTTCGTTCTAAGAGGCGGCATCACCTTAGAATTCGCGTCAAATTCTTTTAGTTCATGATCATCCAGTAGAAGATTATGTATGGCGACACTGCAACTTACGTCCAGGCCTTTTTTCCTGGCTTCCCTAATTAGTTTTACCGATTTTTCAGTAGAAATTGTAGGAATGTGTAGTTTTCCGCCTGTATATTCCAATAAATAAAGATCCCGGGTTATTTGTAATTCTTCCGCCAGGTTAGGTATGCCTTTTAAGCCTAATAAAGTGCTGTTTTCATGCTCATTCACCATTCCGTTCCCGGCGATCCTGTTTTCCTGGGGAAAACTTTGTATGAGTGCATCAAAGTTTTGGGCATATTGAAGAGCTATCTTTAAAAGATTAGGATTCCGCAACGGCAATTTATAATCTCCAAAACCTACTGCTCCTGCTTCTTTCATATCAAGCAATTCAGCAAGATCTACGCCTGCACTTTTCATGGTTAGAGCGCCAATAGGAAATAAGCTAACTGGATGCGACGCAGCTTTAGCCTTAACGGCAGCAATACTTCCGCTATGATCTAACACCGGATTGGTATATGGATTTAATGCTACTCCTGTAAAACCTGATTTTCCGGCAGTATCAAGACCGTTTGAGATAGTTTCTCTTTCTTCAAAACCTGGCTCTCCAAAACTCACGCTACTGTCAAACCACCCCTTAGATACATGTAAGTTTGCTATCTCAATTTCTTTATCAGCCCTTTCTTTAACATTCTTTCCAATTTTTTTTATGACTCCATGGTCAATAAAAATATCCAGTTTCTTCTTGTGATAAGAAGACGTCTCATCCAGAATGGTAACCGATTTTAAGAGTAGCTTCATTTGAGGAATTTTATTAGTAGCATTTCAATCGCTAAAAAAATCAGAGCAAAAATAACAAACCATTTCCAAAGCACCGTAATTTGAGAAGCTGCATTTGATTTGGAAAAATATTCTTCTACCGATTCATAGATATTGAATCTACTGTTTTCGCTAATTTTAGAATACGTTAGCTCACTTTCTGCTCTATCATAATTAAAGCTAATATTGCCAATTTCCGAAGAATTATTTTTAATGCTATAGTTTCCTGCATCCAGGATAATATTATTCGTATTGATCTCTACGCGATTGCTGAAATTCTGCTGTTGAGGGATAAGATCATTTTCAGGATTTGCTATATGTAAAACCTGATCTTTACTTAGTTCAACCGGAATATCGATTTGATGCTCTTTATTTGTTTGGTAATACAGTTGATTCGTTTTCAAGGAATTCAGGCCTATTTGATAAAAGACAGGTACAATAAGTGGTGAGTTCGTGAAATTTGAATTCTCTTTATTTAATGCCGCTGTAAAAAGATAGGAATTATTCGATTCCACGAGGAATGGCTGATTATCCTGATATGTTAAAATTGCATTTGTAGATGAAAAATTGAAAGAACTAAGAACTTTAGGATATTCAAAATTATCTATCCTGTTCTCAAAAACCCCATCCAGCAATGGATGATCAAACAAAATATTAGTTATAAGTCTTTCTGAACCCAGTTTTTCTCCAAAATAAGGAAATCCTAAAACATTTAATATTTGACGATCATTCTTCGCCTGCATCGAAGGAATAAGAATTATCGAGGCACCGTTATTCTTGGTATTAGAAATATTATTGATCAATGAATTCGGAAATTGTTCGATTTCATTGAGGACTATCAAATTTGCAGCATTGAGTTTATTAAAATTGATTTGAGAAGGGGAGAAAACGGAAGTTTCAAATTCCGGATCAGCGTAGATCCTCTGTAGAAATTCAGGATCTTTATTAGAAATAATCACTACCTGGATCTTTCGGTTTTCTCCAATATTGAAAAATAATCGATTATCATAATCCAGTCCATTGTCACCGATCTCAATTCTTCCGTTACTTATTTTCTCATTCTGAAGTCGGAAATTGATCTCTGCAGCTTCATTTTCAAAAGTCTGAATAGTGTTACGCCCAAGTAATTTCTCTCCATCAAAAACTGAAATAGTAACGGGTTCTTCAGATTCACTATTTTTCCTGACATTCAAACGTAAAGAAAGATTTTCCGGATTTGAATCAGCTATATAAGCCGTATCTAGGTTGATATTGGAAACTTCCTTCGGTTGAGTAACAATCAGATGATAATTAATATTATCAGATTCTAAATCTGTGGGGATATTCAAATTGCTTTGAAAGTCTGAAATGATTACAAAATCTTTTTCTGAACCTGGATGATTTTTAAAAAAGTTTTCTGCTTTTAGCTTTAAGTCCCTAAAATTTGAGGATGCATTACTATAACCAATTTCCTGAAGGTCGCTTTTTAATTTATTAGTAGAAGATCCGAAATAATCTGAGTTATTTGTAAAAAGCGAATATTCGCGTTCCTCTTTTAGATTTTCCAGTAGTTGGTTGACAGATTTTCTAAAAACCGATGATTGATTATCACTTGCCTGCATGCTGAATGAGTTGTCTAAGAATATTAAGGTTTTAGAGTCAGACAACGCTTTTCCACTGGCTGGTAGAAATGGCTGAGCAAAGGCAAGCACTAAACAAGCCACTATAAGAAGGCGAGTAATTAATATTAGAAACCTTTTTAACCTGGAACTTTTCCTGGTTTCCTGAATTACCTTTTTCAGGAATTTTACGTTCGTAAAATCTTCTTTCTGAAATTTTCTTAAACGGAATAAATGAACAATCAGCGGAATTATTAAAAGAATAAGCGCATATAGTAATTCCGGATGTTGAAAATGCATATTCAGGAAAAAGGTTTCTCAAATATAGAAAATGAATTACGATTGAGTGCTAAAACCTTTTGATATAGAATTTAAAATTACAGCCATCACCGAGTTCAGATTCCAGTTCGATAGAACCTCCCATAGATTCAATAAGTTTTTTTACTGTGGCCAGACCAATTCCACTTCCAAGATTCCCCTCGCGATCGGCTGTTTCTAGAGTGGTGAATAGGTTGAAGATATCATTAAATTTCTCTTTTGGAATACCTTTGCCATTATCCTTAACTTCAAAAAAGTAGTATTCTTCGGTTTTAGAGAACTTAATATTAACCTTTCTAAGAGGTTTATCGTTGTATTTTAAAGCATTGCTTATAAGATTCATAAAAACCTGAGTTAAGGCTGATTTATTCACATTGTGAAGCATAACATCATCAGGATAGGTAATCTCAATATCCTCTGAGACCTGGTAAAGATCTATGATACCTTTTAGCAATATTTTGAGGTCAACATTCGTGTAATCCTTTTCCATTACATGATCACTGCGATAAAAACTTAAGATTCCATCTATATAATTTCTCAGTGAATAGGAGGATTCCACTAGAAAATCCAAATACTGTTCTGAATCCGGACTAAATTTGCCTTTATTCTCGTCCTTTAATAATTCACTAAGTGAAATAATATTTGCCAGGGGCGATTTAAGGTCGTGGGAAACAAGACTGGTAAATTTCTCAAGTTCCTGGTATTTCTCTTTTAATTTATTTTGTACTTGATAAAGTTTCTGCTTTTGTTTCCGAAACTCGAAAAGGTTCATTGTTTGCGAAGCGAGGGCATGTAAACCAACTATTTGTCTATTAGTTAAAGTTCTTTCTTTTACGTCGAAAACACAAAAAACGGCAATAGTATGTCCCTGGGGATTATGTAGCGGAATGCCAGCATAAAATGAGAATTCCTGGTCATAAAGGCCTCTTGCTTTTTCAAAAACTTCAGAATTTTCAGATCTATTTAGAATTAGGATAGTTTCGTCTTCGCGTATGGCTTTATCATCAAAGGAATTAGTTCGATCTATTTCCTCAATATCAGCGCCATATACAGACTTATTCCAGATCCTCTTATGATCAACTATACTTATTTTTGCAACCGGAACGTCACAAATTGTAGCGGCAAGAAACGTTAGATTGTCATAATCCACGTCCGGCCCCGAATTAAGAATATTGTACTCCTCCAATGCAGCTCTACGAAGCTTTTCATTGAAAGGAACTAATTTATGTTGCATGCCCCTTTAGAATGTTGATTTAAAGTTATTTAAAAATAATAACTTTTACCAATAAAAATCCTAATCTATCTTATCGGGACGTCGTATTGTAAATTCAAAAAGGGTTCCTTTGTTTTCCACCGAAGTTAAATGAATGCTTCCTCCAAGACTTTCAATAAGTTTTTTTACGGTAGAGAGACCTATTCCGTGGCCTTTTTTGCCACTTCGGTCTTTATCGGCTATTGTGGTAAATAGATCAAAAATTTTATTTTGTTTGTCTTCCGGAATTCCAATTCCATTATCACTGATACTGAAATTGAAAAACTCACGGTTTTCAGTGCAATCTATTTCAATAACAATTTTTTCATTGTTGTTATATTTTAGACTGTTACTAATTAGATTCATAAATATTTGACCAAGTGCAGCGCTATTTCCGTAGAGTTTAAGATTATTTTCAGGCAGGTTAATTTCGCAGTTTTCAGCAATTTGCAGAAGATCAATAATATCCTCAAGAAGATCATTCAGGAAGAATTCTTCCAAAATTTCGGAATTAGTTCTACTGCTGGAATAATGATCTAAAAGCCCGCTAATATAATCGCTTAGCTTTAGTCCCGATTGTTTTAAATAATTTAAATATTCCAGACCCTGCCCATCTAAACTCTTGCTATATTTCGCCTTTAGCATATCGGCTGTGATGATCATATTTGCCAATGGCATTTTTAAGTCGTGAGAAACCGTACTGGCAAATTCTTTAAGAACCTTGTTGTTCTCATTCAATTCAAGTTTTAGATTTTCAAGAGCCTTATTCTTTCTTCTGGATTCAAAAAGCATTTCCACTTGTTTTCCTAAAGCTTTTAAAGCAATCTTTTGATTTTCATCCAGGTGATGCTCTTCAGAATCATAAACACAAAGTGTTCCCATGGGAAAACCGTGACTATCAAGCAAGGATACTCCTGCGTAGTAATTTATAGGGGTTTCGCTAATAACAAATGGATTATCCTTGAAACGTTCATCTTTTGAAGCATTTGGAATTTCTAAAAGCTGTTCAGGTTCCAATATGGTATGTCCGCAAAAAGATTCTTCCCTGGATGATCCCGTGAGATCGGTTCCTGTTTTAGATTTGAACCAATTTCGCTCTGAATCTATAATATTAACCACAGCTATTGGGGTCTCACAAATATAACTGGCAAGTTTCGTAATACTGTCATAAGCCTCTTCAGGCAGACTATCCAGGATATCCAGCTCCCTGAGAGACTCAAGCCTCTTTAATTCGTTAATTGGTGTAGCGGGATTGATCATTTGTCGTAACATTCAAATGTTAAAGAAAACTAAAAATCTTGAGAATAGCAAGTACTAGAAGTTGCCTTTTTCGAAAACTCCTAAGCCGAATAAAGCGAAATCATATTTCACCGGATCTCTGGGATCCATTTTTCTTAAATTCGAATCTAACTCAGCTACAGCTTTTGAATCGTTCATTTTTCTTTTTAACAAGCCTAGTTTTCTTGCTACGTTTCCGGAATGAACATCTAATGGACATGAAAGTTGTGCAGAAGAAAGACTATTCCATAAACCAAAATCAACACCTTTACTATCTTTTCTAACCATCCATCTTAAAAACATATTGATCCTTTTTGCTGCTGAATTTTTCAGCGGATCACTCACATGCTTTTCGGTTCTTTTTTGATGAGGAAGTTCAAAGAATATCTTTTTGAATTGATGAATTGAAGGCTGGAGACTATTTTCTTCAGCATTAGCTGAGAAAACAGTTTCTAGTCCACCATGATTACGATAAATATTTCTAAGCGCAATCATAAAGTATTTCAGATCATCAGAGTTAAATGTTCTGTGTACAAAGCCTTCCAGATTATCAAGATCACTTTCCTGATGTTTCATTACAAAATCATATGGACTTCTGTCCATCAAATCCATTAACCTGTTAGAATTGTTTAGAATACTTTTCCTGTTTCCCCAGGCAATAGTAGCCGTAAGAAATCCTGAAATCTCAATATCTTCTTTTTTTTGGAATAAATGCGGGATCTGAACAGGGTCAGATTCTATGAATTGCGGAGTGTTATATTGTTCAACTTTAAAGTCAAGAAAAGATTTAAGTTCAGATTTATTCAAGAACGGGGAATTTTATCTTGTTATACAATTTCGCCATCTACCATGGTAAGCTTCCGGTCGGCCATATCGGCAAGTTCTTCGTTGTGAGTAACAATAACGAAAGTTTGCTCAAATTCATCTCTTAATCTGAAAAATAATTTATGCAGGTTTTCAGCAGATTCGCTATCAAGATTACCTGAAGGTTCATCGGCAAAAATCACGGCTGGATTATTAATAAGACTGCGGGCAACTGCGATTCTCTGTTGCTCACCACCACTGAGTTCTCCAGGTTTATGAGAAGCTCTGTTTTCAAGGCCAAGAAAACTCAACAGTTCCATAGCTCTTTTTTCAGCATCCTTTCTTGGTGTTTTATGGATAAATGCAGGAATACAGATATTCTCTAAAGCTGTGAACTCGGGTAGTAATTGATGAAACTGAAAAATAAAACCTATATGTTTATTTCTGAATTTTGATAGTTCACGGGACTTAAGCCCATAAATATTGGTGCCATTAATTTTCAGCTCTGAGTTCTTCTTTTTTGAAGGCTTGTCTAGAGTACCCAGAATTTGCAGTAAGGTAGTTTTTCCTGCTCCTGAAGCACCAACAATCGAGACGATCTCGCTTTTTTTGATATGAAGATCAACAGATTTAAGAACATGGAGATCTCCGTAATATTTATGAATGTTTTTGGCAATGATCATTTTCGAAAAATAAGAGCTCCGAAAATAGCCAAATTAGCTAGATTCCCAAAGCTTAACCATGGAATAAGTTCTTTATATTATTGTAATCTATATAATAAACAACCCGTAGGCTTATATTGTGTCTCGCTGGTCTTGCAAAAAGATTATCTAAACTTTCATTGAACCCGAGATAACTGAGTTGGTCTTCGTTAAAGATCGCATTTCTGTATAGGAGGACAGCCTCACTTCCGGGTGCAAATTGCCATCTATAACTTAGATCAAGGTTCCATATATTGAAATTAGCATCAGGATTGTTCTCTTCAGTGACCTCATAATTTGTTGAAGATAACTCACCATTTCCCATTAATTCAGAAAACTGATCTTCAGCAAAACTTGCGGTAGACCAGAAATGTCTGAAACTTAGATTAAGTCCCTGCCTGGTATTAAAGTTATAGCTTCCATTCAGAGAATTCTCCAGGCTTTTTTGATCTCTTATACCAAAGACAATCTGATCATCATTCTTCGCTACAAAACTTTGCCTGTCATTCTGATAAGAATATTCAAACTCATAGATAATATTGAACCTGTCACTAAATCTAAAACGAGGCTCGATATTCAGGCTAAAATAGCTTTGAGGCGATTTATAATATTCCTCCAGATAAACTCTTACGTCATAGGCGAATTTCTTCCTGTAATCGGAAGAAACAAAGGCATTAAGGCTTCCAAAAGGTTGATAGGTAACATAAGCATTCTCGGCACGGGGCTCGAAAAAATCCTTGAATTTTGAATTGATGTCCATAGATCCTCCAAATGCGAATCTTTTTCTGGTCATTGCGAAAAAGTCACCACCCATTCCTGTGTTGACGGTAATATCTGGCCTGTATCGTCTTAAATGCTGGCCGTATAAACCTATACGGTAAAAGTTATAATTTCCTTTTGGTTCAAAGGTTTCATAGGATGTACGCCATGAGAAATTATTATAGTTATTCGTAAAATTCACCCCAAGATCATTAATATCGAAAGTTTCATTGGCGAATTCATGCTCTACCTGGTATCTGAAATTACCTTTGGTTCTTTTAACCGCTAGATTGGAAGCAAATCCTGTTTTATTTTGCCCGGGCAAATTCACATTACTCATTTTTGCCTGTCCGGCAAAATTAAATGAGTTCGCTTTGTTATAAACATCAAATAAGAAAGCCGATACATTTCCATCTCTAAAATGACCATTTCTGGTAACATTTGTATTGATCAGGGATATAGAAGAATTTTTATTGAATCTTTGGTCCAGCACCAGAATATTGTAATTTGAAACGGGCTCGGTAGTCTTCTTTCTTATATTTCCTGTAATCGTATCTCTATAAACAGCTTCCTCTTTATTGGTAATAGCATTGAAGAAACCGATGCCTAATCCACGATCTGTTCTTCCCGAAATTTTCAAAGCATTTAAAAGATCTGTTTTATCCGGATTTTCCAGAATCTCTTCATTTTCTAACGCATTGGCCTGTGCCCCGTTAAAACCAATAGGAGTACTTCCAACCCTTCGGGAATAAAAGAGATCTCCTTTATTAAATAATTCCGTTCCTTCAGTAAAGAAAGCCCTGTTTTCTCCAAAGACCTGTTCAAAAGGACCCAGGTTTAATTCCACCTCGTCATAAGCAGTTTGCCCAAAATCGGGAACCAGGGTCATGTCCAGAGTAAAGGAATCGTTTATACCGTATTTAAGGTCCATCCCGGCATTAAAGTTAAAATCTGAAGTGCCATTATAATTATCTACGGCCAGTGAAGTATAGGGATATAAACTTAGCCTAACCGGTGGATCTATATTCGAAATTCCTTTTAAAAGACCAGTATATTGAGTTTCTTGCCCAACCGATTTGTCAATATAATTCCATACATACGTTGAATTAAGGTGCGTAATTTCCCTCGCAAACTGAAGCCCCCATAGTTGAGCAGGTTTTTCAGGAAATCTTAGCGCCGAATAAGGAATCTTCATCTCTACATACCAGCCATTTTCATCTTGCGAGACTTCCGATTCCCAAACAACATTATAACCATAATCTTCATTGTCTCCGGTCATTCTCGCATCTGCCTGTGCACCTGCCGAGGTTACGATGAATCTTGTCTGGTTCTCGCCATCATCATAGGTATTAATATCGATCAAAAAGAACTCTGACTGATCAATATTATCCCTCTGTGTGAATTGTCGCATTACGTTCTCGGGATGTTCTTCTATTAAAGTTGCGGCAACATAAATGGCGTCATCGTCATAGAGGATCCGGGCATAGGTTTGATGGGAAGCTGGTATAGTGTCTCCATCACCGGGATCTACCATCACAAAATTTTCTGCCTTAGCTACTTTTTGCCAGACTTCTTCATTTGGGATCCCATCTATTTTAGGTGCAGTTTCAACTCTTTGAGTTTCGTAAACTTTTCTTTTTTGGGAAGACTGGGAATATGAATATATACTAATGATGAAAAAAGCGGAAAAAAGTATTCGATTTAAAGGCATTGATGGATGGATTGTTTTTTAAAACCTGCCAAATGTATTACTGTTATTAATAATGGACAAAATATTTAATTAAAAACAAGTTAAACAAACCCTGTTTTGTTTATTAAAAACATAAATTTGATAAACAAAACATTTAAAAAAATATATGATTGAGCAAAATTTGAAAAAAGCCACTTTAGCAGGTGGATGTTTTTGGTGTACCGAGGCTGTTTTTCAAAAATTGGAAGGAGTGGAGAAAGTGGTTTCCGGATTTACAGGCGGTAGTATAAAGAATCCGGCTTACCGTGAGATCATTACGGGTAGAACAGGTCATGCCGAGGCAATAGAAATTGAATATGATCCAGAGAAAATAAGTTTTCAGGATTTACTATTAGTATTTTTTGCTACTCATGATCCAACAACCCTGAACAGGCAACAGAACGATGTGGGAACACAATATCGAAGCGCAGTTTTCTACCACGATGATGAGCAGAAAAGAACTGCGGAAGAAGTTATACTCTTACTTGAGCAGGAGGAAGCTTTCGAAAATCCTGTGGTTACTGAAGTAACTGAAGCTTCAGCTTTTTATGTAGCTGAAACCGAGCATCAGGATTTTTATAATCAGCACAGGCAACAGCCTTACTGCCAGTATATTATTGATCCTAAGATCACTAAACTAAACAGATTATTTTCTGATAAACTGAAACAAACGAAATAACATGTCATATAAACTTTTTGAGGAATACGATAATGACGTAACCAAAAATCTTCAGGATAATTTTAAAGAGATTATTGCTGGAGTAGGAGAAAATCCAGAGCGCGAGGGAGTTCTTAAAACTCCGGAGCGAGCTGCGAAAGCGATGCAATTCTTAACGCAGGGATATTCTATGAATGCAGAAGAGATTCTGAAGAAAGCCGTGTTCGAAGAAACTTACGATGAGATGGTCGTGGTTAAAGACATTGAGTTATACTCTTTATGTGAGCACCATATGCTTCCTTTCTTCGGAAAAGCCCATATTGCCTATATACCAAATGGAAAGATTGTAGGTTTGAGCAAACTGCCCCGGGTAGTTGATGTCTTTGCCAGAAGATTGCAGGTACAGGAAAGACTTACCAATGATATTCTGGAATGCCTGAATAAAACTTTGCAACCTCAGGGAGTTGCAGTGGTTATTGAAGCAGTACATCTATGTATGATGATGAGGGGAGTGCAGAAGCAGAATAGTGCTACGACTACCTCAGGTTTCAGGGGGCAGTTTAAGCAGATAGAAACTCGCAACGAATTTCTTAAGCTTATTAGCTCAGATCTTCGTTAGCATATTTGGCACCTTATTTGATTTATACAGGTTAAAACCAAAGAAATGAACATATTCCGAAATAAATTATTTGTAAAAGGTCTTGCCTACGACCTGGCCGGTATGGCCACAATAGGGATTCCCGTTATAGGTCCGTTTTTAGATATAATCTGGGCGCCCTATGCTGCAAAGAAAATGAGTGAAATGTATCCTGGTAGAAAAGGAAAACTGGCATCAGTGCTTGTGTTTCTGGAAGAAATACTACCCGGAACCGATATTATTCCAACTTTCACCTTGATGTATCTGTATACGTATGTATGGAAGAAAGAGCCATTAAAAGCTCAGGTGATCGAAGTAGAAAGTTATTAGAGTTTGCTTAATTAGTTAGTTGAAAAAGGGCTGTCAAGAATTTTGACAGCCTTTTTTCTTTTAGATCTTAATTGAAGCAGAGAGCATGATATTCCTGCCAATATTCTCTATACCGTCTGGTTTTAAACGGGAAAGGTGTGAAATATATGATCTATCCAGCAGGTTGTTTCCAGTTAGGCTAAAGTCTACCTGATATTTCTTTAATTCGAGGCTTGTACCAAAACCAGCTCCAAGTAATCCATAACCACCAGTGCTGGTTTCAAACTGGCCCGGGTTGTTTTGATCAAATACATTTTTCAGTCTTACAAAAGCATATTTATTGTTCAGGATTTCCCCTTTCTCAAATTCAACTCTTAAAGTATTAGTCCATGAATTAGCGGGAATGAGTGGAAGATAATTAGCCTGATCCAGTTTTCCGGTAACACTTTCAAAACTACTTTCCAGGTGAAGCCAATCTAAGGGATGCGGATGAATATGAACGCCAACCTCTCCACCATACAGATATGCATCTTGCTGTTCATATTTGAAAACCGGATCATTTCCTATCAGACTCCCAGTAGGACTAATGAAAATATAATCGGCTATGGTATTTCTGAAAGCATTGACGTACGCTTCAAAATGTTTATTTCTCCATTCTAAAGCCAGATCGATCTGGAAGTTTTGTTCATTGTTGAGATCAGGATTTCCAATTTCATAACGATTGGCACCATTATGCGCACCGTTAGAAGTTAATTCAGATAGATTTGGAGCTCTAAAACCAGTAGCCATGTTTAACCTGATTATTAATTTTTGATCCAACTGATATTTAGCACCAAAGGCACCATTAAAACTATTGAATTTTCGGTTTACCGCCTGGATTAGGTCTTCATCTTCGGCCATAAAACTTTTACTGTCAAGCTTTCTGGTATCGAATCTAACACCTCCCTGGAAATCCCATTTTTCTAAGTGGTAGTGTGTGGTTGCAAATAGCCCAAAATCAAAGGTCTCTGCATTAGGAATAAGTATTTCCTCACCAAAATTCTCATTGATTTGAAACATGCCCTGTATACCGGTAATAATTTCAAAATTTGCCAGTTTTGGAAGATTATACTTTAAATTATAATTAATGGTCTCAAGATGCATTTCCAGGGCGGGATCTCCACTTTGTAAATGCTCCTCTTCACTTTCACCTTCTTCATGGTGATGTTCTTCAAATTCCTTACGATCATTAAATTGATAACCGACTTTAAAATCCATGCTGGAATTCTTAAAATAAAATTTGTTATCTAAACTCAAAACATGATTATCAATCTTTTGATAGGGTAGTAGAGGCTGCTTATTTTTTGACTGAATTCCTATTTCTTCGGGTATTCCTATTTCGCTTCTATTGAAATTATACCTCAGGTCTGCTTTATACTTATTATCCTGATAACCTATTCCCGTTTTCAGATCTTTTTCATTAAACCTGGTATTTGTTACACGATCTCCCTTTCCCGATTTATAATCGCTATGAGTAGCATAACTACCACGGGCAAGGAACTTCAATTTCTCTCCGGAAGTTTTTGCCATAAGGCTTCCCTGATAACCTAAAGTATTGGAAAAATAGTCTGTTTCGAATTGGGCATTTGTTTGATTTGACGATGCATAAATTTCAGGATTTAAATAAAGGACTCCTCCAATGGCATCACTCCCATATAAAAGCGAAGCAGGTCCTTTTATGACTTCCACACTTCCAATTCCTTTTGAACTTATACCCAACCCATGTTCATCTCCATATTGTTGATTTTCCAGTCTAACTCCCTGCGTATAGACTAATACACGGTTTGAACTTAAACCACGTATTACCGGTTTTCCTATTCCTAATCCGGTTGTAAGACTTTCCACTCCAGCTATTTGAGTGATCCCATCTGAAAGGTTAATGGCTCCTTTTTTATTTAATTCTGAAACGCTCTCGCGCTCTACTTTCATTACATTTTCGCTCTGTAGCTGGTGAAAAGGCGTGGAAACGATCACTTCTTCCATTTCAATTGCTGAAGGGTTCAGGTTAATCTCAATTTCTTCGGAAGGAATTATAACGTTCTTATTATAGGTGGCATAACCAATAGAAGACACTACGATTTTGTAAGTTCCTTGTGGAAGGTTCACAATACTGAAATTTCCATTTAAATCGGTCATGGTGCCTTTTTCCAATTCTGGAAAGTAGATATTCGCGCTTAAGATGGGTGTTCCGGTTTCCTGGTCCTTTACATTACCAGATAGTTGATTCTGACTATAAATAATAGTATTCACCGCCAATAGCAGTGTAATTAACAATGTGTTTCGCATTGAAAAAATATTAAATGATTAAAAAATTGCTTAATAGGGATATTAAGCAACGTTCGGCGGTCCGCGAAGATCGTAGGCCAGCGGTTCATAATCATTTAAAAATTCGTAGTAGTTAAAACTTAGTTTTTCTTCAGATTTCTCTCTGAAGATTTCATATTCCGGAAAGGCTAGCGATAAAGCCGGGTTCTTATGAAATTTATGCAGATCGCAATCCAAAGACTTCTTATGGTAATGCTGCTCCGCATAATTATCACATAGTTTGTGGTCGTGACCTAAAAATATATGAGAAAAACTTACAGTTGAAGGTAGCAGTATGAGTACTGCAGTAAAAACAAAGAATATGTTTTTTAAAGATCTCAATTTTAGATTTTAAATACTCTGGCCAGACCAATTCTATGTAACATTTTTTTCTCGAACGCCCAGAAAAACTGAAACTGCCCAAAAATCCATCCAATTAAAACCAAAAGAACCTGATAAATGGGGAAAATTAATAAAATCCTGAAAGGCCAGTAAACGAACCATTCGCTACTTTCCCAGGTAATCCCTACTAATTCGCAAACCGGGCTGGCAAGTTTTGTTGCCGAAGAACCGGTAATTGCAAAAACCAGAAAAATGATAAATAACTGCCAATTAGAATTTATTCCCCAGCGATCTTTCAATTTCTTCATGTTGCAAATATAGGGAATTGACTAAAGAATCAAATCCTTGTGGGCACACTAAATCTCTGGTTGTAATGCCTGCTGAAATAAACAAAGTAGTTGTAAAGAAGATAATTCACTTCGTAACCATAATCAATATTGGATTCGTAATTGATCTGATTCAAATAAAGGTCGGGATTGTATGTCATTGGCTGAGTAACTCTCTGGTTATACTCTGAGACTAAAAACCGGTTCTTATTTTCCAGATAATTTTGAGAATAAAATCCTCTGGGTTTCGCGTAGGAGTTTATGAATAGATTGAAACCGGGTTCAATGATAATTATTTCGTATTCCAGACTATCATTAGCGATCCTTACTGTATCATTTTCAGCGTTTGATATTTTATCTGACGGGAAGTCTTTACCGCCAGATGATCCACAGCTATATACCAGAAGCCCGAGTAATAATATATATATAAAGTTTTTCATTTTAGTTCTTTTAATTTATACAATCAAATACTGTACCTGCCTTATCTTCCGCCGGTATAACCCCCTAAAATACTCTGGTCATTATCATCCTTGTCTTTACCCAGTGCTATCTTTTCGGCGCTATTAATAAAGTTAGGTCTCTCTTCATCTTTTATCAATGTGTTAATAAAGGCCTGATCAAACGTTACTTCCAGCCCGGATAAAGATCTTAAAATCTCGGCAGTATCATTTTGGTTTGTTTCTTTATTCATTTGAGTAATGATAACAGAAAGTATTCCTGCAGAAATATGAATTACTTTTTCAAAAGTCTCTTTTTCAATTTCAAGAATAACTGAACATTCCAGGAGTTTATTTAATTCGTCAGTATTAAGAAAATTTTCAACTGAACTTTTTCCAGATTTTACAAGGTCTTCTTTCTCAATATATTCAACGAGATGAAATGATTTAGAATCAAAATTCCTTGTTTTTCTAACAGAAGAAAGCAAAGAGGGGAGTGCCATGATAAATGCTTTTTCCAGTTCCTTTTTCTCCACACCTGTCTTTTTTATACTTCTTTTTAGAAGCTTTTCACCAGTATGAGTTCTGAAAATGTCCAGGATGTTAGCCATTTGATTTGTGATTTTAATATAGTTCAAGTTAGCAAGTTTATCCCTGAATTTCCCTAATGAAATAATAAAAAAAGCCGGTAAATTTCATTACCGGCTTTCAATAATAAAAATAAAATTTTTTATGCTTTTTCCTTTTTCAAGATTGAAATTATCTGTTCGGCAAGTTCAATACCTATCCGCTCCTGAGCCTCGTTAGTAGCAGCTCCAATATGCGGACTTAAAGAAATACTTTCGTTCATCAATAACTTGATAGCCGGATTTGGTTCATTTTCATAGGTATCTAAAGCGGCAAATGAAACCTTACCGGAATCTATACCTTCCAGTAAAGCTTCTTCATCAAGTACACCTCCTCTTGCTGTATTGATAATACCCACCCCATCTTTCATCTTTTCTATTTCTTTAGCTCCAATTACAGGCTTATTCTGCGCCGGTACATGAATGGTAATAAAATCTGAATCCTTGATAAGCATATCTACGGGTTCAGTTTTAATTGGAATCTTTATACTTTGATCATTATAAAACTCAAGAGTGATCTCAGCTTCACCAACATTTTTATCACTTGCGATAACTCGCATTCCAATCCCAAGTGCAATCTTAGCTACCTCCCGACCAATTCTTCCAAAACCAATAATTCCCAAAGTCTTACCTCGTAATTCCACTCCACCGGCATAAGCTTTTTTAAGTTCTTTAAACTTAGAGTCTCCTTCTAAAGGCATATTCCTATTGGAATGATAAAGATTTCTTACACCTCCGAATAAGTGGGCAAATACAAGTTCAGCAACCGAACTGGAAGATGCAGCCGGAGTATTTATAACTTTTATTCCTTTGCTTCTGGCATATTCTACATCGATATTGTCCATGCCAACTCCACCGCGGCCAATAACTTTAAGGTGGATACAGTTATCAATAATATCTTTACGCACTTTCGTAGCACTTCTTACCAGAAGAACACTAATGGCGTTCTCATTTAAATAATCCTTAAGTTGCTCCTGAGCTACTTTCTTAACAATAACTTCGAAACCGGCATCTTTTAAAACATTCACTCCGCTTTGTGAGATACCATCATTTGCTAATACTTTCATATATGAAGTAATCTTTATATTGTTTAAACTTTTCTTTCCAATTCCTGCATTAGATCAACAACAACCTGAACACTTTCCTGTGAAAGTGCATTGTACATGGAAGCGCGGTATCCACCAACACTTCTGTGTCCGTTAAGTCCATTTACTCCAGCATCCTTCAACATCTTATCGAAGGTTTCCTTATGAGATTCATCTACCAGATTAAATGTTGCGTTCATGGGAGAACGGTCCTCTTTAGCAGCAAATCCCTTAAAGAGAGGATTTCGATCTATTTCTGAATAGATCAATTCCGCTTTCTTATTGTTTCGTGCTTCCATCGCTTTAATTCCTCCATTGGCCTTGATCCATCTTAAAGTCAGCATAGAGACATAAACTGCATACACTGCCGGAGTATTGAACATACTGTCTTTGCTTATATGAGTGGCATAGCTCATCATAGAAGGAATTTCTCTTGAAACCTTTCCCAGAATATCTTCTTTAACGATCACCAATGTAGTTCCAGCCGGACCCATATTTTTTTGAGCACCTGCATAAATAAGATCAAATTTTGAAAAATCTAATTCCCTTGAAAAAATATCACTACTCATATCACATACAAGTTTTCTGGAAGTAGATGGGAATTCTTTTATTTGAGTTCCGAAAATGGTATTGTTACTTGTGCAATGAAAATAATCGGCATCTTCAGGAACAGAATATGATTTCGGTATATAATTGAAATTTTTGTCTTTAGAAGAAGCAACTTCAACAATATCTCCAAACAGTTTTGCCTCTTTGATCGCTTTGGAAGACCAGGTCCCAGTATTCAGGTAAGCTGCTTTCTTCTCTAAAAGGTTATATGCAACCATTAAAAATTGCATACTGGCTCCTCCCTGTAGGAATAAAGCTTTGTAGCCTTTACCCTGAAGTCCTAAAAGTTCCAGAGCCAGTGTTTGAGCTTCTTCCATTACCGAAACAAAATCGGCACTTCGGTGAGAAATTTCTAAAATGGATAATCCGGAATTATTGAAATCTAATATAGCCTGTGATGCTTCCTGAAATACCTCTTGTGGTAAAATACAGGGTCCAGCGCTAAAGTTGTGCTTTTTCATAAAGTTAGTTGATTAAGAATGTTTAACAAAGATGCCAAAATTTGTAGGGATTAGCTGTTATGAAAATTATAAGATTATAGATTTGAAAGGAACTCTATAGTGTCTATATCATCCGCATAATCCCATAATTGTGGTTTTTGAGTCTGTCCGAATTTAACTTCACCATTTTCAGTATTACTTTTTACTATACATTGAATTTTTTCCTTATCCTCACCCAGTTTCTTCATTAGATTAGATTCGTTCTCATATTTTTCATAAAACAACGTAGCAATAGGAGAACCAAAGCTTTGATCTTCCTTAAGCATCAAAAAACCATTATCTAATAATTTGAATTCACTCATAAGATAGACAGCTTTGTTATAATCGTAATTATTAGCGTATTTGTCTTGATTGATTATAGGATTCCAGTCGTAAATGGCCTTAAAGAAAGAATCAAAATCATAATTTTCAGGAACATATAATTTTGAGACGTTTCTACATCCAAGGCCATAATATCTAAAAATATCTTCCCCAAGTTTTTGCAGCTCCTCTTTTGATTCAGTCCCATTAATAATAGCAACCGAATTACGATTCTTTCTAATTATACTTGGTTTGTTTTTGAAATAATATTCAAAGTATCTTGCAGTATTATTACTACCAGTAGCAATTACAGCATCAAATTTTTCAAGTTTTTCGTCGGTGAATTTGATACGGTTTTCATATCGACTATCCAGATGCATCAAATAAGAAGCGATAACCGGGAGAATTAGCTGATCATTGGAAGATAGCTTAACCAAAACCTGATGCCCCGTTACCAGGACCGATAAGAAATCATGAAAACCCACAAGGGGGATGTTTCCCGCCATTACTATTCCTACTGTTTTTCCACCACTTTCAGAAAGATCGTATTCGCCTAACCACAATTTCAAATTTTCAGTAGTCAGTGCTTGGCTCCATTGTTTTAAGGAATGAACAATGTTTTCCCTGTTAAACCAACCATTGTGGTGAATGGAACTGTCAATGTTCGATTCCATTTCTTTGAAATACTTTTCATTCCCCGGTAGTTCTTCATTTTGAATGGAGTTTTCAACTTCAAATTGCCCAAGGAATTTTCCAAGTGTAATAAGATGAGATTTATGGTCATCAATTGTCATGATCATATTTGGTTATGAGTGTGGCCTATGTTAAATTTGTGCAGCGAAATTAAAGTTTCCGCAGCTTAAAACCATAAAATTTCCTAAAAGCTACCGGTCTTTTTTCGTTCAGTTTTTAAATTTACAAATAAAAGAAGAGCTATGGCAATTGTTATAACCGATGAATGTATAAACTGCGGGGCTTGCGAGCCGGAATGCCCAAATACCGCAATTTATGAAGGTGCAGATGACTGGAGGTATGCTGATGGGACCGATCTTGAAGGTAATGTAGTACTTCCTAATGGGAAAGAAGCCGATGCTAATGAAGCACAGGAACCAATAAGTGACGAAATTTATTACATAGTCCCGGATAAGTGTACAGAGTGTAAAGGATTCCATGAGGAACCACAGTGTGCGGCGGTATGTCCCGTAGATTGCTGCGTGCCAGATGATGATCACGTTGAAAGTGAAGAGGAATTACTAGCTAAGCAGCGCTTCATGCATGAAGATGAATAGAAAGAAGCTTATTTAAAACTTTAAATAAATCCCGTTCAACTGAATGGGATTTTTTAGTTTCAGAAAACACTGAGCATAGGTTAATTTTTACTTTTGTAACAAAAAAAACCGGCAAATCGCCGGTTTTTTTGATATATAATATCTATTGATCCATTTTTCGCTTGATCTTATCTATGGCATTTTGAATAGATTTTTCAGGCTCAATAATATTGTTGCTTCCCCAGAATTCTGAATCATAAAACCCTGATACATCATCTACCATCACAATATTGGGATTAATTAGGTCTACAGATTTTTTCCAGTCATTACCAGCATATTCCTGCCAGTCAGTCACCACCATTTCGGTATTGATCTTATATTTAGAATTAAAGATCTTTCTTTTCCAATTAACCACGTAATCCATTTGGGCCTTTCCATAAGCATAATGCCATTTTCCATCATCCTGAGCATAATCTACCTGATAATTTAATTCTGTAGGATATACTTTAGAACCGTTCGGTTTTTTCTTTACGAACATGGCTGCAGCAGCATCCCTGTCATCTACATTAAGGCTATAATCAGCCTTTACCAGGGTTGATGTTTCTGCATCTATAAATAACTTACCATAATACCAGGGATCTGATTTATCTAATTCCTTAAAGTTTATCACGAAAGTATAGCGGTCATTGATCTTGGTAGGTTCGTCAAAATTAAAATCATAACTCTCGAGCATTTCAGGCCTTAGCACGTATTCTGTATACTTCATCATATCCAGATATAGGGTATTGAAAGGGCCACCCCGAAGTTTTAGTGCTATTGTATCAAGTTTATCATAGTCTGTGCTTTTACGTGCCTTATAAAGCGATACCAAATCTCTTTTTGAGGAATTATAAGGGCTTTTAAAAATTTTTACTACGGCTTCAGAAAGACTTACATTACTCCATCCCTTTTTAATAGTTTCACGATAAAATGAAGTCATCAGGCTCTGGTCTGTCAGGTAGTTTACATCTTTTTTAGATAGCATCTCTTTAACTAATAATCTCGCATTAGTTGCTTTATAAAGGCTCACCTCATTTAATTCTTCTACAGTTTCGTCTAATTCAATTCTGGTATTTTGACTTTTAAAGTATGTTATAGGAAGCGTTTTACTTTGGAAACCCAGCACGGAAATAGTAACGGTAGCATCTATTTGATCCTCTGGGACCTTAAGAGAAAATTCACCATCATTATTTGTAATAGTAGAAATATTACTATTATTAAGAGCAAGGTAAGCGGAGGATATCGGCCTACCATTTCGGGCATTTACTACCTCTCCTTTATATTCTACAAATTTTATATCTGAAGGTTGAAAAGCGAAGCTTTGCATAGATAAAAACAGCATGCTAAATAATACCAGGAGGGTATGAGTATAGCCATTTAAATATTTTTCAAATTTTTTCATAATTGAAAGAAATTAAGTTTAAATAAACTTATACAATATAATCAATTTTAAGGGTAAAATGATGTGAATTACCCTGAAATTGAAGCAGGTAGATGTAAAAATGCTAAATAATATATTTATTTATTGAAAATATTTAAATTGTAACTATTCAATTCCTAACACAATAAACTTGAAAGATAATTTTTCCTCGAAATCTGCAGAATATAAAAGGTATAGGCCAACTTATCCCCATGAGATTTTTGAGTTTATAAAAACTCAGGTAAAAGATTTCAGGAAAGCCTGGGATTGTGGTACCGGCAGCGGACAGGTTGCAGGAGAAATTGCTAAATTTTTTAAAGAGGTTGAGGCCACAGATATAAGCGAGAATCAAATCAAGAATGCAGTGAAAAAGGAGAATATTACCTATTCAATTCAACCTGCAGAAGATACCAACTTCAAAAATGAAGAGTTCGATCTTATTATCACAGCACAGGCTGCCCATTGGTTTGATTTTGAGAGATTTTATTCTGAAGTTAAAAGATGCCTGAAGCCCGATGGAATTTTAGTGATCATGGGTTATGGTTTATTTACCAGTACTACTGAAACGAACAAAGTGATCGCCCATTTTTACGATCAAATTATTGGTCCTTACTGGGATCCCGAACGAACATACCTGGATGAACAATACCAGACGATCCCATTTCCCTTCGAAGAAATTACCACACCACATTTTGATAGGGTTTATGAATGGGATATTGATCATTTACTCGGTTATTTAAGAACCTGGTCTGCCGTTAAACATTATGAAAGAGAAAACAATGAAGATCCGGTTTCTTTAATTGAAGGGGAACCTTCGAGAGACATTTGGGAAAAAGAATAGGATTACCTTTCCTATACTTTTCAGAATGGGGAAAATTGGCAAATCTGATCAATAATTCTACACATATAAACTTATTGAGGCTTAGTTTAGTAGCTGTTTTATACAAATAATTTGGTGGCATGAAATATGCAAATTGGTCCAACGTTAAGTATGTTGACTAAAACCAATATTTATGAAGAAGTTAATCTTCGTTTTTACGGCTGTATTCTTCAGCCTTAATTGTGCTAACGCGCAAATATATTCGGACAGTAAAAACGCTTCCGTGACCGAACAGGTTCTGAAAGAACTAAACCGGGAACGTTCGCTTTTAAGTCAGAATTTAGAGTTTCGAATAAAAGAGATAGATTCCAAGATCACCAATCTGGATGAAAGTATTAAGAATACTAATTCCGCTTCAGAAAAGGTGGAAAAATTGCTGGAAAGAGTTAAATATCTTGAAGAAAGACAGGAAGAGATAGATAAGAATACCGTAAGTGTTTATAAATACAATTATAGCTCTGCTGTGCTAAATCTCGCTTCTATGGAAAGAGAGATAAAACCACTGAACCTTTTTAATACCTCGCGGGAATTCTACTCCACACTTGATGCCGTTGGAAATCCTATGAATTATGAAGGATATCAGGAATGGTTCGGAAAGTTTAAAGAATATATTGCCGAAGAGAAAGAAGATGATGCCCGCCTTGAGGCTTTGAACCATATGTTACAGGTTACCGGAGATCTCGCCAAGGGAACTCCTTTTACAGGCATGTTTGCAGGAAGCCTTTTCGATGGTATCAGTAACTTTATCGGTTCATTAAATAGACGAGATAAGGAGTTAAAAGAACAGAGCATGAACATGCTTAAACTTACAACCTCTATTGCTCAATTTACCCATGATAAAGATCTTATCGAAACTGAATGGGAGGCGATCACTAAAAGCCTGAACGAGTTAAAAGAACTTCAGAATAAAGCTATCGAGAATAACCTGGTTGAAATTCTGGATATTAAAAAGAAAGAATTTACGGAGCATTTCACCAACGAGACTGATGCGAAAAAGCGTACACAGTATATCCTGGATATTTCTAAAATAGCAGAAAATAAGATAGTAGAAGAGCGTAAGAAGAATCCCGAAAACTGGAAACAGGAATATCACGATCAAATGCTTACCGTGCAGAACCTGAAGATAAGATTTGGAATGCTGACTTTCAGAATTCTTGAAAACCTTGATAAATACGAGAAGCTTATTCAGAAATATCAGAGCGATCCTTATTTAAAGGATGAAATGAAAAATCTGAAACTTAAGCTGGATCTTGTTAGAAACAGTTTTGAATCTACCTTCAATCCTCAGGAATATATCAAGGCATCTAACGAAATGTATATTGTTGAATAGGTTTAGCCTTGATCATACTGCTGAAGAATGGCTTTAATTCCGCGTATTGGGATTATGATCCATTCCGGACGATTTTCGATCTCATAATTCAGCTCTTGCAAGGCTTTTTCTAACAGGAAGGTATTCATCAATATTTTGAAATCTTCCTGTTTCTTTGGAACGTAATCTTTATTTCCGGCTATGTCAAGATAACCTTTTATGTATAACCGGCTCACATAATAATGCCAGGTTTCGGCCCATTCTTCAAGATTACCTTCTTTTCGTTGCTGGTCATATTCCGGCGATAGAATATTACTATAGGCAGCATAGTGGAGTGATCTTATCATGGCTGCAAGGTCTCTCATTGCCGATCTTCTAATTCTTCTTTCGCTAAAAGATTTTGAAGGATCGCCCTCAAAGCTGTTCATGATATATTCCCTACCTGTCCATAATATCTGTCTTAAATGATAATCGCCATGAGTTCTTATCTTCATTACAGGAATTTTATGATCATAAATATCCCGAAAACATTTAAGGATCTGGTTCTTTAGAGCCAATGACTTCCTGGGCTTCATCTGCGATGTCCTCAGGTAGATCTTTAATTACAGATCTTAGCTTTTCAAAGCTTGTCCTTGTTAGGGTTTGTAATCCTGAAAATAATGATCTCTGGTAATGTAGGGAAGATTCTTCTTTATCGAAATCTTTATCAGCAGAATGCTGAGATAAAGCTTCATGAAGTTCTGCTGTAAACTCTCCTAATTGGTAAACTCTTTCAGGTAGAATAATACCGATCATTTCCTGGATAGATTGTGGAAAATTTTCGTAGCCCAGGGCTTCGGTAATATGATCATCTAATTTTTCAATTTCAATATTTCTGGTTGCCGTAAGCACTCTTTCAAAGTATCTGTCCAGAGAATCCTTAACGTGTGTCCATACTTCACCCTGATTTTCTACGATATGCTGTAGCATCCCGAAAAAGTATGGTTTTCCAGATCGTTGATTGAATTTAATGGCTCCGGCATATTTAGAGATCTTATCAAAATCTGTTTTGGTAGAGAGGAATTTGATGGTTTCTACATCAGGATTGAAAGTTTGATCCAGTTTTCGGTAGATCTTTAAAATAAGTAGATTATCGTAGGTTATAATGGTTTGCCTGTGTTCAGTGCTTACCAGTTCAGATCGAGGTTCTTCTCCAATGTTTTTTATTAAAGATTTTTCTGAAGTAAATTCAAGCTCTCCAGATCCTGTTTTAGATTTTTGTGATTTTTTGAAACTATCAATAAGATGATCTCTGAAATCTTCGGCATAGACGGAATCGAATAAATAACCTTGTTCTTCTCCAATTTTAAGTTTTGCGATAATTCCACGTTTGGGAACTTCGTTCAATACCGCTTCGTTCTCTACGGAAGAGAAAGAAACCGGTAATTGATATAATTCAGGAAGACCTTCATTAAAGATTACCTCCAGAATAATGATCCTTGTTGGAAGATCTTTTAATTTAATTTGAATCGATTCCTTCATATTAATATCCTGGATAGTCCTTCCGCCACTTTCAAACCATCTGCGATGCTTTAAATATGGAGGCAAAATTTGTCCGGATAACTTCTGAAGTGTTTTGTTCTTTAGAAGATTGTCCCAGTTGTCAATTTTTAAAACCGGGATCTTAGATGCTCCTTCAACTCTTTCCCTTTCTTTTTCCAGTACGAACCAGTAATATCCATAAGGGGATAAGGTGAATAAATAAGGCCGCTCAGTTATTTGTGGAAATTTATTGTGACTAAAAACTTCTACAGGCGTATATCCTTTAAATTGCTCCAGGTCAAGTTCAGCAGGTTGTGAAAAGCGTGAAAGATTTCCAAGGACTAAAATCTGCTCATCTTCATATGTTCTTGTATAGGCAATGATCTTAGAATTAGATGGGGAAAGGAACTCTATATTTCCCCGACCAAAAGCCTTAAACTTTTTCCGCATCCCTATGATCCTTTTCATCCACCATAATAGGGAGGAGGAGATCATTTGTTGAGTTTCTACGTTTATAGATTCGTACTTATATTCGGGATCAATTATAAGCGGAAGATATAATTTCTGAGGATTGGCAAGTGAAAATCCTGCATTACGGTCTGCGGTCCATTGCATTGGAGTCCTTACTCCGTCACGATCTCCCAGATAAAAATTGTCTCCCATTCCTATTTCATCACCATAATATATTATAGGAGTTCCGGGAAGGGAAAATAATAGCACATTCATTAACTCGATCTTACTTCGGTTATTATCGAGCAACGGCGCCAACCTATGCCTGATCCCTACATTTATCTTCGCCTGTGGATCCTTGGTATATACCTTATACATATAATCCCGCTCCTCATCTGTAACCATCTCCAGAGTTAATTCGTCATGGTTTCTTAAAAAGATTCCCCACTGGCAGTTTTCAGGGATTTCGGGAGTTTGATCTATGATGTCTATAATAGGATAGCGGTCTTCCATTTTTATAGACATGAACATCCGCGGCATAATAGGGAAGTGGTAGTTCATATGACATTCGTCACCTTCCCCAAAATAGGCTGCGGAATCTTCCGGCCACATATTAGCTTCAGCTAATAAGACTTTATTGTCGTGGTTTTTATCAATATGTGCCCGCAATTTTTTTAGAAATTCGTGAGTTGGCGGAAGATTTTCGCAATTAGTGTCTTCTCTTTCGAATAAATAGGGAACAGCATCCAATCTAAAGCCGTCTACTCCCATTTCACACCAATAGTCCATAATGTCAAATACCTCCTGTTGAACCTGGGGATTATCAAAATTTAAATCCGGCTGATGCGCAAAAAATCTATGCCAGTAATATGATTGAGCCTCGGCATCCCAGCTCCAGTTAGAAGGTTCGGTATCTGTGAAAATTATTCGGGCATCACTGTATTTATGCGGATCATCACTCCATACATAATAATCTCTTTCATCAGATCCTGCAGGTGCCTTTCTTGCTCTTTGAAACCATGGATGCTGATCTGATGTATGGTTAATAACCAACTCGGTAATTACCTTTAAACCGCGACTATGAGCCTCCTCAATAAAATTTTTAAAATCTTCAACATTCCCATAGGATTCATTAATAGAGTAATAATCGGCAATATCATAACCGTCATCACGTAGAGGAGAGGGGTAGAAGGGAAGTAACCAAATGGCAGTTACGCCAAGGTCTTCCAGGTAATCCAGTTTTTGCATAAGTCCTTCAAAATCACCAATTCCATCAGCATTACTGTCGAAGAAGGCCTTTATATGAAGCTCATAAATAATTGCGTCTTTATACCAGTAATTTTCTTTTGAGTCATGTGATTTAGACATATTTTCTTTTTAGATGATTAGGAATCAGGATCGGCTATTGCTTAAAAATAAAAAATAAGTATGCTTCTTCAGTTAAAAAAATACTAAGACTCTAATTATAAATTTTTTAGAAGGATCAAATTATCACTCCTATAAAAAGAGCCAGCTAATTTTTCATAGGTAATTAAGTTTTTATTTCTTCAAAGCCCTTTGGTCTAATTATTCTCAAGCATAAAAAAAGCGAGAAATTATTCCCGCTTTTTTTAAACAAGTACTTTCAGTAAAAACTTATATTTTGATATTCAGTTTTGCATAATAATATGCTCCTCCAAAGCCCATTTGAACTGCATCCCAGTATCCACCTGCTTCTGTCCAGTCGTCTTGTTGATCTGGATATACATTAAAAAGGTTGTTGCTACCAATATTAAGCTTTAATGCGTCATTTATTTTAAAGCCCAGGTTGAGGTCGGTAACAATTTTTGAATCATATACATCTGAAGCTGCTAAAACCTGATTTGACAGACTGCCATAATCTGCTACATCCTCAAGCATTTGAAAATCTAAGAGGGTTACATCACTAAATCTGGTAAGACCTAAAGCAACATCAAACCACTCAATATCATAGTTAAGGTTTAAGGTTAATTTGCTGTCTGGTGCCGAAGCCAGTAAAAAGGATTTGTCCCGCTCTCCAAAGAAGATTTGCTCCTCAAGGTTTCCATTCTTTACATCGGTAATGGTCATGTCATTAAAGTTTCCTATAAAACTTGCCGTTAACTTTCCTTCTCCAAATTCAAATTCATTAGACAGAACTATGTCCAGTCCTAAAGTTTCTGTATCAGCTCCATTAGCGAAGAATTGAGCAGCTTCCACATTATCTATTTGCGGGGCGTCAAAATTCCCGGTTAATACGATTCGATCCTGTACGTTTATAAAGTATCCGTCTACCGTTGCAGTGAATTTTCCGAAGTTCGCTGTGAATCCAAGAGAGGCATTTAAAGCTGTTTCTTCCTGTAAAGGTCCAATTCCGAAAGATGCAGTTACCGGACTGTTGTTAGGTGATAATAGTGATTCCAATGCTTCACCACCAACGAAGTTGGTGAACTTAAGGTTGTAATAGATCTGAGCCAGGGATGGTGCTCTAAAACCTGTACTAACAGATCCTCTAATATTGATATCATCTGTAGCTTTCAACCTTGCTGCCAGTTTACCATTTATTGTACTACCAAAATCGCTGTAATTTTCAAATCTGGCCGCGGCGGCTAAAAGAAAGGCCTCGGTAAATTCAAATTCAGCATCTGCATATAAAGATACGTTAGATCTGCTACGATCTACTTCGTTGTCTGGGCCATATCCTGGGAATCCCTGAGAGCCACCCGGTCTTGGGTCTTCAGTAATAGGGTCTATAGGCTGTTGTTGAATATCAGGATTAGCAATTGGTCTGCCATCTACATCGTAGGTAGCATAAGAGCCTTCTTCTCCCGCAAAAATCTCAAAATTTTCAGTTCTGTACTCAGCTCCAAAAGCAAAGTTTACCCCTTCAAGCATATCCTCGTAATATTTGGAGAAATCAAAATTGATCACATTCTGACTTAAGCTATGTCCACCCGCATCAAAATCGGTTGGAGAATTTTCACCTATAGAAGCGTTTACAGTTCCTTTAATATAATAATGAAAGAAGTTCTTTCCCCAGGTATTACTAAGGTCTATATTCCAGCCACTTTCAGTTTTTGTTCTAAAACCGGCGGCTACAGAATTATCTGTAATAATGGAGGTGATCCTGGGAGTAAAACCATTAGGGTAAATACTCACTACGTTTCTTGCCGTAGGATTATTACGTGTAAAAGCAAAGGCATCTGTATCCCGGTAGTTTCTTCCTCCAAAGGCATAGAATTCTGAATTTTCAGAAATAGGAATCGCTAAATTTCCCATAAAGTTTACCCCTTCAATAGAAGCCTCTCCAAAACCTCTTCTAAAATCGAAGCCAGGACGCAGCGTTTTATTCTTATTAAGGTATTCTATGGTAAAGTTGGCATAACCATCTTCGGCTATTTCAAATCCATAGTTTGCAGCAACTTTTACTGAACCACCATCAAAATTTTGATCGTCTCCAATAGCGTTTCCGTCTCTTTCAGTGTCTAATCGATTTCCGTCGGTGTTAGGTGTGCCTTCAGGAAAATCACCATCGGCATTTGTATTATAAAATCCATAATTAACACTTCCGCTAAATTTTTCAACCGCATCTTTTAATACTATATTAATAACCCCTGCAATGGCATCAGATCCATATTGGGCAGAAGCACCATCTCTAAGGATCTCGATCCTTTTTATAGATGAAGCCGGGATTGCATTTAGATCTGTCCCGGTATTACCTCTTCCTCTTGTTCCGAAAATATTGATAAGTGAAGACTGATGCCTGCGTTTTCCGTTTACAAGAACAAGTGTTTGATCTGGTCCAAGACCTCTTAATGAAGCCGGGTCAATATGATCTGCTCCATCTGAACCTGACTGCTTATTGGCATTAAATGAAGGTGCTGCATATTGAAGCATTTCATTTATCTCGATCTTACCGGTTTGAGTATTAACTTCGCTAACATCAATAACATCAACTGCCACAGGAGTATCTGTAGCAGTACGCTTTGGACTTCTGGAACCTACTAGCTGTACTTCTCCTAAAGAAACACCGTCTGCCATAGTAACATCTACCTGGGATCTGCCATTTACGGCTACTTCCTTTTCTTCAAAACCAACAAAACTAAATACCAGCGTTGCTTGGGGGGCAACTTCAATTATATATCGACCATCAAAATCTGTTGAAGTACCATTTTCTGCACCCTTTTCGTAAACATTTACGCCCGGCAGGGGTGTTCCCGCATTATCTGTAACTACACCAGTAACTTCCTGTGAAAACAAAAAAACAGGGAATGCAAATAGTGTAATAAAAAGTAAAAATATTTTCATATTATCTGTTTAATTAGTTAAATGATTACAGCAATATAGGTAAAAATAGAGAATATTTTAGTTGAGTGATATTTATGTGTAACCTTAGTTTTTTATATTAAAATTATACATTTCTAAGATTCCAATTCCTGTTAAAGGAAGTGATTTACATAAATGATAATCTTAGGGGTTAAAGGCGTCAAGTATTTATGAAATACTCTTAGATAATACCTATCTTTGCAGCCGCAAAAACAAAGCATCTAAATTATATTATATGAAAGCTGGAATTGTAGGACTACCTAACGTTGGTAAATCAACACTTTTTAACTGTTTGAGTAATGCTAAAGCTCAAAGTGCAAACTTCCCATTTTGTACTATTGAACCTAACGTTGGAGTAGTGAATGTTCCTGACCAAAGACTTTTGAAGTTAGAAGAGCTTGTAAACCCGGAAAGAGTGATGCCTGCTACCGTGGAGATCGTGGATATTGCTGGTCTGGTGAAAGGAGCGAGTAAAGGTGAAGGTTTAGGAAACCAGTTCCTGGGGAACATCAGGGAGACCGATGCCATCCTGCATGTATTAAGATGTTTTGAGGATGATAATATTGTTCATGTGGATGGTTCCATAGATCCTATAAGAGACAAGGAAACCATAGATATGGAACTCCAGTTGAAAGATCTTGAAACTACAGATAAGAAACTTGAAAAAGTAAAAAGAGCGGCTAAGACCGGTAATAAAGAAGCTCAGAAGGAAGAAGCTGCTTTGTTAAAGGTGAAAGCAGGTCTTGAAGCAGGAAAATCTGTGCGTGCCATAGACCTTAATGAAGATGAAAGAAAAGAGTTTATCGCGCCTTTGCAATTCATTACAGATAAACCGGTAATGTATGTTTGTAATGTAGATGAAGGAGCTGCCGTAGATGGCAATGCACACGTTGAAAAGGTTAGGGAAGCGGTTAAAGATGAAAATGCTGAGGTATTGGTACTTGCCGTAGGAACCGAAGCAGATATTACTGAACTTGATGATTTTGAAGAAAGACAAATGTTTCTTCAGGATATTGGTCTGGATGAACCGGGTTCTGCGAAACTTATTCGTGGAGCTTATGAGCTTCTTGATCTTCAAACATATTTCACTGCCGGGGTAAAAGAAGTAAGAGCCTGGACAATTCCTGTTGGTTCTTCTGCACCGCAGGCTGCTGGTGTGATACACACAGATTTCGAAAAAGGATTTATTCGTGCTGAGGTGATCGGGTATGAGGATTATGTTAGTTATGGAAGTGAAGCTAAGGTTAAAGAAGCCGGAAAAATGAGAGTGGAAGGAAAAGACTATATCGTGAAAGACGGCGATGTGATGCATTTCCGCTTTAATGTCTAATTAAAGTTAAACTTCAGGAGGTGGAAGCCGGTAAATTCCCTAACTTAAAAAGAAGCTTTTTAAGAGAGAGAAAATCTGGTTTGTTTTATTCTAACTTCACATTTTCAGTATTATAGATGCAAATCCAGAGGTCTGAATTGACCTTTTTACTTCTTAATTAACATTTCTTCTAAAATCTTTGTTAATTACTTTAGTGCAGAACTATTTCAGTTTTTTAGCTATTGCCTTATATTTAGGCCATAACTCCATTACTACCTATGAGCGAGAACACGAAATATACTGAAGATAATATTCGGTCATTAGACTGGAAGGAACATATTCGCATGCGTCCCGGGATGTACATCGGGAAACTTGGAGATGGTTCCAGTCAGGATGACGGGATATATATTCTTTTAAAGGAAGTTATAGATAACAGTATCGATGAGTTCGTAATGGGCGCAGGGAAAACCATTGAAATTTCTGTGCAGAACCAGCGGGTCATTGTTCGCGATTTTGGTAGGGGGATCCCTCTTGGGAAAGTAGTAGATGTTGTTTCCAAGATGAATACCGGTGGTAAATATGACACCCGTGCCTTTAAAAAATCTGTGGGTCTTAATGGTGTTGGTACCAAAGCAGTAAATGCACTTTCCTCATATTTTCGTGTGGAATCTTCCAGAGATTCTAAAAGCCACGCGGCAGAATTTGAACAGGGAGAATTAAAAGACGAAGAGCATCTTGACGAAACTTCGCGTAGAAGAGGAACCAAGATCACCTTTATTCCCGATGAGGTTATTTTCAAGAACTATAAGTACAGGAATGAATATATTGAGAAAATGCTCAAAAACTATGTGTATCTCAACCCGGGATTAACCATAGTTTTTAATGGAGAAAAATTCTATTCTGAAAATGGACTGAAAGATCTTCTGGGTGACAGTATCCATGAAGATGATATGCTATATCCAATACTTCACTTAAAAGGTGAAGATATTGAGGTGGCGATCACACATAGTAAATCCCAGTATAGTGAAGAATATCATTCCTTCGTAAACGGGCAGAATACTTCACAGGGAGGAACACACCTTGCTGCTTTTAGAGAGTCTGTAGTTAAAACTATCCGTGAATTTTACGGCAAGAACTACGAGGCCAGTGATATTAGAAAATCTATTGTTGCGGCCATTAGTATTAAAGTAATGGAACCGGTTTTTGAAAGTCAGACGAAAACAAAACTGGGTTCTACAGATATGGGCGGAAAACTGCCTACCGTAAGAACATATATTAACGATTTTGTAAAGAGGTACCTGGATAACTACCTGCACAAAAACCCGGAAACTGCTGAAAGTCTTCAGAGAAAGATCCTTCAGGCAGAAAGGGAACGAAAAGATCTTTCGGGAATTAGAAAGCTCGCTAAAGACAGGGCAAAGAAAGCAAGTCTTCATAATAAGAAATTAAGGGACTGCAGAGTTCATCTTGGAGATAGTAAACATGAACGTTGTTTGCAAACAACCCTTTTTATTACCGAGGGAGATTCGGCCAGTGGTTCTATTACCAAGAGTAGGGACGTAGTAACCCAGGCAGTTTTTAGTTTAAAGGGGAAACCTCTAAACAGTTACGGACTTTCGAAAAAGATCGTATATGAAAATGAGGAATTCAACCTTCTGCAGGCAGCTCTTAATATTGAAGATTCTTTAGAGGACCTTAGATATCATAATATTGTGATCGCTACAGATGCCGATGTGGATGGGATGCATATCCGGTTATTATTGATCACATTTTTCCTTCAGTTCTTTCCAGAACTGATCAAGGAAAACCATTTATATATTCTGCAAACTCCATTGTTCCGTGTTCGTAACAAAAAAGAAACGATCTATTGTTATAGCGAAATGGAACGTAAGCAGGCAATTGAAAAGCTTTCCGGAAAACCTGAGATCACGCGATTTAAAGGTTTAGGTGAAATTTCTCCTGATGAGTTTGTTCATTTTATAGGTGAAAATATTCGTTTAGATCCTGTAATGTTAGATAAAGACAAGTCTATCGAGGAAATGCTGAGTTTCTATATGGGCAAGAATACACCAGATCGTCAGGAATTTATTATTGAAAACCTGAAATTTGAACTTGACCTTGTTGAAGAGCTTGGAATATGAGATTTACCAATAGAAATGAGGTCAAGGTAATACCGTCTATTTATATCGTACTTGTAGCGGTATTTGTTACCAACGTATTTGTGAATATTGAGATCATGGCTTCAGATACGGAGCAGGAGATCAGTTTCAGCCATTTTGTTCCAAATATCGTGACCTTGTTACTTGGTTTATATGTGCATAGAATAGGTCAGGCTTTCGACTTTGACAGCGATGGCGAAACGCTGAATTTCAAGAATAACGGAGTCTTTCTTTCAAAATTTATGGAATACCGTGTGAAAAAAGCCGAATTTCCAAAACGCAAATTGGGAAAGTTCAAATTTGTTGATTTTGGAATATATTCAGCTTTGACAATCTATATCAATTCCAGAAGAAAGAAAGGTTATAGAAAATATACATTCAATACTACATTTTTAACCCGAAAAAAGAAAAGGGGGATGGTTGATTCCTTGAACAAAGTGCTACAAACCATTCCTAAAGCTACTGCCTAATGGAAGAAAACCAAGAAGGAGCTCAGGACGAGCAGTTTGAGAGTAAAGAAGAACTTATAAAGGTTACCGGCATGTATAAAGACTGGTTCCTGGATTATGCTTCATACGTGATCCTGGAACGGGCAGTACCTGCTATAGAAGACGGATTTAAGCCGGTACAACGCCGAATCATGCATTCCATGAAGGATCTTGATGATGGTCGTTATAATAAGGTTGCAAATATTGTAGGACATACCATGCAGTATCACCCCCACGGTGATGCCAGTATTGGTGATGCCATGGTTCAAATTGGCCAAAAGGATATCCTGATAGATACCCAGGGAAACTGGGGTAATATTTTAACCGGTGACCGTGCAGCGGCTCCTCGTTATATCGAGGCCAGACTTTCAAAATTTGCCTTAGAAGTTCTATTTAGTCCAAAATTGACGGAATGGCAACTTTCTTATGATGGTAGAAAACAGGAACCGGTAAACCTTCCGGTGAAGTTTCCAATGTTGCTTGCCCAGGGGGCTGAAGGTATAGCCGTAGGATTGAGTACCAGATTTCTTCCGCATAATTTTAATGAACTTATAGATGCATCCATTCAGCATTTAAGAGGAAAAAGTTTTAAGCTTTTCCCTGATTTCCCAACTGGTGGAATCGCAGATGTATCCAATTATAACGATGGAAAGCGTGGAGGTAGAGTTAGGATAAGAGCGAAGATCAATCAGCTGGATAAAAATACGCTGGTGATCAATGAGATTCCTTATGGTACCAATACTTCAAGTCTTATAGATTCTATTCTAAAGGCAAATGATAAAGGGAAGATCAAGATCAAAAAGATCGAAGATAATACCGCGGCAGAAGTTGAGATCCTAATCCATTTACCAAATAATATATCGCCAGATAAAACAATCGATGCGCTTTACGCTTTCACTCAGTGTGAAAATTCACTGGCGCCGCTCGGCTGTGTGATCATAGATCATAAACCAATATTCCTGGGAGTTTCTGAAGTTTTAAGAAGGTCTACAGATCATACTTTACATTTGCTTCAGCGGGAATTGGAGATTAAACTGGATGAACTTGAAGAACAGTGGCATTTTGCTTCCCTGGAAAGGATCTTTATTGAAAATCGTGTTTATCGTGACATTGAAGAAGAAGAAACCTGGGATGGTGTAATTCAGGCGATAGACAGAGGTTTAAAACCTCATACAAAACACCTGAAGCGCGCGGTTACCGAAGAAGATATCGTGCGACTTACAGAAATTCGAATTAAAAGGATCTCGAAATTCGATATTGATAAAGCGCAACAAAAGATCGATGCTTTAGAAGATGAGATCGCCAAAGTGAAACATCACCTGGACAATATTGTTGATTTTGCGGTAGACTACTTCAAAAAACTTAAAAAAGATTACGGTACTGGAAAAGAAAGAAAAACTGAACTGAGACTTTTTGAAGATATTGAAGCTACCAAAGTCGTTATTAGAAACACGAAGCTGTATGTGAACAGGGCCGAAGGTTTTGTAGGTACTTCGCTTAAGAAGGACGAATACGTCACAGATTGTTCAGATATTGATGATGTAATTTGTTTTACCGCAGATGGTAAAATGATGGTCACTAAAGTGGATACCAAGACTTTCATTGGGAAAGATATAATCCACGTTGCTATCTTTAAGAAAAAAGACAAACGTACCATTTATAATATGGTTTACCGGGACGGAAAAGCCGGTAATACTTACGTGAAACGTTTTTCGGTGACCTCGGTTACCAGGGATCGTGAATATGACCTGAGCCAGGGGAAAAAAGATTCGAAAGTACTTTATTTCTCAGCAAATCCAAATGGTGAAGCTGAAGTAGTTACAGTCCTATTACGTCAGGTAGGTAGTATTAGAAAGGTGAAATTCGACCTGGATTTCGCAGATGTACTCATCAAAGGCCGAAACGTAAAAGGAAATATAGTTACTAAATATTCGGTAAAACGAATAGAGATGAAAGAGGAAGGTGTTTCCACCTTAAAGCCTCGCCGAATCTGGTTCGATGAAACCGTGAGGAGATTGAATGTAGATGACAGGGGAGAACTTCTTGGAGAATTTAAAGGGGAAGATAGATTATTGATCATTACCCAGGATGGCGTTGCCAAAACCATTAAACCAGAATTAACCACAAGATTCGATGATGAGATCATCGTTTTGGAGAAATGGTCCAAAGATAAACCTGTTTCGGCAATATATTGGGAAGCAGAGAAAGAACGCTATTATGTAAAGCGTTTCTTAATTGAGCATCCAGACAGGGAAGAGAAATTCATTTCAGAGCATGAAGATTCATTCCTGGAAATGGTTTCTACAGATTATTATCCAATGGCTGAAATTGTTTACACCAAGCCCAAAGGAAAGGAACGCCGGGAAAATGAAGAAGTGAACCTGGCTGAATTCATAGCGGTGAAAGGTATTAAAGCCCAGGGAAATCAACTTACTTCAGAAAAAGTGAATCAGATCAATCCTCTGGATCCTATGCCCTATGAAGCACCGGAAAATGAAAACGAGGAAAAAACGGAGAGCGATTCCGAAGCAAAATCTGAGATCACCGGTGAGGATATTAAATCTGGAAATTTTAAAGAACCGGAGAAAAGTAAAAATTCTGATGAACAACCTTCCTTATTCGATGAATAATAATGGGATTATTTAAAGAGTTTAAAGAATTTGCTGTAAAAGGCAACATGATAGATATGGCGGTAGGTATCATAATTGGTACTGCCTTTAATAAAGTGGTTGATGTGCTGGTAAAGCAGATCATCATGCCGCCCTTAAGCATGCTTACTAACGGAGTTAATTATACTGACCGAAAGTTTGTACTTCAGGATGCTATAGGAGTAAAAGGAGATCCAGCTTTTACAGAAGAGGTGTCTATAGGATATGGTTTACTAATTGAAACCATAATAGATTTTCTGGTGATAGGTTTTGTAGTTTTTATTGTAGTGAAGTTTATGAATAGGTTTCGTAATAAAGCTCAGGACCCAAAGAATACTAAAGTAGTTACTCCCAAAGATATTGAGTTGTTATCCAGCCTGAATGATAAAATGGAAGAACAGAATAAACTGTTACGTGAACGTTCAAATTAATTCTCTGAAACCTTTCTAACTTCGCCTCTTGCTTTCTTAGGATCGCCTACCTGACCATATTCAAAGGTGTAGCTATTTCCATTCGTAGTGAGAATTTTGATATGAATAGGTTTCTCCTCAGACATACCGTCAGGATGAAGATTCTTAAGTATATACTCGCAATCATTGATCCATCTCACCGATGAAGTGTCTGTCTCTCCCTGGTACATTTCTATTTCGGTGCTATCATTTCTAATAAAGCGGGAGGTTTGCAATTCTCCGTTTATATAGTTTTCAAACTCAAAAGTTCCGGTTTTAAAGTCTTCACACTTTCTTTCTGCTTCAAAACAGGAGCAGAGGCTTAAAATACTGATAAGAGCCAATAATTTTCTCATACCGCAAAATAATTCAAATTAATTGTGATAATCAATTTTCGAAGGCCTCAAAACTTCCATCGGTATAAAAAATCACAATTTTCTGAATTTGTTTTCCAGATTTAGCCTGAGGTAAGATTGGAGAATTTTGTTTGTTTTTCGTCTGAAGCAACCTGTAAATCTGGAGTTGATGACGGGCTAATTTCATTTTCCTTTTCAGCATTTGGGGTGTTTTCAGATTCTGTAGAAGATGGAAATTTTCCTTTACCATTCAATAGCCAATACAATTCTACTTCAGGAAAATTCTTTACAACCTTCATTACAAAATCCAGACTTGGTTTATTTCTGCCCGATAAAATATGTGAGATGGAGGAGCGACCAACTTCAATTTTATCTGCAAAACTTGCAGCTGAAATATCATAATATTCCAGGATTTTATTGAGCCTTGAAGCGAACTTTTCTGTGTTTACCATTGTAACATTAATTGAATACGGTATCTATTTACAAATGTAAATAATATTTACAACATTACAATGTCACATCTGTAAACAATTGAAATAGTATTAAACTTAAACATCATATAAAATAGTTTAATTAACTAAAAAACAACTTATTAAGGATAAAATAAAAAGATATAGGATAAATTCCGAGTGTTCATCTCTATCGAAACTCCTTCATGTTTACATATGTATACACATTTGTGAAATGAACCTGTTTACAATTGTAAAATATACATTGTTTAATTTTGTAAACATGAAAAATGAAGAGCTTAAAAACCTGTTTGAAGATGCTTGGTATAATGGAATAAAATTTCATCAGGTAACCGGCAGGTATTTGACAAATTCAGACCTTGATCTTGTTCGTTCTAAATTTCAAAACATTTTCGAAATAGAAGAAGCTGGAAAATCGGTTGAAGAAAGACCGATCTATAAATTTCAATTGGGAACAGGTAAAATTAAAATTCTGGCCTGGTCTCAAATGCACGGGAATGAATCTACGACTACGAAAGCGATATTTGATCTATTAAATGCTCTCGTTTTAAGAACTGATGATAAAATAATCTTAAGCATTCTTGAAAACTGCAGTCTTTTTATAATACCCATTTTAAATCCGGATGGAGCTGAAGCTTACACCAGAGTAAATGCTAATTCCATTGATCTAAATCGTGATCTACAGGATTTAAGTCAGCCTGAAAGCCGGGTTTTAATGAAGTTGTATAATGAGATCAAACCAGATTATTGTCTGAACCTGCATGATCAAAGGACCATATTTAGTGCTGGAAATTTTAAAAATCCGGCAACCTTATCATTTTTAACCCCTTCTAAGGACGAAGAAAGGAGTATTGATGAATATAGGAGGCAAAGTATGAGTTTGATAGCCGGGATGGCGCAGGACCTCTCCAGTGAGTTGGAAAATAATATTGGAAGGTATGATGATGCATTTAATATAAACTGTGCGGGGGATACTTTTCAGAATCTGTCTACACCCACAATTCTCTTTGAAGCCGGTCATTATCCTAACGACTATGAAAGGGAAGAGACCAGAAAATTTGTTTTTAAGGCCTTGCTTTCTTGCTTGTATCAGATAGCTGCCGATAGGAATAATGAAGCTAATTACGAGGCATATTTCAAAATCCCTGAGAATCAGAAGTTATTTAAGGATGTGATTATTCGAAAAGCCTTAATTAATGGTAATCTCCTGGATATTGCTATTCAATTTAAAGAGAGTCTTAAAAATGGAAAAATTGAATTTATTCCCATAGTTGATAAAATTGAACCTGAGATCTCCAATTTTGGACTCCGGGAAATTGAGGCTCAGGAAAATGAAATAGAACTACCTGATAGAACTGAAATCACCGAAAACGTTATAGTTAATAAAATTATCTTAAAAAATGAAGAATTGCAGGTTAAATACGGGTATTTATCCAATTAATTATCAATAATTCAATGATTTTGTATTAATTTTGAAGTTCATTAAAAAAAGAACTTTAAAATGGCCAAGTTTAAATTAGACGAAACAGACCACCAGATTCTGGACATGCTCATTGAGAATACAAGGACACCATTTACTGATATTGCTAAAAAACTTCTTATTTCTGCAGGAACCGTTCATGTAAGAGTTAAGAAAATGGAGGAAGCGGGGATTATTATAGGATCCTCCTTAACCCTTGATTATAAGAAACTTGGTTATGCTTTTATCGCATATGTTGGAGTTTTTCTTAAGAATACTTCCCAAACTAAATTTGTTCTGGAAAGAATAAATGAAATACCTTTTGTTACTGTTGCACATGTAACTACTGGTAAGTTTAACGTGTTCTGTAAAATTAGGGCAAAGAATACTCAGCATGCAAAAGAGATCATCTTTCTTTTAGATGATATTGAAGGAGTTTATAGAACGGAAACAATGATTTCTCTTGAGGAAAGTATTAATGATAAAAAGAGGCTGATGCATTCTATTTTTAAAGATATGTAAAGAACAGTCCCTAAACTTTTATTAAAAGCCCTTTAGACTGTTCTGTTTAAAGGGCTTTTTTATTAAATTTAAAAAGAACCAGAACCAAATATAACATTATGCACAGAGAACCAAGATTAGATAGATTTAATGATAACGTGCTTGCAAAATACCAGGTTTATAACAGCATTTTTCTAACCCTACCATACGACGATATTAAAAAGACCGGAGCGCTATTGCCTTTATTTCAGGAATTATGTGAAACCGGTTTCGCTAATAATGAAAATCCTTCTGAAATTGTTGAACGTTTTTTTAATAAATATGGGGAAACCCCCAGCGAAGAAGAGAAGATAGACCTTCTCTTCAGATTCATCCAGTATATAGAAAGACAAGTGGTTCTATTTGATGCAATTGAAGACGCATCTTTTCCAATAGTTCACAATATGGATGGGCGTGGAACCCTTCGAAGTGTTAAAGAGGAAGCTGAGGCGAAGCAAAAAGTTGAAGAGTTGAAAGATTACCTTAAAAGGTTTAAAGTGAGGCCAACACTAACAGCTCACCCAACACAGTTTTATCCTGGAACAGTTCTGGGAATAATTACTGACCTGGATAAAGCTATTCAAAAAAATGACCTTGTAAAGATTAAAAAATTACTTGCTCAACTTGGTAAGACCCCGTTCTTCAAAAAAGAAAAGCCATCGCCTTATGACGAAGCGGTAAATCTAATCTGGTACTTTGAAAATGTATTCTATCAAAGTGCCAGTAAAATTCATAATTATATTCAGCAAAATATTTTCGATGGAGAAGATGTTGGTAACCAGGTTATAAATCTCGGATTCTGGCCGGGAGGAGATAGGGATGGGAATCCATTTGTGACTACTGAAATAACTCTTAGAGTCGCTAAAAGACTTAGAAGAACGATACTTCTAAATTATTATAGAGACATTAGAAAGCTGAAAAGAAGATTAACCTTTAGAGAAGTTCATGAATTGATGACCGAAGTTGAAAAAGGTCTTTATGATTCAGCAATTTCAAGATCGGGAAGTATTAAACTTCCACTTGAAGACTTAAAGCATAAGTTACTTAAAATAAAGAGTATACTTGAAGAAAAGCATCAGTCTTTGTTTATTGATGACGTAGACGATATGATCAATAAAGTATATCTGTTTGGATATCATTTTGCTACGTTGGATATACGCCAGGATTCCAGCAAACATCAGGAAGTAATTGACGAAATTTCTAATTTGAAACCTGAATTGATTCCTGCCAATTTCAATGAACTTGATGATGATAAGCAAATAGAGATTTTAAGTAATGTTCAGGCAAAGATAGATCCTGAAGATTTTGAGGAAGGGATGGCAAAGGCCACTATTTCTTCAATTTATGCCATGCAGGAGATCCAGGAGAAAAGCGGTGAGCCGGGCGCAAATCGTTATATTATTAGTAACTGCGGAAGCGTACAGGGAGTGCTTCAGCCTTTTGCATTTATTAGAATGACGGGCTGGGAAAAGCCAAGTGTAGATGTAATTCCGCTTTTTGAGACCGTACCAGATCTTCAGGATGCTCATAACGTAATGGAGAAACTTTATACTAATCCTGTGTATAAAGAACATTTAGAAAGAAGAGGTAACAAGCAAACGATCATGCTTGGTTTCAGTGACGGAACTAAGGATGGTGGTTACCTTATGGCGAACTGGAGTATTTTTAAGGCCAAAGAGGCGCTAAGTAAGATCTCCAGAGAATATGGAATTAAAGTGGTCTTTTTTGATGGTAGAGGAGGACCGCCGGCGCGAGGTGGAGGTAAAACTCACCAATTCTATGCTTCCCTGGGGCCAACCATAGAAAATGAAGAAATCCAGCTTACAGTTCAGGGGCAAACGATTAGTTCTAACTTTGGAACTAAAGATTCATGTACTTATAATCTTGAACAATTACTGAGTTCAGGCGTTTCTAATGAGATTTTCAGCAACGGGAAGAATGCTTTGCAAGATGAAGATAGAAAGACAATGACAGAGCTTGCCGATATTAGCTATAAGACCTATACAGATTTTAAGAAACATCCAAGGTTTATCCCATACCTGGAAAAAATGAGTACTTTAAAGTATTATGCTAAAACCAATATTGGGAGCAGACCTTCAAAAAGGAATAAATCGGCTGAACTAAATCTTAAAGATCTTAGAGCAATTCCTTTTGTGGGTAGCTGGAGCCAGTTAAAACAAAATGTTCCCGGATTCTTTGGAGTGGGTACGGCTATGGAAAAATTAGAGAAAGAAGGAAATTTTGATAAGGTAAAACAGCTTTATGATAATTCAGAATTCTTCAGAACCTTGCTGGAAAATAGCATGATGAGTCTTACCAAGTCATTCTTTCCTTTAACAGCATACATGAAAAATGATGAAGAGTTCGGTGAATTCTGGCAGCTAATACATGAAGAGTTTGAGAGAACTAAAGCCATGCTTCTAAAAGTTACCGGGTACAATATCCTGATGCAAAATCAGCCTGCCGGAAGAGCATCAATTCAGGCAAGAGAACGTATTGTGTTGCCGCTGCTTACTATCCAGCAGCATGCACTTAGACAGGTACAGGAGTTAAGTAAAAATCCTGAAAAGGCCGGAGAGAAATTAGACACTTATGAGAAAATGGTGACCCGTTCTCTTTATGGTAATATTAATGCAAGTAGAAATTCTGCATAAATGAAAAAATCTGAACTTACAAAAGGCGAAATTGGTGATTTTTACTGGGATTATATTAATAGAATGCCCGATGAAGCTGAGTTAGTTACCAGTCTCCAGAAGAATACGGAAGAAATGGTTGAATTTCTGAAGTCTATTCCTTCAAATAAATGGAATCACCGTTATCAGCCTGAAAAATGGAGTATACTGGAAATGATACAACATTTAATAGATACCGAACGTATTTTCCAGTACAGGGCCTTATGTTTCGCCAGAAATGAGCAAAATCCGTTGCCGGGATTCGATCATGATCTTTATGTTTTAAATTCTGGAGCAGAAAAGCGTAAGCTTCCAGATTTAATAGAGGAGTTTAAGACGGTGCGGCATTCTGGCATTTTTCTTTATAAAAGCTTTTCAGAAACCATGCTGAAATTAAATGGAAATATGAATGATATGAATGCTTCACCGAGAGCTATAGGTTTTATTATGATTGGTCACGCTTTGCATCATAGGGATATCTTAAAGAACCGATATCTTTAATGTGGAAAGCTATCAAAATATTCCTGAAGCTTTTAAAAAAGTCATACCTGAGTTGGGTAAAGAATGATGCTTATGCAAGAAGTGCTACTATAGCTTATTATGCATTATTTTCACTCCCATCTTTACTGATTATAGTGGTAAGTATTGCCGGTTATTTTTTCGGTAAAGAGGCAGTACAGGGGCGTCTTACGGGTGAAATTTCAGAGTTTATTGGTGTTGATACGGCCAATGCGGTAGAATCTATGATCGAAAATGCGGCTTTAAGCCAGGATTCTACCTGGACATTGGTCTTTGGATTATCAATGTTGGTGTTTGGGGCAACAGGAGTTTTTTTTCAGCTTAAAATGGCCATGAACAATATCTGGAATGTGGCTGCTAAGAAAACCAATTTTCTAAGGTTGGTGTTGGACAGAGTAATCTCCCTGGGAATGGTATTCGTTCTGGGTTTACTACTGCTTATAGCTATGGTAATATCTACCGTACTTAAAATGGTCGCAGGCAAAGTAGAAGATTTTTTTCCAAGTATTACTGAATTGGTAGTGACCTTAGCAAATTATGCGTTGTCGTTTTTTATTATTACCACTTTATTTGCTGCCATTTTTAAACTTCTTCCCGATATCAAAATCAGGATAAAGACTACTTACGTTGGAGCCGCTTTAACTACTTTTTTATTCCTTATAGGAGAATTTGTGATCAGTTTTTATTTCGGTCAAAGCTCTCCGGGTTCAGTGTATGGAGGCGCTTCCTCTGTGGTATTAATTTTATTATGGGTTTATTTTACCTGTCTTATCCTATTTTTTGGTGCTGAATTTACAGTGCAGTATGCTTTGCTTAGAAAAGAGAAGGTGGTTCCTAATAGGTTTGGTGAGCCCGCCATCTATCAGGAAATGGCAAAATTGGAGCAGCGTAAGATGGAACTAAAAGATGAAAAGCATATACTGGACAAATTAAAATCTCATTTAGATCTTGACGAAAAGGAAAATACAGATGAAGATAAATCCCAGACTTAATAAAGCTTTAACTTTAACACCCCTAGTTTTAGTAGGCTCTTAATACAGTTTCTTCCTTTTGCATAGTATATTAGAGAGAATCAAAAAAAATAAATTTTATTATGGAAAAGAGAATTGCAATTTTGGCCACACATGGATTTGAGGAAAGCGAGCTGGCCTCTCCAAAAGAAGCAATGGAGAAAGAAGGATTTAAAGTTGATATAGTAAGTCTAAAAAAGGGAAAAATTAAGTCCTGGGATAAAGATAACTGGGGAAAGGAATATGATGTAGATTATAGTCTTGATGAAGTGTCAGCTAAAGATTATAATGCCTTGGTATTACCGGGAGGAGTTATTAATCCTGATAATTTACGACGAGAAGAATCAGCGTTAACATTTGTAAGAGATTTTTTCAAACAAAGTAAACCGGTAGGAGCGATTTGCCATGCGTCATGGACATTGATAAGTGCAGAGGTGGTAAAAGGAAGAACTATGACCTCTTTTAATTCCATTAGAAAAGATGTGGAAAATGCTGGAGCACTTTGGGTAGATAAAGAAGTAGTGGTAGATGAAGCCTTTGTTACCAGTAGAAATCCCGATGATTTACCTGCGTTTAATGCAAAAGTAATCGAGGAGATCAAGGAAGGTAAACATGATTTACAGCATGCTTAATATTCTCTAAAGGTTATATGAAATGGAAAGGAACGCTAATAGCGTTCCTTTTTTTATTTGTCATCTTCCTCTTCAGCTTCTTCCTCTTCTTTTTCCGGAATATCAACAATTGGATCATTGAATTCTGAATCGTCATAATCATCTTCATCAAAGTTAGCCATCGTATTCTCCAGGCGGGTACTCACTTTTACCAGATATACAGCGTCTTCGGTTCGAACTTCAACGGCATCTACCGTTTCATTTTTTGCATTTTTAAATGAGATGATCTGGTCATCGTCATATCCGTCAGGATACTTGTCTACAAGTAGGCCAAGAATTTCAGGAGTAAGCTTTTTGTAATCTACGATTATCCTTTTCATAGTTTCATTGGTTTATGCAAGTATAAATAAAAAATTAAACCGCACACAAGACATAATTATATATTTCTATTTTTTTTAATTAGTTAAAATTCAATTATTTGAATAGTAATTGAACGCTTCAATTATGATTTTTTCTGGCACAATCACATCTATAACCGGTTTGCCTATATCTTCCAGGAGTACAAAATTGATGTTTCCATGTTCATTTTTCTTATCAAATTTCATTAAATCCTTGATCTGGGAAATATCTTTCTCAGAGAATTCTTCCTTGCCATACATATTTTTTATAACCTCATTTATTTTATGAAGTTTATCCTCTGGAAATCCTTTTAATTTAAAAGAGATATATGTTTCCAGGATCATTCCCACAGCAATAGCCTCACCGTGTAGAAGTTTCTTCTTTTCAGGGTTGGTGAGGCAATAGGATTCAATGGCATGTCCCAGGGTATGACCATAATTTAAAGTCTTTCGAAGATTCTTCTCAAAAGGATCCTTTTTTACGATTTTACTTTTAATAGCTACCGAGTTTTTAATAATATCGTCAAGATCAGATAAATCCAGTTCGGCAAGATTTGATACCTTATTCCAGTAATCTTCACTGGCTATCAAACCGTGTTTTAAAATTTCTGCCAGCCCACTTCTCATTTCCTGGGCCGAAAGAGTTTCAAGATATTTAGTATCTATCAAAACCATTTCGGGCTGAATAATTACTCCAATCTGGTTTTTTAAATTACCAAGGTCCACACCTGTTTTACCCCCAACCGATGCATCAACCATAGAAAGTAGGCTGGTAGGAACATTTATAAATTCAATTCCACGTTTAAAGGTGGAAGCTACAAATCCCCCAAGGTCTGTAATTACGCCACCTCCCAGGTTTATCATGAGGCTCTTTCGATCAGCCTCTAATTCTGAAAGTACGTTCCAAACTCCTTCACAGGTTTGAATATTTTTAAATTCTTCACCGGCTTCAATTTCAATTACTTCCGTCTCAATTTCATTGGAGATCTGTTGCAAAAACTTTGAAAGACAATGCTCATGAGTATTGCTGTCTACCAAAATGAAAATTTTCGAATGCTTACTTTTCTCAAAAAACTGGTTAATTTGATCATAAGCATTTTCCGAATATAAAACTGGATTCAAACTTGCAGGGGAATCGTTCATTTTATTAAGATTTATGCGGTCGAAATTAAAGAGAATTTATGAATTAAATCAACATCAATAATTATATTTGCCCGGTTAATAGCACGTAATGATAAATAAAAAGATATTCAATAACACTAAATCGGCTTTTAAATTAAAGTCTAATACAGATCTTGACAGGGCGATATTCTTGTTCAGTATGATGAATTATTCTTCATTGGTTAAAGCCGGATCTGCACTTACCAAATTATCTTTAAAGCTTCACCTTCCCGTGGAGACTCTGATTAAGAAAACAATTTTTGAACAGTTTTGCGGAGGTGTAACGGAAGATGATTGCAAGCCGGTAACTAATGAAATGTTTGAGGAGAATTTGCATAGTATTCTTGATTATTCGGTAGAAGGTAAAGAAACTGAAGAGGAATTTGACTCTGCCATGGAGAAAAAGCTGAGTCTTATTGAGTATGCGAAAAAAAGTGAAGAAGTCACATTTGCTATGTTTAAACCTACAGGTATTGGTAGATTTGAAATATGGGAAAAGGTAAGTGAGAAGATTAATCTTACTGAAGATGAAAAAGAAGAGTGGGAACGGGTTAAAAAACGTGTTAACACACTATGTAGCAGAGCCTATGAGTTAGGAGTGAGGTTGTATGCCGATGGTGAAGAAACCTGGATGCAAACAGCGGCTGATGAGCTTATGGAAGAGATGATGAGAAAATATAACAAGGAAGAAGCTCTCATTTTTAATACGCTGCAATGTTATCGCTGGGATAGACTGGACTATTTAAAGGACCTTCATGAAAAAGGAAAGAATGAGGGCTTTAAGGTAGGTGCTAAAATTGTTCGCGGTGCTTATATGGAAAAAGAGAATGCGCGTGCAAAAAAGCTGGGATATCCATCTCCAATTTGTGAAAGTAAAGAGGCTACTGATGTAAACTTTAATAGTGTACTTTCTTATTGTCTTAATCACCTGGAAGATATTTCTGTTTTTATAGGGACTCATAATGAAGTTAGTTCCTATCTGGCCCTTCAAATTATTGAAGACAAGGGAATTGCTATTGATGATAAAAGAATCTGGTTTAGTCAGTTATATGGAATGAGTGATCATATAAGTTATAATCTCGCTAAAAAAGGTTATAATGCTGTGAAACTTGTGCCATTTGGCCCGGTAAGAGATGTAGTTCCTTATTTGTTAAGACGTGCACAAGAGAATACTTCGGTAAAAGGACAAACAGGAAGAGAACTTGGGTTGTTAAGAGAAGAAAGAAAAAGACGTAAGGGCGACGAATCTACCAAGCACCATAGAGAATAACAGATGCACTGGCTGGCAAAGCTTGTTTTTTATAATATAATGGGATGGAAATTAGAAAACAATTTTAATCCTGAGATTAAGAAGTGTGTCGTAATTGTGGCTCCACATACCAGTTCCTTCGATTTTCTAATTGGTATCCTGGTAAGAAAGATCATGAATGTCCAGATTAATTTTGTGGGAAAGAAAGAACTTTTCCAACCTCCATTTGGATGGTACTTTAGATCTGTAGGCGGTTCCCCCATTGATAGAGCCGGAAAGCAGAAAAAGGTAGATGCAATTGCCGAAATCTTTAAGCAGAAAGAAATATTTAGACTGGCAATGTCTCCTGAAGGAACCAGACAAAAAACCGAAAAGTGGAGAACGGGATTTTATTTTATTGCTATAAAGGCTGAAGTTCCTATTATTCGGGTTTCGTTTGACTACGGGGCCAAAAAAGTAAAAATCTCCGAGCCTTTCTGGCCAACCGGAGATTTTGAAAAAGATTATACTGAAATCTTCAGTTATTATGATGGAGTAGTGGGAAAAATCCCAAAAAACTTTTAATTATTCTTCTGCAGCTTCCATAGTGTGATAAACGTTCTGAACGTCATCATCTTCCTCTAGTTTCTCAAGTAATTTTTCAACATCGGCAGTCTGTTCTTCATTCAGGGTTTTTGTGACCTGGGGAATTCTTTCAAATCCTGAAGATACGATCTCAATTTCTCTATTTTCAAGTTCTTTCTGGATAGCACCAAAATATTCGAATGGTGCATAAATATGAATACCGTCTTCATCTTCAAAAACTTCTTCGGCCCCAAAATCAATCAATTCCAGTTCAAGTTCTTCGGGATCCAAACCCTCCGCATTAATAGTGAAATTACAAGTGTGGTCAAACATAAATTCCACAGAACCTGAGGTTCCAAGGTTTCCGTCAGATTTATTGAAATGAGAACGGATATTGGCAACAGTTCTATTATTATTATCTGTAGCGGTTTCTACCAAAACAGCGATCCCATGCGGGGCATAACCTTCAAAAAGAACAATTTTATAATCACCCTGAGATTTATCTGAAGCACGTTTTATAGCACGTTCCACATTATCTTTCGGCATGTTTACACTTTTCGCATTCTGAATTACCGCGCGTAATTTAGCATTTGTGTCTGGATCTGGCCCGCCTTCTTTCACAGCCATTACGATATCCTTGCCAATTCTGGTAAATGCTTTGGACATTGCTGACCAACGCTTCATTTTACGTGCTTTTCGAAATTCAAATGCTCTTCCCATCTTAGATTAAAATTAGATTCGGGCAAAAATATAAAAAAAGCTCCTAATTTTCCTCTAAAATCAGGAGCTGTATATTATTGTTGTAAAATGATCAACCGGTGGTTTCTATAATTTCCTCTATAGTTCGTGCCAGTTTAAAGTCTTTTTCAGTAACTCCGTCAGCATCATGGGTTGATAAAGATATCTCCAATTGGTTATAAACATTTCCCCAATTTGGATGATGTTGTTGAGCTTCTGCTTCAAAAGCGATGCGCGTCATCATGGTAAATGCCTCTTTAAAATTTTCAAATTGAAAGGAAGTGTGTATAGCATCTTTAGCATAAGTCCATCCATCAAAATCCTTTAGCTTATTTTGAATATCTTCTTCACTTAATTTTTTCATCACTTTAATTTTTGGTTTCTCTTAAAGTTAGAAATTAAGGTATTAATAGAATGGCGAATGCTTTGCTTTAATATAAGATTAACAGGTTATATCTTGGTAGAAGCTTCTACCACCTGACTTATGGTTATCTGAAGGTTTTTTGGCAATTTATTATCCTTTGGGAGGACCGCTAAAAATCTGTCATAATTAGAATCATAGACATTTTTGAAAAGTGGATTTTCGATACCTAAATTCTCACAAATATCTGTTACGAAATCTCTTTGATGAACAAGATCTGTGCTTCCCAGATGAAAAACGCCCTGTCTGTTTCTATTGATGATATAATGTATTTGCTGGGTAACCTTAAGAATTTCTGTAGCATTGATCACCACATTGGGGAATACTTCCAGGGGCTCGCCAAGATCGATTATCGTTTTGATCTGTTTTACCCTTGGAGAGCCTTTCCCGAAAACCATGGGTAATCTTAGAATGTTGTATTGGTGATTCGGAAGCCTTAGCAGGGCGTTTTCAATTTTTATTTTAAATCTCCCGTAAATACTCTGGCTAAGAGTTTTATCATATTCATAAGACGGATAATTTGTGAAAGCATCAAAAACGTTAGCAGAACTAATAAAGATTAGTTTACTGTTGTGCCTCAAAATATAATTAATAATGGAAAAATGTGTGGCGATTTGAGCGTCAAAATTACCTCTTAAAGCAGAGACTATAACGTCAGGACGCAAATTTTCGAGTAGAATTTCAATGTTTTCAGTCTCTATATCTAAATGATGGAACTGATGGTTGTTTTCAAAGAAATCATTTTCAGTATGATAGGTTCCGTGGGTATCAAAATAGGAGCATAGCTCTTTATATAAGGCGTTGCCTATAAATCCGCTAGCTCCTAAGATGAGTATTCGTTTCAAATAAATTATCCTTTATAAAAGGGCAATTTCACCTGAGTAGCAGGAACCGCTTTTTTACGTATCTGGATAGAAATTTTATTTCCTACGCCTGCAATTTCAGTTGGTACATATCCCAATCCAATTCCTTTTTCAAGAGAAGGAGACATGGTGCCCGATGTTACCACTCCAATTTTCTTACCATTATCGTCTACGATATCATATCCCTGGCGAGGAATACCTCTTTCGTCAAGTTCAAAAGCGACCAGTTTACGTTCAGGACCGTTTTCTTTTTCTGCCTTTAGCTCTTCACTATTAATAAAGTCTTTGGTGAATTTGGTGATCCATCCAAGACCTGCTTCAATCGGTGAAGTTGTATCGTCGATGTCATTTCCGTAAAGACAAAATCCCATTTCCAGTCTCAAAGTATCTCTGGCAGCAAGTCCTATAGGTTTTATTCCGAAATCTTTTCCTGCTTCCATTACCGCATCCCAGATCTGCTCTGCATCTTCATTTCTAAAATAGATCTCAAATCCTCCACTTCCTGTATAACCTGTAGCTGAAATAATTACTTTATCTACTCCTGCAAATGTTCCTACCTCAAAAGTGTAGAATTTCATATTAGCCAGATCTACATCTGTAAGTGCTTGCATAGCTTCAGCAGTTTTTGGCCCCTGAATAGCAAGTAATGACATCTCATCACTCATATCACGCATCGTAGCATCCATGGTATTGTGGTGAGCGATCCAGTTCCAGTCTTTTTCTATATTTGAAGCATTAACAACCAAAAGGTATTTTTCAGCATCAATTCTATAAATAAGAAGGTCGTCAACGATACCACCGTTATCATTAGGCATACATGAATACTGAGCTTTTCCGTCAACTAACTTCGAAGCGTCATTGGAACTGATCTTTTGGATTAATTCCAGTGCATTTTCGCCTGAAATAAGAAATTCACCCATATGCGAAACATCAAAAACGCCAACATTTTCTCTTACATTCTGGTGTTCAATATTTACACCTTCATATGATACCGGCATATTAAATCCGGCGAATGGTACCATTTTAGCATTTGATTCTTTATGCTTTTCAGACAGGGCTATTTCTTTCATTATTTTCAAAAATTTGGGCAAATTTATTCAATTCAGAAGGAATACAATATTTATTTAGGCTTTTTATGGAATAATACTTAAAATGTATCTTTAGGCATATATTTAATCAATAGATAAGGAAATTTAATTCTATGAAAATACTTTCAGCGCAGCAACTTTCAGAAGCCGATAAGGAGACTATCGAGAAACAGAGTATAACTTCAGAAGAGCTCATGGAAAGGGCGGCGACTCTGGTGTTTAATGAAATAGATAAGAGACTGCAAAATGTACAGATTCCAATTAAAATATTTTGTGGAATTGGGAATAATGGAGGTGATGGGCTGGTTGTTGCCAGGCTCTTGATTCAGGATGGTTATGATGTTACAGTTTTTGTAGTGAATTATAGTGATAAGAGATCGGATGATTTTTTAGCCAATTATGAGAAACTAAAGGATATCACGAACAACTGGCCAAAGCTGATCAAAGAGGAAGAGCACTTTCCACAGATTGATACAGGAGATTTTGTAATAGACGCGATGTTTGGGATTGGTCTTAACCGTCCTATAGAGGGATGGGTGGCAAAACTGGTAAAACTTATTAATGATTCTAATGCATTTACCCTGGCTATAGATATGCCAAGCGGTCTATTTTCAGACAAGACTCCGGATCAAAAAGCAGCCGTAATTGAAGCAGATTTTACTCTAAGCTTCCAGGCCCCCAAACTGGTTTTCTTTTTACCTGAAACTATGGACTATATTGGAGATCTTCAAATTCTTGATATTGGTCTTGATAAAGAGTTTTTAGGGAATTTAGACTCTAAAATTCATTTGATTGGAAAGCAGGAAGCTCTTAGTTTATATCGTCCAAGAAAAAAGAACTCTCATAAAGGAGATTATGGTAATGTACTTATAGTTGGCGGAAGTTATGGTAAAATGGGTAGTGTGTTACTCACATCTACGGCAGCACTAAGAACAGGAACAGGATTATGTAGTTTGTACGTTCCAAAATGTGGGTATAGTATTATTCAGACTGGACTACCTGAAGCAATGGTGATGACCGATCCTGCTGAAAAATTACTTACTGAATATCCTGAAGATTTTAAAGCAGATGTGGTTTGTTTTGGAATGGGCGCAGGGACTGAAGAAAGATCTGTTGAAGCTTTAAGATCTTTACTGAAATCAAATAAATCTCCTGTGCTTATTGATGCAGACGGTTTAAACATTCTCTCAAAAAATAATGATTTATTAGAGCTTCTTCCGAAAGATTCTGTTATAACCCCGCATCCCGGTGAATTAAAAAGACTGATAGGAGCGTGGAAGGATGATTTCGATAAACTTGAAAAGGTAAAAGAATTCAGTAAAAAATATAATATCATAATCGTAGTAAAAGGGGCACATACTTTCATAATTAATCATGACGAGATCTTTATCAATGATTCCGGAAATCCGGGAATGGCAACGGCGGGAAGCGGTGATGTTTTATCAGGGGTTATCACTTCTCTTATGGGGCAGGGGTATGGCAGTGTGAGAGCGGCTGTTCTGGGAGTGTACCTTCATGGTCTTTCAGGTGATATTTCAGCTAAGAAACTTGGCTACGAAAGTATTCTTGCCGGAGATATTGCTAAAAACATCGGTCTTGCGGTGAAAGCTCTTTTTGAAAGAGAGTCAAGGGAATCTTAATAAAATTAAGAATTGTTTAAAATAATTTGATTTTGCACTCCAATAATTTGGAATCTTATAGATGAAGTAAGATTTTTGCATTTCATAAACCAAACAAGAAATGCAAAGTCATCATTATGTAAGTTCAGCTGTTTTAGATCTTGAAGTGATTCATGATATTCTTAAGAATAAAAAGAAACTGGCTTTAAGTGATGAGTCCAGAGTTAATATTGAAAAATCCAGAAAATACCTGGATAATAAGATCAAGGAGAGTGATAAACCGGTTTATGGTATAAATACTGGGTTTGGAGCTTTATGTAATGTTAAAATCACCTCTGAGAAGCTTACGGAATTACAGGAGAATCTGGTGAGATCTCATGCCTGTGGAACCGGTGATATGGTTTCAAAACCTGTGATTAAATTAATGCTTCTTCTTAAAATTCAGTCTCTTAGTTATGGAAACTCCGGCGTTGCTCTTGAAACTGTAGAAAGATTAATAGACCTTTATAATAATGAAATCCTTCCTGTTATTTATGAACAGGGGTCTCTAGGTGCTTCGGGAGATCTCGCTCCTCTTGCACATCTGGCTTTGCCTTTAATTGGAGATGGAGAGGTTTATGTTGACGGAGAGGTAATAACAGGAGAGGAGCTTCTAAAGAAAATGAATTGGGAACCTTTAAGATTACAGAGTAAGGAAGGTCTTGCTCTTCTTAATGGAACACAGTTTATGAGTGCCCATGGAGTTTATGCTCTTTTGAAGGCCTATAAACTTTCCTATATGGCAGATCTTATCGGAGCTATTTCGGTAGATGCTTTTGATTGTAACTTATCACCTTTTGATGAGTTGGTCCATATGGTTCGTCCGCATAGAGGTCAGATTAAAACAGCAGAAAGAATAAGAAAATTTCTGGAAGGAAGCGAAATTGCTCAATCTGAAAAAGACAATGTCCAGGATCCATATTCATTTCGATGTATTCCCCAGGTTCATGGTGCCTCAAAAGACACCTTGTCATTTGTTAGAAAAACAATAAAAACCGAGATAAATTCAGTAACCGATAATCCCAATATATTTATTGAGGATGATAAAATAATTTCTGGTGGTAATTTTCATGGGCAGCCTTTAGCGCTCGGCCTGGATTATTTAGCGATCGCGCTTTCTGAACTTGCTAATATTTCTGAGCGAAGAACTTATCAGTTGGTTTCAGGGCTTAGAGGACTTCCGAATTTTCTTGTTGAAAATCCAGGTCTGAATAGTGGTTTTATGATTCCTCAATATACAGCAGCTAGCATTGTTAGCCAGAACAAACAATTATCTTCACCTGCATCTATTGATTCGATTGTTTCCTCTAATGGCCAGGAAGACCATGTAAGTATGGGCGCAAATAGTGCTACGAAACTTCTAAAGGTTATTGAAAACCTAAATTCAGTTTTAGCAATTGAACTATTTAATGCTTCTCAGGCCATTCATTTTAGAGAGCCTGCAAAAACATCTGAAGTCTTAGGAAAGGTTATAGATAGTTTCAGAGAGGATGTTCCAATATTAACTGAAGACAGGACGATGGCTCCATATATAAAAAAATCTAAAGCTTTTTTAAATAAATTGGCCGTAGAGGACTTTCTGGACTAGATTCTCGTTTTAATCCAGGCTACAGCTTCTTCCAGGGTATGAAAAACCCCAAAGCAATTATTGTCTTTGTAGAATTTCTTTTCAACTCCTTCAGCATTTGCCCGTGTCATTTCATTCTCGCTCACTACCGCAATTGCTTTTAGGTTATTTGTGTTGGCAGATTCCATATATACCATTGGGTCTACGGCATAAGAATTAATGCGATGAGAAATATACCCGTAATCTTTCCCCTTGAAAACTTCAGTTCCAAGTTGCAGAAGTTTTCTATTTGATTCAACGTCAAAAAGAACGCCTTCATCAAGTTTTGCAATTAAAATATTTTCGTGGAAATATACTTTCCCAAAGTTTAGTTCAATCTCTTTTGTTAGCATTTATGGTAGGGACTATTTTCTGCAAAATTAGGATAATTAAACAATTCTAAAAAAAAATATTTATAGAATAGCCGCTTTGCTAAAAGCGGCTATTACAATTATCTATTACAATTAGTTAGGATGGGTATCCTTCTATCGATATTTAATAAAGACTAAGATTCAGTTTCCTTAACAGATTTTTGAATGTCGATCACCAATTCATTTTTCTCTTCATCTAAATCCATTTTAATCTTATCACCTTCTTTAAGCTTAGAAGTGATTATTTCTTCAGCTAAAGCATCTTCGATATATTTCTGAATTGCCCGGTTTAAGGGACGTGCACCATATTGCTTATCAAATCCTTTCTCTGCAATAAAGTCTTTCGCTTTGTTTGTTAAAGTAAGTTCGTAACCTAAGCCGTGAATTCTATCAAATAACTTCCCAAGCTCGATATCGATGATCTTATGAATATCTTCTCTTTCTAGACTATTGAAGATTACGACATCATCAATACGATTTAAAAATTCAGGAGCAAAAGCTTTTTTAAGCGCATTTTCAATTACACTTCTTGCATTATCATCCACCTGAGATTTCTGTGCAGAAGTTCCAAATCCAACTCCCTGGCCAAAATCTTTAAGCTTTCTGGCTCCGATATTAGAAGTCATTATAATGATCGTATTTCTAAAGTCAATCTTTCTGCCTAAACTATCAGTAAGATAACCATCGTCCAGAACCTGTAGTAGCATATTAAATACATCTGGATGTGCTTTTTCTACTTCATCTAAAAGTATAACAGCGTAAGGTTTTCTTCTAACTTTTTCTGTAAGTTGACCACCTTCTTCGTAACCAACATATCCAGGAGGCGCTCCAATCAATCTAGAGACGGCGAATTTTTCCATGTATTCGCTCATGTCTATCCTGATTAATGCATCATCATTATCAAACAATTCGCGAGCTAAAACTTTTGCAAGTTGTGTTTTACCAACACCAGTTTGACCAAGGAATATAAAGGAACCAATTGGTTTATTTGGATCTTTTAATCCAGCTCGGTTACGCTGAATTGCTTTTACAACTTTTCCAACTGCCTCATCCTGACCAATAACTTTTCCTTTGATCTTCTTCGGAAGTTCAACCAGTTTGTTGCTTTCAGTCTGAGCTATTCTGTTAACAGGAATACCGGTCATCATTGAAACAACATCGGCAACGCTTTCATCTGAAACTGTTTCCTTGTGTTTCTTGGATTCTTCTTCCCATTTTTCCTGGGCTACACCAAGCTCTTTTTCAAGATTTTTTTCATCGTCTCTTAACTTGGCGGCTTCTTCATATTTCTGTTTCTTAACAACAGAATTTTTGCTTTCTCTTACCTGCTCAAGTTTTCTTTCAAGATCTAGAATCTGTTTTGGAACATCTATATTGATAATATGAACGCGGGATCCAGCTTCATCTAAGGCATCAATAGCCTTGTCTGGAAGGAACCTGTCAGTCATATATCGATTGGTAAGCTTTACACAAGCCTGGATAGCTTCATCTGTATAAACTACATTATGATGCTCCTCGTATTTATTCTTAATATTATTAAGGATCTCAATTGTTTCTTCTACCGTAGTAGGTTCAACAATTACTTTCTGAAATCTTCTTTCCAGAGCACCATCTTTCTCGATATATTGTCTGTACTCATCAAGGGTGGTTGCACCAATACATTGAATTTCACCTCTGGCTAAAGCAGGTTTGAACATATTACTTGCATCCAGGCTACCTGTAGCGCCTCCGGCACCTACAATTGTATGGATCTCATCTATGAAAAGGATGATATCATCATTCTTTTCAAGTTCGTTCATCACCGCTTTCATCCGCTCTTCGAATTGACCACGATATTTGGTTCCCGCAACTAAACTTGCCAGGTCCAGGGTCACAACTCGTTTATCAAATAGAATTCTGGAAACTTTACGTTTCACAATTCTTAAGGCTAATCCTTCAGCAATTGCAGACTTCCCAACACCGGGTTCTCCAATTAAAAGAGGATTATTTTTCTTTCTTCTACTTAATATTTGGGAGACTCTTTCAATTTCTTTTTCTCTACCAACAACAGGGTCCAGTTTATCAGCTTCTGCCAGGGCGGTAAGGTCTCTACCAAAATTGTCTAAGACAGGAGTCTTGGATTTTTTGGAAGTTTTACCAGTACCGGCACTGCCGCTAAATGGATTTTCTCTGGTTGCTTCATCACCGTCGTCATCTGAAAAAGATTCCGCCGAAGGACTATCAGTGAAATCATCTTCGTCGCTTGCGATCATGTATTTAAACTGATCTTTTACTCCGTCGTAATCTATTTTCAATTTATTTAGAAGTTTAGTTGTTGGGTCGTTCTCATTCCTTAAAATACATAATAGTAGGTGAGCTGTATTAATTGAAGAGCTCTGGAATAGTTTAGCTTCCAGAAAAGTCGTCTTCAATGCGCGTTCAGCCTGCCTTGTTAAATGTAAATTGCGTTTTTCATTATTTATCGTAACAGTGTTAGGATTTGCAGGGCTAAGAATTTCAACTTTGCGTCTTAAATGACTAAGATCTATATCAAGGGCATTTAAAATATCTATAGCTTTTCCATCTCCATCTCGCAGTAAACCAAGCATAAGGTGCTCCGTCCCAATAAAATCGTGACCGAGTCTTAAAGCTTCCTCTTTACTGTAAGCAATAACATCTTTTACTCTTGGTGAAAAATTATCATCCATTTTATCTTCCTTTCTCAAAATTATTTTCACTCGAATTAAGTCAAAAACTATACCTAATAGGGAGTTAGTAGCTAATTGACAAAATTACTTTCAATTTTCAAAGAGTAAAATAGTGAACTTATTAACCAAACCACGATAAAAATTTGTTAATAAAAATAAGGGCGCCACCCTTTACTTTGCCTATGAAAGAAGGAGAAAATATGTAAATTGCCCCTTAGATTTTTTGAGATAAATTAAATTCATAAATATGGCAGAAGGCGAAAAGCTTATTCCTATCAATATTGAAGACGAAATGAAATCTGCCTACATCGATTATTCGATGTCGGTCATTGTGTCACGTGCGTTACCCGATGTACGAGATGGATTGAAACCAGTACACAGGAGAGTTCTGTACGGTATGTACGAGCTTGGAGTTCTTTCAAACAGAGCCTATAAAAAGTCAGCGAGAATCGTTGGGGAAGTACTTGGTAAGTATCATCCACACGGTGATTCCTCTGTATACGATACCATGGTTAGGATGGCGCAGCACTGGAGCATGAGATATATGCTTGTGGATGGCCAGGGTAACTTTGGGTCTGTAGATGGAGATAGTCCCGCTGCCATGCGTTATACGGAAGCCCGTATGCGTAAGATCAGTGAGGATATGCTTGCTGATATTGATAAGGAAACTGTAGATACTCAACTAAACTTTGATGATTCCCTTAGTGAGCCTGTGGTAATGCCAACCAGAGTTCCTAATCTTTTGGTGAATGGAGCAAGTGGTATCGCTGTAGGTATGGCAACTAATATGCCTCCTCATAACTTAACTGAAGTTATTGACGGTACTATCGCTTATATCGACAATCATGATATTGAAATCGATGAATTGATCGAGCATATAAAAGCACCAGATTTCCCTACGGGAGGAATTATTTATGGTTATGACGGAGTTAGAGAAGCATTTAAAACAGGTCGTGGTAGAGTTGTAATGCGTGCCAAATCTCATATGGAAGAGATCGCAGGTAGAGAATACCTTGTGGTTACTGAAATTCCATATCAGGTGAATAAGGCAGATATGATCAAGAAAACGGCTGATCTTGTCAATGATAAAAAGATTGAAGGGATCAGTTTGATCAGGGATGAATCTGATAGAAACGGTATGCGTATCGTTTACCAATTAAAGAGAGATGCAATTCCTAATATCGTTTTAAATACATTATTTAAGCATACAGCATTACAGTCGTCATTTAGTGTAAATAATATTGCACTTGTTAATGGTAGACCTGAGATGCTGAATCTTAAAGAGATTATTCATCATTTCGTTGAGCATAGACATGAAGTTGTTGTTCGTAGAACCGAATTTGAACTAAGAAAGGCCAAAGATCGTGCTCATATCCTGGAAGGTTTAATTATCGCTTCAGACAATATTGATGAAGTTATCGCTTTAATTAGAGCATCCTCTAACGCCGACGAAGCCCGTACAAAATTAATGGAGCGTTTCGAACTTTCCGAAATTCAGGCCAAGGCGATCGTTGAAATGAGGTTGAGACAGCTTACCGGTCTTGAACAGGATAAGTTAAGAGCTGAATATGATGAAATATTAAAGACCATTGAAGATCTTGAAGATATTCTTGCCCGTAAGGAGCGTAGAATGGAGGTTATTAAGAATGAACTTTTTGAAATTAAGGAGAAATACGGAGATGAAAGACGTTCTCAAATAGAATATGCTGGAGGAGATCTAAGTATTGAAGATATGATTCCTGACGAGAGAGTAGTAATTACTATTTCTCATGCAGGTTATATAAAAAGAACCTCGCTTAATGAATATAAGACACAGAATAGAGGAGGAGTTGGACAAAAAGGATCGAATACAAGAAATGAAGATTTCTTAGAATATCTTTTCGTTGGAACCAACCACCAATATATGTTATTCTTTACTCAAAATGGTAAGTGTTACTGGATGAGGGTTTATGAAATTCCGGAAGGAAGTAAGGCTTCTAAAGGTAGAGCAATCCAGAATCTTATTAATATTGAGCCGGAGGATAAAGTGAATGCATTTATATGTACTCAGGATCTTAAAGATGAAGAGTATGTAAATGATCATTTCGTTATTATGGCTACTAAAAAAGGTCAGGTTAAGAAAACAAGACTTAGAGAAATATTCCCGTCCAAGAACTAATGGTATTAATGCAATTACTATTAAGGAGGGTGATGAGTTACTGGAAGCGAAACTTACTACCGGAAATAGCCAGGTAATGCTTGGTCTAAGAAGTGGTAAAGCGATTAGGTTCGAGGAATCGAAAACCAGACCTATGGGAAGAAATGCTTCCGGAGTAAGAGGTATTACCCTAGACAATGATAATGACGAAGTGGTTGGAATGATCGCCGTTAACGATTTTGAATCAGATATCCTGGTTGTTTCGGAAAATGGCTATGGTAAACGTTCCAGTCTGGAAGATTATAGAATCACAAACCGGGGAGGGAAAGGTGTGAAAACCATCTCTGTGACTGAAAAGACCGGACAACTTGTCGCCATAAAGAATGTGTCAGATGTGGATGATCTAATGATTATCAACAAATCGGGTATTGTAATACGAATGGCTGTGGAAGACTTACGCGTTATGGGCCGTGCAACACAAGGGGTTAGATTGATCAACCTAAAAGGGAATGATGCTATCGCAGCAGTTGCGAAAGTGTTACATGATGAGGATGATGTAGATAATATGGAAGATGCTGAAAAGCCCGTGGGTAGCGAGGATCAGACGGATGGCACGACTATTGTAGATGATAGTGAAGAATAATTAAAACCAAAACAACAATGAAAACTAATATTTTGACGGCGGCGGCAGTGTCATTTCTAACCATGACAGCATTCGCACAAAAAGATCAGGTAAAAAACGCAGAAGATGCTCTTGAAGACAATAATTATGCTGAAGCAAAAGCTCAGTTAAAAGTTGCCGAGGCAAATCTTAGCGAACTTAATGATAAATGGCAGGAAAACTTTTACCTATATAAGGGTAAAGCATATATGTCAGGTGGAGCAAATGTTTCAACTGAAGATATGAAAACTGCGGCTATGGCTTTTCAAAAGGCTGCTGAAATGGGCAGTGAAGAGGCTGCAGAAGGTTTATCCACTCTTAAGAACAATCTAATTCAAAGCGCTATTGAAGATCAGAATAAGGAAGATTATATTTCTGCAGCTGATAAATTAATTGCTAGCTATGAATTAAGTAAGAAGGATACTGTTTATTTATATTATGCAGCTAATAATTTAGTTCAGGGTGAGTCTTATGATAGAGCTGTTGAAAGTCTTGAAAAATTAAATGAGCTTGATTACGATGGATCAGGGAAGTCTTACACTGCTTTGAATGTTGAAACTAACGAAAGAGAAAACATGGGGTCACAATCCCAAATGGATCTGATGTTAAAAACTGATAAGTATAAAGATCCTAAAGTGGAGGATATCCCTTCGAAAAAAGGTGAAATTGCAGGATTAATTGCCAGGATTTATATCAGTCAGAAAGATTATGACAAGGCGATTGCTGCCATGGAAGAAGCGAAAGCTACTAACCCAGATGATATGAGTCTTTTGCAGTCAGAAGCAAATATGTATTATCAAATGGGAGAAAAGGATAAAGCTAGAGAGATCTTAGAACAAGTAGCAGAGAAAGATCCTTCAGATCCATCAACATTCAATAATATTGGATTAATGTATGCTGAGATCGAAGATCAGGGAAAAGCTATGGAATTTTATAACAAAGCTTTAGAAATAGATCCTGAATATAATGAGGCTCGTGTAAATCTTATTGCTGCAAAACTTAGCAAGGAAAGAGAAATCATTGACGAGATGAATAATCTTGGGATGAGTAAGAAGGACAATGAGCGCTATGATGAGCTGGATGAAAAAAGAAAAGAGTTATATAGAGGAGTTCTTCCAGACATTGAAAAAGCAATAGAAATAGATCCTGATAACACAGAACTTATTAGAACTGCAATGAACCTATATACCAATTTAGGTGAGCAAGAAAAAGTTGATGAACTTAAGGCTAAGTTATAAGGCTTAATAAGTTTTTAATATAAAAAACCCGCTGAAACAATTCAGCGGGTTTTTTTTGTGAATTTTTGAAAGTTAAATGATTTTCTTAATCACTCTCAATTTATGGGTATGCTTTCTTAATTCAGCATTGAAAATTCCAGAATGGTCTATGCGATCAATTCTAACCTTACCGTCAACGTGGATGATGTAATTATCTTTCATCATTAAGCCTACATGATCAATAATTCCATCATTATCGTCAAAAAATGCCAGATCACCTGGTTCACTTTCTTCTATAAAACTTAACGCTTCACCCTGTTTAGCCTGTTCGGAGGCATTTCGTTTAATTTTGAAACCGTTCAGTTTATAAACCATTTGTGTAAATCCACTACAGTCAATCCCGAAAGGACTTTTTCCACCCCATATTAAAGGAGTATTAAGAAATAATACTGCGGTGTTTACCAGACTTTCTTTATTGCTCGAAATAACAGCTCCCGGTACACCTTCAAATTTGTGACCAAGTTGTTTAGTGAAATTTAAAACTGATCCGAGCACCACCGGCATAAGAATACCGTTCTCATCAGTTATATATTCAACTAAGTCTGAAGAAAGCTGAAGATCATTTTCATTGAGAGAATAATATTCAGCCTCTTCAATTTTACTATACTGCTTATTGTCTATCCATGCTTCAAAATCATCAAACGAATTGCGAATGCGACTCCATTGAGCGCGTTCTTCCAATACCTTGAAATGCTCTCCATACAAGAGTTGTGAAGTCATTTCACTTTCATGAGAAGCTGAGGCCCTAAGCGGTACAATACTTAAATGGCAAATACCGTATTGCATTAACTATTTCTTATTCATTAGGAATTACGTTCTATTACCATCGCTGATGCTCCACCGCCACCATTACAAATAGCAGCAGCACCTAGCTTAGCGTTGTTCTGCTCCAGAACATTAAGTAAAGTAATAAGAATTCTAACACCACTACATCCAAGAGGGTGTCCTAAGGAAACGGCTCCACCGTTAACATTAGTATTTGAATCGTTTAATCCTAATATTTTCATGTTGGCAAGACCAACCACAGAAAAAGCTTCATTGAATTCAAAAAAGTCAACATCCTCAAGGCTGATGCCTGCTTTATCAATGGCTTTTGGAAGTGCCTTTGAAGGAGCTGTTGTAAACCATTTTGGTTCTGTAGCAGCATCAGCGTAACTTTTAATCGTTGCTAAAGGTTTAATTCCAAGTTCTTCTGCCTTTTCTTTACTCATCAATACAACTGCTCCTGCACCATCATTAATAGTGGAAGCATTGGCTGCAGTAACAGTTCCATCTTTAGAGAATGCAGGTCTAAGAGAAGAAATTTTATCCATTCTTACATTCTTAAATTCCTCATCCTCTTTTATTACTACCGGATCACCTTTTCTCTGAGGCACTTCTACAGGAACCACCTCATTATCAAATTTTCCTTCTTTCCATGCTTTTGCAGATCTTTCGTATGACTGCACAGCAAATTTATCCTGATCTTCTCTTGAAAAATTATATTCAGAAGCACAAAGATCGGCACAAGTTCCCATAGCGTTATGATCGTAAGCATCTACAAGCCCGTCTTTCTGCATGCCATCTTCAAGAGTTGCCGGGCCAAATTTCTTCCCGTTTCTCATGTGAACGTAATGCGGAATCAAACTCATATTCTCCATACCGCCGGCAACAACTATATCGGTGTCACCCAGCATGATAGACTGAGCACCCTGCATAACTGCCTTCATACCACTCGCGCAAACTTTATTCACAGTAGTACAAGGTACGCTATCAGGAATTCCAGCACCAAGAGAAGCCTGTCTTGCCGGAGCCTGACCGACGCCTGCCTGAACAACATTTCCCATTAAAACTTCCTGAACCATTTCAGGTTTAAGGTTGATTTTTTCTAATGCTCCTTTAATGGCAATAGAACCTAATTTTGTAGCTGGAACGCTTGATAAACCACCCAAAAAACTACCTATTGGAGTTCTCGCGGCGCTTACTATTACTACTTCTTTATTCATGTTTTAAGTTTAATTAATTCAAGTGTTGCGAAGTTAGTGATTTTATAAGGAATTAAATAACCTAAGCTTATTCAGACCTATTTTTACTACATTTGAGCATTACCTGAATATATATGAGCGATTTCGTTAATAAGCTATACAAAAATCAGGCGCTTTTTTATAAAGTTTTCCTGTTTGTGCTTACCTCAGTTTTAATCGTTTACCTTCTTCCGAAAGGTGGTAAATTCAAATACGATATTCCTAAGGGAAAGCCGTGGCAATATGAAAATCTTTACGCTCCTTTCGATTTTGCAATTCTTAAAACGGATGAAGAAATAGCTGCGGAAAGACAGGATATTACTAAATCTCATATTCCATATTATAATTTTGATACTGAAAAAGCTGAAAAGATCGAAAAAGATGCTTTACAGGAAGTCAAAAATGTGTTTCCAGATACCACTCTGAATGTCTATAAAACCATCATAGATAATTTTGTTTCTAAAACAATCGAGGATATTTATGAATTTGGGCTTCTCCAGGAGAGTGAAAGGCTGGAACCAGATCAATTCGTCTATTTACTAAAAGGGAATGAGGCTTCGGAAGTTGCATATCGAAGAATACTGAAGCAGGGAGAAATTCGAAGTTTTATAAGTGATGAAATTGCGAATGCGGGGTTCTCTTCTTTCAAGACAGAATTACTGGAAGTCTTCTTCAATTCTGTGGAGCCGAATGTTACTTTCAATAATGATTTAACTCAAAAAGAACTCGAAAGTAAACTTAATAACATCTCGTATACCCGTGGAATTATTGAGCAGGGTAGTAGGATCATCGCAAAGGGAGAAGTTGTAGAAGGGAATAAGTATAATATTCTGCGATCACTGAAGGCCGAATATGAGTCCCAGGTTTGGAGCCAGAGTAATTACAATTGGATCATTGTTGGCTATAGCGCTTTGGTGGCATTAGCCTTATTGATGCTGCTCCTTTTTATGAGAAAATACCGTATCAATATATTTGAAAATAATGTAAAGGTCACCTTTATATTTTTCAATGTTATATTCATGGTGATGCTCACAACTTTAGCGGTCAGCTTCAATATAGATTATGTATATGTGGTGCCACTTTGTATTTTGCCTTTAACCTTAAAAGCCTTTTTCGATGCAAGGTTGGGGCTTTTTACTCACGTAATTACAGTCTTATTACTTGGATTTATCGTACCTAATAGTTACGAATATATGTTTCTTCAAATTATTGCAGGTATCGTAACTATTCTAACCGTTAGTGAATTATATAAAAGAGCGAATCTATTTATATCTGTAGGACAGATCACCCTGGTTTACATTATCGCCTATTTTGCCTTTACGGTTATTCAGGAAGGTGATATTAACGATATGAAGCCGGAAGTTTTTCTTACTTTCTTGTTGGGAGGCCTGGCAACATTATTTGTTCAACCTTTGATATATGTTTACGAGAAAATCTTTGGGATGGTAAGCGACATGTCCCTGCTGGAACTTTCTGACACCAATTCAAAATTATTAAAGGAGCTGGCCGAAAAAGCACCGGGTACTTTTCACCACAGTCTTAATGTGGCAAATCTTGCTGAAGCTGCAGCGAATGAGATCCATGCCAATGCGATGCTTGCCAGGGTAGGGGCATTATATCATGATATTGGTAAGATGTATAATCCTACTTATTTCACAGAGAACCAGACGACTTCCGTGAATTCTCATGATGAACTATCTCCACGTGAAAGCGCTCAAATAATTATTGATCATGTGATAAAGGGGATAGAAATTGCAAAGAAGAACAATCTTCCCGACAGAGTGATAGATTTTATTAGGACTCATCATGGAACCAGTACCGTGTATTATTTCTATATGAAAGAAAAGGAAGTTAATGATAATACTTCTTCTGAAGATTTCAGATATCCAGGACCTATTCCTTTTAGCAAGGAAACGGCAATTCTAATGATGTGTGATAGTGTTGAAGCTGCCAGTAAAAGTCTTAAGGAGCCAACTGCGGTGCTTATAGATAATTTTGTAGAGAAGATTATTAACAAGCAAATGGAAGAGGGGCAATTCCTAAATTCTAATATTACGTTTAAGGAAATACAGATGGTAAAGAAAATTCTAAAGCGTAAGCTGAAGAATATTTACCACCTGCGTATTGAATATCCTGAATAGTCTTAATGTACCTTCAGTATTTTGTGTTCTTTACCGTTAAAAGAAAAGCTTTCTCCAGCTTTCTTTCCCTTCATCTCCTGATAGATAGGTGCATCGGTTGAAATTGCGTAAACAGTGGTACCTTCTTCCATAACTATTTTTCCCAAAGCTGCGGAAATAAAATAGTAATTTTCTGAGGTTTCCGCTACACTTCCAAAATCTATCTGTTCGGTATAATGGTTTTTATCTATTCTGGATAGTTTCTCTTTCATTTTCCTCGAGTTGTCCAAATATTCGGCATATTTCTCAAAGTCTCCCAGAAGTTGTCCCTTACTGTCGTCTTCATCATAATCTGTATGGGCGTCATTATTTTCCATGGATTCTCTAATTTGGTCCATTTCTTTCTGATATTTTTCAATCTGCCTGTTTACAGTATCCAGGCATTTGTAATATAATTCCTCTTTGTTTTTCAACATTTTATTTTAATTTTTTCATTGAATCTTAAATTTAATCAAGCTTTATTCGCTTACCGATTATTTAGCAAATATTTAATATCTAACTTTTATATTAGGTTTAAAGCTTATTTAATATAAAAATAAGCCTATAAACTTATATATAGTATTTATAAGCTTTTAAGCTTATTTTTATTATATTTGAAGTATGATAGCCGTAATTTCAGCCGATCTCTTATCCTCCTCGAGTTATTCTAAAGAATTACTGGAAAAGGTTCTTGTGGTACTAAACCGGGAATTTGATGCACTTCAAAAAAATTCTGAGAAGGATCCCGGGTTTAGGATATTTAGAGGGGACAGTTTCCAGGGCATAGTTTACGATCCTGAGAATGCCCTGAATATCGCTTTAGGTTTAAAAACAGCAATTAATAGATTGCATTTGCATGGTGGTGATGCTCATAAGGCGTTTAAAAAGGAAGCTGATCTAAGATTAGCTATTGGTATAGGCTCTTACGATTTTAAACGTGATTCTATTCTTGAGGCCAACGGGCAGGCCTTTCAATTTTCCGGAAGAACACTGGATGAGATGAAAAAAGCGGGAAGAAAACTTCAGCTTATGACACCTTCAGAAAATATAAACAATGAATTTGACACATCTTTATTTCTTTTTGATACCATTTCAGACAAATGGAGCACAGCTTCAGCAGAAGTGATTTATTATCTCTTAAAAGGATTCAAAGAAACTGAAATTGCAGAAGAACTTGAAATAAGTCAGTCTGCAGTAAATCAAAGGAAAAAGGCTGCAGGCTGGGATGCAATTGAAGCTTTACTGAGTCGTTATCAAAATATAATCACCGAACATTTCTCTGATGGAAAATAGTATACTGGTACTCCTTCAATTACTTCTGGCTCATATAATCACTGATTTTGTGATCCAGCCTACCAAATGGGTAAATCATAAAAGAAGGCATAAGGGTAAATCTAAATATCTTTATTTGCATTCTTTTATTGCCGGGCTTCTAACATTAATTTTCCTGCTGGATTTTCAATGGTGGTCTATTGCAGCTTTTATTGTGGTGACTCATTTCTTTATTGATCTATGGAAATTACAATTCGACAAGGATAATCTTAAAATGTTTGTTTCAGATCAATTGCTTCACCTTTTTGCTATAGTGGCTGCCTGGTTATACATGACATCAGGTTTCCAACATATTTTTCCTTATATAAAGACCTTCTTAACTTCACCCGGTATCCTGGCAGTTATTATTGGTTATCTTATCATTATATTTCCTACAGGATTTTTGATTGGAAAGGCTACGAAAAGATGGCAAAATGAAGTGGAAGACGATCTGCGGAAGAACAGCCTGGATGCCGCCGGTAGATATATAGGGATTTTTGAAAGGGTTCTGGTACTTACCTTTATATTAACCACCAATTTTTCGGCGATAGGATTTTTAATAGCTGCAAAGTCAATTCTGCGCTTTAGTGATAAATCAGAAATAGGAGCTAGAAAACAGACTGAATATGTACTTATAGGAACACTTATGAGCTTCACTATAACAATCCTCATCGGATTTTTAGTACGCCATATTGCTTTCTAAAAGCTGAATATTACTCTTTATTCTCTCTTTTACGATATTCATCATACGCTTGTTTAAAGCTGATGAATTCTGGATATATCTTTCATATTCATCCATCGTAAACTGCCCGATAATAATTCCTTTAAGACTATTCCTGAACTTAATATCTTTCTGAATAGCATTCTCTATATACTCAAACCTTTTTTCAAGCTTTAGCTCATAAAACCTGTTTTTGTGTTTAGCGATATAGTTTCGAAAAACGGCTAGCAATAATCCGTCCTGTAATTTGGCCACAGGACGAAGAGTTTCATTTTGAAACCGCTCATCAGGACTCATGTTATCGGTAATTCTTGCTGAAGGGATCTCGGGCCTGAGATCAACCAGGTTAATATCTCGTGGATTCATGGCAAGTATAGTTTCTTAAATATAATTAATTATAGAGCCGCATTTACTATGCCGGTTTCTTACTTGTAAACCGTTTATAAACAATAGGAGTTAAATATGTCTTAATCGCCCGCTGTACATCTAAGCATCTTATTATATTGAAAGGAAAAGTAAAGATTATTTAACTATGATTGAATCTAAAAATCCATATACAGGAGAAGTAATTGAAAAATTCAAGGAGCTTACTAAACCTGAAATTGATGAAACCCTGGCAAAAGCAAATTCTCGTTTTAAGCAATGGCGAAAGACTTCTTTTAAAGAACGGGCAGAGCTTATGAATAAAGCTGCTGCCGAGTTGAAGAAAAATAAAGAGGAATATGCAAAAGATATTAGTAATGAGATGGGGAAACCAATAACCCAATCTATAGCCGAAATTGAAAAATGTGCCTGGGTTTGTGAGTATTATGCTGAAAATGCTGAAAAGCATCTTTCCTCAAAAACTATTAAAACTGATGCTGCAAAAAGCTATGTAAGTTATGAGCCAATTGGGGTTGTTTTGGCGGTGATGCCGTGGAATTATCCATTTTGGCAGGTTTTCAGGTTTGCAGCTCCCGCTTTGATGGCGGGAAATATTGGAATTTTGAAACATGCAAGTAATGTGATGAGATCTGCTAATAATATTCAGAAAGTATTTGAACGTGCTGGGTTTCCTAATAGTTGTTTTCAGAATATGGTATTAAGTAGCAGTAAGGTTGAAGATATTATAAGAGACTCCAGGGTGAAAGCTGTTACTTTAACAGGAAGTAAACCTGCAGGAGCGGCAGTAGCATCCACTGCTAGTGAAGAAATAAAAAAATCTGTTCTTGAATTAGGTGGAAGTAATGCACTGGTAGTTTTTAAAGATGCTGATATTTCTGAAAGTGTAAAAACCTGTGTTCAGGCGAGATTTCAGAATACCGGCCAGAGTTGCATAGCGGGAAAAAGATTAATTATCCATGAAAGTATAGAAGAGGAGTTTATGGAAGAATTTGTTAGACAGGTAAGAGAATTGAAAAGTGGAGACCCAATGGATAAGGATACTTTTATTGGAACTCTCGCACGGGAAGACCTTGCGGAAGATCTGGAAAAGCAAATACAGGATTCTGTGAAAGCTGGAGCGAAGATTATTCTGGGTGGTAAACGTGATAAAGCCTACCTGGAACCAACTATTTTAACAAATGTCACTCCGGAAATGAGCATGTTCAAAGAAGAAACTTTTGGTCCGGCCATAGGAGTTACAACTTTTAAGAAAGATCAGGAAGCAATAGACCTGGTGAATCTTTCCGATTTTGGACTTGGAGTATCCATATTCACTGAGGACATGAAGTTTGCTGAAAAAATAGTTCCTGAATTTGAAGATGGTGCTGTATTCGTAAATGAGCTGGTAAAAAGTGATCCGCGATTACCTTTCGGCGGTACTAAGATTTCAGGTTACGGTAGAGAATTATCTTCCGATGGAATTCAGGAATTTGTAAACAGGAAGACTGTATATTTTAAATAGAAATTAAATGAAATTTGGAAAAGTAGATGATCCCGGAAACGTAGATTTTTCGCTTCCACCTACCCATGAACAAACTAAAAAAGTTCTAAGTTCTTTTGAAGATTCAAAGTTTGGTGATGTTCGGATTGGTTGTGCCAAATGGAATAGAACCGATCTAAAGAACTTTTATCCAAGGGGAACAAAAGATGAGTTGGAGTATTATTCAACACAATTTAATTCTATTGAGCTGAATGCTTCTTTCTATAGAATGTTTCCAGAAGAACAATTCGCTAAATGGGAATCAAAAGCTTCAGAAGATTTCAAGTTTTTTCCAAAAGTTCCGCAAATTATAAGTCATAGAAAAAGACTTAATGATACAGAAGTTCTTACAGATGATTTTGTAACAAATATTCTTCCTTTAAAGGAGAAATTAGGAATGTCCTTTCTTCAGCTTCGGGAGGATTTTGGTCCTAAAAATATAGAAAGAGTAGAAGCTTTTTTTAAGCACTGGCCAAAGGAAATTCCATTGTCGGCCGAGTTTAGACATGAAGACTGGTATAAAGATGAGAAAGCAGCTAATGAATTGAATGAACTTATGATGAAGTATAATATTACTCATATTATTACCGACTCTGCCGGTAGAAGAGATCTTTTGCATATGAGATTAACTTCAGGTGCTGCTTTTATACGTTACAATGGAGCAAACCATAAAAGTGATTACACTCGCCTGGATGACTGGCTGGATCGTATTGAAGAATGGTATAAAATGGGACTAAAGAATATCTACTTTTTTGTTCATCAGAATGTAGAAGAAGCTTCTCCTTTACTTTCAGCATATTTTATTGAAAAGTTTAATAAACGTTTTAAAACCGATATAAAAATTCCAAAAACATTAAAATAATATGAATTCACAAAAAATAGCAGTTACCATAGATAGTGTTGTTTTCTGTAAAGTAAATAACAAATTCAAGGTATTATTAATACAAAGAAAAAATGATCCTTTCAAAGATCAGTGGGCTTTACCGGGAGGTTTTGTAGATGAAGGAGAAAATCTTGAAACCGCGGCAATGCGTGAACTTGAAGAAGAAACTGGCGTTAAGGTAAGTTCCATGCAGCAGATACAGGCATTCGGAGAGCCTGGACGTGATCCTAGAGGACACACGGTATCTATTGCTTTTTTAAGCAGAATTTATTGTGAAGAAGATTTGAATCCTTCTGATGATGCTAAAGATGCAAAATGGTTTGAAATTGAAAAATTGCCGGATATGAAGTTAGCCTTTGATCATGATGAGATCATTAACGTGGCTCAACAATTTTTATAATCTCAATATTAAACAGGATTTTCAATAATTTCTCAGATTCGCACTTTCTTTTTCGAATTATGATAATTCTGTAGGTTGAAATTTCACACCTTAAATTTTCTCTTTAAATTCGAAATAAAAACATGAGATTTCATACCAGAAAATGGATCAAACCTCAGGATCTTAACCCTAACGGAACTTTATTCGGTGGTCGGCTTTTAGAATGGATAGACGAAGAATGTGCTCTCTATAGCATTGTTCAGCTTGAGAATCCAAAGACGGTTACTAAGTACATGAGTGAGATAGATTTTAAAAGCTCCGCTCACCAGGGAGATATTATAGAAATAGGGATAGAAGTAGAAAAATTCGGATCTGCATCCCTTACACTAAAATGTGAAGTACGAAATAAAATGACCAGGGAAACTATTATTACTATAGAAAAGATCGTAATGGTAGCTCTGGACGAAGCCGGTAAGCCAAAACCGCATGGCAAAACCGAAATAGAATTCGTTAAAGACCGGCTTAAATAAAGCTTATTGTTTTTCCTCTTTATTTTGAGAAAGTCTTACTGGAAACTCTTTTTGACCACCATAAAGCTTGATCTCCTGTATGTCTGCAGGCATATAATAGCCATTGTCTTCTAGTGCTTCCTTAACAGCTCTTACCACATTTCCCTTAGTGATCATCGCTTGTTTTCTGAAGTCTTTGGTATCAACCCAAAAGAAAACCTTCAAATTAACCGTACTGGTTGCCAGCTCATCTTCAATTACAAAATTCTCATGTTCCAGATCTTCTATCACCATCGGTTCTTTCCTTAAAGCCTCCATGACGGTTCGTTTGGCACCATCAATATTATCCTCGTAAGCGATTCCTATTACAAAGCTCCATCTAAAGAATCCATCCTCGGTATAGTTAGTAGCCGGCTTGGTTAAAACATCACTATTTGGAATATAAACATCCTTGCCATCAAAGGTTTTTAATTTTGTATATCTGAATTCCAGGGCCTTAACTTTTCCAAAGTTTTCACCGATTTCAACAGTGTCATTTACATCAAATGGCCTGTTGAAAGCCAGAATGATTCCGGCAATAAAATTTTCCCCAATATCTTTAAATGCAAACCCTAGAACTACCGCGCTGGCTCCTGCGGCCGTAAGGATTCCCGTGGCAACTCCTCCCAGGCCTGCAGCTTTTAAACCGAGCATGATCGCTGTGACTATAATTACAAAGCGAATTGCCTTACCCAGGAAACGGCTCATTAAAGGATCTGATGTTCTTGCAGAGATTCGTCTGGTAAAGAACTTGCCAAGCCAGACGCCAATAAGAACTCCAAGAATGATAATAAGAAGCCCCAGACCGATACTTGGTAACTGATCTATAAAGTTTTCATAGAAGTTATTGAAAGATTCAGAAAGGCTTTCGGTTTCTTTAGTTGCTGAATTCTGCATTCTTCGGTTTTGCCTAAAATTAGAAATTAGGAAAGACAGATTATCCCAAGAAAATGTTAGTTTTTACTGATTACTTGAACCATTTTGGCCTTTTTCACTGTTTTCTTGCTCTTCATCAACAATTTGCTCTTTTGCATTTTCTATTGCGTCCTTACTAGCCGGTTCTGGCTTTTGCTCGGCTGCAAGTTCTTTCTGAAGATATAATTCTGCATAGAAAGGAAAATGGTCAGATTTAATATCACTTCCCGTATTGATCTTTTTGACCCTAAACTCTTCTGAAACGAATATGTGATCCAAAGACCATCTCATGATAAAGCTTTTTGCATTAAAAGTATTAAAGAAACTTCTTCCTTTCCTTACGTCTAGCAATTCCCCAATAGTTTGTAACATACTGGTGGTATTTGACCATGCCACATCATTAAAATCACCAATAACAACCACGGGAATATCTGAATCCATAGCCTCGAGGGCAGTTTTCATCATTTCGGCATCTCTGTCTGAGGACGATGGATTATGCTGTGGCATTGGGGGAGTAGGGTGAATGGCATGCAATTGTATTCTGTCTCCAGATCGTAATTCAATTTCAGTATGTATCGATGGAATACTATCATCAACGACATATTTAACCTTTGGATTAATAAGATTTAACTTGGAATACAGGATCATTCCGTAAGTGTTATCCAGAGGAACTTCAACCTTATATGGATAATCTGAACCTATTCCAGATTTAATCGCTTCGCTCCAAACCTGGTCTGTTTCAGTGAATACAGCCACATCTGGATTTAACTTTTTCATTTCTTCAATAAGGAACTGCGTTTTTTTGTTCTTCTGAAGCACATTTGAAGTTAGTAACATGAAGCCTGTGTTTTCATCAACAGCTTCTGTAGGCTTGCCCACATCATAAGGAGCAAAAGGAGTGTAAGGATAAATTTTGGCGAATTGAAATATAAAACATGCCACAAGAACGGCCATAAAGGTATAATCTCTCCAGGATCTTATTTCAAACCGGAAAAAATATGCTGCGATAGCCGTTAGGGTTAAAAGTGTTAACTGTATATGTGGATAATCAAACATCCTTATCCACCAGAAATCGGCAGCAATAAGTGGAATTAGAGTAATAACAACGGCCAGGATACCGAAGCCCTGAAGGAAAGGTTTTAATTTCATGATTAATTTAGTGCTTAGAGTTCTGATTTCTCTCCCAAAAAATTACGAATATCATCTCCTGAAGGAGCTTCAAACAGTTTAAGGTCAAAATAGGGGATGGCCGCTATAAGATGGTCAAAAATATCAGCAGAAATATACTCAAAATTTTCCCAGCGTTTATCCCGGCTAAAACAAAGTATTTCCAAAGGAATTCCATGAGCCGTGGGAGCAAGATGTCTTACCATAAGATACATTTCTTTGTGTACGGCTGAATGTTCATGCAAGTATGCATCAGCATATTTTCTGAAAACACCAAGATTTGTTTGATTACGGCCATTGATAAGTAAACTTTTATCTACGTGATTGGTTTCGTTGAATTTATCAATTTCTGCCTCGCGACTTTCAAGATATGGAGCTATCAGGCTTATTTTCTTTAATTTTTCTATATCCTCCTTATCAAGAAATTTAACGGAATTCTGTTTGATTAAAACAGATCTTTTAATTCTTCTACCAGGTGATTCCTGCATTCCCCGCCAATTCTGAAATGAATCAGAAATAAGACTATACGTTGGGATTGTGGTGTAAGTATTGTCCCAGTTCTGGACTCTTACGGTGGCAAGGTTAATTTCAGTAACCGTACCGTCAGCTCCGAATTTTTCAAAAGAGATCCAGTCTCCAATCCTAACAATATCATTAACCGAAACCTGTATAGAAGCAACCAGTCCCAGGATTGTATCTTTAAAGATCAATAATATTACAGCCGAAGCAGCACCTAAAGAAATAGCAAAGCCAATAACCGATTTACCTGTGATCTCAGAGAAAATGAACATGAGACCTATGATCCAGATAAAGATCATAATGATCTGGCTGAAACTTTCCAGGGGTTTGTCGTTAAACTCTTCCCTGGTTTTTAAATAGTTCCTGGTAGATCTTAAGACACTTCTGCATATCCAAATCATTAAGATAATGATGTAGATTTTGATCAGGAAATAAAATACACCTAAGACCTGGGGAAAGTCTATAAATATTAATGGAAACAATTGATAAACCACAAATAACGGCAAGAATCGCCCAACATATTTTGGGAAATTACTTTTAATAAGAAAATCGTCAATGGTGGTTCTTGTTTTATTCGTGAATATTTTAAAACCTTCTATAATGAAGTGTTTAATGAGGTAATTGATACCCAGAACTATCAGCGTTAGAATTACTAGATTGATTAGAAGATTCAAATATTGGGCAAACAGGGCATTCATGCCGTGCTCAATAAAAAGATCCTCTAAAAAACAGATCAGGTCTATAAGTCCTTCTTCAATGTTCATGAACTAAAGATATTTCTTTTCAACATAAAAAGGGCCGAATGGCAAAACCGAACAACCAAGGATAATACCAATTTCCTTTAAGTTCCAGTTCATAGGCTTAAAGAGCAAAATTCCACCAAGAATATAGGCGATAAATAAGACTCCGTGGGCCATACCTACCTGTTTCACCATTTCAGGCATTTGGTAAAGGTACTTTAATGGCATGGCGATAAATAGAAGCAGAAGGAAGGAAATACCTTCAAGGATACTAATCCATTTAAAAAATTTTAATTGACTTTCCAGGGACATAAAAAACATTTAGATGAGCAAAGATAATTGATAAAATAGACATGGCATTATAAGCTGAAACTTACCTTTATGATGTTTTTAATATAATTAAGGACGTGCTGTTTCGCATTTTTATTAATTTGCACGTGTAAAATAAATTTATGACTACTAAGAGAGTTTTGGTCACAGGAGGACTTGGTTTTATAGGTTCTCATACCGTTGTGGCTTTACAGAATGAAGGTTACGATGTTGTGATTATCGATAATCTTTCAAATTCTTCAATCGATGTTTTGGGCGGGATTACACAAATTACAGGTAAGACTCCTCAATTTGAAAATATTGATCTCCGCGAAAAGACCGCGGTAAAAAATTTCTTTGATAAATATCCTGATATTGAAGATGTGATTCATTTTGCAGCTTCAAAGGCTGTGGGTGAAAGTGTGGTTAATCCGCTACTATATTATGAGAATAATATTTCTACACTGGTTTATTTACTTCATGAATTGAATAAAAAAGAACATTCAAAGTTTATATTTAGTTCCTCCTGCACTGTTTACGGTCAGGCAGATGAATTGCCAATTACTGAAGATGCGCCTGTTAAACCAGCGGAATCTCCTTATGGGAATACTAAACAGATAGGAGAGGAGATCATTAATGACACCTGCAAAACCAATGAAAACTTTAAAGCGATTGCTTTAAGATATTTTAATCCTGTTGGTGCTCATCCTACAGCTGAAATTGGTGAACTTCCAATTGGAACTCCTCAAAATCTTATTCCATTTATTACCCAAACGGCGATAGGCAAGAGAGATGAATTATCGGTTTTTGGAGATGACTATCCAACTGAAGATGGTACAGCGATAAGGGATTATATTCATGTAATGGATCTTGCCGAGGCACATGTTCAGGCCCTGAAAAGGTTAATGCAAGGAGATGAAAAGAAGAATTATGAAGTCTTTAATCTTGGAACAGGTAACGGAAATTCTGTTTTAGAAGTTATTAAATCCTTTGAAAAAGTCTCAGGCAAAAAACTACCCTATAAGATTGTGGGTAGAAGAGAGGGTGATATAACGGCAGCGTATGCCGACACTAATAAAGCAAATAACGAACTTAACTGGAAAGCCAATCGTTCTTTAGACGAAGCGCTAAAAAGTGCCTGGAAATGGCAGTTAGTGGTAAAGGAAAGAGAAGAGGAAGATAATTAAGTTTTCAACCATACTTATAAAAAAAGACCTGCGATTCGCAGGTCTTTTTTATTTATAAAAGATACCTATTAATCGGTGCCATTTACAAGGAATGCATGTATTACTCCCGGTATCCAGCCTAATGCGGTTAATAGTAAACTTATTAAAAAAGTTACACCTAAGCCGTGTTTCATAAATACGGCTAATGGCGGTAATAAAATGTTCAGTACAACAGTTAGAATAGACATTGTTTTTGATTTAGTTGGTTAAAATTACTTTTGATAAATAGCAGTTAAACAAACTGTTAGATATCTCTAATAGCAAGATAAGTCAACTAAAACGCCTGACCTGAAGCCTTATGAAAAGTTTAGAATTTTGCTAAGGAAAGCGTTAAACCATTTCGAAAATTACTAAAGCATACAGGTAAAACCGGGCGTACCTAAGTAAACCGAAGATGAGATAGGTGGAAAACGGGAATTTTATTATTCCGGCAGCAATGCTTGTCATTGCAAAAGGTATTGGGAGTAGGGCCCCCACAATAATTAGGAAACCACCCCATTTCCTGGTGTTCTTAATATGCTTTGCCATTTTGAATTCCATGGCTTCATGTACAGAAGGTATTTTTGTAATCGCAACACCAATCCAGTAAGAAACAATTCCTCCAAGATAGGAGGCAGTGGCAAGCAATGTGAGATAAAGTATCGGGCTTACTGATTTTCCAGACCAGGCAATAAAAAGTTCCGGAGGAACAAGCCCCAAAAGCGATTCTGAAAGAAAAAATATTCCTAATACCTCAAGGGGAGCATAGGTTTCAGTTATGGTCACGAGCATATCTTCAATATCCAGAAGATAATGATCTATGGCCCATAAAGCTCCAACGAATAATACAATTGGGAGAACAGACTTTTTTAAACTATTCCATACGAATGAATAAAAGCCGGTATAACTGTAGTATTGATGTAACAAGCGTATTCGCGACTTCTTTTTAGATTTCGCTTTTTCTTTCATCAATTCAATTTCTTTTTATAGCAATTTTGTTCAGAAAGTATCCAGATGAGAGTAAAACCGGTATGAAAATGCTGCTAGTAGTCTTCTCCAGCTTCTTCTTTTAAAGCCTTTACATAGTCTCTTAACTCCATCTCATTCAGTTTGTTTGTATGCTCTCCCATTAATGAAAGCATATACTCCAAACTTTCCTGACCCTTAATTTCTTCTGTTTCCTTTTCAGTTTCTTCTACTTCATCAACTTCTTCCGTCTCTTCTTCTGATTCTTCGTCTAACTCCAAAGGCTCGTCATCTGGAATTGCTATCAAAAAGTCATCGTTCTCTTCGATGTGTTCATAGGTAAGCCTTGTCACTTTTGCCAGTAAAGGAATGTTTTCCTCAACGACCAGTTTTCTTAGTTCTTTAAGATCTGCAACAATGGTATTGGTAATAATCCCGTTGCGCATCAGGTCGCGTTGAATCTTGTTAAGTAACTTCTGTGCTTTTATATTTTCCAAGGTATCTCTATTAAATTAGTCAGTACTGATTTAGCGAAAATTCAATTACAAACAGCTGAATATTTCTAATCGACAAAGTTAGTTTTTTTAGGTTTCTATAAAAGTCTTTTATAAGGTTTTATAAAGTATTTAACCTTTAAAATTAACACAATCTTAGAGCTTTAAATTTCAGGAGCATAGGCGTCTTTAGTAGCTTTAAGCTTCAAAGAAAAAAGATATGGATATGAAAAATAAAACAGCACTTGTTACAGGAGGAAGTAAAGGAATTGGTTATGGGGTAGCAAAGACGTTACTCCAGAATGGATATAAAGTGGCCATAACCAGTAGATCCTTAGCTTCTGCGGAAAAAGCCGCGAAAAAATTAGGTGATCAGGGTGAAATAATAGGTCTGGAAGCCGATGTAAGAAGTTTCGAAAGTCAGAAAAAAGCTGTAGAACAGTTACTGGACAAATGGGGCCAGCTGGATGTTCTTGTGGCTAATGCGGGAATTGGTAATTTCGGTTCTGTTGAAGATCTAACCGTAGACGAATGGAAAGATACTATTGATACAAATCTTACTGGAGTTTTCTTCAGTATTAAGGCCTGCGTAGATGCGCTTAAGAAATCTGAAGGATATATTATAACAATCTCAAGTCTTGCAGGAACTAATTTCTTTGCAGGTGGAGCGGCCTACAATGCAAGTAAATTTGGAGTTACAGGCTTTACCCAGGCCGTAATGCTTGATCTTAGAGATAAAGGTGTTAAGGTTAGTACTATTATGCCGGGATCTGTAGCGACTTATTTCAATGATAATGAGCCTTCAGAAGATGATGCCTGGAAAATACAGATTGAAGATATTGGAGAATTGGTTGGAGATCTTTTAAAAATGAATCCAAGAACTTTACCTAGTAAAATAGAAGTTAGACCCTCTAAACCTCCGAAAAAATAAATTGAAAATTAGTATTAGTTTAAGCCGTTCAGAAATGAACGGCTTTTTCAATTAACAAGCTTTATGAAATATGGTTAAATTCATTACAAAGCCTATGAATGCTGAGGCTTTGGCGCTTCTATCCCTTAAATTTGCAATAAATAAAAAATAAATTGCAATGAGTATTAAAGGAAAAACAGTAGTTATTACAGGAGCATCTAGTGGAATTGGTGAAGCTACAGCTATGAAGCTAGCCAAAGAGGGCGCTAATGTAGTTCTTACAGCTAGAAGAGAAGAGAGATTGAATGAATTGAAAGGAAAGATAGATAAGCTGAATGCCGGAAAGGCACTGGTAATTCCTGGAGATGTAACTAAGAAGGAAGATTTTAAAAATCTTGTGGAAAAAACCAAAAAGGAATTTAATTCTATTGATGGTCTCATTAATAATGCCGGGCTTATGCCATTATCTTATGTGAAAAATCTTCATACCGATGAGTGGGATAAAATGATAGATGTAAATATTAAAGGTGTTATGAATGGAGTTGCTGCGGTACTGCCAACAATGATGGAGCAGAAGAGTGGTAACATTATTAATATTTCTTCCAGTGCAGCCAACAAAATGTATCCCGGTGGAGCGGTTTACTGTGCTACAAAATCAGCAGTGAAAATGTTTTCTGAAGGGTTAAGACAGGAACTGGCACCAAATTTCAATATTAACGTTACTTCTATTGAGCCAGGTTTTGTAGATACCGAGTTAACAGAAACCATTACAGATGATGAGATAAAGGATGATCTATTATCTAATTTTCAGAAAATGACACCGCTTGAAGCAGAAGATATAGCCGAGGCTATTTTTTATTCTATGTCTCAACCGAAAAGAGCTAATATAAACGATGTTTATATTATGCCAACAGATCAACAACAATAGAAATAAATTATATTATATAAAAAAGCCCGGATAAAATTCCGGGCTTTTTTTGGTGCTATACTTTAACCAGCATCTTACCGGTATTTTTACCGTCAAAAAGATCGATAAATGCCTGTGGCGTATTATCGAAACCATCTACTACGGTCTCATCGTATTTTAATTTACCTGATTGTAACCAGCCTGCAAGTTCCTTGATCGCTCTTTCATACTCTTTCATATGATCTCTAACCAGAAAACCCTGCATTAAAGCCGACTTTTTTGATCAGAATGCCTTCAGGTCGGGGACCGGTTGGGGTGCCAGTTTCATTGTAAATAGAGATCGCTCCACAATTAATGATTCTTGCCGCTTTATTAATATTCTGTAAGGTGGCATCCAGAATTTCACCACCAACATTATCAAAATATACATCAACGCCATCAGGACATTTTTCGGCAATGGCTTTCTTCATATTTTCGGTGGTTTTATAATTAATGCCGTCATCAAAACCGAATTTACTTTGAATATGTTCAATCTTTTCATCACTTCCGGCAATACCTACAACGCGACAGCCTTTAATCTTTCCGATCTGTCCCACAACGCTTCCAACTGCACCTGCGGCACCAGAGACCAGTAAAGTTTCTCCTTCTTTTAATTTGCCAATTGTATCCAATGCAAGATATGCGGTAAGACCTGTAAGCCCAAGAACTCCAAGATATGCCGATAATGGAGCTATTTCGCTATCTACTTTTCTTAGATCTTTTCCACTATGACCTTGTTTCAGTTTCCAGTCCAGCATTCCAATTACATGATCTCCTTTTTGAAAATCAGAGTTTTCCGATTTAATAACTTCTGAAACTACCATAGATTCCAATGGCTCTCCTACTTTAAAAGGTTCAATATAGGATTCTTCATCACGCATTCTTCCACGCAGGTAAGGATCTACTGAAATATATTTCGTTTTTAATAAAAGTTCTCCATCCTTAGGTTCTTCAATTTCCTGAAATTCAAAATCCTGATTAGAAGGTTTTCCTTCCGGTCTTTTTTTGAGTATAATTTGTTTGTTCATATTTAAATTTTTATCAAGTTATTTTGAAATATGAAAATTGACAAAAAATGCATCCCAATTTCTCCTTAAATATTGATATTTGGAAAAATCCATTATTAAATTAGCCTAAAGCTTTAATTTCAGAGCTTGAAATCATAAGAATTGACCATCCGAATAAAAAAATACCAGAACGATTTCAGTAAATTTTTGAGAAGCACCGACTTTTCGAAAGCTATCGTTCTTACTATTTCTATCGTCATTCCAATCCTCATATTTTCCAATCTTGGCTCTTTGGAGATAGGAGTGAGTCTTGCCATGGGATGTTTGCTGTCATCTCCCAGTGATGTGGCCGGAAGTTTTAAACATAAGGTTTTTGGGATCATGGCTGCTGCCTTCCTCGGCGCAATTTCTTATATGATCGCCGGTTATTCAGCTAATTATTTCTGGACCGTAATTCCCATGCTAGTAATAATGATGTTTAGCATCTCCTATCTTTCGGTTTATGGATTCAGGGCATCTTTAGTTACCTTTTCGGGGCTTCTGGCAGTCGTTTTGAGCTTTGCAAATATTTCCTCGAGTATCGAAATTTGGCAAAAATCACTAATTATCGGAATTGGTGGATTGTGGTATTTACTGGTAAGCCTTCTTTGGTATTTTATAAAACCTGAAAGAGCTACGGAACAACTCCTTGCTGAAACCATGGAAATTACCGCGGCTTACCTGCGGTTAAGGATAAAGCTGTTAAAGACTGATTCAGATGGGCCACAAATTCAGAAGGAACTGTTTCAGAGACAGTCTGAATTGAACGAACATCATGAAAGTTTAAGAGAACTACTTATAAGTTCAAGACGAAGTTCCGGAAGCTCAGGTTATGCCAGAAAAAGACTGCTGATTTTTATAGATCTGGTGGATATGTTGGAACTGGCCATGGCAAATCCTATAGATTATAAAAAAATGCGAAAGGCATTAAATGAGGATAAAAATGAATTGAATGTTTTTGCTGATTTTTCTATCAAAATGGCTTCGCAATTGGACCAGATTGCACTAGCCGTTCATAAGAATACGAAACTACCGGAGAATCTTTTGCAAGAGTATCTTGATGAACTTAAAACATCTTTGCAGTCTTTTAGAAATAAGGTGGATATTGGAGAGAAGCGAGAGACATTGCTGTTACTTAGAAACCTGTTTGATTACCAGGCGAAACAGGCCCAGAAAATAATTAATATTGATAGAATCTTACGAAATATTGAAGGGAAGAAAAAGTTGTTTTTTAAAGACAGGGAAGTTCGAAAATTCTTAACACAACAGGAATACAGTTTTAAGATGCTGGTTACAAATTTCAATTTTGACTCTGCTATATTCAGGCATTCTCTGCGTCTTGCGTTAATTGTATTGGTTGGATACCTAATTGGTTCCTATTTTTCAGTTCAAAATGCATATTGGATTCTGCTAACTATTGTGGTGATCATGCGACCTAATTATGGTTTAACCAAGCAACGTACCAGAAAACGAATTGTTGGAACTTTAATTGGAGGTGCAATTGCTATTGCCATTGTTTTTCTTACTCAGAATACTACGGTATATGCAGTTTTAGGAATTCTTTCGTTAACGCTGGCATTTTCTCTTATCCAGAGAAATTATACGACCGCTGCTATTTTTATTACACTCAGTATTATTTTCATCTATGCACTCTTAAAGCCTGATGTTTTAAATGTTATCCAGTTTAGGATTTTTGATACCTTGGTGGGAGCAGGACTGGCTGCCTTTGGAAATCTTATTCTTTGGCCAAAATGGGAATCACAAAGCATCAATGGAGTGATAGCATCTTCCATCAAAGCGAATTTAGAGTGCCAAAACGAAATAGACCAATATTATCATAAAAAGGGAGACCTTCCCTTATCCTACAAATTAGCACGAAAAAAGGCTTTTCTGGAAATGGGTAATTTAAGTGGTGCCTTTCAGAGAATGACGCAGGAGCCTAAATCGCGCCAGAGAAATTTAGGGATCATATATGAAATTGTAGGATTAAATCAAACATTTCTTTCAGCCCTGGCTTCTTTGGGAACCTATATTAGAACCCATCCCACAACCAGTGCTTCTGCAGACTTTGATACCTACACAAACGCTATTTCTTTTAACCTGAATAATTCCATTAATATTCTGGAAAGAAGAGAAAAGATTGAAAAGGAAACCGACAAAACCTCGGAAGCTGGAAGATCTCTTCATCGCAAATTTGATGAGCTTGCCAAAAAGCGGGACGTGGAAATTAGTGAAGGAAAAGATCAGATAGACAGGGAAATGCGACTAAAACTTCAGGAAGCACATTTAGTCAAAAGTCAGTTAGAATGGTTGCTAGATATTTCAGAAAAGCTGGAGGAAAATGTAGAAAGACTAAATTACAGGGATAATGAGTAAAAGAGCTTTTAAAAAGTATATCAAATCACTTGAAAAAGAGGACCTGGAAGAGCAGATCATGGATTTGTATAATCGGTTCGATGATGTAAGAGTCTTTTATAATTTCGTGTTTAACCCAAATGAGGAGAAGCTGGTTAAGGAGGCCAAATTCAAAATTTCCAAAGAGTACTTTCCGCCAAATAACCGTAAACCAAAGAAAAGGCGATCTGTGGCCCATAAGCTTATCAAGCATTATTTAAAACTGGAAATGGAGCCCCATGCTCTGGCCGATGTGATGTTTTATAATATCGAGATCGCTCAAACCTTTTCAAATGATAAGGATAATCTAACCGAGGCTTTCCAAAAGAGCATACTAAAATCCTACGAACAGGCAGCAGAATACGTTATAGCTAATGGGATATCTTCTGATTTTGGCATAAGAATTAATAAAATTACTGAAGAAGCGGAAGCACAGAACTGGACAAATGCCTATCAGTTTGACCGTATAAGAGATCGCTTTTTATGATGGGAAAATATTACATAGCGTTATTCGCAATCATAGGATTTAGTATACAAAGCAGCGCGCAATTAGGATTTTGTAGCGGAAGCAAGGGAGATCCTATTTTCCAGGAAGATTTTGGACAGGGAAGTGGCACCGGAACTGAACTTGGAGCCGGAATAACAAGTTATAAATTTGTTAGGAGGGATCCTGAGGATGGTGAATATACTATTTCAGACCATATTGGAAATCAAATAACCTCATGGCACCATAACTTGCCTGAAACTACTGTTTCCGGTGGGCAGGCCCTCATTGTTAATGCCGATTATAGTTCCGGACAGTTTTACAGGACAACTGTTAGTGGATTATGTGAAGCTACCAGTTATGAGTTTTCAGCATTTCTAATGAACATATATGATCGTGAGAGTAATATTTGTGAAGAAGGAGGAATTCCAAATAACGTAAAATTTCAAATTTGGGATCAAACAAATTCAGTACTTCTAAAATCTGGGAGCACGGGAGATATAGCTTCTACAAATACTCCTAAATGGGAACAATATGCCCTCACATTTCAATCGCAACCGGGCCAGAATTCTGTTATCCTCAAAATGTTTAATAATGGCAATGGTGGTTGCGGGAACGACCTGGCGATAGATGATATCACTTTCAGTTCTTGTGGGGATTTCACGAAAATTTCTGCCCCAGGAGGAACTTCAGGAACACTTAATATATGTGAGGAAAATACTCCGGTAACAGTAAAATTGGAGGCAATCCCGGATAATTCTGTTTATAATCAGCATTTTTATCAATGGCAGGAAAGTTCTGATTCACAAAACTGGCAGGATATACCCGGAGAAAATTCAGAAATTTATAAAGCTTCCGGAATAAGCAGTTCAGTTTATTTCAGAGTAAAAGTTGCTGAAGATTTTAAGAATCTTTCCAGCAATGTTTGTAGTTCTGCTTCAGAGCCTTTTCAGGTAAAGATCATCCTTAAACCAGCTCCGCCCCAAAGTAATGGAGACCTCACTGTCTGTTCAAATGAAAGTATACCTGCTTTAGAGGTTAATGTAGCCGCAGATGAGGCAGTTAACTGGTATGATCAGCCGACAGGAGGAAATCTACTAGCTGAAAATACAAACTCTTTTATTCCGGAAAATGAGGGGATTTATTATGCGGAAGCCAAAAAGGAGAATTATAATTGTTCTGCAAGTTCAAGAACTGCAGTAGAATTGAAAATAAACAGCATCCCGGAATTAGAGGATGAAATTTTGCAAATATGTCCGGATTCTAGCTTGAAACTGGATGCCGGGGTAACCGGATATACCTATGAATGGAGTACGGGCGAAACTACCCAGAGTATTATTGTAACTACCGCAGGCAATTATTCAGTTAAAATCACTTCTAAAGAAGGCTGCACCACCACGAAGAAGCTTACAGTAGAACCGGTAGCTGATGCTCAGATAGGCACCATCCTTTCCGAAGGTGACTCTGTCACCATTAATTCCACTGTAGAAGGAGCATTTTTATACTCCTTAGATGGAATCAGTTTTCAAAATACTGAATATTTTGAGATGGTTCCGGGGGGCATTTACACAGCGTATATTAAAGATTTACAGAATTGTAATGTAGATTCGAAGCAATTCGCCCATATTGTAACTCCTGATTTCATAACCCCGAATAATGACGGTTATAATGATAATTTTGAATTAAAGGGAATTGAATTCTTTGATTATTCTGAAATTCAGATCTTCGACCGGTATGGCAAAATTATTAAGATAGGTAAAGGAGCGAACTTCATATGGAATGGCACATTCGAAGGAATAGATTTACCAGCCGACGATTACTGGTATCTGATAAAAATTTCCGGATTTGAAGATCAAAAAGGACACTTTTCACTGATAAGGTAATCAGTTTTTCAGGATCTTTAAATTAGGTTTTTGAGAGCCTCCTTCAATCACAAGAATATAAGTTTTTTGGGATTTAAACTCGTAATCCTGTTTGATGATAGGATTGGAAGAACCTGCCATAAATACTTCGATCGTTTTATAGCCTGACTTCATATGTTTGCTTAGAACCGGTTTTCCATAAGCGAGATTTTTAGCCAGGGCCATCGAGCTTTTTTTAGCTTTAATTTTTATGGTAACCGGTGCAATTTTGGGTGCGGCATGAAAGGCTCGCAATGCACTTGTTCCTTTTTTAAGTTTTATATTATCTCTGAAAACTATCGTACCGGGAAAATAGGCATTCTTAGTATAATTTTCGGCACCTTCAAAAACGTAATGAAGCTTATGAGAGAATGTGGCTTCATTTACCTCAGATGAAAATTCAGGTTTCCCATAGAAGATCAATGTATAATCTTCACCGCTGGAAAGTCCGATTTTTCGCTGAATGATGGGCTGATTGTTGGTATTTAACGAGAGTTTATAGATATCTGGAATTAGGGATTCATATTCACTTGAATTGAATTCAGCAACTTTAAATGCTGGATGATCTTCAGATTTAGATTCTAAATTAGCGTCAATGCTATTTGAGGTTGCATTGAAAATTTTCAGTCTAGCAGCTTTCCTGTTGTTAGCATTATCGGAACAAGCTAAGAATAGCATTAGTAAAAAAGCAAATATGATATTTAAAATTAGTTTATTCATCACTTGAATCTTTTGAGGAATAATTCTTCATTAGAGCAGGTCTTCCCACAATTATTAAAAGAGCTAGAAATATAAGTATAGCGAGCTGAATAGGCGCGACTACAGATAATCGGCTAATGAGCAAAATGATTACAATACCCGCCAGAATTATACCGATCCAGGAGATCCATTTCTTACTTTCTTTCATAAACCTTAGAGCAATAATGTTTACAGATCCAAAGGTTATAAGAAATATGAGGCTTGCCGCTTCTACTAAAGAAGATAGTTTACCAATTACGGCCAGAATTGTTGATAGAACTCCCAGTAAAATTACTGCTCTATAAGGCACATTATTATGAGTTTTCGTAAAAACAGGTGGTAACTCCTTATCATCAGCTACTCTTTTGGAAAGGTTGGCACTGGAGAACAAAGTGGAGTTAATAGCTGCGGCAGTGGCAAAAACAGCAGCTACCGTCATTATAATAAGACCTGGAGTTCCCAGCGCGCTTCTTGCTGCCACCGAAAGGGAAACCTGCTTCTGGGCTATAATTGCCAGGCTACCTGCCAGCATAACAGCTCCTATAGTAACCATGATATAAATGAGGATCACAAAAATCACTGCGGCCATAATTGTAGGTTTCAGTATCTTTTTAGGCTTTTTAATCTCATCATACTCATAAGTTAAGAGCTGAAAACCTTCATAGGCCATAAAAATACTGGCAGCTCCAATTGGCGCACTCCAGAAAGGTCTTGGTTCAATTCCGGAGACTAATTTTATAGTATCCCAGTGCATAAAACCTACCACCGCAAGACCGATAAGAGCCAAAAGATTAAGACTTACGATGGCAATTTCAACCTTTTTTGTTTTGGTAACGCCAGCAAGATTCAGGCTAATTAATAATACCATGATCCCAATTGCGCATAACCGGGTTATCCATGGACCTCCATTAAAGGAATAAGACAGGTAATGCCCAAAAGCGAATGCATAGACAGCCATGGTAAGAACGTATCCCAGGAGTAATAACCAGGATAGACTTCCCGCAATTCCATTTTTATTCACTTCTCTTAAATAGGTAAAAGCACCGCCACTTTCTTCAAACTTATTTGCCAACAGTATATAGCAATAAGCACTGGATGCAGCAATGATCCCACTAATAAGAAAACTTAGCCATGCCCATTGTCCGGCAACAGATACAACAACTCCCAGAGCAGTGTAGATTCCACCACCAACCATACCACCAGCCGCAAGTGCCCACACAGATGTCCATCCAAGAGAGCTGGATGAAGAATTGTTACTTCCCATAAATAGTATAATAATTGGTTAGAACTCTAATTTACTATGAATTGGAAAAAGGCTCCAAAAATCAGGCGTTAAGTTTAGCCTAAAGTTACTCCTTAGATTATTCGTTTAATGTGATATCATGGGGGTTATAGCCCAAAAACCCTGATTTTTCCGATTTTTTTCTACGTGATAATGCGAATAAATAAGGTAATTTTTATTTTTTCAATCTCCTGGACCATCATTAATAAATTTTTAATCAACAGTAATTATTCCGACTGAAGCTAGAATTTGCAATACTTTGAAAGCTTTCTGAGTTCATATTAATTAAGTAAATTTGAGGGATTAATGCTTGGATATGAAATTGGAAAAAATAATAAATGAAATAGAAGAACAGAAGAAGCTGCCGAATCTCAATTTCAGTATTAAAGAGAAGACAGAGGCTTTTACCAAAAAGCTTTTCTATACTCTTTTCGATAAACAAACTCCGGTAAAGGACAATCTTATGGAGTTGGGAATGGACTTTGAAGTTCTGGCTAAACTGGTTTGCTGGGAGCCTGGTTCACCTTGTAAGGATATATGGAGCGAATACCTGAATAAACTTCCGGGAATTTTGGAAAAGCTTAATCTGGATGCTCAGGCTTTCGCTAAGAATGATCCTGCAGCGAATTCAATAGAAGAGGTGTATCTTTCATACCCGGGTTTTTTCGCAATTGCTACTTATCGCCTGAGTCACGAATTTTACAAATTTGGACTTCCTCTTGTTCCAAGATTAATGACGGAGTGTGCACATAGTCTTACCGGTACCGATATAAATCCCGGGGCTACGATTGGGAATTCCTTTTTTATAGACCACGCTACCGGTGTTGTAATTGGGGAAACTGCTGTAATAAAAGACAATGTGAAAATCTATCAGGGAGTAACACTTGGGGCTCTAACGGTAAGTAAGACTTTAAAGAACATCAAACGGCATCCTACAATAGAAAGCAATGTTACGATTTATGCTAACGCAACTATTTTAGGAGGAGAAACTGTGATTGGAGAGAATACTATTATAGGAGGAAATGTTTGGCTTACAAAGTCGGTTCCTGAAAATTCAATGGTTGCTCATACCCCTCAAATAAGTATAAAAAATACAGTGGATAAATGAATAATTCAATTTTAGATCTTGTTGGGAATACGCCTTTAGTTAAGGCGAAAAGAGTAATGACTAAACCCGGAGTAGAACTTTATTTCAAGTTAGAGGGACAAAATCCAGGGGGAAGCGTTAAAGACAGGGCGGCTTATAATATGATCAAAAGCGCTTTAGATCGCGGAGATATAGATAAAAACACCAGGCTTATAGAAGCTACCAGTGGTAATACTGGAATTGCCCTTGCTATGATTGCAGGTATATTTGGACTCGATATCGAATTGGTTATGCCTGAGAATTCTACTATTGAACGTGTTCAAACTATGAGAGCTTATGGCGCCAGAGTAATTCTTACAAGTGCAGATGACGGTATTGAAGGATCCAGAGATTATGCTGAAGATAAAATGAGGTCGGGGGAATATTTTATGTTGAATCAGTTTGGTAACGATGACAACTGGAAGGCACATTACAAGACTACAGGTCCGGAAATATGGAGTGATACCGGAAATAAGGTCACACATTTTGTTTCTTCTATGGGTACTACCGGGACTATCATGGGCACCAGCACTTTCCTTAAAGAGAAAAATAGTAAGATTCAGATAGTAGGAGTTCAACCCACCGATGGTTCCAGCATTCCGGGTATTAGAAAATGGCCCGAGGCTTATTTACCTAAAATTTTCAATCCTGAAAAGGTAGATAAAGTACTGGAAGTTAGTGAAGAGGAAGCTGTAAAAATGAGCAGACGACTAGCCGAAGAAGAAGGAATATTTGCTGGAATGAGTAGTGGAGGGGCAGCGGCAGCGGCAGTTAGGCTTTGTAATGAACTGAATAGTGGGATAGTGGTAAGTATTATTTGTGACAGGGGAGACAGGTATCTGTCTTCAGAACTATTTCAATAAAAGAGAGGCTGTATAAAAATTAGCGTTAACTCTGTGAATATCGATCTGAGAGATCAATTTTTATTAACTACTATTACATTTAACATTACTGTCTTTTGAGATTAGACAGTCGCTAAAATTTATATAGCCTCCTAGTAAGACTAATACTTCTCAACGTATGCAACACGTTTATTAGATATTGATGCTGGGGTGATTTTTAAGTTTTTACGTTCTTTGCCTCTTTCCAGAGTAATTATGTATTTCTGATTATCAATTTGATCTAGTTCTCCAGTAGCCACATATCTGTTTTTGGTCATGGTCCAATCTATATGATTAGCAAAAACCTCATTTCGCACATCATATGGCAAGGCAATATCATTGAATTTTTGATAGGTTTTTATAATGTTTCCTTTACCGTCGTAGGTAGCGATTAGGCGTCCTTTAGAACTGGTTGCGGTTACAATAATAATTTCTTCCGGTGCAACATTTTGATAATTCAGATACTGAACGATATCGAAATTTTCTTTTATAAAGGCTATCGCATCCGCTTGAAATTGGGTTGCATAATTCTCTTTTACTTTTATGATCCCATTTTCATAATCTTCGAAGACTATTTTTGCGGTTGGTTCAAAATTCAATTTGGTTTCTTCCAATTGAATAACTTTTTGAGAATAGGAAGTAAGTACCCATCCTAAAACCAAAATTAATGTGATGATTTTTTTCATGATTTTCATTTTATAAAAATTAATTGATGAAATAATATTGAAATAAAGAAACAGAAAGATACCATAAGCCTTACCTCTTATGAAATACCTAAGTAGCACAAAATGACTATTTATGATTTTTCATCTGTTTCTCTAATTCTTTTAACAAGAGTCTTATATCTTTAATTTCAACATGATTTCTTGCAAGCCTGATAGAGCCATTTTTTTTGAAATCTTGAAGATGTCTGTTTACAACAGCTCTGGTAGATCCAATAAGAGATGCTAATTCCTTATTTGGAAGATCATTAATATTTTGAAGCTGATTCGATCTCTCATCAATATTATCTAATAATAATCTTATAAGTCGGGTGGAAATATTTGTAAAAATGAGTTGGGATACATTGCTTTCAAGACTTCTCATCATTTTTCCTGCGTAGGAAAGGAATGTCTGGTAGTAGGCTGGGTTTTTGATCAGCCAGTCACGCAATATGTCCATTGGGATTGCCAGGACTTTTACGGTATCCAGACATTCATAATACACATGATGTTTTATACCATCTAAAAGGCAGAAAAGATCGAAAACATCCCCTTTTTTTAATAAAAATAGTGTGTGTTCTTTTTCACTGAATTCATCGGTATTATACATTTTCAGCCTTCCGGAGGTAATAATATAGAAATGATACAGGAATTTTTGATAATTAACTACGCAGGTATTTTTAATCCATTTTTCTTCATGAAAATAGCTAAGTAATTCAAGCCATTGCTCACTATTCAGGCCTTTAAATAGTTCAATACTACTTAGGGTAGTTTTATATTTATTAAATAACTGCTGCTTTGAAGTCAAACCACCGAATTTTTAGTTGATAAAAATATTCCGGGGGTAGTTAACAGAGTAATTTTAATGAAGATCGAAAAAGGAAATCATACATTCGATCCTGACTAATTTACAATATTTTTAAATGTGAGAACTCATTTTTCGAGCTTCATAAACTTCAATTATGTTTTGAGTAATGCTTAAAATGGCTTATTTTTGCAAAATTGCTTACTTATAAAAAACTATGGCGTCAGAAACATTCGGAATTGAAAAGAAGAAAGTAGACAAGGAGTTATATGGCTATCAACAAAAAGATATAGATAAGATTTTCGGGGTTATTGAAGAACATCCTGAAAACTATAACCTTCTTTATCAGTTACCTACCGGTGGTGGGAAAACTGTAATATTCTCTCAAATGACGAGAGAATATATTCAGCGTACGAATAAGAAAGTCCTTATTCTTACTCACCGAATAGAGCTGTGTAAGCAAACTTCAAAAATGCTTTCAGGTTTTGGTGTTCGCAATAAAATCATCAATAGCAAGGTCAAGGAATTACCAGATCAGGATGATTACATGTGTTTCGTGGCCATGGTGGAGACGCTAAATAACCGGTTGAATGATGAAAAACTGGAAATTGAGGATATAGGGCTGGTTATTATAGATGAGGCCCATTACAACTCCTTTAGGAAATTATTCAAATTCTTCGAGAAATGTTTTATCCTTGGCGTTACCGCAACTCCTTTAAGTTCTAATATTAAACTTCCTATGAAGGATAATTACAGGGAACTTATAGTAGGTGATTCCATTACTTCCTTGATTGAAAAAGGATTTTTGGCCAGAGCTAATATCTATAGTTACAATGTTGGGTTAACCAATTTGAAAGTTGGTATGAACGGTGATTATACCGTTAAATCCTCTGAAGAATTGTATTCCAATTATAGCATGCAGGAGAAACTTCTAACTGCTTATTACGAAAAATCTAAAGGCAAGAAAACTCTGATCTTTAATAACGGGATCAATACTTCAGTGGAAGTATATTATACTTTCAAAAATGCCGGAATACCAGTTAGACACCTGGATAATACGACCAGTAAGCAAGATCGTAAGGATATTTTAAAATGGTTTAAACATACGCCAGATGCTGTTGTTACTTCGGTTAGTATTCTTACCACAGGTTTTGATGAGCCAACGGTAGAAACGATCATTTTAAACAGGGCAACAAAGTCGCTTACTCTTTATTTCCAGATGATTGGGCGTGGTTCCCGTGTTTTGAAGAATAAAGATGAATTTAATGTGATAGATCTTGGTAATAACATGGCTCGTTTTGGTCACTGGAGCACTCCGGTGGACTGGAAACAAATATTCAGGTCACCAGATTTCTATTTTGAAAATCTTCTTAGTGACGAAGACATTGAGAGAGAGTTCCAGTATGAGATGCCTCCTGAAATACGTGAGCAATTTTCTAAAACAGAGGATGTTACTTTTAATATAGAAGAAGCTTATGATAAAGTGATCCAAAAAGGTCTTAAGTCGAAGGCTGTTCTTGAATGGTCTATGGAGCAACACGTAAAGATGTGCGTTGAAAATAGTGAGGATGTTTTTGATGCTAGGATCCTTGCGAAAGAGCTTAAAGACGATATTTCATCCAGGATCAAACAATATTCTTATTGTATTAGTAAAAGTACGAAGAATTACAGAGACTGGTTGGAGGAGGATTATTCCCGTAAATTAAGGATGGAAATTAATAAGGAATTTTAATTATCATCTTTTTTACCGAATAATCGTTTAAAGAAACCTTTCTTTTTCTTTTTATCGTCGTCTTTTTTATCGCTGTTATTTCTCCGGCCTTTATCTTTATTTCCAGAGAATAATCTTTCAAAGAAGTTATCTCTTTCCTCCGGAGGGCATTCCATCAGTTCAGCTAATTCAGGTGATAAAGGTTCAAAGCGGGCATTGGTAATATTATTGAATTCTGAATTGGCATTCATTTTCTGCATTAGCTTGGCAAAGATTGGTAGAGCGGAATTTGCGCCCTGCCCAATTGCGGTATTTCTGAAACCAATTCTGTGATCGTCAGATCCTACCCAGGTTACACAAACAAGTTCCGGGGTGATCCCAACAAACCAGCCGTCTTTATTATCCTGAGTGGTGCCGGTCTTTCCAGCAATATCATTTTGTAATCCATATTTATAACGAAGTCGGGTAGCGGTTCCTTCATTCACCGTAGCCTGCATCATATTGATCATGATCTTCCTGGTATCTTCAGAAAAAGCACGTTTTTTGGATATTTCCGGTTTAAATTCAGCTAATAAATTTCCATTTCCGTCTTCAATTCTGGTAATATAATAGGGCTTTGCATAATGTCCCTCGTTAACAAAACTGGTATAGGCTGAAGTGAGTTCACCTAAATTTAAAGAAGCTGTTCCCAGGGCAATTGATGGCACCTTCGGAAGATCAGACTCAATTCCCATGGCTCTGGCCTGATTGATGACATTTTCAATTCCCGTTTCCATTAGAACCTTTACCGCAATGGTATTCATAGAGTGACTTAAAGCAGTTTTAAGGTTATAGTTCATATTTGGATCATCACCTTCAGAAGATGAATTAGAAGGCGTCCAGCCATCGTCATAGGTCACTTCTCTTACTGAAAAGTAGGTGCACGGATCTATTCCGTTTTCCAGTGCAGCTGTGTACACAAAAGGTTTAAAGGTTGAACCTACCTGTCTTTTACTCTGGGCTACATGGTCATATTTAAAAAATCTGAAATCGACGCCACCAACCCAAGCCTGGACTGACCCATTATCAGGGCTTACAGCCAACAATCCGGAATTTAAAAACTTCAGATAATGTGAAATACTGTCTATAGTACTCACATTTTTGGTTTGCATTCCATCGTATTCAAAAAGCTCGGTTGGATGTTTTTGCTCCAGCTTTTTCATGATTTCAGCTTCGCTTAAACCATCTTTTTGAAGGTTTTGATATTTCTGAGATCTTTTTATTGCATCATTCAGCAGCTGCTTATTTCGAATCCACGGAGCATAATTCCCATAAGATTTCTCATGTTGTTGCTGCAACTCACTCATATGTTCCCGCATGGCTTCTTCCGCAAGCTGCTGCATGTCATAATTTAGCGTAGTATGAACAATAAGCCCATCCCGATAAATATTATATTTCTGACCTTTTTTGTTTTTTAAGGTATCCAGGATCTTGCTCACATCTTTCCTTATCTGTTCTCGAAAGTAGGGGGCAGTACCTTTATTATGACTGTAGCTTTTATAATCCAGAACCAAAGGTTTCATTTTAGCAGCTTCAGCTTCTTCCATAGAGAGGTACTCATTTCGGGCCATTTGCATGAGAACTACATCACGTCTTAGTCGACTTCTTTCAGGAAATATTCTTGGATTATAATAATGACTGGCTTTTAGCATTCCCACCAGAACTGCCGATTCTTCAAGGCTGAGCGCAGACGTATGTTTATTGAAAAATTTTAAGGAAGCGCTCTCTATACCATAAGTATTATCGCTAAACGGGACTGTATTAAAATAAAGTTCTATGATCTCATCTTTCGAATAAATATCCTCCAGCCTTTTTGCGATCACAGCTTCCTGCATCTTATTAATAACAATGCCCAACATTCCAAAATCACGTCTTCCATATATATTTTTAGCGAGCTGAAGAGTTATCGTACTTCCACCTCCGGCAGAATCATCTTGTAATAATATAGATTTGAAAAAGACACGTAACAGACTTCTGTTGTCGATCCCATCGTGTTCGTAAAATCTAACATCTTCTGTTGCGATAAGGGCTTCAATAAGATATTCCGGGAAATCTGAAAAGTGAATGGGTTGCCTGTCGAAAATATAGAATTTACCTATTAGCTTTCCGTTGGCGGCAAGAACCTGGGTGGCTTTATTTTGTTTTAATTCCGTAAGTTCTTTTGAACTTGGAATTTTACCCCACATTCCAAAATAGATACTTCCGAAAAATAAAAAGAAAAGGGCAATTAAACTTGATAAAACTATGAGAGCCCATTTTAATTTGGGATGTCTTTTTATTCTTTCTAACATTTGTTCAGGGTAAATGCTGCAAATAAACAAATGTTTGAAACAGGGATTTAAATTTTAAGCTAATTTTAATGTTTTTTAACCAAAAATTATAGCCGGTAAATGTGAATTTACCGGCTAGGTTGAAAGGGCTTCCATAGGGTAGGTATTAGGGTTCCTGTTTGATGATTATGAAGACTGATGAATTATGCATAGTACCCTCTGTCACTCCATTTCATATCACAGGAATTATTCCTGACATTTAAAAATGGCCTTCGGTGTGTGATACCTCCTTCTTTGCTTGATCCGAAATCCTGGATGATACTATCTAAAGTTCTCATGATGTGATGATTTTAATGATTGATGATTAATTGAATTATGAATATTTTCTTCGGCTTAAAAAACTTCCTTTTTCAGAATTTGCTTCTGTATTCATAAATAGTTTCCTGCTTTTTGTTACTAAATTACTCATGACTGATGATTTTAATGATTGATGAAAAATGATTGATTAAGCGTATCGTCTTCTACTTGTAATACTAAAAGAGCCAGTATTTGCTTCAGTATTCATAAATGATTTTCTGCTTTTGGTGTTGCTAATTAAAGTTGTCATAATTTGATGATTTAAATGATTGATGATTTTTTTTGATTACTAGAATCTTCTTCTATTAAGAATACCTTTTTCTGTATTCGCTTCGGTATTCATAAATGATTTTCTGTTTTTGGTTGTACTAATTAAAGTTGTCATAATTGATGATTTAATGATTGTTTCTACTTAAAAGACGACGCTAAATAGAAAGCGTTACAGTACTATGTAATAAAAGGTACCAATTTAACATACTTTTAACTTATTGTTGATTTTCAGGCGATTACATTTTTTGAAAACGGTGGCTATCCTTTCAAAGTAATGTTAATGTTTTTGAGACGGCTATGCATTAATGTAATTTTAATTCTCAAAAGTCAACTTCATGAATAAATGGGCAATAGGGATTGTAATTTTTGTTTTAGTCGTAGCAGCCGCAATTTATGGACTATATGAAAAAAATGATTATGACTTTGATGATGCTAAAAAATCTTATGAGGTAGTTAAGAAATGGGAACTTCCCCTCGAACTTGTGGAAATTTCAGGTATGAGATGGATGGGAGACGACCGTATTGCCTGTGTTCAGGATGAAGATGGTATTATTTTTATATATGATCTCAATGCCGGGAAAATTGTAGAAAAACACAAATTTTCGGGTGGAGGTGATTACGAAGCAATGGCCGTTTTAAATAATGAATACTGGATTGCTGAAAGTAATGGAACTTTATTCAATATTAAAGAACTTACATCAGGAGATGAGGACCTTGAAGGATTTCAGCTTGATTTTAAATACCGTAATAATATAGAAGGGCTCACTGCAAACTCTGATGGAAATTTATGGCTTGCTGTTAAAGATCGAAACCTGGACAACAGTGGGGATTATAAAGGGATTTATTCCTTTAATCCGAATTCTCAGGTACTAGATCATGAACCCGTGCTGAAAATAAAATATGATGATCCTAAATTTGATGTGCTCAAAACCAATAATCCAAGAAAACTTATAAGACCTTCAGATCTGGCTTTTAACCCATTGACTAATGATCTTTTTGTTCTTGACGCCGAATTCCAAAAAGTCCTCGTAGTTAACAAAACCGGTAAGATCAAAGAACTCCATTTATTGGATCCGGAGGAATTTGCTCAGCCCGAAGGAATTTGTTTTACACCTTCCGGCCGTATTTTTATATCCAGCGAAGGAGTAGGAGGGCCTGCAATTATTGCTGAAATTAGATTTAACTGATCAGGATTTTTGAATATTTCGGGAAACTGCCTGGACTTCATCCAGCACTCTCAGAAGATTTTCACCCCAGAGCTTAGCGATTTCTTCCTGAGAATAACCTCTTTTAACCAGTTCTATAGTTACATTCAGGGTTTCTGAAGCATCATTCCACCCGTCAATTCCTCCGCCGCCATCAAAGTCTGAACTTATCCCCACCTGGTCTATTCCAATCTTTTCAACCAGGTAATCTATATGATCTACAAAATCTGAAACATTTACAGGATCTACTTTATCTTTTAATTTTTCAATAGCAGGTTGAGAGGCAATTTGCACTTCTCTATAAGTCTCATAATATTCATCTTGCTTTTCTTCACTTAATTCCTTGATACTATCTCGTGGAAGAATTTTAAAATTCATTTCTTCAGCCTTCTTTTCATAAACCTTTTTGCTTTCAGCTTCAAAAGCCTCGTCTTTTTCTGTATTTAAATAAGATCTGAATGCAACTGTTTGCACCACCCCGCCATGTTCTTTAAACAAAGCGAGAAGCTCATCATCCAGATTGCGGCTGTGATCACAAAGCGCTCGGGAAGAGGAATGCGAAGCGATAAGTGGAGCTTTGGAAAGCTCAAACATTTGTTTGATCGCTTCCTTGCTCGGATGAGAAACATCAATCATAATTCCGTATTTATTCATTTCCTTAATGGCTTCCTTTCCCAGGTCGCTTAAACCATGGTATAACCATTCATCGTTCTCTTCTCCCGTGTTAGAGTCGCTAAACTGACTATGTCCATTATGAGAAAGAGACATATATCTGGCGCCGCGATCATAGAATTCTTTAATTCTGTCAAGATCTGTTCCTACAGGATAGGCATTTTCAACTCCTATCATCGCCACTTTTTTGCCTTCACTAACCAATTTTCGAACCTCATCTGAATTGGTAGCCAGTCCTATCTTATCTGGAGCGATCTCTTCAGTAAGACGATGAATAGCTTCGAACTTGCTTATTGCATTTTCGTAAGCAGCTTTATATCCTTTTTCAGTAAGATCTCCCTGCCCGGTATAAACGATTAGCCAGCTAACATCCATGCCCCCTTCTTCCATTTTTGGAATATTCACCTGCGTGGATAAGTCCATGGTATAATTCTTAGCCGCGGTAAAATTCTTTATATTGATGTCGTTATGAGTATCTATAGTAATTACTTTCTCATGAATTTTTTTAGCCTTTTCCAGTATTTCTTTTTCCTGAATTTGTGCATTTAAAATAAACATTGAAGAGAAAAGGAGTAAGAACGTAAGTTTGAGTTGCATTTTGGATGTGTTTATGTTCAGGGACTGAATTTAAGAATTAATATTAAGCTATACTTAAAATTGAAAATCTGATTATTATTTACTCTACATTTGGTTAAACTTTTCATTCTTAATGAATAAATATATTGTTGTAAATCAGCCGGAGACATGGACGATTTCTTCCGAGCATTTAAAGATCATCTCGTCTAAGGATTACCTTACCAATCCAGAATATTCCAAGCTAAAGAAAGCCAGGATATTCAATTTATGTAAGGATTATTCGTACCAGTCCAAGGGTTATTATGTTTCTCTTTTAGCAGAAGCACGAGGTCATTTGGCGATTCCTACCGTTAAAAATATCGTTGATCTTGGTGAACCGAAACTGGTGAAGATTGTTTCTGAAGATTTTGATGACCTAATGCAACAGTCTTTAAAGAATATAAAATCCCAGGAGTTTACCTTAAGTATTTATTTTGGACAAAATGTGGCCGCAAAATACAGGGAATTAAGCGCGATGTTCTTCAGGCATTTTCAAATCCCTTTTCTTCGGGTAAAATTCAATTTTACGACCAGGTGGAATATTAAAAGTATCAAGGCGATCTCTGAATCTGAGATCCCCGTAGAGCATAAGGAGAGCATGCTGGTCTTTGCAGAACAATATTTTGCAAAGAAAAGATATGACACACCACGCAGCAGCTCTTTTGAATATGATCTGGCTATCCTGGTACAACCAGATGATGTTGCACCGCCAAGTAACCCCAAAGCTTTAAAGAAGTTTATTGAACTGGGTGAAAAGATGGGCTTCTACACTGAAATTATAAGCCCAAAGGAACTTTCAAGGTTAACTGCGTTTGACGCCTTATTGATACGCCAGAGTACCGAGGTAAATAATGAAGCCTATGCTTTTTCCCGAAAAGCACAGCAGGAAGATATTGCTACGGTGGATTATCCAGATGCCATTTTAAAATGCTGTAATAAGGTTTTTATGGCCGAAGCCATGGAAAATGCAGGGATTCCAACTCCTAAAACAGTGATTGTTCATAAGGACAATAAGAATAGTGTTCTTGAAATTACCGGACTTCCGGTAGTGTTAAAATCACCTGATTCTACTTTTTCTTTTGGTGTAAAAAAGGCTAAAACGGAAGAGGAGTATCTTGAATTAGTCTCGGCAATGCTTAAAAAGTCAGAACTTGTGATTGCACAGGAATTTTCTCCTTCAGATTATGACTGGAGAATAGGTGTTCTTGATGGAAAAGCTTTTTATGCCTGTCGGTATTATATGGCAAAAGGGCACTGGCAAATCTATAATTGGGATGCCAAGAAGAAAGGCGATCAGGATGGGAATGCCGATTGTATGTCTATTGAAGATGTACCTCCAAAAATTTTAAAAAATGCTATAAAAGCCGCTAAACTAATGGGGAACGGGCTTTATGGAATTGATATTAAAGAAGTTAATGGGAAGCCCCTTGTGATCGAAATAAACGATAATCCAAATATAGATGCGGGAGTGGAGGATGGTTTCTATGGAGATCAGGTTTATATAGATATACTTAGTGCTCTTAAAAACAGAATCGAAAATAAATAAAATGGCATATCATCTTTTTGAAGTGTACGGGATAGAACTTGAATATATGTTGGTTAATAGAACCAATCTTAAAGTGAATCCTATAGTAGATAAATTGCTCACAAAAAAACACGGTACAATAACTTCAGACATTGAAAATGGTAAGGCTGAATGGAGTAACGAGTTAGTGGCTCATGTGGTTGAAATAAAAACCAATGGACCCACTAATGACTTAGATGGATTGCCCGGACTGTTTTCTGAGAATATTAATGAGATCAACGATCTTCTTAAAGAATATAACACTCGCTTGCTTCCTACAGCTTCACACCCTACGATGGATCCTCATACTGAAACGCATTTATGGAAACACCATTATAGTAAGATTTATGCACTTTACAACCGTATTTTTGATTGTAATGGTCATGGCTGGAGCAACGTTCAGAGTATGCATATAAATCTTCCTTTTTTTGATGATGCTGAATTCGAAAAATTACATGCTGCAGTAAGAATACTGCTACCAATTATTCCGGGGCTTGCAGCAAGCTCTCCTGTATTAGATAGCAATTTCACTGGGTATAAGGATACCAGGATGCATTATTATAAGACTAATCAAAAGGAAATTCCTCATATGACCGGAAAGGTTATTCCTGAGCAGGTCTTTTCAAAAGCAGATTATCAAAAGCAAATTTTTGATCCTATAACAAAAGCAATTAAGCCATTTGATACCGATGGAATTCTGGATCAGCATTTTCTGAACTCCAGGGGAGCTATTTCCAGGTTCGATAGGAATGCGATTGAGATAAGAGTAATAGATATCCAGGAAAATCCTTCGGCAGATATTGCTATTGCAGCTCTAATTATTGAGGTGTTAAAATTACTGGTAAGTGAAGAACTTGTATCACTGGAAGACCAGAAATCGTGGCATGAAGATGATCTTTTTGAGATTTTTGATGAAGTGATAAAAGATGCAGAAAATACATTAATTAGCAATTCACGATACCTGGCCATCTTCGACCTTCATAAAAAGTCTGAAGTGAAGAAAATATGGAAAAATCTTTATGATCGGGTAAAAGAGAAACTTAATACAGATCAAAAAAACCATATTGAATTTATTCTTCAAAATGGCAGTCTTGCGACCCGTATTTTGAAGGCATTACGGAATGACTTTTCCGAAGAAAATATACATAAGGTGTATTCCAGATTGGCAGACAGTTTATATGAAAACAGAATGTTCAGGCCATGAAACTGGTTCTAACATGTGAACACGCTTTTGCCGATATTCCAGGAAAATACCAGAATCTTTTTATAGATGAACCGGAAATTCTAAAAACTCATGAAGGATTTGATCCGGGATCTTTTGATCTATTTAATCATCTTAAATCCTTGTCAGATTTCAGCTATTTTCAAAAAACAGGGAGGCTGCTGGTAGAAGCAAACAGGTCTATATGGCATAAGAAATTATTTTCGCGGTATGCATCAGGTTTAACTGAGGTTGAAAAGGAAACTATCCTTGAAGAATTCTATCATCCATATAGAAAAAGGGTGGAAAAAGAGATCCAAAGATTTATAAAAGATCAAAATGAGGTTTTGCATCTTTCTATTCACACATTTACTCCTGTTTTATATGAAAAAACCAGGAATTGTGATATAGGATTATTATATGATCCAAAAAGGAAAAAAGAGAAGAGCCTTGCGGTAAATTTTAAAGAGTATTTTTCAAAACAAAAGCTTCCTTATAAGATTCGATATAATTATCCTTATTTGGGAAAGGCAGATGGTTTTACAACAGCTCTAAGAAAAACCTTTCCTAAGCACTATTCGGGGATAGAGATTGAAGTTAATCAGAAATGGGTTGCTAATAATGTTATGTACAAGGAACTTAAAAAAGCAATTTTCAATACCATTGAAGCTTTGAAATAAATAAGGCCTCAAAATGAGGCCTTATAAATATTATATAATGAGAATTTTATTTCAAATCATACTCCAATGTAATCTCTGCTTTAAGCAGCTTTGATAGTGGGCAATTCTCTTTTGCCTTATTGGCTATCTTTTCAAATTGATCTTTATCAATTCCCGGCACTTTTGCAGCAAGTATAAGATGTGATTTGGTAATTTCTCCATCCTCAAAAGTAATTTCTGAAGTGGTTTCCAGAGAATCAGGCTCAAAACCATCTTCCGTTAAAAAGGCAGATAATTGCATACTGAAGCATCCTGCATGTGCCGCTCCAACTAATTCTTCCGGATTGGTCCCTTTTCCATTTTCAAATCTGGTTTTAAATGAATATTGAGCATCTTTTAAAACGCCACTTTCAAGGCTTATCGTTCCTTTTCCTTCTTTTAAAGAGCCTTTCCATACGGCTGATCCTTTTCTTTTCATAATTTAATTTTTTGATTTCTCCCTAAATTAAGAAGCAAAGACTGAAACTGAAAAGAATTATAAAAACCTTAACCAAAAGACTTCATTCTTCCCGAAAATAAAAAAGCCCGGAAAATTAATTCCGGGCTTCTTTATATATTCGAGATTGTAATTACTTGATCTCAACTACTTCAAGATCAAATACAAGATCTTTACCTGCTAATGGGTGATTAGCATCTACTACGATAGTTTCATCTTTCACCTCAGTTACTACAAGGTTGATCTCACGACCATCAGGACCTTTAGATACAAGTGGCATTCCAACTTCTGGCTTAAGCTCTTCCGGTAGTTGACCTTTTTCAACTTCCTGGATAAGTTCAGCTTTAGGCTCTCCGTAAGCTTCCTCTTTAGGTATATTGATCGTCTTCTTTTCATTCACTTCCATACCGATAAGACCTTCTTCAAAACCTGGGATAAGCTGACCCTGTCCTAGAGTAAACTCTATAGGCTCGCCACGTTCTACTGAACTATCGAAAACCTGACCGTCTTCTAACTTCCCTGTGTAATGTACCTTAACGGCGTCATTTTGCTTTACTTGACTCATAAAAAGTATTTTTTCAAATTTAATTTAGGCTACATATTAATTTTCGCCCATTTATTGAATTCTGGTGCAAGTACCCTGCCGAAAGACAAATAACCCGACAGAATAACCGATAGTGATACATTTTGTCATATTTTGATTTATTTCAGTATATTTCTATCGGGAAATTTCAATTCTGTCAACCTAACTACTTCTCCTTATGAAAGAAAAGAAACAAAATTCTAGCCCTGAATCGCGAAGAGACTTTATGAAAAAATCGGCAATTGCCGCCACCGGATTTATGATTGTTCCTCGTCATGTACTTGGAGGACCAGGATTTATTGCCCCCAGTGATAAATTATTGATTGCTGGAATAGGAGCGGGAGGAAAAGGGGAATCAGATCTTTTAAGCTTTTATGAAAGTGGAAAAGCTGAAATTGCATTTTTATGTGATGTAGATGACCGTAGAGCGGCAAAATCCAGAGAACGATTTCCGAAAGCAAAATATTACAAGGACTATAGGGAACTTTTTGATAAAGAATCTAATAATTTCGATGCCGTTTCTGTTTCAACTCCAGATCATAACCATGCCGTTCAAACTATGGCTGCCATAGAGCGGGGAAAACATGTGTATGTTCAGAAACCTCTGACTCATGATATTTATGAAGCTCGCAAACTTACCGAAGCTGCAGAAAAATATAAAGTGGTTACTCAAATGGGCAACCAGGGAGCCTCTGGTGATGGAGTTCGGAAAATGAGAGAATGGTATGACGCCGGAATTATTGGCGAAGTCGAAGAGGTGTACGTATGGACCAACAGACCGGTTTGGCCTCAGGGTATTCCCTGGCCTCAAACATCTTCCTCCGTACCATCTGAATTAGACTGGAATCTTTGGCTGGGAACAGCACCTCGTAAGGAATATGTGGATGGTCTTGTTCCGTTCAACTGGCGTGGCTGGTGGGATTATGGAACCGGGGCTTTGGGTGATATGGGTTGTCATTTAATTGAACCGCCTTTTAGTGTACTGGGCTTAAAGTATCCCAAAGAAGTAGAATGTAGCGTGGGTAGTGTGTACGTAGATGAATTTCAGAGGGGATATTTTCCCGAAAGCTGTCCGCCATCCAGTCATGTCATAATGAGCTTTGATGGTAAGAATAAAGGTTCAAAAGATATTACCTTACATTGGATGGACGGAGGTATTAAACCGATGCGACCGGAAGAACTAGGTGCCGAGGAGGTTTTTGGAGATGGAGGCAATGGAGCTTTGATCATAGGATCTAAAGGAAAAATGATGTGCGGTACATATGGACTTAATCCGAGGTTACTGCCAACTTCAAAAACAGAAGAAGTAAATGTTCCGCAGAAATATGATCGAGTGCCGGGAGGAATGGATGGTCATTATGCACAGTGGGTCGAAGCCGCTATAGCCGGTTACGGAAAGAAATCCTTAAGTTCTCCTTTTGAGATTGCAGGACCCCTTACAGAATCACTTTTAATTGCCAATCTTGCCATTAGAGGCTATGATATTCAGAAAACAAGGAAGAATGACAAAGGCGAGGAACAGGTCTATTATCCAGGAAGAGATATTAAAATGATCTGGGATGCTGAGAATATGAAAGTGACAAATTTTGAGGAAGCAAATCAGTTTGTAAAAAGAGATTACCCGGAAGGATTCACTTTATAAGAAATTGTAAATTAGACTGAAAACAATAATAATGATAACCCATGGCAAAACAGGTGTTTATCAATTTAGCCGTAAAAGATCTTCAAAAGTCGATGGATTTTTATACCGCGCTGGGATTTACCAACAATCCACAATTCTCAGATGACTCGGGAAAATGTATGGTTTGGGCCGAAAATATATTTTTAATGTTATTAACCCATGAAAAGTTTAAAAACTTTGCCACCAAGCCTATAGCTGATACAAAATCGAAATTGGCAGCACTTTATTCTTTGTCTTTGGAAAATATGGATGAAGTAAATAAGGTAATGACAAACGGCCTTAATGCAGGAGGAATCGAACCCAGTGAAATGAAAGATTATGGTTTTATGCAACAACGAACTATTGAAGATTTTGACGGCCATACCTGGGAAATTTTCTATATGGATATGTCAAAATTTCCAACCGAATAATAAATGATACATAACAACCTATAACCAATATGGAAGTAGAATAGAAAGTAATTAATTAGGCTTAAAACGATACTTCTGCAACCAAAATCTGGCAATACTTGCCGTTATATGAAACCAATATGAAAATCCGGATTTTTATTTCTTCAGCAAGTCTTAAGTGCTTCGGATTATATTGTTTTCTGATGATTCTTTTCGCCTCCTGCAAGAATTTTAATTCTGACGAAAATGATGTAGACTGGGACACCATCTGTGTTACTGCAACAGCTTACAATTCTCTTGGTTACCAAACCGAAGGTCACCCGCAGATAACCGCCTGGGGTGACACCTTGAAACCCGGAATGAACGCTATTGCCGTATCAAGGGATTTATTAAGATTTGGATTAGATCATAATTCCAGGATTAAAATAGAAGGATTTGACAGTATATTTCTGGTGAAGGATAAAATGCACTATAGATGGCGGAATCGTATAGATATTTACATGGGAAAGAATGTAAAAAAAGCAAGGAAATTTGGCAGGAGGAAAATAAACATTGCATATATTTTCAGTAAAGATTCTATTACCCGTTAATTCTCAACAATATTATTATATTCGAAATTCAAATTTTTCATAATGACGATATTTCGTAAGCTTTTTTTCTTTCTGATTTTTTTAATATGTTGTTTTTCTAATACTTTCTCACAGGAATCAGATTCTCTTCAGATCAATAAAAAGCTCATTATTGGAATCACGGAAACACCGCCATTTGTAAAAAAGAGTCCTCACGGCTATTCGGGTTTAAGTATTACGTCATGGAAGATGGTGAATGAGCAATTTCAAACCGAATATGAGTTTAAGGAATATGAAGATCTTGGCGCTTTGTTAAATGCTATAGAAAAAGGTGAGGTAGATCTTAGTGTAAATCCAATAACGGTTACCGATAACCGGATGAAAAGAATGGATTTCTCGCAACCATATTTTATTTCTCACACCAGTGTTGCAAAGAAAAAAGAATCTACCATTTTAAAACATTTAGAAAATCTTTTTAGCTGGAACTTTTTCTCAGTTATAGGCTTATTGCTTTTGGTCATTTTCATCTTTGGTTTTCTGGTTTGGTTATTTGAAAGAAAAAGAAATCATGAGGAATTCGGAGGAACCTATAAAGGAATTATGCAGGGCTTTTGGTGGAGCGCTGTAACCATGACCACCGTTGGATATGGAGATAAATCTCCCAGGACAACCGGAGGAAGAATCATAGGACTTATCTGGATGTTTATGGCTGTAATCATTATTTCCAGTTTTACTGCCGGCATAGCTTCCTCGTTGACAGTTAAAAGTATTAATGAAGAAATTTCAACCATTCAGGATCTTGAAAGATTTGATGTAACTACGGTAACGAGTTCAAGTTCTCAGGAATTACTTGATCTTTATAATATTGAAAATAATCTGGTAAGTAATGGAGCTGAAGGTTTAGAAGCAATTCAAAATGAAGAATCCACATTATTTGTTTATGATGAACCAATTTTAAAATACGAAATCCAAAGACGTGACCTTTCTAATGATCTTGAAGTTTTAGGACAGAGTTTAAAAAAGGATTATTACAGCTATGCTTTCCCAAAAGACTCAAAATTGCTTAAAATTATAAATCCTGTTTTGATGCGGACCTTAAAAAGTATGGAGTGGGCTGCTGTAATAAAAGACTATAAATAATTATTTTAGTCCAAGATAACCAAGAAGGAACCATAGGATTATAAAGACAACTATAATCCCAATACATCCACAGCCACTTCCTAATTTTTTAGCTCCCCAACCTGCAAGCAGGGCTCTTATGATGCTTTTCATGGTTCGATTTTCTTATTAAATATAAAATGAAAATAATCAGGCTTAATTAATTTATGAAAAGTTTAATTTATGCATTTTAAGCAATTGATTTTTAGTATATTAGTTTCCGTTTTTGAGACAACCACGTAACTATGCCAACTCAAAATAAATCAAATTCTAATTCAGAAGCCGAAATTTTACGCTCTGTAAGGGAAGGAAATAACAAGAAAATTTATATTGCGATTGCTGTCGTGATACTATTGACTATTGTAGCAATGACTGGCGTTCTTTACGAATACTGGTAGATCATTGTTTTATCTCGTTCATCAATAAAAATGCCTTGTTCACATATTCCTTTTCCAGAAAGAGTGCGAAATAATTTGAGGTAGAAATCATCTCGAAAACAGGAATTCCTTCGTAAGCCAGTAATTTAAAAATATAGAAATAAAGTCCTACACTTTGTGAGCTGTTTTTTGGAAGCTCAATAGTGATAGAAGATAGTTCTTCCTTAACAGAAACTCTAACCTCACTCCTAAAACATTTTTCCACAAGATCGGTAAGCGATGAAGATACCAGGATATTACTTTCCTGGTAGTTACTGGAATAATTAAGATAAACACCTGTTTGATCCTTTACCGATTCCATCAACCTAATTTTATTAGCAATAATCGTATTGGAATTCAGGAATGTATATTCTGTTATACCAGATCTAACAATGATATCTCCAAGTTCACGCAAGCTTTGCATATTAACCTTTGTTCGGCTGGGAGCATATCTTCGCAGAGCCATTATAATACTTCCCTGTTTTACCGGTTTTCTCATTTCTTTCTCTACCTGAGATTGAATATCAACTGCAAGTCCGCTAAAGTTTATAATATCTCTGGCAATAGCATCATCAAGGAAAGGCTGATGTCTTATAATATCATGAACTACAGTAGTAATGGTCTTCATTGTTAAATATTAAACATTTTGTACAAATGTATATAAAATAGAACTTAATTTTTAAGTCACTTTATTTTAATAGTACCTATGCAGCCTGAATTTAATGGATATGAAAGTTTTAAAATTTGGTGGTACATCGGTAGGATCGGCAGCCGGGATTGAAAATATCAGGAATATTATTTCGGGAATCCCGGGATCTAAACTGTTGGTGTTATCAGCGATGTCTGGTGTAACAAATTCTTTAGTTGAGATCTCTTCTAAAGTAAAAGATTCGGAATTCGGTGAAATCAATGACAGACTTAATGAGCTAAGGAACAAACATTTTGGATTAATAGACCAGTTGATACCGGAACCTGATTCTAACACAAAAATTAAGAAACATATTGAATCGATTTTTGCTGAATTAGGAGGTCTTTGTAATGAAACATGGACTCTTGAAACTGATGCCAGAATTTTAACCACCGGGGAAAGTCTGCTTACTTTTATTTTCAGCTCCTTTTTAAAATATAAGGGTATTGGCAACACTTTGTTGAATGCGAAAGATTTCATGCATGTAGATAATCTTGAAAATCCCGATACTGTTCATATAGGAGAATTACTGAATGATACCCTAAGATCTTCAGAAGACAATGAAATTCTCATTACTCAGGGTTTCTTACGTATAAATGCTAAAAATGAAGTTAGCACCTTGAAAAGGGGAGGAAGTGATTATACTGCCACCATTCTTGGGGCGGCTATCAGAGCTTCTGAAATTCAGATCTGGACAGATATTAACGGTTTGCATAATAATGACCCACGGTTTGTGGAAAATACAAATCCGGTTTCTCAATTGAGTTTTGAAGAAGCAGCGGAGCTGGCATACTTTGGAGCCAAAATTCTTCATCCTCAGACTATTTCTCCGGTAATAGGAAAAAACATCCCGGTTTATCTCAAGAATACATTTACCCCTGAAGCTAAAGGAACCTGTATAAGTTCTGTGGCTGAAACTAAAGGACTAAAAGCCATCTCTGCAAAGGATGAAATCACTGCAATCAAGATCAAATCGAACCGAATGCTGATGGCTCATGGTTTCCTGAAAAAGATCTTTGAAGTATTTGATAAATACGAAACAGCGATTGATATGATCACCACTTCAGAGATTGCCATCTCTTTAACAATAGATGACGCCAGGAATCTTGACCATATCATTTCTGAACTCGAGCATTACGGAGAGATTAGCGTGGATTCTCAACATAGCATTATTTGTGTGGTAGGAGAGGGGCTTATTGAAGATCGTGGAACTTCAAGATTGTTCGAGATCTTACAGGATGTTTCGGTAAGGATGATCTCCTATGGTGGAAGTTCCAATAATATATCATTACTCGTAGATACGAAACATAAAATAGAAGTTCTTAAAAAATTAAATCAAAAGCTTTTCCAGGACCGGATCGTACGATCTGCCTGATTGGTTTACCTATTAGTTTGATTAATTGTTTTTGTGTAGTGAAAACCGCCTGAAGCTTATGCGAATGGCGGTTTTCTATTTCCTCTTATTCTTTTCTTCAATAAATCGGGACATAAAATAGGTGCTTTTATGAAGATGGTATTTTAACATCGAGCCTGTAAAGTTCATCGCTCTATGTTTATCCAAATCCTTTTTTATTTTTTGAATTTTATCCCTTAAGCTATTCTGATGTTCTGTAATATTGAATCTTTCATTGATGATCTTAAAACCTGCCTCTTGATAGGTGTTCCAGATTGTTTCATTGTTATAGATATTTACAGCTTCATCAATAAAATCTTCCAGAGAATCTGAAATGTGACCATTCCATTCCATATTGCCATTAATCCCTTCCGCCCCAATTTTTGTAGTAATGGAAGGTGTACCATTCTGCATGGCTTCCACGAGTTTTCCTTTAAGTCCGGCACCAAACTGAATAGGAGCGAGGCAGACTTTTGAATTTTTCATCACTTCTGCAGAATCCTCCGTCCAGCCATGGACGATAAAATTTTCTTTTTCATTATGCAGGTTCTTTACTTTTTCAGAAGGATAGGCTCCGTAAATATTCATTTTTGCCTTGGGGAGCTGTTTCCTTATCTGCGGCCATATCTTTTCTTTTAGAACCAGTACCGCATTCCAGTTTGGTTCATGAAGAAAATTTCCAATACTAATAAAGTCTTTTCTATCCTCGAATTTGGGAAGTTCTGCCTGAATTTTTTCAAGAACGCTTTGCAGCATAAATGGTAAATAAAGAAGGATTTCGTTCGGAATTTTAAATTTTTTAATTAGCAGTTCCATCTCAACTTCTGAAATTACGAGACTTAGATCACAACGGTAAATTGCTGCAATCTCTCTTTTAGAATCATCCGAATTGATAATATTAATTCTTCCTTATTTTTATTTGATTTGAAGGCCTCCTGCCTGGCTTTCCTTAGAAAATGAAGGTCTTCGGTATCCAGTATTTTTATAGCGTTTGGACAAATATTATCAACTCTCCAGCCGAATTGTTCTTCCATCATGAAACGATCAAAAAGAACCATTTCTGGCATTAGCTTTTTCAGAAGATCATCAAATTCTGGATCGTTCAATTTGATCTTTTCCGTTTTAACTCCAAGAGCAGCGAGGTCTGCCTTATTTTCCGTCTCCCTGGCGGTAGTCCCAAATATAACCTGATAGTTCTCATTTTTGAAAAAATCTATCAATTGCATCATTCTGGTACCAGCAGCCGAAGAAGTGGGTTCGGGCCAGACGTATCCGATGATAAGAAGTTTAGGCATTTGATTTTTTTCAAAAATAACATTTTATAATTGCCCTGAAAGTAGAATGCTTGCCGTGATCCAAAGAACAATAGAGAGGACTCCGCCAATTATGAAAAAGTGTTTGAATTTATAAATTCCCATACCATAGATAATAGTATTGGTTTGATACCCTACTGGAGTGAAAAAACTAAAATTAGAGGCGAAAAGTACAGCCAGAATAAATGGTTTCGGATCCTGATCTAAATTTGCGGCAATAGTAATAGCTATTGGTGCTATAATGATCGCTGTAGCGTTGTTCGATATGAATCCGCTTAAGAACATAGTGAATAAAAAAAGCAAGCCTATAACGATCAGGTTACTCTTATCATCGAATAATTTTAAGAGATTTTCAGAGATCCATTGGTCGGCTCCGGTATTGGACATAGCAACTCCCAGCGGGATCATGCCTGCAAGAAGGAAAATGATCTGCCAGTTCACCTGGGAATAGATCTTACCAAGATCTATACATTTTAAAAAGATCATCAGGAAGCAACCTATCAATGCGCTTTTCAAGATCGGGAAAATTGAGAACGCAGATAGTCCAATAACCAGAAGAAGGATTCCGAGAGAGATATTTCTTTTATTTTTGGTGGTAATATTAATATTCGGATGCTGTTTAAGAATGGTGATATCATCCATTTTTTGCAATTCCTGCAAGTCAGAATTTGTCACTTCTACCAGTAACCGATCTCCAACTCTAAGGTCGATATCATCTGACTGTTTGTCAAAAATTCGTCTTCCCGGGTTCCGAAGGTTTCTTCTTTTTCTTATTGCCAGAGGTGAGGCGCCATGAAGGTCATACCACCCCACGGTTTTAATACTTTTACCAATAAGCGGGGAATTGGGTAGCATTAAAATTTCAACTAACTGTATATCATCTTCCAGGATTTCAGGATTTCCCTCAAATAAATCATCGCTCTTTTTTTCGGAATTCTTAATAATTACAATATCACCGGAATCTTTAAGTTTGATCAATTGCTTAATACTGCATCTAAGAAGCAATTGATCCCCTTCTTTTAGCGTGGTATATTTTCCTGGGTGATCGTTTACGACGCCTTTTCGTTTAAGCCTGATCACCTCAATGTCTTCGGATTGATTTCCAAACACTTCTTCAATGTTTTTTCCAATTAAGCCGGAATGCTTATTAATAATACCCTTGGTAATGAATTCATCCAGATCATAATCACTTGAAATATTACTCTTTTTTTTTCTTGGCAAGAATCCAATCAAAATACTTACCGTAAGAATAGTAATTACCAGGAAGATGGCTCCCAGCCAGGTAAATTCAAAAAAACCGAATCTTTCCACGCCTCGTCTTACGGCAACGGCGTTTACGATAAGGTTTGTAGAAGTACCCATTAAAGTGCAGCTTCCCCCAATGATCCCAGCGAAAGAAATGGGAAGTAATAATTTAGAATCCGGGATATCATAGCGTTCACTTAGTTCATCTATGATCTTAACAAAAACCAACACCACCGCGGTGGTATTTATAAAAGCTGAAATACTCCCGGCTATGAACATAAATACCGGAACCATTAAGAAAAGGGGCAGACCCTTTAATTTTTTCATTCCATTGGCCAGCCAGTCTATTACCCCGTTATTTTCCAGGCCTATGGCTATGATCATTAAGGCCAGAACAGTGATGGTTGCCGGGCTGGAAAATCCTGAAATAGCCTCTTCGGGAGAGATGATGTTAGTCAATAGAAGACTTACCATGATAAAGAACGCGATCTTATCTACCGGGAATATCTCCAGAGCAAAAAGGAATATCACAATGATGATAATAGAAAATAATATGATGATTTCCAGACTCATAATTAAGGACTTAATATAAAATTAGTTCTTAGATATTCTACAAATTCCTCTTTCTGAAATATTTATGATTCTTATAAGTTTAAGTATTACCAGATTTAGCTTAAATTTCATAGATTGACCTATAAAAGTTGATTATGAGCAGAGGATTTGTAAAGGAAGAGGATCAGGAAGAACCGCTGATTATACCGCCGAGAGCTGCAATTCCGGAAGGAGTTACAAATTATGTGACTCAAAATGGAATGGAGGAGCTTAGAAAGGAATTAAAAGAGCTGGAGCATGAAAGAGCCCACGTTCAGGCAGAAAATGAAACTGAAAAGAGGCGGGAGCAAAGTCTTATTGATGGTAAGATCAACTTATTGAAAGAACGCCTGAACACCGCCAGATTGTTAACCCCTGAAGAGCAGCCAAAAGATGAAGTTAGATTTGGAGCTCACGTAAAATTAAATAATTTAGAAACGGGTCAAAAACAGGAATTTCAGATCGTAGGAGTTGATGAGGCTGATATTAAAAAGAAAAAGATCGCTTTTGTAGCGCCAATTGCGAAGGCAGTGACGGGCAAAAAAATGGGGGATAAGGTCGATTTTAAATTAGGCAATGAAGTAAGGAAATTAAAGATTCTGAGTATTTCCTATTGATTCTCATGAATGGTGAATTCAAGATCATCTACTATATCACCA